>NZ_JBYMDX010000005.1:0-1461950 GCF_057766425.1 Mesorhizobium sp. P160187
GATTCGAACCACCGACACGCGGATTTTCAGTCCGCTGCTCTACCAACTGAGCTATCTGGGCCTCGCCGGCAAACGAGACATCGCCTGACCGGATTTCAGGAAAGCGCCGTGGGGCACCCCTTGAAAGCGCGTGGGTTATAGCACGGGAATCCGGCCTGTCCAGCGCCTAAGCGCTGATTTTCCGGGGCAATTGTCGCAGACAATACCGACGCCGGCAAAGCAGCAATCGCGTAAGGTCGGCGAAGTGGAATTGCGCGGCCGGCACCGCCCAAACCCTACTTCGGCTCGTCGCTCTCGTCCTCGTCATCCCGCGCGGTGATCACATAGGCGCCCTTCAGCCAGCGGTTGAGGTCGATGTCCTTGCAGCGCTTCGAGCAGAACGGATAGGTCTCGCGCGCCGACGGCTTGCCGCATTCGGGGCAGGGGCGCTTCGGGCGCAGTGGTGTGACCTTATCGTCCAGGCTCATGGCCGCGCGGTATGCCAGCTGGTGTGGACCTTGAAGCCTTCGCCCGAAAGCAGCGCCACCGTCTCGTAGAGCGGCAGGCCGACGATGTTGGTGTAGGAGCCGACCAGCTTGACGACGAACGACCCGGCGAGACCCTGGACGGCATAGCCGCCGGCCTTGCCGCGCCATTCGCCGGAGGCGACATAGGCGTCGATCTCCTCGCGCGGAAGCCGCTTGAAGCGTACCCTGGATTCAACCAGCCTTTGGCGCAGCTTGCCGCCCGGCGTAATCAGGCAGATGCCGGAATAGACCCGGTGCGAACGGCCCGAAAGCAGTCCAAGGCAATTGGCGGCGTCGTCCAGCGTCTCGGCCTTGGGCAGGATGCGGCGTCCGACCGCGACCACCGTATCGGCGGCCAGCACGAAACTTGGCGCATAGTCTTCCTCGCTTTTCAGCGAGGCCAGCGCCTTCTCGGCCTTTTCCTTCGACAGCCGCTTGGCCAGCGAGCGCGGATGTTCGGCGCGCAGCGGCGTTTCGTCGACATCGGCTGGCAGCACGCGGTCCGGCTCGATGCCGGCCTGTTGCAACAGTTCGATCCGGCGCGGCGAACCAGAGGCAAGCACGAGCTTCTGCAGGATGCTCATCGCGGTTCGCGCGGGACTGTTACTTGAAACGGTAGGTGATGCGGCCCTTGGTCAGGTCATAGGGCGTCATCTCGACCAGGACCTTGTCGCCGGTCAGCACACGGATGCGGTTCTTGCGCATGCGGCCAGCCGTATGGGCGATGATCTCGTGTTCGTTTTCGAGCTTCACCCGGAACATCGCGTTGGGCAACAATTCCGTCACGACACCCGGAAACTCGAGGACTTCTTCCTTCGGCATTCGATACCTTTGCTTGGATTGCAGTTCCGGCGCCCTGGAGCGCCCAGGCCGGAATTTCGGCGGAACCTATATGATAATCGTGCGCTTGTGAACACGCTTAGATCGCGTCATATGCGACGCGCTCCAAGCTTTCGTTTTATGCATGTCGTTGTCTCAAAACCGGGACCGCTTTTGAGCGACATGCATCAATCCGCCGCGTTTTTTACCTCCGGAAGCAGAAAACGTCGGCTGATGCGCGCTTTCAGCCGTTCTCTCACGTCGCGATAGCTGGCCATGATCTGCTCGCGCCTGCCGCCGACATCGGTCGGATCCGGCATCGGCCAGTATTCGACGTCGACGGCAAGCGAGCGGGTGAGTTCGAGCGCGGCGTGGTGGGCTTCCGGCGCCAGGGTGACGATCAGGTCGAAATAATCGTCCTCGAGATCGTCCATCGAGCGCGGCTGGCGCTCGCCCAGCGTCAGGCCTTCTTCGGCCAGCACCGCGTCGACGAACGGATCGCGCTCGCCCCTGTGCACGCCGGCAGAGGCGACGAAAGTGGCCGGCGGCAGCATGCGCCGCGCCAGCTGCTCGGCCATCGGTGAGCGCACGGCGTTCATGCCGCACAAAAACAGGATCGAGCGGGGCGCCCCAGTCAGGTCTAACCCCGCCAGTGCAGCACGCAGACCAGCGTGAACAGCCGCCGCGCCGTGTCGAAGTCGATGTCGATCTTGCCGGCCAGCCGGTCCATCAACGTCTGCGAGCCTTCATTGTGCAGGCCGCGCCGGCCCATGTCGATCGCCTCGATATGGCTCGGCGTCGAGGAGCGGATGGCGTCGTAATAGCTTTCGCAGATCAGGTAGTAGTCCTTGACGATGCGCCTGAGCGGCGTCAGCGACAGGATATGGGTGACGACATCAGCACCATCCTCTCGGGCGACCGCAAACACCAGCCGGGATTCGGCCAGCGACAGCTTCAGCCGATAAGGCCCGGCGCCGTCATCATTGACCGGCTGAAAGCTGTTCTCCTCGATCAGGTCGAAGATCGCCACCGCGCGCTCATGTTCGACATCGGGCGTCGAACGGCCGATCGACTCGTCGAGCTCGACATCGATCAGCCTTGCGCGGGTTTGATCGCCGTCCGCCATCGCCGCCTACATGTTCAGCCGGATGGCGACGGAGCGGCCATGCGCGTCGAGGCCTTCCGCCTTGGCCAGCGCAATCGCCGCCGGCGCAAGTGCTCTCAGCTGCTCCGGCCCGAGCTTCAGGATCGAGGTGCGCTTGACGAAATCGAGCACCGACAGGCCCGAAGAGAAGCGCGCCGAACGCGCCGTCGGCAGCACGTGGTTGGAGCCGCCGACATAGTCGCCGATGACTTCGGGCGTATGGCGTCCCAGAAACACAGCACCCGCATTGCGCATCCTGGCCAGGAAGCCTTCGGCATCGTCGATAGCAAGCTCGACATGTTCCGCGGCGATGCGGTCGACCAGCGGCAGCGAGGCCTCGATGGTCTCCACCAGGATCACCGCACCGAAATCGCGCCAGCTGGCAGCCGCCGTCTCGGCGCGCGGCATGCTCTGCAGCTGCCGCTCGACCGCCTGTTCGACGGCCTTGCCGAAGGCCGGATCGTCGGTGATCAGGATCGACTGCGCCGACACGTCATGCTCGGCCTGCGCCAGAAGATCAGCGGCGATCCAGTCGGGATCGTTGCTGCCGTCGGCCACCACCAGCACTTCAGACGGTCCGGCGATCATGTCGATGCCGACCGTGCCGAAAACCTGGCGCTTGGCGGCGGCGACATAGGCATTGCCGGGCCCGACGATCTTGGCGACCGGCCGGATCGTTTCGGTGCCATAGGCAAGGGCGGCAATCGCCTGCGCGCCGCCGACGCGGTAAATCTCTGAAACGCCTGATATATCGGCGGCCACCAGCACCAGCGGATTGATGATGCCGCCCGGCGCCGGCACGACGATGACGATGCGCTCGACGCCCGCCACCCTGGCCGGCACGGCGTTCATCAGCACCGAGCTTGGATAGCTTGCCGTGCCGCCCGGCACATAGAGCCCGACCGCCTCGATCGCCGTCCAGCGCGAACCCAACTCGACCCCGGCGGCATCGGTATAGTGATCGTCCTTGGGCATTTGTCGCTCGTGATGGGATCGGATGCGGTCACGGGCAAATTTCAGCGCCTCGACCGTCTGCGGATCGGCGTCTTTGTAGGCCTGCGCGATGTCGTCCTTCGACACGGCGATGCCGAGGCTATTGAGGTCGGCCTTGTCGAATTTCAGCGTGTAGTCGACCAGGGCAGCGTCGCCCTCGGCACGAACCCGCGCAATGATGGCGCGCACGGCAGTGTCGACGTCCTCCGATACCTCCCGCTTGGTGGTCAGGAAGGCGGCGAAACGCTGCGCGAAACCGGCATCGGACTGGATAAGCGTAATGGCCATCGGCTGCGTCTAGATCATGGTGAGATTTGGTTGAAATCTCATCATGATCTAGCCCTTTGTTGGAGCGTGATCTCTGGACAAACGATTCCCGTTTTGTCCAACAAAAACCGGCACCCACTTTTTGGGATCATGCTCTAGACCCTATGCACCGGACGCGAGGTGGCTTCCCAGGCGCCGCCTATGTCGGCAAGCCGTGCCTCGATGCATTCGACGTCGAGCATGATCGCGCCGCCGCCGGAAAAGACCAACTCGACGATGCCGGCCGGCTTGCTGATTTCGATAAAGCTGATTGCCAGAAGCGACAGCACCTCGGCCGGCCGATCGCGGGCAATGCCGCTGGTCTTGGCGCCGAGCACGCGGTCGAAATGCAACACCGCCTGGCGCCGCTCATTGTGCTTGCTGAACAGTCCGGATTTCGCCTCCCAGACGAAGCGGTTCATGGTCAATATGAAACGCTTGGCCGAAGGCAGGTATTCGAGGTCGGAGACCTTCATTACGGCGTCCTGGACGTGAGCCGAGACGATGCTCAGATCCTGATCGTCGAGCGCAATGAGTTTGAGGGCTGCCATGCCGAATGCACACCTGAAAGTTGGTTTCAGCCTTCTGTTAGGCGGTCTTTCCGGTCCGTGCAACCGCGACACAAATTCAACCCGAGGCTAGCGCCTCGGGTTTGAAGTGTTGGCGGTGAATGAAGGCAGCACCAGACGCCTGTCTGTCTGAAGCAACTGCCGTGCGGTTAAGCTGAAATCCGCTCGATCACCGCGCCGCAATTGGAGAGCTTTTCTTCCAGCCGCTCAAAACCGCGGTCGAGGTGGTAGACGCGGTTGACCGTCGTTTCGCCTTCGGCCGCCAGACCGGCGATGACCAGCGACACCGAGGCGCGCAGATCGGTCGCCATCACGGGTGCGCCCTTCAGCTTGGCGACGCCGTCGACGATCGCCGTTTGGCCGGACAGCGTGATGTGGGCGCCGAGCCGGGCCAGTTCCTGCACATGCATGAAGCGGTTTTCGAAGATGGTCTCGGTGATGCGCGACTTGCCCTTGGCCATGGTCATCAGGCCCATGAACTGCGCCTGCAGATCGGTCGGGAAGGCCGGAAAGGGCGCCGTCATGACGTCGACCGGCGAAATGCCGGCGCCGTTGCGCCGGACGCGAATGCCGGAATTGGTCGGCGTGATCTCGGTACCGGTCTGGGCAATCACATCCAACGCGGTCTGCAGCAGCTCGGGGCGGGCGCCTTCGAGCACGACATCACCGCCGGTCATGGCCACCGCCATGGCATAGGTGCCGGTCTCGATGCGGTCGGGGATGACGCGCACGCGCGCGCCCGACAGCGACTCGACGCCATCGATGGTGATAACAGGCGTGCCGGCGCCGGAAATTTTGGCGCCCATGGCGTTGAGGCATTCGGCGAGGTTGACGATTTCGGGCTCGCAGGCGGCGTTTTCCAGCACCGTCTCGCCCTTGGCGAGCGCTGCCGCCATCATCAGCACATGGGTGGCGCCGACGGAGACCTTCGGGAACACATAGCGATTGCCGACGAGGCGGCCATTCCTGGTCTTTGCCAGCACATAGCCGGTGTCGACATCGATGTCGGCGCCCAGCACCTGCAGACCTTCAAGGAACAGATCGACCGGCCGCGTGCCGATGGCGCAACCGCCGGGGAGCGACACTTTCGCCTCGCCCATGCGGGCCAGCAGCGGGCCGATCACCCAGAACGACGCCCGCATCTTCGACACCAGCTCGTAAGGCGCGGTCGTATCGACGATGTTGCGGGCCGAGAAATTGATGGTGCGCGAATAGCCCTCATTCTGCTTCTCGCGGCGGCCGTTGACCGAATAGTCGACGCCGTGATTGCCGAGAATGCGGATCAGCTGCTCTACATCGGCCAGATGCGGCACGTTTTCCAGCGTCAGCGTGTCGTCGGTGAGCAGCGAGGCGATCATCAGCGGCAAAGCGGCGTTTTTCGCGCCCGAAATCGGAATGCTTCCGGCGAGCTTATTGCCGCCGACAATTCTGATGCGATCCATGAGAGAATGTCCCCTCGGCCCGAAAGGCCGGTTTTCGTCAGTTTGCGTATCGGCCCGTCTAGACCATTGGCCGGCTTGGTTCAAGATTCCTGAGCCCGTTGGCCAAGTTGGCCGGCCAGTGTGGCCGATATCGGTCAGTCCTTGTGCATTTTTTCAGCAGCCGCCAGGCCTTCCGGGCGCTGGTCAGCGTCACCGGTGCGCCGCGAACGCGCTTGCGTCTTGCGCTTCATGAGATTGGCGCGCAACTGCTCGGCCAGACGGTCCTTGCGGTTAGTCCCGTCCTTTTTTGCCGGATCAGCCTTTTTCGGTGGAATTGTCTTGTCGTCCATCGTTCCGTCCCGCCCGCGACTGGCAGGGCCTGCCGTTCAAGGGATAGCTAGCATTGTGGCGCCGCCATGTCAGCGAAACTTGTCTGGCAAAGCCTTTCACAGACGCCTTGCGCTTGCCGGTTCTATATGGCAGAAGCCCCGCCATCAGCGGCTGCGGTAGCTCAGTGGTAGAGCACTCCCTTGGTAAGGGAGAGGTCGAGAGTTCAATCCTCTCTCGCAGCACCAGTTCATTCCTTCGATTTTAAAAAGATGCGTCGCGAAGTCGGGGTCTCGTTGCGGACCAAAAAAGCCGGCTGACGCAAAAGTGCCAATCCCGCGCATCCAACCGTGGCCCCCTCGCCCGGAAACATTGAGAGAAAGAGGCTCTACGGGCCGGACGACTGCTCAACAAGTCCGGACCTGTCAACTCATGAACAGGCCGGACTGGCCGTATCCGGCATGCTGAACACTACCGCTCGCACGCTGAAAGCCAGCCGCCTCGTACGCATGACAAGAACACAGCTCGCCCAAGGACTTGCCATCGGCCGGCCATCATGATGCCATCTCGCTTGCGGAAGATAGCGTCGGGTTTGGGGTAGAGAATGCTCTTTGGGCGAACAGCAGGTGCGACAGGGCGCATGTGCGCGGCACTTGCCGCGGCACTGGTGTGCCTATGCGCGTTTGGCCCCGCTTTGGCTGAAGAGCCGAAGGCGCTGAAAGGCGTCGCGCTCATCATCGGTCAGTCCGACTACCAGCATGTCGGCAAACTGCCCAATCCGGAAAACGACGCCCGCGCCATCGAGGAGATGTTCGACAGGCTCGGCTTCGAGACAAATGTCGCCACCAATCGCGACGCACGCAAATTGCGGCGCGATCTCGAAGGCTTCGTCGACGATGCCGAGGGCGCCGATGTCGCCATCATCTACTATTCCGGCCACGGCATCGAAGCCGGCGGCGAGAATTATCTGGTCCCTGTCGATGCCGATATCTCGGCGCTCGACAATGCCGGCGAAAAGCTGGTGCCGCTGTCGTCCATCGTCGCCGAACTGAAGGCCAAGGTGCCGGTCACCATCGTTCTGCTGGACGCCTGCCGCAACGATCCGTTCCCGCCGGGCACGCTCCTGAAGCTGGCGCCGGGCGACGAAGGCAAGCCGATCGGCGCCGGCGGTCTCGGCGAAACGCGCGGCGTGGTTTCCCTGAAAGGTGGCGCCGAGGCCAAGGGCTCGGTCGACGACAGCCTCGGCCAGGTCATCGCCTTTGCCGCCGAGCCCGGCAAGGTTGCGCTGGACGGTCCGGCCGATGGCAACAGCCCCTATGCGGCGGCGATCCTGCGCCACATCGACACGATGGGCGGCGAGGAATTCGGCACCGTTTTGCGCATGATCGGCGAGGAGGTCTATCTCAAGACCAACGGCCAGCAGCGGCCCTGGGTCAATGAGAGCCTGCGGCGGCTGCTCTATTTCGGTACCCCCGCCGAGGCGCCGAAAGGCGACGAGGGGGAAATCCTAAGGGAGCGGCGCCAGCTCCTGCTGACCATCTCGACGCTACCCGATCCGGAGCGCCGCCAGATCGAAACCATAGCGCGTGACGGCAAGGTGCCGATGGATGGGCTCTACGCCATGCTGAAGGCGCTCGGGGTCGACATACCCAAGGATCCGGCCGAACTCGACAAATTGCTGCGCGGCCAGACCGAACGGCTGAAACACGTGTTGGCTGAACGCGAGACTTTGAAAAACCCGGACCCCGAAATTGCCAGGCTATCGAAACTCGCCGAACAGGCGGTTCAGGAAGGCGCGCTCGAAGCGGCGCAGAAATTCAACGAGCAGGCCAAGGCCCGCATCGGCGAACTTTCGTCTACGGACGACCAGGCCGAGGCCGAGCTGAAGGCAAAGCGGCTGGAATTCGCAAAGGTCTTCGCCAGCAGTGCCAGGACTTATGAAATCTCCTTCAACTTCAAGGAGGCGGCGCAGGATTACGCCAAGGCCTTCGAGCAGGCTGCCAAATGGAGCGACGAAGACGCGTTCTACTACAAGGCGGCAGAGGCCAACGCTCTGTCGGAACAAGGGGACTTCTCCGGCGACAATGCGTATCTCGCCCAGGCCCTGACAGCCTATGAACAGGCATTGACCTATGTCACCCGCGAAAAGTTGCCGCTACTTTGGGCGGCCACCCAGAACAATATGGGCGCCACGCTTGCTACGTTGGGCGAACGGGAAGCCGGCCGCGAAAACCTCGACAAGGCAGCTGCCGCCTATGAGCAGGCGCTGACCGTCTATACGCATGACGCCTACCCTGACGACTGGGCATCGACCTATGGCAATCTGGGCACGGTCTACTGGCGGCTCGGCCAGCGCGAGAACGGGACGGCACTGCTTGAGCGGGCAGTCGCGGCCTTCCGCTCGGCGCTCGAGGTACAGTCGTCGAAAAAACTGCCGCTGGAATGGGCGGCGACGCAGAACAATGTCGGCATCGTGCTGTCCGAGATCGGCGAACGCCAGACCACATCGGACAGTTTTCGCGCCGCAATCGAAGCGCATCGTGCGGCGCTGACCGAATACAGCAGGGAGCGCGTACCGCTCGACTGGGCGCTGAGCCAGGTCAATCTGGGGGCCGCGCTCTACCGCCTCGGTGAGCGCGAAAAGGATATCGCGACCATGCAGCAGGCGGTTGCTGCCTATCAGGCGGCGACCGGCGAAATGACCAGGGAACGCGCGCCGGCGCAATGGGCGACAATCCAGAATAATCTGAGCACGGCGCTGGAATCGATCGGAACCATTAACGGCGATGTCGCCACGCTTGAGCAGGCGCGCGACGCCGCCCTTGCATCGCTTACGGTTTGGACGCGCGAGCACGCCGCGGCGAGCTGGGCCAACGGCCAGCTGACGCTCGGCAACGCCTTGCAGCGCCTCGGCGCCAAGCAGAAGAACAAGGAACTGCTGCTGCTGGCAGCCACCGCGTACCAGGCCGCTCTGTCCGAATATCCGCGTGAGAAACTGCCGCTCGACTGGGCTTCGCTGCAGCAGAATCTGGGATCGGTCAACGACACGCTCGGCGATCTCGATACGGGAACCGATTACTACATTCAGGCGGTGACCGCGTATCGTAAGGCATGGGAGGTCTATACCGCAACCGCCGCGCCGGGCGAGTTCGCTTCGATTGGTTACAGCCTTGCAGGCACGCTATCGAACTGGGGCGAACGCGCGGGGGACATCTCGACCCTGCGGCAGGCGATCGATGTCTACGGTCAGGTGCTCAGGGTTCGCACCCGCGACAAGGACCCAGCCAATTGGGCCAAGACGGAATTCCGCCTCGGCTGCGCGTTGATGATGTCAGGCAAGCTGGCCTCTGACGATCAACTGCTGCAGCAATCGGTCAACGCGCTGCGGGCGGCGCTCGACGGGCAGACGAAAGGCGGTGATGTCACGGAGATCGGCCAGACGCGGCGCGTGCTCGGCCAGACCCTGTCGATCCTGGGCGACAATACATCCAACCTGGACTTGCTGGCGCAAGCAGCCGACATGCTGGAAGCCGCGCTCCCCGCCTACTCCAAGGACGCCGACCCGGAGGAGTGGGCCAATATCAATTACGACCTCGGCTTTGCCCTCTACAGCCAGGGCCGGATTGGTGGCGACGCCACGTTCTACGCCAAGGCCGTGGAGAGCTTCGAGACGGCAGCGCGGATCTACGACGGTTTTCCCAACCGCATGCAATGGGCGCGCACCAAGGGCGATATCGGCAATGCCTTGCTGATGGCCGCGGACGGCAAGGACGTCGAGTTGCTCACCCGCGCGATTGCCGCCTATGACGCAGCGCTCAGCGTGGTAACGCGCGAGAATGCGCTGGCTGTCTGGGAGAACAATCAGAACAATCTCGCCGGCGGGCTGTCGAGTCTTGGTTACTGGGCGAACGATGTCGGCAAGCTGAAACGAGCCGCTCAGATCTACCGCGACCTCGCCACGGTGCGAACGATCGCCCGCGATCCCGATCTCTGGATCACCAACCAGACCAGTCTCGCGCAGACGCTGAGCATGATCGCGGCCCGCGAGCCTTCGGCTGAATTGTACGAGGAGACGATTGTCGTCAACCGGGCGCTTGCCGAGCAGCTCGGTCGCGACCGCGATCCCGAACGTTGGGCCAATGCGCGCAACGAGATGGGCTATGCCTTGACCATGGCCGGCCGCGCCGAAAACAATGTCGCGCATTTCGAGGAGGCGGTGTTGGTCCTGCGCGAGGCGATCGTGGCGCAAAAGAAGATCAATTCGGTGCCGGCTGTCGCCTTCACGCAGGACAGCCTGTGCGACGTGCTGGTTGATCTGGGCGCCGCCCACAAGGACAAGGCGATGGCACAGGAAGCGATCGCCGCATGCCAGGACGCGCTCGTCATCTTCCGTGACAAGAAGATGGACGATCTCGCCGCCGGTTCCGAAAAAAACCTCGCCGAGGCACAGGCGTTGCTGGCCGAGTTGCATTAATCCGAGCCCGCGCTCCCGGATGCGGGCGAATGGTGGGCACGCCAGCGTTCACGCTGTTGTGCAAGCAAATGTCACCGGCTCGCCATGGCATGACAGAGATGCGATGTGGCAGTATCGGCTTGTGCGCCGGTCGCCACCCGTCATTCAGGGCGACAGGTAATCATATTCCGTTGGAGCGCCAGATGACCCTATTCACCCGCCGCGGGCTTCTGAAAACGGCTGCGGTTGCCGGCGCTGGCGGCGTCGGGCTGGCAGCAATGACCAGGCTCAGCGGTTGGGCAGCTGTCACACCTGAGCCGGTGGTGCTCAAGACGGCAAAGATCCAGGCCAGGTTCATGGATGCGGGCGAGACCCGGGATGTCCTGACGTATGGTGAATCAGGCATGCCGCCTGTACTGCGGATGAAAAAAGGCGAGCCCTTTGCCGCGCGTCTCGTCAACGCCATCGACGACCCGACGACCATCCATTGGCACGGCATTCGCGTTCCAAACAAGATGGACGGTGTTCCCTTCCTGGTTCAGCCCTACGTCTACACCGGCGATCATTTCGACTACGCCTTCACCCCGCCCGACGCCGGCACGTTCTGGTATCACCCGCATTGCAACACGCTGGAGCAGATGGGCCACGGCCTGACGGGCGTGATCGTGGTCGAAAACCCGGGCGATCCGAAATTCGATGCGGAGGCAATCGTCAATCTGCGCGACTGGCGCCTCGGCGACGACGCGCAGTTCATCCAGCAATTCCGGCCGCGCGATGCCGCAAAAACCGGAACCTATGGCACGGTGCGCACCGCCAACTGGCTCGACCAGCCGCAATTCGACGCGCCGGCCGGCGGGTTGGTGCGGCTGCGGGTCGCCATCACCGATGTCACCCGCATCTACGCCTTTCGCGTCGAGCGTGGGGAGGCCGCGGTCATCGCGCTGGACGGCAATCCGGTGCCGCAGCGTTTTGCGCCCGATGCTTTGCTGCTCGGACCGGGGCAGCGCATGGAGCTCGCCATCCGCATGCCTGACCAGGAGGGCGCGATCGTCAGCCTGGGCGACATCAGAGGCACCAAACCCAAGGTCCTCGCCACCTTGCGCGCCACCGGCAGCTCGCTCAAGCGCGATTTGCGCGACCTCGCACCGCTGGAAGCCAACCCGGTGCCGGAGGTGGATCTCGCCAGCGCGAAACACATCGCGCTCTCGCTCAGCGCCACGGCGGAAAACGTGCCGAGCGACAGCATATGCGGCACGCTAGGCTACTCCTTCTGGGCCATCAACAAGGTACCGTGGCCGGGCGACACGCCGGACCCGACCGCGCCTTTGGCCGAGCTGAAGCTCGGCAAAAGCTATGTCATCGACATGGAGAATTTGACGCCGCAATCGCATCCGATGCATCTGCACGGCATGAGCTTCAAGGTGCTGTCGTCGTCGACACGCCAGGTTCAGCCGGTCATCTCCGACACCTATCTCATGCAGCCCAACGAGAAGGTTCAGCTCGGTTTCGTCGCGGACAATCCCGGCGACTGGCTGCTGCACTGCCACATCATCGAACATCAGAAAACCGGCATGACGAGCTATATCAGGGTGGTTTGACGCCGAGGCGGGTCAATCAGCCTCTACTGGGGTTGGCCTCACCTGCCGGGCCTGTTGCCGGAGAAATTGCCGCCGTCCGCTGGTTTCGTTGGCAAAGCGGGGCCGTTCCCTGCTATTCCCGCCTGCAATCAAGAAGCCGTGGACACGCTTGCATGACCAATGTCGCCCTGACCGGACTGGCCCGCGATCTCGCCAGGCGCGCCGCCGAGGGCCGCCCGGTGCGCATCGGCGTCATCGGCTCCGGCGAAATGGGCACCGACCTGGTCACGCAAGGCATGCTGATGCCCGGTATCGAGATCTGCGCCATCTCGACGCGGCGTCCGCACACGGCGCGCGACGCCATCCGCATCGCCTATGGCGACGAGGCGATGGCGGTCGAGGCCGACATGGGTTCGAAAGTCACCGCGGCGATCGAGGCCGGGAAAATCGCCATCACCTCGAACGAGATGCTGGTCACCAATCCGCTGATCGACGTCGTGATCGACGCCACCGGCAAGCCTGGTGTCGCCGCCGATTTCGACTTGAAGGCGATGGAGCACGGCAAGCATCTGGTGATGATGAATGTCGAGGCCGACGTCACGATCGGCTGCTACCTCAAGCAGCAGGCAGACCGGCTCGGCGTCGTCTATTCGGTCGGCGCCGGCGACGAGCCGTCGAGCTGCATGGAGCTGATCGAGTTTGCCTCCGCGCTCGGCTACACCATCGTCTCGGCTGGCAAGGGCAAGAACAACCCGCTCAACCACGATGCCGTTCCGGATGACTATCGCGAGGAAGCCCTTCGCCGCAACATGAACCCGCGCATGCTGGTCGAGTTCGTCGACGGCTCGAAAACCATGGTCGAGATGTGCGCCATCGCCAACGCCACCGGGCTGGTGCCCGATGTGCCGGGCATGCACGGGCCCAAGGCCGACCGCGACCAGCTGGCCAAGGTGCTGATACCGCGCGCCGATGGCGGCATCCTGTCGAAGAAGGGTGTTGTCGACTACACGATCGGCAAGGGTGTGGCGCCGGGCGTCTTCGTCATCGTCGAGGCGACGCATCCGCGCATCGTCGAGCGCATGGACGATCTGCATATCGGCCACGGCCCCTATTACAGCTTCTTCCGGCCCTACCATCTGACCTCGCTGGAAGTGCCGCTGACGGCAGCGCGTATCATGCTCTACGGCCGCCCCGACATGGTGCCGCTGCCGAAGCCGGTGGCCGAGGTCTGCGCGGTCGCCAAGCGCGATCTCGCCACGGGCGAGACCTTCGATGCCATCGGCGAGACTTGCTACCGCTCCTGGACCATGACCGTCGAAGAGGCGCGCGCCAATCTGGCAGTGCCGGTCGGCCTGCTCGAAGGCGGCAAGGTGCTGAAGCCGGTCAGGAAGGGCGAGCTCATCACCACCGACAACGCCACACCCGACCGCACGACCAGGCTGTTCGCTTTGCGCAAGCTGCAGGATGAGATGCTGCACGGGAGCTGAGATTGGATGACAGGCCAGTCGGGCTGGCCTTGTCATGACAACTCCCTATGTTGTAGTGGCACCGAACGGAGGCTTCCAGGATGAATCTCCAGATCAGAGACCCGCGCGCCCGTGACCCCGCCCGGCAGCTTGCCGAAAAGCGAAAGATTTCAATGACCGAGGCGGTGATCGAGGCGCTCGAATCCGAGCTTCAGCGCGAACGTGAACGAGTTCCGCTGGCTGAGCGGCTGGCCGCCATATCGAACGATCTGAAGGCCAAGGCGGGAAGCGGCGGCAGGGATTTGACTAAGGATGAGATCGACGAGATGTGGGGACATTCCTGATGTTCATCGACACCTCGGTGGTGATCGCTGTCCTCGCCGGAGAGGAAGACGCCGCCGATTGGAGCCGCCGGATCGGGCAGGCCTCGATACGGATAACATCTCCGCTGGTCGTGCTCGAAGCGGCGATGCGGCTTTCGTCGAAGTTGGTGGTGGAGCCGCTCTCGCCGAAAGGGCAATAGGAGACTTCCTGCTCGAAGCCGCGATCGAGGTGGTTCCGATCGAAAGAGGTGATGCCAAGCTCGCGATCCAGGCTTTTTCGAACTATGGCAAAGGTCGCGGCCACCCAGCTCAGCTCAATCTCGCTGACTGCCTGTCATATGCCTCGGCAAAAAGCCGTGGGATGCCCTCGCTCTACAGAGGGAAAGGCTTTTCCCACACCGATCTGGCCTGATCCTACTCCCCCAGTTCCACGATTCGGTCAGCAGCTTCGTCAGCCGCTCCCGCCCAGCAGGCCAAATGCTGCCGCGGTCGCGCCATGGGGCTGTTGACCTGCTCGCGCAACACGCCTGATCATCGCGCTCGTGCTGACGACGCAGACCATCGGCTGCCATTGTATGATCCATTCATATAGTCTGTCTTTTTGATCCGGGTTTTTCAAACGATGCCGAGATGCCAATCTCCGAACGATCAGTTGAACCCCATTGAGGTTGAAATCTTGCAAACCATTTGGACAAGACGCGAAACAATGAAAACCCTTCTGGCAACGGGCATGGTTGCCATGCTTCAGCCTCTGGCTTTTGCAGCCAAGGCCGCCGCCAAGCTGGAATGGACCTATTTTCAGGCTGACGAGGAGGGTTTCCGCCGCACGCCGGTGCTGCTGACCGGTGAGAAGGAAGCCATCCTCCTCGATGGCGGATTTACCCTGTCGGATGGCCGTGCGGTCGCGGATGCGATCAAGGCGACCGGCAAGACTCTGACCACGATCTACGTCAGCTGCAGCGACCCTGACTATTATTTCGGCCTGCGTCCCGTCGCGGATGCTTTCCCCGGCGCCAAGATCATCGCGGCCGCTGCGACGGTGGCGGCCATCAAAGCCAATGTGCAAGCCAAGCTGGATGTCTGGGGCCCGCAGCTCAAGGACAATGGACCGAAGGTCCTGGCGGATGTCGTCATTCCCGAGGCATCCGATATCACCTCACTTGAAATCGAAGGAAACAAGATCGAGATCGTCACCGTCGCCGATCTGAAAGACCGGCGGTATCTCTGGGTGCCCAGCCTTGAAGCGGTGTTCGGCGGCGTGCTGATCTCGTCGGGCGTACATGTCTGGGTTGCCGACGAGCCAACCGTAGACGACCGCAAGAAATGGATTGCCGCGCTCAACGAAATCGCGTCCCGCAAACCCAACATCGTGGTGCCGTCCCATCAGGTAGCCGGTGCACCGGACGGTCTGGCGGCCGTGGAATTCACCCGCGCCTACCTCGAAGCTTTCAATAAGGAAGCCGAAAAAGCGAAATCCAGCGTCGAGCTGATTGCAGCGATGAAGCGGCGCTATCCCGATCTTCTTGACGTCTCGTCCCTGGAACTGGGAGCAAAGGTTGCCAAGGGTGAAATGAAGTGGGGCTGATGAGGTTGGCCCGGGGCTAAGGCAGGAGCACACGGGCCACCTACAGCCCTGACGTATCGCGAACGGGTTACTTCCCCAATTCCACCGACCGCAGCCGTGCCGCTTCGACTGCTTCGGTCAGCAGCTTCGTCAGCCGGTCTTCGCCCATCAGCACGGCAAGGGCGGCTGCCGTGGTTCCGTTGGGGCTGGTCACCTGCTGGCGCAGGACGCCGGGCTCCTCGCCGCTTTCGGCAGCGAGTGCAGCAGCGCCATAGACGGTCTGCATGGCCAGCAGCCTGGCGGTCTCGGTCGGCAGCCCGGCCTTCTCGGCTGCAACCGTAAGCGCCTCGATGAAATGGAAGATGTAGGCCGGACCGGACCCCGAAACCGCCGTCACCGCGTCCATCAGGCTTTCGTCGTCGATCGTCGTCACCACACCGCTCGCCGACAGCAGCTCGGCAACGAAACGCCTGATGTCGTCGGTCACCAGCGGGTTGGAATAGACCACCATCATGCCCTTGCCGATCGCGGCCGGCGTGTTGGGCATGCAGCGGATAACAGGCGCGAGATGGCCGAGGATGTGCTCGAAGGTGGCGACCGGCGTGCCCGCGGCGATGCTGACGAAGGTGGCCCTGCCGTCGCCGAAGCGCTTGTAGGCGGCGGTGACGTCGCGGATCACCTGCGGCTTGACGGCGATGACGACGAGGTCGGGCTCTGCGTCGGCGGGGATGCCGTTCGCGCCCGCGGCGACACTGCAACCGAGGTGCTCGGCGCGCTTGCGCAATTCGGCATTGGGCTCGACCACGAACACGGCTTGCGGGGCAAGCTTGCCGGATTTCAGCCAGCCCGCAAGCATGGCGTAACCCATATTGCCGCAACCGGCGAGAACAAGCCTGATCGTCATTGAGAGCCCTCCGAGACAAGGGTTCTCCTTAGACGCTAGCGGGCAGACGGGAAAGCCCCTCAAGGGGTGCTGGATCAGGCCAGCCGGTCAAGGTCGCCGGCGTACCGCGATCGGCCGCAGCGACACTTGCCGCAAGCCAAGCACGCCGAGCACGAAGAACAGCCACACCGGGTCGCCGCGATGGAAGAAGAAGCTTTCCAGGAACGCGTTCAGCGCCGTGAACAGCACCACCATCATGAAGAAGTCACCGAGATAGATGTTCTCCTTGCGCGGCGGGATGCGCATGTAGTCGCGCAGCGGCGCGATCAGGAAAGTGTAGACGGCAACGCACAGCGCCGGGATGCCCATCAGCACCGCAATGTCGAGATAGCCGTCATGGCCATGCACGATCGTCCGGATGTCCCAGGCCCGGTCGAAGGGCTGGTCCTGGCTCAGCAGCAGCGGCGTGCCCCAGAAGCTTTCATAGCCGTAGCCGGTCCAAGGCTTCTTCGCCAGCATCTCGCCGGAGAACTCCCACAGCGTCGTGCGCCCGGTATAGGTGAGGTCGGGGAAATAGGTGGCCGCCAGCTCTTTCACCGGCGGGATGAAGACGATGCCTAAGGTACCGATGGCCGTCGCAATGATCGCCAGTGCAAACAGGATCGGCGTGCCGAACCGCATGCCGATCAGGCCCGGCAGCACGACGATCAGGATCGAGAACGGCACCAGGCCGGCCGTCGTCTTGGAGCCGGTGTGCAGCATGAAGATCATCGCCGCGCCGAAGATCGCCACGCCCCAGAACTTCTGGCCGCGCCGGAAGAGATAGAGGCCGGCGAAGCTGAAGCAGGCCATGATTGGTCCGGCAATGTTCTTGTGGGCGAACACACCACGCCACAGGCCGGCATGTTCGGGCTCCTGCGAATCGGCCGTATGCAGGGCCTCATGCGGAAAGACGATGAGGCCGATATAGGACAGGCCGATAACGACGATCGCGCAGAATATGATGACTTTCGAAAAACTGTCGGCGTCGCGCGGCAGCACCAGGACCGTCGCTATCGTCAGAACGCCAAGCAGCGTGAAGAAGGCCGCGCGCATGGCCGAGGACGGGTCGGTCGCGTTGATGACCGAAAGCATGAAAAAGCCGAGCATCAGGATCCAGGACGGGCTGAGCAGCGAGCGCACCATCTTGGGGTCGGCGAACGTCAGCAGTGAGAAGGTCGAAATGGCGCCGAGCGAACTGAAGCCGAGCTGGTTGACGATGTCGCCGCCGTTGCCGGTCAGTTCCGCGCCTGCCGGCTGAAACGGCCGGAACGACACGATGATGACGGCAAACAACAGCGCGGCAATGGCCGTCGCCACACTGTTGCGGGTGACGATGCCGCCCAGCAGCAGCTCGTCAGTTCTTCTCAGGCTGCCTGTATTGCTCATTGGCGTATCCGAATTCGGCAAGCACGCGGCCGAGCGAGACATAGACGGGGTAAAGCGCCGTCGACAGCGATCCTGTCCGCGCCAATTTGATTGCGCCGCGCACGGGCGAGGCTATCAGCAGCGCCAGGCTTTTTGCAAACACCTTGGCGCCGGCGAATGGCGTGCCGGCGCGCTTCTTCTTTTCGACCAGCGTCGAGATTACACCGTTGCGTAAGGATCGGGAGCGGATCCAGTCAGCCTCGATGCGCCGGGCTGGAACGCCTTCGCGCACCTTTGCCTCGGCGCACCAGCCAAGCACGAAACCTTTCTGCGCCGAGCGGCTGAGGAACTCGGTATCGCCGCCGCCCATGAAGTTGAACCGCAGGTCGAGGAAGGGTGGCCCCATGATGGTGAGCACATTGCGCCCGACCAGAAGGTTGCCAGAGGAATAGAGTGCGGCCACGCGCCCGGTCTGGCGATAGGGCGGCGCAAACACCGGGTGCTCGGCCCATTTGGCGTGAGCAGGATCGGTAAACACCGGCACTTGCGGGCCACCGACAATGTCGGCGCCAAGCGTCTCCGCCGTCCTGCACATGCGCTCCAGCCAGTCCGCGTCGGCGATCTCGTCATCGTCGATGACCAGCAGGTGGCGGAAATCCGGAAAATGCAGGATCGCCGTCTGCCAGCCAGCATTGTAGGCACTGCAATTGCCCCGCTCATGCGCGATGATGACCATGCCCTTCATATCGTCGCGTTCGAACAGCGGCACGGCCGCCTGGGCGCCCTCACGCGCCTCGGCCTCGTTTTCGATGACGATGACGGCGAAGCGCCGGCTGGTTTGCTGTGCCTTGAGCGACGCCAGCGTTTCGAGCAGCAGTTGCGGCCGCTTGAAGGTCGGCAGCGTGACGACGGCTTCCATCGTCTCTGCGGCAAGCCCCGGAGAGCGTCCCGCAATCGATACCGAACCGTCCGATGGCAAAGGGATCATCCGCTCCAGCCGCATGTTTTGAATCTGGCTTTCGATAACACCGCGACGATAACGTTTCGTTAATCACCTTTCGCAGCGGCGCCTGCCGGTCCGCGCCTTTCAGCCGTTGCGTTGCGTGATTTAATCAAGGGTTCACCCAGCTTTGCTAGTGGCTGACGCCTGGATAGGTGAGATGCATCTGCTGTTCGCCACATCGATCGTGCCCGACGGCGCTCTCGCTTCGGGCTATGAGATCGCCAACGCTGCGATCATCGCCGCCTTGCGGCGCGCCGGCGTGCGCGTCACCGTCATCGGCTTCATCTGGCCGGGCAAGGCGCCCAGCGACCCCGAAAACACCATCGTGCTCGGCGCCGTCGACGTGCGCACGGAACGCGCCTCGGCGCGGCAGAAGCTCGCCTGGCTTGGCAAGGCGGTGCTGTCAGGGCTCACCTTCGCTTCCGTGAAGCTGCGCGCGGTTTCCGACAGCGAAGTCCGTGCCGCGATCGAGCGCGCCGGTCCCTTCGACGGCTATGTCCTGAATTCGGTGCAGTTCGCCGGCGCCTTTGAAAAACTGTTCGCCGACCGTCCCTCGATTTTCGTCGCCCACAATGTCGAACATGGTTCGGCCAAAGAGAATGCGGCAGCAGCAAACAGTCGCTTCCAGCGCCTGCTGTTTGCCCGCGAGGCCAGGCTGCTCAAGACCATGGAGGAGCGGCTCTGCCGCCGGGCTCGCTTCGTCTTCACGCTGGCCGAGGAAGACCGCGCCGCACTCGGCCTTGCCAGCGACGACCGCTCGGCGGTGCTGCCGCTGGTGACCACTGCCACGGCCCCAAAGCCGGTCAAGCCGCGCCGCATCGATTGCGACGCGGCGCTGATCGGCACCTGGACCTGGCAGCCGAACCGCATCGGCCTCGACTGGTTCCTGGAAAAAGTCGTGCCGCATCTTCGCCGGAGTTTTCGCATCAGGGTCGCCGGCAACATGCCGTCGGATATCACCTCTGCCCATCCCGGTGTCGAATTTGTCGGCCGCGTGCCCGACGCCCAGGATTTCGTGCGCGGCGCCGCCGTCATTCCACTGATCAGCACCGCGGGCAGCGGCGTTCAGCTCAAGACCATCGAAACCTTCGAACTCGGCCTGCCGTCGGTCGCCACCAGCCGTTCGCTGCGCGGCATCGATCATCGCCCGGCAAATTGTTTCATCACCGACGATCCGGCCGCCTTCGCCGGCGCGCTGGAGGCAGCTGCGGCCGATGTCAGGGATGTCGATGGCAGCGCCTTCCATCGCCGGCAGATTAAGGCGCTGGATGCCGCCATCAGGCTCGGCCTGGAAAAGCTTGGGCCGGTGGGGAAGGAGGTGTTTGCATGAACATGCACACCGCCCGCGCCGCCTTCGGGCTCGATACGCTGAAGACGATCCTTGGCATTTCGGTCCTTGCCATCGGCTGGGATGACGCGATCGCGCTGCTCACTCGTCTGATCGCCGAGCGGCGCTTCACCAAGGTCAGTTTTCTCAACGCTCACAACGCCAACATCGCCTCTACCGATCCGGTCTTTGCCGAGGCGCTCGACGATTTCCTCATCCTGCCTGACGGCGTTGGCGTCGATCTGGCGGCAAAGCTGCTCTACGGCGCGCCGTTCCCGGACAATCTCAACGGCACTGATCTCATTCCGGCCTTTCTGCAGGCATCGGCGAGGCCGCTGACCGTCGGGTTGCTTGGCGCCACCCGCGCCAACGCCGAGGCGGCGTCGGTCAGGCTGGCCGCGCTGGCGGTGCAGCACGAATTCGTCGTCATCCATGACGGCTATTTCTCCCCCGCCGAAGAGCAGGCGATCGTCGATCGCATCGAGGCATTGCGGCCCGACGTGCTGCTTGTGGCCATGGGCGTGCCGCGCCAGGAATTGTGGATCGCCCGTCATATCGATGCCCGCCACTGCACGCTGCCGATCGCCGTCGGCGCGCTGCTCGATTTTCTCTCCGGCACGGTGCCGCGGGCGCCTCTGTGGATGCGCCAGCTGAGGCTCGAATGGTTGTTCCGTCTGTGCATCGAGCCCGGCCGGCTGTGGCGCCGCTACGTCGTCGGCAATCCGGTGTTCCTGCTGCGTGTCGTCAGGCAGAAATTCTCGCGTCGGCCCGAGCCCGCCGGAGAGTTGCGGTGAACAGCCGCGTCGTGCCGAGCCCTGCAGCCGAGACCGGTGCCCTGCCGCAAACGCCGACGGCGGCGGTGGTGACCGCCAGCTATGCGCCGGATTTCGAACGCTGCCGCCTGTTGTGCGAGACCCTCGACCGCCATGTCTCCGGCGTGGCGCATCATTACATTCTGGTCGAGCACCGCGACGTGGCGCTGTTTCGCCAGTTGGAAAACGACCGCCGCAGCGTTGTCGACGAGCGCGACCTGCTGCCGCGCTGGCTGCGTGTGTTCGACGATCCGATGAGCCTCTTTCGCCGTCGCATCTGGCTCAGTTTCAAGACCCAGCCGCTGCGCGGCTGGCATGTGCAGCAGCTGCGCCGCATCGCCATCGCTGCGCATGCTGGAGAAGACGTGCTGGTCTTCTGCGATTCCGACGGCGCCTTCCTCAAGCCATTCGATCTGAGCGCCTTCTGGCGCGACGGCAAGGTGCGGCTGTTCCGGCGCGACGGCGTGCTGTCGAGCGACGGTCACGACGAGCATCGCATCTGGTCGCGCAATGCGGCCTCGGCGATTGGTATCGATGCATCCGAGGTTTCGAACCACGACTATATTTCGACGCTGATCGCCTGGCGCCGTCAGACCGTGACGGCGATGTGCGCCGAGATCGAGAAGGTGCACGCGCGCGGCTGGGTCGAGGTCATCGCTTCAGTGCGCCGGTTCTCCGAATGCATGATCTATGGCCGCTATGTCGACGATGTGCTGAAGGGCGCTGGCCATTTCCACGGCTCGGAGGAATTCTGCCGCGTGCACTGGACCGGCGAGGCGCTGTCGGATGACGAATTCCGCAGCTTCGTCGCTGCCATGGCACCGGGGCAGGTGGCGATCGGCATGCAATCCTTCATCGGCACCGATATCGGCCGCATCCGCCGCTTGATCGGATTGGCTTAGACTGCCTTGGCGGGCTTGCGCAGCGCCGAATAGGTCAGCAGCGCCGAGGCGAGATAGAGCAGCAGGAAGACGACATTGAGCGATACGACAAGCATGGGCGTGTCGGCAATCGTGGTCAGCACATAGGTCAACAGCACCGCCTTCAGCCCCGCCAGCAGGCCGAGGTTGAGCGCCCTGAGCGCGGTCTGGCCGCGCGCGAACAGCAGCTCGGCCTGGTATTCGACCAGGTTGCGCAGTCCCGGCACGCCGATTGCCAACGCCACCAAGGGCGCCGCCTCGGCGACATTCCGGCCAAGTGCATTGGGGAAGAAATGCAGCACGATGCCGAGTGCGGCCAGCGCCAATGTCGACACCAGGAACACGCCGGCTTCGATACCGCTCTTGACCCGCAGTCGCGACAACAGCTCCGGCGCCCGCATCATCTTCTGCACCAACATCATCGAGAAGGTGCGGATCGGTATTGCCGTCAGGTCGACCAGCCGCATGATGATGGCATAGATACCGGCCAGATGCGGCCCGCCGATCGCCAGCACGAGCAGCTTGTCGAATTCCGACTGCAGGTAGAACAGCACTTCGGCTCCTGCAACATAGATCGAATCGGCAAGCCGCCTGAGATAGAGCTCGGTGCGCAGCCTCAGCCGCTGGCGTGGATAATAGAAGCCGAAGGCCAGCAGCAGCGAGGCGGCGTTGGCGCCGATGTAGAACAACGACCAGATCCAGACGCTGTGCTGGCCCGATAGCATGAACAGCACGGCGCCCAGCGCGCGGAACGCCGTGGCCACGATCGACAGCACGGCGGCGCGGCCGAATTTGCCGAGCCCGTTGTTGACGATCAGCACCACCTCGACCGGCCGCCACAAAAGCGCCTCTGCAAAGACGATTGCGGCAAAGACGGCCAGCGGAACGGTGCTGGCGAAGAAGATCAGGTAGACGCCCCACGAGGCGGCCGCCAGCAGCGGCAGGGACACGGCGCCAAGCAAAAGGAAGCCGGCGGTGAAGGTGCCGATCAGATTGGGGCGGATGGTGGCTGTGCGGTAAAGCGCCGAGATGAAGCCGAAGGCGAGGATGCGCGACAGCATGACGCCGGCCGCCGAGGCGGTGGCGAACATGCCGAACTCGGCAATCGACAGCGTGTTGGCAAGTGCAATGAAATAGGCGAGCGAGAACACCAGCCGCCCGCCGGCGCCGCTGATCGCTGAAAGATAGTCGCGAACCAGCCCCCGTCTTTCGGCGAGGAAGGTGCCGATGCGGGCGAGTGTCCGCCTTTGCGGTATGTCGCTGGCCTGCGTCATATCGAGGAAAGCCGTAGGCCGGAAAGCTTAACGTGCGGTTCTGACGCCATTTTACAGATCCCGGCAATGCGTGGCGAAGCGAGAAACTTTCACTTGCAGACTTCGGAAATTAACCTTTTGTTTCCCATGCCTGTTTAGCGTGACTTAACGATTGGCCGACCGCCGCTCCTGCGCCGTCGAAGGTAAAGTTTCGAGACAATGGTCGACAGGGAAAACCGTGAAGACTGGAGGCGCGAGCGCTCCCTCCTGGCGCTCGGCAAAGCCGTGCGCGGCGATGAGGCGGCGGATGCGTCGGCGGTCTCGATCGGTGACCGGGTGGATCCGTCATGGCGCGAGGACGCCGCCACGCGTCACCGCATAGCCCGCTCGCAACGCGAGGCGCGGTCGAATCCGGCGCCAACGTCACCGCCCGAGCCGCCGCAGTTCCAGGCCGACGGCGAACCCGTTTCGGCCGCCAGCGCGCGTGAGGAGCCTGTTTCCGGCCGGCGTCAGCAGCACGCCGCCTATGAGCTCCGCTCTTTCCACGAGCAGCGACCGGACCGCGACGACGATGACGGGCAGGAATGGAAGCCGCTGATCGATCCGCTCCAGGTCGTCCGCGGCATTAGTCGTTCCAAGTTGCTGATCGTCTCGACGACGATATTGGGCACGGTGCTCGGCGTCGCCGTCGCCGTTTCGACACCGAAGAAATACGAAGCCACCACACAGATGGTCATCGAGCCAGGCGACCTGAAGCTTTCCGACAACGATCTCACCCAACCGGTCGGGCAGCCCGATGCGGCGCTGGCTGTTGTCGAAACCCGCATCAAGATGGTGACATCCGGCAAGGTCCTCGACAAGGTCGTGGCCGATCTCAATCTCGTCGACGATCCGGAATTCAACGGACAGGGCTCTGGCGGCCTTGGCGTCCTGTCGCTCATTCGCTCGATACTGTCGCGCCAGGATGGCCCTGGCGGCGCCGGTGAAGTGCGCCGCCAGGCGCTGGCGGTCGGCAATCTGGCCAAGAGCCTGTCGGTTGAGCGCAGCGGCAAGAGCTTTGTCGTTTCCATCAGCGCCACCACTCAAAGCGCCGACAAATCGGCGAAGATAGCCAATACGACGAGGGACGTTTTCCAGCAGGAGGCGGCGCAATACCAGTTCGGGATGGCCGGGCGCGCGACGGACCAGCTGACGGCCAAGCTCGATGACCTGCGCAAGGATGTCGAGACAGCGGAGCGCAAGGTCGAGGATTTCAGGGCCACGCATGATCTCGTCGACGCGCAGGGCCATCTGATCAGCGACGACCAGATGCTGAAGCTCAACGAGCAGCTCTCAGTCACCCGGGCCCGCACGCTGGAACTCAATGCCCGGGCGGCGTCGGCGCGTTCGCTGGACGTCAATTCGGTCATCAACGGCACCTTGCCGGAAGAAATCAATTCCAACACGATGAGCGAACTGCGCGCGCAATATGCAGTTTTGAAGCAGGAGGCCGACCGCGCCGCCGTGCGTCTGGGACCGCGTCATCCCGAATACCGGGCGCTCAGTGCCCAACTCGACGGCTCGCGCGAGCGCATCGCAGGCGAACTGCGCCGCATCGCCTCGTCGCTGCAGGTCGACTTGAAGCGCTCGGTCCAGCTTGAGCAGGATCTCGCTTCCCGCCTGGCTCAGGCAAAGGTCCAGAGCGGCGACGTCAACAGCGATCTGGTCAGCCTGCGCGAACTGGAGCGTGATGCCACGGCGAAACGCTCCGTCTACGAACAGTACCTGCTGCGCGCCAAGGAGACCGGCGAACAGCAAAACATCAACACCACCAACATCAATCTGATGACCCCCGCGCAACCGCCGCTCGAACCCAACGGACCGTCGCGGGCTGTAATAGCGATGGCCGGCCTGCTGCTCGGGCTTGCTTCCGGCATCGGTGTCGGCGCCATGCGCGGCGCCTTTGCCAGCCTGCGCGGCGCTGCCAATTCGCGTTCGCGCGGCAGAATGGACGAGCGCCGCCCTCCGGTCGAGGACAAGGTCTATCGCGCGCCGCTGCCTGTGGCGCCGCCACCGGCAGCACCTCCGGTGTTGCCGACCGCGGCCGCTCCCGCCCGGAGCCCAGGTCTGTTCGACGGACTGTTCTCGGCGATGCGCAAAGCCGCGCCGGGTAGCGGGACGTCAGGCGAACCCGTCGAGACCTACCGCGCCCAACCAGCCGCCGAATATACAAGGCCGGTGCAGGAGCCTGTGGGCTATGGCCAGCCGGACTTCCGGAACGAGGTTCCGCACGCCAATTCCCCTGCGCAGCAGCCTGGCTACGCGCAGCCTCGTCAGCCGGCTGACTATGCCTATTCGCAGGCTCAGCCGATGCCCGCGGCGTCCGGGCCGTGGTCTTCTCCGCAGCCCGCTGGGGCGGCGCCGGAAGACCAGCAGGCGCAAATCGACGATATCCGCGCCAGCCTGCGCGAATTTCGCGAAGCGGTGCGCGAACTCACCGAAAGCCGTTCGCACCGCCGCTATTTCTGAGCAATTCCAGGAAAAGTGTGAAACGGTTTTCCCGGGAAAAGCGCGTAGCGCGCTTTCCCTTGGGAATTGCGTCAAAACAAGAAATAGAGCGGTTCAGCCTTTCCGTGAAAGGATGAGTCGCTCTGAGCCCGTCAGCACAGAATAAAAGCTGCCGGTTTCGAGTTTACGGCATGTGACGGCGCTTTGACGGGATTGCTTAGGCCAAATTTCGTGACAATGCCGCGCAGCATGGCGCCCAAAAAGCGCTGCCGTCGGGCTTTACCCGAATGGGCGGAACGTTTGGAACAACGACATGCACAAGCAACGTTCAAGGCGCGCGCCGCGCCTTGGCTGGATGATGTCGAGGATGGTTCATGGCCGAAGTGATTGACGGAAAGATCGTCGCCGCAGACGTGGTTCAGAAGGTCAAGGCCTTGACCGAGGACCTGGTCGCCAAGGGAAAGGCCCAGCCCGGCTTAGCGGTGGTCATCGTCGGCGAGGATCCGGCAAGCCAGGTCTATGTCGCGTCGAAGTCGCGCACCGCCAAGGAATGCGGCTTTCATTCGCTGCAGCACACGCTGCCGGCCGACACGTCCGAAGCGGCACTGCTGAAGATCATCGGCGAACTCAACGCCGATCCGGCCATCAACGGCATTCTGGTGCAGCTGCCGCTTCCCGCCCATATCGATGCCGGCAAGATCATCCAGGCCATCGCACCGCAAAAGGATGTCGACGGCTTTCATTTCATCAATGTCGGCAAGCTCGGCACCGGCGAACTCGAAACAGCCTTCGTGCCCTGCACGCCGGCCGGCTCCATGCTTTTGATCGAACGCGTGCGCGGCAAGGATCTTTCCGGCCTCAACGCGGTCGTCGTCGGCCGCTCCAACATCGTCGGCAAGCCGATGGCAAATCTGTTGCTTGCCGCCAACTGCACCGTCACCATCGCCCACAGCCGCACCAAGGATCTGCCGGCGCTGGCCCGCACAGCCGACATTCTGGTTGCCGCCGTCGGCCGGCCCGAAATGATCAAGGGCGACTGGGTCAAGCCCGGCGCCACCGTGATCGATGTCGGGATCAACCGCATTGCCGCACCCGAGAAGGGCGAGGGCAAAACCCGCCTCGTCGGCGATGTAGCCTATGCCGAAGCGGCCAAGGCCGCCGGCGCCATCACCCCCGTGCCCGGCGGTGTCGGACCGATGACCATTGCCATGCTGATGGCCAATACGTTAGCCTCAGCCTACCTTGCGGCCGGCTTGAAGCGGCCTTCCTTCTGACCCAGAAAGCAGCTTCTTTGCCGAACCTTACTATACCCTCTGAACGGCCGGTCGTGGATGATCCCGTTCAAGGGGGCCGGCAATTCGCGTTCCTGCTGGTCGACAAGTTTTCGATGTTTTCGCTGGCAGCGGCGATCGATACCTTCCGCTCGGCCAACCGCCTGCTCGGCCGCGATTTCTATGGCTGGACGACGGTCTCGGCCGACGGCGATCCCGTCATGGCCTCCAACGGCCTGCCGCTCAAGATCGACTATGCCGTCGCCGATTTGCCGCCCGTCGATATCCTATTCGCGTCGGTGGGCCTGTCGGTCGAGTTCCCCGGCAAGAGCAAGGTGCTGGCGGCGCTGCGCAGCTGGGGCCGGCGCGGCAATGCGCTCGGCGCGCTGTCGGTGGGCTCTTACCTCCTGGCCGAAGCCGGTCAGCTCGAAGGCTATCGCTGCACCATCCATTGGGAAAACCGCGCCGGCTTCGTCGAGCGCTTTCCCGACATCAATTGCACCGGCAACGTCTTCGAGATCGACCGCAAGCGCTACACCTGCGCCGGCGGCACCACCTCGATCGACCTGATGCTGGAGATCGTGCGTGGCGACTTCGGCTCGAACCTCGCCAACGGCGTTGCCAACCAGTTCCAGCATGAGCGCATCCGCTCCGCCGGCGACCGCCAGCGCGTCGGGCCGGAGCGCGACCTGACCGGCAAGTCGGAGAAGCTAAGGCGCATCGTCGAACTGATGGCCGACCATCTCGACGAGCCGCTATCAGCCGTGCAGCTTGCTAAATCGGCGGGCCTGTCGGTGCGCCAGGTCGAGCGCTTGTTCCTGCGCCATTTGAGCGTCACGCCCGGTCGTTACTACATGCGGCTCAGGCTTGAGCGGGCGCGCGAACTGCTGCGCCAGACCAACATGCCGATCCTCGACGTGGCCATTGCCACCGGCTTTACCTCGCACTCCTATTTCGCGCAGAGCTATCGGCTGCAGTTCGGCCGTCCGCCTTCCGAAGAGCGGCGCACCACCTACTGATTTCGTGCTACCAGCTCTGCCGGTGCCGATCCTGTTACACTGCAACCGTTAGAAGCATGATCCCAAAAAGTGGGTGCCGGTTTTTGGAAAAGATCGTGCTCCAACAAAGGGTTAGATCATGATGAGATTTCATCCAAATCTCATCATGATCTAGTAACCCGCTCCAGGCTTGTGTCCGGACGCGCTGTCAAATAGCTTCCGGCGCGGATCAGAGGGCGGCCTCAAGGAGATTTCGATGGCGGGACTTTTGCGGAGCGTCGCTGCGGCGCTGCTCCTTTTGTCGATGACTTCGCTCGGCTTTGCCGCCAATAGGGTTATCATCATTCTTGACGCTTCAGGCTCGATGTGGGCCCAGATCGACGGCAAGCCGAAGCTCGAGATCGCGCGCGAATCGCTGAGGACCGTACTGCAGTCGGTCCCGGGCGACGACGAGATCGGCTTAATGGCCTATGGCCACCGCGAAAAGGGCAGCTGCGACGACATTGAGCTGATCGTGCCGCCGCAAGCCGGCTCGGCTAGCGCCATTTCGGCCGCTGCCGACAGCCTGAAATTCCTCGGCAAGACGCCGCTGACCGCAGCCGTCAAGCAGGCGGCCGAAGCTCTGAAATACACCGAGGACAAGGCGACCGTGGTTCTCATCACCGATGGGCTTGAAACCTGCGAAGGTGACCCGTGCGCGCTGGGCAAGGAACTGGAGGCCTCAGGCGTCGATTTCACCGTCGACGTCGTCGGCTTCGGCCTGACCGCTGACGAGGGCAAGCAGATCGCCTGCCTTGCCGACAACACCGGCGGCAAATATATCCAGGCCTCGGACGAGAAGGCGCTGCAGGAAGCACTGGTCGAAACCGTCGCCGCGCCGGCTCCGGCGCCGGCACCCGAACCCGCTCCGGCGCCTGCCCCTGAACCGGCAAAGCCCGAATTCAATTTCATCCCGAGCGTGGTCATGGCGGAAGGCGGCGATCCGATCACCGACGGCAATGCCTGGGAGGTCTACAAGGCCAAGCCCGATGGCACGCGCGGCGAGGCCGTCACCACCCAGTACAACAACTACGAGGCCAATCTCGAGCCGGGCGACTATGTCGTCGTCGCGCGCGCCGACGAAGCTCGGGCGGAACAGAAGGTCAAGATCCAGGCGGGCCAGGTCTACAAGCCGCTCTTCACCTTGAACGCCGGCACCATGCTCATCCATCCGAAGCCAAGCCAGGGCGCCGAGATCAGTGACGAAGCCCATGTCGACTTCGCCTTCCCGGGCGGCAGCACCACCCACTATGGCGACACCAGGATCATCGTGCCGGCTGGTGAGCAGAAGGTGACGGTTGCGATCGGCAGCGGCTCGGTGACCGAGACCATCCAGCTCGCCGCCGGGCAGACTGTGGAAAAGGACATAGTCGTCGGCGTCGGCCATGCCGCCGTCAACGCCTACTACACCGCAGGCGGCGACAAGGCTGACTCCTCGGGCATCAGCGTCCAGATCGTCAAGGCCAAGAAAAAGATCGACGGCTCGCGTGACGATGTCGCTCACTCCTATGGGCCCGACAGCAAGTTCTGGCTGCCGCCGGACGACTATGTCGCGGTCACCTCGCTTGAGCTCGCAACCGTCGAGCAGCCTTTCAGCGTCAAGGTTGGCGACGTCAAGGACGTCAAGGTGACGCTCGATGCCGGCGTGCTGGTGATGTCGGCGCCGGGCGCCTATTCGATCGAGGTGCTGTCGTCGAAGAAGGATATCCAGGGCAACCGCAAAGCGCTCGGCCTGAACTATGGTGACACCTGGCAGCAGACTATCCCAGCCGGCGACTATGTCGTCCTCCGCCACATGTCCGATCAAGGCCATGACAAGGAAATGCCGGTGACGGTCAAGGCCGGCGAACGGAGCGAGATTACGGTTCAGCCGTAATCGCCATCCATCCCTCACCAAAGGGTGGCCTCAAACCGAGCTCGAGCCGCCCTTTTTACAAAATAGGCAATGATGCCTCAAGCCGTGCCGAAAGCACTGGCGCCGTGGTCGGCGCGGCCGACCAACTGGCGGAAACCAGCGAACAGCTCGCGGCCGAAACCGAACTCGTTGCCGATGAGATCGATGTCGGCCGTGCGGCGCAGCGCGAGCTCGGGCCCCGGCACCAGCACTTCCAGCGTGCCGGCATCGGCGTCGAGCCGGATGATGTCGCCGTCATGGATCCTGGCGATCGGCCCTTCCTCGACCGCTTCCGGCGTTACATGGATCGCCGCCGGCACCTTGCCGGAAGCGCCAGACATGCGCCCGTCCGTGACCAGCGCGACGCGCTGGCCACGATCCTGCAGGATGCCGAGCACGGTGGTCAGCTTGTGCAGTTCCGGCATGCCGTTTGCCTTCGGGCCCTGGAAGCGGATGACGGCGATGAAGTCGCCGGTCAGCGTGCCGGCCTTGAAGGCTTCGTTCAGTCCCTGCTGGCTGTCGAACACCTTGGCCGGCGCCTCGATGACGCGGCGTTCCGGCTTCACGGCGGACGTCTTGATGACGGCGTGGCCGAGATTGCCGGCGAGCACCTTCAGGCCGCCGGTCGGCTGGAAGGCTTTCTTGAACGGCGCCAGCACCTTCTCGTCGCCGCTCTGCAGCGGCGAGGCTTCACGCACGACGCCGCCATCTTCGCCGAGCCGGGCCTCGACCGCATAGGGCCTCAGGCCTTCGCCCCATACCGTCTGCACATCCTCATGCAGGATGCCTTCGTCGAGCAATTCGCGGATCAGGAAGCCAAGCCCGCCGGCGGCGTGGAAATGGTTCACGTCGGCAAGCCCGTTCGGATAGACGCGCGCGAGAAGCGGCACCGCTTCCGACAGGTCGGAAATGTCCTGCCAGGTCAGCGTGATGCCGGCCGCCGCGGCCATGGCGATGAGATGGATGGTGTGGTTGGTAGAGCCGCCGGTGGCGTGCAGGCCGACGACGCCATTGACGAAAGAGCGCTCGTCGATCATGCGGCCGACCGGCGTGTAGGCGTTGCCGAGCGCGGTGATCTCCAGGGCTCGCCTGGTCGCCTCGCGCGTCAGCGCGTCGCGCAGCGGCGTGCCTGGATTGACGAAGGACGCGCCGGGCGTATGCAGGCCCATGATCTCCATCAGCATCTGGTTGGAATTGGCGGTGCCATAGAAGGTGCAGGTGCCCGGCCCGTGATAGGATTTAGACTCCGCTTCGAGCAGTTCTGCGCGTCCGGCCTTGCCCTCGGCATAGAGCTGGCGAACCTTGGCCTTCTCGTCGTTGGGCAGGCCCGTCGTCATCGGCCCGGCCGGCACGAACACCGCCGGCAGATGGCCAAAGGTGAGAGCCGCGATCACAAGCCCCGGTACGATCTTGTCGCAGACGCCGAGATAGACGGCGGCGTCGAACATGTTGTGCGACAGGCCGATCGCCGCGGACATGGCGATCACGTCGCGCGAAAACAGCGAGAGCTCCATGCCGGGCTGTCCCTGGGTCACGCCATCGCACATGGCGGGCACGCCGCCGGCCACTTGCGCGATGCCGCCAACTTCCTTCGCGGCTTCCTTGATCAGCGCCGGGAAGGTTTCGAAGGGCTGATGCGCCGACAGCATGTCATTGTAGGAGGTAATGATGCCGAGGTTCGGCACCTTGTCGGCGCCGAGCGCAAGCTTTTCAGACGGGCTGCAGACGGCAAAGCCATGCGCGAGGTTGCCGCAAGACAGAACCCCCCGGTTGGCGGCGCGGCTGGAGGTCTCGGCGATGCGGCCGAGATAGCGCTCGCGGCCGGCTTTCGAGCGTTGGCGGATGCGTTCCGTGATGGCTTCGATGTCGCGTCTGGCTGTCATGGTCGGTCCTTTCGAGCCCCGGAAGAACGTCCTCCACCGTCTGCCGGGACTGCTTTGCGTGAAATCAGGGTGCCCAGAACACCTCTACCGGGGTGGGTGCCGCTTCGAGCACTTTGCGGATGGGCTTTTTCGCACCCGGTCCCATCGCACCGTCGAAGGCGGTGCGCTTGTCCTCGCCTTCTATATGCAGCGCGATGAAGCCGGCGTCGACGATCCGCGCCAGCGGCAGCGTCAACCGGGGTTCGCCGGCGCTTGCCGCGTGAACCGGCAGCACGATCCTTGATGAGGCCGGGTCGAGCAAATCGCCGAGATTCTCGGCGTCGGGAAAGAACGAGGCGGTGTGGCCGTCGCCGCCCATGCCGAGCACGACGACATCGAGGGGCCAGGGCAGAGCCTTCAGCGCCGCATCGTCGGCCGCCGCGGCGGTCTCGATGCTTGCCGCCTCATGGTAGAGCGGCACGAAGTGCGCGGCAGCCGCCTTGTTCTGCAGCAGGTTGGCCGCGACCAGCCCCGCATTCGAGCGCGGCGAGGAGGCCGGCACGAACCGTTCGTCGACCAGCGTCACCGTCACCTTGTTCCAGGCGATCGGAATGGCCGAAAGTGCTGCAAAGAACTTTGCCGGCGTGGTGCCGCCGGAAACGGCAAGCAGGGCCGTGCCGCGCTCGTCGATGGCCTTGGTCAGGCGCGCCGCGACATTGCCGGCAAGGGCTGCCGCCAGATCCTGGCGCCCGGCAAAGCCGTTCCAGTTATAGACGGGCTCGCTCAATTGCTTTCGTGCCATGTCCGCCCGTCGCGTTCGATCAGCGCAATCGAGGCCGAGGGACCCCATGTGCCGGCCGTATAGCCTTGCGCCTCCTGCCTGGCGCTTTCCCAGGCGTTCTGGATCGGGTCGATCCACTTCCATGCCGCCTCGACTTCGTCGCGGCGCATGAACAGCGTCTGGTTGCCGCGGATAACATCCATGATCAGCCGTTCATAGGCGTCCGGCGCGCGACCGTCGAAAGATGTTGCAAAGCTCATGTCGAGCGGGATCTGGCGCAGCCGCATGCCGCCCGGGCCTGGATCCTTGATCATGATGAACTGCTTGACGCCTTCGTCGGGCTGCAGCCGGATCACCAGTTGGTTGGCTGAGATCGGCCCGGCGCTGTCGCCGAAGATCGAATGCGGGATCGGCTTGAACTCGATGACGATTTCCGAAACGCGGGTCGCCAGCCTTTTGCCGGTCCGGAGATAGAACGGCACGCCGGCCCAGCGCCAATTGCCGATCTCGGCCTTGATGGCGACGAAGGTCTCGGTGGAGCTGTCTTTGCCGAGTTCCTCGACATAGCCTTTCACCGCGCCGCCTGCAGAGGCGCCGGCGCGGTACTGCCCGCGCACGGTGTGCTTGGGTGCCTCATTGCCGTTGATGCGCTTCAGCGCCCGCAGCACCTTCAGCTTCTCGTCGCGCACGGCATCGGCATCCATCGACGATGGCGCCTCCATGGCAACCAGGCAGAGCAGCTGGAGCATGTGGTTCTGCACCATGTCGCGCAGCGCGCCGGCCTTGTCGTAGTAGGTGACGCGGTCTTCAAGACCGACGGTCTCGGCCACCGTGATCTGCACATGGTCGATATGGGCAGAATTCCAAAGCGGCTCATAGAGCGCGTTGGCAAAGCGCAGCGCCATCAGATTCTGCACCGTCTCCTTTCCGAGATAGTGGTCGATGCGGAAGATCTGGTTTTCGTGAAAGTCGTCTCCAACCACGTCGTTGAGCTTGCGCGCCGAATCGAGGTCGCGGCCGATCGGCTTCTCCAGCACGATGCGCGAATTCGGCGTGATAAGATTGTGGGCTTTCAGCTGGTGCGAGATGTCGCCGAACAGCGCCGGCGCAACCGCCAGATAGAAAGCGCGAATGCGGTCGCTTTCGCCGATCGCCTTTTTCAGCTTGTCGAAGCCGGCACCCGTCGTCGCGTCGGCCGACACGTAGGACAGCCGGGCAAGGAATGTCTTGAGTTCCTCGGCGTCGATGTCGGCCGGCTTCACATGCTGGGAGATCGCCTGCTTAGCGAAAGCCTGGAATTCCTCGTCGCTCATTTTCGAGCGCGAGGTGCCGATGATGCGCGTCGGCTCGGAAAACTGATGGTCGCGCTGGCGGTGGTAGAGGGAGGGGAGCAGCTTGCGTTCCGACAGGTCGCCGGTGCCGCCGAAAATGATGAAGTCGAAAGGATCGACGGGAATGATCTGGCTGGTCATGGTGTGTCCGCTTTGACGCCGCTCGCTGTGACGCGGCTGGATATAATCTAATCGATTTAAATTATCCAGTGCCATGGTGTCACATCAAGGACAAATCACTGCATATTGATTCGGTCCAAATGTGCCTTGACACTGGCTGCCACCCGGAGGCTTTTCATCAAGCGATGGATCCGGGAGCCTTCGCGCCTGCAACATAAAGCGGGAATGTGACGAAAGCTAATGCGTGTCGCCCAGAAGTGCGAGGCGGTTCTGGGAGATAGACACGCATCGAACAAAAAGGAAAATGCGCTTGCGGGGTGGTCTTCAATGAGCGGGAAAAGCATGCGTCTTGAAAACAAGGTCGCCGTCATCACTGGTGCTGCCGCGGGCTTCGGCGAAGGCATGGCCAGGCGATTTGCCGAAGAGGGTGCAAAGGTCGTCGTCGCCGACCTCAACGCCAGGGGCGCCGAGCGCGTTGCCGCCGAAATCGGTGACGCCGCGATCTGGACCCAGACCGACGTTTCGCAGCGTTCCGAATTCGACGAGATGGTCTATGCCGCAAAAAGCGCCTTCGGCCGCATCGATATCATGGTCAACAATGCCGGCTACACCCATCGCAATGGCGACATGCTCGACGTCGACGAGGCGACCTTCGACCTGATCACTTCAGTCAACATGAAGGCGATCTACCACGCCGCACTTGCCGTGGTGCCTATCATGGAGCGGCAGGGCGGCGGCGTCATCCTGACCACGGCTTCGACCGCCGGTTTGCGGCCGCGTCCGGGGCTCACCTGGTACAATGCCTCGAAGGGCTGGGCGATCACCGCGACCAAGTCGATGGCGGTCGAACTCGCGCCCAAGAACATCCGCGTGAACTGCCTTTGCCCGGTCGCCGGCGAGACCGGTATGCTGGAGAAATTCATGGGCACTGACACGCCGGAGATCCGCGAGAAATTCCGTGCCTCGATACCGCTCGGCCGTCTGTCGACGCCGCTCGATATCGCCAACGCTGCGCTTTGGCTTGCGTCGGACGAAGCCGCCTTCATCACCGGTGTGGCGCTGGAGGTCGACGGCGGCCGCTGCATTTGAGCAATTCGGGAAGTACCTCGCTGTTCGCAATGCATGGCAGACAGAGCAACGTCGGCAAAAGTTCGCATCGGTGCGCCGGCCGGCCGAGGAACGAACAGTTGACGTCGTCACGCCGGACCCCAGTTTGACTTCTCGATCCCCCGAAAGGCATAACGGGATCGTGGATAGTGTTGGCGGGTGATGAAGATCAGGCAGCAGAAAAGTCGCTACGATCTGGGATGGCGGCTGCGGCTTTACCTGGCCACGCGTGCGCGGGCACAAAGCAAGGCGATTTTCATCGGCATTACCGGAAGCTCCGGCAAGACCACGGCGGGAAGCCTGCTTGGACACATCCTGGCCGGTCATGGTTCGGTCCATACACAGGTTCTGGCCAACACGATGAAACTATTGGTCTCGACGCTATCCAGGCGAATGGGAAAGGGCGGCAAAACCGACTACGTCGTCTTCGAGGCTGCTGCATTCGGCCCGGATACAATGAAGCCCATGGCCGAATTGCTTCGCCCCAACGTGGCTGTTGTCACAATGGTCCGGCTGGAGCATCGGGCCAGTTTCAAGACTGTGGAAAACGTCGCTCGAGAAAAGAGCGCCCTGGTCGCGGCGCTGGAGCCGGGCGGCTTCGCGATGCTCAATGCCGATGACCCTCTTGTGATGGGCATGGCCTCGGCGAGCGATTGCCGTTCCGTCACATTCGGCACTTCGGAGCAGGCGGATTATCGCGTCAGCGATATCGAGGCCGCCTATCCCAGGCCGTTGCGATTCTCGCTCCACTGGCGCGGCGGTGTGCTCGATATCGAGACGCCGTTCCCCGGCGAGCATTTCTGGCTGCCGACTTCAGCGGCGGTGGCAACTGCTCTTGAACTGGGCGTGCCTGCGCAGATGGTCAAGGACAGAACCGCGACGTTCCAGCCTCTGGAAAATCGCGGCCAGGTGCTCGTCCCCGCGGGCGGCCCCCACTTCATTGTGGATGCCGCAAAGGCGCCCTGGCATTCGCTGAGCCTTGCCTTCGACATGGTAGCCGGATCGACATTCGGGCGAAAACGTATCGTTCTTGGCCAGCTATCGGATTTTTCCGGCTCGAATAACAGATATGCCCAAGCCTACAGCAGCGCGCGCGAGATTGCAGACCAGGTGATTTATGCCGGCGATCATGCCCATCGCTCCAAGGCGAACCAGGCAGATCGCGACAGCGGCCGCTTCATCGAATTGCGCACGGCCAGGGAAGTGTCGGACTACATCGCCCAAGCCGCGCAGCCTGACGAGTTGATCCTGCTCAAGAGCTCGTCCAATCTGCACCTCGAGCGTGTCGCACTTGCCTGGACCCACGACGTCCAGTGCTGGGTTTCGGTATGCGGCAAAACCGAGGGATGCGAGCAATGCGGCCTCTATGAAGTGCCGTTTGAGCAGCACCGTGAGTTTGTGGCGCAGAGAAAATCGAAGCGCCGCAAGCACAGACTGCTGCGGCTCCTCGGTCGCTAGAATCTTTGGCTCAAGCACGCCAGCGCCCGTTTGACTCTGGAACTTGGCACGACGCATATTAGGCTGGGCTAAAAGCTGGCGGGGTGTGAAACTGGAATTGCTGAAAATTCGCAAGGACTTGGGCTGGGCGCTGCGACGGCTGCAGGCGCGCTGGGTGCGGGCGCGTAACAAGGCGACGTTCATCGGCATTACCGGCAGCTCCGGCAAATCCACATCCACCAGCCTGCTTGCACACATACTGGCCGCCCAAGGCAAGGTGCATCTACAGGCCCAGGCCAATACAATGCCTGCGCTCATCCGAACGCTTTACAAGCGCCTGAGGAAGGCCGGCAAAGTCGATTACGTCGTTTTCGAAGCCGGCGCTTCCGACTTCGGCACGATCAGCGCCATGGCGCAGATGCTGAAGCCGAGTGTGGCGGTGGTTACGATGATCCGTCTGGAGCATTTCGGCAAGTTCAAGACTCTGGAAGCTGTGGCGGGAGAGAAGCGGGCGCTGGTCGGGGCACTCCAACCTGATGGACTTGCGGTTCTCAATTGCGATGACCCACTGGTGATCGGCATGGCGTCTGGCGCGAAATGCCGGATTGCGACCTTCGGCCAGTCCGGCGAGGCAGACTACCGCGTGAGTGACGTGCATGCCGCGTATCCGGAATTGCTGCGGTTCACCCTTCATTGGCGCGGTGGCAGCCTGAATATTCAAGCGCCTTTTCCCGGCGAGCAATTCTGGCTGCCGACTGCAGCGGCTGTTGCCGCCGCCTTGGAACTTGGCGTCCCGCCAGAGCAAGTCGTAGCGAGAACGGCATCGTTTGCACCACTGCCCAACCGCTCTACGGTGCAAGAGGTATCCGCGGGTCCGAAATTCCTGGTCGATACGGCCAAAGCGCCCTGGCATTCGCTCAACATTGCCCTGGAGATGATTGCAAAGGCCAAGGGTGCTCGCAAGCGCATTGTGCTGGGGCAGATATCCGACTACGCCGGCTCGTCGAGGAAATACGGCGCCGCCTACAACATCGCGCGCGAAATCGCCGATGAGGTCATTTATACCGGCGACAATGCGCATCGCTCGCGCGCCAGCCAGGCCGACCGCGACAGCGGCCGTTTCATTGAGCTTCGCACTGCCAAGGAAGTTTCGGATCATATCAAACGGACGGCAGTCCCAGGAGAACTGATTCTGCTGAAAAGTTCGTCCAACCTTCATCTGGAAAGGATCGCGCTCGCCTGGACACACGACGTCAAATGCTGGGTCCCGCTATGCCGCAAGTCGGAAAGCTGCCAAATGTGCGGCCTCTATGAGGTGCCGTTCGAGGAACACCGGGATTTCCTGGCGAAGCGCAAACTTGCTCGCAGGAGACACCGTTTCAGGTGGTTGCTCGGCGGCTGACCAGATCTGGCGGCTTGCGTCTCAAACCCCGGTCTTGATGTAGCTCTTGTAAATCCAGCCGCGCTTGCCGTTGTAGACGATCTGGCACCATTTCTTGCAACTCATCACCTGCACCGACGACTTGGCGGGCACGGTCCCCATGGCGGCGGCGTTTTTCTGCGGACCGCTGCGCATTGTCACCGCCCTGAGGATGCGTCCGGTGCCGGCGGCAGCAGCCACCTTCTGTGGCTTGGCCTTGGCCTGGGTATCGTCCGTTGCGGCGGAAGATTGCTCGTCTGGAAGTTGCGGTTTTGGCGTCGGTATGGCGGCGGTCTCGGCGTCGTCGTCATTGGCGGGAGCAGCGACCTTTGACAGCTGCGTCGTGGCGTCGCTCTGCGCCGCCGGTTCTTCGAATGCCGCGGCATCGGACGGTTTGGCGGCAGCCTGCTCGGCAGGCGCCTGATCGGATGGCGTCGCGGCAGGGTCGCTGTTGGATTGCGCCGCAGTCCAGCGCGGATCGTTCGCCGACAGCGGCGGCATGGCAGCCCCACCGGCAGCGACCGTCGATGAAACTGCATCGCCCTTGCGCGCGGCTTGTGGCGCCGCTACCGCGGCGGCCGTGGCCGCGACCGGGGCAATCTTGGTCGTCTTGACCGGAAAAGTCGGAACGTTCTGCTGTGTGCTGGCGATCGCTTGCCGGTCGCTGGCCGGCAACGCCAGCCAAAGCGCTATGCCCGCCACGCCAAGCAGCGCTGCGGTGCCGACCGCGGCGATCACCAGATGCGAATTCGTGCGCACCCCCTGCCAGAAGGAGGGCCGCATGTCATAACCGAATTGCATGGCGAACCGCCGACGTTCCGGCGCGCCGAAACTGAAGGGCTCGTTCACTCTTGCCACCTCCAAAAGATGAGCCGGTGTTCTTTCGATCGGCGCCGGCAGCCCGGCATTCGATCGGCATCGGTCCCAACAACAAAGCGGGCAGGCCCGCAGAAATCCCCGTTCAATCGCCCAGAACCGGCATCCTTTGCCCTTGATTGTGGCATCAGTGCGCCGTCAGGGGAATTGTGCGCTCTTGTTAAGGATTCTGCAACGTCTCGCTGCGGCAACCAACAGCTCAATAGAATCAGCTCAGTACCAGCCACGGCTGATATGAGATACTTTCCCTATATTCGGTCCCTCAGGGCAAACCAGTTCAGTGCCAAGAACAATAATGGCGTTCTAAATCGCCGGCCGCCGGGAAAAGCCGGGATGTTCAGGTCCTCGATCAGCTTCAGTCTGTCGCGGTTGCCGGCGACGGTCTGGGCATAGAGCTTGCCGAAGAAGTTCGACAGCATCACGCCGTGGCCGGAATAGCCTCCGGCCGAGATCACATTGGGCATCACCTCGCGCACGAACGGTTTCCTGGGCATGGTGATGCCGACATAGCCGCCCCAGCCATGGGTGATCTCGACATCGCTCAGTTCCGGATACAGCTCGGCTATCTGCCGGCAGATATGGACATGGATGTCCTTCGGATCGTTGACGCCATAGACCTCGCGCCCGCCGAACAGCAGCCTTCCATCCCTGGATTTGCGGAAATAACGCACGACGAAACGCGAATCGTCGACCGCCTCGCCCCCCGGCAGCACTTTCGAATCGACGCCCAGCGGCACCGTCGCGCCGATGAAGGAACCGATGGGCATGATGTGCGCGGCACTCACCGGCTCGAGCGTGCCGCCATAGGCATTGACACCGATCAGGCATTTCTGGGCGGTGATGGTGCCTCTCGAAGTCGTCACCCTGACCTTGCCGCCGCTGGAGGTAACACCGGTCGATAGTGTCTGCTCGAACAGGTGCGCGCCGGCCGCTGCCGCGACCTTTGCCGTGCCGATCACCAGCTTCATCGGGTGGATGTGTCCGGTGCCGGTGTCGCGGGTGCCGCCGAAGTAGCGTGTGGAGCCCAGCCGTTCGGCCGTTTCCCTGGCATCCATGAAGGCGATGTGCGGATAATTGAAGCGGCCGGCCATGATCTCGGCATGCGCCTTGTAGTCGTCGAGATAACGCGGCTTGTGCGCCACGGACAACTGGCCGGGCATATAGTCGATGTCGATCTGGTTAACGGCGGCGAATTCGAGCAGGTGCGCTTTCGCCTCCTCGGCAAGGTCGAACAGCGCCTTGGCGCGGGAGAAGCCGTATTCGGCCTCCATCTCTTCGGCCCAGGCGCGCTGGCCCGTGCCGAGCTGGCCGCCATTGCGCCCTGAAGCGCCGTCGCCGAAGCGATGCGCCTCGATCAGAACGACGTCGGCTCCCGCCTTCGCCAAATGAGCGGCCGCCGACAGCCCGGTGAAGCCACCGCCGACGACGACGACGTCGCAGCTGCGGTCGCCGTCCAGGGCAGGGTACTCAGGGCGTGGTCCGGCTGTGTCTTCGTACCAGGAGCGACCGGGGGAGATAGGTGATTGGTAAGGCATGGGGACACCAGCCAATGGTGAATGGTGAATGGTGAATGGCTGCGAGACGCACGTCGTCTGCGCTCATCCATCCAATATGAAACTACTCACCATTCACTATTCACCATTCACACGACGAAGTCGCCGCTCACACGTTGAGCAACAGATACTCCCGCTCCCACGGGCTGATCACTTCCATGAAGGTCTCGAACTCCGCCCGCTTGATCGCTGCATAGGTTGCGGCAAAGGACTTGCCCAAAAGGGCGCACAGCTCCTCGTCGCCCTCGAACAGGTCGACGGCTTCGAGCAGGCCGCGCGGCAGGTCGATCTCATCGGCGTTTGCGGTGGTCAGCACCGGAGGCTCGGCCTTGATCTTGTTGGTGATGCCGATCAGCCCGCAGGCAAGTGAGGCCGCCAGCGCCAGATAGGGGTTGGCGTCGGAAGACGGGATGCGGTTTTCGACACGCCGCGCCGCCGGATCCGAGCGCGGCACGCGGAACGCCGTGGTGCGGTTGTCATAGCCCCATTTGTTGTTGACCGGCGCCGAGGCCGACTGCGTCAGCCGGCGGTAGGAATTGACGTAGGGAGCAAACATCACCAGTGCGTTCGGCACATGCTTCTGCATGCCGCCGATGAAATGGAAGAAGTCGTCGGTTTCCGAGCCGTCCTTCGCCGAAAAGATATTCAGCCCGGTCTTCTTGTCGATGATCGACTGGTGGATGTGCATGGCAGAACCTGGCTGGCCCTGGATCGGCTTGGCCATGAAGGTGGCATAGATCTCATGCTTCAGCGCTGCCTCGCGAATGGTGCGTTTGAACATGAACACCTGATCGGCGAGCTCGACCGGATCGCCGTGACGCAGATTGATCTCGAGCTGGCCGGCGCCTTCCTCGTGGATCAGCGTGTCGATCTCCAGGCCCTGGCTTTCGGAGAAATGGTAGATGTCGTCGATCAGTTCGTCGAACTCGTTGACGCCGGCGATCGAATAGCCGGCTCCGCCGCCGATTGGCCGCCCGGAACGCCCGACTGGTGGCGTCAATGGGTAATCCGGGTCGGGGTTCTTGCGCACCAGGTAGAATTCGATCTCGGGCGCCACCACCGGCTTCAGCCCGCGCTTGTCATAGGCTGCTACCACGCGCTTCAGGACGTTGCGCGGCGTGAACTCGACCGAACGGCCATCCTGATGGACGAGGTCGCAGATGACGGCGGCCGTCGGGTCTTCTTCCCACGGCACCACGGTCAACGTCGACAGATCCGGCATCAGCTTCAGGTCGCCATCATCCTCCGGATAGTGGAAACCGTTGCCGTCCTCGGGATAGCCGCCCGAAATCGTCGTCATGAACACTGCCGATGGCAGCGCCAGCGAGGTGTTGGAAGTGAATTTCTTTGACGGCATCATCTTGCCGCGCGCGACGCCAGCCTGATCAGGCGTGATGCATTCTATGTCTTCGATGCCGCGCCATTCCAGCCAGGCGCTGACTTCCTTCCAGTTCTTCACGCCGCGTTGATTTTTCACGAAGGCAGGCGTTCGGACGCGTCCTCCGCGGGTCGACGGACGGACTTCCTTTTTCGCAGGCGGCATCATTCACCAGTTTGGGTTGCAATTATCACAGTATAGCTGTTGCCGGTGATGGAAGGGAAGGGGAGCTGCCTGTCTTCGCCTTCCTGGTTGAAAATCGCGCCACGCAGATTAGGGTCAACCTCCCGCAGATCGAGCAGCAGAAGACACCGTATGCCAGGCAAATTGACCACGATCGGCTTCGACGCCGACGATACCCTATGGCAGAACGAACAGTTCTTCCGCCTGACCGAGAAGCATTTTGCAACCCTGCTCGCCGACCATGGCGATACCGAGCACATTTCGGCACGGCTGCTGGAGGCCGAGAAGCGCAACCTTGCCGTCTACGGCTTCGGCATCAAGGGCTTTACCTTGTCGATGATCGAGACGGCAATAGAAGTGACCGAGGGCCGTGTGCCGGGGTCGACCATTGCCGAAATCCTTGCCGCCGGCCGCGACATGCTGGGACATCCGGTCGAGGCTTTGCCGCATGCGCGTGAGACCGTGGAAAGGCTTGCCGGCGCCTACCATCTGGTGCTGATCACCAAGGGCGATCTGTTCGACCAGGAGCGCAAGCTGGCGGCGTCCGGCCTTGGCGACCTGTTCGATGCCGTCGAGATCGTCAGCGACAAGAGCGCCGCCACCTATGCCAGGATCTTTGGCCGCCACGGCAGCCCGCAGGACAGCATGATGGTCGGCAATTCGCTCAAGTCGGACGTGGTGCCGGCCATCGAGGCCGGGAGTTGGGGTGTGTATGTGCCGCACGAGCTGACCTGGGTGCTCGAACACGTCGAGCCGCCGGTCGAGGCACCGCGATTTCGTCAGCTTGTCGATCTTGGCGAACTGCCGGCTTTGATCGAGAGCATCGGCAAGGAAGGCTGACCGCCCCGCACGCGTTCGGGCGGATTGCGATCAGCCGCGCCCGAGACTGATCAGCCGGTCGACCACCGGCTGCAGCCTTTCGGTGGTGATCGGCTTGGTTACCACCACATCTACCACGCTCGACAGGCCCAGGCTGTCGGGCGTGCCGGTGTTGGTTGAAAGCAGGATCACCTTGGGGAGCGACCGCCCAGATGTCCGCCGCAAGGCGTCGATGGCCGCCATCAGCGCGCGGCAGTCCTCGTTGTCGGGGCCGCCATCGAGAACGACGGCGCCCGGAATGAGGGTTCGCAATGTCTTGGCCGCCATTTCGGGCGACTCGGAGATCGGCTTCAGTCCGGACTTCTCGACGATCTTCGACACCACCACCCGGTTGATCGGCGATTTTCCAACGACCAGCACGTGGGAGAAATCCGTTGATATCTCGGAGTTCGCGTCCCTGCTTGACGAATTCAGATGTTTGGCGGTGTCGGTCTCGCGGTTCACAGGGCACATGGGCGGGGCGGGCACTCGGCGCTGCTTCAATGCAGGGTTGAAATCCGAGAGCCAATTGGCGTGAGATCGCCCGCCATGTCAAGCTGAAATGACGGACCTGCGAAATATAGCCGGAAATATTAAACCCCGGAGACAAAGTCTGTTTTCGAACTGTAGTTAAGTTTACGCTCAAAAGCGAAAGTCACCCGCGCTGAAAACCCGCGGGTGACGTTGAAATCGGCCAGTGAGCGGCGGGGCCCATAAGTTCCACAAGCACAAAGCTTCCGTAAGGGAAAGATCAGCCGTGACTCTTCTGCGTGACGATCACCGGGATCAGCAGGTCGCCCCAATTGCCGTCGCCGCCATGATGCCGGGCCGAGCGCACCAGTTCCACCGAGACGCCGGCCTCGACTGCCTTCATCACCGATTGATTGAGCCTGTGCAGGTCGTTGGCCAGCATGCGGATGGTCGCCTGTTGGTCGACACTCATCGTGGTGGACTGCTCGTCTGCACGTTCCTTGACGCGGCTTATCGATGCCATTTTCTTCTCCCTTGCCCTTCGGGCGTTTCCTCTGTTGGTTATGTCGATCGGTTCATTCCGCTGCCGGCTTGAACTGGGCGTGCTCGGTGGATTCATGCATGGCGGTGGTCGAGGACTGGCCGCCGCTGATCGCCATCGACACGGCGTCGAAATAGCCGGTGCCGACCTCGCGCTGGTGCTTGGTCGCGGTGTAGCCGTGGACTTCCGCCGCGAACTCGGCTTCCTGCAGTTCGGAGTAAGCCGCCATTTGCCGCGCCTTGTAGCCGCGGGCCAGTTCGAACATGCCGAAGTTGAGCTGGTGGAACCCGGCCAATGTGATGAACTGGAACTTGTAGCCCATGGCGCCGAGCTCGCGCTGGAACTTGGCGATCGTCGCGTCGTCGAGGTTCTTCTTCCAGTTGAACGACGGCGAGCAATTATAGGCGAGCAGCTTGCCCGGATGATGCCTGCGCACGCCTTCGGCGAATTTCTTGGCCTGCGCCAGATCGGGGTTGGATGTTTCGCACCAGATCAGGTCGGCATGCGGCGCATAGGCAATGGCGCGCGCGATGCACGGTTCGATGCCGTTCCTGACCTGGTAGAAGCCTTCAACCGTGCGGCCGGCATCGTAGTCGACGAAAGGCTGGTCGCGCTCGTCAATGTCGGAGGTCAGAAGCTTTGCCGCTTCCGCATCGGTGCGTGCCACGACTAGCGTCGGCGTGCCCATCACGTCGGCCGCCAGACGCGCCGCGTTGAGGTTGCGGATATGCGCGGCGGTCGGGATCAGCACTTTGCCGCCGAGATGGCCGCACTTCTTCTCAGAGGCCAGCTGGTCCTCATAGTGGACGCCGGCAGCGCCCGCCTCGATGAACGCCTTCATGATCTCGAAGGCGTTGAGCGGTCCGCCGAAGCCGGCCTCGGCATCGGCGACGATCGGCGCGAACCAGGTGTCGACCGACAGGCCGTTGCCTTCCGAGGTCTCGATCTGATCGGCGCGCTGCAGCGTGCGGTTGATGCGCTTGACCAGTTCGGGCGCCGCATTGGCGGGATAGAGCGACTGGTCCGGATACATGGCCGACGCGGTGTTGGCGTCGGCGGCGACCTGCCAGCCCGAGAGATAGATTGCCTTCAGCCCGGCACGCACCTGCTGCATCGCCTGGTTGCCCGACATGGCGCCGAGTGCATTGACGAAGTCTTCCTCGTGGATGAGCTTCCACAGCCGGTTGGCGCCCATTTCGGCAAGACTCTGGCGTATCTGGACCGACCCGCGCAGCCGCTTCACATCGTCCGGCGAATAGGCTCGTTCGATGCCGTCGAAGCGGCCTTCGGGCGCGGATGGGACAAGATTGTAAAAATCAGTCATTGGTCACTCCAGATCAATCGATGCCAGTGTCTTGAAACGCCGCGCCCCTGGGATGGTGTGCGTCGTCTGTGTGTGACATCATTTACATTGCGCCGTGACGAGAGCGAGGAAAACCGCCATTTCCGGTAGAAAATAAGAGAAAACCTGTGTTGTGTTTGACTGCTTGCCGCTGTAAATCTGTCATGATTGTAAAAAGATAGTGCGCCGTTCATCGCTCGCAAGTCGTGTAAATTCCTGTCAAGGAAAGCCGGTGGCCGACCAGAAGATATTCGCCGGGCCGCGCATCCGCCGCATCCGCATCGCCAAAGGCCTGACCCAGACGGCGATGGCCGAGGGGCTCGGCATCTCGCCGTCCTATCTCAACCTGATCGAGCGCAACCAGCGGCCGCTGACGGTGCAACTGATCCTGAAGCTGGCCTCTGTCTACAAGGTCGACCCGCATGAATTGCAGGGTGAGGCGAGAGGGTCGATCTCGGCCTTGAAGGAAGTGTTCGGCGACCCGCTGCTTGCCGGTGAGCTGCCGGGCGACCAGGAACTGATCGAACTGGCCGAGGCAGCCCCCAACGCATCGGCTGCGATGATAAAACTGTTTCGCGCTTACCGCGAGCAGGCCGAGCGGCTGTCCGATCTCAACGAGCTTCTGGCGCGCGAGGGCCGCGCCACGGCGCTGTCCGGTGCGCGGCTGCCGATCGACGAAGTGCACGAGATTTTCGAGCGCCGGCCGAACCATTTTGCAGCACTGGAGGAAGAGGCCGAGGCCTTCACCTCGATGCTCGACCCCGGCGACGATCTGTTCGGCGCGCTGAAGGCGTGGCTGAAGCGCGAGTATGGCATCGTCGTCAAGGTTCTGCCGGTCGCCACCATGCCGAACTGGCGCCGCCGTTATGACCGTCATTCGCAGCGTCTTTTTCTATCGGAGCGGCTGTCGCCGTTCGACCAGTTGCGCGAAGTCGCCATGGAGGCCTGCCTGATCCGCATGACGGTCGCGATCGCCGGCGAAATTCAGGCGCTGAAGCTCGGTACGGACGAAGCCCGCCGGCTCGCCCGCTTCGAGTTCGGCCGCTACGCCGCCCATGCCTTGATGATGCCCTATCAGGCCTTTCATGCCGCCGCCGTGCGGGCTCGTTACGACATCGATGTGCTGCGCTCGCGTTTCGGCGTCTCCTTCGAACAGGCGGCGAACCGCCTGACCATGCTGCAGCGTCCTGGCTTGTCCGGAGTGCCGTTCTTCATGCTCGAGGTCGACAATGCCGGCAACCGCTTCCGCAAGGCCGGCGGCCAGGGCTTTCCGCAAAGCCGCTTTGGCGGCGGCTGCCCGAAACTGCCGGTCCATGCCGCTTTCGCTTCGCCTGGCCAGATCCTGGTCGAGGCGGTGGAAATGCCCGACGGCGCCGAGTTCCTCTGCATCGCACGCACGCTCGAGGGGCCGCAGGGTTCGTTCTCCGAGCGCCCGCGCCGCACCGCGCTGCTGTTGGGCTGCGATATCGGCTTTCGCGACGAGATCGTCTATGGCGCCGGGCTGCCGGCAAAGGCCGGACAGGGCGCCGCCACGCCGGTCGGTCCCGCTTGCCGGCTGTGCGAACGCATCGGCTGCCTCGCCCGCGCCGAGCCGCCGGTGACCCGTCCGCTGGGCCTGGACGAGATGGCGACGGGCCTGAGCGCCTTCGATTTCCAGTGATGCTTCTCGGGCAGGAGGTCGCGGAAGACCGCAGCTGTTTCCGCTAAGCAATAGAGCGCGGCCCGAACCATCGCCGAACCAAATATTGATTAAGCATCGGCGCTGCGCTATCGAAGGTGAGCTGCAGGGCAGCCAAGGGGGGACGGCTTATGAACAGGAAAGCTTTGTGGCTTGGCGTGGCGCTTGCCCTTTTGGCGGGGCCTGTTCTGGCAGAAAAATCCTCGGAATTCTTCAAGGACTATCAACAGTATAGTGACGACGGCAAGGCATTCCTGGACAAGATCGATCCAAAGACCGGCGCGGTCGACCTTCCCGAAGGCATCCATCTCGATCTCAAGGACAAGTTCTATTTTCTGGGCAAGAAGGACGCGACGTCCGTCCTGACCGAGGCCTGGGGCAATCCGGCTGATACCGCGTCCGAAGCAATCGGCATGATCTTCCCGGCCAAGTACGAGCCCATCGCCGGCAACGGTTGGGGCATCGAATTGCGCTATGAAAAGATCGGCCATGTCGATGACGCCGACGCCGCATCCATCGACTACACCGAATTGCTGAGCAGCATGCAGGCGGACACATTGTCGGCCAACGATCAGCGGGTGAAGGACGGCTTTCCCCCGATCAAGCTGATCGGCTGGGCCTCGCCGCCGGTCTATGATTTCGTCCACAAGCGGCTGCACTGGGCCAAGGAACTGCAGTTCGGAGACGATACCGTCCACACGCTCAATTACGACGTCCGTTTCCTCGGCCGGGAAGGCGTCTTCGTGATGAGCTACATCGCTACGGTTGAACAATTGCCGGAGATCAAGCAGAGCCTGGACGAAGTGCTGGGCGTGGCGGACTTCAACACCGGCAAGAAATACACCGATTTTCTGCCAGGCACCGACACGGTCGCCGCGGTTGGCATCGGCGGCCTCATCGCTGGAAAACTCGCGGCAAAGGCCGGCCTGATTGCGGTCGCGCTCATCGCCCTGAAAAAGTTCGGCATTCTGCTGCTGGTACCGTTGGCCGGTCTTTGGCGCTTTATCCGCGGCAACAAGGGCACGTCCTAGAAACGGCGGTGTTTGCCCGTATGGCTGCCGGTTGGCGGTGCGCCAAAGGGAATGCCGGGCTGGATCACCTCCGGCGGTAGCCTATGCGCTAGGCGAATGCGGCACGTTTCTGTCGTCCATTGTGCATCATGCCGCCCCGAGATAGCCGACAGTCGCACCCCATGACCGATACCGCATCTTCTCCAATCGCCGCATCGCCGATCGTCTCGCCGCGCGAAGAGCGGGTCGGCTTGCTGCTGGTGTTCCTGTCGGCGCTGATGTGGAGCTTTGGCGGCACCATCGCCCGCTTCATCGACACCGCTGACAGTTGGACGGTGGTGTTCTGGCGCTCGCTGTGGGCGGCTGTGTTCCTGATTTGCTTCATGGCCTGGCGCGACGGCTGGCGCGGCATGTTGCGGCTGTTTCGCGACATGGGCCTGCCCGGCCTTGCCGTGGCCGTCTGTTTCGCCACGGCGTCGACGTGCTTCGTTGTCGCGCTCGCCTACACCACCGTTGCCAATATCCTGTTGATGCAGGCCGGTGTGCCGCTGCTGGCGGCATTGCTTGCCTGGGTGCTGTTTCGCGAACGCGTCGCCGTCGCGACCTGGGTGGCGATCGCCGCCGTCATCGCCGGCGTCGCCATCATGGTGTCGGAATCGCTCGACGGCGCCGTATCGCCCATCGGCGACGGGCTGTCGCTGCTGATCGCCGTCATGTTCTCGATTGCCACCGTCATCACCCGGCGCTTCGCCCATGTGCGCATGACGCCGGCGACGTGCCTCGGCACGATGCTGGCAGCGGCTTTCGCCGCATCGCAAGCCACGCAGTTTGCCACGTCGGCCCACGACATGGCTTTCCTGTTTGCCTTCGGCGTCATCAATCTCGGCCTGGGCCTTGCCTTCTTCGCCACCGGCGCGAGGCTGGTTCCGGCGGCGATCGCAGCACTCCTCGGCACGTTCGAGCCGATCCTCGGACCGATCTGGGTCTGGCTCGTTCATGGCGAGGTGCCCTCGGTGCGCACCATCATCGGCGGCGCGGCGGTGGTCGCCGCGCTGCTCGTCCATATCGCGCTTGAATTCAAGCGCCAGGCGAGACCTGCACGGCCGGGGACCACCGGCCTGCCATCCCCTAATTGACCCGCCTTTCCCTTGGTTGAGCCCGTCTTCCCTATTACGCCCTTCTTTCCCCAATTAGCGAAGCCGCACGCCCTATTGACCGAGCTTCCCCGCGCGGGCCATTGACAACCTTGCTGCGGCACGGGCAGGCTGGGGCACGGCAACAACAAGACAGGCTTATCTTGCCAAGTGTCCCCGCCGGTCGGACCAAGACCGGACCACAGCGTCGTATCCCTGCCAGCGCCGCGGCGAAAGCCTCTGACGGCGTCAGCGCGCCCGCCATGCGGGCACACAGAGCCATCATCTGCCGCTCGTCGAACCGCCCGGACGGCGCTGGCAGTTCATGCTTGTGGCTGCCCGGAAAGCTCAATACTCTGAAGCAAATGCCCAATCGCGCTCGAACAGCGACGACTTGGCGAAGGAACACTCATCAAAGGAGAACAGCATGATCCGCAAAGCGCTCTGGCTTTCGGCAACCTCGGCATTTCTGACGCTTTTCGCCGTTGGCGGCCATGCCGAGGATCGCGTCGTCAACGTCTTCAACTGGTCGGATTACATCGACAGTTCGATCATTGACGACTTCACTAAGGAGACCGGCATCAAGGTCGTCTACGACACCTTCGATTCCAATGAAATCCTCGAAACCAAGCTGCTTGCCGGCGGCAGCGGCTATGACGTCGTCGTGCCCAGCGGCAACTTCCTGGCCCGCCAGATCCAGGCCGGCGTGTTCCAGAAGCTCGACAAGTCGAAGCTGCCCAACATTTCCAACATGTGGGACACGGTTTCGGAGCGCACCGCCAAATACGATCCCGGCAATGAATACTCGATCAATTACATGTGGGGCACCGTCGGCATCGGCTACAACATCAAGAAGGTGCAGGCAGCACTCGGCACCGACAAGATCGACAGCTGGGATGTGTTCTTCAATCCCGACAGCCTGGCCAAGCTGAAGGACTGCGGCGTCTATGTGCTGGACTCGCCGGCCGACATCATCCCGGCGGCGCTCAAATACCTCGGCCTCGATCCGAACAGCACCTCACCTGACGACATCGCAAAGGCCGAGGAGACGTTGCTGAAGGTGCGTCCGTATATCCGCAAATTCCATTCGTCCGAATACATCAACGCGCTCGCCAACGGCGACATCTGCCTGGCGGTCGGCTGGTCGGGTGACGTCTTCCAGGCGCGCAACCGCGCGGTCGAGGCCAAGCAAGGCGTCGAGATCGGCTATTCCGTGCCCAAGGAAGGCGCCCAGATGTGGTTCGACCAGATGGCGATTCCCGCCGATGCGCCGCATGCCGCCGAGGCACTCGAATTTCTCAACTACATGATGAAGCCGGAAGTGATCGCCAAGTCGTCCAACTATGTGCTGTACGCCAACGGCAACAAGGCTTCGCAGCAGTTCGTCGACAAGGCGCTGCTGGATGATCCGGCGGTCTATCCGGACGCCGAGACCTTGAAAAAGCTCTATACGGTCCAGCCCTACGATCCCAAGACCCAGCGCCTGATCACGCGCAGCTGGACCAAGATCGTCACCGGCCAGTAAGCAATGCGACATGGTCCCGGCAGCCACCTGCCGGGACCATTCTTCTCTGGGGCAAGAAGCAAAAAAATAGGACGGAGTGGGACATGAAATCGCTTGGCAGCATCCGCAGGGATTTCGCGCCATGGAACGACCCGAACGCCAAGCCATATATCCAATTCGAGAACGTCACCAAGAAGTTCGGTGACTTCACCGCCGTCAACAATCTGTCGCTGACCATTTTCGAGCGCGAGTTCTTCGCCCTGCTCGGCGCGTCGGGCTGCGGAAAGTCGACGTTGCTGCGGATGCTTGCCGGCTTCGAGGAGCCCACCGCCGGCCGTATCCTTCTCGACGGCCAGGACTTGCGCGGCATCCCGCCCTACCGCCGCCCGGTCAACATGATGTTCCAGTCCTATGCGCTGTTCCCGCATATGAGCGTGGAAAAGAACATTGCCTTCGGCCTCAAGCAGGAAGGCATGCCGGGACCGGATATCGAAAAGCGCGTCGCCGAGATGCTGAAGCTGGTGAAGCTAGAGCAGTTCGCCAAGCGCAAGCCGCACCAATTGTCGGGCGGCCAGCGCCAGCGCGTCGCGCTCGCCCGCTCGGTTGCCAAGCGGCCAAAAGTCTTGCTGCTCGATGAGCCGCTCGGCGCGCTCGACAAGAAGCTGCGCGAGGAAACGCAGTTCGAGCTGATGGACCTGCAGCAAAATCTCGGCCTTACCTTCGTCGTCGTCACCCACGACCAGGAAGAGGCGATGACCATGGCCGACCGCATCGCCATCATCGACAAGGGCGAGGTGATGCAGGTGGCGACGCCGGCGGAAGTCTATGAGGCGCCGAGCTCACGCTTCGTTGCCCACTTCGTCGGCAATGTGAACATGTTCGAAGGCAAGGTCGCCGAGCGTGCGGCAAACACCACGCGCATTACCGGCGCGACAGGGGCCCAGATCGTCGTCGAAAACAGCACCGATACAAAGGCCGGTTCCGACATCGTCTTCGCCATCAGGCCGGAGAAGATCAAGGTGTCGTCGAAGAAACCGGCCGACGCAGTCAATGCGCTTGAGGGCGAGGTCTACGACGTTGCCTATCTCGGCGACATGACCGTCTACCACATCCGGCTGGATGACGGGCAGATCATCAGGGCAAGCGCGCTCAACGCGGCGCGAGTCACCGAGGACCCGCTGACCTGGAACGACCGCGCCTGGGTCTCCTTCCGGCCGGATGCCGGCGTCGTGCTGACGCGGTAGGGGGCGGGCATGTCCAACATCGCCATCACCGGCACCGGCCCATCGACAGCGGCCAAACCGTTTCTGACACGGCTCGGCGCCGGCTTCGTCAGCCGGCTCGTCATCATCGTGCCCTATCTTTGGCTGCTGTTCTTCTTCCTCATCCCGTTCATCATCGTTTTCAAGATCTCGCTGTCGCAGACGGCGATCGCCATGCCTCCCTACACGCCCGTGCTCGATTTCAGGGACGGCATGTCCGGTTTCTTCGCCGGCTTCCGCGAACTCAACTTCGACAATTATACCTTGCTGGCGCAGGACGCGCTTTACTTCAAAGCCTATGTGACCAGCGTTATCATCGCCGCGATATCGACGGTCCTTACGCTGCTCGTCGGCTACCCGATCGCCTATGGCATGGCGCGTGCGCCGGCAACGATCCGCCCGACCTTGATGATGCTGGTGATCCTGCCGTTCTGGACGTCGTTCCTGATCCGCGTCTACGCCTGGATTGGCATCCTCAAACCTGAAGGCCTGCTCAACCAGCTGCTGCTCGCCACCGGCATCATCGACGAACGCTTGATCATTCTCAACACCTACTATGCGATCTTCATCGGCATCGTCTATTCCTACCTGCCATTCATGGTGCTGCCGCTCTATTCCTCGCTGGAAAAAATGGATTATTCGCTGATCGAGGCGGCCAAGGATCTCGGCTGCCCGCCGACATCAGCCTTCTGGAAAATCACCTTCCCGCTGTCGCTGCCCGGTGTCATTGCCGGCTGCCTGTTGGTGTTCATTCCCGCGGTCGGCGAGTTCGTCATTCCCGACCTGCTCGGCGGATCGCAGACGCTGATGATCGGCAAGACGCTCTGGAACGAATTCAACAGCAACCGCGACTGGCCAGTATCATCGGCGGTGGCGGTGATCCTGCTATTGCTGCTGATCGTGCCGATCATGCTATTCCAGCGAGCCCAGGCGCGCGCCCAGGAGCAAGACAAATGAACACCAGCTGGAGCCGCTTCAACGTCACCTCGGTCGTGCTGGGCTTTGCCTTCCTCTATCTGCCCATCGTGCTGCTCGTCATCTTCTCCTTCAACGAGTCGAAGCTGGTCACCGTCTGGGGCGGCTTCTCGACCAAATGGTATGCCTCGCTGTTCCACAATCAGGGGCTGATGGACGCCACCTGGGTGACCGCGCGTGTGGCTGTCATCTCCGCCACTGTGGCAACCGTGCTCGGCACGCTGGCGGCACTGACCTTGACCCGCTACACCCGCTTCCGCGGCCGCATCCTGTTTTCCGGCATGGTGTTTGCGCCGCTGGTCATGCCGGAAGTCATCACCGGCCTGTCGCTGTTGCTGCTGTTCGTTGCCGTCGGTCTCGACCGTGGCTTCCTGACCGTGACGCTTGCTCACATCACCTTGACCATGTGCTTCGTGGCTGTCGTCGTGCAGTCGCGCCTGGTGTCGTTCGATCGTTCGCTGGAAGAAGCTGCCTTGGACCTCGGCGCAACGCCGGTAAAGACCTTCTTTCAGATCACGCTGCCGGTGATCATGCCGGCCATCGTCTCCGGCTGGATGCTGGCCTTCACCTTGTCGCTTGACGATCTGGTGATCGCCTCCTTCACCTCGGGGCCTGGCGCCACCACGCTGCCGATGAAGATCTACAGCCAGGTGCGTCTCGGCGTGACGCCGGAAATCAACGCCGCCTGCACCATCCTGATCGCCGTCGTGGCGGTAGGCGTCATCATCGCTTCGGTCGCCAACAAGCGGCGTGAGGTGCAGCGCCAGCTCGACGAACAGGCCGCGCAGCGCGGTTGATTGCGTCAAACGAGGGATAGGGCGGTCCCGGTAAGGGTCCGCCTATTCGCCTGAGACGCCGCGGCTGATCGGCGAGATGAACGGCGTGCTCCAGGTGCCGCCGACGAAGAATGACGACTGGTTGGATCCCTGCTGGCCATTGACCGGTGCCGCTGCCGGGTCGGCCTGGGTGACACCCCCCGAAAGCGCCAGCCCGCGTCCGCCGTAAGAGGCGATGCCGGACAGCCAGACCTTGTATTTCGCCGAATTGGCCTCGGCCTTGTCCAGCCTTGCCACACCCTTCGAGATGGTGGCCTTGAGCTCGGCGCCGTCCATCGGCAGTGTCCCGTCCGAGACGTCGTCGAGCGCGAAGAAGCCGCCCTGTTCCGTGTGCTTCAGAAATGCCGGCAAATTGAGCCCGCTCAGCGCGCCCGGCCCGAACGTCGCAGAGACCGAGCCGTCGGCGTTCTCGAAGATCGAGTCCCAGGATTTGCCCGGCCCTTTGAGAATGACCGAGACAGTGCCGGTGCTGGCCGGCACCAGCCGCGTCATTCCGGCCGCGGTGCCGAAAGCGGCGCCGTCAATGTCGGAGGCGAGCAGCCGGATCTCGACCTGCGAGCCCTCCGGTTTGCGGTCGAAACGCAGGCTGCTCTGCACGTTGCCGCCAAAGGCCGACGCATCGGAGATATCGAAGACGGCAAGCCCGTTCTTCACCTGCGCCGTGGCGGCGACGTCGGCAAGCTGGATTGCGCCGGCCGAGGCATGTGCCGCTGACAGCCTCAGATCGAGATTGATCCGGTCGGCGAAGCTGGTGTCGATTTCGCCGGGACCGGTCTCGCCGGTCGGCGCCAGCGGCGTGAAGGCCGAAAACAGCGACCTGAGGTCGAGCGTATCGAAGGCGAGTGTGCCTGATATCACCGGCAAGGCGTCGCCGAACGAAAAATCCAGCGCCCCCATTCCCGGGTTGCTGTCGAGCGTCACCGCGGTGTTTTCGAATTTGACGCGGCCGGCGGTCGCCGTGATCTTGCTCGAAATCGAGACCGAACCGATCGCCGTACCAGGGGCAATGCCGGCCTGCGACCATTCCAGCACGCGCCGCAGCGAGGGCGCGGCGAATTTCGCCTGGCCATCGAAATAGGCGTTTTGCGACATGCTGGCCGTGCCGTCGAACGAGAAGCTGGCCGGCGCTGCCTTGAACGAAAACGTGACCGGTGCGGCGCCGCCGGCAAACAGCACCAGCGGCTTGGGCGAGGCGGCATCGACGGTGACGCTCTCGCCGCGCCAGATTCCGGTCGCCGACAAGGTCGCGTTGCTGTTCATCGCTGCCCAGCTCGCCTGGCCGGACAGGCTGGTCAGCAATTCGACGTCCTTGCCGCCGACGGAGGCGACCATGCGGCCGTCCCTGAATTCCACGGTGCCGAACGGATCGGCGGGCAGCTTGCTCAGATCCGGCTTCGTCGGATCGGCGTTGACCACGCCGCGCGCCGTGTCGATGGAGCGGGTGATGCGTCCGCCCGTTGGTATGGCGGGCAGGAATATGCCGTTTGCGGCGCGCTGGACCCGGATCGTCGGCCGCACCAGCCGCGCCGTCGAAAACACCACATCGCCCTGCAGCGCCGCCATGGCCGACAGGTCGACCTCGACCCGTTCGGCCTCGATCACCGGCGGCGCGTCGGTCTCGGTCCACTGGGACAGCGTGACGTCGCTCAATATGGCGCGGAACTTCGGCCACACCTCGATGCGCGGCGAACCGGCGATGGTGACCCTGAAACCGCTCCACGCGCTCATCTCCCAGGCGATGCGATCGCGCACGATCCGGGTCGAGGCAAACAGCGGCAGAGCGGCGACGACCAGCGCGATGACGAGCACGGCAACGCCGATCGCCCATATTCCGCGCCGGATCAAAGGTGATGGCATATTGCCCCGGTTGCTTTCATTCCGATAAACGCCTGACGGGTGTAACCGCCAGTCGTCACCACGCCTTCCAGCCGTCACTACGACTTAGGGCTGAGGCATTTCAAGTCTTTATGGCCCGGCGATGGCAATTGCGCACATATGGCCGAGTTTAGCGGAACAAAATCTTGCTCTGCCGCACGGTGGTAGGCATAAGCGATGCAGCTTCAGCCTGTTACGAGGCGCGGCGTTTTTGGGACAGCGGCGCCTGTAAAGCTGAGGCTAGTGCATGTCGCCCGGAAGAGTGCAGCGGTTCCGGGACAACGACGTGCATCAAAACAAAAGCATATCTATCTTGCGACGCCGACCGGCTTCAAGGAGGATCGATCATGGCTGCCGAAGCACCGCTCTGGACTCCGACGCAAGAGCAGATCGACGCAGCACCACTGACCGCGTTCATGAAGGCAGCAGCGGCCAAAAGCGGCACATCCTTCACCTCCTACGCCGAACTGCACCGCTGGTCGGTCGAGGATCGCGAAGGCTTCTGGAGCCTGCTGTGGGACTTTTGCGGCATTGTCGGCGACAAAGGGACCGATGGGACGGTGCTCGTCGATGGCGACAAGATGCCCGGCGCATCGTTCTTTCCCGATGCGACGCTGAACTTCGCCGAGAACCTGCTGAAGAAGACCGGTTCCGGTGACGCGATCGTCTTTCGCGGCGAGGGCAAGATCGAGCGGCGGCTGTCGTGGAACGAACTGCACCAGCTGACTTCGCGCTTTCAGCAGCTTTTCCTGTCGCTCAAGGTAAAAAAGGGCGACCGCATCGCGGCGATGATGCCCAACATGCCGGAAACCGTCGCCGCCATGCTGGGGGCCGCCTCGATCGGCGCGGTCTGGTCGTCCTGTTCCCCCGATTTCGGCGAGCAGGGCGTGCTCGACCGTTTCGGCCAGATCGAGCCGGTCATATTCATTGCGCCGGACGGCTATTGGTACAACGGCAAGGCAATCGAGGTAGCCGACAAGATCGCTGCCGTTGCGGCGAAGCTCGAAACCGTCCGCAAGGTCCTGATCGTCGACTATCTCGGTACCTCGCGCGATATCGCAGCGATCATCGACAAGGCCGTGGCGCTCGAAGAGGCGGTGTTACCCTTTACCGCCAAAGCGGTCACGTTCGAGCGGCTGCCGTTCGCGCATCCGCTCTACATCCTGTTCTCGTCAGGTACCACTGGCATTCCCAAATGCATCGTCCATTCGGCCGGCGGCACGCTGGTCCAGCATGTCAAGGAACACCGGCTGCATGCCGGACTCATCGAAGGCGACCGCTTCTTCTACTTCACCACCTGCGGCTGGATGATGTGGAACTGGCTGGTGTCGGGCCTGGCCTCGGGCGCCACGCTGCTGCTCTATGACGGCTCGCCCTTCCACCCCGACGGCAATGTGCTGTTCAGCTTCGCAGATGCCGAGAAGATGACCTTTTTCGGCACCTCGGCCAAATTCATCGATTCCGTACGCAAGGCCGGGCTCAAGCCGATCCGCAGCCATGATCTGTCGAGTGTGCGGGCTATTTCCTCCACCGGCTCACCGTTGTCGCCGGAGGATTTCCGCTTCGTCTATGACGGCATCAAGAAGGACGTACATCTCGCCTCGGTTTCCGGCGGCACCGACATCGTCTCCTGTTTCGTGCTCGGCGTACCGACGCAACCGGTCTGGACCGGCGAGATCCAGGGTCCCGGCCTCGGCCTTGCCGTCGATGTATGGGACGATGACGGCAAGCCGATCCGCGAGCAAAAGGGTGAGCTGGTCTGCACAAAAGCGTTCCCGTCGATGCCGATCGGCTTCTGGAACGATCCTGACGGCAAGAAATACCAGGCCGCCTATTTCGAGCGCTTCGACAATGTTTGGTGCCACGGCGACTTCGCCGAATGGACCGCGCATGGCGGCATGATCATCCACGGCCGTTCCGACGCGACGCTCAATCCGGGCGGTGTGCGCATCGGCACGGCGGAGATCTACAATCAGGTCGAACAGATGCCGGAAATCCTTGAGGCGCTGTGCATCGGCCAGGATTTCGACAATGACGTGCGCGTCGTGCTGTTCGTGCGGCTGGCCGCCGGCGTGACGCTGGACGAGGATCTGGAAAAGCGCATTCGTTCCAAGATCCGCAGCGGCGCCAGCCCGCGCCACGTGCCGGCAAGGATCGTCGCCGTCAGCGACATTCCGCGCACCAAATCGGGCAAGATCACCGAGCTTGCAGTGCGCGACGTGGTGCATGGCCGCGCCATCAAGAACAAGGAAGCGTTGGCCAATCCAGAGGCGCTGGAGCTGTTCAGGAACCTGCCGCAGCTGGCTGAGTGACGCAGCCGGGATGGTTAACCAGATATGTCGGTCGAATTTACCTAGATTTCATGAGTGGTACACATTCGTAAATTTTTTGGACGGCCGGTAAGGAGTTGTTAAGGCCCGGCGTCGATAGTCGCACGTAACTTGAGGGAGAAATCCCGTTCCTCGTCCCCTGAGGATCAGATTCGCTCAAGCCCCCGTTGTGACAGCAAATCCCATTTAAGGCGTCCTGTTGGACGCCTTTTCTTTGTCCGGGATTCTCGCCCGGGAATGGCCGGCCCTATTCGGCCAGCACCCGCGTCGACGGGAAGGCGACCTCGACCAGCGTCCCTTCGCCCGGCGTCGAGGTGATGGTGAAGCGGGCGCGGTTGGCTTCCACCATCGCCTTGGTCAGCGGCAGGCCGAGACCGGTGCCGTCGCCACGCCCGCGCTTCAGCGCATTGATCTGCTTGAACGGCTTCAGCGCCTGCTCGATCTCGGCATGGCTCATGCCAATGCCGGTATCGCGCACCCGCATGACAACGTCGCCGGAGGTTTCATAGGCGGTCGACACGATCACCTGTCCGCCGGCTTGCGTATACCGAATGGCGTTGGACAGGATGTTGAGCGCGATCTGGCGCACGCTTCTGAGGTCGGCGACGACTTCCGGCAGTCGCGAGGCGAAGCTGGAGCGAATGATGACACGCTCGCGGTTGGCCTGCGGCTGCATCATCGCCACCGTCTCGGCCAGCGTATCGTTGAGCGACACCGCCTCGTAGTCCATTTCCTGCTGGCCGGCCTCGATCTTCGAAATGTCGAGGAGGTCATTGACGAGATCGAGCACATGGTTGCCCGAGCGGTTGATGTCTCTGAGATAGTCGCGGTAGCGGTCATTGGCTACCGGGCCGAACTTCTCGTCCACCATCAGCTCGGAAAAGCCGATAATGGCGTTGAGCGGCGTGCGGATCTCGTGGCTGATGCGGGCGAGGAAATCGGTCTTCTGCGAGGAGGCGCGCTCGGCCACCGCGCGCGCCTGGGTCAGATCCTCTTCGGCCCGCTTCCACTGCGTGATGTCGCGCACCACGGCGCAGAAGCCGCTGTCATTGGGCAGCCTGCCGATGGTCATGAACAGCGGGATGAAGCGCCCTTGCGCCTCGCGCCCGATCACCTCGCGGCCATCGTTCATCACACTCGCCACGCCGGGCTCGGACAGGCCGTTCAGATAGTCGCGCGCCGCGCGCTGGCTTTCGATGGCAAACAGGGAGGCGAACGGTTTACCGGTGACGTCGTCGCTGTCGAAGCCGAACAGCGCCTCGGCCGGCCGGCTGATCGAGCGGATGTCGCCGTCGCGGCCGATCAACACCACACCATCGGTCGCGGTGTCGATGATGGTGCGCATCTCGGCAATGCGCGCTTTGAGTTCGGAGACATCGGGCTGCGTCTGCTCGTCGGCTGCGAGATGCGCAACCATCGGCGGCTCGTTGTCGCCGGTACGTCGCACCACCAGCATCAGCGCCTTGCCGGCGCGCCACGGCACCGAACGCAAAATGGCTTCGATCGGAAATTCCTGGCCCTCGCGCGTCTTCAGTTTGAGTGTGTGGTCGCTTTCGCCGGCCATTTCTGAATAGGGATCGGCAAACAGCGCGTCGAGCCCGCCGGCGTCGCTCAGGTCCTCAAGCGTGTCATAGCCGGTCAGGCCGAGGAATTCCTCATTGGCGTAATGAAGCTCGTCGCCCGAATGGATGAGCAGCGGCACCGGCAGCTTGCCGAGGATCGACGTGTCAGGGGCCTTGTGTTCATCTCCGGCCGAGAATGCCGAAGGCATGAACCCCTCAAGCTTGAGCGGCGGCACTTTCAGGCGCTGTGGTTCTGCCGGCACTGTGTCCGCATCGCCGGCCTTGTCCCCGTCTTCCACGGCGGAATCGGTCGCCTCGTCGGACGGCGCCCAATCCTCATTGTCCTCGGCATCGCGGAAGTCGGCCGACGTCATGCTGTCGTCTTCACCGGCATTGGCCGGCGTCTCGGCAACAACCGGCTGTGGCTCTGCGGCCTCGACGATCTCTTGGGCTTGCGTATCATCCGGTTCGGAAGCCGGCGCAAGTTCGTCGTTGGACGACGTTGCTTCCGTACTGTCTTCGGTGACGGAGCCTGGTTCGGGATCGGCATAGTCGAGCAGGGAGCGCGACACTGTCGGCGCCTTCGCCTCGCCTGCTTCGCTGTCCGCAAGGCCGTCGTCCGGCTGCTCGCCGTCAAGCCGCGTCAGGTCCTTTTCGTCCTCGGCATCGCTTTCCGGCGGTTCGGCCACAGCCGTTTCGCTTTCGGGTGCGGCTGCCGATGGTTCAGCCACGGCAGCCGGACCGGCTTCGTCCGGACTCGAGACCTCGGCGGGTTGTCGGGCTGGCGCGGCTGTTTCAGGCTGGTCCGCCTCGACATGATCCGGCTTGGGCTCATCTGCCTTGGCCTGGTCTGGCGTTACCTGATCCGGATTGGCCGGTTCGGCCTGCTTGGCAGTCTCCGGCTGCTCCGGCGGGGGATTGTCCTTCTTCAGCCGCTCGCCGATTTCGCGGAAAGCGCTGCGCTCCAGCGTCGACAGGCCCCTCTCGCTTGTCGGCTGCTTGTCGTTGGCGGGCTGCCGATGCTCGGCCAGCCGGATGACCTTGTCGGCAAAACGACGTTCCTGCTTCGGCACGATGGTCAGTGCCGGCACTTCGCCCTCGAACGGATCGGCCGCCTTGGGAGCTTCCGCCACGGGCTGTTCCGGGGCCGGCTCGGCTGCTGCCGGTGGCGCGCCATTGGGGACCAGCGCCATGCCGATTGCTTCCGGATCGACCACCGCATCGCCGGCGCGGGCGACGCCGAAACCACGAAAACCTTCGAAGGCGCGGCTGCGGCCATAGACAGGCAGTGCTGCCAGATCGACCGGTATCTTCAGGTCGGAGCCGGCAACCGGCCACAGTACCGAGCGGCCCGACCAGGTGTCGCGCCGTTCAAGCAGGCCCGCGATCTCGCCCGAGGCGTCGAGGCCGAAAGTTGTCGCGACGTCCTTGAAGCGGCGCCCGATCACGTCGGCGGCGGCTTTGCCAACAATGTCGCCGAATTCCGGCGACAGCGCGCTGAACTTGCCGTCGGCGTCGGTGCGCCAGACGAAGCGCAGCGGCGGCGCCGAGCGGTCGACCTCACGTTTGGCGGGAGGCGTAGCCGGTGGGGCTGCGTCAGACGGCAGGGCGGGCGCAGCGGCACTGCTGTCCAACTGCGCACTCTCGGCCGGGGAAACAGAGTCCGGCTCGGCCTGCGCCGGGCTGTCCGGCTCGCCCGCCTGCGGCTCTTCACCGGCATGGAAGTACCAATGATCATGTTGCGCCGGCGCGCTGTCATTCGCCGCCTGCTCGCGGCCGGTCGTCTGCTCGCGATGGTCCGCCTTTGTATCGGTTGACGCCGAAGCATCATGCTCGGTGGCAGCCGGACCTGTCTCCCCGACATCAGGCGCGGCCGCGAGTGGAGCGCCCTGATTCCCGCTTGCGGTGGGGTGGTCAGCCACCGCATCCACCGTTACCGCGTTCTCCGCGGCGGCTTGCGCCGGGCCATCGTCGACCTGCGCTGCAGCAGGTTCGGCATCCAGCTCGCCGACAGGATTTTCCTCGCCGAGCTGATCCTCGTCGATGACCACCAGCAGATGCCTGGACTCGGTCAGGCGCGCGAAGCCGGCCGGATAGGACGTGGCGCCGCCGGGGACCAGCCGCTTGACGATGCGGTCGTCCTGGCTCGCCACGTCGGCGACAAGCGCGGCCAGCGTCTCAGGCCGGATGGCGAGCGCGCCAAAGCCATCCGAAGCCGCCTCGACAGTGCCGGCGGCGTCGACAAAGGCGATGAAATGGCCGTCTTCGGTAAAGCCGCTGATGGCGCGGGCCGCAATGTCGGCAGCACTGCGCGAGCCGGCCTGCGCTGCCGGCACCACCAGCATAATGGCGCTTTCGCCGTCCGGCATAGTCACCGCACTGGCCAGGAAGCCGACGGCGCGGCTGGTGATGCCGGTCGCCAGCCGTACCGTAATGGCGCGGTCGCTGCCGATCTGCGGGAAGCCCGCGGTCGCCATGATCTGGCGCCTGGCGATCAGCGGCAGCTGAGCCGAGGCGCCGATGATGGCCTCGATATCGGGATAGCCGAACACCGCAGCGCCCGGGCCGTTGGCCCAGATCACCTGTTCGAGGTCGGCCGACAGAATCGCGATCGCGTCGCCGGCGGCGAAGCGCTGGCGAACCGCATCAAGCACGGTGACATCGAGGAAAGAGTAGTTCTCGGAAGGCATGCGCTTGGCGGACCCTTTCGGTGAAACCTCTTGGCGAACCCCTCTTGGCGAACCTACAAGGCGGGCAATTTGCAGTTAACGCTTTGTTAATAAAAGCCCGCGCGGCGAAGGTCCACAAGCCATGGCGGGAAGCAGGTGGAATCTCTGGCCACTTGGTTAACAGCCTCTCGGAATGTCCCTGGATAACCTCTTGGGTGACGCATGGGAAGAAATTTATGGTGCACTGCAACAAACATATTGCATCGCACAAAAAAACCGCTATATTGCCATCATACATGAACGAGACGGCTTTTTGTCAAAGCCGCTACCCCGAAAGGATGGAAAATGACCAAGGCCAAGACCGCTGAGACCATCGAAAGCGTCGAATTCCCGAGCTTCGACGCTTCCAAGGCAACCGACCAGATCCGCGCTTTCGCCGAAAAGGGCGTCGAGCAGTCGAAGGAAGCCTACTCCAAGCTGAAGACCGGCGCCGAAGAGACCCAGAAAGTCCTGGAATCGACCTTCGAGACTGCCAAGACCGTTTCCAGCGACCTGTCGCTCAAGACCATCGCCGCTCTGCGCGCCAATGCCGAAGCCGGCTTCTCGCATCTCGAGGCCCTCATCGGCGCCAAGTCGCTGTCGGAAGTGGTCGAACTGCAGACCGCCTTCCTGCGCAAGCGCGTCGAGACCACGGTCGAGCAGGCCAAGGACTTCCAGGCTGTTGCTTCGAAGGCTGCCGAAGACGTCTCCAAGCCGGTCAAGACCGCTTTCGAGAAGGCCCTGAAGGACATCAAGGCCGCCTAATAATTGCGCACAACTCTGCGATGCATCAAAACGTCGCATTTCGTCAGACAAATAGGTGTGCGATAGAGTTGTCCAAATGAATACCCGGCGAGTGGAACCTCCTCCCTCTGCTCTCCGGGGTGACCAGCCAGCACCTCCTCCCGCTGGCTCGTAACAGGAAAAGGCCGGCACCTCCTCCCGCCGGCCTTTTTCTTTTGCCGAAGAAACCGGCGCCTGTTGGCGGAACCGGCTTTGCCTTATCAAAGGCCTTGAATTAGTCTCTGATAGACCGTATTGGACGCATCGCCGAACGACAGAGCGGATCTCGGAGAATGAATTTTCACCACGATCTGGCTCAGGCGAACGTGCCGTTGTAGCTCAGATGGTTAGAGCGCCGGATTGTGGATCCGGAGGTCGCTGGTTCGATCCCAGCCAACGGTACCATCGAATTTCCCGCTAAAGTATTGATTGCCGATCCCGACGATCCACGAGAGATCAAGACACCTGTATGGCCCTTTCGGCAGGGCAGGAAGACCCTGACTGCGCACACACACCGCGGTGCGGATACCCGCGCCGCAGCTTAGGTTTCATCTTACTCCAGCGGTTCGTCGGTCGGCCGAGGCGTCGTGCCTGCCTGACGAGGACGGCCGGCATTGCGATTTGCAATACGGCTGTCGAGCGGCGATCTGGACGCTTGCTGGGCGCCAGCGGTCTTGGGTGCCGTCGGCTTGGCGCCGGAATCGCTGTCTTCAGCATCGCGACGGGGATGTGGCAGGCCGGCGGCGTCAGGCGACCTGACCGGGGGTGTGGCGGCCGGGTTTGTCGATGCGGGTTTATCCTTGGCCATTTTCAACTCTCGCCTTTTCAGCATGCAGACGGCCGGACAACAAAGTCGGGCCATTGGATAGAACGGTCAGCCGTGCGGGCGCATCACCACTTTGATGCAGCCGTCCTCCTTGTCGCGGAAGGTTTTGTAAAGCTCGGGCCCGGCCTCGAGGCCAGCCGGATGGGTGATCACGAATGACGGGTCGATATCGCTGTTGTGAACTTTCTGCAGCGATGTCGCGTTCATCCTGGATCGTCGGATCGGCCACCTGATCGCAGCGTATGTCGCCTTTGCCGTGCCATGTGAGGGCCTGCATGTGCTGTTCCTTGACGACAAGCTCTGCAAGCCCGAACTTGGCTTGATGTGAAATGTTCCCGCTTCGAACGAGCATCCGGCCTCAACCCTTGGGCCGAGCCGGGTTCGGCCATGCCGCAATGCTGCTCGGCCAGGGTGCCGGCCGGCGTTCCATGCGCCGCTGCAACCTGCAGCTTGTTTTTCCAGCCGCTGATCGCCTGCTGCCACGACCGCATCCCTGATCGCTTCGCAGGGCAGAGGTTTGGCGCAAGCGCAGGATCTGCTATCGCGCCAGCATCGCGGCGACAACGAACACGACGGCGGCAACGACGACAAGCGCGACAATGGCCAGCACCGGGCCGTTTTTACTCGGGGCCGGAGCGCGCTCGTCGTCCGGCCGCCGCATTGCATTGGCGAAGCTTGCTTGATTAGCGAAAGCCGGCGTGCCCGTCGCTGCGGGAACCGGCACGGCGCCGGTGTCTGCCGCTTCGGCATCGGTTTCCATAGGCGCCGCCGCCGGGTCGAATCCCGGCGTCTTGTCCTCTGTCACCCCAGACTGAATATCGCCTCTGTCTTCGGCCGGGTTACGTTCGACGTTCATGATGATGCTCCTGCCGCTGGCCCGGGCTTCCCCAACCGCGAGCGGATCAGGATGTTCCATCGGGCGGAATCGCCAACAACGAGGAGCAAATTCAGATAGCCTTCAAACAGATGTCCCTGGTGGCAACGCGGGCCATGCAACCGGTCAGCACCGGATTGGTGGTCTCGTTGTAGTCGGCCATGGTCGGCAACGCGGCAGATTCGGCAAAGTTCCAGTCTGGCTCGCAATGCCCGCTTACGCACACCGCCGCTCGTTGACCTTGAGCTGGCTCGTTCCAGCCACTCCAACCCAAATTGCCAGTCCGGCTCCCGGCGGCGCGCTGTTTGGATTCCGTGGGAACATCAACAGCGCCAGCGAGTTCGGTATGTGCAGCGAGTTCCCTGTTCGCCACATGGCCAACATCCGGAGCTCTTGACTGCCCGCGTCTTCGCTCCTGGAGCGCGGGCCACTCCTCTTAGCCCAAGGTTGCGATCATGAGCAGAAACATTCCGGAAAAGCGGGCCAGGCAGGGTGGCTTGGGGCGACCGGTCCTTGGCGTGCTCTTGGCAGGCCTTGTCTTGGCGCTCGTTGCCTGGGGGATCGCTGAAATCTATGGCGAGCAGGCTAAGACACCGGCGACACAGCAAAACAGCCGGGTTCCATCGCCAGATACTTACAGCCCAAATCCTGGCCAAACGGACCCTGCAAACTCCAAGGCCGACGATGTGAATGGCGAACCGGTGGACCGGAATCCCAAGCTCGACAAGGATCCCACGCCGCGATCAAGCACTGGCGGGGATCAGCCAGGAACGCCGCCAGCTCAACCTGCTTCGCCATAGCGTTCGCGCTAGTTGATAAACACAATTCAAACAGATGCGGAAATGTGGAGGGCGATTTCAGCCAATTTCAAGAGCCGGGTCTGTCAATAATCGCCGGCGCTCTCTGATAGCTGGGGAGCCACAAAACCTCCGCTGATTCTTACCGCTTGCTGGATGGCACTGGCGGCTCCAGACCGACTGCGCGCTGTGTCACGCCGGTAGACCTTTGCACCTCTGGGCGCTTTTGAACTTGCAAGTCGATGGAATCGGGCAAGCTGGGTGTAGATGATGCAGTCGTCATCTTATCGAGGTCCGGCAGCAACACCATCTTTGCGTAGCGTGGAGGAACCAGATGGCCTCCGAAAACAGCGAATATCCCGCACACGAATAAAGCGAGAAGCAGGGCCGTAAGCACATCTGTGAAAATCTCGACAAATCTCATGTGCTCGCTCCGCGCGTAAGGATCCCGCCGCGCTCTCGACAGTAAGAGCGGCGGGATCCTCAACCGGCGATGAAGGGACTTTGATCGACGGTCTTCTCCTAATGTGGCTTCCGGTTGCGTGTTCCCTGGTTCGGACCTTATCCACCGACTATGGGACTAAGGTCCGGAACCTAAATGGAACCAATGGGGAAGAGCGGAATCCATGTGCCTTTAAGAGGCTTCAACCTGAGTGCACGACGGCTGATCGTCAGCCTCCCGCCAGAGACAGTCCACGGGCGCGCTCGCGCAGCAACGCAAGCAGTTCGTCGCGCCGTGGCTCCGGCGTGTCGACGGGTAACACCAAACACAAGGTCCTTTTGATGGCGCCGTGGCCGTCACGGATGGGGGCCGCCATGCACCAGGTGAAACGGTCGGCCAAGGCTGTGGTCTCGCTGAAACCCTGCCGGTGGGCCAAGGCAACATCGGCAAAGAATTCGGCTGGTGCAATGATGCGGCCGTCGGGAAGCCTGTAGTCGCCAGATGGGATGAAATCCCTCAACTCTTGCTCGTTCATATGGCCGAGGAGCAGCCGTCCGGATGCCGTCCATGGGATCGGCACCTCAACCCCAACATCGCTTGAGATCCGGAACGGGCCTGGGGAATCTCGGCAGTCAAGAACGACGTATTTGTTGCCACGCAGGCCGCATAGCTGGACCGTCTCGCCTGTCTCGGCGGCCAACTTATCCAAGGTCTCGATGATGCGACGGTAATGGGCATTGTGATGTGAGTAGGCCCAGCCGAACAGATGCATGGCGCGTCCGAAATAGACGTAACCTTCACCGCCGACGTTTTCGAGCATTTCGGCGTCGAGCAGGCTGTTGACGATCTCGTAGGTGGTCGAACGCGGCGCGCCGATCATTTTGGCGATGTCGCCGACGCGCATTGGCGCGCGGTGCCGCAGCAACGCCTCGAGCAGCATGATGACGCGGTCAATGCCGCGTCGTCGTTCGCCGTTGCGCGGCTCCGCGCCGGCTTCCTTCCCGATCGCATCGTTAGTGCCGTCGCTCATGACCATCCGCCAAAATCATTTCGGTTCTCGTCTCAAGGCGCTTGAAAGATGTCAAGGCTCGGTCTAGCATCCAATTTGTCCGATATACAGACACATTGTCTGAAATACCAGACAAACTAACGAGCCTGACGCAGACAAATCCCGAGGCGACACACGGTTTCCAAGATCCGGGACCGACGGGTTTCCTCGCCCTTGTTCTGCACGTCGAGGCCACAACCTCTGAAGGGAACAGTCATGATGAAATCACCGTTTTTCGCATCCGCCAGCGCGCTTTGCCTCGGTCTCGTGCTGAGCTTTGGCGCCGGCTCGGCAGCCAATGCCGCCGCCAACTGCATCAAGGGCGACCGCAAGGCGCCGTACACGATCGGCTGGGCCAACATCTATTCCGTGCCGACCTGGATGAAGCAGACCCAAGGCACGATCGAAGCCGAAGTCGAGACCCTGAAAAAGCAGGGACTGGTCGACAAGCTCGTCGTCACCGACGCTCAGGGCGATGCCAACGTCCAGATCCAGCAGATCCAGTCGATGATCGATTCCGATGTCGACGCCATCATCCTGATCGCCGGTTCGTCGACCGCACCGGCACGCGTTCTGGCCGACGCCTGCGCCAAGGGCATCGCCATCATCAACTTCGACAGCCTCGTCGATACCGACAAGGTCACCGCCAAGGTCAACACCGATTCTTCGCAATGGGGCGACCAGGCCGCCAAGTTCCTGATCGACGCCATCGGCGGCAAGGGCAAGATCCTGATCCTCAATGGCCCCGCCGGGGTTTCGGTCAGCGATGACAGGCGCAAAGGCGCCGACGCTGAGCTCAAGGCCCATCCCGACGTGACGGTGCTTGCCGAGACCAACACGCCCTACAACGTCGCGCCGGCACAGGAAGCCGTCACCAGCCTGCTCTTCGCCAACCCCGAGATCGACGGCATCCTGTCGCTCGGCGGCGCTCTGTCGGCAGGCGCCGTGCTGGCCCTCGACAAGCAGGGCCGTGAACAGGTGCCGATCACCGGTGAGAACGCCCGGCAGTTTTTGGAACTCTGGAAAGAAAAGGGCTTGAAGAGCTGGGCGACGATGCAGCCGAACTGGCTCGGCGCCTTCGCCACCTACACTGCCGTCCAGGCGCTGGAAGGCAAGGATGTGCCGGCTTTCGTCAAGATTCCGCTGCCGGTAATCGACAATTCCAACATCGACGAATACCTCGCCCGGGCCAAGGACTTCCCGGCTGACGGCTACATCTTTTCTCCTTACGATGAGGAGCTGTTCAAGAAGCTGCTGGCTCAGAAATAAGCCTGAAGGGTGTAGCGTTGACAACCATGGCTCCGCTGCTCGCGGCGCGGGGTGTGTCGAAGTCTTTCTTCGGCAACCCCGTCCTGCGCGACGTTTCAATCGCTCTCCAGCCGGGCCGCGTGCATGCGCTGCTCGGCGAGAACGGCGCCGGAAAGTCGACCTTGATCAACCTTTTGTCCGGCGCCTTGAGACCGGATAGCGGGACGATCGAGGTCGATGGACGCGCGGTCTCACGCATGACGCCGGCTGTTGCGCGGCAGGCCGGCATCGCCGTCGTCCAGCAGGAACTCAGCCTGACGGCCAGTCTTTCCATCGCCGAAAATATTGGTCTCGGCGCCTATCCCAAACGGTTCGGCCTGATTGACTACCGCGAACTCGCTGCGCGGGCGAGGACCGCATGCGAACTTGTCGGGCTGCACGAGCCGCTGTCGACGCCGGTCGGGCATCTGTCGCTCGGCCGCCGCCAAATGGTGGAGATCGCCAAGGCGCTCTACCGCCGGCCGCGCGTGCTCATTCTCGACGAACCGACATCGTCGCTATCGGCAACCGAAACCAAAATTCTCACCGATCTGCTGCAGCGGTTGCGCGGCGAAGGCATCGCCATTCTCTACATCTCGCACCGACTGAACGAAGTCATGGCGCTGTGCCAGCACGTCACCGTTCTGAAGGACGGCACCTGCACGGCCGACCGCACCCTGGAAGGCACCGACGCCGCCGGGTTGGTTCGGCTGATGGTCGGCCGCGATCCCGGTGATCTTTTTCCGCAATGGCAGCCTTCCAGTTTGCCTGCCGACGCTATCTCTGTCCGAAATCTTTCGGCCGGCCTGATGCGCGACGTCGATCTTGATATCAAAACGGGCGAAGTGCTTGGCATTGGCGGCCTGGTCGGGCAAGGGCAGGAAGATCTGCTGCTCGGTCTCTACGGCGCCATTCCGGCACGGACGGCGTCGGCGACCGTCAACGGCGCCTCCGGCCTGCCCGGCGGCGTGCCGAAAGCCAACGCGCTGGGGCTGGCCTATGTGCCCGCGGATCGCAAGCGCGAGGGCCTGCACCTGATCCATCCCATCATCACCAACATGATGCTGCCCGCCTTTGCCAGGCTGCCGGCGCTGAAGCTGCGCAGCCGCCGCGCAGAGCGCGAGACGGCCAAAAGCCTTGCCGCCCAACTCGGCATCAAGGGTCACCTCGGCCGGGCGGCGCAGGCTCTATCGGGCGGCAACCAGCAGAAGGTGGCGCTGGCGAAATGGATGCCGCACGACCCGCTGGTGCTTCTGCTCAACGATCCGACGCGCGGCGTCGACGTCGAAACAAAACGTGAGATCTACATGATGCTTCGCAATTTCGCCGCCGCCGGCAAGGCGGTCGTGCTGCTCAGTTCCGACACGCCCGAACTGGTGCACCTTTGCGACCGTGTAGCCATCGTCCGCGAAGGCCGCATCGTCGCCATGCTGGCGCGTGGAGCGCTGAGCGAGGAAGCCATCGTCTCCGCGGCGATGGGCGCCGAACAGCGGAAGGTTGCGGCATGAACACATCTTCCTCCGCCCGGCAGACCGGCGCGCTCTACTGGCCGGTGCAACTGCGTCGCAATGTCGGCGTGCGCAGCCTGTTTGCCGTCGTCCTGGTGTTTCTCATCGCCTATGGCGTCCTCTTTCCGGGTCTGTTCACGGCGTCCGGCTTCGCCAAATTCACGCAGAGCTGGTTTCCATTGGCTCTGGTCGCGATGGCGCAGGCCATCCTGATGCTCACCGGCGGCATCAGCCTGGCCATCGGCGCGACGGTCAGCTTGGGCGCGGTCATCGCCGCGACGACGATGGCCGGGCCGCTGGGCGTCGCCGGGGGCACTGCCGCAGTGGCGCTGACGGGCCTCGGCATCGGGGCGGCGACCGGCTTCATCGTGGTACGGCTTCGCCTGCCGGCGATCGTGGTGACGCTTGCCGGGTCGTTCATCATCGGCGGCGCCGCACTGCTGATCCTGCCGCGGCCCGGCGGCGCAATCCCGGCGTGGCTGTCCGACCTGCTTGCCGGCAACACACCGGCGGCATTCGTGCTGCTGGTGGTCATCATTCTCCTGTGGAAGCTCTATCTCGCCACGCCGCTTGGCTTGAGCCTCTATGCCGCCGGCGAGAATCCGGTCGGCGCCTATCGCTCCGGCGTGCCGGTCGACGGCGCGCGCATTGCGGCCTATGCGATCAGCGGTCTGCTCTCCACTGGCGCCGGCTTGTTCGTCGCCGCACAGACCGGTTCGGGCGACCCGGTCATCGGCGCCGCCTTTACCCTGAACTCGATTGCCGCTGCGGTGCTCGGCGGCATCGGCTTCCTCGGCGGCCAGGGCACGATGCGCGGCGCGCTTGCCGGCAGCCTGCTGCTCAGCCTGATGATCAGCGTCATGTTCTTCCTCGGCTTCACGCCGGTCGCACAATATGTGGCCCAGGGCCTGATCATCATCGGCGCGGTCGCCATCCCGCAATTCCGCAAGGCACAGCAATGACAGCATGGAATGACAGCGCGGGCGGCAAACGCGCCCTGACGGTCCTGCGCAGCCGGCCGTTTCTCACCGTTGCCATCGTTGCCGCGGTCTGGATCGTGGCGAGCTTCGTTTCGCGCGGCTTCGGCGCTTATGGCCATCTGCGCTATCTGGTGGAGCTCGGCGCCGTCATCGGCCTGGTTGCCGCGGGCCAGACTTTTGTGGTGATCGCCGGCGGCATCGACCTTTCCGTCGCGGCCATCGTCACGGTCAGCGCCGTCAGCCTGCCGCTGCTGTCGTGGCAGGTGGATCCGACCGGCATCACCTCCATTCTTGCCGTTCTGGTGCTGACCACGGCAATCGGCCTGGTCAACGGGCTCGGCGTCGCTTTGCTGCGCGTCCACCCGATGATCATGACATTGGCCATGGCGACATTCTTGCAGGGTCTGTTGATCATCATCGCCGGCGGCAGCGCCGTGACCGCCGAGAACCCGCTGGTCCACTGGCTCGGCAATGGCCGGCCGGCCGGCATTCCCGCTGGCGTATTGTTGTGGGTGGTCGTGTCGGCGATCGTGCTGACCACGATGCATGCGACATCGCTCGGCGCCCGCATCTTCGCCATGGGCGCCAACCCGCTTGCCGCGGCGCTGTCCGGTGTTCCGGTCACGTCCACGACGCTTGCGGTCTACGGCATCAGCGGCTTCTGCTCGGGACTTGCCGGCGTGCTCGTGTTGGGCATGAACGGACAGGGCTATGTCGGCATCGGCGATCCCTATCTGCTCGCCTCGATTGCCGCTGTGGTCCTCGGAGGCACCTCGATCCTCGGCGGGCTTGGCACCTATGCCGGCACCATCCCCGGCGCCATCCTGCTGGTCACCATCACCGCGCTGATCACCGTCGTCAACGCATCGCCCGGCTGGCGCAGCATCCTGTTCGGCTCGCTGATCCTCGGCCTGCTGCTGCTCTCAGGCCGGGAGCAGGCGCGCCGATGACACATCGTCGAGCCGATAGATGCGCCTTGCGTTGCCGAAGAACAGCGCCGTCTGCTCGTCGGCGGAAAAGTCCGCTGTGATGGTTTTGAAGCCGTCATATATGTCATCGAACGAGGCATGCAGGCCGGCGACCGGAAAGTCGCTGCCGAACATGGCGCGACCGGTGCCGAAACAATCGATGCAATGCAGGACGACGGGCTTCAGGCTGTCGAGCGTCCAGTCATGATCGTAGGCGACCAGATCCGATATTTTGATGGCGACGTTGTCGCATTGCGACAGAAGCCGCAGCCCGTCGCGCCATCTCTGCATGCCGTCGGCGTCGCGGTCGATCGGACTGCCGCAATGGTTGAGCACGAATTGCTGATCGGGGAAGGCAGCCGCAAGGCGAGCCGCGCCGGCGAGCTGGCGCGGAAACACCATCAGGTCGAAGGCCAGCCGATGCTGGCCAAGCAAGGCAAGCCCGGCGCGCCAGGCCGGATCGTCCATGATGCCGTCACGGGTCGCAAAACGCCGGGCAGGGTCGGGATCCCAGCTCAATATGTCGCGCACGCCGGCGACACGCTCGAACGCGGCTTGCGCTTCGATCAGCGCAGGCGTCTGGCGACCGGCGAGCGGCACGTGAACGACATAGCGGGCGGCGACGCCGCGCGATTTGTCGAGTGTTTCAAGCCAGCGCGTTTCTCCGATGCAGTCGCCACTCGCCCAGCCGGCTTCGACATGGACGGTGGCGACGACATTATGCCCTATGGCATCGCGCGCATAATCCCCGGGCAGATAGTTCCGCCGCAAGGGGCCAAGCTCGCCGAGGCCGCCGCGCTCGCCGGCCATGGCGTCGAGCCAGGGATGCCGTCCCAGGCTGAGATCCCAAAGATGATGATGGGCGTCGATGATCGGTCCGGCGTAAGGTTCTGGCACGTATCTCTCTCAGGCTGTGACCGGCGATCGATTCTGGCTTCGTTCTGCGACGGTGAAAGGGTTAGCATCGGATGACTGAAAACTCACCGGTTCCAGCCCTTTCGGTGCACGAAAATTTTCAGCTCGACGACCGCATCCGCGGCGTGCCTCCCGGCACAACCGGGCTTGACAGCAGCCTTGTCGCGGCCGAGCATTGGCATCCCGCCGATGGACGCATGGCGCTTCCGGTGCTGACCCTCCACGAGGCGGCCTTCTCCGCCAATCGCGACCTGTTCCTGCGCTATGCGCGCGAACACAATGTTGAGATCGCTCCGCATGCCAAGACGCCGATGGCGCCCGACCTTGCCCGGTCGCTGGTCGAGGCCGGCGCATGGGGCACGACGGTCGCCGACATCAGGCAAGCGACAGTGATGCTGAAGGCCGGCTTGACACGGCTGATCATCGCCAATGAGGTTGGCGGAGCCGGCGGCGCCAACCGGCTGGCCGTGCTTGCTGGTGCCTGGCCGGATGCCGAGCTCTATGTCTTTGCCGACTCGGTCGACGCCGTGAACGCGCTTGCCGAGGCTTGGCGCGCCAATGCGGCACTGCCGCCTTTGCATGTGCTGGTCGAACTTGGTGCGGGCAGGGCGGGCGCCCGCACCACCGCGCAAGCCGAGGCCATCGCCGATGCGATCACGGCTGCCGGCGGGCGGCTGCTGATCGCCGGCGTTACGACCTATGAAGGGGCGGCGGCGCAACCCGAGCCCGGTCGCACCGATGAGGTGATATCCGGCCTGCTGGCAATGACCGCCGACATGTTCCTGCGGCTGCGTGCCCGCGTCGGCGGCGACGCACCGCTGATCGTCACAGCCGGCGGCTCCGCCTTCTTCGACCAGGCGGTCGCGGCGCTTGCACCCCTCGTTTCCAGCGACGGCAACGCAACGCTGGTGCTGCGCAGTGGCGCCATCTTCTTCCACGACCACGGCACCTATGACCGTTCGCTCGGCGCCCTCGATGCCCGCAAGGGTTTTGCCATAGGCGGCATCAGCGCTTCGGCGCGGCATTCCTTTCGCCCTGCGCTACGCCTGTGGGCCGAAGTGCTGTCGCGGCCTGAGCCCGGCCTCGTCATCTGCGGCATGGGGATGCGCGACGTGTCGTTCGACCAGGGATTTCCAACGCTGCTCACGGTCTTCCGCGCCGGGAAGCCGTCGCCGACGCCCATCGCGCGCGCCGAGGTGGTCAAGCTCAACGACCAGCATGCCTTCCTGTCGATTGCGCCTAGCGACGACATCGCCGTCGGCGACGTCATCGAATTCGGCATCTCGCACCCCTGCACCTGCCTCGACCGTTATCGTGTGATCTTCGGGGTCGACGCCACCGGCCACGTCCGCCACGCTTTCCCCACCTGGTTCGGCTGACCAGATCCCCGAAAAAGAGAACCTCGAAAGGATCCGATATGATCAAGTATTTTCAGTCCGGCTCGCGCATGTCGCAGGCAGTCGTCTATGGCGGCCTCGTTCACATAGCCGGCCAGGTGGCCAACGATCGCAAGGCCGGCATCGAAGGCCAGACCAGCGACGTGCTTGCCAAAGTCGAGGCGCTGCTGGTCGAGGCCGGCAGCAGCAAGTCGAAGTTGGTGGCGGTCAACATCTTCCTGCCGCAGATCGGTGATTTCGAGGCCATGAACAGCATCTACGATGCCTGGATCGATCCTGCCCGCCTGCCGGCGCGGGCCTGCGTCGAGGCGCGGCTTGCCGACCCTGATCTGCGCATCGAAATCACCGCGGTCGCGGCGGTCTGACCATGCACACCGGCCTCGCCCACACGCTCGATTTCGACCGCGACGGCAAGACGCTCAGCCATCTAAGCATTCCGTTCTCGATCGATCGCTCGCCCTACTTTCAGGTCAAGGTGCCGATCTGCCTCATCCGCAATGGCGACGGCCCGTCACTGCTTTTGATGGCCGGCAATCACGGCGACGAATATGAGGGCGAGCTGTCGCTGGCAAAACTGGCGCGCCGGCTCGATCCGAAGCGCATCAAGGGCCGCATCACCATCATGCCGATGGCCAACGCCCCTGCGGTGATGGCCGCCAAGCGCTGCTCGCCGCTCGACGGCGGCAATCTCAACCGGGCGTTTCCCGGCGATCCCTCGGGAACGCCGACAAGCCGGCTCGCCAATTTCCTTGAGACGGAGCTGTTTCCTCGTCACGACGTCGTCTTCGATATCCATTCGGGCGGCACGTCGATGGAGCATCTGCCGACCGCGCTGGTCGAACGCAACGCCGATCCCGAGCGCCACCGGCGTGGCGTCGAGCTGATGCGCACGCTCGGCATGCCCTACGGCTTTATCGCTGATAACGGCCAGGCCTCGCCAACCTCGATGGGCGCAGCGCGCCGCGCCGGCGCCGTCGGCGTCAGCGGTGAGTTCGGCGGCGGTGGCACCGCAACGGTCGATTCGATGGCGATCACGGCCCGCGCGCTCGACCGTCTGATGATAGCAATGGGTGTGGTCGACGCGCCGGTTCTTGGCGCGGGCGAAAAGCCTTCGGCGCCGACAAGGCTGCTGTCCCTGTCCAGGCACAGCCAGGGCCTCTATGCCACCCGCCGCGGCTGGTTCGAGCCCGCCGCCAGGCTCGGCGACAGTGTCACTTCAGGACAATTGGCCGGCTGGTACCACGATCTCGAGCGGCTCGATGTTGCCGAGGAGGCCCTACATTTCGCCGAAAGCGGCTTGGTGCTGTCGCGCCGGCTGCACACGATGTGTGAGGCGGGCGACTGCCTAATGCAAGTCGCAGAGCCGGTCGACGGCTGAGCCAAAGGCAGAGGATATTCCATGCAGCAACTGTCCATGTGGACCTATCCCTGGGACATCCAGGATCTCGGCCTGGAGACGGTCGAACGTGATCTTGTCGGGCGCGCCGGGCTCAACATGATCAGCCTGGCGACATCCTATCATGCCGGGCGCTTCCTGCAGCCGCGCAGTCCGCGCCGCAAGGCCTATTTCCCTGAGGACGGCACCATCTATTTCAAGCCGACCGCTGCGCGCTGGGGAAGTCTAGCCATCCAACCCAAGGTGGCTGACGTGATCACCGAGGGCGGCGACGTGCTCGGTCAGCTCATCCGCCGTCGCGACGCGGGCGGGCTAGGCGTTTCGTGCTGGACGGTCTGCCTGCACAACACCCGCCTGGGCATGCTGCATCCGCAGGCCGTCACCCGCAACGCCTTCGGCGATGCCAACTACTACAATCTCTGCCCGTCCCATCCCGATGCGCGCGCCTATGTCCGCGCGCTGATCGCCGACATCTCGCACAGCTATCGGCCGGACCGGATAGAACTTGAAAGCCCGTCCTTCATGGGCTTTGCCCATGAATACCATCACGAGAAGGACGGTGTCGGGCTGACGCCGGAAGACGATTTTCTTTTGTCTCTGTGCTTCTGTCCGTCCTGCGTCGCCCGTGCGGCAAAAGCCGGCATCGATGCCGAGGCGGCGCGTAAGCTCACCAGGCAATGGATCGTCGAGACCTGCGAGCGTGCGGTGCCTGAGCGGCGCTTTCCCGATTTCCCCGCCTGCGGCCTCGACGCCTTTGCGCCGTGGCCGGAGCTCCATGCCTATCTCTTGTGGCGATTCGAGCCAGTGACCAGCCTGGTCGCCGAACTGCGCGAGGTAGCCGATCCCACGACGCGGGTCGTCATTATCGATCTGAAAGACGGCTGGCTTGGCGGTTGCGATCTGGCAGCGCTGGGCAAGGTCTGCGACGGGGCGATCCTGTGCGCCTACGACATGCAGGCCGGCGATGTCGCCAGCCTGATGGCGGCCGGCCGTGCGGCACTGGGCGCGGACAAATTCCTCGGCGCCGGCTACCGGCTGTTCTATCCGGAAATGGCCCGCCCCGACATCCTCGCGGCCAAGGTGAAGCCGGCGCTGGCGCCCGGTGTGGACGGCGTCAATTTCTACAATTACGGCCTCATTCCAGCCGCGCGGCTCGACTGGATCCGCGCTGTTCGGCAGTCTTGAGCCAGCCGGCCAATGCTCGTGGCCACGAGGCGTTGAGGCCGGATTCGGGCGCGAGCGCTGCCGGGTTAATCAAATCAGCGAAACCTGAAGCCATCCATGGTGTAATCCGGGTAGGCGTCCATCGTGTCTAATAGGTCGAACAGGTCAGGTGTGTCCGCCAATATTCCTGACAGAACCAGCACCGTGGCCACGCCGGCAGCAAGTCCGCCGGCGATGTCGTGTTCGACGCTGTCGCCGACGCAGACCACAGTGCTGCGGTCTGGATTGCCTGCCACCGCTAGCGCAGCGCCGAATATAGTGGGGTAAGGCTTGCCGATACGCGTGACGCTACCACCGAGGTCCTCGTAGAGATCCGCCAGCCGGCCGGCGCCGAAGCGCGGCCCCACTGCCGTCAGCATGATCTTGTCAGGGTTGGTGCAGAAGCATGGCACCTGCCGCACCGCAGCCGGCGCAAGAAGCCGGCGATAGTGCTCGAGATCGTAGCGGTCGCCCTCGCTGGCCGAGATCAGCACCAGCTCGGCATCGTCACCGTCCTTGGTCAATGCGAAGGGCAGACCTTCAATCGCCGAGCGGTCATCGTCGCGGCTTATCAACAGGCATTTCGTGTTTGGCAGTAGCTTTCCGGATACCGCCATGTCGTGGAAGAACTCCCACGCGACCTCGCCGGAAGAAACAAAATGGTCCCAGCTTCCCGGTTCGAAGCCGAGCTTTAGCAGCCGGCTCTCGTTGGGCCCCGCCCGCTTGCCGGAGTTCGAGATCAGCACAATGGTCTTGCCGGCGCGCTTCAGCGTCGACAGTGCTTCCACCGCCCCTGGATAGGGGCTGGCACCGTCATGCAGCACGCCGAACTGATCGAGCAGGAAAACATCATAGCGCTCGGCCAGCTGGTTGACGCCGTTGAGGTGTTCGACTGTTTTCGCGCTCATAGAAGCCCCGCCGCGCTTGCGCCCGTCAGCGCCAGTCGCGCCGTGCCGGCGGCGGCTTCGTCCGAAAGTGCCGGCAGGAAATCAACACCAAGTCTGCGCCGCCGGATCGCCGTCCAGGCGGCATTCGCCGCACCGCCGCCGACGCTTCTGACCGACGTCAGCCGCGGCGCGCCGAGCTCGGCGAGCCTGTCATAACCGAGCGCCTCGATCGCGGCGATACCCTCCAACATGGCTTTCAGATAGTCGGCGTCCTCCACCGGTCGGGGCACAAGACGCGGCGGCAGTGCCGGATCGGCGATCGGAAAGCGTTCGCCTGCAGTGGCAAGAGGATAGTAGTCGAGGCCGGTCTCGGTCATCGGGTCGATCGCCATGCTCAGCTCGACGATGCGCGCCAGAGGGAAATGCTGTGTCAGCACCTTGCCGCCGGAGTTCGATGCGCCGCCCGCCAGCCAGACATCTCCAAGCCGATGGCTGTAGATGCCGAAGCGTGGCGCCGAGATAGGCCGGTCGGACAGGATCTTGACGGTCAACGACGACCCCAGCGCGGTGACGCCGTCGCCTATTGCCGCGGCACCTGTTGCCAGGAACGAGGCGCAGCCATCGGTCGTTCCGGCGACGACGGCGATTTCGCGCGGTAAGCCGAACACATCCGCGGCATCCGCGGTGAGCTTGCCGACGACATCGCCCGGCCTGGCGACACCGGGCAGCAACTCCATGCGCATTTCGGTGGCCGCAATCCAGTCCGGCCAGCAGCGGGCCGTGGCGTCGTAACCGGTTTTCAAGGCATTGTTCTCGTCGCTAACATCGAAGCGACCGGAGAATTGTCCCGCGATCCAGTCCGCCTGATGCAGCACCGCGGCAACACCGGGCGTGCGCTGGAACCAGAGCGCCTTGGCAAGACCGGACGTTGCCCCAAGTGCGGCACTGGTCGCTGGGGCTTCGCGAGCGATCGCGACCAGAATGGCGTTGTCGGCGACCGTATCGTTGTACATCAACGGCTCGGCCAGCGGCCGCCCGGCGCCGTCGACCGGCAGCAACGTACCTGAAGTGCCGTCAACAGCGATCGATCGGACCACTGTTCGGTCGATGCCCGAAAGCAGTTCCGCCAGCGCTGCGCCGACCGCTGACCACCACACTGCAGGGTCGCGGGCATTCCGGCCAAACAACTCGAGCGAAACGGCGGAACGCGCGGCAATGGAAAAATCCGGACGCATGGCGACCGCGCGCGCGCCGGACGTGCCGATGTCGATGCCTATGGCAAGCGGCGTGTCAGCGGCTGGCGGCATTGAGTTTCTGGCGATACTTCTCGGCGTCCCAGTTGACCAGTTCATCGTTCTCGGCGGCGGTGAGGTAGTTCAGCCGCGCTGCAATGTCGATGCGTGCCGTCACGTCGGCAAGGCAGCGTTGCATGGCGTCGGCGCCCGCACTGGCATCGCCGCGCATCAGCACGCCCAGCCCCGGAAACAGGATCGCCACGGGGTTTGCACCGCACCGCTCGATGACGCGCGGCACATCCTCACCGGGGTTTGCCACCACCGACCCCCGACCCAGAAAGATGACGTGATCGGGGTAGAGGCTGCCCCCGGACGCCATGCGGCGGCTTTCGGGATCGATGGCGACGGCGTGCGCCTCGATTTCCGCCGGCAGCCTGTAACCGGTTTTCCCGGCCAGCGCCGCCAATCCCGCAACATCCGGTTCCGCCACTTGGCGCGCCGGCCGCGCCAGAAGCAGCGTGACGCGGCGCAGCAGCACTTCGGCCTCGGCGACGGTATCGGCCGCGACGACCAGCCCGTGATTGGCAAGGATCAGCACGTCGACCCCAGCCTGAAGCCGCTCGGCAATACCCTGGGCAAGCGGCAGGCCTGGCCGGAAATAAGGAACATACGCCCATTTGAGACCATCAAGGCGTCTGGCGGCTTCCACCTCGCAATTGGCCTGTACCGCCAGCGAAATGGTTTCGACGCAATGGACATGCAGGACGACGCGCTGCGGCATCAGCGCGTGAACGGTGGTTTCAATCGAAGGGCGCAGGCGCCGGGCGTTGAGCGTCTCGATGGCGAAGATCTGCGGCTGGTCGGCGGCGCTGTCGCGCTGTTCGACAGCCCTGAGCAGCGGCGCCATCGCCACCGGGACCATGATGTCTTCGGAGAGCGCATCCTTCAGCCATGTGCCGGAAGCCTTGATCCACAGCGTGTCGCCGGCTTTCAGCGAGGTGTTGCCGCCGGCGGCCTGGGTCAGATTTGGATTGCGCCCGATGCTGGCCGAAAGCGCCCGCAAAGCAGCCATTTCCTGCGCATCCGCATAGCTCGCCATGGCGCATTTCCTCTATCAGCTCCGTCAGCCTCGCAGCTTCGGATACCCGTCGTGGGATGTTGATGTGTATCGCAGATGCGAGCGACTTACGTCAATAGTGATCTAATGTCATCAAAGGTTCTTGCAATCGGAAAGATGTTGAGTAAGTTACGTCAAATGCCGTGGCAAAAACGGCTCCTGGGAGGAAAACGATTGAGCGACTCCGGCCGCCAGCGTCAGATCGTCGAGTTGCTGCGGGATCGCCCCTTCGCGTCGGTGCGCGAACTGCAGGGGCAGCTCGGCGTGTCGGCGGCGACGGTGCGGCGCGACATCGACAAGATCGACGAGGCCGGTGAAGCACGGAAGGTCTATGGTGGCATCTCGGCGCTCGACGGCGCTTCACAGGCGGGTGTTGCCTATGCCAGGCCCTATGACGAGAACCGCGACCTCGCGGTCGAGGCCAAGCGGCAGATCGCCGCTCTCGCGGCCACGATGGTGCGCGACGGCGATGCGGTCATCGTGCATGGCGGTTCGACCTGCTTCCACCTTGGGGTCAAGCTGGCTGAGCGCAGCATCCGTCTCTATACCAATTCGATGCCGCTCGCGGCCTATCTGAGCGACCACGGCCATTGCAGCCTGACCGTTGCCGGCGGCGATCTGCATCGTGAGCCGGGCATCATCCATTCACCGACCCAGGCGGAGCCGTTCTACGCATCGAAGTTCTTTCTCGGCGCGCAAGGCCTTGGCCAGGAGGGCGTGCTGGAATCGCACCCGCTGCTGGTCCGCTCCATCGCCGATCTCAGCCTGTGTGCCGACCAGATCGTGGTGCTGGCCGACAGCCGCAAACTGTCGATCCACGCCCGTAACATCGCGCTGCCCTTGTCGCGCATCGGCACGCTGGTGACCGATGACGGCCTGTCCGACGTCGACGCGCGCATGCTGGAAGACGCGGGCGTCATGGTGCGCATCGCTTCGGCTTCGGGAGCCATCCAGTGAAGATGGCCGTCCTCGATTTCGGCAAGACCAATTCGAAGCTGTTCGTCTTCGCTCAGGACGGGCGCATCGTCGACGAGCGCCGGACCCGGCCGAACTGGATGCGCAAAGATGGCTTCAGCGTGCTTGATGAGGCAGCACTTCACAGTTGGGCGGTTCGCGCCGTAAGCGAGGCCTCCGACGTCCATGGCGTACAGGGCGTGATGGTGTCGGGCCATGGCTGCACCTTTGCCCTGGTCGACGAGGCGGCGCTGACGCATCCGATACTCGATTATGAGCAAGAGCCGCCCGCTGATATTGCCGCGCAAATTGATCGCCTCGTTCCGGATTTCACCGAGACCTTCTCGCCGCGATTGCCGCTCGGCTTCAACTACGGTCGCCACATGCTGTGGCTACAGGCGGTGCAACCCGGTGCATTCACGGCCGCGAAATCGATCCTCGGCTATCCACAATACTGGAGCTGGCGGTTTGGCGGCCGGGCGGTCTCGGAAGTGTCCTATCTCGGCTGCCACTCGCATTTATGGGCGCCGCGCAAGCGCGACTTCAGTTCGCTGGTCGATATTGAGGGCTGGCGCGACCGGATGCCCGCTTTCGAGCGGGCGGGCTCGGTTGTCGGCGAGCAACGCCTCGGCGACACGAAGCGGCGGATCGCCATCCACAATGGTGTCCATGACAGCAATGCCGCGCTCCATGCCTATCGCCGGCAGGAGCTTGGCCCGGTCACCGTCGTCTCGACCGGCACCTGGGTCGTCGTGCTTAATCCGGATTGCCTGCTCGACGCGCTCGATGGCCAGCGCGACATGCTGGTCAATGTCGATATCGACGGCGGCCCTGTGCCGACCATCCGCTTCATGGGCGGGCGCGAATTCGCCACGATCAGCGACGGCTGGCAAGGCGCGATCGCGCCGGCGGCAGTGCAGCGGGTGATCAACGCCGGCAGCATGGCGCTGCCGAGCTTCGCGCCGGGCGGACCAATGCCCGGCCGCGCCGGCAAATTGGTCGGCCGCATGCCAAGCGCCGAGGAACGCGCAGCCGTGGCGCTGCTCTACGTCGCGCTGATGGTCGACCTCTGCCTCGACCAGATCCATTCGGACAACACCGTGATCGTCGATGGCGGACTGAACGCTGGCGGCCTGCTCGCCGGGCTAGTGGCGCAACTGCGTCCCAGCCAGGCCTTCCTGCAAGGGGCCACACTGGAGGGCAGCGCCACCGGGGCGGCGGCGCTGGCCTTCGAGACCGTCGGCCGCGAATTTGCCGCGGAAGTGCCGGAGCCCGTGCGTGCCGCAAGCTTCACCGGACTTGCCCGATATCGCGACACATGGCGTGGCCTCATCGGCGAGCAGGGCATCCCCCGCGCGGCAGCGGGAGGCGCACGGTGATTGTCGCTGCTCAGGCCGAAGTCACGCGCCAGCCAGTGCTGGAAATGCGGCACATCTCGAAGACGTTCGGGCCAGTCCGCGCCTTGCAGGACGTGTCGCTGACCGTCCATGCCGGCGAAGTCCATGCGCTGATGGGTGAAAACGGTGCTGGCAAGTCGACTTTGATGAAGGTGCTGTCCGGCGCCTATCGGCCTGATGCCGGCGGCGAGATACTGATCGACGGCGTGCCGGTCGCCACCGGCGACCCGATCAAGGCGCGGGCTCACGGCATTGCGGTTATCTATCAGGAACTGTCGCTGGCGCCCAACCTGACGGTCGCGCAGAACATCTTCCTCGGCAATGAGCCGAGGCGTTTCGGCATCGTCGACCGCGACCAATGCTACCGGCGCAGCAATGAGATCATCAAGCGTCTCGGCGTGTCCTTCTCCGCACGGGCTCAGGTTTCCAGCCTGTCGCTCGGCGAGCGTCAGCTGGTCGAAATCGCCCGCGCGCTTTCGACCAGCGCGCGCATCATCGTCATGGACGAGCCAACCACCTCGCTGACCTCGCGCGAGACCGACCGTCTCTTCGAGGTCATCGCGACGCTGAAGTCGCAAGGCATCGCCATCATCTACATCAGCCACCGCATGGAAGAGGTCTACCAGTTGGCCGACCGTGTCAGCGTGCTGCGCGACAGCGGCTATGTCGGCACACTCGAGCGTGCCGAGCTGAACGCCTCGCGCCTCGTCTCGATGATGGTTGGCCGCGACCTGTCCGCTTTTTACAGGAAGGATCATCGCCCGCCGGACAACAAGCGCGCGGTCGCCTTGTCGGTGCGCGGCATGGCGGACGGCAATCTCCTGAAGAACTGCTCCTTCGAACTGTACAAGGGCGAGGTGCTGGCTCTGGCTGGCCTTGTCGGCTCGGGCCGCACCGAACTCGCGCGACTGATCTTCGGTGCCGACAGACGCATCGCCGGCACGCTGGAACTCGACGGCAAGCCCGTAACCATCGGCTCGCCAAGCGAGGCACTGAATGCCGGCATCGCCTATCTCACCGAAGACCGCAAGGAGCTCGGCCTCTTTCTCGACATGTCGATCTCCGACAACATCAGCATGGGCGTGCTGGCCAGGGATGCGCGGCCCGGCGGCTTGCGCGATTTCAAAGCCGCCGAGAGACGTGCTGCCACTGCCGTTTCGGATCTCTCCATCCGCACCAGGTCGGTACAGGCCAATGCCGGTTCGCTGTCGGGCGGCAACCAGCAGAAAGTGTTGCTTGCCCGCCTGCTCGAGACCGAGCCGCAAGTGGTCATCCTGGATGAACCGACGCGCGGCGTCGATGTCGGAGCGAAGTCGGAAATCTACCGGCTGATCGACAATCTCGCCAAAAAGGGCATCGCCATCCTGATGATCTCCAGCGAACTGCCGGAGGTGATCGGCGTTGCCGACCGCGTGCTGGTAATGCGCGACGGCACGATTGCCGGCGAGGTTACGGCGTCCAAAGACCAGCCGCTGCGCCAGGAAGCAATCATGGAACTTGCAACGGGAGCGGCCAAGGGATGACCGACAAGGCGACCGAGATCAGTGGCCAGGTTGTCGGCAGGAGCCGGCGGTTGCGCACCGCCTTCGCCGCCCTTGGCATGCTGCCGATCCTGATCCTGCTGGCGGTCGGCTTCCAGTTGATGAACGCGCGCTTCTTCACCCAGACCAATTTGCTGATCGTCATGCAGCAATCGTCGATCAACATCGTGCTGGCAGCGGGCATGACCTTCGTCATCCTGACCGGCGGGATCGACCTGTCCGTCGGCTCGATACTTGCCGCCTCGGCGATGGTGGCGGTGATGGTGTCGCTGGTGCCCGATTGGGGACTGCTGGGCGTGCCGGCGGCCATTCTCGTCGGCCTCGGCTTCGGCGTCATCAACGGGCTGCTGATCGCCTATATCAGACTGCCGCCCTTCATCGTCACGCTGGGGTCGCTGACCGCTGTGCGCGGCGTCGCCCGCCTGCTCGGCCAGGACACCACGGTGTTCAACTCGGACCTGCCGTTCGACTTCATCGGCAACGGTTCGCTGTTCGGCATTCCGTGGCTGGTCATCATCGCCTTGTCGATCGTGGTGCTGTCCTGGCTGGTGCTCAAGCGCACCGTGCTCGGCACCTGGATCTATGCCGTTGGCGGCAATGCCGAAGCGGCGCGGCTGACCGGCATCAAGGTGCCGCTGGTGCTGCTCTTTGTCTATGGCGTTTCCGGCCTGCTGGCCGGCCTTGGCGGCGCCATGTCAGCGGCCCGGCTCTATGCGGCCAACGGGCTGCAGCTTGGGCAGTCTTACGAACTCGACGCCATTGCCGCGGTCATTCTCGGCGGCACCAGCTTCGTCGGCGGCGTCGGCTCGATCTGGGGTACGCTGATCGGTGGCCTGATCATAGCGGTGCTATCCAACGGGCTCATCTTGGCCGGTGTCTCGGACATCTGGCAGTACATCATCAAGGGATTGGTCATCATCGTGGCAGTCGCCCTCGACCGCTACAGGCTCCAGGCAGGAGCGAGAACGTGATTGACCTTGGTCGCCGGCGTAAACGACCGGTTTGTGTAACGCACCGTGAGAGGCGCGGGGCAATTGGAGGAAAGCAATGAAGACCATCGCTAAACTGCTCTGCGGCGTCGCACTCGCGGCCGCCGCCATCGCGCCCGCATCGGCCAAGGACCTCAACAAGGTCGGCATCTCGGTCGGCCTGCTCGGCAACCCCTTCTTCGTCGCCACCATCAAGGGCATCGAGGACGCAGCCAAGAAGATCAACCCAAAGGTCGAGGTAACCTCAGTGTCGGCCGACTACGACCTCAACAAGCAGGTCTCTCAGGTCGATTCCTTCATCGCCGCCGGGGTCGACGTGATCATGCTCAATGCGGTCGATGCCAAGGCGATCGGCCCGGCGGTGAAGAAGGCGCAAGCAGCGGGCATCGTCGTTGCCGCCTTCGACGTCTCGGCGCCAGGCGCCGACGTCACCGTGATGACCAACAACGTCAAGGCCGGCGAAGAGGCCTGCCAGTATCTGGTCGACCACACCGGCGGCAAGGGCGACTACGTTATCCTCAACGGCCCGGCGTCGTCGTCGATCCTGGAGCGGGTGAAGGGCTGCAAAGACGTCCTTGCAAAACACCCCGACATCAAGATCCTCTCCGACGACCAGAATGCCGAAGGCTCGCGCGACGGCGGCCTGAAGGTCTTCCAGTCGCTGCTCACCCGCTTCGACAAGATCGATGCGGTGTTTGCCATCAACGATCCGACGGCGATCGGCGCCCAGCTTGCGGCCAAGCAGCTCAATCGCTCGGAGTTCATCTTCACCGCAGTGGATGGCGCTCCCGATATCGAGAAGGAACTCGCTTCCGGCACCTCGATGATCAAGGCCTCGGCTTCGCAGGATCCCTACGTGATGGCTGGCCAGTCGCTGACGATGGCGGCTGAGCTGCTTGCCGGCAAGAAGCCGGCGGAGCCGACCGTGCTGCTCGACCCGAAGCTGATCACGGCCGAGAACCTGAAAGACTACAAGGGCTGGACCGCAGCCCGCTAAGCCTCCCAAGGCCGATGCGGCCGGGGCAACCCGGCCGCAACTCAATTCCAGAAACGGGAGACGATCATGTCGCGCATCGGTATTCATTCCTTCGTCTGGTCGGCGAGTTCGGCGCAAGGCGACCTCGAACGGACGCTGGCCAACACCAAGGAGGCCGGTTTCGACCTGATCGAGTTCTCCTATCTTGACCCCGCCAATGTCGACGTTGGCGGGCTGGCCAGGCGCATCGCCGACCTCAAGCTTGGCGTGGCGATCAGCATCGGCCTGCCGGCCGACCGCGACATTTCGAGTGCCGACAAGGCGGTTGCCGCGCGCGGCGTCGAGATCCTCAACGAGACGATCGCGCTCACCCGCGATCTCGGCGGCCAGAAGATTGGCGGCATCCTCAGTACCAGCCACGGCTTGCAGACGCAGGCGCCGACGCGCGATCAGTGGAACCGCAGCGCGGGTACACTTGCGAAGGTTGCGGAGACGGCCAAGGCCGCCGGCGTCACGCTCAATCTGGAGATCGTCAATCGCTTCGAAAGCAATCTTCTCAACACCGCTTCACAAGGCCTGGCCTTCATCGCGGACACCGGCTCCGACAACATCTTCCTGCATCTCGATACCTTCCACATGAACATCGAGGAGGCCGATGTCGGACTGGCTATCCGCCATGCCGCTGACAAGATCGGTTATGTCCATATCGGCGAGAGCCATCGCGGTTTCCTCGGCACCGGCAATATCGACTTTGCCGCCATCTTCGATGCGCTGACCGCGATCGGCTATAGGGACGACCTCAGCTTTGAATCCTTCTCGTCGAAGATCGTCGACGAGAACCTGTCACGGAAGACGGCGATCTGGCGCAATCTGTGGTCCGACAATATGGAATTGGCCCGGCATGCGCGCGCCTTCATCTCAATCGGTCTGGAGACGGCGCAGCGAAAGGCAGAGCTTGTTGCATCGAGACATCGTCCTTAGCAGGAGCGCGCTGCCAAAGCGCCAATGTTGTCGTTCATCCGGCCCGCGCCTTACGTGCAAGGAATCGACGTCGGAGGCGCTGAGTGTGGCGGAGGCAGTCGAGCGGGGTGACGCTGACGAGAGCTTTCTGATTTTGGCCCACGAAACGCAATAAAATCAACATCTTCATACGCCCTCCGGGGCCATCCGATCTCCATACTGGACGGGGATGACGTTTGACACAGCGCGGCGGAAAGAAGCAGGATGGCTGATAGAGTCGACATCGCATAATGATGTCACTATATAGCGGCGGCTTCGACCGTGTAGCTGTGGCGGTGTACCACGAAGCAGCAGAAAATGTGTTACGCGTTGTGATCCCTATTGTGATACAAATCGGCCGTCGACAGCAGGAAAAGATCGTAAGAACAATAGCATAGAGCCGAAGCCGATCCCGGCCAACGTACCACTCTATCAAACAATCAGAACGTGCTCATTGAACCCTTCCCTTCATTCGGCTCTTCGGACCTCCGACAAGATCAACTTGCCGGGCGAAGCCGACTCGGTTCGAATGGCAGCATGCATCCTTTACCGGGTGCGGACGTTTACGGTTACCAACCGGCATAGCCGCCAGGGAAAAGCAGTATGAGTGAACATGCGATCGAGTTCTTGCGCGGATGGATCGGTGAAAAGGTTCACTGCCAGCACTCGCCGGTAAAGATCGAGAAGCAGGCCGAGACCCTCGCCAAGGAGTGCGCGGCCAAGGCCGCTGAGGTCGGCATTCCGCTGGAAGATATCCAGGAAGAAGTCGGCGACATCCAGGAACTGATCGCATCGCGGCTCGAAGAGGCGGCCGAGGCCGACCAGAGCAACGCGGCCAAGCCGTGACGCAACAGGCCTGGCGCCGCCAGGCCTTGTCCTCTATCCAAATCGATCTTTCAGCCAGGCCTTCGGCAGCGCCGGCACGAAATTGCCGTCGCGTCCGCTCATATCCTCATTGGCGACCATTGCATTGAGGATCGCCTCCTCTACGCCTTGCGCCACCGCATCGAAGAACGGATCGATATCGACGTCCGGGATGTAAGCGGCGTTTGCGGTTCATCCCGACGGTGCAAGTGCTGCTTGCGGATTGGCGGTGGTGAAGGCCAGAAAAATGTCGCCCGAACTGTGGTAGCCGAAGCCGCCTGTCATGGCGATGCCGAGCGGCACGCGCTTTGCCAGCCGCTTCATCTGGTGCGGCAGAAATGGCGCATCGGTGGCGACGATGGCGATGATCGAGTCCTTTTCGGCACGCGGCGTGCCTTCGCGCATCGCCGGCTCTACCAGATCGGGCCCGACGCGGGCGCCGCGCAGTGTGAAATTGCGCCGCTTGCCGAAATTCGCCTGCAAGAATACGCCGACCGTATGCCTGATGCCCTGCCACTCGACGATGCGCGATGCCGTGCCCGAGCCGGCCTTGAAGCCAAAGGCAATCATGCCGGTGCCGCCGCCGACACTGCCTTCCTCGATCGCTCCACCGGCGGCACCGTCGAGCGCGGCTTCGACATCTTCGAAGCCGACGTGATGACCGTTGATGTCGTTGAGGAAACCATCATAGGTCTCCGCCGCAACCGGCAGGCCCCAGCCGCTGTCGAGCGCCGCCGGCAGCACGCGTTGCATCCAGCGCAGCGTGCCGTCGCGGGTGACGCCGCAGGAATGCGTGTTGGTGATGGTGACCGGCAGGTTGAAGGCGCCGACTTCCTCGATAATGTGCGACCCCGTCAACTCGCCATTGCCGTTCTGGCTGAAGACACCGGCAAACACCGGCGTGGCGAGCTCAGCCAACGGCCGCGGCAGGATGGCGGTGACGCCGGTGCGCACCGGCCCCGTGCCAACCTCGAGCAGACCCTCGCCGGAAATCAGCGTCGCATAGCCGACCGATACGCCGGGCACATCGGTGATGGCGTTGAAGCCGCCCGGCGTGCCCTCGAAGGCAATGCCGAAAGCACGGGCGCGCGGCTTGCCCGCCGGCGTTTGAAGATGCGGGTCATGTCCGGTCATGCGGTCCTCTAAAAAAGCGAGCCCTGATTGCCCGGTTCTTTCGGTTTGCTGGCCGTCGGCTTTGCGGCGGGTTTGCTGGCGGGCGGCGTGGCCGCTGGTTTGGCAACGGCCTGCACCCGCTCGGCGTCGCCGGTCGCGACTGCATTTACGATGCCGTCGGCGAACTCCAGCTGCAGGCCAGCGCCCGGCGCCACATCAACTGCCAGTTTGATCACCGCGCCGTCGGCATCCTTGACCAGTGCGAAGCCGCGGGCCAGCACAGCCTTGTGCGACAGCGTTGCCATCAGCCTCTCGGATTGGACGATGCGGCCGCGCAGTCGCTCCAGCCTGAGCAGTACCGCTTGCGTGCCGCGTCTCGTCAAAGCTGTCAGCAGATCCCTCTGCACGGTTTGCCGCCGTGCCGTTGGCTCGATCGTAATGCGGCCTTGCAGCAAAGCCAGTTGCTGCCTGTGCCGTTGCAGGGATGCTTTCGCACATTTTGGCAACTGATCCGCCGCACGATTCAACTCCGCGCGCCGGGCTCTCGCCAATGCGCGCAGCGCCCCTTGGGCGCGCAAAAGGTTGCGGTCGTTGGTGCGTCGCGCCTCGGCAATCCGCCGCGACAGCGTTGCCGGAGTGAGCTTCACGGCGAAGAACCGAGCTTGCTTTCTTTCGGTGGAGACCATCAGCCCCCGGCTAAGCCGGCTGGCCGCCTCGTCCAGCCGCCGTCGCGGCAGCGCCAGCAACTGGTCGGGCGAGGGCAGCGCGCGGGCGGCCGCACGCGAGGCCTGCCGCTTGCGTTCGAAATTGCGCAAGGTAGCTGCTTTGAGCCGTGCGCCAAGACTGGCTAGTGTCGCTTCGAGGTCCGCTTTCACCGGCACCGCGATCTCCGCCGCACCTGTCGGCGTCGGTGCCCGCATGTCGGCGACGAGATCGATCAAGGTCCAGTCGGTCTCGTGGCCGACGGCCGAAATCACCGGGATGCGCGAGGCAGCGACGGCGCGCGCCAGCCCTTCATCGTTGAACCCCCAGAGGTCCTCGAGGCTGCCGCCGCCGCGCGCCACGATCAGAAGGTCGGGCGGCACGATCGCTCCATCCCAGGCCAGCGCGTTGAAGCCGTTGACGGCCGCCGTCACTTCCGCCCCCGCCGTCTCGCCCTGCACTCTCACCGGCCAGACCAGCACATGCAGCGGAAAGCGGTCCTTGATGCGATGGATGATGTCACGGATCACCGATCCGGTCGGCGAGGTGACGACGCCGATGGTGCGCGGCATGAAGGGCAGCCGCCGCTTGCGGCCGGCATCGAACAGCCCTTCGGCCTGCAGTCGCCGCTTGCGCTCTTCCAAAAGCGCCATCAGCGCCCCGGCGCCGGCGGGTTCTAGATTGTCGATGACGATCTGGTAGTTGGATTTGCCGGGATAGGTGGTGAGTTTGCCGGTGGCGATCACCTCCATCCCCTCTTCGGGGCGGAATTTCAGCCGGCTCATCGTGCCTTTCCAGACCACGGCATCGAGCCGCGCGCGGTCGTCCTTCAGGGTGAAATAGGCATGGCCGGAAGAGTGCGGCCCACGATAGCCGGAAATTTCGCCGCGCACCCGCACATGGCCGAAGACATCCTCGACCGTGCGCTTCAGCGCGCCGGAAATCTCGCTCACCGTGTATTCGGTGGCATTGGTTCGTGATTCGGATTCTGCGTCGCTCATCGGCCGATTGAGCGGCTGTTGTCGCTCCGCGTCAAGATTCCATAACTTGATCTTAAGCCTGTCCTGATTGACTCTGGGCCAAGGAGGACGCATGAGCGCCCGCAGACAACGCAGCCCGTTGACGTTCCAGGTCACCCTGACGGTGCTGACGCTTGCCGTTTTTGCACTGGCCATCGTTGTCGGCTTCGGCCTTTACGCCACCATGCAGGCCGACCGGGTCTCGCTCGAGCGGCAGAAGGTTTTCCTGGCCAACGGCCTGCAGGACCAGGTCGCCGCGGTAAAGCGCGAGCAGGAAAGCGTCGCCGTCTGGGATGATTCCGTTATCAACGCCAAGGCCGGCAACCAGACCTGGATGGCAGAGAATCTCAGCGTCTGGATGTCCTCGTATTACGGCCACAACCGGGTCTATGTGCTGGACGACGCCAACCGGCCGGTCCACGCCATGCGCGAAGGCAAGGTCGTGTCGCCTGCCGTCTTTGGCGAGGACGAACCCGCTTTGCGGCCGACCATCGCCAGGTTGCGCCAGATGATGAGCAAGGACGCAAGCCAGGCCGGCGCAAAATTCGTTGCCGACGATCTGGTCTCGCTTGGCGGTCAGCCTGCCATACTCAGCGTCATGCCTCTGGTGCCGAGTTCGGATCGCGTCACCCAGGCATCCGGCAGCGAATATCTGCATGTCTCCATAGAGTTCATCAACGACGCGGTGATCGGCAAGATCGCGCAGAAATATCTGCTGGCGGGGGCGCATCTCCTGCCGATGGCTCAGCCGCTTGGCTCTGCTGCCATTCCGCTTATCGACAAACAGGGTGTCATCCTCGGCTATATTGCCTGGGACCAGGAACGGCCCGGCCTGACGCTGGTGGGCAAGGCCAGCCCGGCCCTGGCTCTGGCCGCGCTGGTTGCGGCGAGCGTGCTCGCCTTTCTGCTCCGGCGTCTGCGCCGTGCGTCATCGGCGCTGCAGACCAGCCAGGCCCAGGCGCAATATCTCGCCTTTCACGACACGCTCACCGGCCTGCCCAACCGGGCACTGTTCGAGGACAGGCTGCGGCGTGCCTTGCTTACCTCCGGCAATGAAAGCAAGGTCGCGCTGCTTTATCTCGATCTAGATCGCTTCAAGCATGTCAACGACACGCTTGGTCACCCGGCAGGCGACGAACTCGTGCGCCAGACGGCGGCCAGGCTTCAGCATACGGTTCGCGACGTCGACACGGTGGCAAGACTGGGTGGCGACGAATTCGCGGTGATCCTGATCGATGTCCGCGACGTCAGGAACGCAGAGGATATTTCCGAGAGGGTGCTGCAGAAACTGCAGGAGCCGTTCAAGCTGATGGACGATCAGGTCTTTATCAGCGCCAGCATCGGCATAGCCTTGTCGACAGGCCCTGATGCCGACGCAGACGATCTGCTGCGCAAGGCCGACATCGCGCTCTACGAAGCCAAGAAGAACGGCCGTGGCCGCTACCAGGTCTTCGCCGGCGACATGGACGACCTTTTGCTGCGCAAGCGCAAGGTCGAGAGCGAGCTGCGCAGCGCGCTGAATGGCGGCACCGGTATCAAGCTCGCCTACCAGCCGGTCTTTGCCAGCGACGGCAAGACCATTGTCGGCGCCGAGGCGCTGATCCGCTGGGCGCATGAGGTCCATGGCGCACTGCCGGCGGCGCAGTTCATCGCCATCGCCGAGGAACGCGGCATGATCGGGCAGCTCGGCGCATGGGCCCTGCTGGAAGCCTGCCGCTTCGCCGTGAAGACCAAACTGCCGTGGCTCGCCGTCAATGTCTCGCCGCTGCAATTGCGCGACGCCGGCTTTGCCGAAGAGGTTGCCTCGATCCTCGCCGAAACCGGACTGGCGCCGAAGCGCCTGCAGCTCGAAATCACCGAAAACGTTCTCCTGGAAAACAACGACACCACCAGAGCGGCTCTGGCAGCCTTGCGCCAGTCGGGCGTCGGCATTGTGCTCGACGATTTCGGCACCGGCTATTCGTCGCTGAGCTATCTGCGCCGCCATGCCATCGACAAGCTCAAGATCGACCGCTCCTTCGTGCGGCTTCTCGACGGCGACGGCAATTCGGGCGCCATCGTCAAGGCGCTGATCGATCTCGCCGGCGCGCTCAAGGTCGAGGTCACCGCCGAGGGCGTAGAGACCGAGGTGCAAAAGGCGCTGCTGGTCGCCATGGGCTGCCAGCAGCTGCAGGGCTACCTCTTGTCGCCGCCGCTGGAGCCGGCGCAATTGGTGGCGCTGTCCGGCCTGTCGTCGGCCAACGCAACGACGGAGGCGGCAGCGTCGGCCTGATCGTTCCTACCAGCCAGGCAGGATCTGGTTCGGCTTGCTCCGCTTCATCTTGGCGAAGGCGAGCGAGGCGAAATCGAAGCTTCCCGTTTCTTCGCCGAGCGGCACGGAAATATTGTCGAGGCTTTCCGAGATGTGTCGGGCCAGAGCGTCGACGATTTCGGGACGCGAGGTCTGGCCGCGCATGATGCCGATGCGGCAGTCGGGCAGGGCGCCAAAACCGTCGGCTTCGCCCAGCACCCGCATGCCGGGCCGCAGCGCGCATTCCGGCAGCACCGAGATCGCCAGTCCCGACAGCACCGCGGCGGTGATGACGGTGGCCGAGAAGCTGGTGAACAGGATTCGATAGTCGCGGCTTTGCCGGTCGAGCACATCGACGGCGGCGCGCCGCCAGATGCAGTTCGGCCGGCCGAAGGCCATCGGCAGCACTTCCTGTTCGTGCGTGGCATGGTTGGCCGAGGTCACCCATAGCAGCGGCTCGCGCCGCACCACTTCCGACTGGCCGCGCGTGTCGTTGTGCGTCACCAGCGCAAGATCGAGATTGCCGCGCTTGATATGCTCGACCAAGCCTGGTGTCGGCTCGCAGATGACGGTCAGTTCGACGCGTGGGTTGGAGCGCGTGAAGCGTGCCATGATTTCGGGCAGGAACCGGTCGGCATAGTCGTCGGGGGTGCCGATGCGGATGGTGCCTTCGAGCCGCTGGTCATCGAAGGCGGCCAGCGTTTCGCGGTTGAGATAGAGCAGGCGGCGCGCGTAGGAGAGCAGCTTGTCGCCTTCCTCAGTCAGCCTGTTGGTGCGGCCGTCCTTTTCGAACAGCGGCTTGCCGATCCGCTCTTCCAGCCGGCGCATCTGCATCGACACCGCCGATTGCGTGCGCAGCACTTCCTCGGCCGCGCGGGTAAAGCTGCCGGTATCGGCAATCGAGATGAAGGTCTGCAACTGGTCGAGATCGAGTGGCGCTTTCATCGGTCCAATCCATCACTAGCGTTGATGCTAAAGATTAGAAACATTCGTTGGATTAATCAATCGGTGCGTGGCAAATTCACATTGTCCACATGAAGGCATGTGAATCGAGACCGGAACGGCCGCTGTCCCCAGTGCCGATCGCCTGGTCTTGTCCAGTTCGAGTCTGAAGGAGACCGACATGACCACGTTTGATTTCGCCACCGAGACCTCGCGCATAACCTCGCGTCCGGCCGTTGCGACGCGCGTGGCCAACACCCTTCTCAATGCCTACCAGGCCTGGAAAAATCGCCGGGCCTTCTATCGCCTCGGCGAGATGTCGGACGCCGAACTCGCCGATATCGGCCTGACGCGCGCGGATCTCCATGTCGCCATCGATGTGCCGTTCGGCGCCGATCCGACCGTGAAGCTGCGTGCGATTGCGAGCGATCGTGCCGATACGATCGAAGATCTCGCCCGCCAAATAGCGTGATATCGGGCGCATTGTTTCGGTTGCCGTGAACCTTTCTCAGGCTCGCTGCGACCAACGAGTATAGCAGGCTCCCCACTCCCTGCCGGGTCCCCGCCGGCCAGCCTGCACACTGGCCCGGTCCTCCTCCAGGACCGGGCTTTTCTTTTAAAGCTCCGTCGTCATCGTGCGGTCTGCGCCGCGTCGCTTCGTTCCTTGCTCCGAAGCCGCGAAGGTCAGCGCCCAACTACCGCCAACTACCGCCGGTCCATGTCCCGCTTGAACTGGTCGAAGATCGTTTCCACGCCCTTCTGATAGTCGTCGCGCTGCTGGGCGCCGGTCTCGAACATCTTGCCGAAAATATCGTCGAACGGATTGCGTGGCCTGCCGCTCGGATTGGCCTGCGGTTGCGGCGCCTGGCGCTCCTGCGGTGCCTGTCGCGGCTGGGGTGCTTGCGGCTGCTGCGGCGCCGGCTGCCCACCGGGCAGGCCGAAGCCGCCACCACCGCCTTGCCGCATCATCTTTTCAAAAATCTTGCCCAGCGGGTTCTCGCCGTAAGGGCTCTGCGTCTGTTGCGGCTGTGTTGGCTGTTGCGGCCGGCCCTGCGGTTGCTGTGCCGCGCCACCGCCGAACATATCCTGCAGCACCTTGCCCAGCGGATTGTCGCCATAGGGGTTGGGCGCCTGTTGCGGCTGGCTTTGCGGCTGTTGGGCGCCGCCGCGGAACATGTCCTGCAGCACTTTGCCCAGCGGGTTCTCACCGTAAGGATTGGGTGCTGGCTGCGGCGCAGGCTGTGCCCCGCCGCCCGCCTGCCGCATCATCTGTTCGATGATCTCGCCGAGCGGATTGCTGCCGCCGCCGAAGCCACCGGCGGCCTGCATCTGACCCCCGGTCAACTGGTTTGTCGTCTGCTTGAACAATCCGCCCATCACCATCGAAGCGATGGCCGGCAGCATCTGCTGCAGGATCTGCTGGCTGACGCCGGTCGCCTGCGCGGCCTGGCTGGCCACCGCGCGCGACAGCTCCTTCGAGCCGAACAGATGACCCAGAATGCCATTGCCCTCATTGACGCCTTGCGGTGAGAAAGCCCTGGTCGCGTCCTCGAAGTATTTGGCGTGCTGGCCGCTCGCCATCGCCGTCATGAAAGCGCCTAGCCCATAGGGATCGGCGGTGTTGCGTTGCAACCCTTGCGAGAAGGCCGGCAGCAGAGCGGCGACAGCCGCCTGCGTCTGCTGCATGGAAAGCCCGTACTGCTGGGCAAGCGCCTGCATGCCGTTGCCGTTCTGCGCCTGCGCCAATATGTCGAACAAGGTAGGCATCGGTTTCTCCTCCGGGAAATCCTCGAGGGAGAACCTAGTTCGTTTCGATGTTCGATTGAAGCGGCTTTTGCCGCTGCTCAAGGCGCGACGCTAATACGCATATTCCATGAACACCGGCTCGATCGAGCCGCCCCAGCGCGTGTGGTAGGCCGACAGCATTTCCTCGGCACTGGTGGTACCGCGCGCCACGACTTCGTCCAGCGTGTTGAGGAACGAGGTCTCGTCATAGCCGTCGCGGTTCTTCCTGCCGCGATTTTTCAGCCCAAGGCGCGAAATCGTCATTACATCGCGGCCGATCTCACGCAGCGTCGTGTTGCGGAACGGCGCGGAAATGCCTTGTTCCGGCACCGCATTGCGCATCGCCAGCGTTTCTTCATAGGTCCAGCTCGAAGTCAGCGCCTCGGCGGCGTCGAGCGCGGCCTCGTCATAGAGCAGCCCGACCCAGAAGGCCGGCAGTGCGCAGATGCGGCGCCACGGCCCGCCATCGGCGCCGCGCATTTCGAGGAAGCGCTTCAGCCTGACGTCGGGGAACAGCGTCGACAGATGGTTCGCCCAGTCGCCCATGGTCGGCAGTCCGTCTGGTACTTCATTGCGGGCAGCGCCGGTCATGAACTGGCGGAAGGTGATGTGCGTCATGTCGTGATAGTGGCCGTCGCGGATGACGAAATACATCGGCACGTCGAGCGCCCATTCGACATAGTCGGCAAAGCCGAACTCGGGCGAGAAGCAGAATTCGAGCAGGCCCGAGCGCTGGTTGTCGGTGTCGCGCCAGATGTCGCCGCGCCAGCTCTGCAGCCCGTTCGGCCGGCTGTCGGTGAAGGGCGAGTTGGCAAACAGCGCCGTCGACAGTGGCTGCAGCTTCAGCGACACCTGCATCTTGCGGCGCATGTCGGCTTCGCTTTCGAAGTCGAGGTTCACCTGGATGGTGCAGGTGCGATACATCATGTCGAGACCCTTGGTGCCGACCTTGGGCATGTAGCGGGTCATGATTTCGTAGCGCGATTTCGGCATTTTCGGCGTCTCGGCCAGCGACCATTTCGGGCTGCCGCCGAGGCCGAGAAAGCGGATGCCCATCGGCTCGGCGATCTCGCGGACCTGCGCCAGATGCGCATTGCCCTCGCGACAGGTCTGGTGGATCGTTTCCAGCGGCGCGCCCGACAGCTCGAACTGGCCGCCCGGCTCGAGCGAGATCGCGCCCTGGCCGGTCGGCTCGACCAGGCCGATGATGCGGCCGTCATCGATGATCGGGTCCCAGCCGAGCTTTTGCTGCATGCCTTCGAGGATGGCGCGGATGCCGCGCTCGCCGCCATAGGGCACCGGCGCGTTGCCGTCGACATAGAAGGGGAACTTCTCGTGCTCGGTCCCGATGCGCCACTTGTCGCGCGGCTTGTTGCCTTCGGCCAGATGCTCGACCAGTTCGTCGATGCCTTCGATTGGCCGGAAATCGGTTGTGTCGCGCGCCATGGGGCCCCCTCTGCGGCTCTCGGAGCCCGCCGGCGCTAAATGGACGAAATGTCAGCAGCCGATCAAGCGAAAAATCCTGAGCCACAGGTCAACAGGAATTGATCTTTACGCCTCTTACCAGTCTCCGACCGTCGCCTGCATCACCGCAAGCGCCGCTACAGCTGCTGTGTCAGCGCGCAGGATGCGCGGTCCGAGCGGGATGGCAGTGACGAAGGGGAGCGCCCGCAGCATCTTGCGTTCGTCGTCGGAAAAGCCGCCTTCCGGCCCGACCAGCAGCGCCAGCTTCCTCTCCGGCACCGCCTGCAATGCCGGCAGCGGGTTGTTGGTCGAGGCATCCTCGTCGCAGAAGATAAGCCGGCGTTCCTTGTCCCAGCCGGAGAGCAGGCGCTCGAATTTCTCGGCCTCGCGCACTTCCGGCACCGCCAGTATGCCGCATTGCTCGGCCGCCTCGACGACATTCGCGCGCAGCCGGTCGATGGAGGGTTTTGCCACTTGCGTGTGCTGGGTGATCACCGGCTGCAGGATGCCGGCGCCCATCTCCACCGCCTTCTGCACGAGATAGTCGAGCCGGCCCTGCTTCAGCGGCGCGAAACAATAGACGAGATCGGGCAGCGGCGGTTGCGGCCGCTGCGAGGCCAGCACCTTCAGCCGCACCGCCCTTTTCGACCTGGTGGCAATCGCCGCCGACCACTCGCCGTCGCGGCCGTTGAAGACCAGGATCTCGGCGCCTTCGCCGAGCCGCAGCACATGCGTGAGATAATGGCTCTGCTGCTGGCCGGCATCGAATTCGATGCCTGCCGCGAGGTCGTCCGGCACGAACAGCCGCTGCATCTTGTAATTGGCGCGCATCGCCGAGGAATGGGCGAGGCGGTGCCTGGCGTCAAGTCTCGGCGGAACGATGCCACACCGGTTCAAAACCGTGCCGCAGCACCGAAACGGTCGTGGCCGGTGTGAGCAGGCGCAGCGACCGGCCGGCAAGGCTGTCGAAGGCCGCCGCATCGCCATAGCCTGCGAACGACCAGGGCAGCGCGTTGCCGCCGCGCAGCGCATAGGCCGAGCCGCCATCCGCGATCATCGCTCCGTCCGGCAATTCGGCAAGCTCTCCCATGGTGACATCAGGTGGCTTGCCGCCGGAAGCCAGCCGCTCCTTGTGCAGCCGCTTGTCCACCATTGGCGCGCGCGGTTCGTTTACACCGAAGACTTTGCCGACAAAATCCGTGGCTCGCTCACGCCGGCAATAGAAACAGGGACGGTGCCCGGCGGCCAGCGCCGTCACCTCGTCGAGGAAGAACAACTCGGTCCAGCCGGCCCTGCCGCCCGGCCTGTTCCTGCCCATCGGCTCGCGCCGCGCATTGCGGAATTGGCAGACGCAGATGATCCAGGCCGGCAAGGCCCAACGCTTTTTCAGCAGCGTCTTGGTCTCAGGATCGTGGATGATGCCGCGATTGCCGGTGAACAGGCCGCGCTCGGATATGGCATGGATGGCGCCGAACGGATCGACCCGGTTCTGCAGTGGCATAGCTCTCTCCCGAATACGCATCTTGGCTGCAATACGGGCGACATGATATCGCTCGTCGCGTCATTTCATGTCAGCAGGGTTTTGCGATGCGGGTGCTGGTGGTCCAGAACTACGACAACACCGGCCTTGGCCAGGTTGGTGCCGCGCTCGCCGAAGCCGGCGCCGATCTCGACCTGCGCCGGCCCTACAAGGGCGATGCGCTGCCGGACGACGCGACCGGACACGATGCCATGGTGATGCTTGGCGGCGGTCAGAATGCGCTGGCCGACGATGACTACCCGTATTTCCCGGCGCTGCTCGAACTGACCCGCGATTTCGCCGCCAAGGATCGCTCGGTTCTCGGTATCTGCCTGGGCAGCCAGTTGGTTGCCCGCACTTTCGGCGGTGAGAACCAGATCGGCGGCGCCTCGGAATTCGGCTGGCACAAGGTATCGCTGACGCCGGACGCCAAAACCGATCCGGTGCTTGGCGCACTTCCCCAGGATTTCCCCATCTTCGAATGGCACGACGACACTTTCGCGCTGCCGTCAAATGCGGTGCGGCTTGCCGGCAGCGAAATTGCCGAGAACCAGGCGTTCCGTATCGGCCGCGCTGTCTACGGCTTCCAGTTCCATTTCGAGGCCGACCGGCCGATGGTGAGGGACTGGAGCACATCCTTCGCGCCGCTGATTGCCGATCGCCATCCCGACTGGCAGGATCGCCTCGACAGCGAAATGGCACGCAACGGCCCCGAGGCCGACGCCGCGGGCTTGGCCATTGCCCGCGCCTGGGTGGCGACGATCTGAGACTGGCCGCGCGCAGTCAGCAATTCCAGGAAAAGTGTGAAGCGGTTTTCCGTCCGAAATTGCGTCAGATAAAAGGATAGAGCGGTTCGCCGTAGCGGCGAACCGCTCTATCCGTTGCATAATTGGCACGCGGCGGGGAATCTGCCGGGGACAACTTCTTTCGTCCTTGGTTTGTGGCCGAACGCTATCCTACAAGGCGCGCGCTCTGCATCGGCAATGCAACCGCGATGAACCTTCTGTGTGCTCCGCGCGACACACCGCCGATACAGAATCGACCTACAAGCGCGAAATCGTCGAAACTTTGAGACGAATTCGTTGTTTCAACGCATTGGTAACCGCCTCGTGCCCAGATGCAGGAAGCTCAACTAGAGATGACGTCCGTGAAAGCAGCGCTTCTGTCCTTTGTCATGCTGTCTGCCATCGTTTTGTGCGGTCTCGGCATATATTCCGCCGATGCAGCCAACAACCACCAAGCCGTCGACGGCTACGGCGTCACCGCCGCCCTCCGTTAAAACGCTTTTCCCTGTACCGTCAGGATACGCTTGTCCGCGCCGTCTACGGCGAGCGCGCTGAGCATTCCTGACTGCCAGGCGAGCGTGTCGACATTGACGCGGCTGGGCATAACTTCGGCCTCCGGCACCGGCGTGTGGCCGTGCACGATCACCTTCGGGTAAAGCCCTGGATGGTTGTGGAAGACGTCGCGGATCCAGACCAGATCCTGTGGGCTCTGGCTCTCCAGCGGCACGTCAGGCCTGATGCCGGCATGGCAGAAGAAGAAATCACCTGATATCAGTGACAATTGCAGCGACCGCAGGAAGTCGACATGGGCTTGCGGTACAGCATTGACCAGTGCCTGGTGTCCCCGCCGTAACGCCTCGGCCTTGCCGAACCAGCTTGCGTGTCCCGCTAGGTCGACGCCATAGGATTGTGCCGTCTGCACGCCGCCATAGCGGATGAACAGCCCTTCCGGGTCAGGCTCGTCGAGAAAATCGAGGAAGCCGATATCGTGGTTGCCGGCGAGCATCAGATGCCGTGGATCGCGTTTCTGTGCCTCGATCAGGAAGTCTATGACGCCCTTGGACTCTGGTCCGCGGTCGACATAGTCGCCGAGGTGGATGACGCGCCAATCGCTGGTCGGCTTGTATTCGAGTTCGCTCTCGATGCGGCGATGCATGGCGGCGAGCAGATCGAGCCGGCCATGCACGTCGCCGATCGCATAGAGGCGCATGCCATCGGGCGCGCGCGCGTCGAGGTAGTGGATGCCGGTCTCGGTCAAGGCGGCTTCGTCTCCGTGATCCAGCGAGGCTAGGGTCTAATCGGTGAACAAGACCCTATCGCCGCAACTGGTCCTTGCCCATCTCGGTCACCAGCCGTTTGCCGCACAGTGCCAGCGTGATGTCCATCTCCTTGCGGATGATGTCCAGCGCCAGGGTCACGCCTTGCTTGCCCATGGCGCCCAACCCGTACAGGAACGGGCGGCCGATATAGGTGCCCTTGGCGCCGAGGCAAAGCGCCTTCAGCACGTCCTGGCCCGAGCGGATGCCGCCGTCCATATGCACTTCGATCCTGTCGCCGACGGCATCGGCGATCTCCTCCAGCGCCATGATTGACGACGATGCGCCGTCGAGCTGGCGCCCGCCATGGTTGGAAACGATGATGGCGTCGGCGCCGGTCTCGACCGCCATCAGCGCGTCCTCTTTGTCGAGAATGCCTTTCAGGATCAGCTTGCCGCCCCAGCGCTCCTTGATCCAGGCGACGTCCTTCCACGACAGGTGCGGGTCGAACTGCTCCGTCGTCCACGATGCCAGCGAAGCGACGTCGCCGACGCCCTTGGCATGGCCGACAATGTTGCGGAAGGTGCGGCGCTTGGTGCCGGCAATGCCCATCAGCCAGCGCGGTCGCATGGCGATGTTGGCAATGTTGGCCAGCGTCATCTTGGGCGGCGCCGACAGCCCGTTGCGGACATCCTTGTGGCGCTGCCCCAGGATCTGCAGGTCGAGCGTCAACACCAGCGCCGAGCATTTTGCAGCCTTCGCCCTGTCGATCAGGTCGAGCACGAAATCCTTGTCGCGAAGCACGTAGAGCTGGAACCAGAACGGCTTCTTCGTCACCGACGCGACATCCTCGATCGAGCAGATGCTCATCGTCGACAGCGTGAACGGCACGCCGAATTCCTCTGCCGCCTGCGCCGCCAGCATCTCGCCATCGGCATGCTGCATGCCGGTCATTCCAGTTGGGGCAAGCGCCACCGGCATCGCCACTTTCTCGCCGATCATGGTCGATTCCAGCGAGCGGTTGCTCATGTCGACCAGCACGCGCTGACGGAATTTTATCTTCTGGAAGTCCTCCTCGTTGGCGCGGTAGGTGCTTTCGGTCCAGGCGCCGGAATCGGCATAGTCGTAGAACATCTTCGGCACCCGCCGGCGCGCCAGGTCCTTGAGATCGGCAATGGTGAGGATGTCGCTCATGGTGGTTCCTCGTTAGCCAGTCGTCTTGAAGCCGTCGTCGGCGTCGGAGCGCTGCTTGAGCCTGAGCCGCGACACGCGCTGCCAGTCGCCGCTGCGTTCGGCCTCGAGCATCGAGCGCTCGACATAGGAGATATGGTCCATCGCCGCCTGGCGGGCAGCTGAGGGATCGCCGGCCTTCACGGCTTTGTAGATCGCGCCGTGCTGGGCCAGCAGCGCCTCGCGCGCTCCGGGCACGCTGAACACCAGAAGCCGGTTCTGGAACACGCCTTCAGACAGCAGCCGGTAGCAGGAGCGCAGCGTATGCAAGAGGATGATGTTGTGCGCGCATTCGCACACAGCATGGTGGAACTCGACGTCGATTTCCGCCTCGTCGTCGAAATCGCCGGTGCGGTGCGCCTCGTCCATACGCGCCATGATGCGGTCGAGCAGCGCAATGTCGTCCGCTGTCGCGCGTCGCGCCGCATATTCGGCCGCAACACCTTCGATCTCGCGGCGGTATTCCAGATAGTCGGTCACCGCCTTGCGGTGCATCGAGATGAGGTCGGTCACCGGCTTGGTGAACAACTGGCCGATGACGTCGGCGACATGGGTGCCGCCGCCGGCCTTGGTGATCAGCAGCCCGCGCCCTTCCAGCGCCTTCAGCGCATCGCGCAGGATCGGCCGCGACACGTCGAACTGGCGCGCCAGCTCGCGCTCGCCCGGCAGCCGGTCGCCGGTGCGCAGCACGCCTTCAAGGATCAGGCTTTCGATCTGCTGCACCACCTCGTCGGCGGTGCGCGAATGCTCGATCCTGGAGAAAATATCGCTCAACGGGGGCCTGGGAAATTGAACCGGCGTCGCGCAAGATAAAGCCAGCGTCGCCAACTGGTCAAATTATTTATCCAATTTGCCCAATCGGGTCGGTCTGCGCGTCGCGCCGGCAGGACCTACGATGCTAGATTTTGGTGTTTACGCGCCTCATGGATTGCCTTTAGAGGACGCCATCACACGAAGGGTCGAGAACAGGGGGACCACCGTGTCGGACGAGACGTCCAACCTCGAATTCCAGCCGCGCGCCCAGGGCAGCGTGATGGGCTTTCCCGCGCATGAGGGACGGCCTGGCGCGATCGGCGAGGTCCATGCCCGGCCGCATCCGCTGATCGAGAAGCCGCGCGTGCTTGTGCAACTCGCCTTCATGACCGAGGGCGGCTCCGGCGTCGACATGGCCGTGCTCTCCGAACTGTCGCGGCGCCTCGGCATCGCGGCGCCCGACCGTCATGCCCGCCACCACGCCATGAAGTGGGGCAAGGGTACGCTGCGCTGGGAGCGGCATACGGAATTTTCGACCTATCTGTGGGAAGGACCGCTGGCCGAAAGCAGCAGGGCGCAGGAGGATTCTCCTTTCGGCAACGGGTTCTCGCCGCCGGGAACGGTGATCTCAGGCATAAGGCTGGAGATTCGCAAATGGACGCCGGCAAGCGAGAAGCTGATTGCGGCCTTCGACCCGACGAGCCTCTGCTATTCGCTGGTCGAGCGCGGCAATGCGGCCATCGTCACCGATTTCCGCCAGGACGGCGACGGCCTGACCCGCATCCTGGTGCTTGATCGCGGCCTGACGCCGGCGCGGACCGGCGCGCTGTCGCAGCGGCTGATCGACGTCGAGACGTATCGCACGCTTGCCATGCTCGGCCTGCCGCTGGCGCTGACGCTGTCGGGCCGCGCCCGCCGCATCGAGGACCGGCTGGCGCAGACCACGCTGGAAATGAAGGTCGCTGAAACCCGCGACAGCCAGACGCTGCTCGCCGACCTGACCGAGCTTGCCGCTGAACTCGAGGCTGATGCCGCCTCCAGCCTCTATCGCTTCGGCGCCAGCCGCGCCTATGACGGTATCGTTGTCGAGCGGCTGGAAGCGCTGGAGGAAGAAGCCGTGCCCGGCTACGACACTTGGGGCGGCTTCCTGCAGCGGCGGGTGGCGCCTGCCATGCGCACCTGCCGTTCGGTCGAGGAGCGCCAGGCCAACCTGTCGCGCAAACTAACCCGCGCCACGACGCTGCTGCGCACGTGGGTTGATGTCGAGGTCGAGAAGCAGAACCGCGATCTGCTGGCGTCGATGAACAACCGCGCCCGGCTGCAACTGCGGTTGCAGCAGACGGTCGAGGGCCTGTCGGTGGCAGCAGTGTCCTACTATGTCGTCGGCCTGATCTCCTATCTCGCCAAGGGCGCATCGATCTTCGGCCATGCCTTTGCACCCGAAATCGTCACTGCCGCGGCGGTGCCGGTCTCCATCGTGCTGGTCTGGTGGGGCGTGCGGCGAGTCAGGCGGATGCACTCCGAGCCGGCGAAACATCCGGGGGAGTAGGAGCGCACTTTACCCTCCCCCTTGTGGGGAGGGTCGATCCGCATAGCGGATCGGGGTGAGGGTGCTCGTAAAGAGCTTTCGTCGCGCGGACCCCCACCCCGCTCACTGCGTTCGCGACCCTCCCCACAAGGGGGAGGGTTAAGATCCATAGCGGCAGATTGCCGCTGCGGAAGGCGGGCAGTACGCTCTTTGCCCGACGCGGTGTTTGCAACATCCGGATGTAACTGGTAAAAGATTTTTACCAGCTAAGCGGAGGACGCCGCCGATGTCCGGCCTTGTCATGCCCAAGCCAGACGACGCCACGATGCGAAGGCGCGCAGAGATCGTCGCCGACATGCGCATCATCGTGCCGGGCGAGGGCGTCGTCGACGCCACCAATGAGATGCGCGCCTTCGAAAGCGACGGCCTCACCGCCTACCGGCAATTGCCGCTGGTCGTGGTGCTGCCGGAAACGGTGGCGCAGGTGTCGCGCATCTTGAAATACTGCAACGACCGCAACATCCGTGTCGTGCCGCGCGGCTCCGGAACCTCGTTGTCGGGCGGCGCGCTGCCGCTCGAGGATGCCGTGCTGCTGGTCATGAGCCGCTTCAACCGCATTCTGGCCATCGACTATCCCGACCGCATCGTCGTCGCTCAGCCAGGCGTTACCAATCTTGGCATCACCATTGCCGTCGAGCAGGAGGGCTTTTACTACGCCCCTGACCCATCCTCCCAGATCGCGTGCTCGATCGGCGGCAATGTCGCGGAAAATTCCGGCGGCGTGCACTGCCTGAAATACGGCCTGACCGCCAACAATGTTCTGGGCATCGAGATGGTGCTGATGAACGGCGAGGTGGTGCGCCTGGGCGGCAATCATCTGGACTCGGAAGGCTATGATCTCCTCGGCGTCATGACGGGGTCCGAAGGCCTGCTCGGCGTCGTCACCGAGGTCACGGTACGCATCCTGAAGAAGCCGGAGACGGCGCGCGCTCTGCTGATCGGCTTTCCGACCAGCGAGCAGGGCGGCCAATGCGTCGCCGACATCATCGGCGCCGGCATTATCCCTGGCGGCATGGAGATGATGGACCGGCCGGCGATCCATGCCGCGGAAGATTTCGTCCATGCCGGCTACCCCCTTGATGTCGAGGCGCTGCTGATCGTCGAACTCGACGGGCCGGGCGTCGAGGTCGATCACCTGATCGGTCTCGTCGAAGCGATCGCCTATAGGAACGGCTCCACCACCTGCCGCATCTCGCAATCCGAACAGGAGCGGCTGAGTTTCTGGGCCGGCCGCAAGGCGGCCTTCCCGGCGGTCGGCCGCATCTCGCCCGACTATTACTGCATGGATGGCACCATCCCGCGCAAGGAATTGCCGCGTGTGCTCGCCGGCATGCGCGAACTGTCGGAGAAATACGGCCTTGGCGTCGCCAATGTCTTCCACGCCGGCGACGGCAATCTGCATCCGCTGATCCTCTACGACGCCAACGTGCCGGGCGAACTCGACAAGGCGGAAAGTTTTGGCGCCGACATCTTGCGGCTCTGCGTCAAGGTCGGCGGCGTCTTGACCGGCGAGCACGGCGTCGGCGTCGAGAAGCGCGATTTGATGCCGGAGATGTTCAACCAGATCGACCTCGACCAGCAAATGCGCGTCAAATGCGCCTTCGACCCCAACCATCTGCTCAACCCCGGGAAGGTGTTTCCACAACTGCGCCGCTGCGCGGAGCTTGGGCGCATGCACGTGCATCGCGGCCAGGTGGCGTTTCCGGACATTCCGAGGTTTTGATGGGGGCGGAATGTCTCACGTCGGCGATCCTTCGCGCCCCCCTCTGTCCTGCCGGACATCTCCCCCACAAGGGGGGAGATCACCAGTCATCTCTGCCTTCGCCAATCTTCGACGTTGCTAGAGAGGCGCGGTCGCCAAAGCTGCTAATCTCCCCCCAAGTGGGGGAGATGTCCGGCAGGACAGAGGGGGGCACGAAGGAACTCGACGTCTCTGCACTCGCAAGCGGCGCGTCGCCATGACCACCTTCACTCCCACCTCGTCCACCGAAGTCCTCTCCACCGTCCAATGGGCGGCTGCGGAGGAATCGCCGCTGGAGACCATCGGCCACGGCTCCAAGCGCGGCATCGGCCGGCCACAGCAGAGCGAACACACGCTCGATCTTTCGAAGCTCACCGGCGTCACCCTCTACGAGCCGGCCGAGCTGGTGCTGTCGGCCAAGGCTGGCACGCCGCTTTCCGAGATCGAAAACCTGCTCGCCGAAAACGGCCAGCAACTTGCTTTCGAGCCGATGGACTACGGCCCATTGTTCGGCGGTATCAAGGGAAGAGGCACGATCGGCGGCGTGCTTGCCGCCAACCTGTCCGGCCCGCGCCGGCTGAAGGCGGGCGCCGCGCGCGACCATATCCTTGGCATCAACGCGGTTGCCGGTCGTGGCGAAGCGTTCAAATCAGGCGGCCGCGTCGTCAAGAATGTTACCGGCTACGATCTGTCGAAGCTGATGGCCAACAGCTGGGGCACGCTGGCCGTGTTCACCGATGTCACCTTCAAGGTGCTACCGGCGGCCGAGACCGAGGTGACGCTTGCCATGCGCGGCCTACTCGACGATGCCGCCTCTGCCGCCATGGCGCTGGCGCTCGGCTCCAGCGCCGAAGTGTCGAGCGCGGCCCATCTGCCCGAACGCATCGCCGCGCGCGTTGCCGGGGGCAGTCTAGGCACCGACGCTGCAACGCTGCTGCGCGTCGAAGGGTTTGGCCCATCGGTCGCCTATCGCATTGAGGCGCTGAAGACCCTGCTGAAAAATGCCGGCCCGCTGCAGGAGATCGCAGGTGAGACATCACATACCCTCTGGCGTGACATAAGGGACTGCACGCCATTCGCCGACCGTAGCGAAAAGCCGGTCTGGCGCGTCTCCATGGCGCCGTCTCAGGCCCATCAGATGGTGCTGACGCTGCGCATGCAGATCGGTGTCAGCGCCTTCTACGACTGGCAGGGCGGGCTGGTCTGGCTGCGCATGGAGGAGGGCGATCCCGAGGCCGCCCTGCTGCGCGGGCTGATCAGAAAGCTTGGCGGCGGCCACGCCACGCTGGTGCGCGCCACCCCTTCGCATCGCGCCGCCGTCCCGGTGTTCGAGCCGCAGGCACCGCATAAGGCCGCACTGTCGGCGCGGCTCAAGGCCGAGTTCGATCCCAAGTCCATCCTCAATCCCGGCCGCATGGCCCAAGGCTAAGATAATGCAAACCAACTTCTCCCTTGCCCAGCTTGCTGATCCGCATGTCGCGGAATCGGAGAAGATCCTGCGCAAATGCGTGCATTGCGGCTTCTGCACCGCCACCTGCCCGACCTATGTGACGCTTGGCAACGAACTCGATTCGCCGCGCGGGCGCATTTATCTCATCAAGGACATGCTGGAGAATGGCCGCCCGGCCGACAAGGAGATCGTCACCCATATCGACCGCTGCCTGTCCTGCCTGGCCTGCATGACCACCTGCCCGTCGGGCGTCAACTACATGCACCTGGTCGACCATGCCCGCGCCCATATCGAGGAGACTTACAAGCGGCCGCTGCTCGACCGGCTGACCCGCGCCATGCTGGCCTTCGTGCTGCCCTATCCCGCGCGCTTTCGCGCCGCGCTGAAATTGGCGAGACTGGGCAAGCCATTCATCGGCCTGTTCGAAAGGCTGCCGGCGCTGAGGCCGCTGGGCGCGATGCTGAAGCTGGCACCGGCCTCGATCCCGACGGTCTCGCCAATGGCCTCTTCCGGCATTCATGCCGGGCAGGGGACGAAGAGAGGCCGCGTCGCCATCCTCACCGGCTGCGCCCAATCGGTACTCGACCCCGCCATCAACGAGACGACGATTGCATTGCTGACCAGGCTTGGCGTCGAGGTCGTGGTGCCGCAGGGCGAAGCCTGCTGTGGCGCGCTGGTCCATCATATGGGCCGCGAGGCAGCAGCCCTTGCCTCGGCCCGGCAGAATGTCGATGCGTGGACGCGTGCCATCGACCAGGGCGGGCTCGATGCCATCGTCATCACCGCGTCCGGCTGCGGCACAACGATCAAGGACTACGGCTTCATGCTGCGCCTCGATCCGGCCTATGCCGACAAGGCCGCGCGGATCTCGGCGCTGGCCAGGGACATTACCGAATATCTCGCAAGCCTCGACCTGCCCGAGCCGGTGCGCAAACCCGGCACCGTCGTCGCCTATCACTCCGCCTGCTCGATGCAGCACGGCCAGAAGATCACCCGCCAGCCGAAGGAATTGCTCGCCAGGGCCGGCTTCGTCGTGCGCGATCCGCGCGAGGGACATCTGTGCTGCGGCTCGGCCGGCACCTACAACATCCTGCAGCCGGAGATTTCGGAGAAGCTGCGCGACCGAAAGGTGAAAAACATCGAGGCCACCGGCGCGGAGATCGTTGCCACAGGCAATATCGGCTGCATCACCCAGATCGCTTCGGCTGCAAAGCTGCCGGTGGTGCACACGATCAAGCTGCTCGACTGGGCCTATGGTGGTCCGAAGCCGGAGGGCGTCTCCGAAGGAAACCTGGTCGCCGCCGAGTAAGCAGCTATTCCGCTGCCAGCCGGTCCACCACGCCATACGTCGCCTGGTAGCGCGCGCGCTGGCGGCTGAGCGCGACCATTGTGTTGCGCAAGAGGATCGCCACAGTGATCGGGCCGACGCCGCCCGGCACCGGCGTGATCCAGGACGCGACTTCCTTCACGCTCTCGGTGTCGACGTCGCCGACGATGCGGCTCGTGCCCTCCGGGCCGATCTCGGAATTGATGCCGATGTCGATGACGGCCGCACCGGGCTTCACCATGTCGGCCTTGATCAGCCGCGGCTTGCCGACGGCGACGAACAGCGCATCGGCGCGGCGCGCATGTGCCGCCACCGAGCGCGTCATGTGATGGCACACCGTCACCGTTGCGCCTTCGCTCATCAGCAGGAAGGCAATCGGCTTGCCGACGATCTCGGAATGGCCGACGACGACGACTTCGAGCCCCTTGAGGTCGAGGCCGGTTTCCTTGAGCAGCTCGACCGAGGCCGCAGCCGTGCAAGGCGCGAGGTCGAGTTGATTGTAGACGATATTGCCGATCGACGCCGGATGCATGCCCTCGACGTCCTTCAGTGGATGCACCGCCGCTTGCAGCGTCTTGATCGGGATATGCGCCGGCACCGGCCGCTGGATGATGATGCCGGTGACGCGCGGGTCGGCGTTCAGGCCATGGATCGCCGCCTCGAGTTCGCCTGCGCTGATGTCGGCGGGGAACCGCCGCTCCTCGAAACCGATGCCGGCAAGCGCGGCCTTGGCGCGCTGGTTGCGCACATAGACATCGACGGCAGCGGTATCGCCGACGGTGATCGACACCAGCTTGGGTGGAAAACCTTCGGCGGTGGCGATGGCGGCATCCTCGCGCACGGATGCCATGATGCGCTGGGCGACCGGGCCGCCCCGGAGATAGCGGCTATCGTCTGGCGGAGACATGGCTGAACCTTTGCAGCGAGTTTGGCGCAGGGGAGTTTGGCCGACCCTATAGCAGGGAAAATGCGGCAAGGCAGCGTGAAAGCGAACCGTCATCCCCCTGGCGCGACGTTCTGGCGCAGCCTGGCTCAGCTATAGCCGCAAAGAGAAAGGGCAGCGCGGTTTCCCGGGCTGCCCTTTCCTGACTGGCCGCATCCCCACACGGCCCGTCCCCCGTAAACTCTTCCCGATCCTGAAGCTCTAACCTTTTGGACCAGATGATTCGGTAGCCGACTATATCACGACCACGGTCGTTCCAACATTGACCCTCTCGTAAAGGTCAACCACGTCCTCGTTGCGCATGCGGATACAGCCGGAAGACACCGAGCCGCCGATGGTCCATGGCTGGTTGGTGCCGTGGATGCGGTATTCCGTCGTGCCGAGATAGAGCGCGCGGGCGCCAAGCGGGTTTTCCTCGCCGCCGGCCAGATAGGTCGGGAGGTAGCGGCCCTTGGCGGCCTCGCGCTTGATCATCTCCGCTGGCGGGCGCCAGTCCGGCCAGACGCGCTTGTTGGTGATCTTGTGCGTGCCAGACCATTCGAAGCCAGGCTTGCCGGTGCCGACGCCATAGCGCCGCGCCTTGCCGTTCTTCTCGACCAGGAACAGGAAGTTCTGCGTCGTATCGATGACGATCGTGCCCGGCTTCTGCGGGCCGTCATAGGCGACTTCCTGCGGCAGGTAGAGCGGATTGATCTGCGGCCGCATCACCACGCGCTTGGCCGGCGCCTGCACGGAAGCAGTGCGCACCCGATCGGGTCGCGCCGGCTGCGCATAGCGAAGTCGCGGCTGCTGGACCACCTGTCGGCTCTGCCGCACGATGCCGGGCGCCCGGCCTAGCTGCAGCACCCAGGGTGCGGAAAGGTCGGGGCTCACCATCACCGGCGGCCTGTCGGCATAGCGGTCGTTGGCGGCAGACGAGGTGACGCCGGCGGCCAGAATGGCCACGGCGCCGAGCACGGAACGCAAAAAGATCTTCATCGGAACGCACCTTGATCGTCGAACGGACGGAGGCGGAACTTGCCCCCGGTTGCGCGATCCTTGGCGCGAAGCCACAACCGAAACATGAATCGGAATGCGTAAAATGCCGCTTTGTCAGTAAACCTTTTGGTGTGGTTACCGCCGGGTTCAGGAATCTGGTAAAGCCGCGGTAAATGCAGCGCGAAAGCGCGTTAACGAATGGATTGGCCATGACTCAAGACAACACCGGACTGCTTACCGGCTCCGACGGGATCACGCGCTGCTTCTGGCACGGCAATCTGCCGGACTATCTGCACTACCACGACCATGAATGGGGCCGGCCGGTCGCCGACGACCGCAGGCTGTTCGAAAAGATCTGCCTCGAAGGCTTTCAGTCCGGCCTGTCCTGGCTGACCATTCTGCGCAAGCGCGAGAATTTCCGCGAGGCCTTCGCCGGTTTCGACTTCTACAAGGTCGCTGCCTTCACCGACGAGGATGTCGAGCGCCTGGTCGCCAATGCCGGCATCATCCGCCACCGCGGCAAGATCGTCTCGACCATCAACAACGCCAAACGGGCGTGCGAAATGGTCGACGAGTTCGGCTCGCTGGCCGCCTGGTTCTGGAAGTTCGAGCCGGGGCCGGAGGAGCGGCCGGCGGTGGTGGACATGGCGCATCTACGCGCCAACCCGACGACAGGGGTCTCGATCAGGATTTCGAAGGAGTTGAAAAAGCGCGGCTGGACCTTTGTCGGCCCGACGACGGTCTACGCCTTCATGCAGGCGATGGGTCTGGTCAACGACCATCTCGAAGGCTGCGTGTGCCGGGAGCAGGTGGAGAAGGAACGCAAGGCCTTTAAGAGGCCGAACTAGGGCGCTGTCCCCCTACCTCCCCCTTGTGGGGAGGTCGCGCCGAAGGCGCGGGTGGGGGTATCTTGGCGCCGCACCCCCACCCCGACGCTACGCGTCGACCCTCCCCACAAGGGCGAGGGTAAGGAACTCACGTCCCGCTGGCGCCCGTCAGAAAAAGCCCGGCGACAATCGCCGCCAGTGCCGCAAAGGCCGGATAAATCACCAGCAATCCAGTCATCAGCGCCTCGCGCACGGTGGAACCCTTGCGCTCGTCGGCAGTGACCTCAAACGGACCGGGGCTCGCCGTCACCTGCGCACGGCTCTCGGCCGGCCGCAGCCGGACTTCATGCAAGCCGTCGTCTCTGATGTCGAACTTGTGTGCCGCAGTCATGGCCCCAACCCTTTGTTTCGGCGCGCTTATCGGCTCTGATTGTGTCGGCACGATGCCGCGCCGATGGCGGAATTGTTTCCTTTCGGTGCGTTTTGTTTCGGACGAGAAGGAAAGAGCGCAAACCCTTGCCGCACCAAGCCGCTTCGGTTAGGACACGCCCACTCCAAACAAGTCATCGATTACTAAGCGAAAAGACCCATCCCATGGCCGACAAATCGGAAAAGACGAAAGCGCGGCTGCCGCGCGGCTTTGCCGACCGCAGTGCCGACGATATCCGCGCCGTCGAGAAGATGATGGCGACGATCCGTTCGGTCTATGAGCTCTACGGTTTCGAGCCGGCCGACCAGCCGCTGATCGAATACACCGATGCGCTGGGCAAGTTCCTGCCCGACCAGGACCGGCCTAATGAGGGCGTATTTTCTTTCCAGGACGATGATGAGCAGTGGCTGTCGCTGCGCTACGATTTGACTGCGCCGACGGCGCGTTTCGTCGCCGAGAACTTTGAGCGGCTGCCGAAACCTTACCGCAGCTACCGCTCCGGCTGGGTGTTTCGCAACGAAAAGCCCGGCCCCGGCCGCTTCCGCCAGTTCATGCAGTTCGACGCCGACACCATCGGCACGCCGGGCGTCGCGGCCGATGCCGAGATGGCGATGATGATGGCCGACGTGATGGAAGCGCTCGGCATCAAGCGTGGCGACTACGTCATCCGCGTCAACAACCGCAAGGTGCTGGATGGCGTGCTGGAGGCGATTGGCCTTGGCGGCGATGAGAATGCTGGCCGCCGGCTGCATGTCCTCCGGGCGATCGACAAGCTGGATAAATTTGGCCCAGACGGCGTGGCTCTTTTGCTTGGAGCCGGACGATGGGATGGCGGTAAGGAAGGCGAAGGGGACTTTACTAAAGGCGCGGGCCTTGGCGCAGCTCACATCGAACGAGTGTTGAGCCTTGCAGCATATCCGGATGCATTGGGTGGTGCATTAGGGCTTTCCAACGATGAAACCCTTGCGAGTATGGCAAAGGCAGTAGAGGGCAATGCTCGCGGAGTAGAAGGCTTGGAGGAGCTTTCTGTCATCGCAAAGTTGGCGCATGCATCTGGTTACAACAATGACCGCATCCGCATCGATCCCTCCGTTGTCCGCGGCCTCGAATATTACACCGGCCCGGTCTTCGAAGCCGAGCTGTTGGCCGAGATCCCGAACGAAGACGGCCAGATCGTGCGCTTCGGCTCGGTCGGCGGCGGCGGCCGCTATGACGGGCTGGTCTCGCGCTTCCGTGGCGAGCCGGTGCCGGCGACCGGCTTTTCGATCGGCGTCTCCCGCCTGATGACGGCGCTGAAGAACCTCGGCAAGCTGGACACCACCGATGTCATCGCGCCGGTCGTCGTGCTGGTCATGGACAAGGATACCGATAGCCTTGGCCGCTACCAGAAGATGGTCGCAGAGCTGCGCGCCGCCGGCATCCGCTCCGAAATGTATCTCGGCGGCGCCGGCATGAAGGCGCAGCTGAAATATGCCGACCGCCGCGGCAGCCCGGTCGCCGTTATCCAGGGCGGCGATGAGCGCGCCAAGGGCGAGTTGCAGATCAAGGATCTGATCGAGGGCGCGCGCATGTCGGCCGAGATCACTGACAACGCCGAATGGCGCGCCGCAAGGCCGGCACAGGTCACGGTGGCGGAGAGCGAGCTGGTCGCCGAGGTGAAGAAGATCTTGGCGGCGCAGGTCGCTGACCGTGCGAAGGGTGGCGCTTGAACGCCCCCCTCTGGCCTGCCGGTCATCTCCCCCTCAAGGGGGGAGATTGGATGTCGCGCATGGTTTCGCCAATCTCCGGCGTTGAAGAAGAGGCGCTGCGCTCCAAGCTGCCAATCTCCCCCCTTGAGGGGGAGATGGCCGGCAGGCCAGAGGGGGGTGCCTCGCGCCACGCATGACCTCCCGCTATCCCGCCATCGCATCCGAAATCACAAACCTCTTCGCCACCCGCAACACCCATGCGGTCGAGGTCGCGGTGCTGCAGCCGGCCGACCCATTCCTCGACATGGCCGGCGAGGATCTGCGCCGCCGCATCTTTCTCACCGAAAGCGAGACCGGCAAGACGCTGTGCCTTCGTCCCGAATTCACCATCCCCGTCTGCCTCGACCACATCGCCTCGCAGGCCGGCACGCCGCGCCGCTATTCCTATCTCGGCGAAGTGTTCCGCCAGCGCCGCGAGGGCGGCAACGAGTTTTTCCAAGCCGGCATCGAGGATCTCGGCGACCGCGATACGGCCGAGGCCGATGCCCGTTCGCTGGCCGATGCGCATGCGCTGCTGCAGTTGGTGCTGCCTGGCCAGGAGCTGGCGATCACACTCGGCGACCAGACCATTTTCGAAGCGGTGCTGGCCGCACTCGGCCTGCCGCGCGGCTGGCGCATGCGACTTGCGCGTGCCTTCGGTTCGGCGCCGATGCTGCAGGCAGCGTTGTCCGATCTCGCCAACCCGCCACGCAACGGTCAGCTTGACGGCGAAGTCGCGGCCCTTGTCCTCGATCGCGATCTCGAAGCGCTTTCCGCCCACATTGCTGGCGGCATGGAAGAGGCCGGCCTGCTGGCATCCGGCGGACGCGCGCCCGCCGACATTGCCCGGCGGCTGATCGAAAAGGCCGAACTGCGCAGCGTGCGGTTGTCGAACGAAGCGTTTGCGGCGCTCAGGGATTTTCTCGCCATCGACGTGCCGCTCGACGGCTCGAGTGCTGCGCTCGAAAGTTTTGCGGCCTCTGCCGGGCTTTCGCTGGGCGCGGCGCTGGAAAAATTCGCCGCCCGCGCCAAAGCCATCGAGGCACATGGCCTGCCTGCAAAGACGATCCGCTACGACGCTGCCTTCGGCCGTCCGCTGGATTACTACACCGGCATCGTCTTCGAGATCGCAGCACTTGGTGGCGAGCGGCCGCTGGCCGGCGGCGGTCGCTACGACCGGCTGCTGACCCTGCTCGGCGCCAAGACGCCGATCCCCGGCGTCGGCTTCTCCGTCTGGCTCGACCGCATCGAAGCGCTGCGGGGAGAGCCGCAATGATCACGCTGGCGATCCCATCGAAAGGCCGGCTCAAGGAGCAGGCCTTGGAGGTACTGGCCAGGGCCGGGCTTGCCGTCAGCCTGCCCGGCGATGAGCGCCAGTACCGCGCCCGCATCGACGGCGCCGAGGGCATCGAGGTGGCGTTCCTGTCGGCGTCCGAAATCGGCGGCGAGATTGGGCAAGGTTCGGTCGACCTCGGCATTACCGGCGAGGATCTGCTGCGCGAAAACCTCGCCGACTGGGAGGCGCGCGCCGAAATCGTCGCTCGCCTCGGCTTCGGCCATGCCGATGTCGTGGTCGCGGTGCCCGGCATCTGGCTCGACGTCGATACTATGGCCGATCTCGACGATGTCGCCGCCGATTTCCGCCAGCGCCACGGCAGGCGACTGAGGATCGCAACCAAATACTGGCGGCTCACGCAGCAGTTCTTCTCGCAAAAGCACGGCATCCAGGTCTACCGCATCGTCGAAAGCCTCGGCGCCACCGAAGGCGCACCGGCCGCCGGCCTCGCCGATGTCATCGTCGACATCACCACCACCGGCTCGACCCTACGCGCCAACCATCTCAAGGTGCTGGCCGATGGGGTTGTGCTGGAGTCGCAGGCTTGCCTGGTGGCTGCCCGGAAAGATCGTGCGCCGGCGGATGAGGCGCTAGTGCGGGAAATAGCCGCGAAGATGAGCGCGCTCCCTCCCCCTTGAGGGGAGGGTGGACAGCCGCCAAAGGCGGATGGACGGGTGGGGTCGCTCCGGCAGTGCTCGACGCGAGACGACCCAAGCCGGGTCGACCGTGACCAAGGAAGTCGAGCACTTCGCTGAGGACCCCACCCGCCTCGCTTCGCGAGGCACCCTCCCTCGAGGGGAGGGAAACCACCTGTACTTTCCACCACCCCATCAGGCTGCTAGGCTCACTCATCGGGAGGAGACGGCGATGGCGATCAATCTCGACGAGCTCAAGAACGCCACCAATCTGCGCGGGCGCGGCAGGGCGTTCATCGCGCCGATCGATGGCAGGGCGCATGTCTCCGGCGAGCGCACCCCGTCGCTGCTCGACAAGACGATCCCTCAGCTTTTCTCCGGCACGGTCAGCAAATACGCCACGCAGGATGCTGCCGTCTTCGTCGGCCAGGACAAGCGCTTCACCTGGAGCGAATTGTCGGACACGGTCGATACGCTCGCCGCCGGCTTCCTGGCGCTCGGCCTCGAAAAAGGCGACCGTGTCGGCATCTGGTCGCCCAACCGCTGGGAATGGCTGGTCACCCAATTCGCCACCGCTCGCATCGGCCTGATCCTGGTCAACATCAACCCGGCCTACCGGCTGACGGAGCTGGAATATGCCCTCAACAAGGTCGGCTGCAAGGCGCTGGTCACCGCCGCCAGTTTCAAGACCTCCGACTATCTCGGCATGATCGAGACGCTGGCGCCTGAGCTCGCCAAGGCCACCCCCGGCAAGCTCAAGGCGCAGAAATTGCCGGCGCTGAAGATCGTCATCCGCATGGGCGATGACAACTCGCCCGGCATGTTCAATTTCGCCGACGTGCTGTCGATGGCCGGCCGTGACGAGCATGACAGCCTCGACCGCATCTCCGAAGGGCTGAAGCCGGGCGAAGCCATCAACATCCAGTTCACATCAGGCACGACGGGCGCGCCCAAGGGCGCGACGCTGACCCACACCAACATCGTCAACAACGGCAATTTCGTCACCGCGGCAATCAGGCTCACCGTCGACGACCGGCTCTGCATCCCGGTGCCGCTCTATCACTGCTTCGGCATGTCGATGGGCACGATGGGCTGCGTCACCAAGGGCGCGACCATGGTTTTCCCGGGCGAGGGTTTTGACGCCGGCGCCACGCTGAAGGCGGTGGCGCAGGAACGCTGCACCGGCCTCTACGGCGTACCGACCATGTTCGTCGCCATGCTCGACCATGCGGATTTCGCCAGCTTCGATCTCTCCAGCCTGCGCACCGGCATCATGGCGGGCTCACCATGCCCGATCGAGGTGATGAAGAAGGTGGTGACGCTGATGCATATGGAAGAGGTGACCATCGCCTACGGCATGACCGAGACCAGCCCGGTCTCGTTCCAGAGCAGCGTCGACGATCCGCTGGAAAAACGCGTCTCCACTGTCGGCCGCATCCATCCGCATGTCGAGGTCAAGGCCATCGACGCCGACGGCGCCACCGTCGCGGTCGGCGCGCCGGGCGAGCTTTGCACACGCGGCTATTCCGTGATGAAGGGTTATTGGGACGACGCGGAAAAAACCCGCGAGGCGATCGACAGCGATGGCTGGATGCACACCGGTGATCTCGCCACCATCGACTCCCAGGGCTATTGCAACATTGTCGGCCGGGTCAAGGACATGGTCATCCGCGGCGGCGAAAACGTCTATCCCAGAGAGGTCGAGGAATTTCTCTATCGCCATCCCAAGGTCAAGGAGGTGCAGGTGTTCGGTATTCCCGACGCCAAATATGGCGAGGAGCTGTGCGCCTGGATCGTGCTGAAGCCCAACCAGATCGCCACCGAGCAGGAGATCAAGAATTTCTGCGCCGGCCAGATCGCCCATTACAAAATCCCCCGCTACATCCGCTTCCGCACCGAACTGCCCATGACGGTGACGGGAAAACCGCAGAAGTTTCTGATGCGCGAGGCGATGGTGGAGGAACTGGGGCTGGTGGTGCAGAAGACGGCTTGAAGGTTGAACGCCGGGGGACGGGACTGCCCGGCTTCGAAACGACACTGGGGTGCTCGACAGGCTTCCGCAAGGTTCGCCGAACGCATTGGGGCTTGAATGACTGGTTTCGCACGATCAGCGACTTCCTATGCGATGCCTTTGGCCGCGCTGGCACTAGCCGTTGCGGTCAGAGTCAGCGGGCTATCGGTGGACGAAGGTTCGCCGAGCGTCAGGATTCTCGTCGGAGCGCTCTCGAGTGCGATCATGTTCATCACTATTTTCGTGGTGCTCGATCACGCCGAGGCGGTGGCCCACCGTGTGGGGGAGCCTTACGGCACATTGGTGCTGACTTTTGCCGTGACGGCAATCGAAGTGTCGATCATCGTTTCCATGATGCTGCATGGAGAGAACAACCCCACGCTTGCACGTGAATCGGTCTTCTCGACAGTGATGATTGCCTCCACCGGCGTTGTCGGAATGTGTCTCACGTTTGGCGGCTGGCGGCATCGCAAGCAGGCAATTGTCCGGCAAGGGACCAGCGCATATCTGGCGGTTTTGGCCGCACTGACCGTCATGACGCTTATCCTGCCGACCTACACGCGGACCACCGATCCCGGCACATTTTCGGCAGCTCAGCTTGGCCTGGTAAGCGTTCTTTCCGTGCTGCTCTATGCAAGCTTTGTGTTCGCGCAGACAGTCCGGCACCGGGACGATTTCATCGAAGGACTGGCACACGACCTTTCGGCGCGAACCGCCCCTCACAAAAGCATCTCTTCCAGCGCTCTGCTCCTGGTAATCGGACTGATCGGAATTGTCATGCTCGCCGAGCAGGTCGCCGCAAGTGTTGAAAATGCGCTCGTTGCTTACCAGGTGACCCAGGCTGACAGCATTGTGGGGGCAATGATCGCGGGTCTGGTTTTGATGCCGGAAGCCATTTCGGCGGTTCGCGCTTCACTCAACAATGAGCTGCAGCGCGGCCTGAATGTCGCAATGGGTTCGGCTTGCGCCACGATTGGTTTGACGATACCTGCGGTCGCAGCAGCCAGCCTGCTTACGGGACGAGGGTTGACCCTGGGGCTCCCGGAAGCTGACGCCGTACTTTTGGTTTTAGCGCTTTTCATATGCGGCGTAAGCTTTAGCAACGAAAGGACGACCTTCCTGACCGGAATCGTCCATGCCGTTGTGTTTTTTACGTATGTATTTCTGGTATTTATCCCTTGAGGCTTTGGTGCGATCTGGCGACCAACCATCAAGGCGGGTATTCTCGAACGCGCCTGATTTGAGTTTCTTTTCGGTGTTCCCAAGGCGCCATCTAAGACCCGAACGACTCACACCCCCAGCACCGCCGCATCCAACCCCCGAATGATCTTCGCCAGTTCCACGCATTCATCATGCCGCACCTTGTTGCGGCGCCAGGCGAGGCAGATCGTGCGTTGCGGCATTGGCTCCTGGAACGGCACGATCTTGAGGTCCGGCATGGCGCTGGCCGGCCTTGCCGCCATTTCGGGGATGAGCGTGACGCCGAGACCATGCGCCACCATCTGCAGCAGCGTCGTCAGGCTGGTGGCGCCGTAGCTTGCCATCGCTACGGGACGCACGCTGCCGCACAGGGCCAGCGCCTGTTCGCGCAGGCAGTGGCCTTCCTCCAAAAGCATCAACCGCTCCAGCGCCGGGCTTTCCGGCGGCACCGGTGGCGAGGCGAAGGCTGGATCTCCGGCTGGCACGGCGAGGAAGAAGCGGTCGGCGAACAGTTCCTCGGTGACCAGGCCCGGCTGCTCGAGCGGCAGCGCGGCGATGAAGGCGTCGAGCCGTCCGGTTGCCGTGTCCTCGACCAGTGATGCCGTCACTGCTTCGCGCAGTTCGAGCTGCAGGGACGGAAAATGCCGTTTCAGTTCCGGGAGCACATGCGGCAAAAGATACGGCGCCACGGTCGGGATGATGCCTAGCCGGAAGCGGCCTTCCATGGCCGGGCGGCCGCGCCGGGCCGTCGTCTCGACGTCGCTGATATCGCGCAGGATGCGCTCGATGCGTGGCAGCAGCGCTTGCGCCTCTTCCGTCATCCGCACCGTCTTGCCGCCGCGCTCGAACAGCCGGCAGTTCAGCCTTTGCTCCATCTCGGCGATTTGCGCGGACAGCGCCGGCTGGCTGACACCGGCGAGTTTTGCGGCGCGGCCGAAATGCAGCGTTTGCGCCAAAGCCTCGAAATATTGCATCTGCCGCACGGTCAAGCCAATCATAAGGAAAGCCTATCGCAACAAACAGGAAAGGCAATTTGTTTTTATCGAAGAGACGGCTTAGTCTGGAACCATTCCAGAGTGGCGCGGCTCCCGGCCGGCCCGGAAAAAACAACACATAAATCAGCAATTCGGAGGCCAAGATGGACGCGATGACCGACGACAACAGCGCCGGCAAATGCCCGGTCGCGCATGGAACCTCCGCCAGGACCAACCGCGACTGGTGGCCGAACCAGCTCGACATCGGCGTTCTCCACCAGCAGTCGAGCCTTTCGGACCCAATGGGCGAAGCTTTCGACTACGCCGCGGAGTTCAAGACGCTCGACCTCGACGCGGTGATCGAGGATTTGCACAAGGTGATGACGGATTCGCAGGATTGGTGGCCGGCCGATTTCGGCCATTACGGGCCGCTGTTCATCCGCATGGCCTGGCACAGCGCCGGCACCTATCGCATCGGCGACGGCCGGGGTGGCGCCGGTGCGGGCCAGCAGCGTTTCGCGCCGCTGAACAGCTGGCCGGACAACGCCAATCTCGACAAGGCGCGCCGGCTTTTGTGGCCGGTCAAGCAGAAATACGGCCGCAAGATCTCCTGGGCCGACCTGTTGATTCTCACCGGCAACGTCGCGCTGGAATCGATGGGCTTCAAGACCTTTGGCTTTGCCGGTGGCCGCGCCGATGTCTGGGAGCCCGAGCAGGATGTCGACTGGGGTTCGGAAACCAAGTGGCTCGACGACAAGCGCTATTCCGGCGACCGTGAGTTGCACGGCCATCTCGGCGCGGTGCAGATGGGCCTGATCTACGTCAACCCGGAAGGGCCGAACGGCAAGCCGGATCCGCTGGCCTCGGCCCGCGACATCCGCGAGACCTTCGGACGCATGGCAATGAACGATGAGGAAACCGTGGCGCTGATCGCCGGCGGCCACACCTTCGGCAAGACCCATGGCGCCGGTGATGCAACACTGGTCGGCGCCGAGCCGGAAGGCGCGGGCATCGAGGCGCAGGGCCTCGGCTGGTCGAGCAAGCATGCCACCGGCATTGCCGGCGACGCGATCACATCCGGCCTCGAAGTTACCTGGACGACGACGCCGACCAAGTGGAGCAACAACTTCTTCGACAATCTCTTCAACTTCGAATGGGAGCTGACCAAGAGCCCGGCCGGGGCCTATCAGTGGACGCCGAAGGGCGGCTCTGGCGCGGTTACGGTGCCGGACGCGCACAATCCCTCGAAGCGTCATGCGCCGGCAATGCTGACCACCGACCTCGCGCTGCGGGCCGACCCGGCCTATGAGAAGATCTCGCGCCGCTTCCATGAGCATCCGGAGCAGTTCGCCGATGCCTTCGCCCGTGCCTGGTACAAGCTCACCCATCGCGACATGGGGCCGGTCGTGCGGTATCTCGGCCCGTTGGTGCCGAAGGAAGAGCTGATCTGGCAGGATCCGGTTCCGGCCGTCGACCATGAGCTGGTCAGCGACCAGGACATTGCATTGCTGAAGGCCAAGATCCTGGCTTCGGGCCTCAGCGTTTCGCAATTGGTCTCGACCGCCTGGGCCTCGGCCTCGACCTTCCGCAACTCCGACAAGCGCGGCGGCGCCAATGGCGCGCGCATTCGCCTGGCGCCGCAGAAGGACTGGGAGGTCAACCAGCCTGTCGAACTGGCTACCGTGCTGGCGAAGCTCGAAGCCATCCAGAACGAGTTCAACGCAAGCGGCAAGAAGGTCTCGCTGGCCGACCTCATCGTGCTCGGCGGCGTCGCCGCGGTCGAGAAAGCCGCAACGGATGGCGGCAATGCGGTGAAGGTTCCCTTCACGCCCGGCCGCACCGACGCCTCGCAGGCGCAGACCGACGTCCATTCCTTTGCGGCGCTCGAGCCGAAAATTGACGGCTTCCGCAACTATGTCAGGGGCAAACCGCCGATGTCGGTCGAAGCCATGCTGGTCGACCGGGCGCAACTGCTCAACCTGACGGCGCCGGAGATGACGGTGCTGGTTGGTGGCCTGCGCGTGCTCGGCGCCAACACCGGCGGCTCGAAGCATGGTGTGTTGACCGACAGGCCGGGCACGCTGACGAACGACTTCTTCGTCAACCTGCTCTCGATGAGCACCATCTGGGATCCGGCCTCCGAGCCGGGCTCGCATGAGGTCTATGAAGCACGCGACCGCAAGACCAGGGCAGTCAGGTGGACCGCCACACGCGCCGACCTGATCTTCGGCTCGCATGCGCAGCTGCGCGCGCTGGCCGAGGTCTACGGGTCGGCGGATGCCGGGCAGAAATTCGTTGGCGATTTCGTCAAGGCGTGGACCAAGGTGATGAACGCCGACCGTTTCGACATCGCTGCCTGATACAACCTCCCAAACGAAGGGCGCGGGCCGAGGCCCGCGCCCTTCGTTTTCGCAGGCTTCGAAATCAGTCCTTTTCGAAGATGCGTGCCTTGGCGACGACGCCAGCGATTGCGCCGCCGATCAGCGGCGCAACGATGAACAGCCAGAGCTGGCTGAGGGCTGCGCCGCCGGTAAACAGCGCCGGGCCGATCGAACGCGCCGGATTGAGCGAGGTGCCGGTCACCGGGATCATTGCGAAGTGCAGTCCGGCCAGCGTCAGGCCGATGACCAGGCCGGCGAACGCCGTCGAGTGCTTCTCGGCGGTGACGCCGAGGATGACTGTGACGAAGGTGAAGGTGCCGATCAGCTCCCACAGGAAGGCCGAACTCGTCCCCCATTTCGCCACGTCCCAGCCATTGGCGCCGAAACCGGTGGTGTGCCCGCCGGTCTGGCCGGAGACGATGATCCACAGCGCCAGCGAGGCCAGAATGGCGCCGATGATCTGCGCGATCCAGTAAGGAATCACATCCTTGGCCGGCAGCCGGCCGGCAAGGAAGACGCCGAGCGTGACGGCCGGGTTGAGATGTGCGCCTGAGATGGGACCCACCGCGTAAGCCGCCGCAATCAGGCCGATGCCGAACGCCAGGCCGATGGCTTCCTGGCCCAGCGGCAAGTCGGCGAGAAAGCCACCCGTCGCCACCGACGCCGTGCCGATAAACACCAATAGAAATGTCCCTAGAACTTCCGCAAGATACGTTTTCATTGCCCTCTCCTCGTATCGATCCGTCGGTCCGCTTTTCCGCGCCGCGAATCATGGCGCAAAGAGTATTCCCAACGCAAAAGCTTGGAAAGCAGAGCAATTGCGCCACAGATCGTGCTTACGGCGGCCAGTTACCAACATTAGAGATCTTGCATATATTTGAGATTTGTTATCGCCGGCGGGCGGACATTTGCCGGCGGGGAAAATCGTCGGCCGCGAGCGGAAGGCCTCGTCGCCGCGAAATTCAAGCGGGGTTCAATCTCGACGCGAAACGCTCTAAGAGCAGGCCGAAGGATACTGTGCTCGATAGGTGGAATGACGAATGCGACTGGGCGGACGGCTGGCGGCAGCCATTGAAGTGCTGGACGACATTGGCCGGCGCCACCGGCCGGTGGCCGATGCGCTGAAAGATTGGGGCCTGTCGCATCGCTTTGCGGGCGGCGGCGACCGCGCGGCGATCGGCAACATCGTCTACGACGCGCTGCGCCACAAACGTTCCGCCGGCTGGCTTTTGGGTGAAGACACGCCCCGCGCCATCGGCTTCGGCGCGCTGCTCATCGAATGGGGCCAGACGCCGCAATCGCTTAACGATGCGCTCCAGGGTGACAAGTTCGCGCCGCCGCTGCTCAGCGCCGCCGAGTTGCAGGCGCTGGCCGAGCGCCGGCCTGAAGACGCGCCGGAGGCGGTGCGGGCGGACATACCCGACTGGTGCGCGCCGTTGTTCGAACGAGCCTTTGGCACAGACTGGGTTGCGGAAGGTGCTGCCCTGGCGACCCGCCCGCCGCTCGACATCAGGGTCAATACGCTGCAGTCCGACCGCGCCAAAGTGCTGGCGGAACTCGCCGAAACCGGCGCCAAGGCAGCCGCTATCGCGCCACAAGGCATTCGCATCCCGCCCATCGACGGCGACGGCAGGCACCCGAACGTACAGGCCGAGCCGGCCTTCCAGAAAGGCTGGTTCGAGGTCCAGGATGAAGGCTCGCAGATCGTTGCCGCCCTTGCCGGCGCGCAAGCCGGGATGCAGGTGCTCGATTTCTGCGCCGGCGCCGGCGGCAAGACGCTGGCGCTGTCGGCGGCGATGGCCAACAAAGGCCAGGTCTTCGCCCATGATGCCGAAAAGGCGCGGCTGGCGCCGATCTTCGACCGCATCCGCCGTTCGGAAAACCGCAACGTCCAGGTCGTCACCAAGCCGGCCGAGCTCAGCCCCCTCGCAGGCCACATGGACATCGTGCTGGTCGATGCGCCCTGCACCGGCAGCGGCACCTGGCGGCGCCGTCCCGACGCCAAATGGCGGCTGACGCAGAGACAGCTCGATGCCCGCAAGGGCGAGCAGTCGGCGATCCTCGACGCGGCCAAGGCCTATGTCAAACCCGGCGGCCTGCTGGTCTACATCACCTGTTCGGTGTTCGACGAGGAGAATGGCGAGCAGATCGCCGCCTTTCGCGAGCGCCACAAGGGCTTTGTCCCGGTCGATCATCGCGCGCTCTGGGATATCAGCTTCCCCGGTCACGCAGCGGCCGCCCGGATCGGCAAGACAAGCGATATCTCGCTGTCGCCGGCTCTGAGCGGCACCGACGGGTTCCATTTCTGTGCGCTGCGTCGGGCGAATTGACGCTGCGATTGACAGGCTGACATAGCGCCAGTTGCAGATGCGCGGCGTCGGCCGCCAGACGGGGTAGAATTCTTGCAAAGATATGTGTCGCTTCTGCTTTTCCTCCTTCTGGTGCTCGGCGGAGGCCTGCTGATCGGCTATGCGACGTTGCCGGGTGAATGGTATGCCTCGCTCGCCAAGCCGCCCTTCAACCCGCCCAACTGGGTCTTCGCGCCGGCCTGGACGCTCCTCTATGTGCTGATCGCCGTAGCCGGCTGGCGGACATGGGAGCGGGAACGAGCAGGCGCCGCGATGAAGATCTGGGCCCTCCAGCTTGTTCTGAACTTCGCGTGGTCGCCGACTTTCTTCGGCGCCAAACAGATGGGGCCGGCACTGGTCGTGATCCTGGCTCTTCTCGCCAGCATTGCGCTGTTCATGGTAGTGTGCTGAGAGTTCTGCAAATTCGCTGAGAGGGGGCGGTCATGGCAGGCTGGTGATTGTTCACGTCACCTGATTCCCGCGAAGGAACGCCACCATGACCAAGACTGAAGTTAAGACCGCCAGCGCTGCCGTCAAAGACATTTTGCTTTCGAACCCGGATGGATTGCACGAGGTGCTCCGTGCGGTGATGCAGGAGGTGCTTGAGGCCGAGATGGACGAGGCGCTGGGTGCCTCGAAGAGCGAGCGCACGCCCGAACGGCTTGGCTATCGCTCGGGCTATTACGGCCGTACCCTTGTGACGCGGGTCGGCAAGCTCGAGCTGCGGGTTCCGCAGGACCGTGCCGGGCGCTTCTCCACCGAGCTGTTCGAGCGCTACCAGCGTTCCGAGCGGGCCTTGGTGGCGACGCTGGCGGAGATGTATGTGCAGGGCGTGTCGACCCGCAAGGTGAAGGCGATCACGGAAGAACTGTGCGGCCATGCCTTCTCGGCCTCGTCGATCTCGGCCATCAACAAGCGGCTGGACGAGAGCCTCGCTGCCTTTGCCAGGCGCCCCCTTCAAGAGCCGTTTCCTTACCTCATCCTCGATGCGCGCTACGAGAAGGTGCGTGAAGCCGGTGTTGTCATGAGCCAGGCGGTGCTGATAGCGGTCGGTATCGACTGGGACGGAAGGCGCCAGATCCTGGCCGTGGAGATGGCCAATCGCGAGAGCCGCTCGGCCTGGAGGGACTTCCTCGTCGGCCTCAAGGCGCGCGGCCTCAAGGGCGTCGAGTTGGTCGTGTCCGATGATCACGCCGGCCTGGTGGCAGCGATCGGCGAGGTGATCCCCGAAGCCGCCTGGCAACGCTGCTACGTGCACTTCCTCAGGAACGCGCTCGATCATCTGCCGAGGAAGCACGGCGACGACTGCCTGCAGGAATTGCGCTGGCTCTACGACCGGCGCGATCTCGCAGAGGCCAGGGCTGATCTTGCCGCATGGCTTGCCAAATGGTCGGCACGCTATCCGCGCCTGACAGGCTGGGCCGAGGATGCCATCGAACAAACCCTGACCTTCTTCAGGCTGCCGAGACAGCACCACAAGCATCTCAAATCCACCAACATGCTGGAGCGGCTCAACGAGGAAATCCGCCGGCGCACCTATGTCGTGCGCATCTTCCCCAACACCGAAAGCTGCCTGCGCCTGGTCAGGGCGTTGGCCGTCGAGACCAATGAAAACTGGATGGAGGCCAACCGATACATCAATATGGACGTCCTGCGCGAGCACAAGAAGCTCGCTCTGCGCCAAGCCGCATGACCAGCATCATGGCCGCCCCATTTTGCAGAACTTGACGCACACAACCCTGTTCATAGCCACGGTGTGGAACCGCCATCGGGTTTCCGGCTGGCTGTTTGCGCCCTATGCCGCGTGGGTAGCCTTCGCCACCTTGCTCAACGCGTCGCTGCTCCTGTTGAACTGAGTGCTTTGCTGCAGTGCAGCAAAAGCATTTGCGTGGCGTTCAGGCGTCTGCGATAAGCTTTGCAGGTAAATCAGGGCGATGGCCATGGCAGCAAAGATCGTACCCGCACCCGATTATGAGGACCGCGTCAGGGCGTCGTTCGCCCGCCAGCAGGCGATGGCGACCATCGGCGCCGAGCTGACGCTTGTGACGCCGGGCATCATCGAGATCGAAATGCCCTATTCCCAGGCACTGACCCAGCAGCACGGTTTCCTGCATGCCGGGGTGATTTCGACGGCGCTGGATTCGGCCTGCGGCTATGCCGCATTTTCGCTGATGCCGGAAAATTCCGGTGTGCTGACCATTGAGTTCAAGGTCAACCTCCTGGCGCCCGGCCGGGGCGAACGCTTCCTGTTCCGCGGCTCGGTGACCAAACCCGGCCGCACCATCATTGTCGCCGATGGCCAAGCGTACGCCTTTGCCGCCGATGGCGAGGCCAAGCTGATCGCGACCATGACCGGCACGATGATGACGGTGGTTGGCCGTGACGGGATAGCAGGCTGATGGCCAAAATTACGCGAATTGGTGGCAAGGACGTCCTCTTCGTCATGGCGGCGCAGGCCGAGTACGGTCCGCATCTGCAAAAACTGTTCACGCCGCTGATGACGGGCGTCGGCCCGGTAGAGGCAGGTGTGCGGCTCGGCGCCGAACTGTCATGGCTGAAATCCGAGAAGGCGTTGCCCGATCTCGTCGTCTCGCTCGGCTCCGCCGGCAGCCGCACACTGGAGCAGACGGAAATCTACCAGGCGGTCTCGGTCAGCTATCGCGACATCGACGCTTCGCCGCTAGGCTTCGAAAAAGGCGCGACGCCGTTCCTCGACCTGCCGGTGACCGTCCCGCTATCATTCAGGATACCGGGCATTAAAGAAGCCAGCCTGTCGACCGGCGGCGCCATCATCACCGGCGCCGCCTACGACGCCATCGCCGCCGATATGGTCGACATGGAAACCTTCGCCTGCCTGCGCGCCTGCCAGTTGTTCGATGTCCCGCTTATCGGCCTGCGCGGCATTTCAGACGGTGCAGCCGATCTGCGCCACGTTGGCGACTGGACCGAATATCTGCATGTCATCGACGAGAAGCTGGCGGATGCGGTCGCTCGGCTCGAACAGGCCATCGGCTCCGGCACGCTACACAAGGAGCAGCCTGGGCAAGAGTCGGCGCCGCTCTGAAAGTCGGGTTGCGCACCCCATTGCGCCGACTCGTTTCTTTCTCTAAAGGCTCGCCATGACGACAGCCAATCATCCCGATACAGTCCTGATTGTCGATTTCGGCAGCCAGTTTACGCAACTCATCGCCCGCCGCATCCGCGAGGCTGGCGTGTTTTCCGAGATCGTGCCGTTCCAATCGGCCGAAGCTGCCTTCAAGCGCATCAATCCGAAAGCCGTGATCCTGTCGGGCGGTCCCGCCTCGACATCGGACATCGGCAGCCCGCGCGCGCCGCAGATCGTCTTCGATGCCGGCGTGCCGGTGCTCGGTATCTGCTACGGCCAGATGGCCATGTGCGTGCAGATGGGCGGCGTCGCCGAAAGCTCTAACCATCGCGAATTCGGCCGCGCCTTCGTCGAGATCGAAAAGGACAGCCCGCTGTTCGAAGGCCTGTGGGCGCCCGGCCAGCGTCACCAGGTGTGGATGAGCCATGGCGACCGCGTCATCTCGCTGCCCAAGGGGTTCGAAGTCTTCGGCAAGTCGGAAGGCTCGCCCTTCGCCATCTTCGGCAATGTCGCGCGCAAGATGTACGGCATCATGTTCCATCCGGAGGTGGTGCATACGCCGGATGGCGCCAGGCTGCTCCGGAACTTCGTCCACAACATCGCCGGCATCGAAGGCGACTGGACGATGCGCGCCTATCGCGAGCATGCGGTCGAAACCATTCGCAAGCAGGTCGGCAAGGGCAAGGTCATCTGCGCGCTGTCGGGTGGCGTGGATTCCTCGGTCGCCGCACTTTTGATCCACGAAGCGGTCGGCGACCAGCTGACCTGCATCCTCGTCGACCATGGCCTTATGCGCAAGGACGAGGCCGCCGGCGTGGTGGCGATGTTCCGCCAGCACTACAATCTGCCGCTGATCCTGGTCGACGCGTCGGAAAAATTCATCTCGGCGCTGGAAGGCGAGTCCGACCCCGAGAAGAAGCGCAAGACCATCGGCCGGCTGTTCATCGAAGTGTTCGAGGAAGAGGCCAAGAAACTCGGCGGCGCCGATTTCCTGGCGCAAGGCACGCTCTATCCCGACGTCATCGAGAGCGTCTCCTTCACCGGCGGCCCGTCGGTGACCATCAAGTCGCACCACAATGTCGGCGGCCTGCCGGCGCGCATGAACATGCAGCTGGTCGAGCCGCTGCGCGAACTGTTCAAGGACGAGGTGAGGGCACTGGGCAAGGAACTCGGCCTGCCCGAAAGTTTTATTGGCCGCCATCCGTTCCCCGGACCAGGCCTTGCCATCCGCTGCCCCGGCGGTATCACCCGCGAAAAGCTCGAAATCCTGCGCGAGGCCGACGCCATCTATCTCGACGAGATCCGCAAGGCCGGCCTCTACGACGCCATCTGGCAGGCTTTCGCCGTGCTGCTTCCGGTGCAGACCGTCGGTGTGATGGGCGACGGCCGCACCTACGAATTCGTCTGCGCCCTGCGCGCCGTGACGTCCGTCGACGGCATGACCGCCGACTTCTACCACTACGACATGGCTTTCCTCGGCGCGGCGGCCACCCGCATCATCAACGAAGTCCGCGGCATCAACCGCGTCGTCTACGACGTGACGTCAAAGCCGCCAGGCACCATCGAGTGGGAATGATTCAGGCCACCAAACGGCGCCGAAAATACGCCATTGTACGCCATAATCATTTGATAACACATGTAAATCCATTCGGAGACAATCAGCGACAATCGGTGCGCAGAGATTGGATTGACGGACCGGCTGACGGACCTTCCGCATATTGCTAGCTCAGATTTTTCGAAGTACGGTCAGATCCAATGAGGCTCTGACGGTACTTTTTTAAGCCTTAAAGAATTGAAGATAAAACAAAATTTCTGCCGAAGAGCCTCGAAATTGTACTGACGGTACTTTTCAGACGGATGCCGCCCTTAAGGCAATGAAACCAAAAGAGAAAATCTATAAGATTGCAGGCCGTGACGGCATGTATGTCCGCGCGATGCCCAGTGGTGCGATCTGGTTCGGCTGGACTACAGGCTCAACGGACGCCAGGAGACGGTCTATCTAGGCAGGTATGGACGGGACGGAATCTCGCTTACCCTTGCCCGAGAGAAGTGTCTCGACGCGAAGCGCGCTATTGTCGAGGGACGATCGCCGGCGATCGAGAAACAGCGCGACAAGCGCCGAGTTGTGACCCCGGTCTCCGGCCGACTTCAGCGCCGAAATGGCTACCAAACCAAAGCGATGCCCGGGCCTTCAAGGCCTCTTCTTATTCCGGCCAAGCCGGCCCGGAGCGCCGCATTCACTCACATCCCTTGAACCTGAGTGCAGAGTTGCCGCATCGAAGCCATTTGAGCAGCCGAGTTCGCGCCCGAACCCGTGCTGGTGCTGGCGGTCGTATCGCCAGCTGTATTCGAGGATCCCGACGTGCCGGTGGTTGTACCCGAACCAGTGCTGTTGCTGGCCGTGGTGTTACTGCCGGTCGAACCAGAGCTGCCTGAAGTGCCGGTGGCTGTGCCAGAGCCGGTGCCGATACTCGCCGTTGTATCACTGCCGGTCGAAGCCGAACTACCTGACGTGCCGGTCATTGTGCCAGAGCCAGTGCCGTTACTGGCCGTCATCCTCGAGCAGTCGGAGCGAACCTGTGCCTGCTGTTCAGAGCTCAGGGACGACCAGTTCTTGCGGATCTCATCCTGCGACAGAAGTCTTCCCGAATTGGCGTCGCTGAAGAATGAGCCGGAGAGCTTGCTGTCCCAGCCGCTCGGGATACCGCTTTGGCCGGAGCCGGACGTAGAGCTCATACTGGACCCGGCCGATGAGCCGGACGTTCCGTTCGTGCCGCTGGATGTTCCCGACGACTGCGCCAAGGCCGCGGTGGCGAGACAGAGAGAGATCGCTGTAGCTGTCAAAATCTTACGTTTCATGTGAGTCTCCTTTGGGGTTCGACGCCGTTGCGGCGTCGAATCCTAATCCCGAGGAAAGGCACTTGTTCCTGTAAAGAGTGGAATTCGATGTCATGATCCTTGTGCACCAGCCTTGGCCTCGAATGCGATGCCGGAGCGCTTCAACGACGACTGACGCCTCAGGCGAGAGCTGTCTGCTACTGGGTGTTAGAGGCGATATGCGGAACGCTTCCCGAATAGTTGGGTGCCACCATCGGGTAATTGCGAGGCAGGTTCCATTTGGTTCGGTAATCGTCCGGATTCATGCCCAGTCGGCCAAGGTGCGAACTGCGTCGGGTCTCGGTTAGAGACAGGAGGGTGGCCTTTGCCGCGGCGTATAGCTCGACATGCGGAGCTCGTCTCGACCGCGCACACTCAATATGTTTTACGATGACGCCCCCAGATGTCATATGAGCGAATGCCTTTCCGGCGAAATAAATTGCTCCCAGCAGGTCGACGCTCAGCACCTTCAGCCAGCCCGCTCTAGTGAATGCCTCAGGTTAAAGATTATCAGGCCGGCGCGTTGTTGACGATTATTACCAACCTGCCGAACGCGTGAGCGCAAGTCGACAGCACCGTGATAGCGGCCTCCCCGGCGCGCCCCTTGTCGAACCGATGCGCGCCTTCTCGACCTTGCCTCCACCCACGTCGGCTCACCCGTGCACCTTCGGTGCCCAACCGCATGGCGATGGCCAGTCCAATGCCGCTTGCAGCACCGGTTACAATGCAGTCTTGTTATCCAGGCGCATCGGGTTCGACCTCTTTCTGGGGAGCAGCAAGTGGTTCAGTCCAGCCTTCAGCGACCCGATCCACGCTCAGCAGGCTGCGCGCATAATCCTGTTGCGCGCGAACAATGGCATCGTCTTGCTGTGAGGGAAGAAAGACCGGCAAAGCAAGGCAGACACTTTGTGTGGCCAACAGCTTGTTCCAGTTCGCGATCAGCGCCTTGAAAGCGCGCCCCACCGCCCTCGGATTTCGGTCGAGGTCATAGAGGCCGAGCGGATTGATCCGTCCGTTGTTCTCCCGAAGCGCACTGTCCCAGTCCACCTGATCCGTCAGCGAGTACCAGGTGAAGCCTACGATGGGGATGCCATCGTTGCGGATCCGCAGCACGTTGGCCCACTCTTTCCACAGCCAATAGACGGCCTCGTCTCCATTGGGGCCTTCGCTGATGTTGGTCTCCGTATGCATTACGGGAAGCCGGTAGCGGTTGAAGTACTGCCGCGTGATCTCGTCATAGCCAAACACCTCGCCGGACCCGGACGTCGTTCCGTCTGCCCAAACCCGATGTTCGTTGGTCTGGTAATAGTCGGTGCCCATCACGCAATGCCTGCGCAGATGGCTTTCCAGGAAGAAACTGTATTCTTCGGCCGTCATCCCGTTTTCGAGAAGATAGCGATAGGTGTGCGCGTCGACGTCATGACCGTAGTTGAGGTCAAGCGACAGGAAACGCTCGCTGTTGAACCGTTCCGCTCTGCCGACCGCCTCGGGAGAATCGGCGTGGAAGTATTCCGAGGATTCGCTCTGAATGAAGATGGCGTCCGGCCGCACCTCGAGAATCGCCCGCATGGCAAGCACGTTCGCCTTCACGATGTGCTTGAGGGCGGTGACGAAAGCAGTGTCGCTGCTCAGTTGTTCGTTCCACCATCCCCAGCGGGCCGAAAAGGTGGCGCAGATGAACATCTCATTTATTGGGGTGAAGAGCTGGATCCACGGATAGCGCATCGCGAAATCCCTGGCGTAGTGCTCGAATAGTGTCGGAAAGTCCGGGTTCTGGAAGTTGCCAATCCAGTCCGGCACGCCAAAATGGCAAAGGTCGACGATCGGAAGAATGTCTTTCGCCTTCAGGTCCGCGAAGGTCTCATCGGCGAATGCCCAATCATAACGTCCGTCACCCAGCCATGTTTTGTGGATGGGAGGTCCGTAGCGGAGGAAATGCACCCCGAGATCCTGGACCAGTTCGAAGTCGGTGCGCCATCGTTCGTAGAAGCGGCATTTTTCCATTTCGTCGACGCGCTCCCGGCCTTGTCGAATGGTGGGGGTGCTGTTCTCGATGCCGGTGGCAAACATGAACGTGAACATTGATGGTCCTTAGCCAAGGCGGAGATGCCCGCGCTTGGTCAAACGTTCAGTGCTCGACGCAGTTCCTGCAAGACTGCTTGTCAAGTTCGGTGGGCGCCTGACAACCACGTGCCTGCAAGTGCTATTCACAGTCGGTTGACCGTTCGTTGCGAAAGGCAACGGCACATGGCGGAAAAGCCTTCGAACCGGCTTTTTGCCAAAGCCGGAGAATGGCTGGTCGAGAAGGTTCAGCGGCGATTTCTCCAGCCTCACCCGGCCATTCGGAAAGATGGCGCTACGCTCGTGATTGTGAGCAGGGGCCACCCAGGCATAGGCGGGTCGAGATTGGCGGAATTCTATCCCACGGTTCAAGCGAGCAGCTTGCGCCGAATATGATCGGACTATGCTGGACGGAGAGGTCGGCTTCGGGCCAGCCCAGTTGGCGTCAAACGGGTCTTTGCGAGTTAAGGCGGTATGGTAGTTATCCACGTTTGCAAACTGCAAACGGACGTTCCGCTGCCGGCCCCATTTGAGCCATTCACTGGGACGCAGACCCGCGGTACATCACCGATATTCTCGAAGCCAATAGTTGGTCTCGTTCATCGTCCCATGGTTCGACAGACCCATACGAGAGAATACGAGAGATATGGACCGGCGAACCATCCGCTGTATTGATCTCCTGTAGAAAACAGTGCCCCTCAGAGACTAGCATGATCGTTATTTGTCAATGCGCTGCGAAGCTGTTCGCCCAATTGATTCAAGAAGCTGATCCAGCCACTCCCTGACCGCATTTATCTTCTGCCGAACGGCAGCACCGCGCCTGAATCCTGCCTCCGGATCAATGTTCGCGTGCGCAAAAACGGCCGCTCGCGAACATACATTGACAGGTCCAGTTCCGAATAATAAGTTCGGTCATAGAACGAATTAACGGGAGTTCAATGTGACTGACCTGCCGCGCATATCCCGTCAGTTCTCACAGCGCTCCGTGATGGAAGCGATCGTCCAGGGCGGGCCGATCTCCCGCGCCTCGATCGCCAAGCTGACGGGCCTGTCGAAGCAGACCATCTCCGAAATCATGCGCGGGCTCGAGCAGGAGGGCTGGGTCCAGGAAACCGGCCGCACCAGCGGCCATGTCGGGCGCACCGCCGTCACCTACGAACTGGTCCACGACGCAGCCTATATCATCGCCGTCGACCTTGGCGGCACCAAGGTGCGGGTCGCGCTGACGGACCTTGCCTGCCAGATCTTTGCCGAAGCCGCCACACCGACCGACCCGCGCGGCGGCCAGTTCGTCGTCGATCAGATTGCAGCGCTGGCCTTCGATGCCGCGGCCAGACAGCACGTCGCGCGCAAGAAGATACGCCTGGCCGTCATCGGCGCGCCTGGCGCTCCTGACCCGGCCACCGGCCGCATTTTAATGGCGCCGAACATTGCCGGCTTCGACACAATGAATGTGCTGGATGCCTTCGAAGAAGCGCTCGGCGTCGCGGTGATGATCGAGAACGACGTCAATCTCGCGGTGCTTGGCGAGAACTGGCTCGGCCAAGGCCAGGGCATCGACAATCTCGCCTACATCGCGCTCGGCACCGGCATCGGCAGCGGGCTGATGCTGGGCGGCCATCTGGTGCGGGGTGCTGGGCACGCCGCCGGCGAGATCGGTTTCATGCCGATCGGGGCCGATCCCTTCACCGAGGAATCACTGCGCACCGGCGCATTCGAACGCGCGGTGGCCACCCACGCCATGACCGATCGCTACCACGCTCTCACCGGCAGGCAGGTCTCGGTGCCGGCAATATTCGAGAATGCCGCGCTTGGCGACAAGGACGCGCTCACCGTGCTCGACGAAACTGCCCGCCATCTGGCGCAAGGCGTTGCGGCAATCGCGGCAATCGCCAATCCAGAAAAGTTTATCCTCGGCGGCTCGATTGGGTTGCGGCCCGAAATCCTGTCCAGGGTGCAGGCGCTTCTGCCGCTATGTTTCCCCTATCCGGTCAGGGTCGAGGCGAGCGAACTCGGCGCACGCGCAGCCCTCATTGGCGCGGCGGCAATCGGCCTTGGCCAGTTGCACAACACGCTGTTCGGCGTCGACGCGCCTGATGGCCGGATTTCGCTGCCGCCTGCCCAGGCCGCCGCCCTGAAGGAGGCCGCGATATGACTCACGATATTACCGCCCGCCTGCAGGCAGCGCTCGACCGCGACGACGCACTAACGCTGTTTCGCCGCGCCATCGGCCGAGAGAGCATCACCGGCAACGAAGCCAACTTCGTCGACTTCCTAGAAGCCAGGATGCGCGACCTTGACCTCAGCGGCCTGACCAGGACGGAATTTCTTCCCGGGCGGCCCAACATCTGGGGCGAGCGCAAGGGGGCCGACCAGGGAAAGCGCCTGCTGTTCATGGGCCATACCGACACCGTCCATGTCGACGGCTGGCGCGAGCATTGGGCAGGCACCGAGCGTGAGGATCCGTTCGCCGCCCCGATCATTGATGGTGCTGTCTGGGGCCGCGGCTCAGGCGACCTCAAGGCCGGCATCACTGCTTCGCTGGCGGCACTCGCGCTACTCGACAAGGCAGGCGTTCGCCTCAAGGGCGACGTCGCCTTCGCTTTCATCGGCGACGAGGAGAGCGGCCAGCCCGGCACCGGCATTTCCGCCGGGATCAAGCACTTCGTCGGACGCATCGAGACCGGCGAGGTCACAGCACCCGATTTCAGCGTCTATGTCGAGCCGACCCGCCTGGCCGTTTATGCGGCGCAGATCGGCTTCTTCATCACCGATATCTCGATTACCGGCAAATCCGCCTATTTCGGTGTGCCAGAACTCGGCAAGGATGCGCTCCGTGCAAGCCATGCCGCGATGACGGCGCTTTGGAAGCATTCGGATGAGGTCGCCGCGCGCGCCGAGCACAAACTGGTCGGGCGCGGCTTCCTGCTTATCACCGGGCTTGCCGGCGGCGGCTACATTGCCGTTCCCGAGCGCTGCACGCTCTCGCTGATCCGTAAGCTGTTGCCTGGCGAAGACCTCGACACCGCCGCCGCCGAGATCGAGGCTGCCGTGCGCGGCGCGATCACCGATCCGGATATTTCGGTAGAGTTCGCCTACCCCGCCGGCCGCGACCACAGGCTGGGCGGCACCGCTGCCGAGATCGGCGAAACGCGGGCAGAAGTCGCCATGCTGTCCGACGCGATGGCTGGCGCAATGAGCGGACGCGGCGTCATCGAGGGCGCACCGTTCTGGTCGGAGTCCCCCTTCATCATCAATCAGCTCGGTATTCCTGCCGTCTATTGCGCGCCCGGCGACATCAGGAATTGCCACACATTCGAGGAGCACGTGGATGTCGAGGAATATTTCGCCGGCATAGTCGGCTTCGCCGCCTTCATGGCCCGCTATTGCGGCGTGGCCGACTGAACCACCAACGAAGCAAAATGGGAGAACTGACATGCCGATGAAGACACTGATCGCCGCCGCCTTTGCCGGCGGATTGATGCTTGCCGCCAACCCAGCTTTCGCACAGACGGTCGGCCCGCAGGGCGAGAGCGCCACGCCGAGCGCCGACGTGATCCTAAGCGATGCCGACATCGCCGCGCTCAAGGACAAGGGCTACAAGGCTGCGTTGCTCTGGCACACCTCGTCCGATTTCACCAATGCGGTAACCGCCGGCGCCACCGACGAATTCGCCCGCGCCGGCATCACCATTGCGGTCAAAACGGATGCCCAGTTCGACTCCGCCCGCCAGCGCAGCGACATCGAGACGGCGTTGGCCGCCAAGCCCAACGTCATCTTGGCGCTGCCGCTCGACCCGGTCACCTCGGCAGAAGCCTTCCGCCAGGCGGTCAAGGACGGCACCAAGTTGGTGTTCCTGTCCAACTTGCCCAAGGGCTACAAGCAGGGCACCGATTACGCTTCGATCGTGACTGACGATCTATTCCAGATGGGCAAGCAGGCTGCGGACGCGATGGCCAAGGCGATTGGCGGCAAGGGCAAGGTCGGCTACATTTTCCACGACGCTGCCTACTACGTCACCAACCAGCGCGACCAAGCCTTCAAGACCACCATCGAGAAGGTGTATCCCGACATCAAGATCGTCGCCGAACAGGGCATATCCGACCCGGCCCGCGCCGAGGAACTGGCCAACGCGATGCTTTTGCAGCATCCCGATCTCGACGGCATCTACGTGACCTGGGCCGAGCCGGCCGACGGCGTGCTGTCGGCGCTACGCGGCGCCGGCAACGCCAGGACCAAGATCGTCACGCTCGACCTCGCCGAGCCGGTCGCGCTCGACATGGTCAAGGGCGGCAATGTCGCAGCCCTCGTCGCCGACAAGGCCTATGAACTCGGCCGCGCCATGGCTGCTTCCGGCATGAAGTCGCTGCTTGGCCAGCCGACACCGGCCTTCGTCGTCGCCCCGGCCCTGACCGTCACCAAGGAGAATGTCGCGCAGGGCTGGAAGGACTCGCTCAACCGCGACGCGCCGCAGCCGGTGCTCGACGCGGCCAAGTAAGGCTCTCGCTCGGGCGCGGCCCGCCGCACCGGAGCTTTTCTTCGACACAACAAAAAGGGAACCGGGATATGCGCAAAGCATCTGTAATCATAACGACAGTGGCGAGCCTGCTAGCCATGCACGCCTTCGCCGCTGAAGGCGTCACCACAGGACCGAATGGTGAAAAGCCGGTGCCGGCGAGCAGTCTTACGCTGACGCCAGCCGAAGAGCAGCAGATCAAGGACGGCAAGTTCACCGCCGCCCTCGTCTGGCACGAGATGAGCGAATACACCAACGCCGTCAACGCCGGCGCCCATGACGAATTCAAGCGCCTCGGCATCGAGGTGGTGGCGCAGACCGATGCCGGTTTCGACGCCGCGCGACAGAAGGCCGATATCGAGACGGTGATGGCCAAAAAGCCGTCGATCATCCTGTCGCTTCCCGTCGATCCGGCGACCGCAGCTTCGGTCTACGATCCGGCACGCCAGGCCGGCGTCAAGCTCGGCTTCGTCGACAATTCCCCGGCCGGCTACAAGCAGGGCAGGGACTATGTCACCATCGTCTCCGACGATCTCTTTCAGATGGGCAACAAGGCCGGCATCGCCATGGCCGAGGCGCTCGGCAAGAAAGGCAAGGTCGGCTACATCTTCCACGATGCCGACTTCTACGTCACCAACCAGCGCGACCAGGCCTTCAAGAAGACCATCGAGCAGGACTATCCCGATATGAAGATCGAGGCCGAGGCCGGCATGGCCGACCCGGCGCGCAGCGAAGACATCGCCCAGGCGATGATCACCCAGCATCCGGACCTGGACGGCATCTATGTCACCTGGGCCGAACCGGCGCTGAGCGTGCTTTCGGCCTTGCGCGGTGCCGGCAACACACACACCAAGATTGTCACGCTCGACCTCAACGAGCCTGCCGCGCTCGACATGGTCAAGGGCGGCAACATCGCGGCCCTCGTCGCCGACGAGGCCTACAGCATTGGCGTGACGCTGGCGCGCGCCTCGGCAGGTTCGCTGGTCGGCAAGAAGGCCGAACCATTCTATGCCGTAGATTCCATCGCCGTCACCAAGGACACGGTGAAGGACGGTTGGAGGAAGTCCCTCAACAGGGACGTACCGGCGGCCATCGCGGACGCGGTGAAATAGGCTCGAGGCGAAGCGCTCACCACCGGAGGGATAAAATGTCCAGTGCCAACACCAGCGCCGGTAGCAGCTTCGCAAGCCGCTTCAATCTGCAGCAATATGTCGTCTACCTCGGTTTCCTGGCGATCTTTCTGTTCTTCGCCATTGTGCTGAGGGACAGCGGCTTCCTCACCGTCCGGAACTTATCGAACATCGTGTTGCAGACGACGCCGGTGACGATCATGGCCATCGGCCTGGTCTTCGTCATGTCGGCCGGCGAAATAGATTTGTCGATCGGCTCGATCGTGGCGGTGGCGGCCCTTGCAGCCGCCGTCACCATCAACGCGTACGGCATGCCGGCAGGGATAGTCGCCGGCCTCGGCGCCGGCCTGCTGATCGGCGTCATCAACGGCGTGCTGGTGGCGTATGTCAGGCTGCCCTCCTTCCTGGTGACGCTGGCGACGCTCGGCCTGTTCGCCGGCGTTTCGCGTTCCATGACAGACCTTCGCTCGATCTCGGTGACCAACGAAGCGTTCACCGGCTTCTTCGGTTCCGGCTCGCTGCTCGGTGTCCCCTCACTCGTCTGGTGGTCGGTGATTGCCGTGGCCATCGGCCACCTGGTGTTCCGCGAGACCCGTTTCGGCGCGCATGTGCTGGCGACCGGCGACAATGCCCGCGCCGCAAGCGTATCGGGCATCAGCGTGCCCAGGATCAGGCTCGCCGTGCTGACCATCAGCGGCGGGCTCGCCGGTCTTGCCGGCTTGCTCTATGCCGGTCGCCTGCAGGCGGCGAAATATACTCTCGGCGAAACCGACTTGATGACGGTCATCGCCGCCGTCATCGTCGGCGGCACGCTGCTCAATGGCGGCAAGGGCTCCGTGGTCGGCGCGCTGGTCGGCTCGTTGATGATGGGCATGCTCAACAACGGCCTGATCCTGATGGGCCTGTCGGTCTCCGACCAGATGATCGTGCGTGGCCTCATCATCCTGACCGCAGTCGCCGTGTCGCTGCGCGAAAAGAACCGCTGAAGGAAGCCATCCATGTTTCTCGACATTTTGCGCCGCCGCAACCCCGCCTTCATCGAATCAGCTATCCGGTTGCACCAGCAAGGTAAGCTGCCGGCCAATGCTTATGTGCTCGATCTCGACACGGTTGAGGCCAATGCGCGGGTTCTCAAGAGCGAAGCCAACCGCAACGGCCTGAAGATCTTCGCCATGACCAAGCAGGTCGGCCGCTCCTCGTCGTTCTGCCGGGCTGTGATGCGCGGCGGCATTGACCGCGCGGTCGCCGTCGACATGGCTTGCGCCCGCGCCACCCACAAGGCAGGCATGAAGCTTGGCCATCTCGGCCATCTCCAGCAGGTCGCAAAATTCGAAGCGGCGGCTGCGGCGAAAACCTTCAAGCCGGACTACTGGACCGTGTTCAACGATACCAAGGCTGGGGAAGCGGCGGCAGGCGCCAAGGCGGCCGGCTATGTGCAGGATTTGCTGGCGCGCATCGCCGCCGAAGGCGATATCTTCTATCGCGGTCATGAAGGCGGTTTCGATGCCGCCGACACCGTCGATGTCGCCCACCGGCTGGATGCCGTCGAAGGCGGCCGTTTCGCCGGCATCACCACTTTCCCTGCTCTGCTGTTCGACCATGCTTCGCGGAAAGTGCTGCCGACCCCCAATCTGGCGACGCTCGCGAAAGCTGCGGAAGCGCTGGCTAAGGCAGGCCGCAAGGACATTGAGATCAACGCGCCGGGCACCACCTCCAGCGTCATGCTGGCGGCACTCGCTGAGGCCGGCGCGACGCAGTGCGAGCCCGGCAATGGACTGCATGGCACCACCGCGCTGCATGTCATGGAAGATTTGCCGGAGCTGCCGGCGGTGCTCTATCTCACTGAGGTCTCGCATCTTTCCGGCGGCAAGGCCTATTGCCTTGGCGGCGGCTTCTACATCGATCCGATCTTCCCCGACTACGACGTCAAGGCGATCGTCTCGGCTGAACCGACGACGGCAGGCTCGGCACTGCGCAGCGTCGAGGTGCCGCCGCCCTCGGCGATCGACTATTACGCCATGATCGATGCCGCCGGCGCGAACGCGCCGAAGCCTGGCGACAGCGCCGTGTTCGGCTTCCGTGGCCAGGCCTTCGTCACCCGCGCCCATATTGTCGGCGTGTCGGGCATTTCGACGGGCAATCCGAAAGTGGAAACCATCGAGAACGGCTTCGGTGAACCCTATGCCTGGCCAGTCTAGGAGAAACACATGACGGTGAGCGCGCCCATCCTTCAGCTGCACGACATTCGCAAGAATTTCGGCGGCATCACCGCGATCGAGAGTTTTTCGCTCGAGGTTTTCCCGGGCGAGATCGTTGCACTCGTCGGTGACAACGGCGCCGGAAAGTCGACGCTGGTCAAGATCGTCTCGGGCGTCCACCCGCCCTCGTCCGGCACCATCGTCATCGAAGGAAAACCGGTGACGATGTCGAATGCCACCATGGGGCGCGCGCACGGCATCGAGGTCGTCTACCAGGACCTGGCGCTGGCCGACCAGCAGACGGTTTACATGAACATGTTCCTCGGCCGCGAGCCGCTGAACCGCCTCGGTCTGCTCGACCGCCGCCGCATGATCGACGAGACCGAGAAACTGGTGAAGGAACTGGACGTGCGCATCCCCTCCGCCCACGCCACTATTCGTGATCTCTCCGGCGGCCAGCGCCAGGGCGTTGCGATCGCGCGCGCCACGCATTGGGCAAGCAAGCTGATCCTGCTGGATGAACCGACGGCGGCGCTGGGCGTTGCCGAAACCGCCCGGGTGGAGTCTATCGTCCAGTCTCTGAAGCAGCGCAATGTCGGCATCCTGATCATCAGCCACAGCCTCGACCAGGTCTTCAAGCTCTCCGACCGCATCTGTGTTCTCAGGCGTGGCAAGCAGATTGGAATTCGCGAGACCGCGAAGACCGATAAGAACGAGATCATTGCCATGATCACCGGCCTGCAGCAGCAATAGCAGGAACCTCTCTGAGAGCCCCCGCCCGAGATCCGGATGTGTCGGCGATCACGCGATCGATCAGCTTGTGCCGCCTGGTGATCGCCATCGGCCCGTCCTGGTCGTAGCTGCCTTGCCACTCCGGATGCGGCGCCAGCAGCGCTGGCACATACATCGTGTCGGCCGAAATCATGCGCTGTTCCTTGCCGGAGTTTGCGAGGTAGACCGAGTGGCCGGGCGTGTGGCCGGCGCAGCGATGATCTGGAAGGCGGGCGCGACTTCGGCGCCGTCATGGATGCTGCTGGAGCTGCTGCGTCTGGTGAAGTTGCCTGCATCGCCTGAATTTCTCCAGGCGTATCCGCACCAGCTTTCTGGCGGCCAGCAGCAGCGCGTTGGCACCGCTATCCCAGTCTCGATTTGATAGGACCTATGCAATGTATGGCGGCGCCGACATCACCGTGCCGCCCGGCGGAGTCAAGCTGTCCGGTTTCGGTCGCGACAAGTCGCTGCATGCGCTGGACAGATACACCGTCTCAAAACAGCCTGGATTTCTCTCGGCTGACCGTTTCTCGCTAAGCCCTGCCGAGGATGAAATCGGCGCAGCGGTCGGCGATCATGATCACCGGCGCGTTGGTGTTGCCGCTGATGAGACGCGGCATGATCGAGGCGTCGCAGATGCGTAGGCGCGGCACGCCGCGCACGCGCAATTGCGGGTCGACCACCGCCTGGTCATCGCTGCCCATCCGGCAGGTGCCGCAGGGGTGATAGACCGTTTTGGCATGTTCGAGGATGTGGTCTGTTATGGATTGATCGGAAAGGTCGGCGGCCCCGCCCGGCGACAGCTCCTCGGCGATCACCGCCTGCCCTACGAAACCCGCTTCGAGGATCTGGAATATCTCACCACCGGTCGCACCGATCTGGTCTCGGCTCTTATCAACAACGCCTACACCTCCATTCCCATTCCTCATTCTTTTGTTTTCCTGCTCGTGCTGGCGGCGGTGAGGTCGTTCTGCACCGTACCGCCTTCGGACGATATCTCTACGCCGTAGGCAAAAATGAAGAGGCCGCGCGGTTTTCCGGAATCCGCACCGGCCGGGTTATCATCTGCGCCTATGTGATCTGCGCCGGGCTGACGGCGCTGTCATCCATCTTTCTCGCAATGTACACACGCTCGATCCTGCCAAGCTCGCACGGCAATTTCTACGAGCTCTACGCGATCGCTGCCGCCGTCCTTGGAGGGTTCTCGTTGCGGGGCGGGGAAGGCTCAATCATTGGTGTGGTGCTTGGAACGATCTTGCTGCAGGTGCTTCAGAACCTTGTCAATCTTCTAGGCATTCCCTCCTCACTCAACTTTGCCGTGAGTGGATCGGTGATCCAGATCGGGGTACTGGCCGACCAGGAATACACAGAGTTTCGAAAGCGCCGCGAATTGATGCGGGGCCGGCTCGCAACCGCCGAAGGTAGGCTGTGATGCCCGAGCCGGTGAAATAGGTTGTTCACGGCAGTTGCGATCGCCGACCGGTTGGCTGCTTGCGCCCCGGGGGCAGCCGAAGGCCGGGATCTAAAACGCCGCAATATTGCCTCTCGAGCGGCTCCTGCTTCGACGGCAGTCGCCGCAATGTCGATGCAGTCGGCTCATGATGTGCCGAGTTTCGATCTCGCATGGCGATGTAACTTATGCGATCAGCCCGTACTGCCGTGCCTTGTTGCGCAAGAACGGCAGACCGTTGCCCATTACAACCGCTTCACTCTCGGCCACCGGACGCCACACGCTGAGGCCAAAGGCCAGACGCGGATCCATGTTGATGAAGCTCTCCATCGCGAGCCCGCCCTTGAAGCGGATCGCGGCCAGCGTTGCGAACGTCTCATCCCAATTGCAATTGCCCTCGCCTGGGGTGCCGCGATCAGACTCGGAGAGGTGGATATATTTGAGGTAATCGCGGGCGACGATAATACCGTTGCCCATACCTTTCTCCTCTATGTTCATGTGATAGGTATCAAGGTGCACGAACATATTGTCGGCGCCGACTCTCTCGATTAGTGCCACCGCCTGAGCCGCGGTGTTGATGATGTGGTTCTCGTAGCGGTTCACGGCTTCAACACCGAGTTCGATGCCGCGAGACTTGGCTTGCGCGGCGGCGGACGTCATCACTTTCGCAATGTTATCAAGTTCGTCCTGCGTAGGTGGCACGCCAGTACGCTCGCCGATGCCGCCATAGATTACGCCGCATAGCGCCTGGGCTCCGATGTCGGCCGTCTTGTCGATAGCCACCTTGAGAAAGTCAATCGCCTCCTGTGGGTGGCGCGATGCCCACGCATATTCGGGCAACCCTAGCGAGCACACCGCCTGCATGCCATTTGCCGCCAGCAGCTTGCGGGTGTGATCGGCATCGCAAGAAAATGGATCGGCCAGCGAAATTTCAATGAAATCGAGATCGTATTTTTTCACCGCCGCTACAGTGTGCTCGGCGCCCTCTACGGACCAACCACTCGTCCACATGCTCGTATGAACGCCAAAACCCTTCATCGTGTTATCCTCATGAAATTGAGCTGCCCGGCAGCCCACCGCAAGATCATGACGCCGATCAGCATGATGCCCCAAATGGCTGTGGCCAGGTGCTGGCTGGCGCCCAAGAGATTCAGTCCCGAAGAAAGCAACTGCAAAACGATGAGGGCTAGGAAGACCGAAACGACCTTGCCGAAGCCGCCAAACGGATTCACCCCGCCCAAGAAGCAGGCAAGCACCGTAATCAGCACATAGGACTCGCCATGGCCGACACGGACGGAATTGAATCGTGCCATCATGATAATGCCGGCCAACGCACACATGGCGCCAGACAGCGCGTAGATCAGAATGATCACGCGTCGCGTCGAGATGCCGGAATAGCGCGTCGCCTCGATGTTGGAGCCGACCATATAGTTTGAAAAGCCAAGCCTGGTTCGGGTCATCAAGACATGCCAGACGATGACTGCGCCGAGCAGTATCAGCAGCGGGACAGGAATGCCGACGATGCTGCCGTGACCCAGGGGCTGGATGAATTCGGGAAAGCCCGAAATATCGGCGCCGCGGGTCAGAAACTCGCCAAGGCCGCGCAGGAAAATCATCACCGAGAGCGAAACGAGGATGGGGTGCGCGCCGGTATAGGCTATCACCGGGCCCATGACCAAGCCGCTTGCCGTGCCAACGCCGACCGCAAGAACGGAACCGAGTAGAAAGGCATAGATGCTTGCGTCCGGTCCTCCGTTGGCCTGAAGAACCCAGGCGAGCGTGAGGCCACAGAGATTGGCCGTGAACGTCACGGCGAGATTGATGCCGCCCGAGATGATCGGCATCAACATCGCGAGCGTAAGCAGTCCAAGTTCAGGCAACTGGAAGGCCACCGATTCAAAGGTAGCTTTGGACAGGAATCGCGGCGAGAGAGATCCGAAGAATGCAATCACCAAAATCAATGCCAGCAAAAGTCCGATATTCTCGGCGCCCAACGTGCCGGCAAGACGGCGCAAGAATCCGTGCCGTAGCGCTCCAGTTTCGAGCACGCGCTGCGTCATGTACCCATCCTCTGCCGCAAGCCCGCGAGGATATGCCCGAGCGGCGCGTTGGACAGCGTGATGGCAATCAAGATGATCGCCCCGACGATCATCTTGAAAGCATAGGGAGAGATGCCGAGGAGGTTCAGCCCGTTTTGCGTCACCGACACAAGAAACACGCCAAGGATGCAACCGAGCACGGTGCCGCGCCCGCCACCCAGCCTGGCACCGCCAAGGACAACAGCTGCCAGCACGTCCAGCTCGCGCCCCACCAATGCGTTGGGCACGACTTCCTGGGAATAGTGCACCTGCACAAGTCCCGCGATCCCGGCCATCAAACCAAGCCAGCCGAAGGCAATGAAGTGCATCGCCGCGATGTTGATACCGAGGCGACGGGCGCCCTCCGGGTTATCGCCAAAAGCGTATAGCTGCCGTCCCGTGGTGGTATACCGGATAAGCCCCCAGGTGGCGGCGACGCAGACCGCCATGATCGCAACCGGCAGTGTTAGCTCGGCCCAATTGCCATTCGCCTGTTGGAACTCGAAAAGCACAGTGCGATGCGTCCACCATGCAGGCAGATTGTAGATCGATACACCGTGCGTGAAGAACATCAGCAGGCCGAAAAAAATATTGAAGGTGGCGATGGTGACAACGATTGAAATGATCTGGAAATAGTAGATGAGGCCGGCGTTCACCGCACCCAGGGCGATCCCGACAATTGCCGCCAAGGTGAGGCCGATGAACCAATCACCACCTCCCATTTGGGCTAGAGCCAGCGCCACAACGTATTGAACCACTGACGCGGCCACAGCGAAGGAGATGTCGATGCCCCCAGCGATCAACACCACCAGCAGCCCAACCGCGAAGATCAGATTTGTCGAGCTTGTGTTGAGCAGATTGAAGAGATTAGCAATGGTGAAGAATTTGTCGCTCGCAACGGAGAGACCTGCGCTCATGATGAGAAGAACCACAACGAGCCATGTCTCGGTGGGATGAGCCGGGAAGAGCTTGCCGCGGTTACGCATAGACGGCAGCTTCCAGGTCGCCGAGCGGGATGGCGTGCGGATCGTATTCGGCGACTATCTTGCCCGCAGCCATATGAAGGATACGATCGGCGTTGAAATAGACCTCCGGCACTTCATCGGATATCAGCAGAATCGCCAGGCCTTCGGCAGCGAGCTTGGCGACAATCTCGAAGATGCCGGCCCGCGCGCCAACGTCCACCCCCACGGTTGGCGAATCAAGAATGATCAGTTTCAGGCCGACCGCCAGCCATTTGGCGATGGCCACCCTTTGCTGGTTGCCGCCCGAGAGCGTGGAAATCGCATCGGTCTGCCGCCCGACTTTTATCGCCAATTCCTCGATCCAATGATTGACGAGCGCGTCCTTCTTCTCCGAGGAGATCAGCCCTCGATCAAGGATCTTGTCGAGCACCGGGATAACGGCGTTGTCGGCGATGGACTGAGCTTGTATGAGACCAAGGGACAAGCGGTCTTCGGAGAGATATCCAATACCCGCGCGGATTGCGTCGCGGTTGGAGTTCAGATGAAGAACCGTCCCGTTGAGTGCGATGCTGCCGCGGTCTGGGCGCAGCATGCCGAAAATAGAAAGCGCGAGTTCTGTGCGACCGGCGCCGAGTAGCCCGGTCAGGCCAAGCGTTTCACCTCGCCGTATTGTCAGCGAAACGTCGTCATAGTCGCCTGCGCGGGTCAATCGATCGATCTTCAACACGACGGGTGATCCACTAAGGTTTCTCGTGCTCACGGTTTGGTCGAACGTCTTGCCGGTCATCAGTTCGGTGAGGCGTGATTGGGTCATTCCGGCGGTCGGGAACACCCCAACGACCTTACCGTCGCGCAGAACGGTGACGCGACTTGAGATCTCCAGAACTTCCGCAAGGCGATGGCTGACGAAGACGATGGCCATGCCTTCATTCGAGAGTGTTCGAACGATCGCGAGCAACCGGTCTGTTTCCGATTGAGTAAGCGACGATGTGGGCTCGTCCATGAAAATAACCTTCGCATCGCCGGCGAGCGCCCGGGCGATGGCGACGATCTGACGTTGGGCGATTGCAAAGCTACGCAGAGGCGCGTCGACATCGAGGTCGGCGCCAAGCCGCGCCAACAGCCCTCGCGCCACCTCGCGAATGCGCGAATGATCGACGAGCCGAGGCATGTTGCCGAGGACAGTTCTGATCCCGATATTTTCCGCGACTGTCATTTCAGGAAACAGTGCGAGGTCCTGCCAGATGACTTCCACCCCGGCGCTGCGCGCCGCAGCCGGCGACATGATGTCGACAGACTTTCCGGCGATCGACATGTTTGCGCCGGCTAGCGGCTGACAAACGCCGGTGATTACCTTGATCAGGGTGCTCTTGCCGCTGCCGTTCTCACCGGCGATGCATTGCACTTCACCCGGGAGAACCTCGAAGGCGACATCCTGGAGGGCTCTAACGCCACCAAATGTGACGCTTATGTTGCTAAACGACAGAACCGATGGGAGGTCCTGCGTCGTAGACGCGACGAGGTTCACGGCGGGCCCTTCTGAAATGACAAGGATGGGGCGTGCCGGGATTGATCTGCCACCCCGGCACGCCAGCCATGGTCCGCCATCTAAAGCCCTAGGGCTGCAAGACCATCGACCGTTTCGACCGTGATAGGCTGCACAGCGTCCACGATGATGGTGCCGGTTTTGAAGTCAGGATGAACGACACCCAGACCTTCGATCGTCATGCCGTCGGTGATTTCACCGCCGCCCGCCAGAAAATCAGCCATTGTTACGAATACTTTGCCCGCTTCCAGAGGATTCCACATGTAGCCGCCGTCAATAATGCCGGACTTGAGCATTGCGCTGCCTTGGCTAGGCGAGAATGAACCGACAAGAACCACCTTGTCACCAAGCTTCTGCTCCTCGATCGCGCGTCCGGCGCCGATCGGTCCCTGACTGCCGAACGTCAGGAAGCCGCCGAGGTCAGGATTGGCGGCAAGCACATCCAGAGCCGTCTTTCGGCTGTCATCGGCGCTCTCGGCGACGCCATATCTGTCGCCAACCATCTGCATGTCGGGAAAGTTCTTCTTCAGGTAGGCGATTGCAGCATCGGCCCAGGCATTGTGTGCGGGCACGGTAAGAGAACCCACGTACACGACGTACTTGCCTTTGCCGTCCATTTTCTCGGCAAATAGTTTGGCATGGGCCTCACCGAAACCAACGGCCGAGACCATTTCGAAGTCCCAATCAGCGTTCACCTGGTCCGGCGATTCATGGGTTATGACCTTGATGCCCGTGTCGCGCGCCTTTTTTAGAACCGGCTCGAGAACGTTTGCATCATTCGGCACGACGCCAATTACGCTGACGCCCTGAGCTATCAGGTCTTCGATCGCGCGGACCTGAAGTGCCGGGTCGGCGCTGGTCGGCCCGACCATGAAGCCGTCGTCGCCAAGCTCTTTCGACTTTTCCTTTATTCCCGTTTCCATGGCATTGAACCAGGGAATGCCGCCGATCTTCACGACGACTCCAACCTTGACGTCCTTCGCCAGCGCAGCATTCATTGTGGCGACCGAAAGGGCTGCGCCGAACGCTGCCGCGAGTATAGTTTTTGCTAACATTTAATTCCTCCCTGATTGACGAGTTTTTGGGTTGCCTATTGCCCATGTCGGCTTTGTTTGGCCCACCCCTTTGTGCCCGACGGCATTGACGCACTCGGCGCCGCATTCCTCCCAGAACGCGCCATAAAAGACTTTGAATGCCGGCCGGTCAAGGTGCTAAATAGATTTAGCAAGGCGGTCACGCCACCGGCGTCTAAAAACATTTGTCGATTGATGTAAACGATCCGCCCTTTCGCACTCAGGCTGCACCCGTGGAAACGACATGCGATCCCCCGCCAGCCTTGGGTGGAGGCGGTGCTACCCAGATCCGAGGTGCTGATGAACGGAGTTGAACTTCTGCAACGATGTCTTGCGACAAAGAATTGCTAGTGGTCGATGCTCGATTTGGATGCCGAATCCCAATCTTCTTGGGCGCCGTCATGCTCTCCGGTTCGCCCAAAGCTGGTCGGTACGGTCACCAGCGGAAAGTGGTCTATCGAATAATTCTCCAGAAGCGAAAATCCTTCAGCAATCATCACCTCGACATTCTGTCGGACCATGGTCACATCGAAGGGCAAATGCGCCGCGAATGGATCCCAGTCGAAGCTTCCGACAACAACCCGTCCAAGCTCACTTGAGGCTAGCGTCGAAGTGAACCGCAATGTTCCTTCAAGAGCGGTCACGCCGTTGACGAACATACCTGAGGGCAGATGCCCAAGCTGAGCGTATCGTGCAGCGAGAGACCGAGCAGCGTTGGTCGGTGCGTATCCGCAGCAGTCAATCGTGCCCGGGCCCGTAACAATCCCATGCGCTGCCAGCGCATCGTGAAAACCCAGCAAACGGCTACGTGTTGCGTCATCATCGCTGACCCCGCCAAAGAAGAAGAGATCTTCGGTGGAGCCCCCTCGTTCTTTCAATTTCTGAACAATGATCTCTGTGAGCGCCTTGGCACCCCCGTAGTTGTCAGAAACAACTGAGGGAGCCCGGCGGCCTGGCAGATCGATGTTGATGCACCGGACGCCCGCTGCCCGGCACAGATCATTCAGCGGATCGGGGTCACGAACGCCCGCAAGGAAGAGAAATTCCACCTGCTGGGCCAGCAGGGTTTCCGTCACACTCAACTCGTTATCAGGATTGCGATGGGTGCTGACGACGATCGGGCACAAGCGGTGGACGCGGGATTCCGCTTCAAAGGCTTCGGCCAATCCGGCGAAGAAGCGATTGCGGTAATGTGGCAAGATCATTCCAGCGAGCCCGGATCGGGAAAGCCGCAATCCTCGTGCCTTGAGGTTGACAGCATAGCCAAGCCGCTCAGCCCAATCGAGGATGGTCGCTGCGGTTTCCGCCTTGATCCGGTGCTGTTGCCACGAGCCATTGAGGACGAGACTAACCGCTGTCGGGGACAACTTTGCCGCCACCGCGATGTCATAAATCGTTGACTTGCGTCGGACAGACTTTCTCGCCATTCGTGACGCTCCTACTAGCAGATGCAGTAGACGCTAGTGCGGGGTCAAGGCAACATCTCTAAATTGCGGCAAACGGTTTGGAGGAGCGATCCCACGAAAAGGACGCGGCCTCTCGTGCCTCCGGTCCGGTCTCCCTTATTGTCTCGATCGTTGCAATGACAGCGCCAGGGAAATCGGCAGATTTGGGATTTTCCCTGAAGCTTCGTTCAGCGTCCCTGGAGACACCAACCCCAGCGTTTCGGCTTTGGTCTCCCCGATGATCAATCACCTAGCAAAGGTCGACGAGAAGTTTCGATCAGTTTGGAGCCCACCGTTGGGGATGGTCGGGCGCACGCGTCACGATCGAGTCCCTCCGTTTTCAATAGCGGGAAGATGAAAGCTTTGGGTTTCTGAGTCTCTATCTGGCCCCAAAAGGGTGCTGCCGGATGCGCCTTGTCTCCGGGCGTTGTTTGCGTACTTGGCCGAGGTGCCCTTGCTTGGCAAGTTCCTTCCGCGACAAGGGTCTGCTCGACAGCATTTTCGTCGCTATTGCCAATGCGGAGCCCCGGAGGATCAAAACCGGTTAGCAGCATGATGCCGACGGTTCAGAGCAAGCGACTCAGATTCCCGATTTGCTCAGAGTCCCCCGGCCTGTGGCTCTCCGTGCAGCGGGCCTTGAGCGTCTGGCTCGACCTTTTTGAAAGCTCGCCTCCAATCGCTGGACGAGTTTGGCGGCAAGGCTAGTCGTCTCCATCGGTGTTATGATCGATGCCAGGGAGGCCGCCTGGACCATGGCGTGAACTCATTGCCGTATGCTGGCAGTGCAAGGCAATGAACTGACTGCACAACATGTAGGTGCATTCGTGGATCAAATTTCCAGATAGCCAAACAGCGCGCGTATCTCGATTAGGTGGCAAGGAGTTGCGAAAGCTATGTTCGCAGTTTGAGAATCGTCCGATATGCCGCACAACGATGCCCGCAAGACGAGCCGAGAATGATCTGACGCAATGTTCAGATCCAAGAAGGACGGTTACCTGTGGCCCAGAAAGGAATCACACTAAAGGACGTTGCCGCAGCGGCTAAGGTGTCGCGCGCCACGGCCGCCCGGGCGCTCAACAGCTATGGTTACGTTGGCGACGAGACGGCGCTCCGCGTGGTTGAGGCAGCCGAAAGGCTGGGCTATCGGGCCAACCTCGTCGCGCAGGCGCTGCGCAGCGGACAATTGCCGATCATAGGCTTCGTGCCTGGCGATATCCAGAATCCGTTCTTCGCCCGAATCGCGCACGACATAGAGGTGGAACTGCGCAAGCACCGCCACAATCTTCTGATTGCCAGCAGCGAGGAGAATGTAGAACAGGAGAAAGAACTGCTTGAGAGCCTTCGCTCGCTCAGCATTCGCGGCTTCATCCTTGCCCCAACGTCTGCAACCGACAGCCAGCATATTGTGCAACTGGCCCGCGAAGGCGCGCCGATCGTGCTCATCGACCGCGTGGTAAAGGACCTGCAATGCGACAGCGTCGTCGTCGACAACGAGGGCGGGGCACGCGAGGCAGTGGACTATCTGGTTGGCAACGGTCACCACCGGATCGGTCTTTTGCGCGACGAGTCACGCATCTTTACGGCACAGGAACGCTTGGCTGGCTACCAAAACTCGCTCCACTCGCATGGGATCGCAATCGATGAAGCGCTCATCGGCGTATCGCGCTCGACCGTCGAGCACGCCATCGAAGCCACGATCCGCCTGTTCAGCCGGCGCAATCGCCCGACCGCACTGTTCACGGTGGACAGCCTCATGACGCAAGGCGCGCTTCTTGGCCTGCGTTCAATGGGGCTCTCGATTCCGCATGATGTGTCGGTGGTTGGCTTCGATGACTTCAACCTCGCCACGTTCACCGATCCGCAGATAACGGTCGTGGCGCAACCCATCTCCGAGATCGGACCGCTCGCCGCCAGATACCTGCTGGAGCGGCTTGCCGGCAAAAAGGTTGCACCGCGCCGTACCCGATTTCAGACCCGCTTGATCGTACGCGGATCGGTTGCCCGGCGCGCTGTGCGCTAAAGAGCAAACCCCTCGATTTCGGAGAATTTCGTCTAAAGGACTTGCCATTGGCGAAATTGCGTGCCCATTATTGCTTGTGAGATCGATCTCACATCGGGAAAACGAGCTAGACGGCCCACCGACGCCTAAGGCGGGCTAGAGGCCTGTAACATGCGAAATACAAGGAAAACGTCATGCTGAACTTCGATAGGGACCGCTTCGTGAAGATCCAAAGCGGGGCCGTCGCCGTCGCAGGTGAGGTTCGCTCACTGATGCGCACACTGCTGGCAGATGGCGTCGAGCGGCTGTTTTTCATGGGCACCGGCGGCGTGCAGCTTCTAACCTTGCCCGCGATCGAGTTGGCGCAGCGCTGTTCCACCTTCCCGGTGAGCGGTGCCTATCCGGCGCAGGTCGTGATCGATCCGCCCGCCGGTCTCGACAGCAAGGCCGTGGTGGTCATCCCGTCCTTGTCGGGCACGACCAAGGAAGGCGTCGAGCTCATGGCCTTTCTGAAAAAACGTGGTGTGCGCACGATTTCGCTCACCGGCCATTCGGATACGCCAATCGCACGGGAGGCTGACCACAATTTCACGAACTTCGCCGAAGACGACACCTCGTCGGAATCCTTCTACCTGCAGACGCTGCTGATCGTCCTGGCCCTGCTGGAAGAGCGCGGCGAATATGATGATTTTGATGGCACTGTCGCCGAACTCAAACTGCTGCCGGATCTGCTTGCCGACGCCAAGGCTGCCTTTGAGGACAGGGCGGCCGAACTGGCCCAGACAATCAAGGACGATACCTATCACATCTTCACCGGCGCCGGCTCGGTGTGGCCGGAGGCACACTATTACGGCATGTGCATCCTCGAAGAGATGCAGTGGATTCGCACCCGCCCGGTGCACGCCGCCGACTTCTTCCACGGTACGCTCGAGTTGGTCGAGCCGGGCGTCAGCGTTTTCGTGTTCAAGGGCGAAGATGCCCTTCGGCCCCTGGCCGACCGGGTCGAGAACTTCGCCAGGCGCTACACGGACCGCGTTCGCACGCTGGACGCGGCCTCGGTCAAGTTGCCGGGCATCTCCGCAAAGGTCCGCGGCATGATCTCGCCGGTTCTGCTCGCCACCTTGCTCGAGCGGCTGAGCGCCCATCTCGAGGTGCTGCGCAACCACCCGCTGACCACCCGTCGCTACTACAAACGCGTGGAATATTGATCCCCTCTTACCTCTGAAGGAGCTATCCATGAAACGTTCGCTGCAAGTCGTGGCGGTCACGGTGGCCGCGGTATCATCATTGGGGTTGTCGATAAGCGGCAGTTCCGCCGCTTCGCCGGCTGTCACGGCCGACCCAAACGCCAAGGTGGAATACACCGGCACGCTTTCGGTCCTGACCAAGTTCGGGCTGCAACAGCTGTCGCCCTATTTCGTCAACCTGGCACAGGCCTATGAGAAGCTCCATCCGGATGTGAAGGTCGAACTTATCCAGGAGAGCGACGACAGCGTGAAGGGCAAGACCAAGACGCTGGTCGCTTCCAACTCGCTGCCCGATATCTATTTCTCCTGGACAGGCAGTTGGGGTGGCAATTTCGTGCGCGGCAATCGCGCCGTTGATCTCACGCCCGTCATTGCTGCCGATACCGAGTGGGGCAAGTCGCTGTCTCCAGCCGCCGTCAAGGCGTTCCAGTACAACGGCAAGTTCTATGGCATTCCGCTTTACCAGGATGCCAAGTTCATGGGCTACAACAAGCAGATCTTCGCCAAGCTCAGCCTCAAGGCACCCGCCACTTTCGAGGACTTGCTGACCAGCTGCGATGCCATCCGCAAATCCGGCGTGACACCGATCTCCTTCGGCAACAAGGAGGCTTGGCCGGCGATCCACTTTGCAGGCCAGCTGCTCGCCTACAACGTGCCGCAGGCAACGCTGGAACGCGACTTCGATCCGGCCACCGCCCAATACAGCGATCCAGGCTATGTCGCAGCACTCAAGCAGTTCAGCCAGCTTGTCGAGCGCTGCACCGATGGCGCCGGCGTCAACGGCACATCCTATGCCTCGGCTCTCCAGGCCTTCACCAACGCCCAGTCGGCCATGTACTACCAGGAAATCATCGAGTTCGATCAGGCCGCCACGCCGGAGTCGGCGTTAAAGCCCGCCGATTTCGGATTCTTCCGGCTGCCGGTGCCCGCCGGCGCCAAGGGTGACGCCAAGTCGATCGAGGGCGCGCCGGAGGGCTACATGATCAATGCGGCATCGAAGAACATCCCGCTGGCGATCGATTTCATGAAGTTCGTGACCTCGAAGGAAAATGCGCAGGTCTTGTCTGCGCCACCCTATGGCCAGCCGAGCGCCACCATCGGCGGCGCCTCGGAATCGAACATGAGCGCGGCTGTGGTCGATGGCCTCAAGGATATCAACGCCGCCTCATACCTCATGCCCTGGCTGGATACGGCCAACCCACCGCGCGTCGCCGCCGTCTGGCTGTCCAGCCTGCAGGCGCTGGCGGGCGGCTCGATGACGCCCGAGCAAGTGATGGACGAGGTGCGCAAAGCCGCATCCGCGGCCAAATAAAGCAGCGAGCATGGCAAGGGCCTCGGACACAGTGGACAGCGGCGCCGACATCGGCGTCGCCAGGCCGCAACGGCCAAAGAGCCGGCGGGCCTGCTTCGCCAACCTGTTGTCGTTGCGATGGGCGGCGATCGCGCTCATCCTCATCGGCTGGTTCGTCTATTATCCGATCGTCGACAATTTCATCGTCAGCACCACCGACCAGGACATCTACACCGGCGAGGTCACCAATGTCGGCCTCGCCAACTACGACCGGCTGCTGCATGACCCGGTCGTGCTGCTGGCGCTGTGGAACAACTGCCTCTACGCTCTCATCTCCGTCATCTTCCAGGTCTTCGGCGCGTTCCTGCTGGCGGCCATTATCGAGGACCTGAAAAGCGAAAGCTGGCGCCGGCTGTGGCGCGCCGTCTATTTCGTGCCGTCGGCAATCTCGATCACGGTGACCGGCCTGCTGTTTTATTTCATCTACCAGCCGCAGATCGGCTTGCTGGATGCCGCGCTCAGCCGTGTTGGACTGAGCCAGCTCGTCATGCCTTGGCTCGGCAATGAGCACACCGCCATCTATGCCATCATCGCCATGAGCCAATGGCAGGGTTTTGGCTATTCGACGCTGCTGTTCGCCATTGCCATCCAGAAGATTCCGCGCGACCTCTACGATGCCGCAACGATCGACGGCGCGGGTCCGCTTCGCCGCCTGTGGAGCATCACCTTTCCGCTCACCCGGGAAATGACGGGGTTGATGATCATCGTCACCATCACGGGCGCGTTCCAGGTGTTCAACGAGGTTATGGTGATGACCGCAGGCGGGCCTAACAACAGCAGCCAGGTGCTGGGCACGTGGCTCTACCAGAAGGCCTTCATCGAGGACAATTTCGGCTATGGCGCGGCGATCGCCGCCGTCATCTTCATGTTGACCATGCTCACAGGTGCGGCACAGCTCTGGTACACCAAGCGCCGCCGGGTGCAGCTATGAGTGCGATGGTCGCAGCCGGTCGCAGCCGGAACGTGAATGTGTGGTCGGTCATCGCCAGGACATTGCTCTATTCGTTCCTGGTCTGCCTTGGTGTCGTCGTCATCTATCCGCTGATCTGGATGGCGCTGAGCGGCTTCAAGGACAATGCGCAGATCTTCGGCGATCCCTTCGCCCTGCCCACCCATTGGTCGTGGAACAATTACATGCAGGCATGGAACCAGGGCGTGCGTGGCTACGTGACAGTCTCGGTGCTGGTGACCGTCGCTTCGGCCATATGCACCGTCCTGATCAGCGCCTGGACGGCCTTCGGCCTGACCCGCACCAAGATGTCGGCAAAGCCGCTGGTTATTGCCATCGTTCTGGGCGGCTTGATGCTGAGCCCCACCGTGGCGATCATTCCACTGGTGAAGATGTTGCAGGCGCTCGGTCTCTACAACACCTACTGGGCGCTGATCATTCTCTACACGGCGTTCCGTGTGCCGTTCACCACCTTCCTCATCCGCGCCTACATGCTGGATCTGCCTGAAGACATCGACGAGGCGGCGACGATGGATGGCGCCAGCGAGGGTCAGATCTTCTGGCGCATCACCTTGCCGCTGTGCCGGCCGATCATCATTTCCTGCGTCATCCTGCACGTCCTGTTCGCGTGGAACGAATATCTCTTCGCCATGATCTTCACGAGCGGCTCGGATGTGCAGACGCTGCCGGTCGGACTGACGTCGATCATGGCAACCCACGGGACCAACTATGCCGTGGTGTTCGCGGCCATGACGATCTCGGCGCTGCCTATCGTGATCGTGTTCTTTGGCGCGCAACGCTACTTCATCCGTGGCTTGGCCGAAGGCATCGGCAAATAACAATTCCCGAAAGGAGCCTTCATGCCGCAGCTCGCTGCTCATCAGCTGATCGGAGCCAATTTCAGCTTCCAGCACTTCCCCTTCGATGAGGTCGCCAGGACGATCCGAGGCTTTGGCCTGCGCGAGATCGAGCTGTGGGGGATTGCCCAGCATCTGGACCTGTTCCACGCCACGGACGCGCGTGTCGAATCCGTTCGCCGGATACTCGCCGACAACGAGCTGTCGGCCTGGTGCTTTACGCCTGAGCAGGTGTTGTATCCAATCAACATTGCCTCCGGCGACGCCGCACTGCGCCAGGACAGCATCGAGCGGTTTTGCCGTGCAGCCGACATCTGCGCGGCGCTTGGCGCCCGCTGTCTCTTCCTGACGCCCGGCCGGGGCTACGAGAGCCAATCCCGGCAACCGGCATGGGACCGCGCGGTCGACGCGATCGGCGAGATCGCCCGGCATGCCGCCGCAAACGAGGTGCGCTGCCTGCTCGAGCCGTTGCAGCGGTTCGAGAGCAACCTCGTCAATGATGCGGCAGGCCTGCGCCAAATGCTGGACGAGGTGGGCGCTGAAAACATCGACGTCGTGCTGGACACTGTCGCCATGGCCACGGCCGGCGACACCGTGGCCGGCTATGTCGACCTGTTCGGCTCGCGGCTGGCGCATGTCCATCTGGTCGACGGCACGCCAGGCGGGCATCTGGTGTGGGGGGATGGCACGCTGCCGCTCGGCCACTATGTCAGCGAGCTCGCGCGCCTGGGCTATGCCGGAAAGTTCACCTTCGAGCCGTTCGGCAACGGCTCCTACGCGCTCGATCCGGTAAAAGCCTGGACACGCTGCCTTGGCGCCATCGCGCCATACCTCAATTGCGCAACGGTGCCGGCATGAGGTCGAAGAAGCTTATCGCGGTCGGGGACAATTGCCTTGATGCCTATTTGACCAACAACTTGATGACGGTGGGCGGCAACGCCTTGAATGTCGCGGCGCAATGGCGGCGCAACGGCTGGTCCGCGCGCTATTTCGGCGCCGTCGGGAACGATCCCGAAGGCGACGTGGTGCTTGCCGAGCTGGCAGGTGCCGGCCTATCCCCCGACGACGTCGAACGGCGTCCCGGCGATACGGCCGTCACCTTGCTGCGCGATGAATCCGGCGACCGGAAGTTCCTGCACGAATCCTTCGGTGTGGGCGAAAACTTCATGCCGCTGCCCGCGCATTATGCGGTCATCGCCGCGGCCGACTGGGTGCATCTCGGCACCAACGCCAACAAGCACCTTGTCCAACGATTGGTGGCGGACCATGTGCCGTTCAGCATCGATCTATCGACCGCCCATATGGCGCTGCCGCTCGATGGTGTCCCGCTTTTGTTTGCGTCCGGACCGGACGATGTCGATGTTCCCATCGAGCCATCGCTGGGCGCGCTCAGGGCGGCCGGCGCAAGGCAGGTAGTTTTGACCTGTGGTCGACGCGGCTCCTACTTCGACGATGGCACGAATGTCGTGCATGCGCCGGCGACGCTTGTCGATGTCGTGGATACGTGTGGCGCCGGCGACAGTTTCATTGCCACTTTCCTCGCCGGCTTCCATTTCGGCGGCCTCGGCGCCCTGGAGGCATTGCACAGGGCGTCGATCGCGGCGGCGCAGACCTGCACCCATCTTGGCGGGTTTCCCCAGAGACCGCGTCCGATACCCGATTGGCTGCCAGCCAAATATGCCAGCTTCATTGTCGATGCGCAGGGAGCCCAAGCGTGAGTACAATTCGTTTGCGGCAGCCTGCGGTCGCGCTTGCATCTGACCGGTCGTTTTGGCTGCAGGACATTGCCGCCGCCCCCGCAACCGAGCCATTGCGAGGCGACGAGCGCGCCGACGTGGTGATCGTCGGTGGCGGCTATACCGGTCTGTGGACGGCGCTGCGGATCCTTGAGCTGGCGCCGCAAACGCGGGTGGTCATCCTTGAAGCCGATCTGTGCGGATCGGGGGCCTCGGGGCGCAACGGCGGTCAGGTCCATTCATGGTTCGCCGAAATCGACCAGATCAGTGCGGTCGTCGGTCTCGAGGAAGCGCGCCTGCTGTGCGCCGACACGGTGGCATCGATCGCGGAGCTGAAGACGCTGCAGCAAAACGGCACCATAGACATGGACCTGAGGCTGGACGGATGGTTGTGGACAGCAAGCTCCATTGCGCAGGAAGGCGCTTGGGAGACCGCCGTGGCCTTGACGGCGGCTGTTGGAGAAAACCGTTTCAGCCCGCTGACAGCCGAGGACATTCAACGCCGCACCGGTTCATCGGCCTCCTATGTCGGCGTGGTCGAGACCACTGCCGGCACGGTCCATCCCGCCAAACTTGCCATCGGATTGCGCAAGTTGGCACTGGCACGCAGCGTCATCATCCATGAGCGCAGCCCGGTCCTCGCCATCGAACCCGGCATGACATGCACGGTGCGCACGGCGCATGGCGCGGTACGGGCTGACAAAATCGTGCTTGCCGCCAACGCCTGGCTTTCCGCGCTGCCGGAACTGCGGCGGCATCTTTATGTGGTCGGCAGCGAGGTGATTGCCACTGCCGCCGTTCCCGAACTGCTCGACAGCATCGGCTGGCGCGACGGTGCCTCGATCTGCGATTCCCAGGCCCAGGTGCTCTACTACCAGCGCACCATCGGGGGCAGGGTGGTCTTCGGTCGTGGCAGCGGCAACGTCGCCTTCAGTGGAAATTTCGGCGCCAGCTTCAACCGCAGCCCGGAGCACGGTCGCGACAATATGCGAGAGCTGCATCGGGTCTACCCCTCGCTGCGCGGTGTGGCGATCGAATATGACTGGTCGGGGCCGATCGACTGCGTGCCTGAACACGTTCCTGTCTTCGACCACCTGCGCGATCATCCCAATATCTTCTACGGCATGGGATTTAACGGCACCGGCATCGCGCAGACGCCGATAGCCGGACGCATTCTGGCGAGCCTGGTGCTCGAGCGAAAGGATCGCTGGAGCGAAAGTGGTCTGGTCGGCATCGAGCGGCGCATGTCGCTGCCGCCCGAGCCTTTGCGTTATCTCGGCGCCAGGCTTGTCCGCGCCGCGATGCGCCGCAAGAACGAGGCCGAGATCCGCAACCGAAAGGCGGGCAGGATCACCAATCTTCTGGCGGCCCTGAAGCCAGGCAGGCCCAAGAAGTAGCCGGGCATCTGGCTCATCGTCACGCTCTTCAAACCATGAGCCGGCACGTGCCGTCCCGAAGACGGTGGACGCGGCATTGCGATCAGGGTGCTTGCTGGGTTGATCGACGTACATTCTTAAAGCGGAGTGCGTCGACCTTGTTCTAACGTATTCATGTGGGCCGTATCGCCGTCACACCTATGCTTGGCGCACTTGCGGCTTTCCATTCGAGGGCGGGCCAACGGATCCGCGTGCAATGATGGCGGTCGGCAAAACGAGCTTTTCCGCCGGGCGGGAATCTCCCTTCAATCGCCGGATGAGCAATTCCGCGACGCTCTTGCCAAGCGCGTAGACGGGCTGGTCGATAACGGTGATGGGCGGCGTGGTGACGCTCGTCCAGTCCGCATCATGGAAAGTGATGAGCGAAATGTCGTCGGGAACCCGCAGGCCGCGCTCGCGGGTCACCTTGAAGATCTCCAGCGCAATGACGCTGTCGGAGGCGAGGATCGCCGTCGGCCGATCCGGCGCCGACAGCATCTCGCCGGCAACCCTGCGCGTTTCGGTGGGGCTTGTCGCGCCAAGGCGAACAAAGCGTTCTGGCCGATCAAGTCCGGCCTCTCGGCACACGGTGAGGAAACCGTCGATGCGCTCACGGACCGACGAGGTGTAGATCTGCCCGAGATCGCGGTACTCGTGCCCTTCGGCGTCGACCGCGGTCACATAGGCGATGTTGCGGTGGCCGGCATCGGCTAGAAAGCGGGTCGCCAGCATGGCGATGCCGCGATCGTCGGTCGTGACCGTATCGACATCCAGATCTGCCAGCGCCCTATCCAGCAGGGCAAGCGGTCGGCCCGAGCGGTGGATATCGCGCAGGTGCGCGATGTCGCGCGATTCCGACGGCGTGACGATCAGCCCGTCGACGCGCTTGCCGATGAGCAGTTTCACGGCCGCCTTTTCCGCCTCGATCTTCTCGCCGGAATTGGCCAGGATGACGTTGAACCCGGCTGCCTTTGCCGCGTCGCTGATGCCGCGTACCGCGAGGCTGAAGAACGGGTTCTCGATGTCGCCGACAACCACGCCGATGATGCCGGAGCGGCCGGTCGTCATGCTGCGGGCGAGCTCGTTCGCACGATAGTCCAAGGCCTTGGCCGCGGCCATGACTTCCGCGCGGATCATTTCGCTGACGACGCCGTATCCGCCGAGCACGCGCGCGGCTGTCGCTTTCGAAACATTGGCCGCGCGGGCGACGTCGCTGACCGTTATCGACGGGGTCTTGGGGGCGGTTCTTTTCATCGGATGACGACTACAAGAGTTGTTGACGGGAGGTCAACGTGGCGATAACGATTAACAAAGAGACCGGTCTCACGCAATATGAGACCGGTCTCTTTAAAAGGAGTGGAGCCGAGAGGCGTGACGGACCGTGATTTCGGCAAGGGCATGTCGGCGCGCCAGATGGCGGCTCGACGGAAATACCAACAAGAACAGACCTTCAGAGTGGAGAAAGACATGAGCAGGAAAGAAATTCTCAAGTCGTTGATGTGCCCGGTCAGAACCGGCGCAATGGCTCTTATCGCGATGTGCGTCGGCGCCGGGCTGGTTTCAGGAGCGGCCGCCGCGGATGACAATCCCTATGGCCTCATTGATGCGAAGGTCATCAGCGTCGGAACCATGGGCGATGCCAAACCCTACGCTTTCACCCAGGCCGATGGGTCGTTCACCGGCTTCGACATCGAATTGTTCCGCAACGTCGCGAGCCGCCTTGGCTTCAAGCCCGACCAGGTGATCTTCACCGGCCAGGAATTCTCGGCGCTGATGCCTTCGGTTGCAAACGAGCGTTTCGATGTCGCGGTCGCGGCAATCGGCACGACGGAAGCACGCAAGAAGACCGTCGACTTTTCCGACGGGTATATCGCAGGCTATCTGTCCGTGCTTACTGCCGACAAGGCGATCACGTCGGCGGACGGGCTCAAGGGCAAACGTCTCGGCGTCGTGCAAGGCACGCTCCAGGAAATCTACGCGGCGAAGAATTTTGTCGGAACCGATCTCGTCAAATTCCCCGACAACAACTCCGCCGTTTCGGCGCTTAACAACGGAACCGTGGATGCCCACTTCCTCGATTACGAGGCTGCCAAGGACTATGGCGTTCGCTATCCGAACCTGAAGATCGCGGTCAATATTCCTTCCTTTGACGCGCCGGCCGGCTTCGTCCTGCGCAAGGGCAACGACAAGCTCCGCAATGCGCTGAACACCGCCCTTCACGCGGCCATGCAGGACGGCACCTGGAAAACGCTTTATGAAAAGTGGTTCCCCGGCTCGCCGATGCCCGACCAGTATCTTCCCAAGAAGTAGACCGTACCCGGCCGCTGGCTCTCATGCCGGCGGCCGGATTACGCCGCCGTCCTTGATGCGGACGATGTGAATAGCGCAACCGAAAGGGGGGCGAATGAACTGGCTCGAAAACCTGCGGCGCAGTTTCCTCGACTGGCAGGCCATGGCGGACGTGCTGCCCAGCATGATCACCATCGGATTGAAGAACACGTTGATCCTCGCCGCCGCGTCGACGGTGCTGGGTGTCATCCTCGGCATGATCCTGGCGGTCATGGGCATCTCGCAATCGCGCTGGCTGCGCATTCCGGCGCGGGTCTACACGGATATATTCCGTGGGCTGCCGGCGATCGTCACCATCCTGCTGATAGGCCAGGGCTTTGCCCGCATCGGCCGTGAAATCTTCGGCCCTTCGCCCTTTCCGCTCGGCATTCTTGCGCTGAGCCTGATCGCCGGCGCCTATATCGGCGAAATCTTCCGCTCGGGCATCCAGAGCGTCGAGCGCGGGCAGATGGAGGCCTGCAGGGCGCTCAGCATGAGCTACGGCCAAGGCATGCGCCTGATCGTGATCCCGCAAGGCATCCGCCGCGTCTTGCCGGCCCTCGTCAACCAGTTCATCGGCAACGTCAAGGATTCAAGCCTTGTCTACTTCCTCGGTCTGCTCGCCTCGGAGCGCGAGATCTTCCGTGTCGGCCAGGACCAGGCAGTGGTCACCGGAAACCTCTCGCCATTGCTTCTGGCCGGCGTGTTCTATCTCGTCATCACCGTGCCGTTGACCCATGTGGTCAACTACATCGACAACTCGCTGCGGGTCGGAAAGCAAAAGGCCGGCCTCGTCATCAGCGGCCTGGCCGAAGTGAGCGAACTGGAGGGCGCCACCGGCAGTGCACTTTCGGAGGCCGGCTCTGATGCCCGCTCAGCGCTGCCCCGCTTCAAGGGCGGCAGTCTCGCCATTACCGATCTCGACATGGCCTATGGCGACGTCGATGTTCTCAAAGGCGTCAGCCTGGCAGTCAAGCCTGGCACGGTCACATGCGTGATCGGCCCATCAGGTTCGGGCAAGTCGACCCTGCTGCGCTGCCTCAACCGCCTGGTCGAGCCCAAGGGCGGTGAGGTGTTGCTCGATGGTGCGAGCATCCTGGCGATGAAGCCTGAAAAACTGCGCCGGCGTGTCGGCATGGTTTTCCAGCAGTTCAATCTGTTTCCCGACCACACCGCGCTCGAAAACGTCATGCTGTCGCTGACCAAGGTAAAGGGGCTCCCTGTACAGGAAGCTGAGCGCATCGCCGAGGCGCGCCTTGCCGACGTCGGGCTTGCGACCCGCAAACACCATCGTCCAGGGAGCCTTTCCGGTGGCCAGCAGCAGCGTGTGGCAATCGCTCGTGCATTGGCGATGGACCCGGAGGTCATCTTGTTCGATGAGGTAACGAGCGCACTCGATCCAGAACTGGTGAAGGGTGTGCTCAACCTCATGGCGGATCTCGGCCGGCGCGGCATGACAATGGTCGTGGTGACGCATGAAATGGGCTTCGCCCGCAAGGTCGCCGATCAGGTCGTCTTCATGGATGAAGGCCGCATCATCGAGGCCGGCACGCCTGCCGCGATTTTCGACACGCCGAAAAGCCCGCGTCTGAAGCACTTCCTTGCCGAAGTGCTTTGATCACGCATGAGCCTTCAAGACGGCCGCCCAAACCAACCTCCACCAGTGAAAGATATCTCATGGCTGCATCACATCAGGTTTCCAAGGTCGTTGTTGTCGGCGGCGGCATTTTTGGCGTCTCCTCGGCCGTTCATCTTGCAAGGCTCGGCATCGAGACCGTGCTGGTCAATGATGGACCGCTCGCCAAGGGAGCTTCCGGTCGCTCGCTCGCCTGGATCAATTCGGCGCGCAGGCGCTCGGCTGAATATCATCGCCTGCGCATGATCGGTATCGACCGCTACCGCAGTTTGTCGGCGCGATGCCCGGATGCCGCCTGGCTGCGTTTCGACGGTGGCCTGACGTGGGATGCGGACGATGCCTCAAACGAGATCGCCGATGTCTTCGCTCACGAAAAACGTCTCGGCTATGATGCGCAGCATCTGTCCGCGGACGCCATAAGGTTGGTCGCGCCGGGTGTCTGCGCAAGCGCTGTCACGCCTCAAGGCGCGATCTTCAACCCGGGCGAGGGCTGGGTCGACCTGCCGTCGCTGATTGAAATATTGATCGCGGAATTCGTGGAGCGGGGCGGCCAGGTGGTCACCGAGGCCGGACGCGCTACCGTCACCGTCGCCAACGGCCGCGCCACCGGCGTCACCACCACCAGCGGGATCAGCTTCGCCGCCAACGCGGTGCTTCTGGCGACCGGTGCGGATGTGCCGCGAATGGTCGCAGTGGCCGGTCAGCGTATTGCCGATGGGACACCGATCGCGCTGCTGGTCAGGACCAAGCCAGTCGACTTGCCGCTACGCGCCGTGCTCAACACGCCGCGCGTCGCCATCCGGCCGACGCCTGATGGCGCCCTCGCGCTCGATTCTGCCTGGTCGGAAGAAGAGGTGGTAGTCAATCCGGACGGGACTTATCGCGTAAAAGCATCGACCATCCAGGGGCTTCTCGACGAAGCGTCGAATGTTCTCGACGGTCATCCGAAATTGGAACTGGAGAGCTACGGTGTCGGGCCCAAGCCGATCCCCGGAGACGGCGAGCCGGTCTTCGGCCAGTTGCGGGAGATCGAGGGGTATTACGTCGCCTTCAGCCACAGCGGCGCAACACTTGGCTTGATTGCCGGCGAACTGCTTGCAACCGAGATCGCCACCGGAACAGAGCACCCACTCCTTGCAAGCTTTCGACCGTCTCGATTTTCACTTTAGCCTGCCAATTCGCCTCGGAATGGGATGTAATGTGGCATGCCTGGAGTTTCGCTAGCCGAGACGGCGGCCGCCTGGCCGCTTACGCGCACCTGACAAGCGAATATGTTCCGGAACATTTTCTCCACGTTGAAGTTGGACAGCGCCAGGACCGTCGTTCGTCCAAGCTCAACCAGCGCTGAGAAATTCCATGACCAACCAACACCCCAAGACTAAACAGCCCACGGACAAGGATCTGCGAGACAACCCGGGAATCGGCACCTCGAAGGGCGCGGTCAAGGGCGGCGATATGCTCGACGAGAACGATGCTCTCGATGGGGACAATACGTTCGAAGGCGATGTCGAGAACGATGTCACGCCTCAGGGCGGCATCAATCCTGACCAGACCGGACGCACGAACAAGTAGGAGGCGCCTTGCCATGGCCGGCCGGAAGACCCACGAGCAGCAGCTGCGCATCATCGAAAAGCGCGAGAACACCAGCAATGCCGGCGACGATTTCAATGCCGAGGATGAGCTGAAGAGAACCAAGCAGGAGCGCGAGGCGCGGCAAGACGGCGCCAATCTACGCGACGAGGGCGTGGAATTGACCGACAAGGACGATCGCCAGATGATCCGCGGCGAAAACCAGGAGAGCGAGCACCACAAGCGCAGGCAGGACGACTAAGCCTGCCGTCTTTTTAAGGCTATCGAGGTGCCATCCCAGACTACCGGCACGCCAGGCACCGCATGGTCGAGGCGCACATCGCCCGCCGCGGTGTGCGCGACGAACGAGTCCTTTCGCCACTGAGGCGGAATCCCGGGCGAGAAATCGTCGACGAGGGGTGCGAGGAGTTCGCCTATGGGGACGGTCCGGGCGGCGTTGCGCTCTGGCTATAGGGACCTGCGAAGACGCGACCTGAACATCGGCCAGCTCTGCCGCGAGAGCTTTTGGCGATCAGACAGCCTCGGCCACTACATGCAATCCTCGGCCTCGCAGCAGTTCGATGCCTTCGTCTGTTCGATCGCACCTCGCCTGTTCAGCCGCTGACTGCCGAACAGCGCCTCATCGGGTGGTACTGACACGTTTGCCTTCGGCACCTGACTAGGCGGCCTTGCCTTCGGGCACGGAACATCTCACCGACTTTCTGGTTAGGCAGGCCGGATGTAGGGAGCTTTGCGCATGGCCACTAATTTGGAAGACGGCAAGACCGCTCAATCTTCCGACGAGTTGCATGGCGGCAATCGCGGCGGCAACAAAGACCAGCGTAAGACTGACAAGACCGCGAACAAGAGCAGCCAGGCGGCGGGATCCGCATCGCGGTAAGGACTGAGACATGCCGACCGCCGCGGACATCCTCATCGAGACGCTGATCGACTGGAACGTCGATATCATCTTTGGCCTGCCGGGCGACGGCATCAATGGCATCATGGAGGCGCTGCGCAAGCGGCAGGACCGCATCCGCTTCATTCAGGTGCGGCACGAGGAATCCGCGGCGTTCATGGCGTGCGCCTACTCAAAATGGACAGGCAAGCTCGGTGTCTGCCTCGCAACTTCCGGCCCTGGCGGCACACACCTCCTGACTGGACTCTACGATGCCAAGCTCGACCAAGCGCCGGTGCTCGCCATTACCGGCATGCAGTTCCACGACCTCATCGAGACCTTCACCCAGCAGGATGTCGACTTGACGCGCGTCTTCAGCGATGTCGCCGTCTTCAACGCGCAGGTCTCCGACGCGGCGCATATGGAAAGCCTGGCCGGTCTCGCCTGCAGGTCGGCGCTGGCACGTCGCGGCGTTGCGCATCTGTCGATCGCCAGCGATGTGCAGGAGCACACGCTCTACCAAGCCAAGCGCTCGAAGCGCAACAAACCGTCGCATACGCCGGATCGTTGGTTCGAAGGAAGCAGGCTTCCCGACGAAGAACAACTTGCGAAAGCCGCCGAGATCCTGAACGGGGCGACGAAGGTCGCGATCCTCGCCGGTCGGGGCGCGCTTGGTGCCAGGCACGAGTTGGAAGAGACGGCGGAGCTGCTTGGTGCCCCCGTCGCAAAGGCCTTGCTCGGTAAGGCTGCCTTGCCCGACGATCACCCGCTGACGACTGGCGGCATCGGAATTCTCGGCACGCTGCCGTCGCAGGAAATCATGGAGGAATGTGACGCGCTGCTCGTCGTCGGCTCGACCTTTCCCTACATCGAATACTACCCGAAGCCGGGACAGGCGCGCGGGGTGCAGATCGAGCGCGACCCGCAGCGCATCGGCCTGCGCTATCCCGTTGAGGCCGGCCTTGCCGGCGATGCCGCCGTGACGCTGCGATTGCTGAACAGGCGCCTGAAGCGCAAGGATGATCGCAGCTTCCTCGAGAAGGCGCAGGCGGGCATGCGACGCTGGCGCGAGATGATGGCGCAGTCGGAGCAAAAGGCCGCCACTTCGCTCAAGCCCCAGGTGGTTACACGCGCATTTGGGAAACGATTGCCCGATGATGCGATCCTGGTTGCCGATTCCGGCCAGAACACCGAGATGGCGGCCCGCCATATCGAGCTGCGTGACGGGCAGGCCTTCGGCGTCTCGGGCGCGCTGGCCTCGATGGCATGCGGACTGCCCTATGCGATCGCCGCGGGCCTGGCCTTTCCCGGCCGGCCGGTCTTCGCGGTCGTCGGCGACGGCGGTCTCGCGATGCAACTCGGCGAGTTCTCGACGGCAGTTCGGTACCGGGTCCCACTCAAGGTGCTCGTGCTCAAGAACGGCATGCTCAATCAGATCGCCTGGGAGCAGATGATGTTCCTCGGTAACCCGCAATTCGCCTGCGAACTCCAGCCCATCGACTTCGCCATGGCCGCCGAAGCCATGGGCGGCATCGGCTACAGCGTCTCTCGCGCCGAGGAGGTGGAAGGTGTTCTCGACGCTGCCCTGGCTGCTGAGGGTCCGGTGGTCATCGAGGCCGTGGTCGACCCGTACGAACCGATGATGCCACCGAAGATGCCACCGGATTATGCGAGAAATTTCCGCAAGGCGCTACCGGATACCCCCGGACGCGCGGAAATCGAGGCGAATGTGGCGCAAGAGCCGCTGAGGTCGATGATTACCGCCGGCGAGAAAGACTGACCACACGCAAGAAGGAGCACGAGTTGAACAAGACCGACAGCGGCACCGCAAATCGCGGTTCGCCGGACCTCATGGGCGGCGACCAAGCGTGCAAGGCCGAGGAATGGGGCGGTGGCTCGAAAGCCGCCAAGGGACCGATCACGGAACCGGATCGACACAACCGCAACTCCAACCAAAAAAGGACCTGACATGCAGGATGCCCAGCAGAAATATCCTCAGCCGCCGCTTCCCGAACAGCAGCAGGACATGCCCGGCTACACCGACGAGATGGATCCACGGCCCGACCACGGAGAGGAGAGCTATCGCGGCAGCGGTAAGCTGACGGACCGCGTCGCGCTGATCACCGGCGCGGACTCGGGCATCGGCCGGGCGGTGGCTATCGCGTTTGCACGCGAAGGCGCCGACGTCATGATCTCCTATCTTGAAGAGGACGAAGACGCGCAGGAGACGGCGCGCTTGGTCGAGGAAGCGGGGCGCAAGGCGGTGCTCGCACGCGGCGACATCTCGGACGAAATCTTCGCGCGGTCGCTTGTGCAGCGAGCTATCGATGAATGCGGGCGCCTGGACATCCTCGTCAACAATGCAGCCCACCAGGCGTCGTTCGAGAAGCTGGAGGACATCAGCGCGGAGGAATGGGATCTCACCTTTCGCACCAATGTCTATGCGATGTTCTATCTGTCCCAGGAAGCAGTGAAGCACATGGAACCCGGCTCGACCATCATCAACACATCCTCAATCAACGCGACCAGTCCCTCGCCGGCACTGCTTGCCTACGCCACTACCAAAGGAGCGATCGCCAACTTCACCGCCGGACTTGCAGGTCTGGTAGCTGAACGCGGCATTCGGGTAAACGCGGTCGCTCCCGGGCCGATTTGGACGCCGCTGATCCCGTCGACAATGCCCTCTGAGAAGGTCAAGGAGTTCGGCAAGAACACGCCGCTCAAGCGTCCCGGGCAACCGGCAGAGCTTGCAGCGACCTATGTGCTGCTTGCCTCGGAAGGATCGAGCTACACCACCGGCGCACTCTACGAGGTCACCGGCGGACGGCCGATGCTTTGAGCGAGCGTACCTGCCAGCTCCACGGCGCCCACTCCCCGTAGCACACCGACATGTGGCGAGGCTCATGCCGATCACGATCGCGGACAACCGCCACGTCCGCAAACTGGTCGAGGCGGATGCCGAAGCCTCCCACCAGACCCTGAACCGGAGGTTGGTAGACGGGAAGCTGATTTCATTCCGGGTTCAACCGGAGCGTCAGGTTTCGGGGGGGCAAACGCTGGGTGAATGTCCCCGATAGGCGCATTGCAGCCATGCCGCCGTCGCGTTGTGAGACTGATTTGGCGACCAGCAAAACAGCAGCCTCTACGACTCGTCCCTCTCATCGCGCAAATTAGACACAACGCGGCGGTTCTGCGACCTGCAGGCGGAGTCGGGGCAGTCGCGGACGAGCCTGTCCTTGCCGTAGCCCTTGGCCCACATGCGGTTCCGGTCTATGCCGCCGGCGGCGAGGTAGTCCATCACCGCATCGGCGCGCTGCTGCGACAGCGCCGTTTCACTTGCGCCGGGATCGTCGGCGAAACCCTGCAGCTTGAGCAGCCAGCGCGGATGCTTTGTCAACCAGGCGATCTGGGTGTCGAGGGTGGCCTTGGCGACAGAATCGAGCGCGGCCGAACCTTTCGTGAAATAGGTGCGGCGGCCGACATTGAGGATAAAATCCTCCTCGCTTCCCGGCTGCACGTTCTGGAAGCCGGCAATCTCGGCGTTGGTGACGTCAGGCGTGGACGGGGCCAGCGTGTTGCTGGTCGAGCAGGATGCGGCCACAACCAGCAGGCCGGCTGCGAGCAGCCGGCACGTGTTTTCAATCATGCGGTTCATGATGCGCCAATCATTCGACAGTGGTGGAAGCGGGCGCCTGGTCGGCGATGTGCGGCAGGACCTCCACCGCGGTGCCGATCGGGCACCGCTGGTAGAGGTCGATGATGTCCTCGGGGAACATGCGGATGCAGCCGCTGGAAGCGTCGGTGCCGATGCTCCATGGCTCCAGCGTGCCATGCAGGCGGTAGCCGATGTCGGCGCCGTCGCGGTACAGATAGAGCGCGCGCGGCCCGAGCGGATTGTTGGACGCGCCGCCTGCGATCATGGGCGGTAAGTCCGGTTTGCGCTCACGCATTTCGGGGGGCGGGACCCATTGGGGCCACAGCGCGCGGCGATCGATCGTCGCGCGGCCGTACCATTTGAAGCCTTCCTTGCCGACGCCGACGCCGTAGCGGATGGCAGTCTTGTTTTCCATGATGAGGTAGAGGAAGTGGTGGCGGGTATCGACCACGACGGTGCCGACTGGCTCGCTGCTGAAATACTTGACGATCTGGCGATGCCATCTCTTGTCGATCTTGGCGAAGTTGGTCTTGCGATAGACGAAATCGTTATCGCTTGCGGTACCGGCGAAAAAGGATTTTGCCGCCGCGGCTTGAACAATATTGCCGGTTCCACCGACCGCGACCAGCGCCAGACCGCCGAGCACGACACCCCTGCGTGATAAAACCATCGGCAATCCCCCATGCCTTAAGCCTGGCGAACCATAGTTGAGAATGATTTCGGCTCAAAGTGGAAAAATGCTGCAGTGGGTGGGCCGCAAGCGGTCTGTCCTCTTGACGGCAAAATAGCGGCTGCCCGCCGGCTCACGCCGGCGGTTTTTTTGCGCGGACGGGAACATCCTCGCTCCAAGGGTGTTCTGTCACACCCGGCTCGTTCTTCATCGGTCGTGCCGGTGACCAAGATGTCCCCTCATTCATCATGGTCGGCCCGCGCAGCCTTGACCGCACGCGCGGGCCATCCCATCACAAGGCCCGCTGGCTCAAGCTGGCGGGTTTTTCCGCGTCCATGCGCCGACACTCATCTTCGCATGCCTGTCACAACGAGCCAGGCGGATTCCAGTATCCGCACGCGGCGAGGAGGACTTGCGACATGCCTCGCTGCGGGATTTTCGCGATGAGTCTACCTGGCTCCCGCTGAACGCCATGGCCTGACCACCGGGCGCGTTGGACGACCTTCAAGTCGAAAAAGCCCGCGGCAATCGCACCTTAGGCGAAGAGGCTTTGCTTTGTTGATGCAGTTGTCATCGCATCAATCGTGGGTAGCAACGCGGTTGTTGCGTGTTGTTGGAGAGATGGGGTTTCCCGAAAAGAATGAACATGCGCAGACAAAGAAGCGAGCAGGATGGCCGTGAGTACATCTGCCAAATATCTATTACCTTATATGCGCTCGCTCCTCGGAAGGCGATCCCGCCACCCTCTCGACAGTGAAGATGGCGGGATCTCAACCGGCGACAAGGGACTTCGATCGACGGTGGGTTTCCAATTCGGCGTCCGGCTGCGTGTTCCGCCGTTCGGGCTTCTTCCAACCGCAATCAGACGCAAGTCCTATCCCATAAGACTGATGGCCAAATTCGGAACATCCGCTGAAGCATTGCGTTCGGCAGCCTGAAACCCCAAGGCAAAGGATGACTAATCATGTCGAATTGCGAGACTGCAAAATCACATTCGTTAGGAAATCGCGTGGCTGATCTCACAGCCAAGATGCGTGAAGCGCAGATTGACGCGGGTGAAATGATGGCCTTCCACAAGGTTGCAACTATGTTGGAGGACAGCCAAGGACGTATCAATGGCGACGACTTGATCGCCGCATCCTTCGTTCTGCTGGAAGACCGAGCGCCCGAGTGACCTTGCGTTGGTCGGCTTCGATCGTTCCTCGATCAGCAATGCGAAGCCGTTTTTTTGTCACGGCCGGCGTCTCCGGGACCGCGGGAATAGCGCAAGGCTGGAGGGTGCTGTTAGGGCCGCCGCGCCTAACAGCCAAGAGACACCGCTTCGAATTCGACCGCCAGGCGCTCGCCGGCTTTGTCCGAGGGAGGGCATTCACTTTGAAGGCAGCTACGGCGTGTCCTCGCTATCAGTGCCATGCATGCTGGAGCCATGCATGAAGGACTGGATCTCGTTCACATCGATCTTGCCATCACCATTCTCGTCAACGCTACTGAACATCCTGCCCACCGCGCGTTGAACCTCGTCCTCGGACACCGATCCGTCGCCATCGGTGTCCAACAGCCCGAACATCAGTCGCATGCCGGCACCGCGCATCATCTGATGATGCCAGCGTCCAGCCATTCTGTGTCCACGATCGCGGTCACCGTGGTTCTGCCAACGGTCGCCATCTTCATCGTGGCGGTCAGCATCCTCGTTGCGATCGCCTTGATAGTTGCGACTATCTTCCTCGCGGAAACCCTCTTCGGAACCGCGATCCTGCTGCAGTCGCTCACGGACAGCTTGCTCAACCATCTGGCGGATCATTTCGCGTGTTGGTCCATCCGCTTGTCCGGTCGCATCCGGCAACTGTCCGGCGGTCGGCGGTTCGGTTGCCGGAGCGGGTGCAGGTGTCGAGGGTGATGGTGTTCCGCTTGTCTGGGCGAGTGCGGGGGAGGTCAGGGCAATGAAAACGGCGGCCGCGGCCGTCTTGCTGTGTGGAAATCTCATGGCATGCTCCATCAGTGCTTTCGCTTGAAGGCCAAACTGGAGCTCGATGTGATTGTTCCCCGAAGGGATCAGGTCACGGCGAAGTTACTGAGGCATGCCCCGTCTGAGGTAGATCAGGGTCTTCGCCAGGGAATAATTCGGCTCTTCTTCCCTAGGCACAAGAGGAAGCCGGCGCCCATTTTTGCGGGCAATGAACGTTGGACATTCGGCCTCGCCAATTTCTGCCAATCGATCATACCGACGCACCAATTCCCTCTGTGTCCTCTCCTTTCGTGGGACGGAAGCCGTTTCGACCGCACGCCGTCAATCGCGAATCCCGCGTCCATATGCTGCGCGGCCATGAAGCACATTTTTTATGTCACGGACCTCTGTCCGTCTGGACACCATGTTAGCCAGCGCTAAATCAGAGCAATGCGACGCCTCCTGCTGGGACTTACAGTTTTTCTCTTTTGGACCACGTTGCTTCAGGCCGAGGCGTGGCAGCCCTTCGGCGTCCGACAGCTTGGCTTTAGTTTCGATATTCCTCCGAATTTCGTCCTGACCCAGAATTCGGAGCAGGGCGCGGCTTTTCAGGGCCCAAGAGACGCGTTTCTGGTCGTTTGGGGCGCGCGACTGGGCAAAGCAAGTTTTCGCGCCGAGATTGAACATCGCATGATCGAGGACGAAAAGGCCGGTTGGCGACTGACCTATCGGCGCCTAGCCCCGAAATGGGCTAGCTACTCCGGGGTCAAGAATGGCGAGATTCGCTACGTCCGTGCAATTATGGTCTGCAACCAGCGTGCCGCGCTTTTCACAATGAATTATCGGAAATCCGAAAAGAAACCGTATGACCCTGTTGTTGTGCGCATGGTCCGGTCCCTGAGAGCGGAAGGATGTTAGCCAGCAAAAGGCGAGGTTGCCGTACTGTGCTTCCCTCGGCTAAGGGCCCAGTGGTCAACCCGGCTCCCCAATAGCCCCGCCCAGTCACATGAAAGCAGGCACCGGCAGATATGCGGCCGAACGTTCTCACGCTGGCTCAGCCGCTCAAAGCCCATCACCGAAAAGCTGCTTGGTGCGGTCGCCAGCTAGAGCTACCACTGAGCCATTCCCGCTGCGGCTGGGTAGCGCCTCAGTTCCGTACGCGTTCATACCAAGAACGGGCGGGGCGAACGTCCTGATAGAGCTACGGCTGTAGAAGCGCGCCGCCAAACTGCGCCCACAAGCGCTCGCACTCTCTCGCCCTTAGGCTCGGGGTACCGGGCGCGCCATAGAAGACCATGGCGCCTCGAATGTCGTATCCAAGCACCGAGGCGTTGGCCACGAACTGGATGGCTCTTCCCAAGCTGGTGATGCCGATGTCGACCTCAGCTTTGTTGGTGAGGTCGACCACGCCTACTATTTCCGCATTGGCGCTCCTGCCCGCCAAAACGGCCGTCGACATCGCATCATGCACGGCAAGAAGCATTTCGGTGAGCTGCCCGGTGGAAGGGCTCTACAAACGCTTAAACGTCAGGTTTGTTCCCAACTGGCCTTGGCGGCTTTCCGACGACCAAGAATGCGACTGCGATTACGCTCAATAGAATCACTGCGAACAGGATTGCCATGATTTCCGCGCACTGTATCGGATCACTCCGCGGCGAAGAAAACCCCGCAACATATCTCAGATAGCGGCGGGTGTTCGGCTGTAAGAACCAAACTGGGTCCCGCGGCCTCTCATGTGCGCGTAGTTGACATCGTCTGCTGGACCGAACGGTCAAGCCGAAGAGCCCAGTTCCTCTCAGCATCGAGCAGTTCATTCTGCTCAATCAAGCCATTCATAAACAGCCTGAGTATATGCGCAGCTATGCGCTCTCCGTTCTGCGAAGCAAGAGGTAGGGCGCGCTCTTTGCAGACCGTGTGACAAACCTGGGCGAGCATCTCAATCTCGCTTGGCCCCAAAAACCGACCCGGATACAACATACCGTTTTCCTGTTGGAGAGTTGGAATGGCTATCCATTACGCAGGGTCACCGGCAGCCACAATCAACTATGATAGTGAGATGTCGAGTCCCGGTGGAAAAAACAGTGAGGTCCCAAAAGCGGTCGCGCTTGTCTCCGATTGACAGATGCCTCGACGCTACACCGACCAGCGCTACCGCACCCGCTTCATCGACGCGGCTTTGCAAAGGCCTACGACCAGTTCGCTACCAGCTGCCGGACCGCCCAGGCGAGCATGCCGCCGGCCATTACCGAAAGCGCGATGTCGTGGATGAGGCAGCCTTTTCCCTATACATCCAGCTGTTACGCTGCGCATCTGCTTCGGTTCGAAAACTCGCCGCGAGCCTGGCGTGCTCGCGTGTCCGGGCCGAAAACGCCTTCACAGCCCATATGTTGATAACGACATCGATGAGGCTGCCGCCGACCTCGTTGGCATAGGATGCTTCCCGGCAAGGGCATCGACCAATGCCCCGGGGCCGACCAGCACGAACCTGCGGGGGCTTTCCCGGAACAAAGCGTCGACGATCCGGTTCGGCAGGGAAGCGGCCAAAATTCATGCCATCGGAGATGCCGAGGCAGATGACAGATGAAAGGGAATCTGAAGATGACGAAGTCTCGCGACCGCACCGTTCCCGGCGACGGCAAGATCGAAACCGGCCCGAACACATCTCCGCAACAGGATCCGGCAGAGGGGTCGCGCGAGACAATCGATCGCGAACTCGAGCGGACAGACGACGACAATAATTCCGACGAAGCGGAACGCTTGCGCCGAGACCTGCGGAAAGGGGTGGCGGAAGAGACCGAGCTTCCCGAACGCGGCTCGGCCTGAGGATCGCCGGAACCTGGCCAAGGTACGAGACATGAAGGCTAGACGCCTGGTCGCATCGCTGCTTGCTTCCTGCCTTTAACGCACCGGCCACACAACCATCCGCGGCGGTGATCCAGGGGACGGCGAGAACGGCCACTCGACGGTCCACTCTGTTCCAGCAAACTCGGCTCGCCGAGAGCAACCACCTCTGGCGTTAGGGCCTGACGAGATGCCACCTGTCCAGGTCGCATGGCGCCAGGGTTCGGCAATCTCTATCAGGCTGCGCCGGCCTCCTGGCTGCGCTGCGAGCGGGCACGGTCGCGGGCTGCGGCAGTGCCTCCGGGAAAGCCGCTTCGATCGCTGTAGTCGCGTGGCTTGGTCCCGCTCCGAGAGTGGCGCGCGGTCACGCTTTTCGCAGCGATGATGTCGAGCAATGTGATGCCGGCGACCATCGCAAGCGCAAGGCCCACATTATCGCGCTTTGGGTTGCCAGGCCGATACGCTGTCAGCAATGTCGCGATATCCAGGCCGTCGCCGGCCACCCGGCTCCAAAGCCCGGCCTGCTTGTCCACTGAAAGCGAGAGTATGCCGCTGCTTATTTCCCGCGCCCCATAAGCGCGGATCAGGTCTTCCTTGCCGCGCATGCCGAGCGCGCCGGCAATCCGCTCGGCGCCAACCAGCTCGGCGACGCCAAGCGCGATGCTGAACCAGCCGAGCTTGCGGGCAAGGCCATCGGAGGCCCCGACCGCACTCTGCCCAGTCTTCAGCACTTTGGGATCGCCAGGCGATCGGGTGATGTTGGTAAGTTTGGCAATCACGTTCATGACGATTTCCCTACGGTTTCAGTACAACCTTGATGCAGCTGTCCTGCTTGTCGCGAAACACCTTGTACATCTCCGGTCCCTGCTCGAGCCCCACGGTATGGGTGATGACGAAGGATGGGTCGATCTGGCCATCTTCGATGCGGCGCAACAGATCCTCGGTCCAACGGTTGACATGGGTCTGCCCCATTCGGAAGGTGAGCCCCTTGTTCATTGCCTGTCCCATCGGAATCTTGTCGACCAGCCCGCTGTAGACGCCGGGGATCGAGATCACGCCGGCCGGCCGGCAGACATAGATCATCTCACGCAAAACGTGCGGTCGATCATTTTCCATCAGCATCAACTGCTTTGCGCGATCGTAGACGGTATCGGGCTGGGCCAGCGAGACGTGGCTTTCCATGCCGACGCAATCGATGCACTTCTCCGGGCCCTTTCCGCCGGTGAGTTCCCGCAGTCGTTCGACGACACTTTCCTCGGCGAAATTGATGGCGATGGCGCCGCCGGCCGCGGCCATGGAAAGCCGTTCCGGCAGGCAATCGATCGCCACCACCTGTTTCGCGCCGAGCAGCAGGGCGCTGCGTATGGCCATCTGCCCGACTGGGCCGCAGCCCCACACCGCAACCGTATCGGTGGGCTCAATGTCGCACTGTGCCGCCGCCTGCCAGCCGGTAGGAAAAATATCGCCGAGGAAGAGAACCTGCTCGTCGGTAAGGCTGTCAGGCACCTTTACGTGCGTGGCATCGGCGAACGGCACACGCATGTATTCCGCCTGTCCCCCGGGATAGCCGCCGGTCAAATGAGTGTAGCCGAACAGACCCGCGGTGGTGTGCCCGAACACCTTGTCACCGAGATTCTTCTTGCGGTTTGTGCGTTCGCAAACCGAAAAGTTCTGTCGCTTGCACTGGTCGCACTCACCGCAGATTATGGTGAACGGCACGACGATGCGGTCTCCCTCCTTCAGAGCGCCGTTGACGCCCTTGCCGACCTCGACGACCTCTCCCATCATCTCGTGGCCCATGATGTCGCCGGGCAGCATGGCTGGCACATAGTTGTGGTAGAGGTGAAGGTCGGAGCCGCATATGGCACAACTCGTCACCTTGATGATCGCGTCACGTTCATCCTCAATTTCCGGGTCCGAAACCTGATCGCAGCGTATGTCTTCCTTGCCGTGCCAGACCAACGCTCGCATAGCTTGCTCCTATTTTCGCAAGATCTGTGGGTAGGGACCTCGCGCCTGTCCTAAGCGGGCCGATGCCTGGTTGGATCGACTGTGCCGCTGCTTGTCGAACCACAGGGGCGGACCGATGTTCCGGGAGCTCGAGAGAATTTTTGGGCCATGCCAGACCCGCACCTTGGAAGGATCTGTCGCGGGCACCAGCGGCCTTCCCCGGGGCGCGTCGGGCACGAGCCGCTGGAGCCCGACCCACGAATGGACGTACTCAAGTGTACCGGTTGTGTGCGTCAAGTTCTGCAAAATGGGGCGGCCATGATGCTGGTCATGCGGCTTGGCGCAGAGCGAGCTTCTTGTGCTCGCGCAGGACGTCCATATTGATGTATCGGTTGGCCTCCATCCAGTTTTCATTGGTCTCGACGGCCAACGCCCTGACCAGGCGCAGGCAGCTTTCGGTGTTGGGGAAGATGCGCACGACATAGGTGCGCCGGCGGATTTCCTCGTTGAGCCGCTCCAGCATGTTGGTGGATTTGAGATGCTTGTGGTGCTGTCTCGGCAGCCTGAAGAAGGTCAGGGTTTGTTCGATGGCATCCTCGGCCCAGCCTGTCAGGCGCGGATAGCGTGCCGACCATTTGGCAAGCCATGCGGCAAGATCAGCCCTGGCCTCTGCGAGATCGCGCCGGTCGTAGAGCCAGCGCAATTCCTGCAGGCAGTCGTCGCCGTGCTTCCTCGGCAGATGATCGAGCGCGTTCCTGAGGAAGTGCACGTAGCAGCGTTGCCAGGCGGCTTCGGGGATCACCTCGCCGATCGCTGCCACCAGGCCGGCGTGATCATCGGACACGACCAACTCGACGCCCTTGAGGCCGCGCGCCTTGAGGCCGACGAGGAAGTCCCTCCAGGCCGAGCGGCTCTCGCGATTGGCCATCTCCACGGCCAGGATCTGGCGCCTTCCGTCCCAGTCGATACCGACCGCTATCAGCACCGCCTGGCTCATGACAACACCGGCTTCACGCACCTTCTCGTAGCGCGCATCGAGGATGAGGTAAGGAAACGGCTCTTGAAGGGGGCGCCTGGCAAAGGCAGCGAGGCTCTCGTCCAGCCGCTTGTTGATGGCCGAGATCGACGAGGCCGAGAAGGCATGGCCGCACAGTTCTTCCGTGATCGCCTTCACCTTGCGGGTCGACACGCCCTGCACATACATCTCCGCCAGCGTCGCCACCAAGGCCCGCTCGGAACGCTGGTAGCGCTCGAACAGCTCGGTGGAGAAGCGCCCGGCACGGTCCTGCGGAACCCGCAGCTCGAGCTTGCCGACCCGCGTCACAAGGGTACGGCCGTAATAGCCCGAGCGATAGCCAAGCCGTTCGGGCGTGCGCTCGCTCTTCGAGGCACCCAGCGCCTCGTCCATCTCGGCCTCAAGCACCTCCTGCATCACCGCACGGAGCACCTCGTGCAATCCATCCGGGTTCGAAAGCAAAATGTCTTTGACGGCAGCGCTGGCGGTCTTAACTTCAGTCTTGGTCATGGTGGCGTTCCTTCGCGGGAATCAGGTGACGTGAACAATCACCAGCCTGCCATGACCGCCCCCTCTCAGCGAATTTGCAGAACTCTCAGCACACTACCAGTGTACCAAAATACGTTCGGTCCGCAGGTGTCCTTCGCGGCGGCTGATACCCCATCTGCTCGATTCTTGCGGCCATAACCGGCATTCTCTTCCTCGCCCGCACAGGGTCGGCAGAAGCAGCGCTGTGACCGGAGCAGGTAGGAGATGCCGCTCACCGGCGGGCGCGCAGTCCGACCCCGACGCGATCGACACGAGGTGGATGGGCATCGCGACGGCGGCTCTAGCGGAGTATTTCGCAGAAATACAATGATTAGCGGGCAGGGCAGACTGCTAGCCGTGGGCAGCCATGAACATGGCGACGGCCGACCGGCAATAGGATTCGATTTCGTTGTCGTCCGCTGCTCTCGCCTCATCGAAGCGTGCGATAATCAGGAGATCGGATCCTTTGAAAAGCGCGGCAAACAAGCGGGCGGACCGGAGAGGATCGGGCACGTTCAGAACCGCCTTCGCGTGCAACTGACGCAACAGGGCCTCGATTTGGGCGATGACATTGGCGGGGCCGGCTTCGTAATGGAGCTTGCTTAAGGACTTTGGATTCGTCTGGTCGGCCATGACCATGGCTTCGACACTGCGGACATCTGATCTCAACAGCGTGCGAAGCAGGGACGATCCCACCGCCATGAGCTGATCCTCGACCGAACCGCCGACGCCTTCAAGAAGGGCCTGTGGTGCAAACAACTGATGGCAGCCGGACGCGATGGCCGCGCTGAACAGCGCCTCCTTGTTCTCGAAGTGCCGATAGATGCTGAGTTTGGATATCTTCGCCCGCTGGGCGACCTTGTCCAATGTCGTCGCTTGAAAACCCAATTCCACAAAGAGTTCGGACGCAGCGTCGAGTATCGTTTGGCCAAGCGCCTCGTTGGCGGGCCGGCCGCGCCGGCCCTGGCTATTTTCGGTCACGACAATTCCAGTCCTTGACAGTATCCTAATTCTTGGATTACGATACCATGTAGTTTCTGAAATCCGCAAGCCGATGGGTAGGTTTCAACCAGGTCCAACCGGCCCCTCATCCACAACACGGAGCCCATCATGGATGACGTCATTATCATCGGCGGCAGCTTTGCCGGTCTCGCCGGCGCCCTGCAACTCGGCCGTGCCCGCCGCAAGGTCACCGTTCTCGATACCGGCCTGCCGCGCAACCGCTTCGCCGGCCACTCGCATGGCCTGCTCGGCCACGATCACAAGCCGCCGCTGGACATCCTGGCCGAGGCGCGGCACCAGCTGGCGCGCTATCCCACGATCAGGCTGGTCAATGCCCGGGCCGACAGCCTGTCCGGCGCCATCGACGATTTCTCCGTGCTCACTGGCGATGGCGGAAGCCTTGCGGCGCGCCGGCTGATCCTGAGCTATGGCGTCGTCGACCAGATGCCTGATGTTCCGGGCTTTGCCGAAAGCTGGGGCACGTCCATCGTGCCCTGCCCCTATTGCGACGGCTTTGAAGTCGCCGGCCAGCATTGGGGCCTCGTCTGGTCCGGCCCACAGTCGATGAATCAGGTCAGGCTGTTCCACGATTGGACCGACAGGTTGACGGTCTTCGCCGATGGTCACGACATTCCGCCCGATATCCGGGCCGGTCTGGCGCGCCGCAACATACCTGTCGTCGACGGCCGGATCAGCGAGATCGCCCATCACGGGGGGCATAACGCCACCGTCAAGCTCGATACCGGCCCCAAGGTCGCGGTCGACATCCTGTTCGCGCATCCGCGCAACAAGCCGTCCGCAAGCCTGCATAAATCACTGGGCCTCGCCACGGTCGATACGCCCCTCGGCGTAATCCTCAAGGTCGACGAGCGCCGCGAAACCAGCATGCCCGGCATCTACGCCGCGGGCGACCTCGCCAACCCCCTCACGCCGCCATCGGTCACCCTGGCAATATCGCACGGCGCGATGGCGGGCATCTTCGCCCAGCAGTCGATGCTGGTGTGAGAGCGCAGATTCCCTTCTCCGGGGTGCCGCGGGCTATCGTATTCTGAAGGTTGCGGGCCGGTGTTGCGGAACGTCGGCCCGCTCTCCCCTGAGGGGCGTCTTTGGCCGGCCAGCCTTGAGAACTCAACTGGGCTGCCGGCATGACGGCGATCGCCGACATCGGTTATCAAGCTCAATCACGCTGGAAAGCATGAACCACGTCGACGTCGACATCGCCGGCGGGCTTACGGTATGGCGACCGGTGGCGGGAGATTCGCCACCGCTGTCGGTACCCGATGCTGCGACGCTACTTTGCAGAACGGTCGCGTCCAGCAGCGCTTCTGGCGGAAGTCTCAGGCGGCCACGACGCGGGCCAGCAGTGACGCGGCCTCGGTGCCAGCCAAGCCAAGGTCGCGGACGCTGCTCATGTGATTGGCCCCGCCAAGGGTTGTGTGCGAAACAGTCAGTCCCTGCTTGTCAAGGTGGTCCGTGAAGAGTGCGGCCTGGCTGTGGAACGGCGGCGTTTCATCGGCGCCGACCAAGATATCTACGTCCACGGATGGATCGAAACTGTGATCGATGGGCGAGAATCGGCGGGCCTCCTCGTCGGTGATCGCGATCTCGGCGGCAAGGAACGACATCTGCAATGGCTTCAGGTCGTAAAGGCCGCCAAGCAGCAGCGCAGCTTTGATGCCGGAAGGCCGCTTGTCCCCGTCGAAAAGCATTGTTGCCAGATGCGCGCCGGCGGAATGACCGCTAACGGTCAGCAGGTCGGGATCGCCGCCATGGTGTACGATATTGTCAAACACCCATCGCTTGGCGCGGCGCACCTGGTCGACGATCCTGGCCATCCTGACGGTCGGCATCAGCGCGTAGTCGACAATGACCGCGATCGCACCTGCGTTCGTAACGGTCTCGGCGACGTAGGAATAGTCGCGCTTGGAGAACATGCGCCAATAGCCCCCGTGGATGAACATGTGCACCGGCAGGCGGTCCCGTTTGCCCTCGGGAAAGAACAGATCCATGGTTTCGGTGGCGTCAGCCCCGTAGGCGACATCGGCGACCATGGGAACGTTCGCCCTGGTCTCCTCGCTTCTGCGAACGATCTCGGCGACGATGTCATCGAACTCGACCACATGATCGCGAATGCGAAACGGATCTTTGGCGTGATGTCCGCTCACAGGGTCACGGCGATGTACTTGGCCTCCATGAACTCGGCAACGCCGTGCTTCTGACCGCCTTCGCGGCCTAGCCCGCTCTGCTTGACACCTCCGAAGGGCGCCGCCGGATCCGACATCAGGCCGCGGTTGAGCGCGATCATGCCGGACTCGATCTTCGATGCCACGCGCATTCCTCTGGCCAGGTCGCGCGTGTAGATGTAGGCCGCGAGACCGTATTCTGTGTCGTTGGCCTTGGCGATGACCTCCGCCTCGCTGTCGAAGCGCATGATCGGCGCCACCGGACCGAATATCTCCTCGTGGAGCATGGCGGCGTCAGAGGACACATCGCGAAGCACCGTCGGTGGGTAAAAATATCCTTTGCCTTCGGCGATCGTCCCTCCGCACAAAACCCTGGCGCCACGGGCAACCGCATCGTGAACGAGGCGATCGATGTTATCCACAGCCTTCCTGGTGATCATCGGCCCGCATTCTGTGTCTGAGTCTGTGCCCGGGCCCACGTTGAGTGCCGCCATGCGTTTGCTCAAGCCTTCCGCGAAAGCATCATGGATGCCGGCCTGGACGTAAAGCCGGTTGGCGGCCGTGCAGGCTTCGCCGGCGTTGCGCATCTTGGCAACCATCGCACCGTCGAGGGCTGCTTCCAGGTCGGCGTCGTCGAAGACGATGAAGGGTGCGTTGCCGCCAAGCTCCATGGAACAGGAAATGACGTGCTTTGCGGCTTCGGCCAGCAGCACGCGGCCGACGCCGGTCGAGCCGGTGAAGGACAGCTTTCGCACGCGCGGATCGGCCAGCATGGCCGCCGTCACCGGCCCGGGGGTCGAGGTCGTCAGCACGTTGACGACGCCGGGCGGCACGCCGGCCTCCTCGTAGAGCGCCGCAAGCGCATAGGCCGTCAGCGGCGTCTCGCTGGCGGGCTTCAGGATCACCGTGCAGCCGGTCGCGAGCGCCGGAGCGATTTTGCGTGTCGCCATGGCGGCTGGGAAATTCCATGGCGTGATGAGCACGCAAATGCCGATGGGCTGGTAGTCGACAATGATCCGGTTCGCGCCCGAGGGTGCAAGGCCGAACTCGCCGTTGATGCGGACCGCTTCCTCGGCGTTCCAGCGAAAGAATTCCGCCGCATAAGCGACTTCGCCGCGCGCATCGCGCAGCGCCTTGCCGTTCTCCAGCGAGATCAGCGCGGCCAACGTCTCCATCCGTTCGGTCATCAGTTCGAAGCAGCGCCGCAGTATTTCCGATCGCCTGCGTGGCGGGGTCTCGCGCCAGCCGGCCGCCGCCTTCGCGGCAGCGTCGACGGCGGCGGCGGCGTCTGCGAGCGTGGCGTCGGGAACCGCAGCGATCACGGCTTCGGTCGAGGGATCGACCACTTCGATCACGCGGCCCTCCGATGAGGGCCGCCAGCGTCCGCCAATGTAGAGACCGTGCGAGACCGTGGCGTAGTCGAACATATCTTGATCCTCGTCGGATATGCCTGCGGCAATGTTCATTGGATGAACTCCTGGTCGATCACATCATGGTGGCGGACATGTCGCCGTCATAGGCAGCCCTGACCAGCTGTCGCATCGCGGCGCGGTCGAACGGACGCGGATTGTTCTTGATCAATCGGTCGATGCCGAGCGCCTGCTCGGCCGTCCAGTCGATCTTGTCTTCGGGAAGACCCAGTTCGGCCAATGTCGGTGTGATGCCGATGGCGCCAAACAGCCGGCTCACCTCACGGATGGTGGCGTGCGCCAAGGCATCGGCGCCCCCGCCCTGAAGGGAAAGGCCAAGAGCAGTGCCGACTTCCGCAATCTCCGCGGCTGCTGCGGCCAGATTGTAGGTCATCACATAGGGCAGCATCGTGGCCACTCCCAGGCCATGCGGGGTGTGGGTAAGCGCGCCAACGGGATACTGCACCGCATGGGCGGCGGCCGTTCCCGCCGTACCGAAGGCGCAACCGGCGGCCAGCGCTCCCATCATGACGTCGGCGCGCGCATCCTCGTCCGATCCGTCGCGATATGCCTTTTCCAGACTGCGGCCGAGCAGCCTGATGGCCAGAAGCGCGAAATGATCGGTCAGAGCGCTCTTGCCGATGAACACGTGCTGTTGCGGCAAATGAGGGTCGGCGCCGCGTTTGGCCGCTGTGAAGGCCTCGATTGCGTGCGTCAGCGCGTCGGCGCCGGCGATCGCCGTCAAGGACGGTGGACAGGTCACCGTCAGATCCGGATCGCAAAGCGCCACTGCCGCGATGAGATGCGGACTGGCGATACCCACTTTCAGCGTCCGATCCGGGTCGGAGATCACGGCGACGGGGGTCACCTCGGAGCCTGTTCCAGCCGTCGTCGGCACTGCGATTACCGGAAGGGTAGGGCCGGGTACCTTGAACTCGCCATAGTAGTCCTCGAGCTTGCCGCCATGGCTGAGCAGAAGTGCAGCGCATTTGGCCATGTCGAGGCAGCTGCCGCCCCCGATGCCGATCACCATGTCCGGCTTGAAATCTTTCGCTTGCGCAATGCAGGCGGCGACGCTGTCGCGCGGCACATCCGGCAGCGTTCGGTCGAAGACCAACGTCTCGATCGCCGCGTTGTGCAAGCCAGCGAGAATCTCGGCGAACTGCGACGTCGCCGCGAAGCGCTCATCGGTACAGACGAACGCGCGGCGCCCATATTTGGCGGCGATGGCAGGCAGGACATGGCGCTGGCCTTTGCCGAACAGAATCTCGCTCGGCAGGCGCGCCGCTGCAAACAAGCTCATGCACAAGATCCTGCGAAGACGGGTTGGAAGCCGACAGGCTTGGCTTCGTGCCAGAGGCCGACCTCGGCGCTGCAGGTCATGATCATGCGATATCCTCATAAAATCGTATAGGATATATGATTGAGTTTCGCGGAGCATCATGTTAGTGGGTGGTTCTGTCAAGAGGCAAACGATGCAGAACACGGACCTGACGGTTGACAATGAAGCCCGTGCGACCGGTCGTATTCAGCGCGCCAACAGTCTGGCTGGCGACGTTTACGAAGCAATCTTCGCGCAGCTCATGTCTTTGAGGATTGCTCCGGGATCGCGCATCACCGTCGACAATCTCGTCAAGGAATTCAACGTCTCGCATACCCCCATTCGTGAAGCGCTTGGCAGGCTGGAGGGGGAAGGGCTGGTTCTGAAAACCCACCTGATCGGCTATCGCGCCGCCCCGCAAATCACCCGCCGGCGCTTCGACGAGCTTTACGAGCTGCGTCTATTGCTTGAACCTGCCGCCGCGGCCAAAGCCACCGCAACAATGGACGGCGAGCGCCTTGCCGCGCTGCAGGAGGCGGCCGGCGTCATGGCTCGGCGGGTCGGCAAGGACGAACGCCTGCGCTATTCGAACTTCGCCCGTCAGGACGCGATCTTCCACGACAAGATCGTCGAGTTCGCCCAGAACGAACTCATTCGCGAGACGCTGAATCACCAGCATACCCACTTCCATATCTTCCGCCTGATGTATCACTCCAGGGTGACCGAAGAGGCGCTCGACGAGCACGAGGCTATTCTCGCTGCCTTCGCCGCGGGCGATCCGGACGCCGCCGAAAAAGCCATGCGTGCGCACATCGAAAATTCGCGGGACAGGCTCCTGCCTGCGTTCGAGTAGCCTTGCGATGTTGCTTGCCCGAGGCACCCTCAAGCGCGGCGCGCCGCTGTTCGCCCAGCCTGCCGCCTACGAATTCTACTCCCCGTTCTGAGCCGATTTCGATACCGGGAAGGAGGCGCAGTGCACCTCGCCCCTGAAACAAGCCGAGAGGAAAAGACATGCCAGCCAAAAAAATCCTGATGCTGACCGGTGATTTCACCGAGGAGTATGAAATCTTCGTCTATCAGCAGGCGATGGAAGCGGTGGGACACACCGTTCATGTCGTGTGCCCCGACAAAAGCGCCGGAGACATGATCAAGACATCGCTGCACGATTTCGAGGGCGATCAGACCTACACCGAAAAGCCCGGCCACAACGCGCTGATCAACAAGACCTTTGCCGACGCCGAGAAGCAGCTGAGCCAGTACGACGCTGTCTATTGCGCCGGCGGTCGTGGCCCCGAATACATCCGCACCGACAAGCGGATACAGGCAATGGTGCGCCATTTCCACGAGGCGAAAAAGCCGATCTTCACGATCTGCCATGGCGTCCAGATTCTGATCGCGGTCGACGGCGTCGTGCGCGGCAAGAAGGTGGCGGCGCTCGCCGCTTGCGAGCCGGAGGTGACGCTTGCCGGCGGCACTTATATCGATTTGTCTCCCACCGACGCCTATGTCGATGGGACCATGGTTTCAGCCAAAGGCTGGACCGCGCTTGCGGCGTTCATCCGTGAATGCCTGAAGGTGCTGGGAACGGAAATCCACCATTCTTGAACCGTTTGTCCCGGCGCATCCCTGAGGGGATGCGCCGGCTCCCTCAACGGCGCGGCGACTTCCGTCATTTCATCAAGTTCAGATCAGGAACCTGCGGCAGGTGTGCTCCAGAACCTTGTGCCATCATCACCTCGGACGCCTTCAAGGCGCTGCCGCATCGCGTGCGTGCACCAGCGCGCCATCCTCGTTGAGCTTTCCCAGCTTGACGGGTGCGAACCCGAGTTGATGGACTCAATGGGAGGTCGACATGAAGTCGGCGCCCGGGAGCTGTCAGGGCTTCACGAACCGAAACGCGAAGCGATCGGTCTCGCCCTTGATCGCGGGATCGAACACCTTGATCGAGTGCGGGTCATCCTTGTTCGCGAGCACGGTGCTTTCCGCGTCCAGTACGAAGCCGGCCGCCTCCACCTCCTCGCGGACGAATGCAGGGTCGATCCGATGCAGCGACCGGGTGTCGCTCGTGCCCGACCCAGTGGCGGCGGCGTGGTCGACGATAACGTAGGACCCACCGGGTTTCAGCCGCTTGTAGACAGCTCGATTGAAGTCGGCCGCCGTCGCACCCTTCTTCTGGACCAGGGCGGTGTGAAGATCGTGGTAAAACAGGTGCAGCCATAGGACATCGGCTGGCGGCGTGACCTTCGGCATCGCGACGAGATCCGCCGAGGCGGCTTCGACGTTCTCTCGGCTCGGCTCCTTCGCGAGCGTCCGCATGAGGCCGACCGGATCGTTCTTGAAGTGGGCGACTTCGGCCGGCACGAAGCTGTAGACCCGCCCCTCTGATCCGACGATGTCGGAGAAGAGGCGCGTCCAGTCTCCGTCGCCAGGGTAAACGTCGATCACGGTGGAGCCCGCCTCAATTCGTGCGAACCGGATTAACTCGGATACCTTGGATTGGTCGTACATCGAAATCTCCTTAGGAGTGGATATTCTTCTCCGTGCTCATAGTGATTTCTCCATTTTGCTCGGATCGGATCGCGCTTGATCCGATCCGAGTTCCGATCGAGTGCGTGGTTTCTTTGCCGGTGGGGACGTCGCGCTCGTCAGTCGAATTTGACCAAGTCCTTGAAGATCAGATGACCCCAGCTGTCTCCGCGCGCCTGGACCAGCAGGCCACCTTCCGACACCCCGCCAAGCTTGATCGGCGCGAAACCGAGATTTTCCGCAAGCTCCCCAGTCTGTGTTGCGGCAGCATCATCGTCGCTTGCCAAGAACACGACCCTCCGGCCACCATGTACGGCCGGATCCTGATCAAGCACCGGGGCGACCAGATGGTTGAAGCCCTTGACCAGTTTTGCGCCAGAGAAGGCCTGCGCGATGAACTTGGAAGAAGGTTGTCCTCCCAGTTCCTCAGGGGGCACGCCATAGGCATTGGTCACATCGATGATCGTCTTCCCCTGCCAGGTGGGGAGCGCCTTAGCAACATTCGGGTGCGCCTCGAAGCGGACAGCCAAAAAGATGATGTCCGCCTTGATGGCTTCCGCCAGTTTTTTGGGGATGATGGTGGGTCCGATCGCGGCCGCATCGGCGGCAAAGCTTTCCGGGTCGCGTGTGGTTGCAACGGAAACTTCGATGCCGTTTCGGGCAAACGCCTTGGCAAGGGCCCGTCCGATATTGCCGAATCCTACGATTGCATAGTTCATAGTACTTCTCCGATCTGGTGCTAATGCCGGGGTCAGACTTGCGCCATGCCTCCGTCGACGGCGAGATCCACGCCGGTGACGAAAGAACTTTCATCGGAGGCGAGGAACGTGACGGCAGCAGCGATTTCCGTGGTTTGCCCCTGCAACCCATTGGGATCTACGACGGCATAGAGGCGATCCAGATCTTCCAGGAGCGACACGTCACCCACGACCGTCGTAACGCTTTTCATGATGAAGGCTGCGGCCTCGTTCAGCTCTTTCTCTCTTCGCCCGGTAATCACGACGCGCGCTCCTTCTTCTACGAAGCGCTTGGCTGTGGCCAATCCGATCCCGCTGCTTCCGCCCGTGATGACTGCGATCTTGCCTTCGAGTTTTTTCATAATTCTTTGTCTTTCGTTGCGCACGGGCCAGGTACGGACCGCGCTGGGGGTCAGAGTTGAGCCAGGCCGCCGTCGACGGCGACCTCGCTGGCGGTCATGAAGCTGCTGTCCGGCGACGCGAGAAAGGCGGCCACGGCCCCGATCTCCGCCGGATCGGCCATGCGCTGGAGCGGGGTCATCGCGCCGTAGGCCTTCTGGCCTTCCTCGCCTAACGCCTCCTTCGCGAGTTCGGTCGCCGTCGCTCCGGGCGACAGCACGTTTACGCGGATGCCGGTGCCCTTCAGGTCTTCCGCCCAGGTCCGCGCCAGGTTGCGCACTGCCGCCTTGCTCGCGCTATAGGCAGTGAACCCCGGAGCGCCCGTGGTGCCGGCGCTCGACCCGGTCAGGATGATCGAACCGCCCTGGCTCATCAGCGGCAGCGCCTTCTGGACCGTGAAGATCGTACCCTTCACATTGGTGTCGAAGGTTTCGTCAATGTGCCTGGCGGTGATCTGGCCGAGCGGAAGCGGGCTTCCCGCCCCGGCATTGGCGAAGACGATGTCGAGGCTTCCGCGCTCGGCCTTCACCGCAGCGTAGAGTCGGTCGAGGTCGGCCTCATCCGAGACCGAGCCCATAACCGCGCGGGCATTAGGCCCAAGGTCAGCCACGGCGGCGTCGAGCGCTTCCTGCCGGCGGCCGAAGATGAAGACGAAGGCGCCCTCCTCGATAAAGCGCTTGGCTGCGGCGCGGCCGATGCCCGTAGCGCCGCCGGTTATCACAGCGGTCTTTCCATTCAGTCTGTTCATGTCATGCATCCTTCGTTTCGCCGTCTCGTGTCTTTGGCTGTACGGGAAAGTCCCGCGAGAGCCTCAAGATGGGTTCGCCGAAGTCGGGCGGTGAGTGCGCAATCGCGCACATCGCTGGTGCGAAAACGATCCAGTAGATGATTGAACGCCACGATGACCGCACGAACTTACGGCTGATCGTGTTAGTATGGGCTTTTGCAAGCCGCACTTCGCTGCGCAGGAATGCACCATGATCGACTGGGATGACGTTCGCTACTTTCTTGCTGCCGCGCGCGTAGGCTCGGTGCGTGCCGCCGCCGCACACCTCGGTGTGAACCACTCGACCGTGCTGCGACGCATCGCTCAGCTCGAGGAACGCCTCGGGGCGCAGATGTTCGAAAAGCTGCCTTCCGGCTACCGCCTGACGGCTGCGGGCGAAGAGGTCCTCGATCTCGCGACCCAGATGGAAGCGTCGTCGCACCAGCTGGAGACGCGAGTCTTCGGTCGTGACCAGAGCGCGCGCGGGCTTTTGCGGGTGACGCTTCCACCGTTCCTCGCCACACACCTGCTCATGCCGGATCTCGCCGACTTCGCGCGTTTGCATCGCGACATCGAGATGGAAATCTTGTCGTCCGGTGAGCTGGCAAATCTGACCAACCGAGAGGCCGACGTCGCGATCCGCATTGTCGCCGACCGCAAGACCCTGCCGCTCAATCTTCACGGCCTGAAGGGACCGGAGCTGTTCAGCGGCGTCTACATGTCTCGCGATCGACTAGCCGCGTGGCGTGCGGGCACGCCTGATCCCATCCGGTGGATAGGCATAGACAATCATGGAATTCCGGACTGGGCGCGCGAGGGAGAAGTTCACGTCACGGGAGTACCGTTCAGGACACCTGACGCCGAGACGCAGATCATCGCGGCGCACCAGGGGATTGGGATAACGAAACTGCCGTGCTTCGTCGGAGATGCCGACCCCCTGCTGGTGAGGGTGCCGGGGATCGACGTGCCCATGCATGGGACACTGTGGCTTCTCACGCAAGGCGAGACACGCAAGACGAAGCGGGTGCGGCTCTTCACGGAGTTCGTATCCCGCAGGCTCGCCGCGTACGCTCCGCTTCTCTCGGGGCTGTCCATATCGCGCGACTGACGCCCGGCAGGTCCGCCGGCAACGCTTCCCGCATCCGGGTGGAAGCCGAGCTGCGATCGCCTGAAGCGGCGTGTTCAATCCGCGAATCCAGTGGGAGTAGGAAACGGCGGCAGTAGCGTAGAGGTACCAGCCTAAGCTCGACCTCTTCCCACACCATGATCAGACAACGATGCCACCGTCTTCAGCGCGCCATCGAGCATGTCGCCTTTCTCGTCTTTCAGCGCAGCTTCGCGCAACCGTCTGATCCAGTCGGCAGCGTCATCGCGGCCCTTGACCAGATCGAGCGCCGACAGCACGCGATCGAATTTGGACTGGGCGCGGACGTGGGTGTCGCTGTAGCCCTTGATCAGCCGGCGGCAGTTCAGGATTTCGACGGCGAGCGCGTAATCCTGGGGCACATATCCAATTGCCAATGCATACCACCGCTCCAGATGCGCCGTCTCGACCTTGTGGCGCAACAGGCGCCGTCGCCAGCGGCGCAGGCCGCCGATGAACCAGAGGACCGCAAAGCCGGCAAAGCTGTCGGTGCGAATGCGCCGGCCATGGTTGATGCGACGATCAAGGAAAGCAGCGAGTTTCGGCCGGCTCTCAATGTAGTTGCCCAGCCCCGCCGGCAAGGTGCCGCAGAACTCCTCGATGCGCGGATGGAAATACTCGGTCACCTGCAGGATGGAGCCGTTCTTGACGCCGACCTCGCGGCGCACGCGCTGGGCGCGGGTCGAGCGAGTCTTGAGATCGGCGACGCGGATCATGTCGTCATAGCACAGGGCGTTGGCCAGATGCTTGGCGGCAGCGATGGACAATGCATGGGCATGGCCGGGATCATCAAGCGCAACGGCCTTGTCCAACCGGTCGAGATAGTCGCGGCCATAGGCGATGTCCTGGTAGTCGACGACCTTTCTCAGGCCCCGAAGCGCCATGTCGCGCACCGCCGCGGGCATCAGGTCGATGCGGGCGGCCAGCGCCTGCCAACCCTGCAGCAGGTTCTGCGGACCGCTCACGCGCCCTGCACCCGGAGCGGGGTCGACCGTGGCCGGTTCTGCCGGCTGTGGCGCGGGGGCCGTCGTACCGCGCGCGCGGTCGTAGGCGACGGCGAAGGCAGCGAGGCTGGCTTTCGCGCCTCGGCCGCCGGCGCCGATCGCTTGCTCATAGCTTTCACGCGTGAACGGCAATGCGTCGGAGCCGGCCAGCGCGCCAAGCAGACTGGCCGAGATCATTGAGCCATTGTCCGCGGCGATCTTTTCCATGTCGAAGGCGATGAAGCGTTTCGATGCAGCTTCCGCCGTCGCACGTACCTTGGAAGACGAGGCCCGGCCGTCACCCGGCTCGATCTTTTCCGACACCGCGGCGATACGGTGCGAGGAGGTGATCAGCGTGGTGCGATCGGGCGTGACGAAGCCCCTGATGATGGCGCGGCCGGCTTCCATCAGCTCGGCGGCGATCAATATGTCGACATCGCCTTGCGAAGGCGAAAGGGCAAAGACCGGCAGCCGGCCGGTGTCGCGGGCCATCTCGACGTAATAGATCGTAGCGCCGGTGCGCTGGGCGACGCCGGCGACCGAGGTCGATTGCGCGACATAGGAATTGCGCTCGGCGACATCGGTGATCCAGTCGGCGAGCACGCCTCCGCCCTGGCCGCCGACCGCGAGCAAAGCGAGTTTGATCACCGGCTCGGTATCGGTGGCACCGGATTTCGGGCGCAAGGGCGAAGCCTGGTCAAGCATCGGCGAACGTCAACCTACGGCTCTCGCGGCGGCGCTGCATCAGGCCGATCACGGCGCGGCGAGCGCTTTCCAGGAAGCGGTCCCAGCGGCCCGGATTGTGCACGACATCGGCGCGGTAGAAGGATGGGCACAGCACGGCGGCGTCCGCCACCTCGCCGCAATTGCCGCAGCCGACGCAGCTCTGGTCGATCGATGCCACCGGATCGTCACGCAAGGGATCGTCGAGCGATTTCACCGACAGGGACGGGCAGCCGGACAGCCGCATGCAGGCGTGGTCGCCGGTGCAGATATCCTCATCGACGCCGAACTTCGGCTTGACGACGCGAGTCCCACCCTTGATCGCCTTGTCGACCAGCGGCTTTTCGCGGCGCTGGCGATTGAGCATGCATTCAGACGAGGCAACGATGACCTTGGGACCCTTTTCGTCCGTCGTCAGCGCCTCACGTAACGTGTCCTGCATCTTGGTGATGTCATAGGTGCGGTCGACATGGCGCAGCCATTTGACGCCCATGCCCTTCACCGCCTCGGTGATCGGATGCTTGGTCGACTTGGTCTTGTTGCCCGCACGCGACGACAGGATGTCCTGCCCACCGGTGGCGGCGGAGTAAAAATTGTCGACGATGACGATGACGCCGTCGTTCTTGTTGAAGACCGCGTTGCCGATCGAGGAGGTCAGGCCATTGTGCCAGAAGCCGCCATCGCCGACGAAAGAGATCGACCGCCGTTTGGCGTCGGGCGAATTGAACGCCGATGCCGATGCCGGCCCCAGCCCGTAGCCCATGGTGGTGGCGCCGAGCTCGAAAGGCGGCATGATCGAGAACAAATGGCAGCCGATGTCGGATGCGATGTGGTGGTTCCCGAGTTCCTGCTCGACCAGCTTTGTCGCGGCAAAAATCGGCCGCTCCGGGCAACCGATGCAGAAGCCTGGCGGACGTCCCGGCACGACGTTGATCAGGTCCGCGGCGTCAACGCCGTCGCCGACCTTGTTGGGCGCGCGCACCTCACCCGGCAAGAGATGCGGGGCCTCGGCGCGCAGGAAGGCGCCGATGCCGTCCAGCATGACCTGGCCGGTATATTCGCCGGCCATCGGCAGATACTCCTTGCCGACCAGCCTGGTGCCGCGCCCGGCCTTGTGCAGCATGGCGGCAAAGGCCTGCTCGATGTAGTTGGGCTGGCCCTCCTCGACCACGAGCACCGCCTGCTTGCCTTCGCAGAAGGTGAGGAACTCGTCATCGATCAGGGGATAGACGGCGTTGAGAACGTAGAGCGGCACATCCGTCTCGCCATAGGTGTCGGCAAGGCCGAGCCGCTGCAAGGCGCGGATGACCGAATTGTACATGCCGCCCTGCATGACGATGCCGACCGAGCCATGGTCCGAACCGAAGAATTCGTTGATCTTGTTCTTGGCGATGAACTCCACCGCCGCCGGCCAGCGCTTCTGCACCTTCTCCTTCTCGTGCAGGAAGGAGGCGGGCGGCAACACGATGCGGCCGGTGTCGCGGCGCGGCGCGTCGAGCGCATCGGCCACCGTCATCGGCGGGCGCTTGTTGTCCTTGGCGATGAAATGGCCATGCACATGGCAGCAGCGGATGCGCACCTGCAGCATCACCGGCGTGTTGGATGCCTCGGACAGCTCGAAACCATCCTCCACCGCCTTGACGATCGACGGCAAATTGGGGCGCGGGTCGAGTAGCCAGACCTGGCTCTTCATGGCGAAGGCATGGCTGCGCTCCTGCATGATCGAGGAGCCTTCGCCATAGTCTTCGCCGACGATGATCAGCGCGCCGCCGGTGACGCCGCCGGAGGCGAGGTTGGCCAGTGCGTCGGACGCGACATTGGTGCCGACGGTCGACTTGAAGGTCGCCGCACCGCGAATGGGGTAATGCACCGAGGCCGCCAGCATGGCGGTGGCGGTGGCTTCCGAGGCGCTCGCCTCGAAATGCACCCCGAGTTCGCCCAGAATCTCCTGTGCGTCGGCCAGCACGTCCATCAGATGGCTGATCGGCGCGCCCTGGTATCCGCCGACATAGCCGACGCCGCATTGCAGCAGCGCCTTGGTGATGGCGAGAATGCCTTCGCCCGCAAATTCCTCGCCGGCGCCGAGCCTGAGTTTTTCGACTTCCGAGGCAAAAGAGCGTTCGGCCATTTTTCCAACCTTCCGTTGCCGGCGAAACTTGGCAGCGCGTACGTCTAGATTTCGTGCTTGCGAATGTTCTTGAGCATCTTCAAGAGCGTCGCGATCAGTGCTGCATATTCGGCATCGTCAATATCGTCGAACATTGCCTCGAAGGCGTCATGCATAGCCGGCCAGGCGCGGGTGAACTCTGCGCGGCCCTCATCGGTGAGGAAGACATGGCGGATGCGGCTGTCGGTGACGCCTTGCTCGCGTCGCACAAAGCCTTGTCCCTCCAGCGTGTCGAGCGTGCGGCTCAAGGTCGACTGCTCTATGACGGTGTAGACCGAGAGGTCGTTGACGGTGACGCCGTCGGTGACCGACAGCACGGCCAGCGTGCGGACCTGCGGAATAGTCAGGCCCTGCTTGCGGAAATCGTCGCGCAAGGTGGCGTTGTAGCGGCCCATGATGCGGTTCATCAGATAGGGCGCGAATTGCTGCAGGCCGATCTGGCCGAGGGTCGAAATGCGCTGGCGCCCTTCCGCCACCTTCTGCTCCATCACAGCCTCCCCGCCAGGAGAAAGCCGGAACCGCCGCCGAGGCCTGCGCCCGGATGGGTGGAAGCGCCGATGTGATAGAGGTTTTTGATCCCGGTCTGATGGTTGCGGCTGGTCTTGAACGGCCGCCACAGGAACGACTGGTCGATAGTCGACGAGCCGCCATAGGGGTCGCCGCCAACCAGGTTGATGTTCATCGCTTCGAGATCGGCCGGCGAATAGGCGCGGCGCGCAATCACGCTGCCCTTGAAGCCATCGATGTGGCTGGCGAGAATGGTTTCGACGCGGTCGGCGTAGGCTTCACGCAGCGCCTCGGTCCATTGTCCGTCAGCCGGCGTCTGCAGCTTGCCGGCGGCATCACCCTTGATGTGCCGGGGCGCCTCGGGCAGTTGCAGCCACAGGATCGCCTTGCCTTCCGGGCAGCGCGATGGATCGAGCGCATGCGGCTGGCCGACGCAGATGGTCGGCACTTCCGGCAGCATCCCGCGCGCCGCCTCGTTGCAGGCTTTCGAGACGCCATCGAGCCCCGGCGTCAGGTGCAGCAGCGCCACCTTGTCGAGGCCTTCGCCGCGCCATGCCGGCGGCTTGGCCAGCGCATAGTGGATCTGGAAATTGCCTTTGCCGTAGCGATATTTCTGTGTCGCCTCGACCTCGGCTTTGGGAGCATCCGTGCCGACCAGCCGGCCGTAAAGCTGCGTCGGCGTGACCGAGCAGATGACGCTCTTGTTTGCTGTAATCGTTTCGCCGGATGCCAGCCGCACGCCGGTCGCGCGGCCACCGCTCTGGACGATCGAGGCGACATCGGCGCCGGTGCGGATTTCGCCGCCGCGTTCCCGTATCAGGGCTTCGAAGGCAGTGAGCAGGGTCTTCGCCCCACCCTTGACGATCGGCGCCCCGGCCGCTTCCAGCGCGAAGGCAATGACCTTGGCGATCTGCCCTGAGAAGGCGTCTTCCGGTCCGAGCCCGGCGTGCAGCACCCAGGGCGCCCACAGCGCGCGGATTGTCTCGGACCGATAGGTGCTTTCCAGCCAGCTGCGCGCCGGCACCAGTGCCTCACCCAGAAAAGCGGCAAGGCCACGCGGGCTGCGCCGCCAGGCATCGCCGGCCAGCAGTTTCGCCGTCGGATAGGACCACAGGCTGCCGCCGAGCAGGCCGAACAGCAGGCCGGCATTGCGCTCGATGCTGCCGACATCGTCGGCGTGCCGGTCGCCATCGCCGGGGGCGATCGCATTGATTGCAGCGACGTTGGCGGCGCGGTCGGTGGTGAGCACGGCATGGCTGCCGTCCGGCCGCAGCACGCCGGTTGGCGTGCCGGTGTGACAGAACTCCAGCCCGTGCCGCGCGAGGTCGCTGCCCAATGCCGCAAAGGCCGGCGAGGTGATGAACAGCACGAAGGTGGTCGCCATCACGTCATGGATGAAGCCGGGCGCGGTGATCTCCTCGGTACGCATGCAGCCGCCGATGCGGTCGTTGCGCTCGAGGACGAGCACCTTCGCGCCCTTGCCGCCGAGCATCGCCGCGCAGACCAGCGCGTTGATGCCGCTGCCGACGATGATGTGATCCGGCTGGCTCACCTCAGCGTGCTTTCTCAGCCTTTCGACACCAGCGCCAGCGCGCGGATAGGGCTGCCGGTGCCATGTTCGATCTTGAGCGGTGCGGCGATCAGGATGGCGCCCTTCGGAGGCAACTGGTCGAGATTGCAGAGGCTGGCGAGGCCATAGCGGTTGGCCTTGTGCATCAGCGTGTGGGCCGGAAATGGCGGCTCCATGCCGCCGGCCTTGCCGGCATCGGTGCCGATCGTCTCTGAGCCCCAGCCCTTGATATCCTTGCTGATCAGGAACTGGATGGCTTCGGCTGTCGGACCTGGCGTATGTGGGCCGGTTTCGTTGGCGTTGAGGAATTCGGCTTCCGAGCCATTGCGCTTATACCAGTCGGTGCGCATCACCACCCACTCCCCGGCATTGATGGCGCCATGCTTGGCTTCCCACGCCTTGATGTGGTCGACGGTGAGCAGGAAATCGTGATCGGCGGCGGCTTCCTTCGAGCAGTCGATGACATTGACCGGGCCGACGAAGTTCTGCGCCGGAATGGTGTCGGTGGCGCCGTCCGGATAATCCTTGCCGCTGATCCAATGCTGCGGCGCATCGAAATGCGTGCCCGAATGCTCCCCAAGCTTCAGCCAGTTCCATGCCCACCACGGGCCGTTCTTGTCATAACGGGAGATGTTATGGATCTCGACCTTTGGCGTGTCGACGGCAAGCTCCGGCGGCAGCTTGATAAGAGGCGTGTCGGGTCCGAGTTGCGCAGAGAGGTCGACCACCCTGATGGCGCCTGAAAGCAGCTGGCCGGCGACTTCGCCGAGGAGTTTTTGCGTGTCCATGGTCTGAAGTTCCCTCTTGTCGGTGATGATCAAGGCTCGTCTCGGCCCTTAATATCCTACTAGACGAAAACATATGCATCTGCAATTATCTTTAAGCATAAAGGAAATGGGAACGGGGCGTGAGCGAGTTCGACGCCATCTTTGTCGGGGCGGGCCACAACAGTCTGGCATGCGCTGCGCATCTGGCACTCAAGGGCTGGAAAACCGGGATTTTCGAGCGCAGTGCAGCAATCGGCGGCGCCGTCCAGACACACGAATATACGCTTCCCGGCTTCCGCCACGATTTCGGTGCGATGAATCTGAGCCTGTTCGCCGGCTCCGCCTTCCACCGGAAATATGCAAATGAATTGAAAACCCACGGGCTGGAGTTCGCGCCGGTCGCCGATTGTTTCGCCAGCGCCTTCCCAGACGGACGCTGGTTCGGCGTCAGCAACGACCTGGAAAAGACCGCCACGCGCATGGCCGCGTTCTCCGCTGCCGATGCCGAGACGTGGCGCAAGCTCGTTGCCGCATTCCCTGATGAGGCCGAGCATCTGTTCCGGCTGCTGGGCTCGCCGATGAGTGTGCGTGCGCTTGCCGGCACCGCCTGGAACCTGTGGCGCAAGAAGGGTATCTCAGGCGCGCTCGACACCGGTCGGCTTTTGCTGTCATCGCCTCGCGCCTGGTTGGAGGAAAATTTCGAGTCTGCGCATGTGCGGGCAACGCTCGCCACCTGGGGCATGCATCTCGACTTTGCACCCGACATCGCCGGCGGCGCCGTGTTCCCCTATCTGGAATCGATGGCCAACCAGAGCTTTGGCATGGTGCTGGGCAAGGGCGGCGCCGACACGATCATCCGGGCGCTGGCAGGTATGGTCACCTCGGCGGGCGGCAAGATCGTTACCGGGGCAGAGGTTGCCGAAATCACCGTTTCCGGCGGCAAGGCGACCGGCGTCCGGCTCGCCTCCGGTGAGACGCATACGGCAAGCAAGGCGGTCATTGCCGGCGTCGCGCCCAGGGCGCTGACCGGCAAGTTGCTGCCCAACGGTTCCGGCGACACCGGCTTCGACACGGCTATGCAGAAGTTCCGGCACGCGCCGGGCACGATGATGATCCATCTGGCGCTCGACGACCTGCCGGACTGGCGCGCCGGGGCCGAGCTGCGGCAGTTCGCCTATGTGCATCTGTCGCCCTCGCTCGACGCGATGTCGCGCACCTATCAGCAGGCGATGGCGGGCATGCTGCCGGACGAACCGGTGCTGGTCGTCGGCCAGCCGACAGCGGTCGATCCGTCACGCGCGCCGCAGGGCAAGCATGTGCTGTGGGTGCAGGTGCGCATGCTGCCCGCCGAAATCCTGGGCGATGCGGCCGGCAAGATCGCGCCCGCGCATTGGGATCAGGTCAAGGACGTCTATGCCGAACGCGTGCTCGACACCATCGAGATCTACGCACCCGGACTGCACGCGAAAATCCTCGGCCGTGCAGTGTTCTCGCCAATCGACCTCGAGCGTGAGAACCCCAATCTCGTCGGTGGCGACCAGGTCTGCGGCAGCCATCATCTGGCGCAGAACTTCTTGTTTCGCCCGGCGCGCGGCTATGCCGGCTGGAACACGCCGGTCGCCAATCTGCACCTCACGGGCGCCGCGACATGGCCGGGCGCCGGCAGCGGCGCGGCCTCGGGCTACATGCTCGCGCAACAGCTTGGCGGAAGGTAGCTCGGAAGATTTCAGGAGGGCGACGAGAGGCAAGGCGCTGCTGCCCACGAAGCCTGAAGCTATGAACTGGTAGTGCCGCGCAAAGACAACAAACAACAAGGGGAACGACCATGACAATCAACAGACGCGAATTGCTGGGATACAGTGCCGCGGCACTTGGTGCGGCCGCAATCGGCCTGCCGCAGATCGCCAAGGCAGCGGGCGAACTGACCATCGCCTATAACGTCAACCTGCCGTCCTGGGATCCGACCACCGGACCCTCGGCCGTCAACCCGACGATCCAGGGCCTCTACCAGTCGGTGTTCGACCAGTTCATTCCGCAAAAGCCGGACCTTTCCTTTGCGCCTGGCCTGCTCACCGAATGGGGCTGGAACGACGACCGCACCAAGGTGACGATGACGGTGCGCGAAGGCGTGACCTGGCATGACGGCTCGCCGTTCACGCCCGAGGATGTCGTCTGGTCGCTGCAGCGGGCGGGCGACGAAAAGACCGGCAATCCGATCCAGTTCGTCTGGAAAAACGTCAACAATTTCAAGATCGACGGCAACAAGATCACCGGCGACGTCGTGCAGTTCGATCCGGTCTACTTCAAATGGATGTCGTTCCTGACCGGCTACATCCTGCCGAAGGCCTACTACGAGAAGGTTGGCGCGGAAGGTTTCGAGAAGGCGCCGATCGGCACCGGCCCGTACATGGTGGAAAAATTCGAGCGAAATGCTTTCCTCCGACTGAAGGCCAACCCGCACTATTGGGGCGACAAGCCGGCCTTCGAGAATGTGACGATCAAGTTCGTCACCGACGCGGCGAGCCGCGTTGCCGAGATCGAATCCGGTTCCTCGCAGGTGACGCTGGAGGTCCCCTATGAAGAGTATGACCGGCTGATCGCCAAGGACGGGCTTGCCGGCTCGTGCAAGCCTGTTTCCGACATCGGCATGATCTTCTTCAATGACATTGAAGCGATGCTGGACAAGAACGTCCGCCAGGCCGCTGTCATGGCTGTGGACAAGGAGCTTCTGGTCAAACGGCTGCTGCGCGGCTATGGCCAGCCGATCGCTACGCTGGAGACCCCGGAGTACACGGCCTTCGATGCCTCGATCAAGGTCGAGCACAATCCTGAAAAGGCCAAGGAGCTGCTCGCGGCTTCCGGCTATTCGCCGGAAAAACCGGTCAAGTTCACCATCCAGACGACCAAGGGCTTCAAGCCCAAGGATTATGAGATGATCCAGGCAATCGTCGGCATGTGGCGCAAGGTCGGCATCGAGGCGACGATCGAGGTCTACGACATCGCCAAGCACTATGAACTGCGCGCCGCCGACAAGCTGGCGCCGGCCGCCTTCTACAATTGGGGCAATGCCATCGGCGATCCGACAACGTCGACTGGTTTTGCCATGTATGGGCCGAGCCCGCATTCGGTGTGGGACAGCCAGGACCTGATCGACATGATCAATCCGCTCTGGGGCGAGAAGGACGAGGGCAAGCGCATCGCCGGCTGGAAGGCTGTCGACAAGTATATCGCCGAGCAGGCTTATGTGCTGCCGCTGATTCAGTATGCGCAACCTATCGTGCATGCCAAGGGCGTCAACGTGGTGCAGCATGTGTCCGGCGCGCTGCTGCCGGCGCTGATGACCCCTGCCTGATATCGGCTTGGACTTGCCGCGCGCCGTCCATCGCGACGGCGCGCCTTTATACAGGCATACGAGCCTGCGGGCTCCTGCAAAGATTTACATGCTCCTGCAACAATTCCTGATCCGTCTGCTGACGATGCTGATCACGCTGTTCGGCGTGGCTGTCGTCGTCTTTGTCGTGATCCGCGTCGCGCCTGGTGACCCGATCGCCATGATGCTGCCCCCCGGTGCGACAGATGCCGACATCGACCGGCTGCGTGCACTCTACGGGCTCGACAAGACCATCGTGCAGCAATTCTTCATCTGGCTGTCCGGCGTCGTCAGGGGCGATTTCGGCACCTCGATTTCGCTCAGGCAAGATGTGCTCAGCCTTGTCTTCAATCGTTTGCCGGCAACGCTGGAACTTGCCATCATCGCGCTCGTCATGGCGGTTGGGCTCGGCGGCACGACGGCGATCCTCGGAGCCCGCGAGCGCGGCACGGCGGCCGAAGCCGGCATCGATATCGCCAGCGGCGCCGCCCTTTCCATTCCCGATTTCCTGTGGGGCCTCGTGCTGATCCTTTTGTTTGGCGTGCTGGTGCCGATCTTCGATATCTCCGGCCGCGTGTCGCCGCAGCTCGATCTGCCCTTCGTCACCCAGTTCTATTTCTTCGAGAGCTTGCTTCGGCTGCACTTCGACCTGACCTGGGATCTGCTGAAACACATACTGATGCCGGCAGTAGCCTTGGCATTGCCGCTGGCGGCAATCATCGCGCAGTTGCTGAAACAGTCGCTGAAGGAAGTGCTTGACCTCGACTATGTCGTGCTGGCCCGGGTGAAGGGGTTTTCGGAAACGCAGGTTATCCTGCGCGAGGCGCTGAAGAACGCTGCCTTGCCGACACTGACTCTCGTGGGCGTCCAGTTCACCTTCCTTGTCGGCGGCACGGTCATCGTCGAGCGGCTGTTTTCCTACGAAGGGCTCGGTAACATGGCGATCGATGCCGTCATCAACCGCGACCTGCCGCTGATCCAAGGCATCGTGCTGGTGTTCGCGCTGCTGTTCGTGCTGATCAATCTTGGCGTCGACATGATGTACGCGCTGCTCAATCCGAGGCTGCGCCATGGATGAGGCACGCATCGCCGGGCGCGGACTGGGCCCGAGGCTGTGGCTGGCCGGCGGCTGGCTGCTGCTGGCGCTGCTGGCCGCGATCTTCGCGCCGCTGGTCGCACCGCAGGACCCGCTGGCGCAAGACCTGATGCTGGAACGGCTGCCGCCATTCTGGATGAGTGGTGCGGAATCCGGCTATTGGCTGGGCACCGACAGCCTCGGCCGCGATCTCCTCTCCCGGCTGATCTTCGGCGGCCGTATCGCCTTCATCGTCGCTTTCGCGGCGGCGATCGCCGCCTGCCTTGTCGGCTCAACGCTCGGACTGGTCGCCGGCTATTTCGGCGGCTGGGCCGACCGCATCATTTCACGCATCGTCGATGTCTGGATGGCATTCCCGCCGGTGCTGTTCGCCATCCTGCTGGTCGCGGTGCTCGGCACCGGCCTCAGTTCCGTCATCCTCGCCATCGTCATAATCGACTGGACGCGCTTTTGCCGGGTGATCCGCGCCGAAGCGATGGGCCAGTCGCGCATGGACTATGTCGAGAACGCCCGCATCGCCGGCTATGGCCGCATCGGCATCATGCTGCGCGAGGTGCTGCCCAATGTGGTGCCGTCGATCGTGGCACTGCTGTCGCTGGAGATGGGCATCGCCGTCATCGTGGAGGCCATCCTGTCCTTCGTCAATCTGTCGATCTCGACCGACGATCCGACCTGGGGCGGCATCATCGCCGAGGGCCGGCTGTCGATCCATCAGGCCTGGTGGGTGCTGGTGTTTCCGCTTGTCACGCTGATCCTCACCGTGCTGTCGTTCAGCCAGTTCGGTGAGGCGCTGAAGACACGCTTCGATCCGGTGCTGCGATGAGCGCTTGCCTGGATATTGCCAATCTGAGCGCCGTGCTGCCGAACGGCCAGCGCGTGCTGCGCTCGGTGTCGCTCTCCGTGCAGCCGGGTGAGGTGCGTGCTCTTGTTGGCGAGAGCGGCGCCGGCAAGACGATGATCGGCAAGGCGGTGCTCGGTGTGCTGCCGTCAAGCGTGCGCATCGTCGAAGGCGCCATGCAGCTCGAAGGCGAAGACCTCGGCAGGCTGCAGCCCAAGGCAAGGCGCACGCTGATCGGCGCTCGCACGGCGCTGATCCCGCAAGATCCGTTGACTGCGCTCAACCCGTCGCGCCGCATCGGTCCGCAGATGACTGACCGGCTGGTGCGCATTCTCGGCTGGAACGGTGACAAGGCGGACAAGCGTATCCGGCAATTGCTGGATGAGGTGCAGATCCGCGATCCCGACCGGGTGCTGAAATGCTATCCGCACGAGCTGTCCGGCGGCATGCGCCAGCGCGTGCTGATCGCCGCCGCCTTCGCCGCCGAGCCACGGCTGATCGTGGCCGACGAGCCGACAACCGCGCTCGACGTTACCGTGCAAAAGCAGATCCTTCGACTGATCGCCGAGCTGCAGCGCGAGCATGGCACCGCGATCCTGTTCGTCACCCACGATCTCGGCGTCGTTGCAAAGATCAGCCAGCAAGTGTCTGTGCTCTACGCCGGCAAGGTGGTGGAAGAGGCTGACACAGCCGCTCTCTTCGCCGCGCCTGAGCATCCCTATACGCGGGCATTGATGGCCGCTACGCCGCGCTACACGGATCCCTTTGCCTCGCTGAAGCCGGTGGATGAGACGGTGCTGGCAGGACTCGCTGCGGAGATCGCCGCCTCCGACCAGGCGTGGAGAGGGCCGCATGGTTGAGCCGCTGTTTTCCGTGCGCGGGCTGAAGGTGGCGCTAGCCGACATGACCCGCAAGCCGCTGATCGGGCGCGCGCCGCTGGCCGAGATTTTGAGAGGCCTGGATTTCGATTTGCCGAGGGGCTTGGTGACCGGCATCGTCGGTGAATCCGGGTCCGGAAAATCGACGCTCGGCCGCACGCTTGTCAGACTTCTGGAGCCGAGCGTCGGCAGCATCCATTTCGAGGGCCGCGATATCGCCCATCTGCCGGATGCCGAGCTGCGACCTCTGCGCCGCCACCTGCAGATGATCTTCCAGGATCCGATGTCGTCGCTCAACCCGCGTCGCACCATCGCCGGCATCATTGCCGCGCCGCTCAAGCAGAATGGGCTTGGCGACAGGCTCAAGGAACGCGTCGCCGAGGCATTGCATCGCGTCGGCCTGCCGCAAAGCTTCGCTAGTCGCTATCGTCATGAACTGTCGGGCGGGCAGCGCCAGCGCGTCGGAATTGCGCGCGCGTTGGCGCTTTCGCCGAAATTCGTGCTGGCCGACGAGATCGTCTCCGGCCTCGACGTATCGACGCAGGCGCAGATCCTCACCCTTTTGGAGAGACTGGCCGCGGAGATGGGGCTGACGGTCGCCTTCATCAGCCACGACCTGTCGGTCATCCGGCGGCTGTGCCAACAAGTGATCGTGATGCGCGAGGGCATGATCGTCGAGGCGAGCGCCACCGATGCGCTGTTCGACAATCCCAGGGAGACCTACACGCGCGACCTGCTTGCCGCCATCCCACTGCCTGAGATCGACGCGGACTGGTTGCGGCCAGCAACGAAAGCGCCGGCATAGGACTGTTCACCCCCACGCCGAACAGCGGGCTTCGGACGTGCATGATGGGCAAACCAGCTCGCGAACGGAGGGTGACATGAATTATGCAACCGGCGCCACAATGCTTGCCGCGATCCTGTTCTGCTCGATGGGAACGGCTTCGGCCGATGCGATCCCCGGCATGCGCGGCCACGACCACACCGGCATCACGGTGCCCGACATGAAGCAAGCAGTCGACTTCTTCACCGAAGTCGTCGGCTGCAAGAAGGCGATGTCGTTCGGTCCGTTCGCCGATGACAAGGGCACCTTCATGCAGGATCTTCTGGGCGTCGATCCGAAGGCTGTCATCGAGCAGGTCACCATGGTGCGTTGCGGTTATGGATCGAACATCGAGCTGTTCAAGTACACCGCGCCTGACCAGAAGGATTTGACTCCGAAGAACAGCGATATCGGCGGCTTCCACATTGCCATGTATGTCGATGATGTCGCCGCGGCGAAAGCCTATCTCGACGGCAAGGGGGTGAAGACGCGGATGGGTCCGCTGCCGGTCAAGGAAGGTCCGGCGGCCGGCCAGACCATTCTCTATTTCCAGGCGCCATGGGGATTGCAACTGGAGGCGATCAGCTATCCCGATGGGATGGCCTATGAGAAGGGTGCCGAGACTGTGCTGTGGAGCCCGAAGAACCCGGAGAAGTGATTTCCAGAGCGCGCTTGCGGGGCCAGCCCGCAGGCGCGCCACCCGTGTCCAGCAATCGTTCCAACATGAAACTTTAAGCTTGAAATATTTTATCTCCGGCGCGATACTTGATATGCAGCAAGCGAAGAGGAGATCGCACGGATGAAGGTTGCGGTTCTCGGTGGCGGACCAGCCGGCCTCTACTTTGCCATTTCAATGAAGCTGCGGGACGCCGCCCACGAGATCACGGTGTTCGAGCGCAATCGCGCCGACGATACGTTCGGCTGGGGCGTCGTGCTGTCGGCCGAAACACTCGACAACCTTGCCAAAAACGACCCGGTCAGCGCTGTCTGGATCAAGAAGCATTTCGCCTATTGGGACGACATCGCCGTCATCCATGACGGCGTGCGCACGGTCTCGTCGGGCCACGGTTTCTGTGGCATCGGCCGCAAGCGGCTTCTGGTCCTGCTGCAGCGACGCGCGCGCGAACTTGGCGTGAGGCTGATGTTCGAGAGCGATATCGCCGACCCTCAGCCCTATATGGAGACGCATGATCTGGTCGTCGCCGCCGATGGGCTGAACTCAAGGGCGCGCAACACCTTCGTCGAAGTCTTCAAGCCCGACATCGACACCCGCAAATGCAAATTCGTCTGGCTCGGCACCAACCAGAAATTCGACGACGCCTTCACCTTCATCTTCGAGAAGACCGAGCATGGCTGGGTGTGGGCGCACGCCTATCAATTCGACAGCGAGACAGCGACCTTCATTGTCGAGTGCAGCGAACAGACCTGGGCTGCCTTCGGCTTCGGCGCCATGTCGCAGCAGGAATCCATCGCCGTCTGCGAGCGCATTTTTGACAAACATCTCGGCGGCCACGCGCTGATGACCAATGCCAATCACATCAGAGGTTCGGCCTGGATCAATTTCCCGCGCGTGCTGTGCGAACGCTGGTCCTACAAGAACCTGGCGCTGATGGGCGACGCGGCGGCCTCGGCACATTTCTCGATCGGCTCCGGCACCAAGCTCGCATTGGAAAGCGCGGTGGCGCTGGCCGAATATGTCAAAACCGAACCGGACCTCGACGCCGCCTTCCGCAAGTATGAGGATGCGCGCCGCACCGAGGTGCTGAAGCTGCAGTCGGCGGCGCGCAATTCGCTGGAGTGGTTCGAGGAGGTCGAGCGCTATCTCGGCCTCGATCCGGTGCAGTTCAATTATTCGCTGCTGACCCGCTCGCAGCGCATCAGCCACGAGAATTTGCGGCTGCGCGATGCCAAATGGCTTGAAAGCGCCGAGGAATGGTTCCAGCGCCAGGCAGGGGCAGGCGGCAACAGGCAACGCCGGGCACCGATGTTCGCGCCATTCAAGCTGCGCGACATGCAGCTCAACAACCGCATCGTCGTTTCGCCGATGGCGCAGTACAAGGCCGTCGACGGCTGCCCGACCGACTGGCATTTCGCCCACTATGCCGAGCGTGCCAAGGGCGGTGCCGGCCTTGTCTATATCGAGATGACCTGCGTCAGCCCGGAAGGACGCATCACGCCCGGTTGTCCCGGCTTCTATGCGTCCGAACATGAGGTGGCGTGGAAGCGGCTGGTCGATTTCGTCCACACCGAGACCGAGGCTAAAATCTGCGCCCAGATCGGGCATTCCGGGGCCAAGGGCTCGACCCGTGTCGGCTGGGAGGGCACCGACGTGCCGCTCGCCTCGGGCAATTGGCCGGTCATGGCGGCCTCGGCGATTGCATGGTCACCTGAGAATCAGGTGCCGAAAGCCATGGACCGTGCTGACATGGACAAGGTGCGCGACGAGTTCGTGACCGCCACCCAGATGGCCGATCGCTGCGGCTTCGACATGCTGGAGATCCATGCCGCGCACGGCTATCTGCTGTCGTCCTTCATCACGCCGGTCACCAACCGGCGCACGGATGAGTATGGCGGTTCGCTGGAAAATCGCATGCGCTATCCCCTGGAAATCTTCCATGCGGTGCGTGCCGCCTGGCCGGCGCGAAAGCCGATCTCGGTGCGCATTTCGGCCAATGACTGGGTCGGCATCGAGGGTGTGACGCCGGCCGATGCGGTGGAGATCGCGCGGATGCTGCATTTGGAAGGCGTCGACATATGCGACGTCTCGGCGGGCCAAACCTCGATTGCCGCCAAGCCTGTCTATGGCCGCATGTTCCAGACGCCGTTCTCGGACCGCATCCGCAACGAGGTCGGCATGGCGACGATGGCGGTTGGCAACATCTACGAGCCTGACCATGTCAATTCGATCCTGATGGCTGGCCGCGCCGACCTGGTGGCACTGGCACGGCCGCATCTCGCCGATCCCTACTGGACGCTGCATGCGGCAGTGACGCTCGGCGACCGTGGCGTCAAATGGCCGGATCCCTATCTGCCCGGACGCGACCAGATCTACCGGCTGGCCGAGCGCGATGCGGCGGCGGGGCTGAAAGTATGACGACGGCCTCGGCGATTTCAGGCAAACATGCGCTGGTCACCGGCGGCGGTTCCGGCGTCGGTCGGGCCATCGCACTCGCGCTGGCCGAGGCCGGCATCGAGGTGACCATATGCGGACGGCGCGACGCCGAGCTTGCCAAGGTGGCAGGCGAGAACGGCCGCGTTCACGCCATGCCGGCCGATGTTACCAACGAGGCGGCGATGACATCGCTCTACGCGCAGGCGGAAGCCTTGCGCGGCCCGTTCGACATCGTCGTCGCCAATGCCGGCATGGCCGGCAGCACGCCGGCGCACAGGACCACGCTTGCCGACTGGCAGCGGACGCTCGACGTTAATTTGACCGGCGCCTTCCTGACGGTGAAGCCGGCGCTGGCCGGCATGGCCGCGCGCAAGGCAGGCCGGATCGTCTTCGTTGCGTCCACCGCGGGACTGAAAGGCTACGCCTATGTCGCGCCCTATGTGGCGGCCAAGCACGGCGTGGTCGGGCTGATGCGGGCGCTGGCGGCCGAGACGGCGAAATCCGGCGTCACCGTCAACGCCGTGTGCCCCGGGTTTGTCGAGACCGACATGCTGGAGGCATCCGTCCAGCGCATTGTCGAAAAGACCGGCCGCTCGGCTGGCGAGGCGAGGGCGAGCCTTGCCTCGACCAACCCGCAAGGCCGCTTCATCCAGCCGCAAGAAGTTGCCGCGGCGGTGCTTTGGCTGTGCGGCGATGCGGCGGCGTCGATCACCGGACAAGCAATTTCGATCTCAGGAGGCGAAACATGGTAGCCGGCCCATTGCCCGTACCGTCGGGGCCTGGCAAGGACCGGCTGCGTCTTTGGATCAGGCTGCTGCGTGCCTCGCGCACGATTGAGGCCGAACTGCGCGAGCGCCTGAAGAAAGAATTCGATACGACGCTGCCGCGTTTCGACGTCATGGCCGCCCTCTACCGCGCGCCGGAAGGCATGCTGATGAGCGATCTGTCGCGCTTCCTGCTGGTATCCAACGGCAATGTCACCGGCATTGTCGACCGACTGGTTTCGGAAGGCTTGGTCGCGCGCGCGCGCCGCAATGGCGATCGCCGCACATCCATGGTGCGACTGACCGACGAGGGTTCCAAATCTTTTGCCGCAATGGCCGCGGCGCATGAGGGTTGGATCGGAGAATTGCTGGCCAAGGTCAGCGAGGAGGATGCGCGTCGGCTGACCGGCATGCTGACCTCGTTCCGCAGCAACTGGGAGGGACGCGAATGACTGCGATGGCCGGCCTCAAGCCGAAGCACTTCCTGTGGGAGGTCGAAGGCAGGATCGCCAGGGTGCGGTTAGACCGGCCGGAGCGCAAGAATCCACTGACCTTCGACAGCTATGCCGAACTGCGCGACACATTCCGCGACCTCGTCTATGCCGACGACGTCGACGCCGTGGTGTTTCTGTCCAATGGCGGCAATTTCTGCTCGGGCGGCGATGTCCACGACATTATCGGCCCATTGGTCAAGATGGACATGAAGGAGTTGCTTGCCTTCACCCGCATGACCGGCGATTTCGTCAAGGCGATGCTCAACTGCGGCAAGCCGATCATCGCGGCGATCGACGGTGTCGCGGTCGGCGCCGGCGCCATCATCGCCATGAGCGCCGACATCCGCATCGCCACGCCGGAGGCCAAGACCGCCTTCCTGTTCACCCGCGTTGGCCTTGCCGGCTGCGACATGGGCGCCTGCGCGATTCTGCCGCGCATCATCGGCCAGGGCCGTGCCGCCGAATTGCTCTACACCGGCCGCACGATGACGGCTGCGGAAGGCGAGCGCTGGGGCTTCTACAACAGGCTGGTCGATGCGGCGGCGCTCGAGGCCGACGCGCTCGAGATGGCGGCGCGCATCGTCTCCGGCCCGACCTTCGCGCACGGCATCACCAAGACGCAGTTGAACCAGGAATGGTCGATGGGCCTCGACCAGGCGATCGAAGCGGAAGCGCAGGCGCAGGCGATCTGCATGCAGACGCGTGACTTCGAGCGCGCCTACAAGGCCTTCGTCGCCAAGAAAAAACCGGTGTTCGAGGGCAATTGATGGCTGACAGGAGTTTCCTCAACTGGCCGTTCTTTGAAGATCGCCACCGCGAATTGGCCGAAAGGCTGGAAGCATGGTGCGCCAGGAACCTGCCGGTCGATCACCATGACGTCGATGCCGCCTGCCGCGAGCTGGTGGCCAAGCTTGGCCGCGACGGCTGGTTGAAGCCGACGGCGCTTGATACGGACAATCCGGGACCGCTCGATGTCCGCACTTTGTGCATCATGCGCGAGACGCTAGCGCGCCATGACGGGTTGGCCGACTTTGCCTTCGCCATGCAGGGGCTCGGCACCGGCGCGCTCAGCCTGTTCGGCACGCCTGACCAGCAGCAATGGCTGGCAAAGACCACGGCCGGCAAGGCGATCTCGGCCTTCGCGCTTTCGGAGCCACGCTCCGGGTCGGATGTCGCCAACACCGAAATGACGGCGATCCGCGATGGCGACTTCTATATCCTCAGCGGCGAGAAGACCTGGATTTCCAATGGCGGCATCGCCGATCTCTACGTCGTCTTTGCCCGCACCGGCGAGGCGCCGGGCGCCAAGGGACTTTCCGCCTTTCTCGTACCCGCCGACGCCAAGGGGCTTGGCATCGCCGAGCGCCTTGAGGTGATCGCTCCGCATCCGCTGGCGCGGCTTTCCTTCGATCAGGTGCGGGTGCCGGCTTCGGCGCTGATCGGCAAACCGGGAGACGGCTTCCGCATCGCCATGTCGGTGCTTGACGTGTTCCGCTCGACGGTCGGCGCGGCGGCACTCGGCTTTGCCCGCCGGGCGCTGGACGAAAGCATCAGCAGGGTGGCCGAGCGCAAACTTTTCGGCGCTCCGATGGCAGAGCTGCAGATGGTGCAAGGCCATATCGCCGACATGGCGCTGGACATCGATGCCGCAGCGCTGCTGGTCTACCGCGCTGCCTGGACCAAGGACATGGGCGCGGCTCGTGTCACCCGCGAGGCGGCGATGGCCAAGCTGTTCGCCACCGACAAGGCGCAAGAGGTGATCGACAAGGCTGTGCAGCTGCATGGGGGGGACGGCGTCCGCAAGGGCCATATCGTCGAGAGCCTCTATCGCGAGATCCGCGCGCTACGCATCTACGAGGGCGCATCCGATGTGCAGAAGGTGGTGATCGCACGGCAGGTGATGGGTGCGGCCTGACGGCGATGTATTTGATTTGAGATTGATCTTTAAGAATACCGGGGAGGCTTGAAAATGCACGAGATCCTGCAGCCGGAGGGCTGGGCGAAACCGGTCGGCTACGCCAACGGCATTGCTGCGCGCGGCAGGCTCGTCTTCGTGGGCGGACAGGTCGGCTGGAACGGGCAGTGCCAGTTCGAGACCGACGATTTCGCCGGCCAGGTGCGGCAGACGCTGCAAAACATCGTCGCCGTGCTGGCGGAAGCCGGCGCGGAGCCACGGCACATCACCGCGATGACCTGGTATTTCACCGACAAGGCCGAATATCTCGGCAACCTCAAGGGGATCGGCGAGGCCTATCGCGAGGTGATCGGCCGACATTTTCCGGCGATGGCCGCCATGCAGGTGGTGGCGCTGGTGGAAGATCGCGCCAAGATCGAGATTCAGGCCACCGCCGTCATTCCGGAATAATCAGCCGCGCAGCCCCGCCTGCCTGAGCAGCGGCAGCACATGGTCGCAGAAATAGGGCAGTTCCCTGGTGTAGTTGACGAACGACAGCGCGATGCCCTGGTAGCCATGCCCGGCAATGGCAGCCATCTCGGCGGCGATCGTCTCCGGCGTTCCAACCAGCGGGTAGGTGCCGGCGCCGCCGGCGAAACGCTGCCGGTAGCGGTCATAGGCATGCGGGTCATGCGACTGCGAGAACTCCTTCTTGCCGGCCATATGGGCATCGACCGCATCGTGGTCGGCCAGATCGACGGCATAGCGCGTGTAGTAGGCCTGCGCCTCTTCCATGGTTGGTCGGCAGACGACATGCGCCACCGTGTAGACGCCGACATTGCGGCCAACCTTGTCGGCCCGCTCGCTGATGTCGGCGACATGCTTGCCGGCATCGCCCATTTCCGAAAAGGTGGTGAACAGATAATCGCATCGGGCGGCGGCGAAATCGCGGCCCGGGCCACCGAAAGCCGCGTTCATGGTCACCGGGCGTGGAACCTGCAGGCTCGCCGGCCGGCTGACCGCTTCCTTCAGCCGATAGTAGGGGCCTTCATAGTCCAGAGGCTGGTCCGAGGCGTAAAGCTTTTCCAGGATTTCGATCCATTCGGCGGCCTGGTCGTAGCCCTTTTCGACCAAAGGCGTGCCGAACATGCCGAATTCCTTCGGGTTCCAACCGCAGACGATGTTGAGACCGGCGCGGCCATGGCTGATATGGTCGACAGTTGCCAGCGCCTTGGCGGCATAGAGCGGATGCACCAGCGGCACATGCACGGTCATGAACAGGCCGATCTGCTCGGTGGCCACCGCCAGCGCTGCCGCCCAGGTGAAGGTCTCGAACGACCATTCGCGCACCTTGTTGCGGCCGCCAAAGCCACGCCAGCGCGCGATCGGCAGCATAAATTCCAGCCCGGCGCGGTCGGCGGTCTGCGCCGCCGTCAGATTGTCCTGCCAGCTTGCCGTCCAGCGTTCCGGCACATCGGTGATGGCCAGACCGCCATCGGCATTGGTCGAAAAGACGCCGAGCTTCAGTTTGTTCGAGCCGTGCAGGGGATGCGTTTTGATCATCATGGGAACTCGTGGCGGGAGACCGACACGCTAGGCCCGCGCAAAAATATTTCAAGCCTGAAATAGCTTCGCCTCGCCGCCGATTGCGGATATCAATTTGGAGGGGAAAAGGGGATGGATATGAGCGCGTTCCGTCAGAAGTGCATCGGCAAGACCAATCTCGTCGGCTCCTTCGCCGCTATTCCCCATCCCGTCGCCGTCGAAGTGATGGCGCTCACCGGCCTCGACTTCGTCTGCATCGACTGGGAACATACCCAGATCGCGCGCGACACGATCGAAACCATGGTGCGCGCGGCCGACGTGCATCGCGTGCCGGCCATGGTGCGTGTTCCCGGTCATGCGCCGGAAGCTATCCAGGCGGCGCTCGACAGCGGCGCACAAGGCGTGCTCGTGCCGCGCGTCTCGACCGCTGCTCAGGCCGAGGCGGCGGTGAAAGCCTCGCGCTATCCGCCGCTGGGCGAGCGCGGCGTCGGGCCTGGCCGCGCGGCCGGCTATGGCTATCGCATTCCCGAATATCTGGCCGCGGCCAATGACAGGGTGGTCGTCGCGGTCCAGGTCGAGACATCGGAGGGGCTGGCCAACATCGAGGCGATCGCGGCCATAGACGGCATCGATGTGGTCTTCGTCGGCCCCGGCGATCTCTCCGTGTCGATCGATGCGATCGGGCCCAAAGGCGTGGACAAGCTCAATGAGGCGATCACAAGGATCATCCGCGCGACCGTCGCGCATGGCAGGACATCGGGTATATTTTGCGCCAGCCCACAGACGATCAGCCAGTGGGCCGCTATCGGCGCGAGCTTCTTCGTGCTGGCCAGCGATACGATGTTTCTTGGCGCCGGCGCTGCGGCCAACTGCACCGCTGCGCGCGCCGAGCTGCGGCAGACGGGCGGGATCGGGCAAAAACTTTTTAAGCTTAAAACTTTTTCCTTGAAAAGCGCAGCACATTGGATAGCATCCAAACTCGATGGCGACTGTCGTGCCGGTGGGGCTTGCCGGGCAGTCCGTCGCGGTGCTCCGGGTGGGAGGGGTTTCAGTCCTTGTCGTTCATACTGCCCCAGTCATCGTCCAGCGCGCGTTATGCTTTCGACGGCGTACGTGCCCAGATCCGTGACCTGCACACCGAAAACATTGCCAACCTTGCCGTGCGCGCCCGAGAACTGGGCGACGTGATCGCGCTCTGGTACGGCGAAGGCGACATGGTGACGCCCGCTTTCATCCGCGACGCGGCGAAGGCCGCCTTCGATGAAGGCCAGACGTTCTACGTCCCTAACATGCGTGGGCACCCCCTACTGAACGAGGCGCTGTCGGAATACCAAACGCGCATTCACGGCCGGACGATCCCGATTGCGCGCACCACGGTCACGCCCGGCGGCATGCAGGCGCTGTACCTGGCGCTGGAACTGCTGGTCGATACCGGCAGCAACGTCGTCTATGTCGCGCCGCAATGGCCCAACATCCACAACGCCATCCATCTGATCGGCGGCGAGCCAAGGCCGTTTTCGCTCGACTTCAAGGGCGACTGGCATCTCGATCTCGACCGGCTGTTCGCCACTTGCGATGCGCGCACACGCGCGATCTTCCTGTCGACGCCGTCCAACCCGACCGGCTGGACCGCGTCGCGCGAGGAGATGCAGGCGCTGCTCGACTTCAGCCGGCGCACCGGCATCTGGATCATCTCCGACGAGGTCTATGGCCGGCTCTATTTCGACGGCAATGTTGCTCCTTCCATCCTGCAGATCGCCGAGGATGGCGACCGGGTGCTGTCGGTCAACAGTTTTTCGAAGGCGTGGGCGATGACCGGCTGGCGCATCGGCTGGCTGACGCATCCGTCGGGGGTGGCCGACCAGCTTGGCGCCATGACGCAGTACATCAACAGCGGCACCGCCGCGCCTATCCAGGCAGGCGCTGTCGCCGCCATCCGCCAAGGCGAGCCGCTGGTCGAGGAGATCAGGCAGCGGATCAAAACCGGCCTCGACCTTGCCTATGACAGGCTGGCCCAGATTCCCGGCATCATCCTGCCGACGAAACCGCGCGGAGGCATGTATGCCTTCTTTGCCATGGACGGCGAAAGCGACGCCCGGCAGGCCTGCGCCAGGATACTGGAGACGGCGCGCGTCGGGCTGGCTCCCGGCCACCTCTTTGGAAATTCGGCAGCGGCCTTCCTGCGGATGTGCGTGTGCCGTGAACGCGACCAGATAGCGACCGCGCTCGAGCGCATGGTCGCCGCCATAAATTGACGCCCCGCTGGGAGGTGGGACGGCAACAAACCGTGCGGGAGCAACCCGCCCGATCACAACCAGAGGGAACACAAAATGAGCTTCACTCGTCGCAACCTGCTTCTTCTCGCCGCCACGATCGGCATCGCTGCCGGCCCGGCCACCGCCTTTGCCGCCGATGTGCTCAATGTCGGCGCCTACCCGACCAATCCGCCCTTCGAATACAAGAACGAGAGCGGCACGTTCGAGGGCTTTGAAGTCGACATCGTCAACGAAGCGGCCAAGCGTGCCGGCATGACCACCGACATTGCCGACCTCGGCTTCCAGGCGCTGTTCGCGGCTGTCAGTTCCAACCGCATCGATGTCGCGATCTCCTCCATCACCATCACGCCGGAGCGACTGAAAACGCTGTCCTTCACCCAGCCCTATTATGACTCCGACATGGGCATTGCGACGAAGACCGATAGCGCTGTTAACACCGAGGCCGACCTCAAGGGCAAGATCGTCGGCGTGCTTTCAGGCTCGACCGGCGAGACCTGGGTCAAGGCGCATCAGGAGGCTGACGGCTACAGCGACGTGAAGGGCTATGACACGCAGCAGAATCTTCTGCTCGACCTCAGCGCGGGCCGCGTGGACGCCGCCGTCAGCGATATTCCGGGCATGGAATACTCCTTCACCAAGATGAAGGACCTGAAGGTCAAGCAGCGCATCAAGACCGGCGAACAGTACGGCCTGATGATGAGCAAGGACCATCCGCTGCTCGGCAAGCTGAACGACGCGCTGACCGCGATGAAGAAGGACGGAACGCTGGCCGCGATCCACAAGAAGTGGTTCGGCAGCGACGCGCCAGCCGATTCCTCGACGGTCAAGGAAATGCCGCTGCCCAAGGCCTGACCGGCAATGCACTTAAATCGTGCCGGCTCCCAGGCCGGCACGATTCATTTCACGCTCCGGCGCCTGCTGCCACACGGATAGCCTCATCGGAGGCAAGGTCGATTGGTTTTAACTTGAGCATCCTTTGCTCTGGGGTTCGGGAACGCTCCCATGTCGCTGATCGACACCTTCTTCAATCCTGACGTGATAATGTCCAGCCTGCCGGCGCTGTTGCGTGGCTTCCTGAACACGCTGCTGCTCGGCATTTTGAGTATCGGCATCGGCATTCCCATCGGCCTGGGGATCAGCCTGTTGCGGCTCTATGCGCCGAAGCCGCTGCGCTGGCTGGCGGTCGGCTACACCGACATCTTCCGCGCCCTGCCGGTGCTGGTGGTGCTGATCCTGATCTATTATGCGCTGCCCTTCCTCGGCATCCGTCTGTCGTCCTGGGCCTCCGCCGTGACGGCGTTCGCCATCATCATGTCGGCCTATTCAGCAGAAGTGTTCCGCTCCGGCATTGAGAGCATTCCGAAAGGCCAATTCGAGGCAGCACAGGCGCTCGGCCTGCCTTTCCTTTTGACCTTGCGCAAGGTGGTGCTGCCGCAGGCGATCCGCGTCGTCATCCCGCCGATGACCAGCAATTGCGTCTCGATGTTCAAGGACACGTCGCTCGCTTCCACCGTTGCGCTGCCTGAACTGTTGAAGGAAGCGACCAACGCGCAGTCGCTCTATGCCAATCCCTCGCCGCTGATCGGCGCCGCTTTGGTCTATCTCATCTTCCTCTGGCCGATGGTCCGCCTCGTCAGCCTGCTCGAAGACCGCTTCAAGACCGAGAAGACGCGCTGACCTCATCAACCGTCCCGCTTCCCAAGCCATTCGCAGGAGATACAGTTGAGCAATTCCCAAGCCGCCGGCGGCTTTCCGGTCGACACCATCCGCGCCATGTTTCCGGCCTTGCAGCGCGCCGGTGATTTCATCTTCATGGACAACGCCGCCGGCGCGCAGATCCCGCAGAGCGTGCTCGACGCGGTGACCAATCACCTGGTCTCGCACAATGTGCAGCGTGGTGGTCGCTATGGGCGCTCGGTCACGGTCGACCAATCGGTTGCGGATGCTCGGACGAGCGTGGCCTTGCTGATCAACGCCTACAGTCCGTCGGAAATCTGCTTCGGCATGAACGCCACCTCGTTCATTCGCCTGGTCAGCCTCGGCATCGGCCAGATGCTGGCCAAGGACACAGAGCGCGACGAGATCGTCATCACCGATATGGACCACGACGCCAACATCGCCACGTGGCTGGCGCTGGAGCCCGCCGGAGCCAAGTTCAAATGGTGGCGCATGCGCGAGGACGGCAACCTGCATGTCGACGACCTCAAGCCGCTGGTTTCCGATCGCACCCGTCTCGTCGCCTGCACGGTGACCGCGCATTCGATCGGCTCGATCGTCGAAGTCGCTTCGGTGGCCGCGATCGCGCATGCGGCCGGCGCCGAAGTGTTCCTTGACTGCGTGCATTACGGACCGCACGGGCTGATCGACGTGCAGGCCTGGGACTGTGATTATCTCGTCTGCTCCGGCTACAAGAATTTCTCGCCGCATATGGGCTTTCTGTGGGGCCGCTTCGAAACGCTGAAGCGGCTGCCGACCTTCCGCGAGGATTTCATCCCCGACGAGCCGCCTTACAAGGTCGAGGCAGGCACCTTCATCTACGAGAACGTCTCGGGCATGGATGCCGCAGTGCAGTACCTGGAACTGATCGGCCGCAATCTGGCGCCCTCCAACAACCGCTCGCGGCGCGACAACATCGTTGCCGGCATGGGCGCCATCCGCGATTACGAAGTGCTCCTGGCGCGTGAGATGCTCGCCGTGCTCAAGGGATGCAATGCCACGATCTACGGCGTCGCCGAGGAAGCCCGCATCAACGAACGCGTGCCGACATTCTGCTTCAACATCGGCAAGCTGTCGCCGCAGCGGATCGTCGAGGAAATGGCTGACATGCAGATCGGCATCCGCGACGGCCATATGTATGCGCCCCGGCTGATGAAGCGTCTCAACCTGTCGATGGACAGCGGCGCCATCCGCGCCTCGCTGGTCCATTACAACACGGTCGACGAGGTCAGGCGTTTCGGCGAGGCACTGCGCGCCGTCATCGCAAGGCTGTCGTAGCTGGTCCTTAAACCTCTCCGGCGCGGAACATCGGCCCGCCCTTGTGGGCCGGGAAGCCATAGCCGTTGATCATCACCAGATCGATGTCGGAGGCACGCGCCGCGATGCCTTCGGCGAGTAATGCCTTGCCCTCGTCGGCCATTGCCGCCAGCAAGCGCGTGACGATCTCATCGGGCGAAAAGCGGCGCGGCACGATGTCCTTGGCCGCCCGAACGGCCTCGATCAGCGCGGCCACTTGCGGGTCGCTCCTGCGCTCGCCGTCGGAATAATCGTACCAGCCGCGCCCGGTCTTGCGGCCGAAGCGGCCGGCCTCGCACAGCCGGTCGGCGATCTCGACATAACGTGCTTGCGGATCGCGCATCGCCGCCTGTCGCTTGCGCCGCGCCCAGGCTATCTCCAGCCCAGCCATGTCGTTGACCGCGAAGATCCCCATCGGGAAGCCCCAGGCCTCCAGCGCGGCATCCACCTCTTCCGGTGCTGCGCCATCCTCCACCATGAACTCCGCCTCGCGGCGGTAGGCCGAATAGAGGCGGTTGCCGATGAAACCCTCGGTAACGCCGCACACGACAGGCAGCTTGCCGAGCTTCCTGACGAACGCGATAGCCGAGGCGAGCACATCGGGCGCCGTCGCCGCGCAATCCACCACTTCGGTGAGCCGCATGACGTTGGCCGGGGAGAAAAAATGCAGGCCGGCGATCCGTTCGGGCCGGGCGGTTGCCGAGGCGATCTCGTCGGGGTTGAGGTAGCTGGTGTTGGTCGCCAGTATGGCGTCGGGGCGGACGATACGATCAAGCTTCCGGAAGAGTTCGGTTTTTACCGCGAGATCGTCGAACACTGCCTCGATGACCAGATCGGCCTGCACCAGCCTGCCGGCGTCACTGGCCGCTTCAAACCGGCTCAGCGCCTCCCTGCGGGCATGATCGGTGAGTCGGCCGGATTGGACCGACTTGTCGAGAAGGCCGGCGATCCGCTCGTATCCTTTTGCCGCGGCGTCGTCGTTCTGCTCGATGCCGATTACGCGATAGCCGGCATTCAAGGCCGAGACCGCGATGCCTGCACCCATCAGGCCGGTTCCGACGATACCGACGGTCTCGACCTTGCGAGGCGTGATACCCTCCAGCCTGTCGACTTTGCTGGCTTGCCTCTCGGCAAAGAAGACGTGGCGCAACGCTGCCGCCTCGCGAGAATCCCGGAGGCGCAGGAAGGTCGCGCGTTCGTGCACAAGACCGTCCTCAAGTCTGGCCGTGGACGCGGCCCGGACCAGTCTCACGGCCTCTGCAGGCGCGATCTGTCCACGGCTGCGGGAAAGCACCTTTCTTGCGGCTGCCGCGTCGGCCTCAGGTTGCGAGCGCGGGACGGAAAGCGCACCCGTGCGCCGCAGCGGTTGGCCAACGAGACGGCGGGCGACATCGAGCGCGCCTTCGGGAAGATCGTCCGCAATGGTATCGATCAGACCGAGAGCGAGAGCTTCGTCGGCATTTGCGGGCCGACCCGTGCCGATCAGGTCAATTGCGGCGACCGTGCCGATGAGGCGGGGCAGGCGTTGGGTTCCGCCGGCCCCGGGCACTAACCCGAGCTTGACCTCGGGCAGGCCGAAGCTGGCCGCCTTGCTGGCCACCCGGTAGTGGCAGGCCAGCGCAATCTCGCAGCCGCCGCCGAGCGCCGCGCCGCCTACTGCCGCGACGATCGGTTTGGCGAAGCTCTCCATCGCTTCGATCACGTCAGGCAGTGTGGGCCCGATAGCGGGCTTGCCGAATTCCTTGATATCGGCGCCACCGATGAAGGTGCGCCCAATGGCGGTCAGCACCACGGCAGACACTTCATCCGACGCCGCACGCCCAAGCGCAGCCATCAGTCCGGCCCTGACATGGAGGGACAGCGCGTTGACCGGCGGATTTTCGATCGTGACGATGAGAACGCCATCGACGATCTTGCCTGTGACACTCTCGGAAAATCGTGCTGTGTTCATGGAGTTTTATTCCGGAACAACGGCAAATCTTCCTCCTCCTTCTGCTCTCCGCCAAATGCCGGTGTCCCGGCTCGGACGGATGAAGCGCCATGGATCTTCAAAATAATTTCAAGCTTAAAATAATTAGAATTCGAAAAACTTCAAGCCTACCGGAGTCGACTGCAAAAGGCGTCGCTACCACGACGGTGATCGGTCAGACTTGACGGTTGCACTGCGGTGCCGGGTCAAGGCGAGTTTGTGGAAACCTTCGGCAGCAGGGCTTTGAAATAGTCGATCGTCTGTTGCAGCCCGGCTTCTAAAGTCACCGTCGGCTCCCAGCCGACAAGCCTTTTGGCAAGGGTGATATCGGGCTGGCGGTGCCGCGGATCGTCTTGCGGAAGATCGCGGTAAATTATATCCGAACCTGATCCGGTCATCTGCGTCGTCAGTTCGGCCAAGCGCCTGATCGTTACTTCCCTTGGATTGCCGATGTTTACTGGACCGGTCACCTCCGGCCCCGTATCCATGAGGCGCAGCATGCCGCTCACCAGGTCGTCGACGTAGCAAAACGACCTTGTCTGTGAGCCGTCGCCGAAAATGGTTATCGGTTCACCACGAAGCGCCTGCACGATGAAATTTGAGACAACCCTGCCGTCTGCCGGGTGCATGCGCGGCCCGAACGTATTGAAAATCCGCGCGACCTTGACCCACAAGCCATGTTGTCGGTGATAGTCGAAGAACAGCGTTTCGGCGCAGCGTTTGCCTTCATCGTAGCATGAGCGCGGCCCGATCGGGTTTACATTGCCCCAGTAACTCTCGGGCTGCGGATGCACAGACGCGTCACCATAGACCTCACTGGTGGAGGCCTGAAAGACTTTGCATTTCAGCCGCTTTGCCAATCCAAGAACATTGATGGCGCCGTGCACGGCGGTCTTGATCGTCTGAACCGGGTCGTACTGGTAGTGAACAGGCGAGGCCGGACACGCCAGGTTGTAAATCTCATCAACTTCGACGTAGAGCGGAAAGGTCACGTCATGGCGCATGAATTCGAAGCGGGGATGCTTGGCCAAATGGTCGATATTGCGCTTTGATCCGGTGAAAAGGTTGTCGACACACAAGATTTCGTCGCCTCGTTCCAACAGGCGGTCAATAAGATGCGAGCCGATAAACCCTGCGCCCCCGGTAACGAGAATGCGTCTGCGGCTGTCATAGAGTCTGGCCAATTTCTGCTCCCAGGCAAATGCTGATCGACCAGATATCGGTCGCCACACGCAGGATACGACGTGTCCGCAGCCAATGCACAAGGACCAAACTGAAATTTCGCAGATCCGCTCGGTGCCGATGCGAATTCCGATCCCGGCATTTGGTTTGATCAGAAGGCACGATTGAGGCCGATAGTGGCCTATGGATTGGCAGCAGAGAATATCAGCCCTGTCGTCAGGGCCGCCGCTGCGTAGATGGCCGGCAGAACCTGACGGTTCACCCCAATCCGCAGCAGAGAGTGGCTCGAAACCCGGTCCTGCTGGATTTTATCCACAACATCGATGGCATCGGCGGATGGCAACATGAAAATGGCAACGACCATTTTTCGTGAGACATTCCTCTTCGCGATAGAGCATCGTTGAATTGGCCAACAGCCTGCCATACAAGCACGTCGGCTCAACAGGTGGCTCGAGGAACCCCACGGATGTCCGAACGCATTGCAGTTATCGGCCTGGGTTATGTCGGCCTGCCGGTAGCCATTGCCTTTGGGAAGGTTTTCCCCGGCACCATAGCTTTTGACATCAGCGAGCGTCGGATCGGGGAATTGCGTGGCGGCGTCGATCGTACGGGGGAAGTTGACGCAACGGCGCTCAAGGAGACCTCGATAGGGCTGACCACCGACCGGGAGATGTTGAAAGGCGCTACTTTCTTCATCGTCGCCGTGCCAACCCCTATCGACGCAAATCGCGCTCCCGATCTAGCTTCTTTGAAACTGGCGTCCGAACTCGTCGGCGAGGCGGTGAGCAAAGGCGCCGTCGTCGTTTTTGAGTCGACAGTCTATCCAGGTGTGACCGAAGATTTCTGTGGGCCGATCATCGAGCAGGTTTCCGGCCTGCGACATCCCCGCGACTTTGCCCTCGGCTATTCGCCCGAACGCGCCAACCCCGGCGATCGGGAACACTCGCTGCAAAAGATCGTCAAAGTCGTCTCCGGCGAGAATAACGAGACGCTGGAGCGCGTCGCGAACGTTTATGGCCGTATCATCGATGCCGGCGTCTACCGCGCCCCGTCGATCAAGGTGGCCGAGGCAGCGAAGGTTATCGAGAACACCCAGCGCGATCTGAACATCGCGCTGATGAACGAACTGGCAATGATCTTCGAGCGGCTCGATATCCGGACGCAGGATGTTCTTGATGCTGCGTCGACGAAATGGAACTTCCTTCCCTTCAAACCGGGGTTCGTCGGCGGCCACTGCATCAGCGTCGATCCATATTATTTGACCGCCAAGGCCGAGGCCGAAGGTTACCATCCGCAGATCATCCTCGCCGGACGTCGCATCAATGACGGCATGGGGGCCTTCGTCGCCCAGCAGGTTGTCAAACGGCTGATTGGTTCTGACACGCCCGTCAAAGGGGCTTCTGTCGGCATTCTCGGGCTGACATTCAAGGAGGACGTGCCGGATTTGCGCAACAGCCGCGTTTTCGACATGGTCAAGGAACTAAGGCAGTTCGGAATTGTCCCCAAAGTCCATGATCCCCTTGCCGATGTCGAAACCGCTCGGCGTGATCACGGCGAAACAATCCTGCCGCTCGATGAGATAAACGATTTGCAGGCGCTTGTTCTGGCGGTGCCTCACAGGCAATATCTCACCAACGAAAGAGCGCGTCTTTTTCAAATGATCAGGCCGGGGGGGACACTGTTCGATGTCAAGTCGGCCATCAAGCCCAATGAAGTTCCCGACAACATAAAATACTGGAGCTTGTAAAGCTCGCCTGAAATTAACGCTAGGATATGCAGTGACATCAAGCAGGCCGATACTGATCACCGGCGCAGCCGGGTTCATAGGGTTTCATCTTTGCCTGAGGCTGCTTGCCGAAGGAGGCCAGGTTATCGGCCTCGACTCCATGAACGAGTATTATGACGTCAGCCTGAAGCAGGCTCGTCTCGAGCGGCTGAAAGCGTTTTCGAATTTTTGTTTCGAGCATGCCGATCTCACGGAGCGGGACCGTATTTCGGAGCTCTTCCTTTCGGCCGCGCCGGAGGTTGTCGTCAATCTCGCGGCGCAAGCCGGCGTACGCTATTCGATCAGCAATCCGCACGCCTATGTGGAAAGCAACCTCAGCGGCTTTGTCAACATCCTGGAAGGATGCCGGCAGGCGTCCGTCGGCCATCTGGTCTATGCATCGTCGAGTTCGATTTATGGCGGCAGCACCCGCATGCCGTTTTCCGTGCACGATCCGGCGGACCATCCGCTCAGCCTTTACGCCGCAAGCAAGAAGGCGAACGAGCTGATGGCGCACACATACAGCCATCTGTTTGGACTGCCGACCACCGGGCTGCGTTTTTTCACCGTCTATGGTCCGTGGGGGCGGCCGGACATGGCGCTGTTCATCTTCGCCAAGGCTATCCTCGCCGGCGAGCCGATCGAGGTCTTCAACTATGGCAACATGCAGCGGGATTTCACCTATATCGACGACATTGTCGAAGGTATTATCCGCGTCATGCAGCAACCCGCGACACCCAATCCTGAGTGGAAAAGTGTCGCGCCAGACCCAGCGACCAGCAACGCCCCGTTCAGGATTCACAACATCGGCGGCAATTCGCCCGTTCAACTGAACCGATTGATCGAGGTGCTCGAAGACGCGCTGGGACGCAAGGCAAACCGCAACCTCAGGCCACTTCAGCCAGGCGACGTTCCGGCAACTTTCGCCAATGTCAGCTCGCTCGAGGAGGCGACCGGCTTCAAGCCCAAAATCCCGATCGAAATAGGGGTTCCGCGCTTTGTCGAATGGTACCGGGAGTTCTACCGAGCATGATCGGACGCTTCGCCACCTGGAGGCGGCTGGCTCCTGACCAGCCATGGCTGGCGCATGCCGCTCGGAAAACTCAATAAGCCGCAGCCGAACTGGGTGTCGCCTGAAGGCGGTCAATATCTTTCCGGGGCGGCGCACCGAACAGGCGACGATATTCTCGGCTGAACTGCGAAGGGCTGTCATAGCCCACCGCGAACCCGGCCGTGCCTGCGTTTGCGCCGCCGGCAAGCATAATCCTTCGCGCCTCCTGCAGGCGCAGCTGCTTCTGGTATTCGAGCGGGGTCATGCGCGTAATCGCCTTGAAATGGGCATGAAGGGACGACGCGCTCATGCCTGATGCCGCCGCAATCTCTTCGATGCGCAGTTGTGCCTGGAAATGATTGCGGATCGTGGCGATGGCGCGGCTGACCTGGTTCAGGTGGCTGTCCACCGACGCCATCTGGCGAAGCGTGTCACCGTGCGGTCCGGTGAGGAGCCGGTAAAGGATTTCGCGTTCGATCAGCGGCGCCAGCACGGTGATGCTCTCGGGGCGATCGAGCAGCCTGACAAGCCGACAGGCGGCATCGATCAGGTCGGGGTCACTTGGATAGGCAGCTAACACCGGCAGATCCCTGCTGGGGGATGCACGTCCTTCTTTCACAAGCAGTTCGGCCAGCGCGGTGGAATCAAAATCTATCTTGCAACAGAGGTAGGGCGCCGCCGGGCTCGCCTCCAACACATGCCCGACCAGCGGCAGGTCGACCGAGACGAGCAGGTAGCTCGATGCGTCATAGACCACGCTCTGGTCGGCCAGCGAGACGCGCTTCGATCCTTGGGCGATTATGCAAAGCGACGCCTCGTAGACCGCAGGCACGGGTGCACTGGGCTGGTTGGCGCGAATGAGCGACAGCCGCGGCACCGCAGTGCCGGCCATGCCAGATTTCGGCGCAAAGCGGGTGATCAGCTCGGCGAGTTCATTGATTTTCTCCATGCCGCATAAATCTTCATGGCGCGAAATGTTGCAAGGCATTTCGAGTTCATTTCGAGGATCGTGCAAACTCTTTGGACGATCACGCTACCGCCCTTTGCCGGTTCGCCGCCATCTATCTCCCCGTCACCGCAGCGAAAAAGGAACGATCATGACGGGACTTAAAGACAAGGTTGTACTCATCACCGGCGCCTCCAGCGGCATCGGCGAAGCGACGGTTCGGGAACTTGCCGGTGCCGGCGCCAGACTGTTCATCGGGGCCCGCCGCACCGAGCGGCTCAAGGCGCTGGCCGCAGAAATAGGCAAAGGCGTCGCGTGGCGCGAACTCGACGTGACTGACGCGGCGAATTTCGACGCCTTTGCCGATGCCGCTCATGCCGAATTCGGGCAGATCGATGTGCTGGTCAACAATGCCGGCGTCATGCCGCTGTCGCCGCTTGCCGCGCTGAAGCGCGATGAGTGGTCTCGCATGATCAATGTCAACATCGGCGGCGTGCTGAACGGGATCGCCGCGGTGCTGCCGCGCTTCGTCGCCCAGAAGAATGGGCATATCGTCAATGTCGCCTCGGTCGGCGCGCATATCGTGCTGCCCACCGCGGCGGTCTATTGCGGCACGAAATATGCCGTCTGGGCAATCACCGAGGGGCTGCGGCAGGAGCATGACGACATCCGCGCCACGATCATCTCCCCCGGAGTGACCGCAACCGAACTAGGCGACGATATCAGCGATCCTCAGGTCGCCACGGCTCTGAAAGAATGGCGGCAGAAGTCGCTCACACCGGACGCCATTGCACGGGCGATCCGTTTTGCGCTTGATCAACCCGATGGCGTCGACGTCAACGAAGTGATCGTGCGGCCAACCGCTGCCAATATGTAGAACTTGCTGCCGGATGCCGGCTTTCGGCGAGCTAGGGCGCTCTCCGAGATCGGCAAACGGCCCACCCCTTAATGCACCCGCCCTCAGCCTCTGGCGCAACTCCCGCGGGCCACATCGTACCGGCTCTCGAACGCGCGCGAAAAATGCGCACTCGAATTGAACCCGCAAGCAAAGGCGATTTCCGAGATCGTGGGCGACGCTCGGGCGGGCGACAACAATTCTTCCTTGCTGCGCTCCAGCCGCCTGTCCCAGACGAAGCGTTCCGGTCTCGCGGCAAGGCCGGTGCGCCGCTGGGAACCCGCTAATCATCTCCCCTGCGACGGTAGAGATGTCAGGCTTCGCCGGCCAGGCGCGCTGAAATCAGCCGCGCCGCCTTGATCACCGCTTCGCCCTGGCTGGCCGCCATGCTGTCATCGGCGCGTGACACAGGCGAGGCCACCGCCAGAGTGCCTAAAGTACGGCCATCGGAGCCGAGGATTGCCGCGGCTATGCTGTGGACGCCTTCTTCATAGCCTTGGGAGCTCGAGGAATAGCCGCGCTTGGCGGCAAGCCGGATCGCCTTCATCAGCCTGTCGGGCTGCGTCACCGTGTGTGGCGTGAAGGTCGGCAACGGCTTGTCGACATAGGCCTCGGCCGCTTCCTGAGGCGAAGCGGCGAGAAAGGCGATGCCGGAGGCGGTGCCGTGCAAGGGCAGCACCTGGCCGACATCGACATTGACCCGGTTGGCCTTTGCCGAGAGTTCGACGTGGACGGTCAGCAGTGCGCCGGCGCTGAATTCCGACAGATGCACCGTTTCGCCTGTTTCCAGCGCCAGCTCGCGAACCACAGGTGCTGCCACGCGCACGAAGGGAAAATGCGCGTCGCGAAAGCGGGCCAGCCGCGACAGGCCGGCGCCGAGCCGGTAGCGGCGGCTTGCCGGCTCTTGTTCGATCAGGCGGTGGTCGGCCAGCGCCATCAGCAGGCGCCGCGCCGTCGCCTTGTCGAGGCCGGTTTTGCGGGCGAGCTCGGACAGGCCGATCTCCGGTTCGCCGAGCGTGAACTGCTCCAGCAGCGATATCGCTTTGCCGACTGTGCTCATCGTGCATCCTCAAGATACTTCGCATGGGACGAAAGCCAATCCACCTTGCAGTCCGCTCATAGCACATCAAACGGTGGTTCAAATAACGAACCGTTTGGAACCGACAAAAAACACCAGCAAGTTTCGCGGCGACATCAATCTCGATGCGCCGCGCCGTGCGCGGGGTGATGCTGCGCGGCAACACCTATCAACAGGTGGATCAACTTGGCGGCGCTGCGCCTAGCCGGCGTGTCGGCCCAAACGCCTGATCCTGGCCGGCGCGGAAGCTTCAACTCTGCCCCAGCTGCGCGCGGCGCCAGGCGGCGGGCGCCTGGCCAACCCGCTCCCGGAAGAAGCGTGAGAAATAGGCCGGATCTTCGAAGCCGATTTCGTAGGCGATGTCCTCGACGGTGCGCACGGTGAACAGCAGCAAGCGCTTGGCCTCCAGCAACCGTCGCTCCCCCATGAGTCGCTTGACGCCGCTGCCAAGCACCGTATGGGCGGCCTTGTCGAGAAGATGCGGTGTCGTGGCCAGCGCCCCGGCGTAGCGGTCGACGGGCCAGTTGTCGCGGAAATGCGCATCGACCAGGCGGCGCAAGCCGCGCGCCAATGCAGCATCGGAAGAGCCAGTGGGATCCATTACCTCGGGACCAAGGCGCGCGATGTGCGAGAGCGCGACGGCAATCAGCGCCGGCAGGGTCTTGTCACTCCCGGCCTGCGCCTCGGCATATTCCGCGGCGATCATCTCCAGCACCGCCGCAAGCCTTTTCCACGCGACGTGCTGAGGAAGGCTATCGGCAAAGACCGGCCGATCCAATGGCAGCAGGCTGTGAGCGGCTATTGCCGCAAGCGCATCATCGGCGACCGAAACGACGATGGCGTCGGTGCCGGGCCCGATCGAGAAGCCATGCACGATGGTGCTCGGCACGAAGCTGACGGCCGGTGCCGAAAAGTCCCAGGATTGGTCTTCGATGCGGTAGGTGCCGGAGCCGCTGGTCCAGTAGGTGATCTGGCCCATTTGCGGATGCTTGTGCGCGGCAACCTGGCCGAGATGAATATTGCCGCGCGCAAGCACCGTCTCGACATGCAGGAAGCCGACATCGAGCGGCCGCACCGGCTCGCCATAGACAAAGAAATCAGGAATGGAATTGAGGCTCATAGCGCCGGAAAAAGTCCAATCGGTTTTGCCGTTACGTCCTAACCGATCCTTGCCAGGAGCGCTAGAGTTGATGCCATAAGTGGAGGAACATCATGCGATCGGAAGACTTTCGTGCCGACAATGGGCGCCCGTTCACCGGGGCCGAGTATATGGGGAGCCTGCGCGACGGCCGCGAGGTCTACATCAACGGCGAGCGCATTGCCGATGTCACCACCCATCCGGCGATGCGCAATTCGGCGCGGTCGCTGGCGCGCCTCTATGATGCGCTGCACGATCCCAAGCGGCAGGGCACGCTGACCTCGCCGACCGATACCGGATCGGGCGGCTACACCCACAAATATTTCCGCGTCGCCAAATCCTCCGGCGAACTCGCGGCCCAGCAGACCGCGATCGCCGAGTGGTCACGCATGTCCTATGGCTGGATGGGCCGCACGCCCGATTACAAGGCGGCACTGATGAACACGCTCGGCGCCAATGCCGACTGGTACGGCCCGTTCAAGGACAATGCGCTCGCCTGGCACAAGCGTGCGCAGGAAGCCGTGCTGTTCATGAACCACGCCATCGTCAACCCGCCGATCGACCGCCACAAGCCGGCCGAACAGGTGAAGGATGTCTTCGTCCACATCACCAAGGAGACCGACGCGGGCATCTATGTCTCCGGCGCCAAGGTGGTGGCGACGTCCTCGGCGCTGACCCACTACAATTTCCTGGCGCAGAGTTCGGCGACGGTCACCGAAGATCCGTCGCTGTCGGTCATGTTCATCGTGCCGATGAATGCGCCGGGGGTAAAGATGTTCTGCCGCGTCTCCTATGAGCAGACGGCCAACACGGCGGCGGCTCCGTTCGACTATCCGTTGTCGTCGCGCTTCGACGAGAACGATGCCATCCTGGTGCTCGACAATGTCTTCATCCCCTGGGAGGACGTGCTGGTGCTGCGCGACGCGCAGAAAATCCTGTCCTTCCATCCGGCTTCGGGCTTCATGCATGGCTATTGCTTCCAGGGCTGCACACGCTTTGCCGTCAAGCTCGACTTCCTCGCCGGCCTGCTGGCCAAGGCGCTGCGCGCCACCGGCGGAGATGCCTTCCGAGGCAACCAGGCGGCGCTGGGCGAGGTCATCGCGCTCAGGCACATGTTCTGGAGCTTTTCCAACGCCATGGCTTATAATCCGATCCCCTGGGCGAATGGCGCTGTCCTGCCCAACCTGGAAGCAGCCCTTGCCTACCGGACTTTCATGTCGGAAGCCTACCCGCGCGTCATCGACACGGTGCGCCGGGTGATCGCCTCCGGCTTGATCTACCTGCCGTCATCGGTGCGCGACTTCAACAATCCCGACATCGATAAATACCTCGCGCAATATGTGCGCGGTTCCAACGCCATGGGCCATGTCGAGCGCATCAAGATCATGAAACTGTTGTGGGACGCGACCGGCACCGAGTTCGGCGGCCGCCACGCGCTCTACGAACTCAACTATGCCGGTGCGCCGGAAGAGGTGCGGCTGCAGGTGTTGAAGGGCGCCGAACGCGGCGGCCGGCTGAAGGCCATGGAAGAACTGGTCGACACCTGCATGGCCGACTATGACGAGAACGGCTGGACGGGAGATACCTGGGTCAATCCGCTCGCTTCTACGGCCGGGTGATGTCAGATGGCCACGCAGATTTCGAAGGCCGATTTCCGCGACGCCATGGCAAGGGTCTGCGCGCCGGTCAACATCGTCACGACAGATGGTCCGGCCGGGCGCGGCGGCTTCACCGCCACCGCCATGTGCAGTGTGTCGGACGAACCGCCGACACTGCTGGTGTGCATGAACGGCCGCTCGACGCAGGCCGCCATGTTCCTCGCCAACCGGCGCTTCTGCGTCAACGTGCTGACGCATGACCATATGCACCTAGCCGGCAAGTTCGCCGGCGCGACCAGGGACATGGAGGCACGCTATTCGGCGGCGCGCTGGCAAACGCTGGCCTCAGGCACGCCGGCGCTGTCCGATGCGATCGTCAATTTCGATTGCGAGATCGAGGATGTGCACATCGTCGGCACGCATAACGTCATGATCGGCCGCGTTATTGACGTCAGGCACGGCAGCGGCGGCTCGGCGCTGCTCTATGTCGACCGCAACTACACGCAGCCGACGCGGCTTGGCAGTTTTGGCGGCTGAGCGGGAGCAGTCAGCTCTCGCCGGCGATCAGGCTCTCCAGCAGATCGAGCAATTGCTCGAGCCTCTCATGTCCGAAGCGCTGTTCGATGTCGCGGTAGATGACGAGGCGTTCCGGCGACAAGGCATCGATCAGGGCGGAACCCGCCGGGGCGATCGTCAGCACGACACGGCGGCCATCGCCTTCCGCCTTGTTGCGGGTGATGAATTTTCGGCCCTCGAGCGTCTTGATGATGCGTGTCAGGCTGGGCGGCAACACCGAAGCGCGATCGGCAAGTTCCGTCGCCTCGACAGGGCCGGCCTCGCTCAGAACGCGCAGCACACGCCATTGCTGTTCGGTCACGTCATGCGCCGCCAGCATAGGGCGAAACCGCGCCATCACCACTTCGCGGGCATGGAGCAGCGCCATCGGCAGAGAACGACGGGTGTTTTCAGGCAGCAAGAAGCAGCGTCCCCAATGATGCGGGCGGTCGGCGGGACCGCACGCCAAAACCTGAGCTTTCCATCCCGTATCGTCGCCTCAACTTGGATGCAAGGCTTGACTTCAGTGATGCTGCATGTAATTAACGCGTTAACTACAGTAGCGCAACAATCCGGGAGGCGAGACGCGGTGCCTCACTTTTCCATCGAGTATTCGGCCAACCTCGATGCCAAGGTCGACATGAGCGAATTGTGCGCGCTGGTGTTGCGCACCGTGCTCGGCACCGGGCTGTTTGAAACCGGCGCGGTGCGGGTGCGGGCCTTCCGTGCGGAAGCCTATGCCATCGCCGACAGCCTGCCGGAAAACGCTTTCCTCGACATGTCGTTTCGCATTGGAACCGGGCGCAGCGCCGAGGACAAGAAACGAACCGGGGAGGCGGTCTTCGCCGCGGTGAGCGAATGCCTTGGCCCCCTGTTCGATACTCCGCATTTCGCTCTTTCCCTGGAGATCAGGGAGATCGACCCGGTCCTGAGCTGGAAGAAAAACGCAATCCATCCGCGACTGCGCGGCAAGTGACGGAAGCTGATATGTCCAACCTCGAAGGCAATCTGAAAAAGGCCGAGGCCTATCTGGCCCGTTTCAAGCGCGACAGCGTGCTGAACCAGATCGGCGGCGAAGCGGTGCCGGCGGTGGATGGCTCGACCTTCGAGAGCATGTCGCCGGTCGATCTCAAGCCGCTGGCCAAGGTCGCGCGTGGCAGTGCCGCCGATATCGACCGCGCCGCCAAGGCGGCAAAGGCGGCGTTCCCGGCCTGGGCCGCCATGCCGGGCGACGGGCGCAAGAAGCTGCTGCACAAGATAGCCGATGCGATCGAAGCGCGCGCCGAGGAGATCGCCTTCGTCGAGTGCATGGACACCGGCCAGGCGCTGAAATTTATGGCCAAGGCCGCGCTGCGCGGCGCCGAGAATTTCCGCTTCTTCGCCGACCGCGCGCCGGAAGCGCGCGACGGCGAGACGCTGCGCACGACAGGCCAGGTCAACATCACCACGCGCGTGCCGATCGGCCCGGTCGGCATCATCACGCCGTGGAACACGCCGTTCATGCTGTCGACATGGAAGATCGCGCCGGCGCTGGCGGCAGGTTGCACCGTCGTCCACAAGCCGGCCGAATTTTCGCCGCTGACCGCTCGCCTGCTGGTCGAGATCGCCGAGGAGGCCGGCCTGCCGAAAGGCGTGTGGAACCTGGTCAACGGCCTCGGCGAGCACGCCGGCAAGGCGCTGACCGAGCACCCTGACATCAAGGCGATCGGTTTTGTCGGTGAGAGCCGCACCGGCTCGATGATCATGAAACAGGGCGCCGATACGCTGAAGCGCGTGCATTTCGAACTGGGCGGGAAGAACCCGGTGATCGTCTTCGCCGACGCCGATCTCGAACGTGCGGCGGATGCGGCCGTGTTCATGATCTACTCGCTCAACGGCGAACGCTGCACCTCATCGTCGCGGCTTCTGGTCGAAGCCTCGGTCTACGACACATTCACGGATCTGGTTGCGGAGAAGGCAAAGCGCATCAAGGTTGGCCATCCGCTCGATCCCAAAACGGTGGTTGGTCCGCTGATCCATCCGGTGCACGAGGAAAAGGTGCTTTCCTATATCGAGATCGGCAAATCGGAAGGCGCGGTGGTAGCCGCCGGCGGCGACAAGTTCGCCGGTCCGGGCGGTGGCTGCTATGTCAGCCCGACGCTGTTTACCGGCGCCACCAACAGGATGCGCATTGCCCAGGAAGAGATTTTCGGGCCGGTGCTGACTGCCATTTCCTTCAAGGACGAGGCCGAAGCGCTGGCGCTGGCCAACGACACCCAATACGGCCTGACCGGCTATCTCTGGACGTCGGATGTCACCCGCGCCTTCCGCTTCACCGATGCGCTGGACGCCGGCATGATCTGGGTCAATTCGGAGAATGTGCGGCATTTGCCGACGCCGTTCGGCGGCGTCAAGAATTCCGGCATCGGCCGCGACGGCGGCGACCATTCCTTCGATTTCTACATGGAGACGAAGAACATCGCCTTCGCCACTTCAGCGCACACGATCCAGAAACTCGGCGGCTGACCGGAGGACATCGCATGCCACTGCCCAAACCAAACCTCTATCCCGCCTTCAACATCGTGCGCCTCAGCCATGTCGAACTGGCGGTCACCGACCTTGCGAAATCCCGCGCCTTCTATGTCGACACGCTTGGCCTGCAGGTTACCGACGAGACATCGGAAGCCATCTATCTAAGGGCGTTGGAAGAGCGCGGACACCACTGCATCGTGCTGAAGAAGGCCGGCAGCGCCGAAGCCCGCGATCTCGGCTTCAAGGTTTTTTCGGATGAGGATCTCGACAAGGCCGAGCATTTCTTCAAGGCAAAAGGCCTGCCGGTCGAGTGGGTCGAGCGACAGTACCAGTCGCGCACCTTCCGCACCCGCGACCCGCACGGCATTCCGCTCGAGTTCTTTGCCCAAATGGAAAGGCTGCCGCCGATTCATCAGAAATATGCGCTCTACAAAGGCGTGAAGCCGCTGCGCATCGACCACTTCAACTGCTTCTCGCCCAATGTCGACGAGTCCGTCGCCTTCTACAACGAGCTTGGCTTCCGCGTCACCGAATACACCGAGGATGCGAGTAGCGGAAAGCTGTGGGCGGCCTGGACGCACCGCAAGGGCGGCGTCCACGACATCGCCTTCACCAACGGTGTGGGTCCGCGCCTGCATCACGTCGCCTTTTGGGTGCCGACACCGCTCAACATCATCGACCTGCTCGACCTGATGGCGACGACGGGTTACCTCGCAAATATCGAGCGCGGCCCCGGCCGGCATGGCATTTCCAACGCCTTCTTCCTCTATGTTCGCGATCCCGACAACCACCGCATCGAGATCTACTGCTCGGACTACCAGACGGTGGATCCGGATCTGGAGCCGATCAAGTGGGACCTCAAGGACCCGCAGCGCCAGACGCTGTGGGGCGCGCCCGCGCCGAAAAGCTGGTTCGAGGAGGGCAGCACCTTTGCCGGCGCGGCCGCACGCCAACCGGATTTGACGGCGTCGCCGATCATCGCACCGTGACCACAGACGCGAACCTGACGGAGACCGGGATGACTGCACATGGGCGGCTCGCCACCTTCACCGTCGGCGGCAAGACGCGCTATGGCGTGGTCACAGATAAGGGCGTCATCGACCTGTCGGCGCGGCACAGCCAGTGGCCGACGCTGCGCGAAGTGATCGAGGCCGGCGTGCTACGGCGGCTGGCGGAAGAGGCCGAAGCCTACGCCGTCGATTTTCCAGTCGGCGCCATCGCTTATGAAATCCCTGTGCCGTCGCCGGAAAAGATCATCTGCGTCGGCGTCAACTACCCGGACCGCAACGAAGAGTACAAGGACGGCCAGGCCGCGCCTTCGAACCCGTCGCTGTTCATCCGCTTCCCCCGCTCCTTCGTCGGCCACAACGCGCCGCTGGTGCGGCCGCCGGAATCGCCGCAGCTGGACTATGAGGGCGAGATCGTCATCGTCATCGGCAAGGGTGGACGACGCATCGCCGAGAGGGATGCGCTTGACCATATCGCGGCACTATCCCTGTGCAACGAAGGCACCATTCGCGATTGGGTACGGCACGCCAAGTTCAACGTCACGCAGGGCAAGAATTTCGACCGCACCGGCTCGCTCGGTCCGTGGCTGGTGCCGTTCACCGACGAGGCGCAGATTGCCGACATCGCGCTGACCACCCGCGTCAATGGCGAATTGCGCCAGCAGGACCGCACCAGCCGGATGATCTTCTCGTTCCGCAAGATCATCGCCTATGTCTCCACCTTCACCACGCTGGTGCCAGGCGATATCATCGTCACCGGTACGCCGACCGGCGCCGGCGCCCGCTTCGACCCGCCGATCTGGCTGAAGCCGGGCGACGTGATCGAAGTCGAAGCCGACGGCATCGGCGTGCTCCGCAACGGCGTCGTCGACGAGGCAGCATCGTGACCCCCGAGCAAGTTGAAGATGCCGCGGCAAGGCTGTTCGAAGCCGAGCGTTCGCGCCGCCAGATCCGTCTGCTCAGCCTCGATTTTCCCGACGCGACGATGGAGGATGCCTATCGCGTCCAGGCAGCGCTGGTGAAACGCAAGACCGATGCCGGGCTGACCCCGAAGGGCTGGAAGATCGGCCTGACATCGAAGGCGATGCAATATGCGCTCGCCATCGACACGCCGGATTCGGGCGTGCTGTTCGACGACATGTTCTTCAACGACGGCGCGACGATACCCGTCGGCCGCTTCATCCAGCCGCGCGTCGAGGCCGAGATAGCCTTCGTCATGAAGGCGCCGCTGAGGGGCCCAGGCGTGACCATCTTCGACGTGCTCAACGCCACCGATTATATCACGCCGGCGCTCGAAATCCTCGACACGCGCATCGAACGCGTCAATGCCGAGACAAAGAAGGCGCGCACTTTCTTCGATACGATTTCCGACAACGCCGCCAATGCCGGCATTGTCATCGGCGGCCGGCCGCAACGACCCGATGAAGCCGATATGCGCTGGATCGGCGCCATCGTCTCGCGCAATGCGGAGGTCGAGGAGACCGGGCTTGGCGCCGGCGTGCTCAACCATCCCGCGATGGGCATTGCCTGGCTGGCGGACAGGCTCGCCCGCTACGGCATGTCCATCGCGGCCGGCGAGGTGGTGCTGTCCGGATCGTTCGTGCGCCCGGTCGAGGCGCGGCCCGGCGATACGATCGTCGCAGACTTCGGCAGCTCGGGAACGGTCAGTATCCATTTCGCCAAGAGCTGACGGCTCTCATCGGCTCGTCAGTTGGGCTGTTCGCCGCGCAAGTAGTCAATCACCACATCGGCTGCGATGGTCGACATGCGCAAGCCGACATCCCTGGTGATGTCGCCTTCGACGCGGCTTTGCACCCAGCCAAGAAACGCGAAGGCACGCAAGGCGGCGAATAGAGGCAATGCGGCGATGTCCTGCGGGGTCAGCGCACGCTCTTGCTGGTAGCCGTCAAGCAAAGCGGTTTCGATCAGCGGGTAGATCGCCTCCTCGCGGTTCTGGTAGAGGGCGACGGCAAGGTCGTACATGTGCCAGCCATGGCCGCAATCGTCGAAGTCGATGATGCGTACGGCACGGTCATGGATGAGCACGTTCTCGCGCACCAGATCGGCGTGGATGATGCCGAAATTGCGCGCGCTGCGCTCATGTTCCGACAGCGCCTTCACTGCCTTGTCGCGCGCCTGCAAGACCAGCGCGCGGCGAGGACCATCGAGAAAGGGCGAGGTCTCGAACCGGCCCCAGACCGGGTTCGCACCGAAGAAGCCGTCGAAGTCCCAGGCATGGCGGGCGAAGCCCGCGGGCGGCGTCCACGAGGCAGTGACATTGTGCATATGGGCGATGGTCCGCCCGATCGCCGTGAAGATCTGGATCGACTGGTCGGCCGTGTAGACCAGTGGCACGCCGCGTGCGCCCACGGCGCGGCCCTCCAGCCAGCTCAGGCAATCGGCCTGCCGGGGCTGCGCCGAGGTGGCCGTGCTGACAAGCACGAACGGATCGCCGGCCTGTGTTGCGACGCAAGACGGCGTGGCGACGCCGGCGGATTGCAGGAAGCCCATCCATTGCAGTTCCGAACGCAGCGCGGCGTCCGTGTGGTAGCCGAGCCGGTGGATGCGCATGGCTGCCGGCTGGCCATCCGGCAGCCGCACGCGGAAGACGGCGTTCTCGCGGTGCTTCAGAAGTTCCGGCTCAGAGTTGCGGACGCCCCAATGTTCGAGCGCACGCCTGGCGAGCTCCGTGACATCGGCTGCCGTTTCGGGCTCGCATTGGGTGGAAACAGAATTCACGCCGGCACTCCCCCGACTTCGCCCAGCACCTCGTCCAGCAGGCCGATCAGGAAGTCGGCATTGTCGCGCGAGAACGGCATGGGCGGGCGGATCTTGAGCACATTGCCGTGGATGCCGGTCTTGCCCATCAGCACGCCGCGATGGCGCATGCGATTGGCGACCTGCTCGGCAATGTCGGGCGCCGGTTCGCGCGTGTCGCGGTCGTGGACCAGCTCGGCGCCGAAGAACAGTCCGGCGCCCCTGACCTCGCCGATGCACTCATGCCGATCGGCCAGCGGGCGCAGCAGGCCAAGCGCATAAGCGCCGACGTCTTGCGCGTTGGCGACAAGGTTTTCCTGTTCGATGACGTCGAGGACGGCATTGGCGACCGCGCAGGAGACCGGGTTGCCGCCGAAGGTGTTGAAGTAGCGGAAAGCGTCGCGGAAGGTCGCCAGTATCTCCTTGGTGGTGACCACGGCCGCGATCGGATGGCCATTGCCCATCGGCTTGCCCATGGTGACGATGTCGGGGACGAAGCCGGCGCGCTGATGGCCCCAGAAATGGCTGCCGGTGCGGCCGAAGCCGGGCTGCACTTCGTCGGCGATGACCAGACCACCGGCTTCGCGCACGGCCCCCAAGGCGTCGTCGAAAAATCCGGTGGGCAGAGCCGGGAAACCTTCATTGGCGAGCAGCGGACACAAGATGATGCCAGACAGGCCAATGCCGTCCTGTGCCAGCGAAGCGATCGCTTGACGCACGGCGTCGCCGAAGGCCTTGCCATTGGCCATCGCATCGGGATGGCGATAGCTGTCGGGGGCCGGCACCAGCCTGACATGGGGGGCGCGGCCGCGGATCGGAGGCATGCGCGTGCTGAGCTGCGAAACCGCCGCCGTGTTGCCATGATAGGTGGCGTCGGTGGCGATGATGCCCATATTGCCGGAGGCGGCCTGCGCCATGCGCAGCGCTATGTCGTTGGCCTCGCTGCCGGTACAGGTCAGGATTGCGGTGGCGAGGCTTGCATCGAAGGTCGCCGTCAGCCGCTCGACATAGTCGAGAATTGCGGTGTGCAGATAGCGTGTGTGGGTGTTGAGCAGGCTTGCCTGACGGCACAAGGCCTCGACCACATGCGGGTGGCAATGGCCGACATGGGCGACGTTGTTGTAGGCATCGAGATACTTGCGGCCGTCGGCATCGTAGAGCCAGACGCCTTCGCCGCGCACCAGGTGCACGGGCTCGTCGTAGAACAATTGCGATTTCGCGCCGAGCAGGCGGGCACGCCGCTTGACGAGCGCTTCCTCGCTCGGGTTCTTCTCAGATTGGGTCATTGCGTACCAAACTCCATTGCGTCAGCGGGTCTATCAGGCCCTCGACAGACCTGCATCGATGGCCTCGCCGATCTTTGCCACGTCGGCGGCGCCGATGATCAGCGGCGGCGACAGGATGATGTTGTTGCCGGACACGCGCAGCATGACGCCGGCGTCATAAGTGGCTTCCGAAACCACGGCCATGGTCTTCTTGTCCACCGGCTTTTTCGTCGTGCGATCGGAGACCAGCTCTAGCGCAGCCATCAGGCCCTTGTACCTGATGTCGCCGACGATCGCGTGCTTGGCTTTTAGCCCCTCCAGCGTCGCCGCGAGCTCGATGCCGCGCGCGGCTGCGTTCTCGTCCAGGCGAAGCCGCTTGGTCTCGGCAAGTGCAGCCAGCCCTGCCGCGCAGCCGACAGGATGGCCGGAATAGGTATAGCCATGACCGATCGCCCCGAAGCTGGTCTTGTCGGCCTCGAAGACGTCGGCGACCTTGGCGCCGATCAAGATGGCGCCGAGCGGGAAATAGCCCGAGGTGATCGCCTTGGCGATGGTCATGAAATCCGGCTTCACGCCGGATAGCCGCGAACCCGACCAGGCGCCGGTGCGACCGAAGCCCGTGACCACCTCGTCGGCGATCAGCAGGATTTCGTGGCGGTCGCATATCTCGCGGACCAGCGGCATGAAGCTGGCATGCGGAACGATGACGCCGCCGGCGCCGAGAACCGGCTCCATGATGAAGGCGGCAATGGTGTCGCCGCCCTGGAAGGCGATCTCGTCCTCCAGCGCTTTGGCGCACAGTTTGGCCAGCCGCGCCGGATCGGTCTCATCGAACGGATTGCGGAAGGTCCAGGGTGCGGGAATGTGGAAGACGCCGGGCATAAGCGGCTCATAGTTGCGGCGGAAATTGGCGTTGCCGTTGACTGACGCGCCACCGAAATGGGTGCCGTGATAGCCCTTCTTCAGCGCGAGGAATTTTGTCCGGTCGCCCTGGCCGCGGATCTTCCAGTATTGGCGGGCGAGCCGCAGTGCGGTTTCGACCGAATCCGAGCCGCCCGAGGTGAAGAAGGTCCGCACCATGCCTTCCGGTTCGAACCATTCGCTGAGTTCGTAAGCGAGCTCGATCGACGGGCCGGTCGACGTGCCGCGAAACCCGGAATAGTAGGGCAGGGCGCTGAGCTGGTCGGCGATGGCCTTCTTAATGGGGTCGCAGGAGTAGCCGAGATTGACGTTCCACAGGCCGCCAACCGCATCGAGCACGGTGTTGCCGTCGATGTCGGTGACCATCACGCCTTCGCCTTTCATGATCACCTTTGGCGGGTTGGCCCGCATCTCGGCCGGGTGTGCCATCGGATGCCAGATCGGCTTGGCGTTTTTCTCGGTGAGGAAATTGATGTCGCGCATCGCAAGGCTCCGCAAATGTCTCAGGAGATGAGGTCGAAATGGCCGAGGGCCTCGGCATAGGAAAGTGCCGGCCGCGCGACGTCGAAATGAACGGTGCGCATGCCGGCGGCACGGCCGCCATCGACATTGCGCTGCTGGTCGTCAACGAACACACAGGCGCCGGCAGGCAGGCCAAGCGCCTCGGTGACGAAGGCATAGGCGCGCGGATCGGGCTTGAGGATGCGGGTATAGGTGGCGTCAACGATGGTGTCGAACAGCTCGAGCAGCGGCAGCCGCTGACGGAAGCCGGCGCCATAGAACAGATCTAGCTCGTTGGACAGGATCGCCAGGCGAAATCCCGCCGCATGCACGGTCCGGATGGCGCGGACGGCTTCGGGCCGCACGATCTTTTCCGGCTCGGCTCCGCGTGCGCGCTGGACGAATGTCTCCATCGCCTGCCAGTCCTCGCCGACGAGCCGGCCGACTTCGCTGGTGCGGGTGCGCCAATAATCGCGCTCGCTGATCTCGTCGGCCTGCATGGAGCGCCACAGCAGATCTGAATCCGGGTCGAACGGCCCGTGCCATTGCAGCGTTCCCGGCGCGAGGCCGAGCGCCTGTTCGGTCAAGGCATGGGTCTCGAAAAGGGTCCGGGTGACGACGCCGCCGAAATCGAGGACGAGCGCCTGGGCAGGAACAGCGCTCACGCAGCCACTCCCTTGGCCGGCATGCCGCGCGGGATGATGCCTTCCTCGACCCAGCGGTCGAAGATTTCGAGCGCCTTGCCGACGAACTCGTCGCTGTTGATGTGGGCGTCGATCTCGTGGAACTCGACGCCGGCGGGAATGGCCTTGCGCATCTCATCGGTGAACGCCGCGAGGGCTTCGGGTTCGTACAGCGGCTCGCCCTGCGCATCCCATTCCTGGATGCCGCCGGAGGGCAGGATGAAAGCGGAGCGCCCCTTCGACGCACCGAGCTTGGCGGCGATGGTCCTGGCGACTTCACGGCGGTCGGCGGCATCGACGGTGATCGAGCCGATCAACCTGTTATGAGCATGGAACGGCCGCTGCGCGAACTTTGTCGGCAGCGCCTGCCAGGTCGGCAAATCGACCATGTCCACGGCGCCAGGGGCTGCGATCTGCGGAATGCCGCGGGCGCCGGCATTCTCCAGCCGGTCGGCGCCGGAGCTGACGACCGAACCGGCAAGATGATTGGTGATCTCCTGCAGGCTGAAGTCGAACACCGCGCAGAAATGGTCCTGGCTGGCGATCGATTCGAAGGCCCGGCCCCCCATCCCGGTGGTGTGAAAGACTGCGACGTCATAGCCGCGCTGCTCCAACGCCGGCTTCAGCGTCTTCATATAGCGCAGGCAACTGCTGCCCAGCGAAGTCATGCCGATGGTCGGTCCGACCGCCGGGGCCGAAGCACGAGATGCAAGCACGATCCTCGCCGCACCGACCACCGCGCCGCAGGCCTGGGAAAGGACCAGCTTGCAGACGGTGTTGAGGCCGTAGAGCCCGCCTGCCCACAGGATCATCATCAGGTCGGGCGCGACACGCTCGGGCGGAATGAGATGCGAGTAGGCGATGGTCGAGACTACGAATTTCGGCACGCCGAGCGGCAGGCACAGCGCGACATCGAGCGCCAAATCGGTTCCCATCGAACCACCGATGGCGATGAAGGCGTCGATCTCGCCGCGCTGGTGAAGCTGGCGCACCAGCTGAACGGCGCCGACGGCCATCAATGTCATGGCGGTGTTTTCATCGCCGCTCGAGACGATTTCGGCCATCGTCACGCCAGCGGCCCGCGCAACGGCATGCTTGTCGTGATCGGGACTATAGGCGGGGGCGCCTAGCACGCTAACATCCATCATCACGGCGCGGCCACCGGATGCCTCGATACACGCTTTCATGAACAGCAGTTCGTCGGTCTTGGTGTCGCCCGTGCCGATGACCAGGATGCGGGGCGTCGCCATATCTGCAGACATCAGGCCTGCCTCCTCAGGGTTTGCAGGTTTTCGCCATTGAGGCGCATCGAAATCTCCCGTGCCGCGGTCACAACCGCAAGCCCTCGTTCCACGATCGTAGCCGGTGTCGTCCTGGCCTTCGGGGCTGCCACCGCAATTGTCCCCAGCGCAAGACCATCGGCGGCGCGGATTGCAGCCGCGACGCCGATCACGCCGTCCTCATGGCCCTGGTCGCAGATCGAATAGCCGCGGTCGCGCGCCTCGCCGATCGACTTTGAAATGGCGGCCGGCTCGACGAGGGTATGATCGGTGAAGGCCTCAAGCGAACCTGTCAGGCATGCTTTCACCGTCGCGTTGTCGGCGAAGGCCAGATAGGCGATGCCGGAGGCGGTGGAATGCAGCGGCAGAAGCTGGCCGATATCGATGTTCACCCTGTTTGCCCAGCTTGAATGCTCGACATGGACGGTGATCAGTCTGTCGACGCCGAATTCCGACAGATGCACCGTCTCGGTTGTCGAACCCGCCAAATCCTGCGCCACGGGAATTGCCGTTTGCAGGAACGGGAAGCAGGCTTCGCGGATACGCGCCAGCCGCGACAGGCCGGCGCCGAGGCGATAGTGCCGCGTGCCGGCATCCTGCTCGACGAAGCCATGGCCGCCCAGCGCCATCAGCAGCCGCCGCGTCGTCGCCTCGTCCAAGGCGCACCGCCGCGCGAGATCGGAAAGTCCGAACTCGGGCTCGTCCGCCGTGAACAGCTCCAGAAGTGAAATCGCCTTGCCGACCGTACCCATCCAGCCTCCCGCTCGGATAGAAACTTAATGTGTGAATTAACTTGACAGGCATCCGCATTCTTTGCAAGTCTATATTCAAAATAAGGGTTCAAATAATGAACCGATGGCATTTTAGGGAACAGGCCGAGCGGCCGCGAACCCAGGGGTTCGTAAGACTGGAGGGACAAATGTCAGCAGTTTCGGAACTGGCGCCCGCCAACAGGCTGCGCAAGAACAGTCTTGGCGTCGGCGCTATCACCTTCATGGTGATTTCGGCGGCGGCGCCGCTCACCGCGGTCGCCGGCGGCACGCCGCTCGGCATGCTTATGGGCAATGGGGCGGGCTTTGCCGGAACCTATCTTATCGTGACCGTGTTGCTGCTGCTGTTTGCGGTCGGCTACGTCGCCATGTCGCGCCATGTCGGCAATGCCGGCGCCTTCTATGCCTATGCCGCGCGCGGGCTCGGCGGTTTTGCCGGCGGCGCAACCGCAATCATCGCGATCCTGTCCTACAACGCCATGCAGATCGGGGTCATGGGCCTGCTGGGGGCCGCGACCGCCGGCCTGTTCGCCGGCTGGGGCATCGACCTGCCCTGGTGGGTGTGGAGCTTCATCGCCGTCGCCATCGTCGCGGTGTTGGGCTACCGCCAGGTCGACCTCTCGGCCAAGATCCTGACGGTGCTGGTGCTGTGCGAATACATCGTGGTGCTGGTGTTAGACCTCGCCATCCTCAAGACCGGTGGCGACAGCGGCCTCTCGGCGGCGCCGTTCAGCTGGACCCAGATCGTCAGCGGCTCGCCCGCCATCGCCATCCTGTTCTGTTTCGCCGCCTTCATCGGTTTCGAGGCGACGACGATCTACGCCGAGGAAGCCCGCGACCCCAAGGTGACCATTCCGCGCGCCACCTATTTCTCCGTGCTGCTGATCGGCGTCTTCTACATGGTCACGGCCTGGCTGATGGCGGTCGGCGCCGGCGTCGACAAATTGTTGCCGGCACTGCAGGCGCTTCAGGATCCGACGACTTTCCTGTTCGGCCTGTCCGACCGCTACGCCGGAACCATGCTGTCGCACGCCATGGGCATCCTGTTCGTGTCGAGCCTGTTTGCCGGCGTGCTGGCGTTCCACAACGCGGTTGCCCGCTACATCTACGTCTCGGGCCGCGAGAAGCTGTTGCCTGAAGCGATCGGCGTGACGCATTCAGTGCACCAGAGCCCGCATGTCGCTTCCGTCATCCAGAGCGTGTTGGCAGCGATCGTCATCGGACTGTTCGCGATACTCGGCCTCGATCCGGTTCTGGCGCTGTTTTCCTGGCTGACCAATGTCGCGACGCTGGGAGTCATCGTCATGATGGCGGTGGCCTCGCTCGCCGTGGTGATGTACTTCCGCGCCAACCCGTCGACGCAGGAGAATGCGCTGAAGACCACCATCCTGCCTGGGCTGGCCTTCATCGCTTTCGTCGTCATCATCTACCTGATCGTCATTAATTTCGGTGGCCTGTCCGGGGCCGGTGGCTTCCTTGGCGTGTTGCTGCCGGGGCTGGTGCTGATTGCCGCGGTGGTCGGCCTGCTGCTTGCCGGTGCGTTGAAGAGCCGGGATCCGGTTGCCTTCGAAAATCTCGGCGTGCCGCTGAAGGACTAGGACAAAGGACAAGGGGGTAGCGCGTTCGGCGCCGCCCCTTTCCATCGCAAGGGAGTAACGGCGTTGAGCTTTGCCGAGAGCATCACCGTTGAGGCGCTGGAAGCCGATCCGTATCCGATCTATGCGGAACTGCGGCGCAGTGCGCCTGTCGCTTTCGTGCCGGCGGTCAATCTCTGGTTCGTCACCCGCTGGAAGGACGTCGAGACCGTCGCAAAGTCACCCGACATCTTCTCCGCCGTCGTCGGTACGTCTCCGGTCGAACGCTCGTTCGGCAAGCCGACCATCCTGACCACCGACGGCGAAACGCATAGACAGCTGCGCCAAGGCGTCGATCCGAAATACCGGCCGCGCACCGTCGCCGCCTATGCCGGCGATCTCGTACGGTCGATTGCCGAACCTTTTCTCGACCGGATCGCCGAACAAGGCTCCGCCGAGCTGATGGCGGATTATTTCGAGCCGGTGTCGACGCTCAGCCTGGCGCGCTCGCTTGGCCTTGCCGACATCGACATACCGACGCTGCGCCGCTGGTTCTATGGCCTTGCGCAGGGCGCCATCAATTTCGAGAACGACCCGAAGCGGCAAGAGATCGCCGACGCGATCAGCGCCGAGGTCGGCGCAGCCATCCGGCCGACTCTGGATACACTTGCGCGCGCACCCGACGACTCGGCGCTATCGCATATGCTGCATGACGGCATGCCGGAAGGCACGACGCGGCCGATCGATTCCTTGATGCCAAGCATCAAGGTCATCCTGCTTGGCGGCATGCAGGAGCCCGGACATGGTGCCGGTTCGATCCTCGCCGGCCTGCTTGCGCATCCCGAACAAGTGCGGCAGGTGCTCGCCGATCCCGAGACCTTTGTGCCCAGGGCTGTCGATGAAGGCTTGCGCTGGGTGGCGCCGATCGGCACCCAGACGCGGCAGACGACGCGGGCGGTCGAGCTTGGCGGCGTAACGATCCCTGCCGGCGCCGCGGTCGCTGCACTTGTCTCCTCGGCAAGCCGCGACGAGAGCCGCTTTGCCGATCCAGACCGCTTCGACATCAACCGCAGGGAAGGCAATCATGCCGCCTTCGGCTTTGGTCATCATTTCTGTTCGGGCCGGTTTTTCGCGCGCGAGCAGATGTGCCTTGCGTTAAGGCTGCTGCTCCTGCGCTTCCCCGATCTCAGCCTGGTGCCAGGCAAGGTGCCGGTGTTTCGCGGCTGGGAATTCCGCGCGCCAACCACGTTGTATGTTTCCCTGGGAGTCCGCCACCAATGATCAGCCAGAATGCCATCGACGCGCTGCGCAAGACGGAGATCGGCGAGCGGGGCTTGTTTATCGACGGCGTACAGGCCGCAGCGACGAGCGGCGCGACGCTGGCGGTGATTTCGCCGATCGACGGCCGCCCTTTTGCCAGCATCGCCGACGGCAATGCCGCCGACATTGATCGCGCGGTGCGATCGGCGCGAAAAGCATTCGAGAAGGGTTCATGGTCGCGCGCCGCCCCTGCCTTTCGCAAGAAGGTGCTGACGAAATTTGCCGAGCTGATCGAAGAAGATGTCGACGAGCTGGTCGTGCTTGGCGTGCGCGACAACGGCACCGAGATCGGCATGGCCTACAAGGCCGAGCCACTGTCGGCGGCCGGCACCATCCGCTACTACGCCGAGGCGATCGACAAGGTCTATGGCGAGATCGCGCCGACGGCCGACAATGTGCTCGGGCTGATCCACAGGGAGCCACTCGGTGTCGTCGGCGTGATCGTGCCGTGGAACTTCCCGCTGATGATCGGCGCCTGGAAGATTGCGCCCGCACTGGCCACCGGCAACAGCGTCGTCGTCAAGCCGCCGGAGATCGCGTCGCTGACCTTGCTGCGGCTGGCCGAACTCGCAAGCGAGGCTGGACTTCCCGAAGGCGTGTTCAACGTCGTTACCGGTCATGGTGCTGTCGCCGGCGAAGCGCTTGGCCTCCATATGGATGTCGACGCCATCGCCTTTACCGGATCGGGGCCGGTCGGCCGGCGGCTGCTCGAATACTCCGCCCGTTCCAATTTGAAGCGGGTCTTCCTCGAGCTTGGCGGCAAGTCGCCCAACATCGTCTTTGCCGACGCTCCGGACCTGAAGCAGGCGGCGGTCGTCTCGGCCAACGGCATCTTTCGCAATTCAGGCCAGGTCTGCGTGGCGGGCTCGCGTCTGCTCGTCCAGTCGTCGGTCTATGATCTTTTCATGGACGAACTTGTCTCGGCAACCACGCGGCTCAAGGTCGGCGACCCGCTCGATCTCGCCAGCGATATCGGTGCGGTATCGAGCGCCGAACAGCTGGACAAGAATCTCGGCTTCGTCGCCATGGCGCAAGCCGAAGGCGCCCGTCTCGTCGCCGGTGGCGAACGGATACTGACCGAGACTGGCGGCAGCTACATGGCGCCGACGATCTTCGAGAACGTGACGCAAGAGATGCAGTTGGCGCGCGAGGAGGTGTTCGGACCGGTGCTCGGCGTGATGCGCTTCGGGACCGAGGAGGAGGCGGTGCATCTCGCCAACTCCACTGTCTACGGACTTGCCTCGGCGGTGTGGACCGCCAATCTTTCCACGGCCCATCGCATGGTGCGCGCCATCAACGCCGGTGTCGTCCACGTCAACACCTATGGCGGAGCCGATATCACCGTGCCGCTTGGCGGCGTCAAACAGTCCGGTTTCGGCCGTGACAAGTCGCTGCATGCGCTGGAGAAATTTGTCGACCTCAAGACCGCCTGGATTGCGCTCTGAGCCTCGCGGAAAGGCCAGCATATCTGCTCTTTTCGTCAAGCTTGGCCTCAGAAACGCCACGCTGGTGCTGGTTGGCGGCGATCGCGTCACCGCTATCGGCAGTTCCGACTAGCGTGGTGTCGTGGGTCCTGGTTTTGCGCGGAAAGCCGTGTTGCGGCCGGCCGGTATCACGGCGTCCTACTCCGTTGTGCTCGCTTTTTTTCTGCGCCGATTGGTGTGCGACTGGGCGACGGCCATTCGTAATTCGGGTGTGATCTCCAAAGGCGCATTCTCTGTCCCATGCGGGTCTTGCAGCCCCTGGACGTGGACGGTCGGGAATGGGAGTTCGATGCCCTGCTCCTTGAAGGCCTGGCGGAGGCGCAAAAAGAACCTGCCTTTCATGCTGAAGGCGCCTCCAGGTCTGGTCGTAACCTTGACCCTCAAGACGATGCCGTACTCGCCGAACTCCTGCACGCCCTGCATCTTGATCGGTTCGATCACCCAGTGTTTGAACTCCGGATCTTCGGCCAGTTCCAGGCCAATTCGCTTGATCAGTTTGCGAGCAAAGTCGATATCGGTGTCATAGCCAACGGTGATGTTGAATTTGTCGGTGACCCAGTCACGGCTCTGGTTCTGCACGGCGCCGAGTTCACCGAAAGGTATCGTGAACAGCGGACCACGATGGTGGCGCAGCTTCACCGAGCGCAGCGAAAAGCTCTCCACCGTACCCCTGTAGCTGCCCGATGAAATGTATTCGCCGACACGGAAAGCATCGTCGAGCAGATAAAACACGCCAGAGATCACGTCCTTGACGATGGTTTGCGCGCCAAAACCCACGGCGACGCCGACGACGCCGGCGCCGGCGATCAGCGGGCCGATCTGGATTCCGATCGAAGCGAGCATCATCAGCACCGCCATCACGATGATCACCGCGAGCAGAATGTTCTGAATGATCGGCAACAGCGTGTGCAGCCGCGCCTGATGCGGATCGAGGGTGAGGATGTCCTCCTCGCCCATCACGGCTTGCGGTATCGCGACGCCCAGCTTTCGTTCGATCAAGGCTTTGATGATCGACCAGCCGAAATCGGCAGCAAGGGCAATGACCACGACGTTGATCAAGCCGCGCAATATGAGCATGGTGGTCGTATCGCTGCCGCGCATGGATTGCATGTCCAGGCCCAGTACGCGTGCGAGAAGGTAAGCCGCCGCGAGGATGAAAATCATCCGGATACCGCGATCGATGACAGCGATCGTTACCGCCGGGATCGTCGGCCGGCCCGCATCTTCCGAACCGGGCCGCAGGACGAAATTAACCCCGCGCTCTGTCAGCACAATTGCCAAAGGCAGGAAGAATGCGGTGAATGTAAACCAGAAGAATGTGTAGAGGCCGGCAATGCGTTCGAGGAACAGAACGACGAAATAAGCCGTCAACAACCATGTCACTGCCGTGTGACCGCTGTGGCGCGCGCCGTCTCGCTGCGTTCTTGGCCGACGCCAAATGGCCAGCAGGAAGAGCAACAGCAATATGAAATCGGCGCCGACGGACAGGACCATCATTCCGTCCTGGTCTATGCCGAGACCCGGCAAGAGGACAAACGCGGCGGCGAAGAAGGCGAAAACGCCGACGATCCGGGGCAGCCAATAAGCCCAATGGTCAGCAGCTCCGTCGGTGATCGGCAGGGCACGAACCTCGATGGCGTGCTCGACCTCCATGAAAGAAGGGACGAGTGTGGCCATCACGTATAGGCGCACAGCCCACGTAAAGACCGCAGCCATCAGAAATGTCAGCACAATCTCGCGGATGAGCGCTGGCCAGTCGAACAGCATGAACGCACCGGCGCTGCCCAGCGCGAACGAGCCGATCATCATGCTGGAATAAAGCGTGCGGCCGCCGATCTTCTTGGCCCGCCCGATGGGCGTATCTCTGGGTTGCGCGATGATCCAAAGACGAAATGGACGGGTGAGCTTGTATATTGCCCAGGTGAGCGCCAGGCCGGCAGCGATAAAGATCGCAATCAGCACCAATATGCTGACGGGGCCCTTGCTGGACATATCGTCCATGGTATTGGCCCGGACGCGCGCGAACTGGTCCGGCAGCGAAGGCAAGGTTCGCACGATCTTTTCGATGTGATGCTTGATCCGATCGAGCGTCGAGGATGCCATAGTATTCATCTGGCCCGGTGCGGCCACGGCGTCGGCCGGCGGAGCGCTAGTCTCGGCAGGCGCTTCCGTCGATCCTGCGCCCTGATTTCGTTGCTCGGCCACCCAGGCCTTCACCGACGGATCGTCGAGAAGCTCGAACAGCTGTTTGACCTTGTCGGGCGTGACGGCGGCCGGTGCCTGGGCCTGTGCCGGACCAGCCAACAGGAGGGCGATGCCAAGGACGAGCGGCCCGGCTATCAGGACGAACATCGCCGTCAGGTTCCCGGGACGCCGTGCTGGGCGCGCCGGCTCCCTGGCCCCCAATCGTCGTTTCATGAGCAGCATCGTGCGGTAACCTTCCGGTCAGATCGGCGAGCAAGGACAGCTATGTCCGTCGTTGCCCCCACCTTTAACAAGCCGATGTTGCGGTGCAAGTCTCATCGCACCTAGACCGTTGGGTAGGGCACCAGGCGACCAGCAAGGCTGTCATCACCAGTGCCAGCGTTGCGCTGCATTCCTTGTCCCGACCACCTAGACCGGGTCATTGTCGGTCGTCGGTTGCTCCGCGGCGGGAGCCTGTGACCATGCCGCATTGCACAATTTTGCGACCTTGCCCACAATGCACGCATGGTCCGCAGCTCACTCGCCGTCCTGGTCATCGACGAAAACCGTATCCGCGCCGCGATCATCGAGGCAGGTTTGCGCGAGGCCGGCCATGAGCGGGTCACCGTCATCCACGACGTGACCGGCATTGCGCGGCGGATCGCCGAGATCGAGCCGGACGTCATCGTCATCGACCTGGAAAACCCGAACCGCGACATGCTGGAAAACATGTTCCAGCTGTCGCGTGCGGTGAAGCGGCCGATCGCCATGTTCGTCGACCGATCGGACCAGGCATCGATCGAAGCGGCGGTCGATGCCGGCGTTTCGGCCTATGTCGTCGACGGCCTCAGGCAAGAGCGCGTCAAGCCGATTCTGGACATGGCGGTCAGCCGCTTCAACGCTTTCTCGCGCATGGCGCGCGAGCTGGAAGAGGTTCGAGGCGAGCTTGAGAGCCGCAAGGTGATCGACCGTGCCAAGGGCATCCTGATGAAGTCGCGCGGCCTGACCGAAGAGGGCGCCTACACGCTGCTGCGCAAGACGGCGATGAACCAGAACCGCAAGATCGGCGACATTGCCCAGAGCCTGGTGACTGCCGCCGGGCTGCTCGGGCCGTCGGAGGACGAATGAGCATGAGCGCCGAGCACCAGATCACCGCCGGCTTCATGCCGCTCTTCGACAGTGCCGTGCTGGTTGCGGCGGGTGAGCTTGGATTTGCCGCGCGCGAGGGCATCGATCTCACACTGCACCGCGAGACCTCCTGGGCCAACATCCGCGACCGCATCGCCATCGGCCATTTCCACCTGGCGCACATGCTGGGGCCGATGCCGCTCGCCTGCAATCTCGGGCTGACGCCGCTTGCTTCCGAGACCATCGTGCCGTTTTCGCTCGGGCTTGGCGGCAATTGCGTCACCATCTCCAACGCCGTCTGGGAAGGCATGGCGGCACACGGCGCCATACCCGATCTCGAGCCCGCGCGCGCGGGCGCAGCCCTTCGTGCCTTCATTCGCGAGCGCGCCGGGGCTGGCGGCGATCCGCTGCGCTTTGCCGTGGTGCACCCGCATTCGGGGCATAATTACGAACTGCGCTACTGGCTTGCCGGATGCGGCATCGATCCGGAGCGCGAGATCGAGATCGTCATCGTGCCGCCGCCCTTCATGGCCGATGCGCTGGCCGCTGGGCGGATCGACGGCTACTGCGTCGGCGAGCCCTGGAACAGCGCCTCGGTCGCTGCCGGCACCGGCCATATCGTCACCGTCAAGGCGCTGCTGTGGCGCAACAGTCCGGAGAAGGTGATCGGCGTGCGCAAGGCCTGGTCGCAGGAGAACCCGGTCGCGCTGGCAGCATTGCTGCGCGCGCTGCATCATTCGGCGCGCTGGTGCCAGGATCGGGGCAACCACGCCGAACTGGCTGGTGTGATGGCTCAAGCTGGCTTCCTCGGCCTGCCACCAGCTGTCCAGATGCCGATCCTGACCGGCCATCTTGAACTGGGCGGCGGCGCCGAACTGGATGTCGACGACTTCTTCCTGCCCTTCGACAAGGCGGCGAACTTTCCGTGGAAGAGCCATGCGCTGTGGTTCTATACGCAGATGGTGCGCTGGGGGCATGTCGAGCACACGCCGGAAAACCTTGTTATCGCCCGTGACTGCTACCGTCCCGACCTCTACCGCTCGGCGCTAAAGCCGCTTGGCGTTGCACTTCCCGGCGCCAATGCGAAGGTCGAGGGCGCGCTTAAGGTCGCCACGGCTGTCGGTGCGACCGGGGCAGGCCTGGTGCTTGGGCCGGACGGCTTCTTCGACGGTCAGACCTTCGACCCCGACGAGATCGACGGCTACATAGGGCGCCAGAAAGCGGCTCGCGCGGAAGCCTGATCATTCTCGCGCCATTCTTGTGCATTGCACAAAAAATGTGCGTGCGATTGCTGTAGTGAACAATCTTTGATCTGCTTGCGATGTCGCCTCGCGTGCCGGCATCTGGCGCGTAATGTTGATTTCATTTAGGTTTTTCGTTTCACCCAAAACTGGCACGGTTCCTGCTTTGAATTAGTCAGGCCCTTCGCGGGTCACGGAACAGGCGTCCAATGGCGGGCGCCACAGGCAAAGCTGCCGCTCAGGTCAACGACGCGATCCCGGATGTACGGACGCGCGAGGCCTGGACGGCGGCTTTTTTGTTTTGGGCCACTCGACGAAGCCCTCGCGTTCAACCGGAGATCACGATGAAAGAAAAAATAGGGAAATGGATCGGGACGGGAACATCGCTCAAGGATGTGACGCGCCGCGATTTTCTTGTCAGCAGCGCCATGACGGCCGGCCTGTTCGTGGCGGCCCGCAAGCTCTTCCCCTCGGGCGCCTATGCCGCCACGACCGCTCCCGAGATCACCGGCGCCAAGCTCGGCTTCATCGCGCTGACCGACGCGGCGCCGCTGATGATCGCCAAGGAGAAGGGGCTGTTCGTCAAGTTCGGCATGCCCGACGTCGAGGTGCTCAAGCAGGCCTCCTGGGGCGCGACGCGCGACAATCTGATGCTCGGCGGCGCAGCCAACGGCATCGACGGCGCTCACATCCTGACGCCGCTGCCCTATCTCATGCACACCGGCAAGGTGACGCAGAACAACCAGCCGATGCCGATGGCTATCGTGGCGCGGCTCAACTACGACTGCCAGGGTATTTCGGTTGCGCAGGAATACGCCGGCACCGGTGTCGGCCTCGACGCCTCCAAGCTGAAGGACGCCTTCGCCGCCAAGAAGGCGGCCGGCAAGGAAATCAAGGCCGCCATGACGTTCCCGGGCGGCACGCATGATTTGTGGCTGCGCTATTGGCTGGCCGCCGGCGGCATCGATCCCGACAAGGACGTCTCGACCATCGTCGTGCCGCCGCCGCAGATGGTCGCCAACATGAAAGTCGGCAACATGGACGTGTTCTGCGTTGGCGAACCGTGGAACGAACAGCTCGTCCACCAAGGCGTTGGTTTCACCGCCGCTACCACCGGCGAACTGTGGAAGGGTCATCCCGAAAAGGCGCTCGGCCTGCGCGCCGAATTCATCGACAAATACCCGAACGCCACCAAGGCGATCGTGATGGCCGTCATGGAGGCCCAGCAATGGTGTGAGGCCACGGAGAACAAGGACGAGATGGCCGCCATCATCGGCAAGCGGCAATGGATGAACGTGCCTGTCGCCGACATTATCGGCCGCCTCAAGGGCGACATCAACTACGGCAATGGCCGCGTGGCCACCGGCACTGACCTCTACATGAAATTCTGGAAGGGTGGCGTCTCCTATCCCTACAAGAGCCACGACAGCTGGTTCCTCGCCGAAAACATCCGTTGGGGAAAATTCGCGCCGACCACCGACATCAAGACGCTGGTCGATCAGGTCAATCGCGAGGATATCTGGCGCGAGGCGGCGAAGGATCTCGGCGTTGCCGCAGCCGATATTCCGGCCTCGTCGTCGCGCGGCGTCGAGACCTTCTTCGACGGCAAGATTTTCGACCCGGCCAACCCGTCGGCCTATCTCGACAGCCTGAAGATCAAGGCATCGGCTTGACCAGCGCAAACGGCGCGTTCCGCCGTTTGTCGCCCCAGCGCAACGGCGCTTCGCCGTTGTCGACCGCATCGACCCCGGAGTTATTGTCAGACATGTCCATCCAAGCCATTGAGGAAACCACGGTGGAGGCGTTCCCCGCGAAGCCTGCCGCGGTCATCGCTTTCACCGCCAGGGCGCGGCGCCGCTTCGACCCGATCGCGATCGCCGGCAGGCTGGCCACCGCCCTGGTGCCGCCGGTCATCGTTATCGCCTTCATGCTGGTCGTGTGGCAGATCGCCTGCTCGTCGCCGACCGCCAGCCTGCCGCCGCCCAGCCAGGTGTGGAACGAGGCCTATGACCTGATCGCGCATCCGTTCTTCAACAACGGCCCGCAGGATATCGGCCTTGCGTGGCGGGTGCTGATCTCTCTGCAGCGCGTCGCCATCGGCTTCGGCCTGGCGGCGATCGTCGGCGTCGCGCTCGGCGCCCTGGTCGGCCAGTCGATCTGGGCCATGCGTGGCCTCGATCCAGTGTTCCAGATACTGCGCACCGTGCCGCCGCTGGCCTGGTTGCCGCTGTCGCTGGCTGCTTTCCGCGATTCCAGCCCGTCGGCGCTGTTCGTTATCTTCATCACCTCGATCTGGCCGATCATCATCAACACCGCCGTCGGCGTGCGAAACATTCCGGAAGACTACCGCAACGTCTCGCGCATCCTGCGGCTCAACCAGTTCGAATTTTTCGTCAAGATCATGGTTCCGGCAGCTGCACCTTACATCTTCACCGGCCTCAGAATCGGCATCGGCCTGTCCTGGCTCGCCATCGTCGCCGCCGAAATGCTGACCGGCGGCGTCGGCATCGGCTTCTTCATCTGGGACGCCTGGAACTCGTCGCGGCTGCCCGACATCATCGTCGCGCTCGCCTATATCGGCGTCACCGGCTTCTGCCTCGACCGCCTGGTCGCTGCGGTCGGCGCTTTCGTCACCCGCGGCACAACGGCAAAGTGAGGAGAGGGCGATGACGGCCTATCTGAAGCTCGACCATATCGACAAATCCTTTGCCCGCGGCAGTCAGGTCAGCGAGGTGCTCAAGGACATCAGGCTGACCATCGACAAGGGCGAATTCGTCTCCATCATCGGCCATTCCGGCTGTGGCAAGTCGACCTTGCTCAATCTGATCGCCGGGCTGACCAAGGTTTCCGCCGGCGCCGTGCTGCTTGAAAACAAGGAGGTCGACAGCCCCGGACCCGAGCGCGCCGTGGTGTTCCAGAACCACAGCCTGCTGCCATGGCTCACCGTCTACGAAAACATCAGCCTGGCGGTGTCGAAAGTCTTTGGCCGTTCCAAGAGCAGGACCGAGCGACATGACTGGATCATGCGCAATCTCGATCTCGTGCAGATGGCCCATGCCAAGGACAAGCGGCCGGCCGAAATATCGGGCGGCATGAAGCAGCGCGTCGGCATTGCCCGGGCGCTTGCCATGGAGCCGAAGATCCTTTTGCTCGACGAGCCGTTCGGGGCACTCGACGCGCTGACGCGCGCCCATCTGCAGGATGCGGTTATGGACATCCATTCCAGGCTCGGCTCGACGACGATCATGATCACCCACGATGTCGACGAGGCGGTGCTGTTGTCCGACCGCATCGTCATGATGACCAACGGTCCGGCGGCGACAATCGGCGAGGTGCTTGCGGTGCCGCTGCTGCGGCCGCGTCGACGCGTCGAACTCTCTTCCGACCGCACCTTCCTGCGCTGCCGCGAAGCGGTGCTGAAGTTCCTCTATGAACGCCACCGCTTCGTCGAAGCCGCGGAGTAACGCCATGACCGAAAAACTCGTCATCATCGGCAACGGCATGGCCCCCGGGCGCATGCTGGAGCATCTGCTCGAACAGGCGCCGGGCCGCTACACCGTGACCATTTTCAACGCCGAGCCGCGGGTGAACTACGACCGCATCATGCTGTCGCCGGTTCTCTCCGGCGAAAAGGCCTATGAGGAAATCATCATCCACGGCGACGGCTGGTACATCGCCAACAACATCACCCTCTACAAAGGTCACAAGATCGTCGCCATCGACCGGGCGGCCAAGACAGTCACCTCCGATCACGGCGTCACCGAGCCTTACGACAAGCTCGTCATCGCCACCGGATCGGTGCCCTTTATCATTCCGGTGCCCGGCCATGATCTGCCGGGGGTGCTGACCTATCGCGACCTCGACGATGTTCAGGCCATGATGCTTGCCGCCCAGTCGCGCGCCAAGGCCGTGGTCATCGGCGGCGGCCTGCTCGGGCTGGAGGCGGCAGCAGGTTTGAACGCCCAAGGCATGGACGTCACCGTGCTGCATGTCATGCCGACATTGATGGAGCGTCAGCTCGATCCAGCCGCCGGCTATCTCCTGCAGCGCGCGGTGGAACAGCGCGGCATCAAGGTCATCACCAAGGCCAACACCCAGGCGATCACCGGCAACGGCAAGGTCGGGCAGGTGGAGCTTGCCGACGGCACTATTATCCCGGCAACGCTGGTGGTGATGGCGGTCGGCATCCGGCCGAATGCGGCGCTGGCCAGGGAGGCCGGCATAGCCGTCAATCGTGGTATTGTCGTCGATGCCGGCATGCGCAGCAACGACCCCGACATCTACGCGCTCGGCGAATGCGCCGAGGTCTACGGCCAGGTCTACGGGCTGGTCGCGCCGCTCTATGAGATGGCGCGCGTTGCCGCGAACCAGTTGGCCGGCAACGAGGCAGCGGCCTTCGTCCACATGGACACGCCGACCAAGCTCAAGGTCACCGGCATCGACCTGTTCTCGCTTGGCGACTTCGCCGAAGGCGAGGACCGCCAGGAGATCGTGCTGCGCGATGCCGCCGCCGGCGTCTACAAGCGCCTTGTGCTCAAGGACGACCGCATCATCGGCACCGTGCTTTATGGCGAGACGGCGGATGGGGCCTGGTTCAACGATCTCAAGAAGAAGCAGACCGACATATCGGAGATGCGCGACACGCTCATCTTCGGCCAGTCCTACCAGGGAGGTGCCCCGCTGGACCCTATGGCGGCCGTTGCAGCCTTGCCGGATGATGCGGAAATCTGCGGCTGCAACGGCGTTTGCAAGGGAAAGATCACCGGCGCGATCACGGCCAAGGGCCTGGCTTCGCTCGACGACGTGCGCGCCCACACCAAGGCATCGGCTTCCTGCGGTTCGTGCACCGGGCTGGTCGAGAAGCTGATGGTGCTGACCATCGGCGACAAATACAACCCGGCCGCCGTGCAACCGATGTGCGGCTGCACCACGCTCGGCCATGACGAGGTGCGCCGGCTGATCATCGCCAAGAGCCTGAAGACCATTCCCGCCGTCATGCAGGAGCTGGAATGGACGACCTCCTGCGGCTGCGCAAAATGTCGGCCGGCGCTCAACTACTACCTCGTCTGCGACTGGCCGAACGATTACGCCGACGACTATCAGTCGCGCTTCATCAACGAACGCGTCCACGCCAACATCCAGAAGGACGGCACCTATTCGGTGGTGCCGCGCATGTGGGGCGGCGTCACCAACGCCGCCGAACTGCGCGCCATCGCCGACGTCGTCGACAAGTTCGAGATACCGATGGTCAAGGTCACCGGCGGCCAGCGCATCGACATGCTGGGCATCCGCAAGGAGGATCTGCCGGCGGTGTGGGCCGATCTCGGCCAGGCCGGCTTCGTCTCAGGCCATGCTTACGCCAAGGGCCTGCGCACGGTGAAGACCTGTGTCGGCTCCGACTGGTGCCGCTTCGGCACGCAGGATTCTACCGCGAGCAGGGCCGCTATCTCGAGCGCATCTACAAATGGGCCAAGCGCATCGGCATCCCCGAGATCAAGCGCCAGATCATGGACGACGGTGCCAAGCGCAAGGCCTATTACGAACGCTTCGTCTTCAGCCAGAAATTCGCCCAAGTCGACCCGTGGTCGGAACGCGTCTCCGGCAAGGACAAGCACGAGTTCCGGCCAATGGCTTCTGTCGGGTTTGCGCAGGCTGCGGAGTGATTAAAATGGACTGGATCGCAATCGGCTCGCTCTCCGACATCCCCCGCCGCGGCGCGCGCTGCGTCGACACACCCGAGGGTAAGATCGCCGTCTTCCGCACGCAGGACGATCAGGTCTATGCCATCGACGACCATTGCCCGCACAAGGGTGGGCCGCTGAGCCAAGGCATCGTCCACGGCACCGCCGTCACCTGCCCCTTGCACAATTGGGTCATTTCGCTGGAGACGGGCAAGGCGCTCGGCGCCGACGAGGGCGTGGTGCGCACCATTCCTGTGCGGATCGAGGGCGAGCACCTGTTCATTGCGCTGAAAGCGCTGGCCAGCCGCGCGGCCTGAAGCATGGAACCTGGCGAAGCGCGCGAGGTGAGGACCACCTGCCCCTATTGCGGGGTAGGTTGCGGCGTGCTGGCGAAGGTCGCCGCGGACGGTGAAGTCACTGTCCGCGGCGACCCCGACCATCCAGCCAATTTCGGTAGGCTCTGCTCGAAGGGTTCCGCGCTTGCCGAGACCATCGACCTCGACGGCAGGCTGCTCTACCCCGAAATCCACGGCCGCCATGCCGGCTGGGACGAGGCGCTCGATCTCGTCGCTTCGACCCTCTCGCAAACCATCGCCGAGCATGGTCCGGACTCCGTCGCCTTCTATGTCTCGGGCCAGTTGCTGACCGAAGACTATTATGTCGCCAACAAGCTGATGAAGGGCTTCATCGGCTCGGCCAACATCGACACCAATTCCCGCCTGTGCATGGCCTCGTCGGTTGCCGGCCACCGCCGCGCCTTCGGCTCCGACACCGTGCCGGGCACTTACGAGGATCTCGAGCTCGCCGACCTGATCGTGCTGGTCGGCTCCAATCTCGCCTGGTGCCATCCCGTGCTCTTCCAGCGCATCGCGACGGCCCGGGAAAAACGACCGGAGATGAAGGTCGTGCTGGTCGATCCTCGCCGCACCATGACCGCTGATATCGCCGACATGCACCTGGCGATCGCACCGGATGGCGACGTTGCTTTGTTCACCGGACTGCTCGCCTGGCTCGGCCGGCACAACGCGCTCGAGCGCGGCTATGTGACCGCACACACGACCGGCTTCGGCCAAGCTCTCTTCGCCGCATCGGCGCTCGACCTTGCCGGCATTGCCGCCGCCACCGGCCTGAGCGAGGACGAGCTCACCCGCTTCTACAACCTGTTCGCCGCGACTGCGAAAACCGTCACTGTCTACAGCCAGGGAGTGAACCAGTCGTCTTCGGGCACCGACAAGGTCAACGCCATCATCAACTGCCACCTCGCCACCGGCCGCATCGGCAAACCTGGGGCAGGGCCGTTTTCGGTGACCGGCCAGCCCAACGCCATGGGCGGCCGCGAGGTCGGCGGCATGGCCAACATGCTGGCTGCCCATATGGAGATCGATAACCCCGAGCACCGCGACCGCGTGCAGCGTTTCTGGAATGCGCCGGCCGTCGCCCAAAAGCCCGGTCTGAAGGCGGTCGAGATGTTTCAGGCGATCGCCGCCGGCCGCATCAAGGCACTGTGGATCATGGCCACCAACCCGGTCGATTCGATGCCGGATGCCGATGCCGTCGAGGCAGCGATCAAGGCCTGCCCGTTTGTCGTGGTTTCGGATGTGCTGGCGAGCACGGACACCGTGCGTCACGCCCATGTGCGGCTACCCGCCGCCGCCTGGGGCGAGAAGGACGGCACCGTGACCAATTCAGAGCGCCGCATCTCGCGCCAGCGCAGCTTTCTTGCGGTGCCCGGCGAGGCGCGGCCGGATTGGCAGATCATTGCCGAGGTGGGCAAGCGGATGGGGTTTGGCGAGGCGTTTGCGCATGTGACGCCGGCGGAGGTTTTCGCCGAACACGCCGCGCTGTCGGGTTTCGAGAATGACGGCGCGCGGGATTTCGATATCGGCGCTTATGGTGCGATCGATGCCGACGCCTATGAAGAATTGGCTCCGTTCCAATGGCCGGCGCCGAGCCCAGCCACCCCCCTCTGGCCTGCCGGCCATCTCCCCCGCAAGGGGGGAGATCAGCCGTCGCCTCGGCCTTCGCCAATTACCAACGATGCAGAAGATATGCCGGCGTCAAAGCTGCCAATCTCCCCCCTTGCGGGGGAGATGTCCGGCAGGACAGAGGGGGGTGTTCAAGCGGGACTTGACCCTTCCAGCACCCGCTTCTTCGCCAACGGCAATTTCTACAATCCCGACCGCAAGGCGCGCTTCATCGCCATTCGTCCCATCGTCGAGACACGCACCAGCCCGGACTATCCGCTGATCCTCAACACCGGCCGTGTTCGCGACCATTGGCACACGATGACCCGCACTGGCAAAAGCCCACGTCTCTCCCAGCACATGGCCGAGCCCTTCGTCGAGATCCACCCGGCGGATGCCACGCATCACGGCATTGGCGACGCCGACATCGTGCGCGTCTCCAGCCTGCGCGGGGATGTGCTGGTGCGCGCGCTGGTGACGGCACGCCAGCGCCGGGGGAGCGTGTTTGCGCCGATGCACTGGACCGATCAGTTTTCGGCAAAGGGCCGCCTCGACACGCTGACCGCGCCTCTGACCGATCCGGTTTCCGGCCAACCTGCGCTGAAACATGTCGGCGCCCGTATCGAGAAATTCGCCGCGAGAGCCTTCGGCTTCGCTGTGGTGCGCCGCAAGCCGGTGGCGCTCGCAGCAGATTACTGGGCCGTGGCCAAATGCAAGGGCGGCTGGCGGGTGGAGCTTGCCTTTGCCGGCGATGACATCGACTGGGCTGGTTTTGCTGGTTCGCTTTTCGATGTTCCCGTAGCCGACATGCTCGCCTATCACGACCGCGATACCGGCCAGCATCGCATTGCTGCCTTTGACGACCAGCACCTCGCCGGGGCTTTGTTTATCGCGTCGGGACCGGTGGCGGTTTCGCGGGGTTGGGCGGCACAGCAACTCCAGGAGGTTCACACCAGCCAGCGCGAACGCTTCAGGATCGTCGCCGGTCGCGCCGGCGCCGATCGGCCCGATGCGGGCGCGACCGTCTGCTCCTGTTTCAGCGTCGGGGTCAACCAGATCGTGGCGGCAGTGGCGGCCGGGTGCACGACAGTCGAAGCCGTAGGCGGCGCCCTGAAGGCCGGCACAAATTGCGGCTCCTGCCGGTCCGAGATCCGGGCGGTCATCCAGGCCAATCGGGTTCAGGCTGCGGAGTAGGTGCGGCTGGATCTGACGATATCCTCTTGGGCCACCATGGTCATCGATTGCGGAAGGTGGTGGCTGTCTAATCCAGCCGGTCGCGCAGGATGCTCCAGGGGAGCAGCATATTCGGTGCATAGCGCACGAGCTTGTGCAGCGGGATCGGCGCTGGCGGCGCGAAGGGGAGCGGCAGATCGCGGGCGTCCGTTCCGCTCGCCCAGTTGGCCAGCACCTTGCCCATTGCCGTGGTCATGGCGATGCCGCGGCCGTTGCAGGCGAAGCCTGCGATCAGGCCTGGGCCGAGGTCGATGAGACGCGGCAGGAAATCCGGCCCCACCGCCGCCACGCCTGTCCAGCTGTAGGCAAGCGGCGGCAGGTCAGGCAAATCGAGATGCCTGGCGAGCCGTCGCCAGATCGTTTGCGGCACCCGCGTCTCGGCGCCGGCTCCGACGACATGCATGCCGCCGCTGATCAGCCGGTTCTGGCCATCGCAGCGGCACGTGAACAGGTTGCGCCTGGTGTCGCCAACGCCCTGGCCGCCGGGCATCAGGCGCGCGCGTATGGCGCGCGACAGCGGCGCAGTGGCGATCTGGAAGACTTTCAGCGGGATATACGTCCGTGCCAGTGTCGGGTTCAGCTCTCCACCATAGGCGTTGGTGGCGACCAAGACCTTGCCCGCTCGCACAGTGCCGGACGCAGTCTTCAAGGCCCAGCCATCCGGCGTGCGGTCGATGGAAGTGACACGCGTCTGCTCGAAGATGCGTGCGCCAACCTTTTCCGCGGCGTCGGCCAGGCCGCGCGCATACTCGACCGGATTGAGGACGCCGCCCGAGTTGTCCATCCAACCACCGGCGTAGCCGCCGATACCGGTGAGCGTCGTGACCGCCTTGGCATCGAGCGTTACGGTCGGCCTGCCCCGCGCCGCCCATTGCTCGGCGCGCGATCGCGTCTTTTCCAGCGCGGCGGACGAATGCGCCGGCTGGATCCAACCGTTCTGCACAGCGTCGCATTCGATGCCATGCCGCTTGATCAGGCCGAAGACGAGGTCAGCGCTTCCCGCGGCGAAATCGATCAGCCTCCCGCCGCGCTCGGGTCCGAGTTCGGCGATGATGTCGTCTGGATCCCGCTTGGCGAAGTTCGGAACGACGAAGCCGGCATTCCGGCCGGTCGCACCCCAAGCGATGAATTCGGCTTCGAGGACCGCGACCGAAAGCCCTTTCTCAGAGGCATGCAATGCCGTCGACAGGCCGGAAAAGCCGCCGCCCACAATCGCGAGATCGACGTCGAGTCCGCCTTGCAGCGCGCCCCGGTCGCGGCGGTTGCGGCTGACGGCATGCCAGAGCGAAACGCCATACGCTTGCTGCCGGATCATGGCATTCATGATCCGGCCTCGTTCTCGTTGGCCGCCGCCTTTGTCTGTGTGCCGGGCTTCGGTCGGCGCGGCCGGTCGCCGAACAATCCGTTAGGCCGGATCAGCAGGATGACGCAGAGCATGACGCCGATGGCGACGATCTGCAGTGAGGCCGCGCGTGCTTGCTGCTCGGGCGCAAACAGCACGCTGGTCAGCGTGCCCGACCCCGCCCATATCGCCCAGACCAGGATGCTGCCGGCAACGGCGCCGGCATTGCTGCCCGAGCCGCCGACGATCAGCATCACCCAGACCTGGAAGGTCAGGATCGGCAGATAGTTATCGGGCGCGATGAAGCCGGTGAAATGCGCCTGCAAAGCGCCGGCCAGCGCCATGATAGCGCCGCCGACGGCGAAGGCCTGGACGCGGTAGAAGCGCGCGCTCTTGCCCAGCGAAATCGCCGCTCGCTCGTCCTCGCGCAGCGCCTTGAGCACGCGGCCCCAGGGGCTGCGCGACAGGTGCTCCAGAGCGAGATAGGCGATCAGCGTCACAGCCGAAACGACGGCGAGGTTCGACAGGTTGAACAGCAGCGGCGTTTCGGCAAGGCCGCCGAACGGGCGCGGGATGAAACCGATGCCGAACGGGCCGCCGGTGAGTTTCTGCGCGTTGAGCGCGACCAGCTGCACGACGACGGCGACGCCGAAGGTGGTGATCGCCAGGTAGTCGGATCGCAGACGCAGCGTGGCCATGCCGGTAAGTGCTGCGGCGATACCGCCGACGACCATGGCGCCCGCCCAGCCGACCAGGATCGGCAGACCGAAGCCGCCGAAGCGCGCGGCATCGTCCGGGGTCGTCAGCAGCGCCGATGTATAGGCGCCGATGGCGACGAATCCGGCAAGGCCGACATTGAAAAGGCCAGTCAGCCCCCACTGCAGATTGAGCCCCAGTGTGACCAGCGAAAAGATCAGTGCGGTGGTCAGGAAGAAGGCGCCGTAGCCGAGCAGGTCCATCAGCGTTCCCTCACACCAAACAGGCCGATCGGCCGAACGAACAGCACCGCCATCAGGATGATGAAGGAGATTGCGGCGCGCCATTCGGCGCCGATCAGCTGCACCGCACCGGCTTCGGCAAGACCGATGATCAAGCCGCCGAGCACAGCGCCCGGAATGCTGCCGATGCCGCCGAGGATGGCTGCTGCAAACATCGGCAGCAGCATGTCGAAGCCCATGAACGGGCGGATCTGCACCAGAATGCCGATCATCACGCCGGCCACGCAGGCCAGCGCCCCGCCGATGATCCAGGTGACACGCACAACGGAGGCAACATCGATACCGACGATGCGGGCCAGCGCTGCATTCTGGCTCAGCGCCTGCATGGAGCGGCCGGTCTGCGTGCGTGTCATCAACAGATGCACGCCGAGCACCAGCACGGCGGTCAGCAGCAGAAGCGCGATCTGATCGGGCGTGATGCGGATGCCGAAGCCGACCGGCATGGCGATCTGGATCGCGCGGCTGAAATAGGTCGGCCGTGAGCTGAAGGTGAATTCGAGCAGGCTGCGCAGCGCCATCGAGGCGCCGAAGCTCGCCATCACCACGATGATGGCTTGCCCCTGCGAGCGAAGCCGCGAAAACAGCACCTTGTCGAGCAACAGCGCCAGCAGGGCGGTGAAAGTCATGCCGACAACCAGCGCAACCAGCAGCGGCCAGCCGAAAGACAGCGGTCCAATGGGCGCCACCTTGCCGAACATCGCGCCGATGGCGCTGACGACGGCGAGCGTCGCATAGGTGCCCCAGGCCATGAAGTCGCCATGGGCAAAATTCGAGAAGCGCAGGATCGAATAGGTCAGCGTCACGCCGATGGCGCCAAGTCCGATCATCGAGCCGGTCAGCAACCCATCGACGACAAATTGCAGGCTCATGCCGCGCCTTCCTTGCCGGCGTGAGACGGGCGTTGGCCGAGATAGAGTTCGGCGACGACAGGATCGTTCCACAATTCGGACGCCACACCCTCGTGCCGGTCCTTGCCTTCGACCAGCACATAGGCGCGGTCGCCGATGGCCAGCGCTGCCTTGGCGTTCTGTTCGACCAGCAGGATGGTGACGCCGGACCTGCGGATGCCGGCCAGCATCTCGAACACCATCGATACGAATTTCGGCGACAGGCCGGCCGACGGCTCGTCGAGCAGCAGCACCTTAGGATGGACGATCAGCGCACGTGCGACGGCGAGCATCTGCCGCTGTCCGCCCGACAGATTGCCGGCGGCGGTGCGGCGCTGGCGGACGAGGTCGGGGAAGGCCGCATACATTTCCTCGATGCGGGCAGGGATTTCGCGTCGCTCGAGGATGCCGCAGGCGACCTTCAGATTGTCCTCGACCGACATCAGCGGGAAGATGTTCTCCGTCTGCGGTACGAAGGCCAGGCCGAGCCGAACCATGGTGTGCGCGGGAGCGGCGGTGATGTCCTTGCCGTCCAGAAATACGGTGCCGCCGGTGATCGGGACAAGGCCGGCGATCGCCTTGATGAAGCTCGACTTGCCGGCGCCGTTGGGACCGAGCACGACGACGATCTCGCCCTTGCCGACGGTGATCGAGGCGCCGCGCACGATCGGCACGCCAAGCTCATAGCCGGCTTCGAGGTTGCGCACGTCGAGGACGGTCTCGTTCATGTGGCGCCCCCGAGATAAGCCTCGATGACGCGCGGGTCGCGGGCGACTTCCTCTGCCGTGCCTTCGCTGAGCAACTGGCCGCTCGCCATGACCAGCACGCGGTGGCAGAGCCGCGTCACCATGTCGATATTGTGCTCGATCAGCAGAAAGGTGATGCCGTGCGCGTTGATGTCGCGGATGCGGTCGATGATGATCTCGAGCAGCGTCGCGTTGACGCCGGCGGCCGGTTCGTCGAGCAGGATGATCGCCGGATCGGCCATCATGACGCGGGCGAGTTCGAGCAGCTTGCGCTGGCCGCCGGAAAGCACGCGTGCCGGCTCGTGCGCCAGCCGAGCGAGCGAGACGAGCTCCAGCAGCTCGAGTGCCTTTGCCCTGGCTGCTCTTTCCTGTGCCGCCACTCGCCACGGCGTGACGAAGTTGGCGAGCAATTTTTCGCCGGCTTGGCCCTGCGCCGCCAGCATGATGTTTTCGATCAGCGTCAGATTGGGCAGGGGGCGCGGGATCTGGAAGGTGCGGCCAAGACCACGGCCGATACGCAGATGAGCGGCTTCGCCGGAGACGCGCGTGCCATTGAGCAGGATATCGCCGCTGGTTGGCAATATGCTGCCCGCCAACAGATCGAACATCGTCGTCTTGCCGGCGCCATTCGGCCCGATCAGGCCGAGGATTTCGCCCGCTTTGACATCAAACGAGACATCGTTGACGGCGACAAGGCCGCCAAAACGCCTGACGACGTTTCGTGCCGTCAGAACTGGCGCACGGGTCTCCTGCCGTTGGCGCTCCGCTGCATCGCTCATCAAACCCTCTGGCCGAAGACGATCGTTGTCGCCTCCTGATTTTTGATTTGTGATCACACTTGCGTTGATCACGCTATTCGGCTTTAATTTCATTCGCAAGCCGAAAACGGGGCAAATGCCGGTAATGCAGAAGGCTGCCATCGACAAGAACAACGGGACGATCGCAGCCCAGCTTACGCCGGTCGGCCGCGAGACGGTGCAGGATCGCGTCTATTCCGAGTTGCGCCGTGCTCTGATCGGTGGCCTTTTCGAGCCAAACCAGGTGCTGACTATCCGCGGTCTCGCCGATGCGCTGGTCACCTCGACCATGCCGGTACGCGAAGCGCTTGGACGGCTGATCACGGAAAAGGCGCTGGAGGCGCTGCCCAACCGCTCGGTGCGCGTGCCGCCGATCACGCTGGAGCGCATCGACGACCTCCTGCGCGCCCGCTCACTCATCGAAGGCGAAGCGATCGCGCTTGCCGCCACGCGTATGAGCCCGCGCCAGATCGCTTCGATCGAAGCCATGCTGGGCGAGTGGGACGAGATGCGGGCCCTGAAGCACAAGAAGGATATCGACCGCGAAGCGACGCTCAACCAGAGCTTCCATTTTGAGATCTACCGCTGCTGCGGCTCGGCTGTGCTGATCCCGATGATCGAAAGCCTCTGGCTTCAATCGGGACCCTGCATCCGCGTCGCCATCTATGCCTTCTCCGAGGCCGGGGAGGTCGATACCGCGCACTATCACCGCGGCATTGTCGCGGCACTTGCCAAACAGGATGCGCTAGCGGCGCGCGAGGCGCTGGTAGCCGACATCAGCCGCCCCTTCGCCTTCCTGCGCGACAAACTTCAATCGGCGAAGGACTGACATGCCCAAGCCCGCCATCGGCATCACAGAACCACGCTCGAAGCTTTCCGTGACGGCGCTGCTATTGCCCGAAAAGGCGCCGGAGAATGCCGCCTTCCTGCTGGCTTATCTGGCGCAGCCACGCATCATCCCAGGCATCCATGCGATGTGGACAGGACCGGAAATCTCGTGCCCGGTTCCGTCAGCCGATCTCCACGGCCAGGCCTATGCCCAGTCTTTGCCACCGGAGAATGCAACGCTGACGCCGCAGCCCGGCGATATCGTGCTGTCCTATGTGCCGCCACGCGTGTGGGGCGGCAATCCCAATGCCATCTTCGATATCGGCCTGTACTACGGGCAGGGGGCGCGGCTGCTGTTCCCGATCGGCTGGCTGGCCGGCAGCGTGGTCGCGCAAGTGCTTGCCGGAGAGCGCGATCAGTTTGCCGCCGCCTGCGGCGTCATCCGCCGCAACGGCGCCTGTGACATCACCTTCAGCCTGGTGGAGGCCTGAATGGCCGACGACAGTTTCGAACTCTTCGATCTGCGCGTCGAAGCGGTCATCCCCGAGGGCAAGCCGGTCTATTGCGGCGCCAGGGCCGGCGACTATTTCGAACTCAAGGGCGAAATGCTGTCGCTGCCGGCGGGGCAGGGTTTTTCGATTTACTCGATCTCCGCCGTGTTGCCGCTCCTGGCGGCAAAGCAGCGCCCGACGCATGCAAATGACTGGATGACCTCGGATGCCGAGATCGCCTGTCCCGATCCCAATTGCGCCAGCCGGCTGCGGATCGTCAGGCTGGCCAAGCGGCGGTTCAGCCATGCCCAAACCACGGCTGTGCCGCTGCCGAAGGAGACCGACAAAAGATGAGCGCCAGGACCGTCGAACTCAGCCCCGGCTATACGATCTCGCGCGTCATCCGCGGCGGCTGGCAGCTGGCCGGCGGCCATGGCGCTATCGACCGCAGGCAGGCCGTGACCGACCTCATCGCCACCTTCGATGCCGGCATCTGGACCTATGATTGCGCCGACATCTACACCGGCGTCGAGGAACTGATCGGCGCCGCGCGCCTGCGGCTGGCCGGCGAGCGCGGTCTCGATGTTGCGGCCAGGATGAAGGTGCACACCAAGCTGGTGCCGGACCTCGAACGACTGGCAAGCATCAGCCGCGACTACATCAGGGGCATCGTCAATCAGTCGCTTCGCAGGCTGAAGACGGAGCGGATCGATCTTGTGCAGTTTCACTGGTGGGATTATGACCAGCCTCGTTACGTCGAGGCGATGGGTTGGCTCGACGAGCTTCGGCTGGAAGGCAAGGTGCGCAATCTCGGCACCACCAATTTCGATACGCCGAGGCTAGCCGAAATCCTCTCCGCGGGCATCCCGCTGGTCAGCCAGCAACTGCAATATTCAGTGCTCGACCAGCGGCCGGCAAACAGCCTTGCGGGCCTTGCCGCTAAGAACGGTGTCCGCTTCCTCTGCTACGGCTCGGTGGCGGGCGGCTTCCTCAGCGACAAATGGCTTGGCGTGGCCGAGCCCTCCACGCCGCTCGAAAACCGCTCGCTGGTCAAATACAAGCTGATCATCGACGACTTCGGCGGCTGGGAGCTGTTCCAGTCCCTGCTCAAGGCGCTGAAAGCGGTCGGCGATCGCCACGGCGTCGACATCGCCACCATCGCCTCGGCATGGGTGCTCGAGCAGCCGCAGGTCGCGGCCGTCATTGTGGGTGCGCGCAACCAGGCACATGCGCTGGCCAATACGAAAATCATGGACGTCGCGCTCGACGCCGACGATCGCGCGCGGATTGCTGCCGCCATCGCACAAGGCACCGGCCTCGCGGGCGATGTCTACGCGCTGGAGCGCGACCGTCATGGCCGCCACGGCTCGATTATGCATTACAACCTCAATGCGGGGAAGAAATGAGCGGAGAGCCTTCCCTTTTTTCGCGTGCCAGCGCTGAAATCATCGACCTGCATCGCTTCTTCGTCGACTGGTTTGTCGCCGCGCGAGCCGACGCTGTGGAGTTCGGCCGCTTCGAGGCTGTCATGGGCGAAAGCCTCACCATGGTGGCGCCGAATGGCCAGATCCTCGATCGCGACGCGGTCGTAGATCATGTCCGGACAAGCCGCGCCACTTGCGACGACGGTTTTGCCATATCGATCGAGGACATCAGGCCGGGTTGGCAGGACGCGGACACGATCGTCATCTTCTACATCGAGGCGCAACTGCGCGCCGGCAAACACAGTCGCCGGCAGTCCAGTGCGGTCTTCACCACCAGTTCATCGGCACCAAACGGCGTCGAATGGCGGCATCTGCATGAGACCTGGCTGCAGGCGCCGGAAGGCTGAACAGGCAAAAGTTCAAACAAGAAAAGGGGAACGGCAATGAAGAAGACGATACTTCAAATCACCACAGCACTGGCTCTCGTGACGATGGCCGGCGCCGCACACGCAGCGGACTGCAAGATCACCGTCGGCCTGGTCATGGAGCTCACCGGTCCGGCCGGCGAATACGGCCAGGCCGGCGCGAAGTCCGTCGAAATGGCCTTCCGCGACATCAATGAAGCCGGTGGCGTACGCGGCTGCGATCTCGCAACCGACACGCGCGACAGCCAGAGCCAGGGCAATATCGCGGTCGATGCCGCGACCCAGCTGGTACAGGTCAAGAAGGTGCCGGTGATCATCGGCGGCATCATCTCCTCGGTGTCGATCCCGATCCTGACCTCGGTCACCGGGCCGGCCAAGATCGTGCAGGTGTCGCCGGCTTCGTCCTCGCCGACGCTGACCGCCCTTGGCCGCGACGGCAAGACCAACGGCATCTTCTTCCGCACCATCACGTCGGATGCGCTGCAAGGCGTGGCCGCCGCCAAATACGCCATCGACAAGGGCTTCAAGAAACTGTCGATCATCCATGTCAACAACGACTTCGGCGTCAACATGGTGGCCGAATTCTCGCGTGCCTACAAAGCGCTCGGCGGCACCATCGTCTCCGACACGCCCTATAATGAAAAGCAGTCGAGCTATGCCTCGGAAGTGACGGCGGCGATGGGAGGCGAGCCGGACGGACTCTACCTCGTCAGCACGCCGGTCGACGGCGCAACGGTCGCCCGCACCTGGATATCGCAGGGCGGCGTGCAGAAATTCCTGCTCAATGACGGCATGAACAGCCCGGACTTCATCGAATCCGTCGGCGCCGATTATCTGAAGGATGCCTATGGTACCTCTTCCGGCACCAGCCCGACGGCATCCACCGACTATTTCCTGAAAAACTACAAGGAGTTTTCGGGCATCGAACCGTCGAACCCGGCAGCCGACCGTTCCTATGATGCCGGCGCCATTGTCGGTCTCGCCATTGCCATTGCCGGCTCCGAGGATCCAGCCAAGATCAAGGATGCCATGTACAAGGCGGTCGATCCTGCCGGCACACCGATCTATGCCGGCAAGGACGAGTTCGCCAAGGCGCTCGGCCTGATCAAGGACGGCAAGCCGATCCGCTATGAAGGCGTCATCGGTCCGGTCAGCTTCGACAAATATGGCGACATCACCGGTCCGTTCCGGCTGTGGAAGATCGTCGACGGCAAGGTGACGACCGACGGTGAAATGACAACCGACGACGTCAACGCGCTGCAGGCGAAATTGCAGTAGGCGCCGGTACATTGTCCGGCGCGATCTCCGTTCGATCTCTGGGAGATCGACGCCGGACAAGCAGTCCAACATCGGCGCTAGTTACGCGGTCAAGCGCGAAATCAGCCGGGTCAATATAACGACAGGCGGCTGGCCGGGCATGAAGACCTGCGGATTGGAGAGGGCGCCGACGATATGACCCACATAGTCTGATTTGTCGTAGCCGATTGACGATATCGGGTAGGCGTCGAAATTGGTCAGGGACACATTGTCGAAGCCATAGAGGCGGAAGCGGCTGGGCCGGTTGTCGGGGAAATCCGCCCGGCAGACATCCAGAACACCCATGGCCATCGCGTCGGACGTACAAAAGACCGCATCGGGACAGCCGCGTCCCGTCAGGCCGGCGGCTGCCGCATAGCCCGACTCGTAGGAATAGTCTCCCTGGACCGTCTGCAGCAGTTCAATTCCATGATGCCGGAACGCTTCGAGGTAGTGGCCGATGCGCAGCTGTTCGACCCGCGAGGACGAACGGCCGGTCAGCAGGCTGGCCGTGCGCGCGCGCTTGGCCGCCGCATCCGCCACGGCCTCGGCGATGCCGACGCCTTCATCGGGAATGACGGTGGGTGACAGATCGTCATGCAGTCCGTTCAGCATGATGACCAGGTCCGAGCGAAACATGCGCCGCACCGTCGCTGCATCGGCAAAGTCGGAGAACACCACGGCGGCATCGACATGATAGGCAACGCCGTTGCGCAGAAAATCCTCGACCCCTTCCGCCGAGCCGATGCGGATGAGGATGACCTGCTTGCCGATCGACTGGATTGCGTCGAGCAGCCGGTCGAACAGGTCGAGATCTGAAAGGTCGTGAATGTGGTTGACCACGACGGCAACCAGATTGACGGTCTTGGTGGTCAGGCTTTGCGCCAGGAGATTGGGTTTGTAGCCGAGCTGCGCGGCGGCCTGCACGACACGTTCGCGTTTGTCCGCCGAGACCGGTCGCGGTCCGCTCGACAGCGCACGGCTGGCCGCGGCACGCGACACGCCTGCCAGCCGCGCGACATCGGCGATCGTTGCGACGGCGCCTCGAGTGTGCGCCGATCGGTTACCGGTAGTGGGTGTCACCACAGCGGGTTGAGCGCCGGCGGGTTGGAGTCCGGCCCCCACCACTTCTTGTAGGTCGTCTCATAGGTGCCCGACTGGATGAAGTCGGACACGAACATGTCGAGCCAGCGGACGAATTCGGGATCGCCCTTGGCGACCGCGATGCCGATCGGATCGTTGGAATAGAGGCCAGGCAGCGTCACCAGGCTCGGTGTCTTGGTCGCGAGGTAATCGAGCAGCGAGGAATCCTCGATCGCCGCATCGACGCGCTTCTGTTGCAGCTGCAGAACCCCGTCGGGCGCGAACTGGTCGACATAGACGAGCTCTGCTTCCGGCACGGCCGCCTTGAGGAAGGTTTCGCCCGTGGTGCCGCGGCCGACGACAACCTTCTTGCCGGCGAGCCCCTTGAGGTCGGTTATCCCGGCATCTTTCTGGACGATGACGCGCAGCCCGGCCCGGTTGTAGGGGATGGTGAAGTTGACGGTCTTGGCCCGCTCGAGCGTTGCAGAGGTGTTTGCGACCGCGACATCGATCTGTCCCGACACCAGCATGGAAATACGCGCATCGCCCGAGACGTCGACGAACTCGACCGGCACGCCGAGCTTTTGCGCCAGCAGCGTCGCGACATCGACATCGTAGCCGACAGGGTTGTTTTGTGCATCGCGAAACCCGATCGGCTCGCCGCCGAGCGACACGCCGATGCGAATGGTGCCGCGTGAGCGGATGTCGTCAATCATGCCGGCAAGGGCTGGAAATGCCGAACCGGCCACGATGGCCAGCGCGGCGAAGGCACGCAGTACGGTTTTCATGGTTCCTCTCCTTATTTTCAAGTGACGCGTCTTGCCGCCCGCAATTCGGGTGCGGGCATGGAATCCTTCCAGAGCCAGTAGCGGACCTCGCCCTCGCATCTGAAATTCACCACCTCGTGGTTCTGCTCGGCGTCGACGGCGTGGATGACCACTCCGGCCAGGAAGCCGGTGTCGAGTTCAGCCAGTTCCTCGACCGCCAGCGCGACCGCATCCGACAAGGATCGGCCAAGCTTCATGGCCAGCACGACGGTCCGTGCGGTGGCGCAGCGCATCGTCATCTCGCCGGTATGGGTGCACGCCGCCGCACCATAGCGGCTGTCGGCGTAAAAGCCTGCGCCGGGAATGGGAGAATCGCCGAGCCGGCCCGGATATTTCCACGCCCAGCCCGAGGTCGAAGTCGCGGCATGGATGCCGCGCCGCGCATCCGCCGACATGAAGACGGTGGTGTCGCGGACGCGCTCGGGATCGGTTATAGTACGGCTGAGCGGCGCCAGATCGATATCGGGGAATTTCGCCAGCTGTTGCGGTGTGAGTTCCTGTTGCAGCCGCTCCCACCAGACGCGCTTAGAGTCCTCGAACAAGACTTCGTCTTCGGCAAAACCGATTTCGCTGGCAAAGCGCCGCGCCCCTTCGCCGGTCAGCATCACATGCGGCAGGCGCTTCATTACCTGCTGCGCCAGGGCGGCGACGGCCAAGGTCCTTGGCACAGCCCCGACTGAACCGACCTCTCGTGTATTGCCGTCCATGACGCCGGCGTCGAACTCCATCTCGCCCAGCATGTTCGGCCAGCCGCCATAACCGACGCTGCGAACCTTGACCTCTTTCTCCACCATGCCGATGCCGGCAACCATCGCGTCCAGGCTGACGGCGCCATCGCGCAGCATTTGCACCGAGGTTTCGAATCCCGGCCATGCTTCGTTGTTGGCTAACAGCAGCATTCCTAGTCCTTGCGCATCCTGGAGAGAAACTGCGCAACCCGCGGCTGCGCCCGGCCGCCGTCCGCGGCGAAGAAACGGTCCGTCGGCAGATCGACCACCAGCCTGCCCTTGTCGAGGAAGACGATGCGGTTGGAAATCTCGCGCGCGAATTCGATCTCGTGGGTGACGAACAGCATGGTCGTGCCTTGCGCGGCGAGCTTTGCCAGGATGGCCAGCACCTCGGAAGTCATTTCCGGGTCGAGCGCACTCGTCACTTCATCAAGCAGCAGATAGCGCGGCTGCATGGCGAGCGCCCGGCAGATGCCGACACGCTGGCGCTGCCCGCCCGACAACTGCGCCGGGTAGGCGTCGGCCCGATCGGCGAGGCCGACGGACTCGAGCAGCTTGCGCGCCAGCGCCTCGGCCTCAGGGCGCGGCATCTTCAGCACCTCGATCGGGGCGAGCGTAATGTTCTGAAGCGCGCTCATATGCGGATAGAGGTTGAAGAGCTGGAAGACGGTGCCTGAGCGCTTGCGCGCCTCGGCCAGCTCCTTCGGCTTGCTGACATCGAAATCGTCGACCGTGATGCGGCCCGACTTCAGCTTTTCGAGGCCGTTGATGCAACGGATCAGTGTCGACTTGCCGGACCCCGACGACCCGAGGATCGAGACCACTTCGCCGGGCGCGATCGTCAGGTCGACGCCGTCCAGCACAGTGACCTCGCCGAACGCTTTGTGCACGTTTTCGATCTTGAGCATGTTAAAGCCCCCGCCAGGCGCTGCGCGCCCGCAGGCGGTTTTCAAGACGCTCGCCAAGCAGGGCGACCAGCTTTGCCGCGCCATAGTAGAGCAGCCCGACGACGGTCCAGACCACGAACGGCTTCAAGGTTCGCATGTTGAGGATGTGGCCAATCTTGGTCAGGTCGACGACGCCGATGACAGAAATCAGCGACGTCACCTGAAGCTGGTTGACCAGCAGCGCGACGAGCGGGCCGACCGCGAAGGCGGCAGCCTGGGGCGAAACGATATGGCGCAGGACCTGCCACCGGGTCAGGCCGAAGACACGCGCGGCCTCGACCTGTTCGCGTTCGATCGACTCGATCGCCGAGACCGCGATGACATAGACGAATGCCGCGGTGTTCGCCGACAGAGTGATGGTCGCTGCGGTGACCGGCGTCACCCTTATATGCAACAGCGCCGGCAGGCCGAAGAACACCAGGAACAGCTGCACCAACACCGGCGAGTTCTTCAACAGCTCCGACAGGAAGGTGACGACCTGGGCCAGAACCGGCACACGGTAGAACCGCACCAACGCCCAGCTCAGGCCAATCAGCAGTCCGATCAGAGAGGTGACGAGAAACAGCGCGATGTTGGTGCCGAGACCTTGCGCCAGCAGGATCAGGTCGTAGGAGGTGAAGTCGCTGAACCGCATCAGTCGACCGCCTCCATCATGTCCCGATTGAGATGGCGGTGGAGCAGGGTGACGCCCAGCGAGACCAGATAGGTCAGGGCCGCGTAGGCGCAAAGCAGCACCACATAGACCTCGAAGGGCCGATAGGTCTGCGAGACGACGATCTGGGCTGAGCCGGTGAGCTCGTTGAGCGTGATGGTCGAAAGGATCGAGGATGTCAGGATCATGTTGATGAGCACGGATCCGAGCGGTCGCACGGAGGTGCGCAGCGCAATCGGCAGCACGATGCGGGTGAAGATCTTGCGCCTGGACAGGCCGCTCACTTCAGCGGCGTCGATGATGCCCTGGTCGATGGCGAGGATGCCGGCGCGAATGATGTCTGAGGCATAGGCGCCGCCGGCAATCGAAAGCGCCACGACGCCGGTGGTGAAGGCATCGATGTAAATGCCGAGCTCGGGCAGGCCGTAATAGAAGAAGAACAGCTGGACGATGAACGGCACATTGCGGAAGAGATCGACGTAGACGAAGGCGATCCGTCGAAGCAGTGCCGAGGCGGAGGTGCGTGCGATCGCCACCAACGCGCCCATGACGACGCTTCCCACCAGCGACAGCGCGCAAGCCGCCGCCGTAAGTTCGGCGCCGCGCGCCAGAAAACCCAGATGCGGGAGCAGAATGGACAGATCGAAATGCACCGGCGGTCCCCAGTGAAACCGGTTTCACTCTTTTGGCTTTCGCCTCGTCTGTCAAGATGCAGGGTCTGGTTGCCGCCTGTGGCTTGCATTCGTTGCGATGATTCCGGTTCGCCTCATGCGCGCTATGTCTCAAGCGCCGGCAATTCGCCGCCGGCTTTCAGCTCGAGGACGCCGCCTATGCCAGCCGCGCGTCGCCGCAATCCCTCGGCCATGGCGGCTGGGGGCGGCGCCCTCGATTTTGCCGATCCCGGCGCCGGTGTCGGATTCGGCTACGTCACCAACCGCATGCTGGGTTTCGACGACGTCGATCCACGCCGCAAGGTGTTGATTGATGCCGTTTACGACGCGCTCTGACGTTGGGAGCCGTTATGCGCGGATGTTCCACATGGCGTCCGGCACAACCACCAGCTTGCCGACGAAGTCCTTGGCAACAAAGTCTGCCTGCGCCTTGTGAAAATCGGAGAGCCTGTAGACGCCGCCGACCAGCGGCCGGATTTTCTTCGCTTCGATGTATCCAATGATGCGGCGGAAGTCGGCGCGCGTGCCCTGGCTCGATCCGTGCAGTTGCAGCTGCTTGAGATACATGGTCCTGAGATCGAGCTGCACGACCGGGCCGGCGATGGCGCCGGCGGTGGTGTAGCGGCCTTCAGGTCGCAGGATGCGCAGCAGGTCGTTGAAGATCGCGCCGCCGACGAGATCAGCGACCACATCGATCGGCTGGTCGCCAGTGGCTTCATTCACGGCGGCGGGAAGATCGGCAACCCCACGGGTAATGACCGCTTCGGCGCCGATGTCGCGCACCGCCTGCTCCTTGCCCTTGCCGACGACCGCATAGGGAATGGCGCCGCGCGCCCGCGCCAGCTGCACGATGCCGGAACCGACGCCGCCTGAGGCGCCGGTGACCAGCACGCGTTCGCCGGCTTTCAGCCCGGCGCGCTCCAGCATCTGTTCGCCGGTGAGGTAGGCGCAGCAGAAGGTGGCGAGTTCGACGTCGCTCATGTCAGTATCGACGAAATGCGCATTCTCGCCCGGCACCGTCTGGTACTCGGCGTACCCGCCGTCGCGACCGTGGCCCATATAGTCAATGTCGGCGAGGAAATCGTCGTCGCGGTTGTAGATCGAAAAATCGACCATTACCCGTTCGCCGATACGGCCCGGGGAAACGCCTTCGCCGACGGCAGCGATGGTGCCGACCGTGTCGGTGCCCTGGATGCGCGGGAAGGTAAGCGTGTTGCCTTGCCGCCGCCACGTCGACACGGCGGCAGCGTCCTCCTCCGTGCCATAGGCGCCCTGGCGTACCCAGACATCGGTGTTGTTCATACCGCAAGCGCTGACCTTAACCAGCACCTCGCCGGCGGCAGGCACAGGCACTTTCACATCGCTGCGATAGACGAGCTTTTCCGGTCCGCCATGCCCGGTGAGCAGCACGGCGGCCATGGTGGCGGGGAGGGTCTTGGTCATGGCATTCATGGTCGATCTCAGAGATTGGAAAACACGCTGTTGACGGCATCGGCGGTTTTCGAAACGACGATGTCGGCTTCCTCACGCGTCAGGCAGAGCGGCGGCGCGAAGCCTAGTATGTCGCCCTGCGGCATGGCGCGGCCGATGACGCCGCTGGCGGCAAGTGCTGTCGCCACTTGCGGCCCGATCTTGAGCGAGGCGTCGAAGAACACCCGGTCGTCCTTGTCGGCGACAAATTCGACCGCCGCCAGCATGCCATCGCCGCGCACGTCGCCGACGTGTCTGTGCCCGCCGACAGCCTTGGTCAGTTCGGCGCGGAAATAAGCGCCGGTCTCACCGGCGTTCGTTACCAGGTCCAGTTCGTCGATCAGTTCGAGATTGGCGACACCTGCGGCGACGCAGATCGGATGCGCGGCATAGGTCCAGCCATGGCCGAGCGAACCGAGCTTGTCGGAGCCCTGCACCAGCACCTGCCACATCTTGTCGGCAACGATGACACCCGACAGCGGCGCATAGGCCGAGGTCAGCCCCTTTGCGATGGTGATGAGGTCCGGCTTGATGCCGTAATGGTCGGAGCCGAACATGGTGCCCAGACGGCCGAAGCCCGTCACCACCTCGTCGGCGACCAGCAGCACGTCATACTTCTTCAGCACCGCCTGGATCTTCTCCCAGTAGCCGGCCGGCGGCGGCACGATGCCGCCAGTACCGAGGATCGGCTCGCCGATGAAGGCGGCGACGGTTTCGGGACCTTCGGCCAGGATCATCTCTTCAAGCTTGTCGGCGCAATGCTGCGAGAACTGCTCCTCGCTCATCGAGCGGTCGGCGCGGCGGAAATAATAGGGCGCCTCCGTGTGCAGGACCGGCGCGCGCGGCAGGTCGAAAGCGTTGTGGAACAGGTCGAGCCCGGTCAGTGATCCCGTCATCACGCCCGAGCCGTGATAGCCGCGCCAGCGCGAGATGATCTTCTTCTTCTCCGGCCGTCCCAGCACATTGTTGTAGTACCAGATCAGCTTGATGTTGGTCTCGTTGGCATCCGAACCCGAGAGGCCGAAATAGACCCTCGACATGCCCTTCGGCGCGCGGTCGATGATCATCTTGGCCAGCGTGATCGAGGCCTCGGTCCCGTGGCCGACATAGGCGTGGTAGTAGGCGAGGTTCTTCGCCTGGGTGGCGATCGCGTCGGCGATCTTCTGGCGGCCATAGCCGACATTGACGCAATAGAGACCGGCAAAGGCATCGATGCTCTTCCTGCCATTGTTGTCCCAGACGGTGACGCCTTCGCCGCCGGCCATGATGCGGGTCGGCAATTCACCCCGCGCATGCGTGCCCATATGGGTCGAAGGATGGAAGAAATGGTCGCGATCCCAGGCATTGAGTTCGTTGGATTGGTCGAGCATTTTTTGACTCCTTGAGAGATGGCCGGACGGACTTATGCGACGTCCAGGCAGAGGTACTTCAGATCGGCGAAAGCTTCGAGCCCATGGCGCGAGCCTTCGCGGCCGATGCCGGATTGCTTGACGCCGCCGAATGGGATCGGCGCGCCGGTGATCTTGACGCGGTTGATGGCGACCATGCCGTAGTCGAGCGCGCGGCCCATACGTTGCTGGCGGGCGCCGTTCTCGGTAACGACATAGGCGACGAGGCCATATTCTGTGGCGTTGGCACGGGCGATCACCTCGTCCTCACTGTCGAACGGCGTGACTGCGGCGACCGGCCCGAAAGTCTCCTCGCGCATGATCAGCGCTTCGTCGCTGACATCGGCCAGCAACGTCGGCTGGTAGAACAGCGGCCCGGCCTGATGCCGCTTGCCGCCGGTGAGGCAGCGCGCGCCATGGGCGACGGCATCGGCGACCTGTTCCTCGACCTTGGTCACGGCGCGCTCATGCATCAGCGGTCCGATATCGATCTTGTCGGTAAGGCCGTTGCCGGTGCGCAGCGCCTCGATACGCCTGGCAAAAGCGGCGCAGAAGCGATCGTAGATCGGGCGCTGGACGTAGATGCGGTTGGCGGCGAGGCAGTCCTGGCCGGAGGTGGCGAATTTGGCATCGATGGCGATGCTCACCGCCTTGTCCAGATCGGTATCGGCAAAGACGATCAGCGGCGCGTGGCCCCCAAGCTCCATCACCAGCCGCTTCATCGTCGGCGCGCTTTGCGCCGCGATCAGCCGGCCGATCTCGGTCGAGCCGGTGAAGCTTATGGCGCGAACGCGCGGGTCCTCGCACATGCGACCGACAATGGCAGCAGCCTTGCCGGTGATGACATTGAAGACGCCGGCGGGCAGGCCGGCGCGCTCGCCGAGTTCAGCCAGCGCCAGCGCCGACAGCGGCGTCTCCGAGGACGGGTGTGCGACGATGGTGCAGCCGGCGGCGAGTGCGGCGGCCGCCTTGCGGGTCAGCATCGCCGCCGGAAAATTCCAGGGCGTGACGACGCCGACAACGCCGAGCGGCTCGCGCCTCACCATCATCTCGGCATTCGGCAGATGGCTGGTGACGCTCTCGGCGTTGAGGCGCTTTGCCTCTTCGGCATACCATTCGACGAAAGAGGCGGCATAGTCGATTTCGCCGAGCGATTCCTGCAGCGGCTTGCCTTGTTCCAAAGTCATCAGCAGGGCAAGGTCGTCTTTCGCCGCGATGATCAGCTCGAACCATTTTCGCAGAATTCTCGACCGCTCCTGCGGCAGCAGTGACCGCCAAGCCGGGAAGGCACGCGCGGCGGCACCGATTGCCCTTGTCGTTTGCTGCGCATCGAGCGCGGCGACAAACGCGACCGTCGCGCCTGTGGCCGGATCGGTGACTTCAAAGCTTTCGGCCGCTTCGCTCGCGGTCCAATGCCCATCGACATAGGCAAGCTCGCGCAGCAGCCGGCGGTCGGAGAGGCGGTCGAGCGCCTCATGGCGATGCGAGCGGGCAAAATGCGCGGACATGGTCGAGGCCTCCCGGTTCGGACGATGCGGGAAGACTATCCGTCACATGCAGACAGAGAGACTGTTTCGACGCCCTGAAGGAGAGAGAACTCTCTCTATTGTGCCGTCCCGACAGACATTCTCTCCGGGCTTATGCCGACGCCGGCAGCAGGTCGGCTATCGGCAGCACGATTTCGTCCTTCACCGTCTTGGTGACGATGTAGGTGAAGTAGCGGTCGATGCCGATCTCGCGCTCCAGCAGGTCGTCGACCAGCCGCTGATAGGCGTCGATGTCGCGCGTCATCACCTTGACCACATAGTCGACGCCGCCGCCCACCGACCAGCAGGCGACGATTTCGGGGATGTCGCGGATGACGCGTTCGAAGCGGTCGAAATCGGCCTGGCGATGGCTGGCCAGCGTCACCTCCATCAACACGGTGGCGACCGGCGCCACCACGCGCATGGCGATCCTGGCGTGGTAGCCCGAGACGATGCCTGCCTTCTCCAGCTTGCGCAGCCGCATCCAGCACGGCGTCGGCGACAGCCCGACCTGTTCGGCCAGCGCCAGCTTGGTGATGCGCCCGTCGCGCTGGATGGCGTCGAGTATCCTGAGGTCGACCGCGTCGAGTTTCGATGTCATCGGCGTCCGCTTTTTGTCGGCATCACCATGACGGCGCATTATTTCGATTGTCAATTGCACTGATTTCGATCTCTATTAAGTCATGACATCATGGCAACCCGACCCTGCGCTCATCCGCCGGCCAGCCTATCAAACGCTGGCCGACCAGTTCGCCCGCGCCATTCATGACGGGCGGCTGGCCAACGGCGCGCGGCTTCCAACGCATCGAAGGCTGGCAGACGATTTAAAACTGTCGGTGCAGACGGTCAGCCGCGCCTACGAAGAACTGATCCGGCGCGGCCTGATTTCGGGCGAGATCGGCCGTGGCAGCTTTGTCCAGACGCAGCGCCGCGACCCGGAGCCGCCCTATCTGCCGGAGCGCCTCGGCGAGGTCATCGATCTGTCAATCCTGAAGCCGGTCTGCGAGCCGATGCATTTGGAGCGGCTGAAGCAGGCGCTGGGCTGGCTGGCCGAAAACCTGCCATCCAGTTCGGCGTTGTCGTTCCGGCCCAACATGGTGTTCCCGCGTCACCGCGCGGTGGCTGTCGAATGGCTGAAACTGTGTGGGCTCGACACCTCCGCACAGAATATCAGCCTGACCAATGGCGCGACCGCCGGGATGACCGTGGCGCTGATGAGCGTTGCGCCGCCGGGATCGACTGTCGCCACCGAGGCCATCGGCCACCACACGCTGGTGCCGCTGGCGCGCTATCTCGGCTTCAACCTGGAAGGCCTGCCGATCGACGGCAATGGCCTGATCCCGGACGCGTTGGACGAGGTCTGCCGGCTCACCGACATTCGCGCGGTATTCGTGCAACCGTCGGTGATCAACCCGACGGCGACGCTGATGGACGCTCGGCGGCGCGAAGAGATCGCCGCGGTCGCGCGCAAGCACGACATCGCCATCATCGAGAACGATGTGCTGGGTCCGCTGATCGAGGACCGGTCGCCGCCGGTCGCCGCCTTTGCGCCGGAGCGCACGCTCTACGTCACTTCCTTCACCAAGATCACCGTACCTGGCCTGCGCATCGGCTATCTCGCGGCGCCCGACCGCTATGTCGCCGCCGTTGCCAACCGGCATCTGGTGTCGAACTGGATGGCGACGCCGCTGGTGGCCGAGATCGCCACCAAATGGGTGACCGACGGCACGGCGATGGAACTCGTTCGCTGGCAGCGCGCGGCATTGCGCCGCCGCCAGGACATCGCAGCCGAGGTGCTGGGCGGGGTTGGTTATCGCGCCAGGCGCGACGGGCTGCATGTCTGGTTGCAACTGCCCGCGGACCGTGCCGAGGAAAGCTTCGTCGCCCAGGCCCGCCTGCAAGGCGTGGCGATCGCGCCCGGCACCTCCTTCCGCATCTCGGATGCGCCCTGGCATCCGGCGGTGCGCATCTCGCTCGGCTCGACCACCGAGGGGGAACTGCGCGCCGGCCTCGGCGTTGTCACCAAGTTGCTGCTTGGCGATCCGGAGCATCTGCTGCTCGCAATCTAAGCGGGAATTGCTCTGGAATCATGCAGTGCCGGAAATATTGTCATGATTTTATTTTCCCAATTGACATGATTTGGCGCGTTCCGCATCGTTAAGGGCACAGGCTTCTCCAGCAGGGGAAATTCATTTGTCCTCACCCATCATCAAGGTCGACGCCATTTCGAAGAGCTTCGGCTCGTTCAAGGTACTGGACGGCCTGTCGATGCAGGTCATGCCCGGCGAGAAGCTGGCGCTGATCGGCCCGTCCGGCTCGGGCAAGACGACGATCCTGCGAATCCTGATGACGCTGGAGAAGATCGACGGCGGCCATATCCAGATCGATGGCGAGCAGCTCTATCACATGGAGCGCAACGGCCAGCTGCTGCCCGCCGACGAGCGGCACCTGACCAAGATGCGGCAGAAGATCGGCATGGTCTTCCAGCTGTTCAATCTGTTTCCGCACAAATGCGTCATGGATAACGTCACGCTGGCGCCGATGCTGACCAAGGGCACGCCTCGCGCCGCCGCTGAAAAGCGGGCCATGGAACTGCTCGACATGGTCGGCATGGCCGACAAGGCGAAGTCGATGCCGGCGCAGCTGTCCGGCGGCCAGAAGCAGCGCGTGGCGATTGCCCGTGCGCTGGCATTGTCGCCGAAGATCATGCTGTTCGACGAGGTGACGTCGGCCCTCGATCCGGAGCTGGTCGAGGAGGTGATGAATGTCATGCGCAAGCTCGCCGCAGAGACCGACATGACCATGCTGCTGGTCACCCACGAGATGGGCTTTGCCCACGACTTCGCCGACCGCGTGCTGTTCTTCGACCGCGGCAAGATCGTCGAAGAGGGCAAACCAGACGAGATTTTCCGCCATCCAAAGCAGGAGCGCACGCAAGGCTTCCTGAAGAAGATCATCGCAGCCGGACATCGTGTCTGACCGCTTTGCGGGGCGGAAGACCGCCCCAGACAAAACCAAGAAGACAACAAGGAGTTGGGAACAATGAAGAAACTTGGCATTCTGGCCGGCGTCGCCGGTCTCGCACTGACGGCGGTGCTCGCCGCGTCGAGCACCGGTTCGGCCGATGACAGCAAGCTCGAGCAATTGAAGGCGCAGGGCTTTGCCCGCGTCGCGATCGCCAACGAGCCGCCCTATACGGCGGTCGCCGCCGACGGCAAAGTTTCGGGTGCGGCGCCCGACGTGGCGCGCGAGGTCTTCAAGCGTCTCGGTGTTGCCGACATCGTCGCTTCGATCTCCGAATATGGCGCGATGATCCCCGGCCTGCAGGCCGGCCGCTTCGACGTCGTCACCGCCGGCCTGTTCATGAAGCCGGAGCGTTGCGCGGCGGTCGTCTATTCCGAGCCGGTGCTGTGCGACGCCGAGGCGATGTTGGTCAAGAAGGGCAATCCGAAGGGCTTCAAGAGCTACGAGGACGTCGCCAAGGACACGTCAGCCACCATCGGCGCGCCCGGTGGCGGCACCGAGGAGAAGCTGGCGCTCAACGCCGGCGTGCCGCGCGAGCGCGTCATCGTCGTGCCGGACGGCCAGAGCGGCCTGAAGATGCTGCAGGACGGTCGCATCGATGCCTATTCGCTTCCCGTCCTGTCGATCAACGACCTCGTCAAGAAAGCCAACGATCCGAACCTCGAAGTCATCGCCCCGGTGGTCGGCGCGCCGGTCTATTGCGACGGCGCCGCCTTCAAGAAAGGCGATGAGGCCCTGCGCGATGCCTTCGATGTCGAGCTCGCCAAGCTGAAGAAATCCGGCGAGTTCGCCAAGATCATCGAGCCCTACGGCTTCTCGGCGGCAGCAGCGATGTCGACCACGCGCGACAAACTCTGCGCGGCGAAATAGGGCCGTTTTGCCTTCTCCCCGTTCACGGGGAGAAGGTGGCCCGAAGGGCCGGATGATGGGCGGCGCCAGGTTCTGAGAATTTAGCGCTGCCCCTCATCTGTCTGCCGGCACCTTCTCCCCGTGTACGGGGAGAAGGAGCTAGAACCCAACCGTTGGAACCCGAATGACCCAGTGGTCCGGCTACCTCGGCCTGATATTGCAGGGAGCGCTTGTCACCATCGAGCTGACGCTGATGGGGTCGGTGCTCGCCCTGATCATGGCCTTCCTCGCCGGCATGGGCCGCGTGTCGCGCTTCTTTGCGCTGCGCTGGCTGGCCACCGCCTATATAGAATTCTTCCGCGGCACCTCGATCTTCGTGCAGCTGTTTTTTGCCTATTTCGTGTTGCCGTTGATCGGCCTCGAACTGACGCCGCTGCAGGCGGGTGTGCTGGCGCTGGGCCTCAATGTCGGCGCCTATGCGGCCGAGGTGGTACGCGGCGCCATCCAGTCGGTCGGCCGCGAACAATATGAGGCCTGCATCGCGCTCAACCTCGGCCGCTGGCAAGGCATGCGCCATGTCATCCTGCCGCAGGCGCTGCTGGTCATGCTGCCGACCTTCGGCAACAATGCCATCGAACTGCTCAAGGCGACCTCCGTGGTGTCGCTGATCTCGCTCGCCGATCTCACCTTTCAGGCGCAGGTCGTGCGCTCGCAGACCGGCAACACGCTGGCGCCGTTCACCACCATCCTGATCATCTATTTCGCCCTGGCGCTGATCATCTCCTGGGGCGTGCGTTCTCTGGAACGCCGCATGGCGCGCGGCCTCGACGGGGTGCGCGTCTGATGGCCAATGCCCTTCTGATAAATTGGGCCTCCTGATGGATTGGGATTGGAACTTCGTCTGGGAGATCCTGCCGACGCTGATCCAGGGCGTGAAGATCACCATCCTGGCAACGCTGCTCGGCTCCGTGCTGGCCGCTATCGTGGGTCTGGGCATCGCGCTGGCGCGACGCTCGCCCAACAAGGTCCTGTCGCGCACCGTCGGCTGGGCGGCCGAATTCATCCGCGGCACGCCACTTCTGGTGCAGCTCTATTTCATCTTCTACGTGCTGCCGGATTTCGGCATCCTGTTGCCGCCGCTGGTCGCCGGCGTCATCGGGCTCGGCTTGCACTACGGCACCTACACGGCGGAAGTCTATCGCGCCGGTATCGACAACGTGCCGCGCGGCCAGTGGGAGGCGGCCAAGGCCTGCAATCTGAGCGCCACGCAGACCTGGACCAACATCATCATTCCGCAAGCGATCCCACCGATGATCCCGGCTCTGGCCAACTATTTCATCGCCATGTTCAAGGAGACGCCGCTCCTATCGGCGATCACCGTGCTGGAGCTGATGAACCAGGCCAAGAGCGTCGCCAACACCTACTACCGCTACATCGAACCGATCACGCTGGTCGGCGCTTTCTTCCTCGTCATCAGCCTCTTCTCGGTCGTGCTGCTGCGCTGGCTGGAACATCGCTACGGCACGATCGAAAGGTAGTCCTGTGATGAAACCGCTGCCCGAGATCAGGCTGATGCCGACAAGGCCGGCGCTCGACGCGCGTCCGCTGGAAAAGCGCGTCGGCCTGATCATCCTTGCCACCGACCACACCAGCGAACCGGATTTCCGCCGCATGGCGGCGAGCGAGCGCATCGGCGTCTATGTCGCGCGCATTCCCTACAAGAATCCGACGACGCCGGAAAACCTTCGCAAGATGCAGCCGGAGCTGGCGGCGGGCGCCGCGCTGATCCTGCCAGACGAGCCGCTCGACGCGATCTGCTACTCCTGCACCTCGGCCTCGGTGGTGATTGGCGACGCCGAGATCGAGGCGGCGATCCAGTCTGCCAAGCCGGGTGTTCCTGTGGTCACGCCGCCCATGGCAGGCGTCCGCGGGCTGAAGGCGCTGGGTGCCAAGAAGATCAGCATCCTCACCCCTTACACGGTCGAAACCTCCAGGCCGATGGCGACGTATTTCGCCGAGCGCGGCTTTGAGATCGTCAGCTTCACCTGCCTCGGCTTCGAGGACGATCGCGAGATGGCGCGCATTGCGCCGGCAGCGATTGTCGATCTCGCACGAGAGGCGACACACGCTGAGGCCGACGCACTGTTCGTGTCCTGCACCGCATTGCGCGGAGCGCTCGCGGTTCCCGGCGTGGAACAGGCGATCGCTCGCCCGGTCGTCACCAGCAACCAGGCGAGCGCCTGGAACTGTTTGCGGTTGTGTGGCGACGGGACGTCGCATCCCGAATTTGGCCGTCTGATGACGCTGCCTTTGCCGCGCGATTGACGATCATGACGACAGTCACCCTTAACGATATTCGTGCCGCCCGGGAGCGAATTGCCGGCAAAATCGAACGCACGCCGACAGGGTTATCTCACAGCCTTTCCGAACGACTGGGCATCCCCGTCCACCTCAAGCTTGAACACCGCCAGACCACCGGCAGCTTCAAGCTGCGCGGCGCCTCGAATGCCGTTGCTTCGCTGAGCGCCGAGGAGAAGGCGCGCGGCGTGGTCGCGGCGTCGACCGGCAATCATGGCCGTGCGCTGGCCCATGCCGCGAAGCTCGAAGGCATGCGTGCGGTGATCTGCATGTCGCGACTGGTGCCGGGCAACAAGCTCGACGAAATCCGTCGGCTTGGCGCGGATGTCCGCATCATCGGCAACAGTCAGGACGAGGCGCAGCAGGAGGTCGAATGGCTGGTGGCGCAGGAGGGACTGGTGATGCTGCCGCCCTTCGACCACCCGGCCATCATCGCTGGGCAGGGCACGCTTGGACTGGAGATGATCGAGCAGGTCCCGGATGCCGCTCTCGTCCTCGTCCAGCTTTCCGGTGGCGGCTTGGCCTCGGGCATCGCCGCAGCTATCAAAGGCACTAGCCCCAGGACAAAAGTGATCGGCGTTTCGATGGAACGTGGCGCTGCGATGAAGGCCAGCCTCGACGCCGGCCGGCCGGTCGAGGTTGAAGAACTGCCGACACTGGCGGATTCGCTCGGCGGCGGCATCGGTCTCGACAACCGGCTGACCTTCGCCATGTGCCGCGATCTGCTCGACGACGTCATCCTGCTCACCGAGGACGAGATCGCCGCCGGCATCCGACATGCCTATGAACAAGAGCGCGAGATCGTCGAAGGCGCCGGTGCGGTCGGCATCGCTGCGCTACTCGCCGGCAAGGTCAGGGCGACCGGGCCGGTGGTCGTTCTTCTCTCGGGCCGCAATATCGACATGAACACGCATCGCAAGATCGTCTGCGGTGACGCAATCGCGGAGCGCGCGGCATGAAAACTCTCCCACGCCGAATTCCCGCCCACCCCCCTCTGTCCTGCCGGACATCTCCCCCGCAAGGGGGGAGATCGGCAGCTTCGATGCGGTCGCTATTCTTGCTGCGCTGGAGATTGGCGAAGGCAGGAGTGCAGTCCAATCTCTCCCCTTGCGGGGGAGATGGCCGGCAGGCCAGAGGGGGGTGTGACGGAACACTATCCTTCGTGGTGCGCGCTAGTATGGAGCGCGACACATGAGCCGGATGACGATCCTCACCGAGAAGGAACTGCGCACAATCGTGCCGCTCGATCTCGACGCGGCCGCCTGCGTCGAAAACGCTTTCCGCGCGCTCGCCACATTGCCGGTGGCGATGCCGCCGATCCTGCGGTTGGACATTCACGAGCAGCGCGGCGAGGTCGATGTGAAGTCGGCCTATGTGCCTGGAATAGACGGTTTCGCCGTTAAGATAAGCTCCGGCTTCTTCGACAATCCGAAGCTCGGTCTGCCCAGCGGCGGCGGCATGATGGTGTTGCTCTCGGCAAGAACCGGTGTGGTCGAGGCGCTGCTGCTGGACAATGGCTATCTCACAGATGTCCGCACCGCTGCTGCCGGCGCCGTCGCGGCGAAGCATCTGTCGCGGCCGGATTCGTCCGTCGCCGCAATCTTCGGCGCCGGCGTGCAAGCCGGGCTGCAACTCGAAGCGCTCATGTTGGTGCGGCCGATCGCCGAGGCACGTATCTGGGCGCGCGATGCGGTCAAGGCGGAGACGGCCGCAGGCGCGCTGCGCGAAAAGCTCGGCATTCTCGTGCGCGCCGAGCCGGATGCAGCCAAAGCAACCATCGGCGCCGACATCATCGTCACCACCACGCCGTCGACCGAGCCGCTGATCAAGGCCGGCCTTGTCGTTGCCGGGCAGCACATCACCGCCATGGGCTCGGATGCCGAACACAAGAACGAGATCGCGCCGGCGATCCTGCGCATGGCCGATCTCTATGTCGCCGACAGCGCCAAGCAGACACGGCGTCTGGGAGAACTGCATCACGCCATCGCATCGGGCGTGATGGGAGCCGATGCCGCGGTCACCGAACTCGGCCAGATCATCGCCGGCGAACGGCACGGAAGGCGCTCACCCAGCGACATCACCATCGCCGACCTCACCGGCACCGGCGTGCAGGATACGGCGATCGCCACGCTCGCTCGCAACCGGGCGCGGGCGGCCAATGCCGGAACCATTTTTGAAAGCTGATGCTGGCCGCAAGGCCCAACAAACGAGGACCAAGAACAATGCAACCGAACCTGAAATTCTCGCGCGCCGAATTTGCGGATCGCCTCGCCAAGACGCGGAAAGCCATGGAGGGGAAAGGCGTCGATCTGCTTGTCATCAGCGACCCCTCCAACATGGCCTGGCTGACCGGCTATGATGGCTGGTCGTTCTATGTGCACCAAGCAGTGATTGTGCCCCCATCGGGCGAGCCGGTCTGGTACGGCCGCGGCCAGGATGCCAATGGCGCCAAGCGCACCGCCTATCTCGCGCATGACAACATCGTCGGCTATGCCGACCACTACGTGCAGTCGACCGAGCGCCACCCGATGGATTTTTTGGCCAGCGTGCTTAGTGATCGCGGCTGGGGCAAGCTGACCATCGGCGTCGAGATGGACAATTACTGGTTCTCGGCTGCCGCCTTCGCCGCGTTGCAGAAGCACCTGCCCAACGCCCGCTTCGTCGACGCGACAGCGCTGGTCAATTGGCAGCGCGCGGTGAAGAGCCCGACTGAAATCGACTATATGCGCAAGGCGGCTCGTATCGTCGAAGCCATGCACCAGCGCATCGTCGACAAGATCCAGGTCGGCATGCGCAAATGCGATCTGGTCGCCGAGATCTACGATGCCGGCACGCGCGGCGTCGACGGCATCGGCGGCGACTATCCGGCGATCGTGCCGCTGCTGCCGTCGGGCGCCGACGCCTCGGCGCCGCATCTCACCTGGGACGACCAGCCGATGAAGTCGGGCGAGGGCACCTTCTTCGAGATCGCCGGCTGCTACAACCGCTACCATTGCCCGCTGTCGCGCACCGTCTTTCTCGGCAAGCCGACACAGGAATTCCTGGATGCCGAGAAGGCGACACTGGAAGGCATGGAGGCGGGGCTGGCGGCGGCAAAGCCCGGCAATGCCTGTGAGGACATCGCCAACGCCTTTTTCGCCGTGTTGAAGAAATATGGCATCGTCAAGGACAACCGCACCGGCTATTCCATCGGTCTCTCCTATCCGCCGGATTGGGGCGAACGCACCATGAGCCTGCGCCCCGGCGACCGCACCGAACTCAAGCCTGGCATGACCTTCCATTTCATGACCGGTCTCTGGCTGGAGACCATGGGACTGGAAATCACCGAATCCATCCTGATCACCGAAACCGGTGTAGAGTGCCTCGCCAATGTACCGCGCAAACTGGTGGTGAAGAATTGAGCCCGATGCCTAGCCTTCGCCCATCCCCGATCGCCCCGACCGTCGATTTCGACAAGGACGGCGTGCAACATGGTTTCCTGCGCCTGCCCTACAGCCGCAACGACTCGGCGTGGGGCTCGGTGATGATCCCGATCTGCGTCATCCGCAACGGCAAGGGGCCGACTGCCCTGCTCACCGGCGGCAATCATGGCGACGAGTATGAGGGGCCGCTGGCGCTCTACGATCTTGCCCGCACGCTCGATCCCAAACAGGTCAGCGGCACGGTGATCATTGTGCCGGCGATGAACTATCCGGCCTTCCGCGCCGGCACGCGGACGTCGCCGATCGACAAGGGCAATATGAACCGCAGCTTTCCCGGCCGTCCCGACGGCACGGTGACCGAGAAGATCGCCGACTACTTTCAACGCGAACTGCTGCCGCGCGCCGACCTCGTCTTCGATTTCCACTCCGGCGGCAGGACGCTGGATTTCGTGCCCTTCTGTGCCGCGCACACGGTGCCCGACAAGGCACTGGAGCAGAAAGCCTTCGACGCGGTCGCCGCATTCGCGGCTCCGTTCTCCATGCGCATGATCGAGATCGACTCCGTCGGCATGTACGACACGGCGGCGGAGGAAATGGGCAAGGTCTTCGTCAGCACCGAGCTTGGCGGCGGCGGCACCTCGCGCGCACAGACGGTGCGGATTGCGCGGCGCGGCATCAGCAATGTGCTGCGTCATGCCGGCATTGTCGCCGGTGCAGTAGAGAAGAGCCCGACGCAGTGGCTCGACATGCCGTCGGGCGATTGCTTCTCCTTCGCCGAGGACGACGGCATGATCGAAACCATGGTCGATCTCGGCGAGCCTGTGAAAGAAGGCTCGGTGCTGGCGCGCATCCATTCCACCGGCCGCACCGGCATCGCTCCGCAGGAGATCAAGGCAAAAATGTCCGGCATTCTGGCGGCGCGGCATTTCCCCGGCCTGGTCAAAGCCGGTGACTGCGCCGCCGTCCTGGCCCTTGTGGTTTCATCGTGATTTCGCAGAGTACGCCGCGCGAATATCAGTCGGTCTGGATCCAGACCGACTTGGTCTCCAGATACTCGTGCAGATGCTCGATGCCGCCCTCGCGGCCATAACCCGACATCTTCATGCCGCCGAACGGCACCGCCGGGTCGATGGCATGGTACATGTTGACCCAGACCGAGCCGGCCTTGACCCGGCGCGCAAGCTTGTGCGCGGTGCCCAGATGCGTGGTGAAGATGCCGGCGGCCAGGCCATAGGGCGTCGCATTGGCACGCGCCACCGCTTCGTCGAGCGTGTCGAAGGGCATCGCCGACATGACCGGGCCGAAAATCTCCTCGCGCGCGATGGTCATCTGGTCCGACACGGCGCCGAAGACCGTCGGCGCAATGAAGTTGCCGCCATCGTAGAGCTCGCCGGTCAGCCGCGAGCCACCGGCGACCAGTTCGGCGCCTTCGTCGCTGCCGGCCCTGATATAGCCCTCCACCTTGGCTGCCTGCCTGGCATTGATGAGCGGTCCGATTTCCGTCTCTGCCTCGATGCCATGGCCGATTCGCAGTCTGCCGGCGAAATCGGCGAGCCGTCGGAGGAACTCGTCATGGATTTCGCGCGCCACGAACAGCCGCGAGCCGGCAATGCAGATCTGGCCCGAATGCACGAACACCGCCATCGCCGCGATCGGAACAGCCTTGTCGATGTCGGCGTCGCGGCAGACGATGATCGGCGACTTGCCGCCGAGCTCCAGCGAAACGCGCTTGAGGTTGGCCACGGCTGCCCGCGCGATGGCCTGGCCGGTCAGCGTCGATCCGGTGAAAACGATCTTGTTGACGTCTGGATGTTCGGCGAGCCGCGCACCGGCTTCGACCCCGGTGCCGGTGACGACGTTGACGACGCCGTCGGGCACGCCGGCTTCCTGCATCAGTTGCGCGATCAGCAGCGGCGTCAGCGACGCATCCTCGGACGGTTTCAGCACGATGGTGCAGCCTGTCGCCAGCGCCGGCGCGATCTTCCAGATCGAGGCGGCGGTCGGCGCATTCCAGGGAATGATCGCACCAACGACGCCCACCGGCTCGCGCCGGGTGAGGGTGACGATCTCGCCGGGAATCGAATTGTCGATCGCCTCGCCATGCAGCGCGGTGGCCATGCCGGCATAGAAGCGCAGCATGCCGATGACGCGGCGCCGGTTGGCGAGCGTGCGCGTGATCGGCAGCCCCATGTCGAGCGTGTCGGAAACGCTGAGCTCTTCCCAATGCGTCTCGAAGAGATCGGCGATCCTGAGCAGCACGCACTGCCGCTCGTAGGGTGAGAATTTGGACCATGGGCCTTCGAAGGCCGCGCGCGCGGCGGCCACCGCCGAGTCGATATCGGCAGCCCCGCCGCGCGGCACTGTCGCCAGCACCTCGCCTGTTGCCGGATTGAGTGCCTGCATGCCCTGGCCGGACCGCGCCGCGACCCACTTGCCGCCAATGAACATCGGTCGGAATTCGCCATGGTACAACGCCGTGGCCTTCGCCTTCGGGTCGAAGTTCAGCGTCATCTCTTCCTCCTCGCAATTCCTTGGCGACTATTACTCCCGCCGCCGACCTCAAACAAGGAAAGCTAAAGGGCGCTCGGACAATCAGATTGCGCGGACTTCCCGATCACGCCAGCCGCTAGAGCGTGATCCAGAAAAGTGGGAAACGGTTTTCGGAAAAGATCATGCTTCGACAAACGGCATCTAGAAAATCACCGGCATCTAGAAAAATCATCGCGAGTTGTCGGAGCGCGTCGCTGAAAGCTCAAGGAGGCAAGCCGATCATTGCCCACGGCGACCGCGATGCCGGCATTGCAGACGAGAGCGCAACAGGTAGTCGCCAGCCGCCACCCAGCGCTCACCCGTGGCCGGATCGATCGTGGCCGTTCCAGCCGGCTTCACCGTGACAGAGGTTTCGCGCGCCGCTTCGCTGCAATCGCTGTTGGATGACTGCACGCGGAAGCAAGATCGGTCGAGCGGCCTCGCGACTTGCAAACATTGACAGATTGAGCCGCAACCGACGGTGCCTGGCATTCGATCGAGCACGCCGGTCCGTCACTCCGGAAGGCCGGCCTTTCGGAAGCCATCGACGAAATGGTCGAGCGTGGCCGTGTCGCGGAACGGCTCCGTCTCGACCCAGTGGCTGGTGGTGAAATGTGGGTTCGCGACAAGGAACAGGTCGACCTCGGCGCGCGCCTCATCGATCCGGCCGAGTTGCGCAAGGCTTGCCGCAAGGAAACGGCGCGAGCTTGTCCGATACGTCTCGTCCCGGCGCGTCGTCTCGACGGCGGCTTCATAGTCGCGCGCCGCATATTGCGCCTGGCCGAGCGTCAGGTAGTACCAGCTTGCCGGAAACGGGTTCAGCCGGAACGCCTTGCCGATATAGTCGAGGCCGTCCTCGACGCGCCCGGCCAGGACCGCGATGTCGGACAATGTCGCCCAGGCATCGGCCTCGTTCGGGTCGAGTTCGAACGCCTTGGCAAATCCCACATCCGCTTCGTCGAATCTGCGCTCATAGGCAAGCAGGTTGGCAAGCACCCAGTGGCAGCCGGCATCGTTGGGATCGATCGCCACAGCCTTGCGCGCCAGTTCCAGGGCAAGGCCGCGGGCAGGCTCAATGGGCTCTCCCCAATGCACCCATCCCATCCAGTGGTTCATGGCAAGCCAGCGATAGGCTTCGGCATAGTCCGGATCGAGCGCAAGCGCGCGCGTCAGCAACAGATGCGCTTCGCGCGCCGTCTCCGGCGAGACGTCGATCAGGTTGCGGGCCCGCACGCACAGATCGTAGGCCTCGACATTTCGGGGCCGATTGCGCGGCAGCGGCGCGCGCAGCCGGCCAAGCAGCGCCTCGACGATCTTGGCCGTCACCTCGTCCTGAACGGCAAAGATATCTTCCAGGCCGCGATCGAAGCGGTCTGCCCATAATTGCTCGCCGCTCAGCGCGTCGACCAGCTGGGCGTTGATGCGCACGCGCCCGGCGGCGCGTCTGGCGCTGCCCTCCAAGAGATAGCGCACGCCAAGTTCCCTGGCGACCTCGCGCACATCCACCGCCTTGCCCTTGTAGGCAAAGGTCGAGTTGCGCGCGATGACGAACAGGCCGCCGATCCTCGACAGGTCGGTGATCAGGTCTTCGCTCAACCCGTCGGCAAAGGCTTCCTGCTCGGGGTCGTTGCTGAAATTGGCAAAGGGCAGCACGGCTATCGACGGTTTGGCGGGCAGCGGCAAAGCCTGTCGCTTCTCGTCGCCGAGCTGTTCGATGGCGCCGGCGAAGCGATAGCCGACGCGCGGAACGGTCGATATCCATTCTCCGCCGTTCGTGGCCGGACCCAGCAGCTTGCGCAATTGCGCAATCTGGACGGTGAGGTTGCCTTCCTCAACGGCGGTGCCTGGCCATGCCGCATCCATCAACTCGGCCTTGGCCACGATCTCGCCGGGCCGGGCGACGAGCGCCGCCAGCAGCTGCAGTCCGCGGTGGCCGGCGGCGACGGGAACTTGGTCCCGAAGGAGCGTTCCCGCACCCGGATCGAGCACGAACGGACCAAAGGCAAAGCGCGATCCCTGCATAACGCGCATCTATAGAGCAATTCCAGGAAAGGTGTGAAGGCGGTTTTCCCACGGGAAAGCGCGGAGCGCTTCACGGACGTATGGCGTCAAAACAAAGAGTTGAGCACCTCGTCGTTTCCATGAAACGGCGAGGTGCTCTAGCCAGTTTGGAACTTTTGAGAACTATTTGGCTGCGCTTAATTACGGCGCCGTCCGCATGCGGCAGAATTCAACCTCTTTCAAGCCGAGGGCTGTCGCTCCTCAAACCGAATGGAGGTTGCCATGAACGATACCCTTGCTTCTGCTCGTGCAGCCTTGCCGGAAAAGGCGGTGTCATCGGGCCGGCGTCCGACAGGCCCGCGGGGCATGATCGCGGCCTGGCGCGAGCGGATACGCTTTCGCTGGGACCTCAAGCAGATGGCGGAGGCCAATCCGCACCTGATCGACGATATCGGTCTGACCAGACACCAGGTCGAGGCCGAAATCGTCAAACGCTTCTGGCAAGTGTGAGCTGATGTCGCGGATAATACCCGCCCGCCTGTTTGGGCGTACCGCGGCGTTTTGCCGGCATTTGCACTTGCCGGAACGGTGCCGATCCTGGTTCGAAGCCGGCATGAGCGCCGAAGACGCGACGTCACCGCCAGAGAACCGCATCCCATGGGTCGCGATGGCCGGCATCATCGCGACCGTTACGGTGTTCGCCGTAGCACAGGGGCTGACCTATCCGCTGCTCAGCTTTATCCTGGAACGGCAAGGGACGACACCGGGCCTTATCGGCCTCTCGGCCGCGATGACGCCTCTGGGTTTCATTGTATCATCGCTCTTCACGCCGGCGCTGGTCCGGCGGGTGGGTGCGGCCCGCCTTGCGGTTGTGTGTTCGATCCTGGCAGCAACCGTCCTGATCGCGATTGCCTGGACGCAGGATGTATGGGCCTGGATGCCGTTGCGCTTCCTGCTCGGCTTCTTTGCCAATCCGCTTTACGTGATCAGTGAAACCTGGCTGGTCTCGATCACGCCCGCGGCACGCCGAGGCCGCATCATGGGCCTATACTCCTCCATCGTTTCCGCCGGCTTTGGCCTCGGCCCGCTGTCGCTAGGCTTGGTCGGCACGCAAGGATGGCCACCCTTCATCATCGGCAGCGCGGCCTTCCTTGTCTGCGGCCTGATCGTGCTTGCCGTCGCGCCACGCCTGCCCGACATGCCGCGTGAGGGCGAAGCGGTGTCGGTCGGCGGCTTCTTCGCGCTGGCGCCGCTGCTCTTGTTCGCAGTCTTCACGGCTGCCGCCTTCGAGCAAGTCCTGCTTTCGCTGTTCGCGGTCTATGGTGCCGCGCTCGGCAGCACTGAGCAGCGCATCGCTTCGCTCATCACCTGTTTTATCGCCGGCAATGCCGTGCTGCAGGTCGTGCTTGGGCGCGCCGCCGAACGGTTTGGCTCGAAGCCGATGATGCTGTTCTGTGTCCTGGCTTGCCTGGCCGGTTGCCTGCTGTTGCCATTGCTCTTCGCTACATGGCTTATCTGGCCGCTCTTCTTCGTTTGGGGCGGTGTCTCGTTCGGGATCTACACGCTGTCACTGATCCAGCTCGGCGAGCGTTTCACCGGTCAAGCCTTGATCGCCGGCAATGCCGCCTTTGCGTTCGTATGGGGCGTAGGCGGCATCGTCGGCTCCCCGGTGGCCGGGCTGGCGATGCAACTGACCGGACATCAGGGACTGCCATCGTCGCTTGGCATCCTGTGCTGCGTGCTGGTGGTGTTTCTGCTGGCGGAACTACGGCGGGTTGACCGCGTTCAGGCGTAAGGCGTGCCTGCCATTGCTGCCTTCGGGCCGATGCTGCCCTTGTCGACAAGAGCGAGAAAGGCCGAACCCGCCTCGTCGCCGTCCTGGGTTTCTGGAAGCGTCCGATCCGCCTCGATGAACGCCACGGCCGCCAGGCGGGTGTCGGGGTCTGCAGCATTACGCCCGGCGCCTTCGGATAGTGCCACCATTAGGACATCCCAGCTCGTCGCGTTTGCTCTCGCTCGCGCCGACGCCGGCCCAGTGTTTCCGGACCAGCAATGTCTTCAGCTGCCATATCTTCAAACCTCAATGTCAGGCGAAAACGCGGCCGCCGTAGAACTCGGCGGCCGCCAGTGGCGACGCTATATTCGCCCGAGAACAACCAGAATGATCACGATGATCAGCACCAGCCCGAGGCCACCGCCGCCATAGTAACCAGTGCCGTAAAACGGGCCGCCGCCGAGGCCGCTGAAGCCGCCGAGCAACGCGATGATCAGGATGATAATAAGAATGGTACCCAGGCCCATATGCCGTCTCCTTCGCTGCCGCGCCGTTCACGGCGCGGCTCGAAGAACTAAACTCCCAGCAAGCCTTCCTGTTCCCCGGCGATTTTCATCCGACGGCTAAGGAACGAAAGCCATCATCACGGCGTTTGCTGAGGTTCAGGCGCAAGCTGAGCGTGCCATCGCGCGCGCTGGGCGGCGCGTAGAATTCAGAATTTACGCGGGATCGCCCTTAAGGCGGCCGGCGGCTCGTCCACCTGAACGCGCGGCAGGCGTGAGGCCGGGCTTACGCTGGAAGGCGAGCTGAAACGTGTCGACATCTGAAAGCCGAATTGGTCGACGACGAGTTTTGGCCCCTCACCATTTCCAGTCGAGCCGAACCGGCAGCAGCTCACGTCGCCTTGCCGGCCAGCGCGCCTATGTCTTCCTCGGCAATATCGTCGAACGATGCGTAGTTCATGTTGTAGAGCCTGGCATAGAGGCCCTTGGCCGCCATCAGCTGCTCGTGGTTGCCGCTTTCGACGATCTCGCCGTTCTGCAGCACGATGATGCGGTCGGCGCCGCGTATGGTCGCCAGCCGATGGGCGATGACCAGGCCGGTGCGCCCCTCCAGCAGCGTGACCAGCGCCTTCTGGATCAGCATCTCGGTGTAGGAGTCGATGCTGGCCGTGGCTTCGTCGAGCACCAGGATCTTGGCATCCGCCACCAGGGCGCGTGCAAAGCTGATCAGCTGGCGCTGGCCGAGGGACAGATTGCCGCCGCGCTGTTCGAGCTCGGTGTCGTAGCCGTCAGGCAAATGCTCGATGAAGTCGTGCGCGCCAACGGCTTGCGCGGCGCGCACAACCTCTTCGCGGGTAGCCGATGTCTTGTGGTAGCGGATGTTCTCCAGCACCGTGCCGGAAAACAGGAACGGCTCCTGCAGCACCATCGCCACCTGATCGCCGAGCGAATCCTGCGTCACGTCGCGCACATCGTGGCCGCCGACCCGCACCTCGCCCGACCAGACATCATAGAAGCGGTGCACCAGCGCCATGCAGCTCGACTTGCCCGAACCGGTGGGGCCGACAAGCGCAACCGTCTCGCCCGGATTGACGCGGAAGGAGATGTTTTTCAGCACCGGCTGGTCCTGCCGGTAGCCGAAGGTGACGTTCCTGAACTCGACCGAACCGTCCATGTCGCGCGTCAGCGTCACCGCGCCCTGTCTGTCGCTGACATCGACCGGTACGTCCAGCACTTCGGAGATGCGTTGGCCCGACGCCATGGCGCGCTGCATGACCGAGTACTGCATGGTGAGCGAGCGGATCGGGTCGAAGAAGCGCTGGATATAGAACAGGAACGCCACCATGACGCCGATGTCGAGGCTGTGCGACAGCACCATCGAGCCGCCGACGACGATCACGGTTGCCATCGCAATGCCGGTCAGCGTGTCGACGATCGGCACCATCACCTGCGCATATTTGGCCGAGGTCAGGTGAGCCCTGAGATTGGCCAGCACCTTCTCGTCATAAAGGTCGAAATTGACGTGCTGGCGCTCCAGGCTCTGCACCGTGCGAACGCCATGGATGCCTTCGGCCAGCGCGCCATTGGCGATCGAGTTGGTCTCATGCGCGGCCATGAAGGCGACCTTGGCGCGCCCAGCCAGAACAGGCGCACGATGAACAACGCCGGCATGGTCGACAGCGTCAGCAGACCGAGCCGGAAATCGAGCCACAAAAGCACGCTGACGATGCCGAACAGCAGCACGATGTCGCCCACGGACATCACCGAGGTCTCGAGGAATTCCTGCATGGAATTGACGTCGCCCTGCAGGCGCGACATCAACCGTCCCACTTCGGTCTTGTCCATGAAGCTCAGCGACACACGCTGCAGATGGCTGAACATGGCGCGGCGCAAATCCGACAGCACATTCTCGGCCACCTTGCCGACGACACTTTCCTGGACATAGCTGGCGCCATAGTTGATCAGGATGATCAGAGCGAAGGCGCCGATCGCCCAGTTCATCACCGAGCGGTCGGCCTTGCCCGCGGCCATGCCGTGGTCGATGGCGTAACGGATGACCAGCGGGATCGCCAATTGCGTCAGCGTGAACACCAGCACGGCGGCAACCGAGATGAAGATCCGGCCCTGATACGGTTTCACGAAGCTCCAGATGCGGCGCACGATACGCGGATCGTAGACCTTGCCGAAGACCTCTTCCTCGTCGCGGTGCGAACCGACAACGGCCCTGGTGGGCCGCCGGCTGGTGTCTTCCTTCTGGTCGTCGTTCTGTGTCGACATCATGCGGCTCCCACCGCCACCGGCAAATCGTCGTCCGACCGCAGCTGCAGGTCGTAAAGCGCGCGGTAGCGTCCGCCGAGCGCCAGCAATTCCTGGTGCGTGCCGCGCTCGGCGATGCGGCCATTCTCGACGAACAGGATCTGGTCGGCATGCATCAGCGAGCTCAGCCGGTGCGAGATGATCAGCGTCACGCGGTCCTTGGCGAAACGCTTCATCGCGGTGCGGATTCGCTGCTCGGTGCCGGCGTCGACAGCCGCGGTGGAATCGTCGAAGACCAGCACCGAAGGCCGCAGCATCAGGGTGCGGGCGATGGTCAGGCGCTGCCGCTGGCCGCCGGAAAGCGATGACCCGCGCTCGCCCACGACCGTGGTGTAGCCGGCCGGAAGCCCGATGATGTAATTGTGCAGCTGGGCGTATTCAGCCGCCTGCCCGATGCGGGTCTCGCGCGCCCACGGATTGCCATAGGCGATGTTGTTTTCGATCGAGGTGGTGAACAGGAAGGCGTCCTGCTGCACGACGCCGACCGCCTTGCGCAGCGATTGCAGCGTGACCTCGCGTATATCCTGCCCGTCGATGGTGATCGCGCCTGACCTCACATCGTAGAAGCGCGGGATCAGATGCGCGATGGTCGACTTGCCGCTGCCCGGCGGGCCGACAATGCCGACGGTCTCGCCGGACCTGGCCTCGAAGGAAATGCCCGACAGCGCCGGCCGGCCGCCGGCGCCCGCGTAGCGGAAGCCGACATTGTCGAAGCGCAGCACGCCTTCGCTGACCACGAGATCCTTGGCATCGGGCGCATCCTCGATGTCAAGTTCGGCGTCGAGCAGCTCGAACAGCCTTGTGCCGCAGGTCGAGGCGCGGGCGAACGAGTTGACCATCAGCCCGAGCTGGCGCACCGGCATCTGCAGGATGGTCATGAAGGTGAGGAACTGCGCCAGCGTGCCGACGCTGATCTGGCCCGCGATCACCTTCTGGCCACCGAACCACAGCACCAGGCCCATGGCCGCCAGGAAGGAAAAATTCATGGCGCTGGTGTTGGAGACGCGGATGTCGACGCGCTGGTCGGCAAGCTCCAGCGCCGACTTCTTGGCGCGGTCGAATTTTTCCAGCTCATGCCGCTGCGCCGCAAAGGCGCGCACGACGCGGATTCCGCCGAGGTTCTCGTCCATCACCCGGCTCAGCACCGACAGCCGCTCCTGCAGCGTCAGCCAGGTGCTGCGCAGCCTGAGCTGTGTGACCGAGGAGCGCCAGGCGACGAACGGCACGAAACTCAGACTGAGCAGCCCGAGCTCGAGATCGGTGCTGATCAGGAGATAGGAGCCGACGCCGATCAGCACGCCGAGCAGCACCACGCGCAATATGCCGGTGGAAAAGAACATGCGCACGCCGTCGAGGTCGAGCAGGCCAAGCGTGATCAGGTCGCCGGTATGCACCCGGTCATGGAAGGAAAAGCTCAGCCGCTGGATCTTTTCGTAGAAAGCCAGGCGCAGCTCATAGCCGGTGCGGTGGCCGACGGCCTCGCCGTAATAATTCTGCGCCATCGTGAAGAGGCCGCGCAGGATGCTGACGACGAGCAAGGTGATCGCCGTCGTCCACAGCGCCTGCTCAGCCGCCGCGCCGCCGCCTCCAGCCATCACGCCTTGCGCCTGGTCGATGGCGTGGCCCAGCAGGCGCGGGATGAACAGCTGCAGCGTCGCGGCGATGAAAGTCGAGGCGATGGTGATCGCAACTTGCCAAGGATGGCGCAGCGTCATGCGCACGATGCGCAGCAGCGTGCTGAGGCCCTTGCCCCAGGACGCCTCCGCCACATGGGCAAACGATTTGCCGCGCTTCGCCGCGCCGCTGGTTGCGTCCCTTGCCAAGGAAATATCCAATCCGGTCCGGACATTAGCCCAGACGAATGAAAACAGACTCAGTTTCAGATACCGCGATGGTACGCCTCGATTTTGACCGTTCAAGGGCCAATGGCGGTATCGCACTGTGCCTGAAAGGGGCTGATCGTCCGCGACCGCTTAAGCCCGTGTCGGCGTTAGAGGCGGCAGGCTCGTCACTTTAGGCCGATTGAAAAGATGCGAGCATGTGGGTTGCGCCAACCGCCATCATGCGTGACCTCGGCCAATGTGATCGGCTGCGGGACCGAGCGCAGTGAGCAGCGCCTTGCCGCTTTCCAGCGTCGCATTCTCATGCGGCGCGCGCAGGTTGAGCCAGCGTTTGTCGCCGGAGCGCACCGCCAGCACGGCCTTCATTGCCGGGATCAGGCCTGCATCCTGGATCACCTTGCGGAACGCCCTGATCGCGGCGTCCGCTTCCGTGACGTCTTGGCCAGCGATCGTCGCGTCGTAGAGGGCGCGGATGGCCGCAGCGTTGAGATTGACGGTCGCGGAGATACAGCCCGCAGCACCACTGGCGAGCCCCTTGGTCAGTTGCGCCTCCGAGCTGGGGAACACCGCGACGTCGGGTGCGGCGGCAATCACCGCCGCCGTGTTGTTCCAGTCGCCGGCGCTATCCTTGTAGGCGACGACCGTCTCTGGAAACGCCGCGCTCAACCGGGCGGTCAGGGCAGGGCTTACCGGCACGCCGGAGTTCTGCGGGATGTGGTAGAGAATCATCTTCAGCGCCGGGTTGGCCACCCGTTCGATCAGCTCGCTGTAGTAGCGCGCCTGGCCTTCATCCCCGGCGGCCGTGTAGAAGAATGATGGCAGCACCATCACGCCGGCGCAGCCGAGGCCGACCGCGTGCTTCGAAAGTTCGACGGTTTCGGGGAGTGCGGTGACGCCGGTGCCGGGCATCATGCGCGCCGGCGAAATGCCGGCCTCGATCAGCCATTCCAGCGCCTGCATGCGCTCATTGAGCGAGAGCGACAGTGCCTCGCCCGTGGTGCCGAACGGCGACAGGAAATGCGCGCCCTGGCCCAGCACCCATTTGGCGTGTGAGATCCACAAGTCACGAGCAATCCGGCCGTCATTTTCGAACGGTGTCAGGATCGGGGCGATGGTTCCTTGCGGGCGGGTCATGTCGGTCCTTCCATCGGTGCTGGAAATCAGCTTGGCATAGAGCATACGTACGATGCGATCTGCCAGAGGCGATCTCTTGGGCCACCGCGCCGGCCGTGGGAAAACTTGCGGGTCATTGCCGCGAAATTCTGGCCCTTCGGTCTGCCGCAACCTGATGACGCCGGCGTCAATGGGTTGCAAATGGACCGGGGTTGCAAATGGACCAGGGTTGCAAGTGGACCAGCCAAGCCCGAAATGTCGAACAGAGACAGATCCGGAAACGGCATGCACCCACGATTGCTCAAGACCTTCCTCGCCGTGGCGCGGCACCGTAATATCACCCGTGCAGCGCGGGAGGTTCATCTGGCGCAGTCGAGCGTCAGCGACCAGATCCAGTCGCTGGAAAGCGAACTTGGCGTCGTCCTCTTCATCCGCTCGCGCCACGGCCTCGACCTGACGACGGCCGGCGACGCGCTGAAACCTTATGCGGAAGAGATTCTGCAACTGGCGGAGGAGGCGCGTATTGCGGTCGAGGCAACGACGGGAATGACCGCCGGAACGGTTACGGTCGGCGCGCTGGAGACGATTGCCACTGTCAAACTTCCGCAATGGCTGGCGGCCTTTCAAGGCGACCACCCGGAGATCGGTCTGCGGCTCAAAATCGCCGGCAGCGATGCCCTGCTGCGGCAGCTCGAAGAAGGCGAGATCGACGTCGCCTTCTGTTTCGACAAGGGCGGTCTGGATGAACGCCTGGCCAGGCGCACGATATCGGCCGAGCCGCTGGTCCTTGTCGCATCAGCTGAGCATGCGGCCGCATCGCGACAGAACGACCTAGCCGCGCTCGCCGCGATGCGTTTCGTGGTGACGGAAACCGGATGCGTCTACCGGCATCTGTTCGACACTGCCTTTGCCGAGATTGCAGCGCCAGAACTTGCCGCCGAAGTCGGCAGCATCGGCGCCATTGCGGGCCTGGTGGCGACTGGTGTCGGCATGGGCCTGGTGCCGCGGCTGGCCGTTGCCGACGCGCTCGATCGCGGCGAGATCGTCGAATTGCCGTGGCCGGGGTCGGCCCGCACGGCGTCGCTGGTCATGGTCTGGCGCCGCCGGCGGGTTCAGCCGCCGGCGCTGAAACTGCTGCTGGCGGCCGCGGCCAGGAATTTCGCTGCGCTCAGATCAGCCGATGACCGCCCTCGACATGCAGAACCGTCCCTGTCGTAAAACCGTTGCCCATCAGAAAGGCGATGGCATCGGCAATGTCGTCCGGCTGTCCGACGCGGCCGACTGGCAGGCGCCTGGCCATTGCATCGAGCGTCTCGTCCTTCTTGTCGCCGGCCACAAAACTCCAGATCGGCGTGTCGACCCAGCCCGGCGAGACGGCGTTGACACGGACCGGCGCCAGCTCGACCGCCAGCGCCCGCACCAACCCTTCCAGCGCAGCGTTGACAGCGGCAACGACCGAGCCGCGCGCCGCCGGCCGGTAGGCGGCGATGCCTGAGGTGAAGGTGATGGAGCCGTTGGCCGAAAGCTGCGGCGCGCCATGCTTGGCGAGCAGCAGCGGCCCGTAGAATTTGCTTTCGACGACCCGCTGCGCCGCCTTCAGGTCGACTGAAGGCAATAGCTCATAGGCGCCTTCGATATCGGCGGCGGTGCTGACGATATGGTCGAGCCGGCCAATTCGCTTGAACAGGTCAGCGACCTGATCCTCCCTGGCGATATCGGCCGCGACGGCGCTCAAAGCGGAAGGGTTCTGCAGCGCCTCGCCGGCACGCTTGAGCCTGGCTTCACTGCGGCTGACTATGATGACTTCGGCGCCTGAGTCCAGGCACCGCCTTGCCAACGCCAGCCCCATTCCGGAGCTGCCGCCAATGATAGCGATTTTCGATTTTGCGATGTCTGCCATGTTTCCGTTCCTGTCCTGAACCGCTCCGGCGAGAGTCGCAGACCGGCGGCAGGAGTGGAAACGGAAGAAAGCGATAGTGCCATCGGAGACTCCGATGGCACTATCGTCGATAGGAACCGACGCGGGCCACTCCGTCGAGTGGCCCACCTGTCAATAGAAGTGCGCTCAATAGCCGACCGTAAAGCGCTGCTTGATATGCGCCGGCTTTTCGATCTCGTCGGCCATGACGATGGCGTAGTCCTCGAAGGAAATGCTGCTGCCCTTGTCGGACGTCAGCAGCGTGTCCTTGCCGATGCGGTATTTGCCGGTCCGCTCGCCGGCGACGAACAGCGCCGAAGGCGACAGCAAGGTCCAGTCGAGATCGTCGACCGTCCGTAGCGTGTCGAGGAAGTCGGCGCCCTTCTGCGCCTCGGCCTTGTAGATATCAGGGAAGGTCGGCGTGTCGACCAGGCGCTTGCCGGGCGCAACCTCAAGGCTGCCGGCGCCGCCGACGACGAGGTAGCGTTTGACGCCGGAAGCACGCACGGCTGCGATAAGCGTATCGGGATCGCTGTCGAGGAAATGAACCGAGGAGATCACCGCGTCATGCCCCTTGATCAGGGCGGCAAGGCCATCCTTGTCGAAGACGTCGCCCTTCTTGGCAGTCACGCCCGGAAGTGCCGCGATCTTGTCTGGATGCCGGGCAATGGCGGTGACGCTGTGACCGCGATCGGAGAGTTCCTTAAGCAGGCGCGAGCCGACCTGGCCGGACGCGCCGATAAGTGCGATTTTCATGGGGATTTTCCTTTCGTCTGGGGAGAATTTCGTCTGGGGAGAATTTCTGGGCCTACGCCGCCTCGATGTGAGCGACGAGATTGTCGTAGCTGCCGAACAGCGCGTTGGCGCCGATCAGGCGCGGCGCCGTTTGGCCGATCACCGCGAGCGCGGGAACGCCATTGACATGCAGCCGCTGGAACAACATCCGCCCGCGGCTGACCAGGTCGTCATGCTTCGCCAGAAACGGCTGCGTCGGCGCTTTCAAAAGCTTTGCCGCGTCGCTCATGCCGGCGTCGGTCAGTACCGCGGCGACGCCGTCAACCGTCACAATATCGCGGCCGTCGACATAGCGGGCATGCTGGATCGCCTTCAGTGCCGCAAGTTCCTGGCGCCAGTCGTCCAGCCCGGCGGCGTTGATGCCCATGGTGGCAGCGGAAGAATCGAGCAAGGTGCCGCTGACATTGAGCACATTGTCGAGATAGGCCTGGCTGAAGCGCTGTCCGCTCAGCCGCGCGATGCGCTGGTCATTGTCCCAGGCGTGGGCGGCAAAACCAGCATCCAGCGGCCGCGCGCCGGCACCGGAGAAAAGCCCCACCGGCAGCAGTTGGAGCGCGGTCCCGCCGGCGGCCAGTCGATCCAGCATCGGCGTGGCGCCATAGCACCAACCGCAGAGCGGGTCGAAAAGACAGGTTAGGGTTGCATTGGTCATGGCGGCCTCATTCTGTTGCCCGATAGATGACAGCTGGACCGGTTGCGAAAAATAGCGATCAATCATACAATCTGTCTGATCAAATCATACAATGAGCTGCCTGTGACCGAACTCCTCAATCTCAACCGGCTCGTCTACTTCGCCACCGTGGTGGAGACCGGCTCGTTCACGGCCGCTGCCGACCGTCTCGATGTTGCCAAGGCTGTGGTCAGCCATCAGGTCGGCAAGCTCGAAGAAGAGCTCGGTGCAACGCTGCTGCGGCGCACGACGCGGCGCGTGACGGCGACCGAAGAGGGTCGTCTGTTCTATGACCGGACCGCGATCATCCTGCGCGAGGCGGAGGCAGCCTATGGCGACATTTCGCAGCGCGCGGCGCAACCGACGGGGACGCTGCGGCTGACGGCGCCGCTCGACTATGGCGAGAAGGTCGTGGCGCCGACCATCGCCGCCTATCTCAGAAAATACCCGAAAATGCGGGTCGAGACGATCTTCGACGATGCGGTCAGCAACCTGGTCGACGAGCAGATCGATCTTGGCATCCGCGTCGGCTGGCTTGCCGATTCCAGCAATCTGGCGCGGCGGCTGGGCAGCCTGCAGCAATTCGTCGTCGCCAGCCCGGAACTGGCCGCCAGGCTGCCTGGGGAAGCCAGCCCCAGGCGGGCGAAGTCGCTGCCCTGGGTCGGCAACGCCCAGTTGCGCGGGGTGGGCCAATGGCTGTTCTCGAGGGGCACGGAAACGGTGCTGGCCGAACTCAACCCTGTCGTCAGTTGCGACAAGACACCGGGCGTTCTGTCCTGCGTGCTGGCCGGCATCGGCCTCGGCATCTTTCCGGACTACAGTGTCGCCGACGACATTGCGCGGGGACGGCTGGTGCGGGTGTTCGCGGATTGGACCTTGCCGTCCGGGGGCATCCACGCCGTCTTCCCGCCGGCGCGCTTCAGGCCGGCCAAGGTGCGCGCCTTCGTCGACTTGCTGGTTGCGGCGGAAAGGCGGCGGGCGCGCAGTGCCGTTACAGGCTGATTTCGGCGCTGGCTATGGTAATCAGGGAACCTTTGTTCGGCCCACGCTTTTGGATATGCTGCGATTCCGAACCGTCAGAAGGGTATTGCCGATGACCATCAAGATCCTCGCGACCTCCGCCCTTGTTCTCGCGCTTGGCTGCAGCCTGTCTACCGCAGCGCTCGCCAAGGAGAAGAAGCACCGCCATCGCCAGCCGGAACCGGAGCAACGCTACGTTCCCGCCCATCGCGACCTCTTCTATGCCCTGTTCGGCGGCCCGCGCTACTATGATAAGATGCTGGTCACCACGGCTGCCGGCCCCTGCTCCTACGACAGGGTCGGGCCGGACGCGAATGCGCTGAACAAGGTCAACGATCACCATTGCGGGAAGTAGAACGGCCCCAAAAGCGGGGCTGTCCTGCGCCTGTCGCGGGTTCTACCGGATGCCGGCCACCGCGAACTCGATAGAGATAGCCGATGACCGTCGAAAAATGGTCTCCGTCCGAAAGGAAGGCCGCTCGCAGAGCCTATGACGCAGCGCTGAAGGTGGCGCTCGACAAGACGCTGGCTGAACTCAAGAGCAGGGCCCACGTTGCGGCAACGCCTTCCGAAATGTGGGACGTCGAAGACTTTCTGCGGCAGCAGCGACGGAAGATCGACCAGATGTTCGACTATCGCTATTCACAGCTAATACAGGTCTTCGCCAATCTCATCCGGCAAGGCTATCTCGAGGAGAATCTCTTTGTTGGCTTGTCGGAAGACAAGCGGCAAACGATCCGAAAATACGCCAGCTGGAATCGCGAAGGGTAGGGGTCCTCTTCGGGGACCCTGGCGCTGCGCGCCGCGCAGTTTGAGCTCAGCCGTGGCTTGCCTCTCTGGCATCGGCGGTCGCGCCTCTGTCCTTGTCGTCCTGCGCCATCGCCAGCGGCGCACCCGGTTCGCCTTCCCACAGGATCAGGCTGGCGGCGCCGATCAGCCCGGCGCGGTCGCCGAGTTCAGCCTGCACGATCGGCACGTCGCGATAGGCCGGCATCGCCCGCTGCTGGATGACCGCTCTGATCGACGGTGCCAGAAGGTCGAACCCGTTGGAAAGGCCGCCACCCATGACAATCAGATCGGGCGAATAGAGATGCAAGACATTGGTGAAGCCGATGCCCAGCCATTGTGCTTCCGCCTCGATCAGGTCGAGAGCGTTGGCGTCGCCGGCCTTGGCAGCCTCTACGACATGCCTGGCCGAGACGTCGCCGTCATTTGACAGCCGTCGTAAGAGCGAGCCGTCGCCCGGCGCGGTCAGTCGCGTGGCGCGGCGGCCGAGCGCGGTTCCGGAGGCAACGGCCTCGAAGCAGCCGATGGCGCCGCAAAAGCAGCGGTCGCCTTCACCGGTGATGGTCATGTGGCCGATCTCGGCCGCCAGTCCGCGCCTGCCGTGATAGATGTGGCCATCGGCGACGACGCCGCCGCCAATGCCGGTGGACACAGTCACGAACACCAGCGATCCGCTGCCACGTCCGGCGCCAAAACGCCATTCGCCGAGCGCCGCCGCATTGGCGTCGTTTTCCAGCCGCACCGGCAGCCCGAAATGCCGCCCCAGAATGTCGATCAGCGGCACGTCGTGCCAGCCGGCCAGCGTTGGCGGCGCAATGACGATCCCCGCCTTGGGGTCGAGTGGCCCCGGCGCACCGACGCCGATGCCGGCGACGTTTGCCTGCGGGTGTTCCTTAAGCAGCGTGCCTGCCAGAGCGACGATCTGGCCGATCACCGCCTCCGATCCCGCACCGGCAAGCGTCGGCGCTGAAGCATGAGCGACGATGCGGCCATCGCTTTCGACCAGCGCACCGCGCAGCGCCGTGCCGCCGAGATCGAAGGCCAGCGCAAGCTTGGTCATCAGGCGGCGACCTCCAGCCCGTGCAGCCAGGCCATGCGCCGGGCAAGGTCGGGATCGCCGAAGGCCAGCGAGCCCAGCACCACGGTCTGCGCACCTGCGGCGCGCAGTAAGGGCACGGTCTCGTGGCGGATGCCGCCATCGGCGGCGAGCACGATGTCGGCCTCGCGGCCGGCTTTGCGCATCAGCGCGCGCGCCTCGATCAGGCGCGGACACGCCTGCTCCGACAGGCTCTGGCCCTTGACGCCGATGGAAGTGCCGAGCAGCGTCACGAACGCCACTTCCGGCAGGAAGGGCGTGACGGCCGCGACCGGTGTTTCCAGCCGCAGCACCACGCCGGCCTCGGCCCCGAGTTCACGCGCCAGTTTCACGGCGCGCAGACCGGTCTCGCCGTTTTCGGCGTGCACGCTGATCAGGTCGGCGCCGGCCTCGATGAACTGGCGCGTCTGTTCCTCGACGATCTCGGCTTCGACCATCAAGTGGACATGGATAGGCTTTGCGGTGAGCTTGGCGATGTGCGCCACCAGGTCCGGGAAGAACAGGAAGCCAGGGGTGAAGCGGGCATCGGCGACGTCGATATGATGGACATCGGCATGGGTCTCGATGCGCTTCAAATCGTGCTCCATATTGGCGAGGTCGGCCGACCACAGCGAAAACTCGCCGATAACCCGGTTGCGCGGCAGAGCGGCAATTGCGGCGGGGCCGGACAGGGGCTTGTTCGTCGTCATCGTCTCAGGCTCCGTAGCCGCGCATTGTCTGGCGGTTGGTTTTGACGGCGCCGGCAGGGTCGGCGGCGGCCGTTTCGGACTCTTCCTCCAGCACCAGCCAGCCGTTGAAATTGGGTGCAGCACCAGCGATCTCGATCACTTTGGCCGTGTCGCAGACACCCTTGCCGAGCATCGCCCATGTGCCGCTGTTGTCGACATCCTTCAGATGCACATAGCGGATGCGATCGCGATAAGTGGTGAGCGTATCCGCCATGTCCTGGCCACCGCGCAAGATGTGGCCGGTGTCGGGCACCCAGCCCACCAGCGAGGCGTCGAGCAGCCCGAAGATGCGGTCGTAGTCGGCGCGGTCGAACAGCAGCGTGTTGTGATGCGAGCTTGGATGCACCGCGACCTGGACGCCGGCCTCGCGCCCGAGCTCGCCGGCTTTGTTGTAGACCTCGGCGGCGATGGCAAACTTGCCGTCGCGCGGCCCGTCGGAAACGATCGTGGCCGAGCCCATCGACACCAGCGCGCCGGGAAAGGCGGCGGCGAAGTCGATCCAGCGTTTGGCGGTCTCGAGGTCGGCGCCGATCTCATCCCTGAGCGTGAAACCGCTCTTCGAGCCGAAGGCGAAGGAGACGAGCGTCAGTCCGGATGATTTCAGCGCGGCCGCGAACTCCGCCGGCTTGCCGGCATAGCGGCCGATCATCGTGTCGGTGATCTCGATGCCGGCATAGCCGCCATCGGCGATCGCCTTGAGCAGATCGTCCGGGCCGCCGGCAAAACGGTCGCCGAGCATTTCCCAGGTAAAGGTCTGGCAGCCGACTTTCAGGTCTTTCACGGTCATCCTTTCATTCCTTGATCCACCTCCGTTGGAGGGACATCCTACTTGACCGACCCTGCGGTCATGCCGGCGAGGAAGAACCTCTGGGCAACCAGGTAGATGACCAGGAGCGGCAGCGAGCCGAGCACGCTCATCGCCATCATCTGGTTCCATTCGAAGGCGTGTTGCCCCATCAACAACTGGATGCCGATCGGGACGGTGCGCATGGACGTCGACTTCGTCAGTGTCAGCGCAAAGAGAAATTCGTTCCAGCACAACAGGAAGGTGTAGACCGACGTCGCCACGATACCAGGCAGTGAAATCGGGACGATCACCCGCCACAGTGCGGTCCAACTGGTGCCGCCGTCGACAGCCACCGCTTCATCGAGGTCGCGGGGCAAGGTGTTCAGATATCCCGTCATCAGCAGGATCGCATAGGGCAGCGTAAACACCAGATAGGTCAGGATCAGCGCGACATAGGTGTCGAAGATGCCATACGAGACGACAAGCCCGAAGAAGGGGATCAAAAGCGTGATCGGCGGGATCGTCTGCGTGCTGATGATGAGAGTGTTGAGGCTGCCCTTGCCGCGGAAATTGAAACGGCTGAACCCATAGGCCGCCAGCAAGGCGATCAGCACCGTCAGCACGGTCACTGCTCCGGCGACGAAGTAGCTGTTGAAGAAGAAGCGCAGCTTTACCGGGTCGCCCAGGATGGCCGCATACGCTTCCAGAGTGAAGGCCTTCGGCAGAACGGTTGGCGGCAGGGCAAAGATTTCGGTGTTCGACTTGAACGAGCTGCTCAGCATCCAGTAGATCGGGAAGGCCGCGAAAAAGAGCCCTGCGGCAAGCGCGACATGGAGCGCTGCGGTGATCAGCCTGTCTTTCGGCGTGTGCATTTTCCTCATGTGACTACCGAGCCTTTTGATAGCGGATGTAGAACAGCGTCAGGCCGAGAGAGATCAGCAGGATGACCACGGCGCTCGCCGAGGCCTGCGACAGGTTGTAGCTCGAAAACGCCAGCTTGTATGTGTAGGTGCTGAGGACCTCGGTCGAGTAGATCGGACCGCCACCCGTCGTTATCCAGATCAATGGAAAGACTTGCATGGTCCAGATGAAGTCGAGCAGCGAGATGCTGATGATGATCGGCATCAGCTGCGGAATGGTGATGAAGATCAGCTTCTGGTAGGCCTTCGCGCCGTCGATTTCGGCGGCCTCGTAGAAATCCTCGGGAATGCCCTGCAAGCCCGCGAGCAGGCTGACCATGAAAAGCGGGTAGCCCGCCCAGATATTGGCGAAGGTGACGGCGTGCAGCGCGGTCGCGGGCGAGGAAAACCACTCGACCTTGGAACCGATGATGCCCATCTGCATGAGAACACTGTTCACGACACCATTCGGCTCAAGCAGAAGGCGCCAGATCACCGCGATAATTACCGCGGTGAACAGCCAGGGCAGTATGTACAGCACGCGCAGAATGTTGCGCAGCGTCGGATTGATGCGGTCGCTGTTCAGCATGAGTGCGAAGAGCATGCCGATGGTCATATGGAAGACGACACTCATGCAGGTGAAGTAGAGCGTGTGCCACAGCGAGGCCCAGAACACCGGATCGGCAAAGATCGCCTGGTAGTGTTTCAGTCCGGCAAAGGACGGGTCGCGACGCAGCACCGCGCTGTTCTGGAACGAATAGCCAATCACCGTCACCATCGGCAGCAGCATCAGAAGGCCGATTATGAGGAGCGATGGTGACAGATAGAGATAGGGTGCGACCGCTCGTTTCAGTCGATGGTGGGAGCGCTTCTGCCCGGTCATGTGCGACCCCTGGGATGTGCCTTCAGGAGGAAGGTGCGCTTCAAAAACAGGTCCATCTCAAATTGCGATCCGTTGTTGACGGGGGGCCTGGCCGAGGCCGGGCCACCCGGTGGAAGATAGCAAACGGGCAATGGGCAGCTCAGAATTTCTCCACCCAGCCCTTTTGAGCGTTGGCTGCGGCTTGTTCCGGAGACTGCTCGCCGGCGAGCATCTTCTGGGCTTCCACATCGAACTTGGTCATCAGGTCTTCGGCCACCGGCAGCCCCGTGAACTCGTTGGCGAGATAGCCGGTCTTGAAGATTTCGAAAGCCTTGGCGAAAGCCTTGTCCGAGGTCACGAAATCGGGCTTGGCGTTGACGTTCCCCGGGAAGGCGTTTGCAAGCGACACGAGCTTGGCATTCACCTTTTCACTCATCAGATATTGGACGAGCTTCCAGGCTTCATCCTGATGTTTCGAGGCGGCGGAGATGCCGATGCCCCAGGAGGCATAGGGAAGGCCGCGCTTGCCGTTGTAGTCCGCCACGACCGGGACCGGGATGAGGTCGAAGTTCAGCTTGGGATTGCGTTTGCGGATGAGATTCACATGCGCGAGCGAGTCGATCATCATTCCGACCCGATCGTTGACGAATTCCTCGACCTTTTCCTGCTCGGTCTTGGTGGCAATGCCGGGCGAGATGACGCCGGCGTCGTTCAGCGATTTGACGAAGGTGAGCATATCGACGACCGGCTTGCCCTCGAGAGCCGGCTTGCCTTCAACCATCATCGATTGACCCGAGGCCCAGACCCACGACATCAGGTCGTTCTGGACACCGGACGGCGTTTGCAGCGACAGCGGCAGCACCCAGCCATACTGGTTCTTGTCGGCATGGGTCATCTTCTTGGCGGCTTCGAGAAACTCCGCGCGGGTCGACGGCAGCTTGGTCACGCCTGCCTGGGCGGCGAGGTCCAGATTGACGAAGACCGGATAGACGAACGAAGCCACGGGAAACATCACCGCCTTGCCGTCCACCTTGATGATATCCGCGACCTGGGTCTTGTCGAACCCGCTCGCATCCATCATCGGGTTCATGTCGGCCAGCGCACCCTGCGCGTTCAGATTGTTCACCCAGGCGCCGTCGAGACCGACGACGTCGCTGAGCGTTCCGGTTGCGGCGCCGACCGAGATCTGGTCTCGCGTGGTCGCATAGGGACCGCTGACCAGCGTCACCTTGATGCCGGGGTTTGCAGCCTCGAAGTCGTTCATGATTGCCCTGAGCGATCCCGCCGGCAATTCGGGCTCCCACCATTGGGTGAATTCCAGCGTCGTGTCCGCCATGGCGCCGGTTGCACCAAGCAACCATGCGGCCGCGGCTATTTTCAGCATCGCGGGTCGTATCCGAAACATCATTTTCTCCTCCTTCTTCAAGATCGGCCGCACAATGCGGACGGTCGTCTGTTCATTCAGAAGCCTTCTTGTATCTTCCGCAGGCACCTCGCTCCCGCCCGCGGTCTTCCGCAGATCTTCAGATCGCCAGATGCGTTTCGGGATCGAAGAAATGGAACTTGGCATCATCCACGGCCAACCGGATTTCCGAGCCGGAGCGGACGGCGCTGATCGGCTCGAACCTCGCCACCGCGTTCGATGCCAGGCCGAAATCGTCCACCGCATCCGGATCGCCGGAGTCCACCCGGACCGCGTCGATGTTCATGTGGACGATCTGTTCGGAGCCGAGTTCCTCGATCGAGGTCACCCTGGCCGGTATCGTCTGATACTTGCGACCGGATTCAAGGCTGCTGTCATAAAGATCCTCCGGTCTGATCCCGAACACGACCTTGCGCCCCGCATACGACCTCAAGGCCGGCCTGCGCACGAAGGCTGCATCCTGCAGCCGGACGGCGAAGTCGCGAAAAGCGAGCTCGCCGCCCTTCAGGGTCGCCTCGAAAAGGTTCATCGAAGGAGAGCCGATGAAGCCGGCAACGAAGGCGTTAACCGGCGATTCATAGAGCCTCTTGGGTGTGTCGACCTGCTGCAGCACACCGCCTTTCAGCACCGCGACCCTGTCGCCCATCGTCATCGCTTCGATCTGATCGTGGGTCACGTAAATGGTCGTGACGCCGAGCTGCTTTTGCAGGCTGGTGATTTCGGCGCGCATTTGCACACGCAGTTTCGCATCCAGATTGGAAAGCGGCTCGTCCATGAGAAAGGCGGCCGGCTCGCGCACCATGGCGCGGCCCATGGCAACCCGTTGACGCTGCCCGCCTGACAGGTTCGCGGGTTTGCTGTCCAGCAAAGACGTCAGCTGAAGAGTTTTGGCGATCTCGTCCACGCGCTTCTTGCGCTCGGCCTTCGGCTTGCCTGCCAGCCGCATCGAAAAGGCGATGTTTTCGGATACCGTCATATGCGGGTAGAGCGCGTAGCTCTGGAACACCATCGCGATGTCGCGGTCCTTGGGCGGCATGTCGACGACGTCGACCCCGCCGATCCGAAGGCTGCCGCTGGTGATGTCTTCCAACCCCGCGATCATTCGCAACGCCGTGGATTTGCCGCAGCCGGAAGGCCCGACGAGGATCAAGAACTCGCCGTCCTTGACCGACAGGTTCAACTGGTCGATTGCGCGAAAACTGTTCCCGTAGGTTTTGCAGATCTTCTCAAGAATGACTTCTGCCATATTCCTCCCTCCACAAGTATAAGCCCTGATTTTTATGATTCTCCTGGGCTTGTGTTCGCCTGCGAAATGTTTCGTCGGATCGTTTCAGGTCATGCTCCAGCATCCACATGCGCATTTTTCAGGTCGACTGCTGACGGCGCGTTCGCCGATGCCAGGAGTTGCGTGACCTGGTCCTCGGTCGGAAGCGCCTCGCGCCCGCCACGCCCCGTTATCGAAACGGCCGCCGCCGCGGCCGCGAATGCGATCCGGCCCGCGGTGTCGGCTCCGCGCGTCAACGCATGGGCATAGGCGCCATGAAAGCAGTCACCCGCGCCTGTGGAGTCGACGACCGCAACCCGGTGCGGGGGCAGGTGCCAGAGACCTGTCTCTTCACGGCCGCGATAGTACACACCCCTGCCTCCATCGGTCAGAACCACGGCGGATCGCGATGGCAACCACAAGGCATCGAGCATCTCGGCAGGCGATCGGCGCCCCGTGGCAGTGCGTGCAAAGCTAAGTGGAAGAATGAGATGGTCGCAGAGCGCGATCAGCCGCTCCGTGGCGGGGCCGCTGCTCCATTCGATATCGCCGAGGATCGCAAGGCCGAGATCGCGAGCCCGAGCCACGACATCCAGCGACCCGGTCGCATAGCTATCTACGATCAGGACGGTCGCGCGGCTGAGGATATCGTCCGGAAAGTCCGGAGCGGTGCCCAGCATCGCATCGTCGTCATACGCGATGAACCTTTCCCCGTCCGAGCCGACGGTGATCCGCGAGTGCACCGGGCGCGCGTCGGGATGGCGCGGCGCGAATGCGGTTTCAATACCGCTCGCCACGAGATCGAGCTGCACCGCGTCGTCCGCGGCACTGGCCAGCCATCCGACGAACCCGGCGGTTCCGCCGAGCCGCGCGACGGCGGCCAGCGCCGTCGCGACATTTCCCCCGAAGGCGCGGGTACTTTGCAGAACCTTACCCTTGCCCGCCGACAATGGCTGATCGACGTAGACTATGTCGTCGATCGCAATAGCGCCGAAGCCGAGGATCGAGGGGATGGTGGGCATCGTTCAGGCACCCGCCTTCGCCAGGGCGTCTTGCGCCGAAAGGCCGTCATGGATGACGCCGCGAAAGGCAAGCGCTGCCTTCTCCGGATCGCCGTGCCCCCAGAGATTGCGGCCGACCACGGCGCCGCGCGCGCCGGCACGGATGGCGTCCGCCGTCTGCTGAAGCGCGCCGAGCAGCGTATCGGTCTTTGGACCGCCCGCGATGACAACCGGCACCGGGCAGGTCCGGACGGTCTCCCGGAACGACTCGAAATCGCCGGTGTAGCCGATTTTGATCACGTCGACGCCGGACTCGTAACCGATGCGCGCCGCATAGGCGATCTCGTCGGGGGTGAAGACGATCTTTGCCCCGTCGGTGAAATCGCGAGGGTAGATATGCGCCACCACGGGCATGCCGTAGCGGGCCGCCGCATTCACCGAATCGGTCAGCCAGCGTATGTATTTGCCCTCCGTCGCGCCGCGCACCGGAATGGCCACGGCCAACGCATCGGCCCCCGCGCGCACCGCGTCCTCGGGCGTTGCGATCAACTCGCTGATACGATCGTCCGCAGTGAAGCAGCCCGCCTGAATCACCAGGGAAGCTTTGCCCGCATATTGCGGCCACAGATGGCGCGCGGTGCCAGGCTGGATGCTGACGTAGTCGGGTTTGCCCGCCATGACGCGTGCGAGCGCACCCGGCAGGTCGGCAAGGCCGCCTTTGCGCACGTCGCCATAGCCGACGAAGTGGTCGACCGCGCCGCCAAAAAGGTTCCCCGATGGATGCGAGAAGAGGCGCGCGAGGCGCACCTTGGTTCCTAGGCTCATGAATCCAAAATTCCCTGATCGGTTGATTTAAAAATGCTCGATCCAGTGTTTCCGAAAGAAAAAAGAAAAACAATCTTTCGAAAGCTTTCGAATCTGCATATTTCTCGGTAAGGTGAGCAAAGGCCAGGGCGATTGCCTGGCGCGGGAAGGCAAGGCAGGGCAATGTTGTCGGAGCAGAGACGCCAATCGATCCTGGGTGAGGTGCAACGCAGCGGACAGGTTCGCACCAAGGACCTGTCGGACGGGTTTGGCGTGTCGGAGGTCACGGTGCGCTCCGACCTCGAAATACTGGACCGCAAGGGACTGCTGACCAAGACCCGTGGAGGGGCGGTGACCCGGACCACCGATTCGACGACGGCCGCGTTCGCGCGGCGGATGCAAACGAACCTCGACGCAAAGAAGCGCATCGCCCGGGCGGCGCTCGACCTTTTCGAGCACAACCAGTCGGTCATCTTCGACGGTGGCTCGACCTTGATGCAGCTTGCCATGCAGTTACCGCCGCTCAGCAATGTCGTGGTCGCGGCCACGGCCATGAATATCGTGCAGCATCTTATGCATCGTCCCGGGCTCGACGTTCATATGATCGGCGGCCGGGTCTATCCCGACACGGTGAGCACGCTGATCACCGATGCCGATACGGCTCTCGGCGGCCTGGTAGCGCATCAGGTCTTTGTTGGAGCGCATGCGATAGACTCGTCACTGGATGTGGTCGACGTGAACGAAGACATGGCGCGAACGAAGCGAAACCTCGTTCGCATGGCCCGGCGCGTTGTCCTGCTCGCCGATTCGAGCAAATGGGGCGTCAGCGGGACGTCCAAGGCATTTTCGCTGTCGGCCGTCGATGTGGTGATCACCGACGATGGCCTGCCCGGTCCAATACGCAGCGAGCTTGATAGGATCGGGGCCAAGGTGATCTATGCCTGAACCCATCCCGGTCTCTGATGCGCGACGGAAAGCGCGCATGACCCACGGGCTTCGCAGCGGCCGTCGGCCGTTTTTCATGCCGGTCATGTTCTCCTCCTCACGCTGGCGGCCTCCCAGTGCACGCCAGAATTCTCATAAGCTCTATAAAAATTTTACGCGCGTCAACATTTAAAGTCCTGTATAGCGGATTGCGGGGGGTCGTGGGAACTGCAACGGTTGCGCAGCATGCCCTTGGCTTGGGAGGAAAGCTGGAAATGCACGGAAAATCAGAGACAAAGCTCGGCATCGGTGTCATCGGCTGCGGCAACATCTCGATGACCTATCTGCGCAATGCAGCGCTCTTCGGTGGTGTCGAGCTACGCGCCTGCGCCGACATTTCCGCTGACATGGCCGAGCTGCGCGCCAGGGAATACGGCATCCGCGCCCTCGGCGTTGACGCGCTGCTGGCCGACCCCGATATCGACCTCGTGCTGAACCTGACAATCCCGGCGGCGCATTTCGACATTTCGTTATCAGCGCTCTCGGCGGGCAAGCACGTCTTCACCGAAAAGCCGCTGGCAACCTCTGCCGCCGACGGCCGCCGGCTTGTCGCCGAGGCGGCCAAGCGCGGCCTGCTGATCGGCTCGGCGCCGGACACATTCCTGGGCGCCGCCGGCCGCCGCGCTCGCCGGCTGATGGATGACGGCGCCATCGGCAAGCCGGTGACCGGCACCGCCTTCATGATGGGACGCGGCATGGAACACTGGCATCCCAATCCGCAATTCTACTATCAGCCCGGTGGCGGCCCGGTCTTCGATATGGGTCCCTATTACCTGACCGTGCTGGTCAATCTGCTCGGGCCGGTCGAGCGCGTCATGGCGATGGCGACGCGCGGCCAGGAGGAGAGGCTGATCACGGCTGACGGGCCGTTCAAGAACACGACGTTCAAGGTCGGCACGCCGACCAACATAGTGTCGCTGCTCGAATTCCGTTCCGGCGCCACCGTCACCTTCGGCGCCTCCTGGGACGTGTTCAAACACTCCAACCATCCGATCGAACTGCACGGCACCGAAGGCTCGCTCAGGCTGCCCGATCCCGACACGTTCGGCGGCACGGTCTCGCTGTCGGAACGTGGCGCCGACTGGGCCGATTTCGCCAGCGAGAGCGAACTCTACGGCGCCCGCAACTGGCCCTATGCCGCGCCCGACCGTGCCAATTACCGCATGCTCGGCGTCGCCGATCTGGCGCGCGCGCTGGCCACTGGCAGAAAGCCGCGCGCCTCGGGCGAGCTGGCGCTGCACGTGCTGGAGATCATGGAGGCGATCCTGGCTTCCGGCGAAAGCCGCGGCTCGGTTGCCGCCAACGGCACGGTCGACCAGCCGCCGCTGCTTGGCGAAGACGAAGCGGCAACCCTGCTTGCCTGACGGGAGGTTCGTCCGTGACATTGCCACCGTCCCTGCCGACACTCGATCCGGAGGCCCGGCATGTGCTCGAGCTCGGCAGCCAGGCCGGCGCGCCGCCGTTCGAAACGGGAACGCCTGAACAGGCGCGCCGTGCCTACAATGAGGGCTTCCCAAACCTGCAAGGCGAACGTGAACCGGTCGCAGCACTCAGCGAGCGCATCATCGCCGGACCCGGCGATCCGCTGAGGCTCAGGATCTATCGCGGGCAGGGCGCGCCTTCGGCAGGCGCTCCGGCGCTGCTCTATCTCCATGGCGGCGGCTGGGTGATCGGCAATCTCGACTCGCATGACGAGATCTGCCGCTGGTTCGCCAACGAGGCAGGCGCTGTCGTCGGTTCCGTCGACTACCGGCTGGCGCCGGAACACAAATTCCCGGCGGCAATAGAGGATTGCCGAGCGGCACTTGCCTTCATGCAAAGCGCCGCGGACGAACTCGGCATCGACGCTGCCCGCATCGCGGTTGCCGGCGACAGCGCGGGCGGCAATCTCGCCACGGTGCTCGGCCTGCTCACGCGGGGGGACAAAAATCCGCCGGCAGCGCAGCTGCTGTTTTATCCCAACACCGATGCCGGGCAGACGACGGACAGCTATCGCCGCTTCGCCATAGGCTTTGGCCTGACCGCCTCGACCATGGCCTGGTTCCGCGACCACTATATCCGCAATGCCGCCGACATCGGCAACTGGCGTACCTCACCGCTGAAGGCGGAAAGCCTCGCCGGTGCGCCGCCCACCTTCATCGCCATCGCCGGTCACGACATCCTCGCCGACGAAGGCGAGGCCTATGCCAGGCGTCTGCAGCAGGCCGGCGTGCCGGTCGTACTGGAACACTGGCCCGGTCAGATCCACGGCTTCGTCTCGATGGGCCGTCACGGCCCGGCAGCGAGACAGGCGGTTGCCGCCGCCATTGCCGCGTGGCGAAGCTTCGATCCTGCCTTTGGAAAGGCTCAAGCGGACTGACGCATCACCAGGGCGGCGTCGAGGCTGACCTTCGGCGCGACGTTTGCCCTATCCTCGTTGAGCAAAGCGAGCAGTGTCTCGACGCTGCGCCCCGCCATGGCGGCAAAATCCTGCGCGATGGTGGTCAGTGCGGGGCAGGTGTAGCGGCTCAGCGGATGGTCGTCATGGGCGGCGATACGCAGGTCGCAATCGGCCTTGCGGCCGATCTTCAGCCCTTTCGCGAAGGCTGCCGCCATCACGCCGAAGGCCAGGCGGTCATTCGCACACAGTATGGTCTTGCCGGGCAGACCCCCGGTCTTGCCGGGCAGACCCCCGGTCTTGCCGGGCAGACCCCCGGTCTTGCCGGGCAGACCCCCGGTCTTGCCGGGCAGACCTCTGGTCTTGCCCGGCAGGCCGCTGGCCCCGAGCATCTGTTCCATCTGCTCGTAGCCGATGCGCTCGAAATCCCATGTGTAGTCTCGGGTGTTGCCGATAACCACCGGGTCCTGGCCAAGCTGATGCATGGCGTCGACATAGCTGCTCAGCCGCTCCGGCGAATTGTGATTGACATGCGGGATATCGAAATAGACCGGGGCGTCGCCGGAGCGGCAGAGATAGTCGACGATGGTCGAGACACTCTGGGCATTGTTGTTGCCGACAAAGGGCGTGCCGCCTTCGAGATAGGTATCGAAATAGACGACCGGCATTGTCTGGGTCAGCTTCTCCAGCGTGCGCCGGTCCGAGCGCAAGCCGAGCGGCGCGATCAGCGCGCCCGAAACTTTCAGCGACAGGATGGTACGTGTCGCCTCCATTTCGAGCTCGGTCGAGCCATGCGAGGAGATGACGATCGGCCAGTAGCCCTCGTCGCGCAGCCGAAGTTCGATGCGGCTGACCATTTCGGAATAGAAGGGGTCGGTGACCGTCGGTACGACAATGCCGATGGCGCGGGTGCGCTTGCGGTTGAGGTTGCGGGCAAACAGATTGGGCTGGTAGTCGGATGAGCGCAACGCCTCTTCGATGCGCTTGCGCGTTGCCGGCTTGACGCTGGTCGGATCGTCGAAATATTTCGACAGCGTCGGCCTGGAGACGCCGCAGGAGCGGGCGAAATCCTCCATCGTCTTGTGCGTCATCGGCATTCAATCCCTCGTCTGGCACGCGCCAGAACCTCGGTCATCCCTTGACGCTGCCCAGGGTCCTGCAGCCGGCGCGTCCGCCACGCAACGGCAGACGAAATTTACAGGAAACGTCAGTGGGTTCAACGCGCAATGACAGATTATACCGTGCGTAAATTTGTTCAATTGACGCGAAAATTGTCGCGCATCAAAGTCTCGGTCACAAAGAGCGCTGAAACAGTCCAGGCACCATGACACAACAGATCGATCGGCTTCTTTCCCAGCTTTATCGTCGGCTCGATGCCGCCGCGGTTGTGATCGGCGATGCTATCGATCCGCGCTACAGCGACGACCTCTCCGGCAAGGGCGGCGGCCAGCCCGAACTGGTCTTGCGTCCGCGCAACGCCGCCGACGTCGCCGAAATCCTGCGCCTATGCAGTGGTATCGGCCAGAAGCTGGTCGTCCATGGTGGCCGCACCGGGCTGGCAGGCGGCGCGCGCGTGCAGCCGGGCGAAGCGGTGCTGTCGCTGGAGCACATGACCGCGGTCGGAGCGCCCGACCGCGCCGCGGCAACCATCATCGCAGAGGCCGGCGCGCCGCTGCAAATGGTGCAGGAAGCGGCCGATGCAGCCGGCCTGATGTTCGGCGTCGATATCGGCGCGCGCGGCACGGCGACGGTCGGCGGCAACATCGCCACGAATGCCGGCGGCATTCGCGTGCTGCGCTACGGCATGTACCGCGCCCAGGTGCTGGGGCTGGAGGCCGTGCTTGCCGACGGCTCGATCCTGACTTCGTTGCGTGGCCTGGCCAAGGACAATTCGGGATACGATCTCAACCAGCTTTTCATTGGCAGCGAAGGCACGCTGGGCGTGGTTACTCGCGCCTGCCTGCGGCTGCATCCCAAGCCCGCCACCGAGGTTGCCGCCTTTTGCGCCCTTGGCTCGCTGGAGGCGGCCATTGCGCTGCTCGACCTGCTCAAGCAGCGGCTCGGGCCCTTGCTTTCGGCCTATGAGGTAAACTTCTCGCCGCTCTACGGCGCCATGATTGCCGGCATGGCCGCGCCGGCGCCGCTGCCTGTCGGCGCGCCCGTCTATGTGCTGGCCGAGATCCAGGGCAGCCAGGCCGAGCTGGACGGCGAGCGTTTCGCTTCGGTGCTGATGCAGGCGGTCGAGGACGGCATCGTCGACGACGTGGTCGTCTCGCAGTCGCCACGCGAATTCCGTGCGCTATGGGATGTGCGCGAAGAGGCTAACCGATTCCTGTTTGCGATCGAGGGCATGCTCGGCGTCGACATTAGCATCCCGTTGGCGGCCATGGCGGATTTCCTGCGCAACGCCGAAGCCGCGATCCACGCCGTCGACAGCAGCGCCGAGATCTACGTCTTCGGCCATCTCGGCGACGGCAATCTGCACTATCAGGTCGACACCACGGAACCGGCGGCCGCCTATGAGATCATCTATCGCGGCGTGGCGGCATGCGGTGGCGCCGTCTCGGCCGAGCACGGCATCGGCCTCGACAAGAAGAAATGGCTGAACCTCGTGCGCAGCGACGCCGAACTATCAGCCATGCGCCGGCTGAAGGTGGCGTTCGATCCGCACAACATTCTCAACCCAGGGCGGATTTTCGATATCATTTGATCGCCAGGAGGATCTAGCTTGCAACTGGCGAGAGCAGCGCGTGGAAGTCGACCGTTCTCATCTGCTCGACGCCGTCCAGAGTCATATTTCCCGCGACATAGACGATGATTGCCAGACCGAGCCAGCCGATCCAGCGATACCTGGCAAGCAGCGCCGCCACCAGCGTCGAGGCGACCGCCATCAGAACCACCGACAGGATGAGACCGAACACCAGCGCATTCATGTCGTGGGCGGCGGCGCCCGCCACGGCCAGCACATTGTCCAGCGACATCGAGACATCGGCGACGACGATCTGCAGGATCGCGGTGCGCAGCGCCTTGGCCGGCCGCGCCGTCGCAAGTGCTGCGGCTTCATTGTCGACGTCCTCGCCGTCGCCGGCCGAGCGCAACTCCTGGAACATGTTCCAGCACACCCAGAACAAAAGCATGCCGCCGACCAGCATGATCCCAGGAATTTCCAGCAGCTGCACCGCGATCACGGCAAAGACGATGCGGATCACCGCCGCCGCGGCAATGCCGGCGATGATCGCCTTCTGCCGCAACGCCTTGGCGAGGCCTGCGGCCGCCATGCCGATCACCACGACATTGTCGCCAGAGAGCACAAGGTTGATGGTGATGACTTCCAGATAGGCGGCGACAGTCGTCTGGTCGAAACTCATAAAGCGGTCTCCCCGGAAGGCTCCGGCTGGTTGCGGGCGCATCGGACCGATGTCTGCGCAAACGCGAAGACAGCTGATTTGAGTGCAGCCCGGTATTGAAACAAGACGCCAGCGCGGCCAATCGGTCCTCATCCACGGGAATTCATCGCCGGGTCGTGATTTCCGACCAGAAATGCCCGTCCCAGAATGCCCATCATGGAAGGAAGACAAAAGCGTTCCGCTTGCCTATCAATATTGCCGACCAAAGGAGAGACGAGCATGAGCAAGACGGCACTGATTTTCTGGGGCGGATGGGAAGGCCACACGCCGGCTCGCAGCGCCGCTGTCGTCAGCGAGATATTGACCGGGCATGGCTTCGAGGTGCGGACAGAAGAGGGCACATCGGCGCTTGCCGATCCGCAGCTCCCGGCCATCGATCTGATCGTGCCGGTGATCACCATGTCGACGATCGATAAACCGGAGCTGCAAAACCTCACCGCCGCCGTCAGCGGCGGGACCGGCCTTGCCGGCTTCCACGGCACCATGGGCGACAGTTTTCGCAACGAGCCGAACTATCAGTTCATGACCGGCGGCCAATGGGTCGCGCACCCCGGCGACATCATCGACTACCGTGTCGACATCATCAGCGACGATCCGATCGTCAGGGGTATCGAGGGTTTCGCCTACCATTCCGAGCAGTATTACATGCATGTCGACCCGAGCAACGAGGTGCTGGCGACGACGACGTTCAGCGGTGAGCATCTCGATTTCATCGACGGCGTCGTCATGCCCGTGGTCTGGAAGCGCCGCTACGGCAAGGGCCGCGTCTTCTTCAGCGCGCTCGGCCACACCGCGGATGAGTTTTCCGTGCCGCAAATGCGCACCATCTTCGAGCGTGGGGTGCTGTGGGCCAGCCGGTAACCGGGGCCTGTCCAAGCAAGCAACGGCGATATCACGCCTCCGCTACTCGCTAAGCCGCGGCTAACGCTCTATGCTGGCTGAGGTCACGGCGTTCGATCGCCGTCATCGCAACTGAAATGTGTTGTCACGGGGGGCATGCATGTTCGGGGTCGTCGGATTAGTAAGGCATGGAAAGTCGTCGCAGCGCTGGCGTCAGCCGGCTCTGGTGGTCGTGGTGTTCGGTCTGTTGCTGCTTACGCCGCAGGCGGCCAACGCGCAGCCGCACTGGACGCTCGATCCGGCGAATTCGACACTCACCTATCAATCGGTGAAGAAGAACACCATTGTCGAAACCAACAAGATCAGGAACCTCTCGGGCACGCTGACATCGGATGGCGCCGCCAAGGTCACCTTCGACCTCAACTCGGTCGACACCGGCATCGACCTTCGCAATGTCCGCATGCGGTTCCTGTTCTTCGAGACATTCAAATTCCCGACGGCGGAAGTGACGGCGAAAGTCGATCCCGCCGCTTTTGCTGATCTCGCCACCAAACGGCGCATGAGCGCGCATATCCCGTTTCGCCTGAGCCTGCACGGCGTCGACAAGGACCTTGAGGCCAATGTCGTGGTCACCATGATCACCGACAGCATGGTGTCGATCGCCTCGGAGGCGCCGGTCGCCGTGCATGTCGAGGATTTCGGCCTGTTGCCCAACATCGAAAAACTCCAGCAGGCGGCCAATGTCAGCAGCATCGTCCCGACGGCTTCGGTGTCGTTCGACTTCGTCTTCACCGCTGATGGCGCCAAGCCTGCGGCCACGCCTGCCGTCGCGGCCGCAGCCCCAGCCGATGCCGGGCCGGTCGCCACAGATGCAGGCAAGACGTCCTTCAGCGACGATGAATGCCTGAACAGGTTCGAGGTGCTGTCGCGCACCGGCGCCGTCTATTTTCGCCCAGCCAGCGCTCGGCTCGATGAAAAGAGCCGCCCACTGCTGGCCGAGGTGGTCGGCGTCGTCGGCAAATGTCCGAAACTGAAGGTCGAGGTTTCGGGCCATACCGATTCCGACGGCTCGCCGACGGCCAACAAGAACCTGTCGGAACGGCGCGCCAAGGCGGTCGCCGACGCGATCATCGCTGCGGGCATTCCATCGGCGCAGATCACGGCTTCCGGCTATGGCGAGGAAAAGCCGGTGGCGCCGAACGATACGCCGAAGAACAAGGCGCTGAACCGGCGGATCGAGTTCTCCGCCACGCCGCTCTCCAACTGAGCCGGTCCTTAACTGAGAAGGCCCGTCAACCGAAAAGGAACCCGGTGCGTTTGGACATCATTGCAAGTTGCGGCAACTTCATGCGCGGCATCGGCCTCGCCGTGCTGGCGCTTGCGTTGACCATGACCATTACCATGACCGCGGCCAGTGCCGAACGCCGCATCGCCCTGGTGCTCGGCAATTCCCATTACCGGAACGCGCCGGTGCTGCCCAATCCGGTGAACGATGCGCAGGCAATGTCCGATCGCCTGAAGGGGCTGGGCTTCGAAATCGTCTCCGGCCTCGATCTCACCAAGGCGCAGACGCAGGAAAAGATCGCGCAATTCGCGCGGCAGGTGCGTGGCGCCGATATCGCGCTGTTCTTCTATGCCGGTCATGGCCTGCAGGTCTCGGGCAGGAATTACCTGCTGCCTGTCGATGCGGCGCTGGAGGACGAGACCTCGCTCGACTTCGAAGCCGTGCAGGTGGATTTCATCCTGCGGCAGATGTCGCGCGAGACCAGCATCAGGCTGGTGTTCCTCGACGCCTGCCGCGACAACCCGCTCGCCGATGTGCTTGCCAAGGAGACTGGCGGCGACAGCACGGCAAGCAGCGGCCTTGCCGAAATACCGATCGAGAATGGCGGCGCCGGCACGCTGGTCGCCTTCGCTGCCAGTCCCAACCAGCTCGCCTATGACGGACCGGGCGAGCACTCGCCATTTTCGGCGGCGCTGCTTGCCCATATCGGCGAGGTCAACGTCTCGATCACCGAGGCGATGAACCGGGTTACGTCGGATGTGTTCAAGGCCACAGCCGGACGCCAGCGGCCCTGGATCAACGTTTCGCTGACCACCGATGTCGTGCTTCACAAGGTCGATCTCAAGGCGCCGCTGATCGTCGGCGATTCCGGCGCGGCTGCGCCCGAAGGCGATACGCAGGCGCGCACCGGCGCGGCCGCCAATCCGCCGGGTGCGGACGCCGGCGAGCAGGCGCTGGAACAGCTGCGTGAGGAAATTCCGAAGCTGGGCTCGGACGCGCCAGTCCTTTTCGACGTTCCGGTCAATTTCGGCGACCCGGCGATCGACGGCAAGAGCATCGCCCAACTCATCCAGGGCAAGCCGCACTTCAGTCCGGTCGAGGGCCTGGAAAAGTCCGTCTGGGACAACCAGTGCAGCAACTGTCATCAATGGACCGAGGAGCGGCTGTGCGACCAGGCCAAGACCTACGTCACCAATGATGTCTCGGTGTTGCGCCTGCAACACCCGCTGGGCACGCGCTTCAAGGTGGCACTCGGCAAATGGGCGCAAAACGGCTGCAAATGAGACCGCCAACAATGGGTTGGATCAGATTTCAATGAAATCTCATCACGATCCAGAGCAATCAGGCTCGGCGCAGCGCCTCGGTTTCGGCCAGATGGATGCCCATCTCGACAAAGGCGGTGAGCACGGAGAAACGGTCCGCCACCGCAACCCGCGCCAGTCCGGCCAGTATGCCGGCATTGACGGCATGCGCAGCCGGCAGCGGCCGCAGCCTCGACCCGTTGGTCTGCGGCGTCAGGCCATTGATGTGCCGTTGCGCCGCTAGCGCGATCCAGCCGGCAGGCGTGTGCTGCTGCGTCATCGCCGCCCCGGCGACAGCCTCCCGGCGGCTCGCATTGTTGGGGTCGCCGACCCAGTCCTGGATCAGGGCCAGCGTTGCGAGATCCTGCTCTTCGAGCAGCTCGGTCAGATGCCCAAGGCACTCATGGCCCCACCAGATTGCGGCCCGGTCAGGCAGGAGATAGGCGCAAAAGGTAATCGCTTCCTCGGGGATGCGCCCGGCCATCAGCCGGCGGCAGAACTCGAGCGAGGGCTGGTCGGTCGGAACGGCCGTCATGTCCCGGGCGACAGCCGTGTTCGCGGCGAAGAGATCGCGTGCGGTCTGGAATCGAAGCCCGTTGACCATCGCTGCTGTTATCCTCCCCCAGCCCTCACTCAACCCGCCTGCGAGGCGCGGGTCAAGTCTGTCGACCACCACATGTCCATGACGTTGTTCACAGACAAACGCCTCACGGTTTGGTATATTCCACAGCCGACCGTGATCTCGACAGATCACTGTCGAACAGGAAGAGTTGGCCCGGATCCATGGATCGGGCCTGAGTGAAAATCGGATGCTCGAAACGGGAGTAACCGTTATGCAGCGGCACATTTCAGTCTTGGCATTGGCGACCGTGCTTTTCTCGACTCACGTCTATGCCGACCCACTTCAGAGATCGGAAGACATTGTGAAGTTCTTTGCCGGCGCGATCGATCACGGCGCGGCACGCGGGATTTGTGTCGGCACCGAGGACGAGTGCAAGAGCAAGACCAGCCAGAAAGAAAAGCCCCCGGAGAAGACCGGCCTCGATATGCTGATCAATTTCAGCCTGGATTCGTCCGAGCTCGACGCCAAGGCGCGCAGCGAACTCGACGAATTCGCCAAGGCGCTGAAGGACGATCGGCTGAGCAAGCTGTCCTTCGTCGTCGAAGGCTATACCGACGCATCCGGCTCGGCGACCTACAATGAAGGCCTGTCGCAGCGCAGGGCGCAATCGGTCACCGCCTTCCTCGAATCCAACGGCATCGAATCCACCCGCATCAAGGCGGTCGGTCTCGGCGAGGCCAATCCACGCAATCCCGATCCCTACGATCCCGTCAACCGGCGGGTCGAGATGCGGATCAAGGCGCAGTAGCTTCGCCGGCTGCGTCTTCCGGCCGTCGTCAAACACAACGCCGCGCGTCCAACGGACACGCGGCGTTTTTATTGTTTGACATGATCGATCAGTTCTTGAGCACGCCGCCGACCGCTACGCCGGTGCCGAAGATCAGCGCCTTGGTCAGGAAATCATTATTGTCCCGCGGCGGCGGCTCATCCTCGCGCACGACCTCGCGGTTGCGCCTTTTCTGCACGAACTGCTGTTGCCGGCGCGGCTTCTGGGCGTACTGCTTCTTGCGTGGCTTTTCCGCCACCGGCTTCAGCGTGCGGGCCTTCTGCACCACCTGTTTTTTCGGCTTGTCCACGCCGGCCTGGTCGGCCTCATGCTTGGCACGCACGGCCTCCATCATCGGATCCGTCTGGATAACCAGGAACGCCAGTTGCTCGCGCGTCAGGAAAGTGGTCGGAGGCAGCCCGTTCCCCTCTTGCCAGTCGCCGATCGCTTGCCGGGTCTTGGCGCCGATATTGCCGTCAACGCGGCCAAGCTCGTTGCCCAGCGCCTCGACGCGCAATTGCAGGTCGATGCGGCCCTGGCGATCGAGACCGATCGCGTTCTCCGTCGCCTCGGTGCCCAGCACCTTCTTCATGTCGTCCGAAATGCCTACCGAGGTGCGCACGGCAGAACCCGAGTTCGCTTCTTCGGCAGCAAGCGCGGCGACGTCCCGTTCCTGGGCTTTCGGATCGTTCAGCGCATCGATGTTGAGCCGCGCCACCGTGGCGAAGCGGCCATTCGGGAACTGTTCGAGATAGGCTTCGTAGAATGGCGCGGTGTTGCGCTTCGAGGCCTCGTCCCAAAGCCGCTGCTCGACTTCCCACGAAGGCGGTTCGCTGGTGACGAGAGTGGGGGCGGGCGCTGTCGCGGCGTTCGCGTCGTCGGCGGCCGGTTTTGCCACCGGCACGGCTTCGGCGGCCGGTTTGCCAAGGAAAACCTCGCGGCCCAGCGATGCGTTGTGCCATGGCCGCTGGCGGCCTTGCGTGGTCTCGGCCACTTCGCCGCGCACCCGCGTCAGCGCACTCTGGATCTCGACGCCGGGTTCGGTCAGGTGCCGGGCGAGCGCGGTCGAGTAGGGGCTGTCGACGCCGTTGCCGTCAAAGGCGATGGCGCCCGGGTCGGTGGCATAGGCAATCAGGATGCCGCCGGTGCCGACGCCCTCTGATTTAGGGTCGATCGGCGCCAGGCCGGTGCCCAGCGCGGTGGAGCGGGTCTTCGGCATCGCGGCCGCCAGTGTGCGTGCCAGCGGATTGTCGCGGCAGGCATCGAGGATGATGACGCCGACCGCCGGGTCGGGTGGCAATGCGGCCATGAAGTCGTCGATCTGGACGGTGCGGGTCTTGAGATAGGCAGGTGACGTCAGTTCGGCGTCGACCGGGATCAAAAAGTTCTTGCCGTCGACCTGCATGCCGTGGCCGGCATAGAAAATGACGGCGAGGTCGGCATCGTAGGACTGCTCGGTGAATTTGCTGATCAGGCTGTGCATGCCGGCATTGTCCTGGTCGACGCCCTCGATCACCTCGAAGCCGGCATTGCGCAGCGTCGATGCGATGAGATGCGCGTCATTGGCCGGATTGGGCAATTCGACGGCATGGACGTATTTGCTGTTGCCGATGACCAGCGCGACGCGTTTGACGCCACCGGCATCCGGCGCCGCCGCCTGGACGGTGCCAAGCGCGGTCAGCATTAACAGAAAAAATCCGCTCAAAAGGACGGCAAACGCTTTCATGGGATCGGCCCTCCGCCCCAATGGGGCGCGTTATTGATGGCTGCGCATGCTAAATTTCACCAGCGACTGTATCGCTTCTGCCAAAATGGCTGTTGGGCGTATGTGATCCCAGCCACAGTTTTGGTTCACAAGGACCCAAAAACCTTCCCAAATATCCGCAAACATACCATTCGCCGGCCTCAGAACCAATCGGCTTGGCGAAAGCCGGGGCGAACTGCCAGCTCTAGCCCGGCTCAAGAGTATTTTGGATCGAGCCGACCAGTGCCGTTATCGCCTGCTTGTATTTTTCGAACTCCGGCGATGTCTGGCGGACTTCCGTCGTCGTCTGCTGGCCCGCATCGGTGGTGGCGGGCGTCGGCAATTTGCGGCCCATCTTCCGTTCCGCCCAGTCGACGACGTAGCTGGCGGTCTTGCCGGCAAGAAACGGGTTGGCCTGGATAACGGACGAGCCGAGCACGGCGCTCAACTGCGCCGATCCCGGCGACGCCAGCACCTGATGTGCGCCTTCCATGCCGAGGAAATGGCAGAGATAGAGCCGGCCGGCGGTAATCTGATGGCCGCGCGCCTTGAGATAGGCTTCGCCCTCGCGCGCCAGATTGCGCACCATCTCACGCGAGATGGTGGCGTCGTAGCGCAAAGCGAGCAGGTCTGCGGCCGACAGCGATCGCGCGAGTTCGGGACGATAGGTGTTCATCATCCGGATCCAGGTCTTGGATATGAACTGGCCGGCGCCTGTCGCCGAAGACAGCGGGTTCTTGGCCCGCGCGCTACCGCCCGATTCGACGTGGACGATACGGTCGGTCAGCGTTTCGACGGCGGGATCGCTGGAAGTGACGGCGATTGCAGCGGTCACTGTTCCGAGCGGATCGATCGCCTGACCGCTCTGGTAGAGTTCGAAATGCAAATGTGGCCCGGTCGACAGGCCGGTGGTGCCGATATAGCCGATGATGTCGCCGGCCTTCACCTTGGTGCCGACACCGCTGGCAATGGCGAATTTCGACATATGCGCGTAGCGCGTCTCGCGGCCGCCGCCATGGGCGATCTTGACCACATTGCCGTAGCCGCCGCCGTCGCCCTGGAAGATGATCTCGCCGTCGAAGGCTGCGGCGATCGGCGTCCCCACGGGTGCTGCCCAGTCGACGCCCTTGTGGATGCGAACAACGCCCAGGATCGGATGCTTGCGCGGCCCGAAGGTCGACGTCATGACACCGTTGACCGGCGTCACCATGCCGTTGGCCGCCGTCAGCGAGCGCACCTGGTCATCGCCCGAGACGCAGGAAAACTGGCCGTCGCTCTGCTGGAAAACGAAACAATCCAAGCTCTTTTGCGTGCCTTGGATACCGACATAGAGCACCCGTCCGTCGGTCTCGTTCTTGCCGCGCGGCGTCTGCGAATAGATCAGCACAAGACGCTGGTCCTCGCTGGCGAAAGCATCCAGATCCTGTCCCCGCGACAGATACATGATGGCTTCGCCAATGATGCCGCTCGGCACATTGTTGCGGGCCGCCGTCGAATAGATCGCGTCGAGCAGGCGGTATTGCCGTTTCTGCGTGCCTTCGGTCTCGGCGCCCGAATAATTGAACAGGTCCTCGCGCACCCACGGGTCGACGCCCGACACGAAGGCACCGGCCGCGTTGCGTGTCAGCGTGCCGACAAAGACGTTCCTGGCGTAGATCGAGACCTGCATCAGCGACATCGTCGTGGTCTCGCGCGTCGGCCTAAAGCCGCGCATCGCCACGACATAACCAGGCTGCAGGCCGTCCTTGTCGAACAGCGCCTTCAGCGCCTCGCCGGCAAGCTTTGCGTCGTCGGCGGAAAAATGCGCATCGAGCGCCACGCTGTCCAGGCTGCGGTCGTTGAGGATTTTCACGAAAATGTCCTCGGTCGCCTCGAAGCGCTGATATTCCGAGCTGACGTTGGCAATGCTGGTGTTGTTTTCGACCGCTGTCTTCTGAAAGGCGGGGAGTGCTGCTTCGCCCTCATCGATGGTCTCGCCCCAGCCGGCCTCGGGGTCATCGGCCGCCGCCGATGCACCCGGAGCAGCCTGCGGGTCAGGAGCTGGGCCGGAGGCCGCCGGAGCCCCGTCCGCGCCGGGCGATGGTTGAAGATCGTTCTGCAGGTCATTCTGCGGATCGTTGGGTTCGGCGGGTGGCGCGACCGCGGTCTTCCGCTGCGCCTGGAAGAAGGCGAAATCCTCCTGCGTCGAGGGGATCGTCGTCATGAATTTTTCGCTGGCGCTCAGCATCACGTCGGAGAGAACCATGATCTGAGGGGAGATGCCGGCCTGGTCGAGCTCCGTCGGGCGCGGCATCCCGCGGCTCTTGGCGGCGCCCGCCTCCGGCGCCAGTGTGATCCACATCGGGTCGCCGGCAAGGTCGATGATGGCCGGCACGTAGACCGATGCGTCGGCCGGCACGTCGTCCGAGTCTTCGACGGCATGCAGTTCCTCGTCCTCGTCGCGGAACGACCAGTAGTCGGCGGTAAGATAGAAGCCGGTGGCAATCGCGGCGAGGACGATTGTCGCCAGGCCAGCCGCCAGCCCGAGCCAGATCCTGCGCCTGCGTAGCGCGGCGCGCGCCTGCTTCTTTGCCTTGAAGCTGGTGTCGATGCTGTGCGTCACGGTGCGCTTCCGGTCAGGAAGAAGGTCCAGCGCACCTGTTCCTGCGTGTCGACTTCGAGAAACTTCGCCGCGATATGGCCGCGCTGCCAGCATTCATCGATGCCGCGGATCGAGAACCGCCGCCGCTCGATGCACATGTCGGTGGAGCCTGCCAGAATGGCGTGGCCGAAGACATCCGTCGCGTAGATGTAGATGTAGCGGTTGGTCAGCTCCTCGCGAATGACGTTGACGCATTGATTGGCGCCGATGGTCCACCAGCCATCGGTCTGGTCGGCATCGTCGACCTTCTGACCGACGGCAAGATTGACGACGTCGAGCGTCTGGTTGCAGACGGTGAATTCGGCGCGCGCATGCCCGGTGGAAAGAAGCGCCAGCAACAGCGTCGCGACCGCGCTCGCGGCGAGCTTCACGCGCACGTTCCGGGCAAGCAGGACGGGATCTCGGCGACGGCGTTGCATCGGCGTCGGTGCTAGCCGCCGAGGCGGAAGTATTTGGCGGTCGCCGAAAATGCCGAACTCCTGGCGCCGATCTCGTCGAGGATCCTGGGCAACAGCACCGAGGCCGGCGTCGGCGTTGTGAAGTCCGCCGCCTTTATGTCCTGCGGCCCGGTGATCACCATGATGATCTGCGGCAACGCCTTGCCTGCCGCCTTGTCGGCGGCGCCGAGCCCGATCGGGATCGAGAAGGTCGCCTTGTCGGCTTGTACGACAACATGATCGTCGAGGTTGAACGCGATGCCCCTGTGGTCGATCAGGAACACGCTCGACACCAGCCCGCCATGCGTCATCAGCGTGCCGTCGATCGGCGAGCCGTCCGGCACCGATGTCTGGTCGAGGACAAGCTGCGGCCTGTCGGCCGTGCTCGCGCCCATGAAACGCAGGAAGCCGGTGATCCCGCATTGCGGGGGCTGGATAAGGCGGACGCTGATATCCGGCTCGACATGGAACTTCGCCTGGAATTCCCCAAGCAACTGTTCGAAGGGTGGCACCGACGTGCCGAAGCCCTCGATCGCGACACCCTTGTCGGCGGCCGACGTCACCGTCGCAAAAAAACAATCACCACCATTGAAGGCGCGTACCCAGGTGACCCGCTCCGCGGCCGCATCGGCCGGTGGCGGCACCTCCGGCTTGGGCACGTTCATGGCAATGTCGGGCTCTGCCGGCTTGTCGGCCTGCTCACCGCTGGCGATATCGGGCTGGCTCGGCTTAGGCTCCGCGGTCGGTTCAGGCGCCTGCGTGTCCGGCTTGGGCGCCTGCGCGGTCGGTTCAGGCGCCTGCGCCTTGGGCTCGGGCGCTTGAGCGGTGGGTTCCGGCGTCGGTGCTGTGGGTTTGGGGGCCTCGGCCGTCGGTTCAGGTGTTTGCGTGGCTGGCGCTGTCGCCTTGGGCTCTACCGGCGGACTGACAGGCTCGGGGTTCTTCGCGGCATCGGACTGTGACGGGCCGGATGGCGGTTGCAGCGCGACGGTCTTGTCGGTTGGTGCGGCCGGCAGCGGGGCCGTGGCGCTCGACGCGACTGGCGGCGTCGGCTGCGGCTCGACCGGCGCTTTGGCCTGATCTTCAGCCGGAGTCTCCGCTGGTTGCGGCTTTGGCACCGTCTTCTCGACCGGCGCAGTGTCCGAAACGGGCTTGTCAGCGACGATCGGCTTTGTCAGTTCGGGTTGGAGCGGCTTGCCGGTGTCGGTGACGCGAGGCCGGTCTCCGAATCCCACGATACCCGATGCATAGAGCCCTCCAAGCGATACCACGGCCACCGCCGACAGCACCGCGATCGTCAGATTTCTGCCTGTAGTAGCACGCTTCGGTGGTGTGCTTGCTCGCTTGGGAGTTTCAGCAGCCGGTTTCGGGTGCGACAGGTGCGCCGGGCGCACGTGCGGCACGAAAGACGGCTCCGCCGTGCCGCTTGGCGGGGCCGAACCGAAGCCTTGGGCCGGCGAGTCCCCGACCTTCGAGACAGGCCCTGCGGTCTGCCCGGTTCGCGGCAGACCGGGCCGGGGCGCGAGCGATGCCGGCGGCAAGGTCGCGTCGCTGTCGTCGCGCGTCAACCGGGCGATTTCGGCCATGCTGGCCGGTCGATCATCCGGGTCAGGCTGCAGCATCGCTTCGACAATGTCCCTGAAATCGGCATCGATGCCGGAGAGATCAGGGACGGTCCGCCGTTTTTCGACGATCTCGTATTGCGAGCCGCCCATATCGATCGGCTTGCCGCGCAGCGCCGCCGCCAGCACCAGCCCCAGGCTGTAGATGTCGGACTGTTCGCTGACCTCGCCGCCATAGAGCCCGAGTTGCTCGGGGGAGACGTAATTGTATTTTCCGGCAAACTTGCCGCCGATCAGCGTCTCGCCACCGACCGCGGCCGATCGCGCAATGCCGAAATCGATGATCTTTGCCCGCTCGACCCGGCCGCCCGGCAGGATGATGTTGTCGGGCGACAGATCGCGGTGGATGGCGCCGGCCTGGTGCACGGCGCTCAGGCCCGAGGCTAGCCGGTGGCACAGTTTGCGCACATCCGGAGTCGCCATCGCCCCGCCGCGCATGACGTCGTACAGCGACTGGCCGTCGACGAATTCCATCGCCAGATAGGGCCGCCCGATGCCGGGATCTATGGTGAAGACGTGGTAGCGCACGACCGCGTCATGCGACAGATGGTTGAGGATCGAGGCTTCCTTGCGAAACAGCGACAGGATCGTCTGATCGCGGGCGAATTCCGGCAGCACGATCTTGATCGCGACATGATCGCCGGTCTGGATGTTGTGGCCGCGATAGACTTCGCCCATGCCGCCCGACGCGATGCGTTCGTCGAGCTCGTAGATGCCGCTGAGCTGCGTGCCGACGCTGGTATCCGCCATGTTGGGCAATAGCCGGGTCTTGTCGTCGGAGCTCATCGGTCGCGGCCTTCTGCTCGGGACAGGCCATTGCCTTTGTCTCTGATCTTGACCAGAACGATGGTGACGTTGTCCGTGCCGCCGCGCTCAAGCACCATGGAAAGCAGCTTTTCGCAGGCAGCCTGCGGCGCTGCCGAGAGCACTGCAGCCGCAATCTCCGCGTCACTGACATGCGCCGTCAGGCCGTCCGTGCTGAGGATGAAAATGTCGCCGGCAAGGGTCTCTCCCTGCTGGAAGTCGATGGCGATTTCGTCGTTGACGCCGATGGCACGGGTGATGACGTTGCGGCGCGGCCAGTTCTCCGCTTCGGCTGCGCTGATCGCGCCGCTGTCGAGCAGTTCCTGCACCTCGGTGTGGTCGCGCGAAATCTGCGAGATCGCGGCGTTGCGCACGAGATAGACGCGGCTGTCGCCCGACCACAGGCAGGCGAACCTGCCGTCCATGGCCAGCAGTGCGGCAACGGTGGAGCCGATGGTCACGCCGCGTGAGCGCGAAATCCGGCGAATCTCGGCATGCGCCCGGTTCAGCCGATCCTCAAAGCGGGCGCGCAGATCCGGCGCCGAACTGGCGATGCCGATCGTCGCCAGATGCTCGACAATGCTTGCCGAAGCGACTTCTCCGGCCTCGTGCCCGCCCATGCCGTCGGCCACCACCCAGAGGCCGATCCGCGGCTCGACCAGGAAGCTGTCCTCATTGTGGTCACGCACGCAGCCCTTGTGGCTCACGCCGTAGCTCTCAAAGGCGGCATCGTTCACTTGCCTACGCTCCGCAACGCCTTGGCCGACGTGCCTGGCCAGTCTGCCACAGCCCCATTCATTAGAGTATCGAAATCTAAGCCGCTGATGACGGACCGTGTGGTGCCGCCGCTGTCTCTGCGTCCTGCAATCGCTGGTCCTGCCATGCAATTCCCCATCAGAAAGCCTTCGGACAGCTGAACGCGGAAAGCGCCGGCAGCGTGAATGGGTTGCCGTCCTCCCCGGTCTTGATCGTGTAGGCGACATCCCGTCCGCCGATGACGAAATGCGCTTCGAGACTATCGCCATTGGCGGTGACCTGCCCCTTGTCCAGCAATCGTTTCAAAGCCCAGGGACCGTCGAACTTGATTGCGGACTCGCGGCCGGGCAGCTCCGGCGTCAGGCTGAGACTGGCCGAACCGGTCTTGCCCGGCCACGGAATCAGTCCCGGCGTGTTGCCGGCCTGGGTGGCCTGCAGCACCTGGCCGTCGATATTGAGCAGCGCCATGTCGGCATCGCCATGCAGCGACAGCGGCGTGAAGGTGATGTTGATCGACGGCACCGGCCCGCCGAGCGGAAAGAAAGCCGCGCGGATTTGTGCCGCGAGCTGAAAGTTCTTCAGCGTCGATTTCGCCAGATTGCGGCCGAACCTGGTGTCCTGCTTCCAGTCCCAGTCCTGGCCGCTCATGTCGACCAGCGACGCCAGGTTCTGCGCGAAGAACCGGTCGAGAACCCCGCCTGGAGAAAACAATCTGGCAAAATCCGCCATGGCGACATCGTCGGTACCGGCGGGGGCGAATGGAAAGCGCCCGGCAATCATCTCTTCGCACGGACGGCCGACGGTCTCCTCCAGCATCTCGTTGAGATGCGTGGTCGATGTTTCGGCGACGGTGCCCTCGAAATCGTCCGCCGCCGCGCTCACCATCCTGGCCAGCGCCTTCGGCAGCCGCGAGGCGTTGGCGCGTAGAGTCGATATCTGCAGCTGCAGATTGGCGTTGGCCTGGTCCGTCTGGGCGGGGACATCGGCGGCCAGCCGCACGCTCTGATAGATTTCGCGGAAATTCTGGGTCAGGGCGTCGAGCGGCCGCTGCCCCGGCGCCCCGGCCACCAAAGCCTGGAAAGACCGGAACTGGGCTTCGATGTTGGCGCCGGGATCCTGGTTCTGGGTGCTGACAAAGGCGGTCCCGGCCCTGCTCTGCGATTTGCGCGCCGCAATCTCGATGCCGATGCGGGCGAGGCCCTTGGCGCGCGCGGCGGTTTCCTGGTCGCTGTCTTGAGACGGCGCAGCCGGATTGCGCTCTTGCGTCAAAGCTGTTTCGCGCGCGATCGCCTCGAACAGCTGCATCAGCGGCGAACTCGGTGATCCCGCTGCGGACAGCGCCAGATATTGCGGTTTGTCGGCGGCCATTGCCTTGAACTTCAACCTGTCGAGCACCTCGTTCCACGCCGCCGCAAAGCCCTTGCCATAGCGATCGAGCAGCTCCGGGCCGAGCTTGAGCAATTCCTGGTCGAAACCGCCTTGCTCGCCGCTCGAGCCGATCACCCATTGATCGTCGACCAGCGCCTGCGCGCTCCTGGCAAGTTGCGCCAGATAGAAGTCGAAGCCGGCATGGGTGTAGAGACCGGGGACGCGAAGGCCGGCGAGATCGTTTCCGTCATTGCGCTCGAACAGCATCGGCGCCTCCGCGCCGGCTTGCGATGACACCGAAAAATCGTCCAGCGCCGCCGCATAGGTGGCCGACTGGATGAGCGCGGTGGCGCGATCGGCAAGGCTCATGCGGCCGAGCGAACGCTGGGCGGATTCGACCAGCGCGCGGTTGAGTTCGAACGAGGGATCCTGGTCGTTGTCGAGCGCCAGCATGGCGCGCAAATGCTTCTCCAATTGCGCCCGGCCGTCGCGATTGTGGGCGCCGGGATAGCGGTTCTGTTCCCAGTCCCGTTTCAGCCAGGTGACGACCAGCTCGTCATCCACTTTCGGCGCCTTGCCGCCCAGCATCAGGTAAATCTTCAGCGGCTCGTACAGCGCCATCGGATCGGCCATCCTGGCCTCGATCGTGCGTTCGAGCTGGAACAGCAGGCGCGAGCGGAACATCCGCTCCAGCCCCTGCCGGTAGGCGGTCTCGGAGGCCGAAAGGATACGCTCACGCTGGCTGAGGCCGAACGTCGCCGTGGCCGGGGTGGGCTGGTCTCTCGTATCGTAGCCGGCCGGCAGGCCGCGCAGCGCATCGAGCGCGCCGATGACGGTTTCAAGGTCGGCATTCGACACCGTCGTGCTGGCCAGCAGCGGCGCGGCTGTCGCGCGGTATTGGCCTGCCGCCTGGCCGGTCGCGGCGACCAGCGATTTGTTGGTCGTAAAGCTCAGGCCGAGAACGCCAAGCGCGGCGATCGCTATGGCCGCGATCGCTGTCAGGCCGGCGTAGCGGGCGATCGCAACGCGCCTGTCGGCCGCCCTGTCATAGGACACCCAGCCGGACTCGGCGAAAATGACGCGGCTCAACAGATCGTGCAGGAAGAAGCTTTTGCCGGTGCCGGAAAGATGCGCCTGGGCATTCCTGCCGAAACTGCGGCCTATGCTGCCCAGCAACTGGTCGATCGGCGTGCCTTCCTGAGTGCCGGAAGAAAAATACAGGCCGCGCAGGGGGGCGTTCAGCTGCTTGCGCGTCGGCTCGAAAACGCCCTCGAGGAAATGCACGATCCGGCCTTTCAGCGCGCCGAGCTGCGCGGCGAAGCCGAAAATGGCGATGCGCGCGACCGGATCGGTCTCCGCCTGCAGCCGCTCGCTCATCTCTTCGGTCAGGCGCTTCACCAGCGCGTCGAATTCGGCTGGCGCTTCCGCGACCATGTTCAGGCCGCGCTCGGCGGTCTGGAAGGTCGCGCCCCACACCTTGCGCCGGCGTGCTTCGTCGAAACCGCCGAAATATTCCATGAATCCGGAGACCAGGTCGGCCTTGGTGAACAGCACGTAGACGGGAAAGCGGACCTTCAGGACCTCGTGGATTTCCTGCAGGCGGCTGCGGATCTCGGCGACACGGGCCGCCTGCTCTCCGTCCGCCATCAGATCGGCAAGGCTGATCGCCAGGATGACGCCATTGATCGGCTGACGCGTCCGGTGCCGCTTGAGCAGCGACAGGAACGCCAGCCAGCTTTTGCTGTCGGTCCGTGCATGGGAATCCTGCGTCGTGTAGCGCCCGGCCGTGTCGATCAGCACCGCCTCGTCGGTGAACCACCAGTCGCAATTGCGCGTACCGCCGACACCCGCCACCGGCTGCGCCTGGCCCGACCCGGCAAGCGGAAAGTTCAGGCCGGAATTGACCAGCGCGGTGGTCTTGCCGGCGCCCGGCGGGCCGATGACGATGTACCAGGGGACGTCGTAGAGGAAGTTGCGCTTGCCGCTCGACTGCCTGAGCGTCGCGACTGCTTCGTTCATGCGAGCTTCCAGCACCTTTGCATCGCTGCCGTCATCCTCGGCGCTGGCCATGGCGGCCTCCAGCGCCTTCTGCGCCTTGCGCCTGCGCCAGAACCGGATTGCATAGATGATCGCCACCGTTCCGACGACGATGCCGATGATCGCTGCCCGCAGCCAGATGGGATCCAACGGCCGGGCGCCGGCAAAGCGGATTAACGGGCCGGCGTACCAGACCGCGGCGGCAAAGCCGGCGAGCGCGAGCGCGCTGAAGATGCGCAGCAGCCAGCCGGTCACAGCATCTCCTCCCGCGGGATCATTACATCGACACGGCGGTTTTTGGCGCGGCCCTCCGGCGTTGCATTGTCGGCGATGGGCTCGTCCTCGCCCTTGCCCTCGACCTTTGTCCGCGACGGATCGCTGAAATGCGCTGCGATCATCTTTTCCACCGACTGGGCACGTGCGACGGAGAGGTCGAAATTCGATTTGAAGGCGCTGGTCTTCTTCGGTTTGACGTTGTCGGTGTGGCCGACGATCCGGATCGGCCCGCGCTCCGCGTCGAGAGCCGCCGCGATGCTGGCGGCCACCGGCTCGAACTCCGGCTTGACCTCGGCTCGTCCCGACTGGAACAGCAGGGCGTTGCTGATTTCCACGATGATGAAATCACCCTTAGTGCCGACGCTGACGCCGCGGCCTTCGATCTCCTTGGCCAAGGCAGTGCGGATGCGATCGACCTGCGCAATCGTCGTTGGCGCTGCGACGACTTTCACCTCCTCGGTCAGCGGCACGAAACCGGTGCGCTCGATGGTGACCGGCGTCGCCGGATTGAGCGCCAGCAACTCGCCGGCAACAGCCTCGCCATCATTGGTGATGAGCACGCGCAGCGTGAAAAAGGCTGCGGTCAAAACTGCCGCGGTTGCAGCGGCTATGGCCCAGAGCGGAACCCGCCTGGAGCCTTGCGCCGATGTGACCGACAAGCCTTGCCAGCGCGGCGAGATGTCGTCGTCACCGAGGACGCGGAAATAGGCTGATGTCTCGTAGACGTCGCGGCGGACCCGTTCGAGGCTCTCGCGCGGCTGGCCGCGATACTGGCCTTCGAAGCCAAGCGACAGGCAGACATGCATCAGCTCGATGAGATTGCGATGAGGTTCCGGCGTCGCCAGCACCGTGTTCAGCGCCTGGAAAAAACCGGCGCCGGTGGGTTTGACCTGGAAGAAGCGCTGCAGCATGGCGTGCTGCGCCCACGCATCCCGGCTGGAACCGGGCAGATTGGCGACGATATCGTCGGCGGTTTCGCAAAGCACATAGCTGGCGATGCGCGCATCCTCTTCCGAGGTATCGGTCCTGGCGATCTTGCGGTCGAAATCCTCGATCAGGCCGGCGACATGCTGCGCCAGCGGCTCGGCCGGTCTTTCGACAGCCATCAGCCGCAGATGCCCAAGCAGTATCAGCAAGGGCGCCGCGGCAGCGACGATCGGGTTGGCCGCGCCATAATCGACGGCATCGCTGGCGCCGAGCAGCGCATCCCATGGCGTTTTCCCCGCCGTCCCGGCTGAGCCGTGAACGGGCGGACCGGCCGGCGCGTTGGCGAAGGGCGTTCCCTGATAGATCACCGTCCCCGTGACGTCGGACGGCGGCTGGCGGCCGGCGTTGGGATCGAAAACCGTGGGTTCCGGGACGCTGGCAGGGGCGATCACCGTACTGCCGGGGGCCGGCGCATCGCGGGCGAGAACCGTCTTTTGCTTGCGGCCGGGATTGGGGCGGCTGGGGCGGATGACGGTTTTGCCGGTCGGATCGAAAGGATCATCCTTCGAGCTCATCGCCGATCCCTGCCTCTACGCCCGCGCGCCGCGACGCACAGCGCCATGTCCGCGCAAACGCGGACCGCAGGACGCTATCTCGCCGTGACATGACATGTGCCGCAGACCCCCGAGGTCGACCAACCGTACCCGCGTGCTCAATCGTCGTATGTGATCGTAGTCTCAGAAGGTTGCGATGGAAACCCGGCGCAATTTTGGTGGCCGGCCCGTGCTCGGGTCGCCTTCACGGTGTCTTCAGCGGTGCGCGGGCTTAGCCCTTGCCGGTCTTCTGTTTGGCGGCCTTGGCATAGGCTTCACTGAAATAGGTGAGGAATATGTCCAGCATGCCGTTCTCGTGCGCTTCCTCCTTGGCCCGCCAGGTCGCGACCAGTGCGTCCCAGGCGCGCGTCTTCTTCGAGGCAAAGGAGGATGGCGGCAGTTTTTTCGCAATCGCCTCGGGCGACAGATCGTCAAGCAACCGCGACAGCGCCGCCTGCATGGCGGCGAAGGTTGCGAATTCATGCGTCTTGAGGTCGTGGAAAGCGTCTTCGATGCTGTGCCGGGCATCGAGATAGCCGGATCTACGCCGCGCGAACATGATGTCGAGGATTTCGTCGGTCCCGGGCACGAACTTCAGCGGATTGTTGTCGGCGGAATTGATCATGGTGCGGTCGCTGGTCTTGGCCAGGACTTTCGCGGCGGCGCGCGCCTTCAACAGCAACACCAGCTCGTCGACGACGATGCGCAGCACCGCGCCGATCTCGCCGGCTACCTCCTGCGGTTGGCGCAGCAAAAGCACCTCTGGCGGAATGCCGGCGCCGGCGGCAATCGCGCGCAGGATCTCGTCGGCTTGCTGCGGCCGGCTGGAGACCGAAGCGGGTGGCGCGGTCGGTGACCGTGGCGATGCGACATGGTCTGGAAAGGATCCGGCAACGGGCATCTGCCGTTGCGTCGAACCATGGCCACCGAAGGCTGGGTTCCCGTCATCGATCGACACCGAGACGATATAGCGGCCGATCCGGAGCCGGTCACCTTGCGCCAACCGATGCGGGCCGGTCAGGCGCTGGCTCGACCCGTTGACGAATGTGCCGTTGCGCGAGACGTCGTGGAGAAAAAAAGCGCCGCCTTCGTAGCGGATTTCGCAATGCCGGCCGGAGATGAACTTGTCCGGATCGGGCAAGGTCCAGGCACAGTTCTCCCGCCCTATCTCGAAGCCGCGGTCGCGCGATGCGTAGCCGGGCGGCAGCCCGGCAGGCAGGACATCGACATTGCTGATCTGCAGACTGATGAACATGCGCTATGGACCGTCGACCGCTGCCGTTTCCATTGATCCGATGTGCCACAGTCTAGCAGCTTGCGGGCACAGCGGGAGAGCGGCGTTTCACACTGGCGAAAGCGGCGCAAACAGCAACGGCCTGCCGCTTGTCCTCTTTGGTCTGCCATAGAACATGTGGTAGGCTCAACATGGCTTGGGTGGCAAGTTGCGAAATATCCCTGAACGTGAGGTCGTTAACACAAGAAGGGCTTCGAACCTGCCACACTAGCGCTCAGGAGGGGCACGACCCATGCCGAGTGAACAACGCGCCGCGCTTGTGCAGACGCCGGTCGGCGCCGAGCTGTTGACCTTTACGCATCTCGTCGGCCGCGACGAGATCAGCCGCTGCCTTGCCTACACCGTTGGATTTGTTTCGACCAATGCCGATATCGACCCGCTGAAGATGCTGGGCGGCGCCGTTTCGATCGAAGGCGAGGCCGACCCCAAGCGCTGGTTCAGCGGCCTCATCGCCGAGTTTCGCCTTACCCGCATCGAAGATCGGCTGGCTCACTACGAGGCGGTCGTCAGGCCGTGGCTGTGGTTCCTCGGCAATACCACCGACTGCCGCATTTTCCAGGACAAGACTGCCGTCGAGATCGTGGAGGAGATCTTCTCCAAATATGGCGGCATCGCCAAGTTCGAGAAGCGCTTGCAGGGCTCCTATCCGCCGCGCGAATATTGCGTGCAGTACGACGAGAGCGACCTCGATTTCGTGCAGCGGCTGCTCGAGCATGAAGGCATAATGTACTTCTTCGAGCATGCCGAGGGTGAGCACACGCTGATCCTGGCCGACGCCATGAGCAAGCTGAAGCCAGCGCCGGGTTATGAGACGGTGCTATATCAGTTCGAAGGGCAGGGCTCGCGCCGCGACGTCGAATACATCACCGACTGGATTCCAGGCAGCGCGGTGCGCCCCGGCGCCTATGCCCACACCGACTATGACTTCGAAAAACCCGCCGCCGATTTGATGGCGAAGTCGGCGCAGCCCTTCGGCCACAAGCAGGCCGCCGGCGAGAATTATCGCCACCCCGGCGCGCATCTGGCAGTCGGGCGCGGCGACAGCCTGGCGGCGATCAGGCGCGAAGAAATCCAGGCGCCACACCTGCGCATTGCCGCCGTCGGCACGGTGCGCGGCCTGTTTTCCGGCTGCACCTTCAAGCTCGACGGCTTTCCGCGCGACGACCAGAACAAGGAGTATCTGGTGATCAGCGCCGAGTACCGGCTGTTCGATCCGGGCTATCGCGCCGGCGTCGACACCGATGGCGAGAATTTCAAGGTGGTGCTCGGTGTGGCGCCGACCTCAGTTGCTTATCGGCCGCCGCGCATCACGCCAAGGCCGATCATGCGCGGCCCGCAGACGGCGACCGTGGTCGGTCCGTCCGGCGAGGAGATCTTCACCGACAAATATGCCAGGGTGAAGGTGCAGTTCCACTGGGACCGCCTCGGCAAGAAGGACCAGAAGAGCTCCTGCTTCGTGCGGGTGTCGCAGACCTGGGCCGGCAGCGGCTGGGGCTTCATCCAGATCCCGCGCATCGGCCAGGAAGTCATCGTCGATTTCATCGAAGGCAATCCGGACCTGCCGATCATCACCGGCCGGGTCTACAACGCCTCGCAGATGCCGCCCTACGGACTGCCTGGCAACGCCACGCAGTCCGGCTGGAAGTCCAACTCGTCGAAGGGCGGTGGCGGCTACAACGAACTGATGTTCGAGGACAAGGCCGGCTCGGAGCTGGTCAACTTCCAGGCGCAGAAGGACCACCACCTTCTGATCAAGAATGATCGCCAGAAGCTGGTCCAGCACGACCAGTCCGATCGCATCGACCACGACGCCAAGCACTCCGTCGGCCACAACCTCGACGAGGACGTCGGCAACAACAAGACGGTCAAGGTCGGTGTCGACCAGACCACCAATATCGGGTCGAACGACACCGAGACGGTGGGCAAGAACCGCTCACTGACGGTGGGGGTCGATGAGACGATCAACATCGGCTCGAACTCGACCGAGACGGTCGGCGCCAACCACACCCAGACCGTCGCGATTGTGCAGACGGTGACCGTTGGCGCAGCACGCGTCGATAGCGTTGGTGCATCCGAGACCCGGACCGTGGGCGGTCCGCAGGCGAACACGATCGGTGCGACGCGGTCGGTCACTGTGGGCGCGGCGCAGAGCCACGATATCGGCGCGGCTGATAGCTGGAACATCGCGGCGGCGCAAAGCGTCAATGTTGGCGCCGATCAGAGTTTCACCATCGGCGGGGCACAGTCGTCGCAGATCGGCAAGGGCAGGTCGGCAAAAATCGCTGCGGACGACGCAACCGATGTCGGCGGCGGGCACGCGCTCAAGGTCGGCAAAGGCAGCGGAATCCAGATAGCCGAAGACAGTGTGATCAAGGTCGGCAAGAATCTGATGATCGAGGCGGCCGACTCGATCACGCTCAAATGCGGTTCGGCCTCGATCACGATGAAAAAGGATGGCACCATTGTCGCTGATGGGAAGGATATTACCCTCAAGGGCAGCGGCAAGATCACCGTCAAGGCCGACGGCGAGGTGATCGTCAAGGGCAGCACGATCAACAACAATTGAGGGCATCATCATGGAAGTGCTGGAGCGTATCGACGGCGTCGTGATCGGCCTGCTGATCGGCTTCCAAGGCGGGGCGCCGCTGGTTGTCTTCGTCGGCAATCCGCGCGAGACCGCGATAGCGGCGCGCAGCCTGACGGAGCTGGACGTTTCGGCCGTCGGATCCGAACTGGCTTTGCTCTTCGAGGGCGGCGACCCGGCGCGGCCGCTGGTGGTCGGGCGCATCGTCGATCCTGCGCCCCGCGGCAGGAGCCTCGAAGTCGTCCGCGACGGCGAACGTGTCGTCATCAACGGCGATGAGCGCATTGAACTGCGCTGCGGCCTGGCATCGATCATTCTGGAGAAGAATGGACGCGTGACCATTCGTGGCACCCAGTTGACCAGCCAGGCCAGTGGCACCAACCGCATCCGCGGCGGGGCCGTGCATCTTAACTGAGGCATTGCCGATGCACAGCATCGCGACCATTGCGGCGATCGTGGACCAACACGCCGAGGACGCGGCGTTCCTGTGGCTTCGACGTCGTCTGGAGATCGACGGTCCAATCCTCGACGAGACCGATATCGGCCGCATCGACCAGCGTCTCGAAGCCAATCTCGAAGGGCTCATGGCAGCCGGCAAGGCCGGTTGGGAAGCTGCTCAAGCGCGCTTCGCCGACTACGCCGAACCGGGCGAGATTTTCGTGCTTGGCACTCTGGCAATGCGTTGGAGCGATGCCAAATTGGTGACCTCTGCAATCGACGCGGGCGCAAGCCTAGGTGACGCCGGCATATCGAGCCTGTCTGCCGCGATCGCGCGCACGCCGGGCGAAAACCTGCGCCCGTTCGTGGCGCAGTGGCTGGACACGCGCGACGCGCGGCTGCGCTGTCTTGGGCTATCTGCGCTCTGGCATCATCGCGTCGATCCGGGACAGCGCCTGCATGATCTGGCCAGCCATTCCAATGCGAACGTGCGTTGGCGCGCCGTCCGGCTCGCCGGCGTGCTCAGGCGGCGCGACCTGCTTCCGGAAGTCCTGGCTGGGCTTGACGGCGAGACAACGAAAGAACGTCTTGCGGCCGCCTTCGCTGCTTGCCTGCTTGGCGAGGCTCGGTCCGCGCACTCGGTGATCGACAAGATCGTGCTGACGGAGACGGACCATGCGCAGGCGGCGATCGAGTTGCGCCTGCTGACGACGCCGCCGAAGGCCGGCAAGGCCTGGCTGCAATCACGTCTCGGACAGCCTGTCTTGCGCATCGCGGCCACGGCATCGATCGGGCTGCTCGGCGACCAAGCGGTGGTGCCGTGGCTGATCGAGAAGATGCGCGAGCCGGAACTGGCATCCGCAGCGGGTGCAGCACTTCGCGATCTGTTCGAGGTGGACTTCGGCGACACCGACCTTTTCGTTGCCGATCCAGCTGTTCTTGGCGAGGGGTTTGCCCAACTCGACGACAGCTCGCTGCCGGCCGCCGATCGCGTCGAAGCATGGTGGGACGAAGGGCGCGGCGGGCGCAACCATCGTCTGTTCCGTTCGATGCGCAGGCTCAGGGTGGATGCGTTGCGCGCGGCAATCGCCACGCCCGAGGCGCCGCTGGCAGACTGGCGCAGGACACGCAAGTTCCCGGCGTGGATGTGATCGCTTTCGCCGAGGGAAGGCTTGTCCCTCCGTTCAGCGTTGGCGGAGGTCGGTAAGCGCGATCGCCGACCGGTTGCCACCCTCGGATGCAAGCTCGCAGGCTGCGACGCGGCCCGGCGCGTAACCGCTTATAAAACTGTCGGCCGCCAGCATCAGAACAAGTGCCGCACTAGCGGCTCCAATGTCGCCGACCGTCATCGCAGGGTAGGCTGTCGGGAATATCTCGCGGTGCGTGCGGTAGAAGCGCGAGCGACCGACCAGTTGTTCGAGCCCGCTGTACCGTTCCCCGTTTCCATTGCTGACAAGGAACTCGATATCGGGTTCCTTGGGTCCGGACCCGCTGAAGGCAGCAAGCAGCGAAGCCACCATCGCACGGCCTTGACTCTGGCGTTCGGAAAGAACGCTGTCGATCTCTTGAGCCAGGCCCGCCCCGCAAATCATTGCAGCCGGCCCGCTCCCCGGCGCTCGCGTCAGGCGCACGAAGACAGCGCCCTCGCCAGGGACTGCCCCTTGAGCATTGTTTTCTGATTTCAGACGATTGGCTCGCATCAAGCGCGCAATGTCGGTCCCGTTGACGAGGCTGTCCACACCACCCAGCAGCACCTGCGCGACGGTCCCGGATTCTAGCATGTCGCCGGCATAGTCGAGCAGTCCGGCGCTGGCTGCGGCACCGCCGTCAAATACGCGCGAGCCGGCATTGAAGCGCAGGCCGCATCGCTCGAAAATGGCATTCAAAAGGCGCCCCCGCTCGACTTCTTCATACGCTGGATGGTCGCGGAAACTCTCCGGCAGCGCGAGCAGAACAGCGGTCTGGTCCGGCGTTGCCTTGTTGTCGAGCATCGCCTCCTTGAGAGCGCGGGCGCCCATGCTGGCGAGCCATACCCCGTCATTGCGTCGCAGGCCCGCCTTGGCTGGAATGCGTGCCACGATCTGTGTGGTGGGAAACGGCTCTGAAAGAGGCACCTCCTGAAATGCTGACAGGTTGGCGCGAATGGCTGAGATGGTCTGGCGCGCGTTCAATCCAGCAGGCGTGACGGCGCCACCAACCGAGATGTAGAGCGGCCGCTTCACGGCTGCCACGCCGAGCGATCGCGCAGGGCCCCGTCGCCGCCGAGAAGATTGAGATAGAGTTTTCGCTTGCGGCGCGCATTGATCCAAACAGGAGAAATGTGGCCGAAGGCGATTTCCCGCAGCGCCGGCACGTTGCGCCGGATTACCACTGCCAAACGAGCCTTAAGGGTCACGCGCTTCAAGTCAGGCTCGATGAGCACGGTGTCAGGCTTGAACGCGTTTTCTTCTACACGATCGTCATAAATGAGCCGAAGCGGGGCCGTGATGCGCGGCAGGCGGAAATCCCATCTGCCCGAAGCCGTCATGCCGATCACCGTGATATCCTCGCCGTTGCCGATGCCGGCCATCTGCTGATCGGCTGGGGCGCACATATAATGCCGCGTGTCGAAGTCTTTGGGAGCGAGCGGCCATTGGGAATCGAGCCAAGCCTTGTCGTAGGTTCCGGCGAAAGCCAGGCGCGGTTGCCAGCCCCGGCCAATCGTCCCGAATCCCGCCGGCCTCAGGGATTCCCCAGGTCGGGCTTGCGCTTCGCCCGGATACATGACGTTGGGCGCCTCGGTTCTGACCGCAGGATCTGCAGACCGGGCGTTATGGTACCCCACGCCGACTGGGTTGCGCTGGTCCGTGCGCAAGTCTTCCAAAGTGCCGCCATAGGTGCGTTCATAGACGATCGGCATGGTCCGGAAAGGCGCCGGTGCGCTGTAGCCGCCGGAGTCGTAGATCCGCTCCCCGACGACCTGCAATACCTTGCGGATCGAGTTACCGACACGCAGGCCAACCTGCATCTCGCGTACCGGCCTTCCATCCGGCGCGTGCGCGACGCCATTCACGATCACCTCGGCGCCAGGCTTGACGGGCGCGATGTCCGCTTCGTAGCGGGTCGATGAAAGGGCCGGATCGCCAAAAGGCTCATCGCCAAAGATCACCGGCACCTGTTCGGCCGCTGGCTGGAATTCCTTTCCTTCATCCGTCGCCGTGAAACTTGCCGATAGCATGACAATCAGAGTTTCTTGGCCGTCAGCATTCAATTGGACGTGCGTCGCGGCGGCGAAGGGTGTCCTGTTTTCCAGCCAGACATCGAAGGCCATCGTTCAGCACCACCGGCCGTTTTCATCAAGCCCGATCGGCCAATAGGGCATGGCCGTCAGCAGTTCTACATATTCCTTGTTGCCTTCATCGACGACCCATTGCAGCAGGAACACCTCAGGCGCGAGGCGGTCGGCCGCGGGCAGCGTTTCCCCCACCGCAACGCATCGCAGCCAGTATTCCCGCACGAGCCACACCACCGCCGGATGATTCGCCGGGCCGGCCGCTGCATCATCCAGCTGGGCCGTGATCGCTTGATTGACGGTCAGGCCGCCATCGACCAGTTCGTCGAGGCCAGCTTCCCAGATCTCGGAAGCCACCTCGAACGTCTCCTGCAAGTCAGCGAGGTAGGCCTTGAACAGGGACCTATAGGCAGCAGAGGCCTCGCGGCGCGAGAGGCGGATTCCATGATCGGGACCGACAACGTCCTGGGGTGCGTTGAGAAGCCGGTTCAGGCCGAGTTCGACACTATGATCAATCCGCATTGCCATCTTCTTCTAGCCTCAGCACATTTCGAGAGATGGATCCTCGCCGATCGGGACATAGACGAAGTACTTGAAGTACTTGAATAGTTCCGTGTCGTATTCGGACATCATTTCGACCAGCAGCAGATTGGGCGGCACGGGACCGCTGGCGTCCGCTTCGTCGCCATCCTCACCCCAGTTCGATTCATCGTCCTCGTCGTCATCATCGGTCTGTCGGGCGTACCGTTCAAGGTTCAGGCCGTGAACCTTGAAGTAGTGCTTGCGGTAGATCGCCAGAATCCGTGGATGGGCCACCAGCCCGGCGGGCCAATGCAGATTGGCTATGTTCTCACCGGAGGCGTTCAGGCGCTGCTGCAGTGCGCCCCACCATTCCTCGATCGCCGGCATGACGGCGTGGAGCTCTGCGGTCCACGCATCGATTATCGCCGTATAGTCAGCGTCGAGATCGGCAAAACCCGTTGCACTCATCGCCTAGATCCCCCGAGCGTTCATGAACTTCCTAATCGCCTTGTTGTCCACCTTCGACTGCCGGCCCGGCTGGCTGTTGCTGTGGCTGGAGCAATGCGGCCTGACGTAAAGCGCTTTCATCGCATCCTTGAAGCCTTGTGGGACGATCTCTATATTGCATCCACCCGCGTACCACGCTGCCTTCTGCGTCGGCTGGTGATCGGCGATCAGCGGGGCTTCCTTCCCCGAAATTTGCCGGTTGACCTTGGCCTCCAGTCGCTTGATCGCGGTCTTGTTCTTGCCGGTCGTGCGTTTCTTCAACCTGTCAAGGTTACGTTTGCATTCCCAGCATGGCCGGTTCTGAACCTTGGCTTTCTGCGGGCCTGTTGGCTGGGTGTAATGATCGTCGTAGCAATAATCGGTCGTGCATTTCTTCTTCTCTTTCACCAGAAGAGCATTGCGGAAGTTGACCAAGGCGGCGGTATCGATGGTGTTCGGGAGTGGACTTGCCGTGTTCTGCTCCATGGTGTCGCCATGGCGGCAGACACCCTTACCCTCCACCTTGACGACGAACGACCAGAGCTTGAACACTCCCTTGCCCTTGATCTTGTGCGTTATGACCCCCGCGCCGAGGCCTTGGGTGGCCGGCTCGTTGCCGGTGCTGGTCGCAACCTCCGACGAGCTTTCGAGCGCGGTCGGATTGCCTTCGATCTTGACGCTCTTACTGCCTTTGGTGAGATCGCTGGAAGACAGCATGTTGACGTATGGAACCGGAACCGGGCCTGCCGGCGGGGAAGGCGGGCTCAAGCACACATCTCCCGGCGCCACGCCCTTGCCGCCGCTTCCTTTGTGGAAGAAGCCCATGCCTTCAGCAAAGACTGTGCTGCCCATCAGAGCTATTCCGTCTCAGGGCGCGGGGCGCGCATTTTCGGCAGGGCGTTGGCCGCCAGGTCGTGAATATCCGAGAACGCGAACTCATGCACCGACCAGTCGTCGAGCCAGAAGCCAATCCGGTTCGGATCGCCATGGCTGTTGCTGGGCGCGGCAAGGTTGGCCAAGCCTTCGGCTATCCAGGACTGCGTCCTCTGCAATTCGACCGCTTCATCAACGATTGACGCAACGCCGTCGAACCATGCATCGTCAGGTGCCGGTGTAGCCCCAATCCCGATGATCGCGAACGGATAGCGGCGTCCCACGCGGTCCTCGCTCATGCGCCATGCGCCGGCACAGGGCCGGTCGCCGAAAATGCCGCTCTTGACGATGAAGCGCCAAACACGCGAATCCAATTCCCCCTCGTCTGGCCTCTCGCGCAACTCCATCGACATCCAGCGGTCCCAGCGGTCGATGAAGGTCCGCGGCAGGTTTACGGCAACGAAATCTCCGGTCGCCGGAATCTTGCCGAAGAAGCCGATGTTCAGATCTGCGGCGGACATGAGAATTTCTTGAACATCTGGAGGTTGTAGGGGTTCTCGACACTGGCCGCCTTCAGCTTGAAGTCGGCGTACATGCCTTTCGTCCCCAGCCGCAGGCTGTAGACGTCGGACAGCGAGGTGCCGGTAAAGCGGCCGCCGCGCAGCATCCTCAGCCACGCCCAGCTACCCGTCTCGTTGAGCATGATTTCGGGCGAGCCGTCGATCGGCTGGAAGGCGAGCGAGATGACGCCGGTGCCGTCCTTGCCGGGCCAGGTCATCGGTTGCGGCCGCGTCGCATTGTTGAAATAGACCAGGTTCTGGCCGTCGAGATTGAGCGTGACACGGGTGACGTTGGGCGACAGGTCTGTCGGCTCCAGCGTAAAGGCCATCACCGGGCCCTGGCCGCCAGGGAAGAGATCGTCGCGAATGCGCCGCGCCTGCTCGAAGGCGGCAAGCGCCGACGGATCGAGTCCGAAATCGGCGCGCCATTTCCATGGCTGCGCCGATGTGTCGACATAGCCGAGCAGATGGTCGTTGATGAAGCCGTCGATCATGCCCGCCGGTCCGAACAGGCGGGCGAAGTCGCGCACATTGACGTCGACGGCGCTGTCTGGGCTGAACGGATAGCGGTCGTTGAGCGCGGCCTGGCAGAAGGGCAGGATATCGGCGCGCCAGATGGCGTTGAGCTCGGAGGCCACGGCCTTCTGCGTCAACCCGCTGGTGTCGCCGGCAATGCCGCTCAGCCAGGTGTTGACCGGGTCGGGCAGGATCTGTGCCTGGCGGGCGACGGCGCCGGTCAGTTCGGCCAGCCCGCCCTGTTTCTTGATCGCGTCCTGCGGGTCGGGATTGGCGGTCACCGTTTGCAGCACATTGGACAGCGCCGTCAGCGCAACGACCGCGGCATCGAGCGCCGGCGGCTGGCCGTCGACCTCGGCAATCGTGCTCTTGAGCGGCTTGAAGTGTTCGGCCACCAGCGTGCCGGTCAGGTCGACTTCGCTGGCCGATCCTGCGCGCGGCAGCAGCTTGGCGCCAGTCTTGACGATCTTGCCCAGTTTGCCGAGTTTGCCCAGCAGTTTCGAGCCGCCCTTCGCCGCCGCCTTGTCGTCGGTCGGCGCCTCGTCCGAGCGGGTGAGGTCGACCTCCTGGACCACCGCCGTCAGCAGCCGCTTCAGCGCGGAATCGGCGCTGGAAAGGTCTTTCAGATTCTCGCTGGCAATGTTGAGCTCGCTGAGCGGCGCCAGCCGCATGTCGCGCAAAAAACTGTCCCACTGCGCGATATAGTCGTCATAGTAAAGCTTCAGGATGTCTTCCGACAGCGCCGACACCGAGGTCTCGGAGTTTTCAGAACAGCCGCCGGCAAACACGGCGCGGTCGAGTGCCGCCTGGGCGGCGACATCCTCGACCCGGTCGAGGATCGCATCGTGGAAGCCGTCATAGGTGAAGGCGCCTGATATGCCGACGCGCAGCGTCTTGTCGGAGCGTCGCGAAAACACCTTGGCGCCGTTCGGCCCGGCGAAATTGGCGGGGATCCATTCCTTCAATCCGGCCACCGCCGGATCGGCCAGCAATTGCTTGTAGGCCCGCGCCGGCAGCGAGATCGTGCAGACCGTTTTCAGCGCTTCGGCGACCAGCGCCTGGTCGGGTGTGATGTAGCTATCATCGACCGCCATGCGCCGGATCGCGGCCAACTGGTGTTCTTCGGCATCGGCGGTCGGGAAGGGCGCGGCCGGCGCGAATTCGGGCAGGTCGTTCACCCACCAATTCTCGACGAAGTCGGAGTCCATCTGAGACAGGCCGGTCATCATGCGGTAGGTCTTGAGTGCGCCCAGCATGAAGTCCGGATCGCGGATCTGCCGCCACATGGTCGCTTCCAGCAACGCCACCATGCGCGGCTCCAACACGTTGCGCAGAGCGTGATCATAGGTGTCGGTCTGCGCCCGCATCATCTCGGCCGAAGCCGATGGCCCGAGCAGGTCCTGCGCCTTGTTCGGAGGCGCAGTCCTGGCATTGACGACTTCGTCCATGGCGGTCAGCGCAACGTCCATAGCCGGCTGCAGCACCGAGGCGGGCGTCGCGGCGGTCGACGTCAGCGGCGCCTGCAGTGCTTCGAACTGGCCGGCTTGCGCGGCGATGGCGTTGCGGTTGTCGTAGTAGGACCAGGTGAACAGGCCGCCGGCGAGTATGGCCGCAGCCGCGCAGGCAGCGGCGGCACCGCGCCAGATCCAGCTGCGGCGGCGCTGCGCCAGCGGATCGAAGGTGCCAAGCCCGGCCTCCTTGAAGATCACCTCGGTCAGAAGGTTCTTGAGGAAGAAGCTGCGCTTCTCGAAGCGCTGCGCCGGCATCGTGCGTCGTGCCGGCAGGCCGAAGGAGGAGGCCAGCGCCGCGGTCAGCCGGTCGATCGGCGCGCCTTCCTGGGTCGCCGAGGTCAGATAGAGGCCGCGCAGCCAGGCTGCCTCCTCGTAGCGGCTCTCGCCGAACATCGCCTCGACCAGCACCTGGATCGGCTCGGACAGGCTTTGCAGCTGTGCGGGAAAGCGGAAGATCTCGGCCCGTTCGGCCAGCTTGTCCTCATCCTCCAGCCGCGGCACCAGCCGCTTTTCCAGCTCCCTCGACAGCGTCGTGATTTCGCCCGCGATCGTCTTGGCGTCGACGCGTGCATCGAGCGGGAAGGTCGTCCCCCATACCTGTTCGCGCGCCGCCGTCGACAGGCCGCCGAAGAAGGCCTCGAAGCCTCTGATCAGGTCGGCCTTGGTCAGCATCAGATAGACCGGCAGGCGGATCTCCAGCCGCTCCTCGAGTTCGGCCAGGCGCCTGCGGATCTTGCGGCCATGCGCCTTGACGGCTTCGTCGCCCTCGGACAGCGCGTCGATCCCAAGCGCAACGATGACGCCGTTCAGCGCACGGCGGCCACGGTGCTTCTTCAACAGGTCGAGGAAGCCCAGCCATTCCACGGCGTCGACATCGGGCTGGCTTTCCTGCTGGACATAGCGCCCGGCGGTGTCGATCATCACTGCGTTTTCGGAGAAGAACCAGTCGCAGTTGCGGGTACCGCCGATGCCCTGCAGATCGTCGGTGAGGTCGATCGGAAAGTTGAGGCCGGATTGGCGCAAGGCCGTCGTCTTGCCGGTCGCCGGGGGGCCGACGATCACATACCACGGCATCTCGCGCAGGAACTTGCGGCCGCCGAGCTTGCGGCGCTTCAACTCGACCATGACGTCCTGGAACTTGGCGCCGACCGCGGCGACGTTTTCCTCGCCCGGGCTGAGCCGCTTTTCCTCGACCGGGGCGGAAATCTCGGCGACGAACATGCGGTTGGCGCGGATCGCGCGGCGCTGCGCGACGATCAGCCAGATCAGCCAGAAGATCACCAGAAGAGCGATGATGACGATGCGCACCGTCTCCGACGCCATCGGCACATAGTCGCCGACCCGTACGATCGGGCCGAATACCCAGATGATCAGCGACAGCAGCGCCAGGCCGATCAGCGTCCACAGGAAACGCGAAGTCAGGACCGCCCAGAGGAAGCGCAGGATGAACATGTCACAGCCTCTTTTCGACCAGCACTTCGACGCGGCGGTTCAAGGCCCGCCCTTCGCGTGTGCCGTCGTCGGCCACCGGATCGGTGGCGGCCCGGCCTTCGGAGCGCACGCGCTCCTTCGGCACGCCGTTCTGAATCAGGATATCGGCAATTTCCGCGGCGCGGGCTTCCGACAGCCGCTGGTTGGTGGACAGTGGGTTGGTCTTTTGCAAGGGAACGCCGTCGGTGTGGCCGACCACGGTGATATCGCCGATCAGCTCCTGGTTTTCTAGGATCACCTTGGCGACCGAGGCGATAAGCGGATCGAAGCCGTCGGACAGCTGCGCCCGCGACGACTGGAAGAGTTCGGGGTTGGAGGCCTGAATGACCAGCCGGGCCAGCGACACGCTCTCCGTGCCGCTCAGCGCTCTCTTGAGCTCGTCCGGTGCTGCCGCCTGGAACTCCGGCAGCAGCGCGAAATCCACCGCCACCGGCGGCGGCGCGTCGACCTTCGGCGAAGTGCGGGTGACATCCGTACGCGTCGGCGGCGGCAAGGCGCGAACCAGCGCCGAAAGCTCGACCGCCTGGCTGCTCAGGCCCATCGACAGGCCGATGTGGATTGCCGTGGCGATCACCGCCGCCGCCGCAACCATCACCCAGATCGGCACGATGAAGCGCTGCGGTTCGTCGGAGGCAATCACGCCTCTCCAGTTGGGCGACAGCGGTGCGCCTTCGGCGTCGCTGTCGCGCAGAAAGCGCGCAGCCGCGACGCGCACGGCATTGAGCGAGCGGTCGCCGGAGCGGCCCGGCACGCGATATTTGCCGCGGAAGCCGAGTGCCATGCAGTGATATTGCAACTCCAGCATTTCGCGGTCGCGATTGGGATGGCGTTCAAGCTCTTCGAGCCGGGCGAAGAACTGCGCGCCGGCATCGACGTCGCCGCGCAGCATCACCACCAGCGGCTGGCGTGGCCACGCGCTGGCTCCGCCCCACGGCGTATTCAGCGCCAGATCATCGAGCAACGCAGCCACCAGCCACGCGGCCTGGTCGGCGCGCTCGAGCGAGGAGCCCTGCGCCATGGTGGTGTCGCGGCAGCGCACAAGTTCGTCGAGCAGCCTGGTGCGCAGGGCTTCCGGGTTCTCCGACGGCTGCGCGTTTTCGAGTTCGGGTGCAAATTCCAGCAGCGGCGAGAACGCGTTGACGAGCACGTTCGGATGCGCGCGCGCGGAGCGTTTCGCGGTCACCCCTGACGCCGGCAGCGGCATGGCGCGCGGCGTTGGCGCTCCGCTCAGCCGAATGCGCGTCCGCTCCCGATCCTCGGACAGTCCGAATGGATCGTCCCTGCTCATCATCTCACCTGTTGACCGAGTAGCAGTCGACCTGCGGTTCGCTGGGCAGCACGCCCGAAACGCCGATCACGAAACCGGGCGCTTCGAGAAGCGAAGCCCAGTGCTCGCTTTTCTGGTCGAGTTCGAGGCACAGCCGGTCGCCGTCATAGGGAATTTCGCGCGGTTGCGAATGCAGGGGCTTCAGCGGAATGCCGGGCAGGCGTGATTTCCACAGCCCTTCGAATTCGCTGGCCGAGCCGACGGTCGCCTGGTTGACGAAAATCTTGCGCAAGGCATCCTCCGACAGTTCGGAGCCGATCCGCACCACGATGCGGCTCGCCAGCAGAAGTTTCGGGTTGTCGATGCGGATCTTCCACACATTGGTGGCATGGCGCATGACCGGCAGGGCGCGCGATTTCGGCTCGATGTAGCGCAGGCTGAGGATCAGCGAACGCAGCGCATCGGCCAGCGCCGAATAGGCGGGGCCGGGCGCCATATGGTCGTAAACAGGCAGTTCGCCGAGCCGCCTTGCGCTCGAGCCATAGGTCGCCATCGAGCCGGCAAGGCCGGCCAGCTCCATATAGACCTCGGCCGGATGGAACACGTCCTGCGCCAGCATGTGCGCCAGCCGCGGCCGCGCGGCGTTGACCAAATTGAGGATCAGAAGATCCTCGACGCTGCGCCCGGGGCCGCCCAGCACCATCTTGCCATGCGCCTCGGCGATCTGGTCGAGGCCGGTGACCACTTCCTGCAGCAGCCGGCTGTACCAGGACGCCGCGCCGATGACCAAGGTCGGCGGCAGGAAGGTGTCGTCCAAGGCCACGCCGCCATCGGCGCGCACGCCCTTGAGTTCGGCCACCGGCAGCGCGGTGTAGCCGCCGACGGCCGTGCCCGGCGTCAGCAACAGCGCCTGCGGCCGTGCGATCTCGATTTCCTCGGGATCGGAGCCGCCATGCACGGCGTCGCGCACCGACACGATCCGGCCGCGATAGCGCGCGCCGGACGGCTCGGCGTGAGCGGGGTCGAAGCCGACGCCGCCGGGCGGCTCGAGCGGCAGCGCTATCAGCACCGGTCCAGCGCCCATCTCCGGCGTCACCGCCAGCGGCCGCGGCGCATCCATCGTCTCGGGGATCGCGAACGGCGTCCCGTCGGGAAAGATGCCGCGCGCCGAAAGCACCGAGATCTGGCCGGCATCGAGCTGTGCCTGATCGAGCGTCAACGTTCGAAAGCCGAACGTATGCAGATGCCCGGCCTGCAAGGCGCCGCGCACCGTCGCTTCGAAGAAGCGGTCCTGTTGCTGGAAATGCTGGGTGCGAAGGAAAAGCCCCTCCGACCACAGCACCCTGTTTGCATCGCTCATGCCGGCACTCTCTGCTTCCTGCTCATCACCTTGGCGCGGCTTTGCGGACCCGCCGCCGCTAGGCGGAAATGCCGCCGCTGCCGAGCTTCACATTGACGGTGAACTTCGATCCCGGCGACACCGACTTGGTCGTGCGCCAGTTCCGTCCGGTGGGTTCCCTGATCAGCGCGACGAAGCCGAGTGCGGCCACTTCCGGTTCGACCGTGATGGTCTTCGATGCGGTCTTGCCGGGTCCGACCGATATCGTATCGGAGCCGATGAGATCGCCGCCAAGTGCCGCGCCGGCGCCGCCCTGCAGGGCGAAGTAATCGGCCGAATTGAAGGCGCCGGTGCTCTTCAGCCGTAAGACCATTACCGTTACCGGCCTGTCGCCGCCGCCCGGTCCCGGGTTCATGCCGGCCCCACCGGCCAAATTGACCGTTATGACGGACGGTTTAGGCGGGCCGCTCTGGCAAGCCGTCAGCAGTCCCGTAGCCCCGATGGCCAGAATGAATTCGCGTCTGTCGATCATGTCTCAGTCCTCCTCATATGCGTCCCTAAAATCAGCGCCGATTTCGCCCAGAAAGCGCGTCTCGGCGCTGTGAGCGATTTCACGGTGGCGTTTCTGGTACAGTTCCCAGAGTTTTGCGCCGCGCCCGCCGGTCAGCAGATTGCCGATCGCCGAACTCGACTTCAGTTCCTGCTCGATCGCCGCCGGATCGAAGCGGTCGATCATGCGCTTGAGCGCGCCCTGCACGCCGCGCCAGGCGCGAACGTGATGCTGCGCCAGATCGCGCACCGCATCCTGGATCGCCGCGTCGGCACCGAGGAAACCGGGGCTGCGCTCGGCCAGGATGGTCACCAGCGCATCGTCGACCGAGGGCAGGAATTTGAGCGGGTTGACCTCGGATGCGCCAACCACGGTTTGAGCGACGCGGGCATTGCCCTTCTCTTCGGCGCGCTTGCGCAAAAGCTGCATCAGGCCTTCCATCATCAGCCGGTATTCGCGGCCGAATTTTTCCATGTCGGCCACCGGATCGCCGCCGGGAAAATCGGCCTCGTCCATGCCCATGCCGCGCAGGAAAGCGGCGCGCAATTCCGCGTCCGACGGTCCGGCTGACGGCCGCGCCGCGGATTGGCGGACAGGAGCGCGTGGTGGCGGTGGAGACGGGGGAGGCGGTGGCTGCGGTGGCGATGGCTCGACCGCGCGGACTGGCAGATCCCAGGGCGCTGCAGAGGGGGCAGGCGAGGGCGCATCGGTTGCACCGCCATCCGTCACGCCGGCGTCGAGGCTGGTGGACCCGGCAGGGCCGAAACCAAACCCGTCATCGTAGGCCGGCAGCTTCTCAGGATTGGATCTGCTCGGCTCTCTCGACCGCGGCGCGGAGTCGAGGCCGAAGGGATCGTCGAACGATGGCTTGGCGCCGTTTCTGTCAGTGGGCTCGGCCACCGGCGTTGCCACAGGGTCGAGGCTGAACGGATCGTCGAACGCCTGCGAGCTGCGTTCATCGGACCGCGCACGCGCGAATGCGCCGGGCACCGGCTTTTCGAATGGATCGGGCAGGTTGGCAGGGCGTGGCCGTCCCGGCTCTTCTTCCGTGGTGGACGAAAAGAAATCGTCGCCGCCGAGGCTGACCGGCGCCCGCGACGCCGCCGGCTTACTGGCAGGCGCTGAAGGCCTGGAGGCCGGCGCCTCGGTCTTCGCCGTCTGCAAATCGACCCACACCACATAGTCGCCCAGTCGCAGTCGCATGCCGCTTTGCAGGCGCGCGGTATTTCCCGCGCCGAGCGGGCTGGCGGCATCGTCGATGAACAACCCGCTGCTGGAGGTATCGGTGACGAAATAGCCGCCCTGCTTGCTGGTGATCTTGCAGTGGGCGCGCGAGACGAACATGTCGGGATCGTTGATCTGCCAGTCGGCGTCGGCGCTGCGGCCGATTACCAGCTCGCCCTCGTCCAGCCGCGCCTGCCGCGTGACTTGCGCGCGTGGTCCCTGTTCGAGAATCAGAAGCAGGCTCATGCCGCCACCTCTTCCCGCCAGCCGACGATGGTCCGCAACCGCATGTCGTCGGCGTCCCCCTTTTCGACCGGTCGCGCCAGCCAGGTGGTGCGGGCAAGCTGGACGGTGCCGAGCTTCGCCGGCGGCACTGCCTTTGCCGCAAGCACGATCCTGAGATCGACATCGATGGTCTCGCCGATCAGGTCGCGCGCCGCCTGCTTCAACAGCTTCAGCCGCTCACCGCCCGGCAGGAAGGCCTTGTAATCGATATAGCTGAGCGCGCCGATGCGCAGCTCGATGCGGCTCTGCCGGCTGAAGCTGCGCGGGCCGATGGTGGCGCTGCGGCCGAGCGTGGCATAGCTGCCGGCAAGCCGCGTCTGCAGCGCCTTGGGGATGGTCATCCAGGCCGCGACGAACTCCTTCAGCACCACCGGCACTTTGAAGGCTTCGGCCAGGAACAGCGTCAGTCGCTCGGGGCCGTCGACTTGGGCAGCGAGCGAGGCGGCCTGGCGAAGTTTTACTGTATCGAGTTCGGCATCCTGCGTGCCCGGCAGCCCGATGCCGGCCATCGCTTCCAGCATGGAACGGACGCGGCCGCCGACACCGCGTTCGACCTGCACAGCCGGATGCGCATCCGCCCAGGCCCGATAGTAGAGCGCGATCATCCTGTGCTGCAGGATATTGACAAAATCGACGAAGGTCGTGTCGCTCGTCTGCCGCGCCTCGGCGCCGGCATACCAGCGTTGCGACAGGCGATCGAGCACCCAGCGCGTCAGATGCAGCGGCATCGGCCCTTCGGGTCCGAGCAGGCCGAGATTGTTGACCGTGACGCGTGCCGGCGACTTGTCCGTCGGCTCGCGGAAATCCACCACGTCCTGCACTGCGAAGGACAGCCGCACATTCTGGCCGAGCCTTGCCGGCTCGCGGTCCGGCCGGCCGGAATGGCCGAACAGGCCGCCTTGCCGTTCGAGCCGGCGCAGCAGTTCGAAAAAGTCGAAACTCTCGGACAGGGTTGCGGCTCGCTCTAGATCAGGTAGCGATTGCCGGGCGTCATCGGCCATGGCACATCCTCCTGTTTCTGGAGCAACCGCGTGCGCGTGCGCACGAACCCGTTAATGCCGGCATGGCGGGCAAACAGCCGCGACAGCAGGCCCGACAGCAGCAGAGTGCTCTGTCCCGCCAGCACCGACTGGTCGACATGCAGCGTCACTTCCGTGCCGCGGCCGAAGCACATCGGCCCTTCGATCGCCAGCCTTTCGATCACCGCGCGCGAGTCGATGCGCACGATCGAGCGCACATTGCGGGCGAGCCCGGGGTCGCCGCGCTCGGCATAGAGATCGAGCAGCGCGTGCAGCGGATCGACGCCGCGGCCTTCCTTGGCCAGGCTGAGGAAGTTGAGCGCCAGCTGTGACACCAGCCGCCAGGCCAGGTCGTCGGCGCGCGACTCGCCGTCGGCGCCGGTCGGCAGCGCTGCCGGGATCGCCGGCTGCGGCGAACGCAATGCGCCGAGCAGCCGGACCGTCTCCACAGGGTCGCCGGCTTCCAGCGTCAGTGTCGGCGTGTCGTCGAGGATGGCCAGGTCGCGATTGGTGCAAAGCGCCATGATATCGACGCGCTTGAGCGGCCTGTTGGCCTGGCTGTGGACCGGGCGCGAGATCGCCAGGAAGACGTCGTCGCCGGCATAGGAGGTGCGGGTCACCCCCTGGCGCCGCTCGTCCTCGGTCGGCCGGCGCGGCCGCCGCTCGGTCGAATAGACCCAGCCGCTGCCGCGGTTTTGCCCGAGGCTGAACAGCTCCGGTATCTCGGCATCGGGCCCCTCGGCATCGGCGTCCTCGACGCGGATGACCCGGTAGATTTCAAAGTCGCGCGCCCGCGTACGGTCGGCATGCAACACCTGCCGCGTCTTGCGCTGGTCGAGCTCGATGACGTTGCACTCGCGCTCGAAGAGATTGATGATCGGCGTCGCGAACAGATCAAAATCCGCCGGCGTCAGGTCGGCGAGCTCGGGCACGGGACGCCGGAACAGGAAGATGATTTCGAGCCCGGCCTGGCATTTGCGCACCGTAGGCTGCAAGCCGGTGACGCGCGCATAATGGAAGCGCTCGGGCATCATGAAATATTCGCGCAGCAGGCGGTAGCCTTCGAAGGTCGGCCGCGTGCGCGGCATCAGCGCCTCGGCATCGGCAATCCCGACCATCTCCGGCGGTAGCGGCGACAATGGATTGGTCTTGCCTTCCGGTCGAGTGCCGACACCAGAGCAGACTCCGAAGATGGCGTCGAAGATCAGCGGCGCCTTGGTGCGGTTGGCGAAATAGAAGTCGAGCCGGTCGAGCGCCAGTTCGTCGAGCTTGCCTTTGCCGGTCCGCGCCAGCGTGATGCGAAGTGCCGCTTCGCCGGCCTTGCCGGCGATCGGGCCGATACCGGCGGCGGCAAGCGCGCTGCGATCCTGGAAATAGCCGACCGAACTGATCGCGATCGGAAACAGCGTCATGTCCTGCGCGGTGGTGAAGGTGCAGCGTGTCGACAGGCCTGCCTGCAGGCTGGAGACCAGCCGGGTGCCGCGCTTGACGACGTGGCCGGCAAGCATCGTCTGCACCTGCTGGCCGGGCTTCAGCACAACCATCGCCGTTGCGGGCGCCGGCGTGACGAGATCGGGATAGAGCACGTCGAGGATGCTGCGCGAAAACCGCGAGCGCTCGGCATCCACCTTCAGGCGCGTGCGCGCGGCGAGGAAGGCGACACCGTCGAGCAGCCGCTCGACATAAGGGTCGGGACACGGCACCGTATCCAGCGACAAATTGCGGGCGACCGCCGGATGCATGTCGGCGAACTCCGCCGCCAGCCCGCGTATGTGGGACAGTTCCTCCTCGTAATATTCTACGAAGACCCGGTCCATCTCTCAGGCTTCCCTGAACTCGGTGCGCGCCAGTCCGTTGTCGAGATTGATCGTCGTGCGCAGGCGCATGCGCTCGGGCGTCGGCGTCATGATCAGCACGGCGTCGATCTCGATCTTCAGGCCGGTCTTGTCGCCGAGGTTGACCGTGACTTTCGTCGCGCTCTCCTTCAGCCGCGGCTCGAAGGTGGCAAGCACGGCGCGGATCTCGCGTGCCAGAACATCGCGGTCGAAGTCGCGCGACGACCGGCCCGAGAAGGACGGCACGCCATAATTGACCACGCTGCGGCGCACCTCCGGAAAATCGGCCAGCGATGTCGGACTGTCGGTCATCTGCTCGGCCTCATGATCGGAAAGCAGCGGCGCGGACTCGTAACGCTCGGTGTTGAACAACGCCTCGATGTCGCGCCGCACGGCCTCGCGCAGCACATCGGGCGACACCACGATGCCCCGGCTTTCAAGCTCGCCGCGATGCCGGTTCTGAAACGCCAGCCGATGCAGCCGGCGTTTCTGATCGGGGTTCAGCGCGTCGTCGGCGTCGATGCGCCGCGGCCCGTCCGCCAGCAGCTCGTCCAGATGCTCTGCGCCAAGCTCCTCCTGCAGAGCCTGCCTGAGCCCGTCTATCTCCGAGCTCAGGCCCGGCAGGTCGTTGACGAGGCGGTCCCACAGCGAAGGCTGTACCGCCTCGCGCTTGGCCCGTGAACCGCCCGCCTGTACCTTGTCGGCGGCAGGGCGCTTTGCTCGCCCCTCACTTGCCGACATAGACATCCATTTCGGCTTCGTCATTGTCGTCATAGACGAACTTGATCTTCTTGTAGGCGAAGGAGACTTCCTCCTGGATCAGGTCGGCTTCATCATCGGCCTGCGACATGTCGTATTCCATGATCGAGGCGTCGGTCAGGGTAACGACCAGATAGTCCTTGCTCTCGCCGTCGATGGTCCGCCGCGCGGAGAATTTTACCTCGTCCAGCGCCTTGTTTTCGAACAGGGCCTTGGCCAGATAGGGTGAGGCCTTGTCATAGTGCTTGGTGAACTTGATCATGCCCATCGACACGCGGCCTCGGCGCGAGAGGGAATTGGGGTCGTAGGGCGCGACCATCTTGTAATCGACGCCATGGATTTCGATCTCGTCGTCATGGCCGTCGCGCGTGCTGGGCCCCTTGATATCCGGAACTTTCAGAAAACCGTCGATCTTCATTGTGGGCATTTTCGTTCTCCACCGCTTTCAAACAAAGGTTTGGTTGCTGCAATCAGGTCTTCACGGACGGCAATTCCGACACCAGCCTGAGCGAGGCGTTGATGCCCTCCAGCTGGTAGTGCGGGCGCAGATAGAAGCGGGCGTTGTAGTAGCCCGGCCGGCCCTCCACGCTGTCGACCTGCACCTCGGCGGCGGCAAGCGGACGCTTGGCGCGTGCCTTGTCGTCGGCGAAGGCCGGGTTGGCCAGCACGTACCGGTTGATCCATTCGGTCAACCAGATCTGCATGTCGGTGCGTTCCTTGAACGATCCGACCTTGTCGCGCGCAATCGCCTTGAGGTAGTGCGCAAAGCGCGAGACCGGGAACAGATAGGGCAGGTTGGCGGAGAGCCGCTCATTGGACTGGGCGTCGGGGTCGACCAGGCGGCCCGCCCGCGTCTCGTCATCTTGCAGCGAATGGGCGCCGATAAAGGCCGCGAGATCGGTGTTCTTGCGATGCAGGATCGGCATCAGCCCGAGCTTGGCCAGTTCCGCCTCGCGCCGGTCGTCGATGGCGACTTCCGTCGGGCATTTCATCGCGATCGAGCCGTCATCGGTCGGGAAGGAGTGCACCGGCAGGTTAAGCACAGTGCCGCCATTTTCGACGCCGCGGATCTGCGTGCCCCAGCCATAGAGCTTGTGGCTGCGGTTGATGTTGACGCCCATCGGGAAGGCAGCGTTCATCCAGACATATTTGTTGTGATCGCCCTGCACTTCCTCCTCGAAGGAGAAGCCCTTGACCGGGACTGTCTCCGAGCCGTAGGGCAGCCGCGCCAGCACGCGCGGCATGGTCAGCCCGATATAGCGCGCATCCTCGCTCTCGCGCAGCGATTGCCACGAGGCGTAGGCCGGGTTGGAGACGATCTGCTGCAGGTCCTGCGGGTTGGGCAGTTCCTGCCAGCTGTCCATGCGGAACAGCCGTGGCGAGGCGGCGGCGATGAACGGCGTGTGCGCCGAGGCGCAGATGCCGGAGATGTTGCGCAACAGGCCGACGTCGCGCGGGTGGTTGGAGAACTCGTAGGCGCCGATGACGCAGCCGATCGGTTCGCCGCCGAGCATCGAATACTCGTCGGTGTAGACCTTCTTGAAGATCGGGCTCTGGTCCCACATCTGGCCTTCATAGTCTTCGAGCGTATCGGCCAGCTGCTCCTTGGAAATGTTCATCACCCGGATCTTCAGCTTCTGATCCGTCTCGGTGTTGTTGATGAGGTACCAGAGGCCGCGCCAGGTGCCTTCCATCTGCCGCACTTCCGGCGCGTGCAGGATTTCGTTGACCTGGGTCGTCAGCATCTTGTCGATGCCGGCGATCAACGACTTGATCGACTTGATCGAGTTGGACGAAATCGTCGTCGTCTCGGAGCGCGACTGCGCCGCCAGAGCCAGGTTGCGAACCAGCTGCTGCAGCTTCTCGCTGTCGTCCTTCTTGACCTTGAAGTCCTTCTCCAAGAGCTGGCTGAATTCGCCGAGATCGACGGCCTCGGCCTCGGCGACGGATGCTGCGGTCTTTTGCTGTTCGGCCATGATCTATTCCTCACCCTTGTCGTCGGACAGCGCCTGGGCGGCGATCTGGCCAAGCAGCGGCTGATTGTTCAGCAATTGGGCGATGCGCTTTTCGGCATCGACGCGGCCGTCCATGAAGCCGAGCAGCTCCTCGAGCTGGCGCCGCATCTTGAGGATTTCGGCCAGTTGCGGGACCTGTTCGGCGATCTTGTCGGGGGCGAAATCGCCCATCTTGGTGAAGGTCAGGTCGAGCGCCAGTTCTTCGTCGCGCTCCTGTCCCTCGGCCTGCGGCAGCGTGTTCTTCACCCGCGCCTTGACCCTGGGTCCCAGCGCTTCCATGAATTTGGGGAAGCGGTTGGCATCGGTCTCGACAAAGGAACGGTCGAGCACCGTCTTGGACGCTTCCCTGGTCTGCGATGCGCCCGACAGGTCGGCCATCACGCCCATGACGAACGGCAGTTCGATCGTCGTCGGGCTGCCGTAGGTTTCGACATCGTAGGCGATCTGCACGCGCGGGGCGCGATTTCGCTCGATGACCTTCGCTTTGCTTTCGGCTGGCATGTGTTGCTACCTTTCATCCTTCTGGGCAGTCTTCTTGGCGTCGGGAACGCCGGCGAGCAGCCGGAATTCCTTGAGCCCCGACGGGGCGAGGTCTTCCATCAGTTCAACGAAATCCATGTGCACCATCCTGCGCACCCGGCGGGCGAGATGCGGGATCGGACTCGACGGCTCGGTGCGGTCGTAGAACGCGACCACAAGGTCGAGGCACTTCACCACATCGTCGCGCGAGGAAATCCTGTCCGGGAGCCCCGCACCGGTCTCCGCGTAGCTTGCCATCGTCTCGGCTCCATGACCGTTTCTGACCGGCGCGGCCGGGCTTGCCGCGGCAGCAGCCGGGCTGGCGGCTCCCTTCGTCGCTGCCTCTTCCGTGGTCTCGACCGCCGTGTTGCGTTCCAGCGTCGTCAGCACGCGCTGCAAAAATCGTTTCAGGTCCGGGACGGCAGCCCCGTTGCTGTCAAGACGGGCATTCAGGGCCGTATCGACCGCGTCGAGCGCCTCGATCGCTGCGTGCGCCCCGGCGATGAGCGCTGTCATCTGTTCACCGGCCTGGTCCTGATGGGCGGCACAACCGCTGCCCACCCGGTTCAGGAGCTGTCCGTGCGCGCTGACCAGCGCTGCCTTCTCCGTGGCATTCAATCCCGACGCCGCTTCCTGAAGCATGACGCGATCGTCGAGCGCACCCTGTTCGAGATCGCGTCCGCTGATCGGCCCGATGGGACGAGGAGCGAAGAAGACCATCTGCCTGAGGTTCGCCAGCAGGCCTTCCTGGCCGTTCTGCAGGTCGGCCAGCGCGTTGAGGCGGCGCAAGGCGGCCTCGCGTGGTTGGGGGCTGGCCCGCAGCGCCGGATGCATCGTCTCCCAATGCGTCTCGAAGGTCCTTGAAATCAGGGTCAGGCCCTGTGCCAGTCCGGCCAGCCCCTCTTCATTGGCCAGCGCCCGTGCGACAATGACAAGCAGGCGCAGGTCGCGGCCATGCGAACGCAACTCCTCGGCCTTGCCGAGCACGGCAGGCCAGTCGACCGGAATGGTCGATTGCGCGGCTGGCTTGTTGCGCCCGTCATGGACGACCTTGACCTGCGGCTCCGTGAGCCGCTCCAGCTCATGAAAAGCCGGATCGTTGCGCAAGTCTTCGCCTGACGGATTTTCACCGTCCAGCGGAGCAAGCCAGAGTGCGAGATCGATCACAGATACCCCCGGCGACCGGCTCTAAAACCGTACGTGACCCAACGTTAGCACACGGTTGCATATTCCCACAATTCGCCATCCGCTCAAAAGTTAACGAGCGCTAATGAATGTCGGTGCAACTGCGTCTCGAATGGCGCAATTCATGGCGTGCCTGCCCAACCTCGTATGTGAAGCGCATCGCATAGGATTAGAAAAAATCGTGGTTGTCTGCATTTGGCGGCGCGGGACTCTCCACAAAGGGAAAAGGCCGGCTGCATCAAGCGCTTTGTCAAGCGGCTGCTTATGTGGCAGGCTGTCGACGGGCAGATTGCAGGAGCACGTTCGATGGAACAGCGCCGGTCGTCGCAGGGGTTCAAACGCAAGGAACTAGTTGGCAAGCTCAATCCGGTCTGCCTGCGCGCCTTCAAGGCCGCCGCCGACAGCGCCAAGCTGCGCGGCAATCCTTACGTCGAACTCGTCCATTTCATAGAACAACTGGTGCTGTCCGAGCGTTCGGATGTGCAGATGATCATTGCCGATGCCGGCGTCGATGCCAGCCGGCTTACCAGCGACATGACCCGCGCCGTCGACAAGCTGCCCTACGGCGCCACCTCGATCGAGGAATTTTCCGACCACATTTTCCACGCCATCCAGGAAGCCTGGAATCTGGCGACGCTGGAATTCGGCATGGAGGAGGTCCGCAGCGCCCATATCGTGCTCGCCTGCCTGAAGACGCCGGTGCTGGAAGGCCTGGTGGCGAAGATCAGCGGCGAATTCGACAAGATCGACGCCGACGGGGTCATCGCCCGCTTTGCCGAGGTGGTGGACGGTTCGCTCGAAGCCGGCGTCACGGCAGCAGTGGCTCCCACCGCCGAGGCGCCGCGGCGCGCTCCGGGCGGGGACTCCGCGCTGGCCAAATACGCCACCGACCTCACCCAGCGCGCCCATGACGGCAAGATCGACCCGGTCGTCGGCCGCGACCCGGAGATCCGGCAGATCATCGATATCCTGATGCGCCGCCGGCAGAACAACCCGATCCTGACCGGCGAGGCCGGTGTCGGCAAGACCGCGGTGGTCGAGGGCTTTGCCCTGCGCATCGCCCAGGGCGACGTGCCGCCGCCGCTGCAAGGCATCAGCGTGCGCATGCTCGACGTCGGCCTGATGCAGGCCGGCGCCAGCGTCAAGGGCGAGTTCGAGAAGCGCCTGAAGGCGGTCATCGACGAGGTCCAATCCTCCGAGACGCCAGTTATCCTGTTCATCGACGAGGCGCACACGCTGATCGGCGCCGGTGGTGCCGCGGGAACCGGCGACGCCGCCAATCTCTTGAAGCCGGCGCTGGCGCGCGGCGAATTGCGCACCATCGCCGCAACCACCTGGGCCGAATACAAGCAGCACATCGAAAAGGACCCGGCGCTGACCCGCCGTTTCCAGGTGGTCAAGATCGACGAGCCGTCGGAAGCGGTCGCCGTGCTCATGCTGCGCGGTGTCGCCGGCGTGCTCGAACAGCATCACGAGGTGCAGATCCTCGACGAGGCGATCGAGGCGGCGGTCGGCCTGTCGCATCGCTACATCCCGGCGCGGCAATTGCCCGACAAGGCGGTCAGCCTGCTCGACACCGCTTGCGCCAGGGTCGCGATCTCGCAGCATGCGACGCCGGCCGAGGTCGAGGACATTTTGCGGCGCCGCCAGGCGCTCGAGGTCGAAAGCGGCATCATCGGCCGCGAGGCAGCGATCGGCATCGAAGTAACCGACCGGCAGGCGCGGGTCGAGGCCGGGCTCACTGAGACCGGGGCCATGCTCGCCGCCGCCGAGGAGCGCTGGGAGCGCGAAAAGGCGCTGGTTGCCGAGATCCTCGAACTGCGCGCGCGGCTGCGCGGCGACGGCGTCCCGCTCGATGCGGTGGCGACAGCTGAGGCCGATGCCGAACCGGCAGCGCCGGACGAAGAAAAGACCAAGGTGCCCAAGGCCGAGACGCCCAAGGCCGAAACGTCCGAGACCGAAGCGCGGGCCGAAGCTGCGCCGTCAGATCCTGTCGCCGATCTGGCGCGGCTGCGTGAACTCATGGCCGAGCTTGCCACCGCGCAAGGCGAGACGCCGCTGATCCTGCCGTCGGTCGACCGCAATGCGATAGCTGCCGTGGTCCAGGACTGGACCGGCATCCCGACGGGCAGGATGCTGTCCAGCCAGACCGAAAAGGCGCTCAAGCTGGCCACCACGCTGTCCGAACGTGTCGTCGGCCAGGATCACGCCATGGAGATGATTGCCAAGCGCGTGCAGACCAGCCGCGCCGGGCTCGGAGCGCCGGAAAAGCCGGTCGGCGTGTTCCTGCTCTGCGGCCCCTCGGGAGTCGGCAAGACCGAGACGGCCCTGGCGCTGGCCGAGACGCTCTATGGCGGCGAGCAGAACCTGATCTCGATCAACATGTCCGAATTCCAGGAGGCGCACACCGTCTCGACGCTCAAGGGCGCACCGCCCGGCTATGTCGGCTACGGCAAGGGTGGCATTCTCACCGAGGCCGTGCGCCGAAAACCCTATTCGGTGATCCTGCTCGACGAGGTCGAGAAGGCCCATCCCGACGTCCACGAGATCTTTTTCCAGGTCTTCGACAAGGGCATGATGGATGACAGCGAGGGAAGGCGCATCGACTTCAAGAACACGCTGATCCTGCTGACATCGAATGTCGGCTCCGAAGTCATCATGGAGCGGACGCAAAACGGCACGGTGAGGGCGGGGCTCGACGGCCTCGATGCAGCCTTGCGCGCTCCACTGCTGAAAGTCTTTCCGGCAGCGTTCCTCGGCCGCGTCGTGACCATCCCTTACTATCCGCTCTCGGATTCGATGATCGAGGCCATCACGCGCCATCAGTTCGGCAAGATCGCGCGGCGGCTGCGCGCCAGCCACGACGCCGAACTGGTGATCGGCGACGGCGTCATGGCGCTGGTCAAGGCGCGCTGCACCGAAATCGAGTCCGGTGGCCGCATGATCGACGCCATCCTCACCAACACGCTGTTGCCGGAACTCAGCCGCGGCGTGCTGAACCGGTCGCTCGACGGCGAGAAGATGACCAAGGTGACCGTCAGCGCTTCCACTGACGGGTTTGCCTATTCGTTCGAATAGTCAGGCCTGACTGCTCGGCTCCGTCTCGGCGCGGATCAGCTTGATGTCGGCGCCGGCTGCCCAGGCGCCGATATCCTCGCGCCGCAACGCCGCCGCCATCATGTCGGGAAACAGGTCCGGCGTGCAGGCGAAGACCGGTATGCCAAGTGCCGCGACCGAAGCCGACATCGCCGGATCATAGCCCGGCCGGCCCTGATCGGTCAGCGCCAGCAGCACGATGACATTGACGCCGGACCGGACCAGCGCCGCAAGCCGCCGCAGCAAGTCCTGGCCGTTGCCGCCCTCATGGAGGTCGGTGATCAGCACGAAGTGGGATTTGGTCGGCCGCTCGATGCGGTCGGCGCAATAGGCGACCGCCTGGTTGATGTCGGTGCCGCCGCCGAGCTGCACGCCAAACAGCACCTCGACCGGGTCGCTGAGCTCTTCGGTCAGGTCGACGATGGCCGTGTCGAAACAGACCAGCTTGGTGCGCACGACCGGCAGCGACGCCATCACCGCGGCGAAAATCGAGGCGTAGATCACCGAGCTCGCCATCGAGCCGGACTGGTCGACGCACAGCACCACTTCGTCGAGATCGACCAGCCGGCGTTGCTTGCGCATGAAGCCGACCAGTTTTTCCGGCACGACGGTTTTGTGCTCAGGCTGGTAGTGGCGAAGATTGGCCGAGATGGTGCGCGGCCAGTCGATGTCGCGTTGGCGCGGCCGGTTGGTGCGTCGCGACTTGTCGAGCGCGCCACGGATCGCCTCGGCGGTCTTCTGCTCCAGCCGCTGCATCAGCTTGGCAACGATGTCGGCGATGATGGTGCGGGCGATGTCCTTGGTCTTGGCCGGCATCACCGAACGCAGCGAGATCAGGTCGGCGACGAGGTTGACGTCGGCCTCGATCGCCTTGAGGAATTCCGGCTCCATCAGCATCTGCTTCAGGTTCAGCCGCTCAAAGGCATCCTTCTGGACGATCTGGACCACCTGGGCGGGAAAGAAGGAGCGGATATCGCCCATCCATTGCGCCACGCGTGGCGCCGAGCGGCCGAGCCCGCCGCGCCGCTTGCGCGGGTCGGCATCGGCATTGGCGCCGTCGCCGTAAAGCGCATCGAGCGCCGAAGACAGTTTTTTGTCATCACTGGAAAGGGCGGAGGAAGCCTCGTCATCGGCGCCGATCGCCAGCCGCCAGCGGCGCTCGCGCCCGCTATCGGAGGATGCTGGGCCGGGTTCGGGCACTTCGGCTTGGTCATCCATTGTCACACTCCGCCCGCCAGCAATGGCCCAACCCGCTCCAGGTGCCTGCGCCAGCCCTCGCCGCCATCAGGCGCCGGCGTCAGGCCGGCCGGCAACCTTGCGGTGCGGCCGAGCACGGCCTCGATCAACCGCCGCCGCTCCATCGAGTCCAGATTGGAGAAGACACGGCGCAGCAACGGCAGATGCGCGATGAAGGCGTCTTCGTCGAGGGATTTCAGCCACGCATCGACGGCGCCGCGCAGACCCTCGTCATAGATCAGCCTCTGGCCGGCAGTGCTGAAAAAACCTTCGAAGAACCCTGCTGCCTGGGCGACCGGCGTCCCCGGCGACAGCCTGCGTCCGAGCAGCCCGGCGGCGTCCTCGGCCGAGAGTTGGCCGGCTTCATAGAGCAGATGCGCGGCGCAGCCGGCGAGCAGCGCCGTCGAGCGCGGACCTTGCAGCACGCCGGTTAGGCCGTTGCGCCATGCATCGAGCACGCCTTCGCCGGGCTCGACCAGCCGGATCGCCGTGTCGGCCTTGCGCACAGCACCGACCAGCGTGGTGGCGGCCTGCTCGTCCAGGTCGCGCACCGCATAGGGCAGCGCGATCGCGCCTTCGACGATCAACCGTTCCAACAAACCGGACAGCCGGTTGGTTTCGGTCTTGCGCGCCTCGCCGTAACGGATGATGTCGGCAAGCGGCGGCACCGAGGCCAGCATCTCCAGGCATTCGCTGCTGTGCGCTGCGCGCGCCTCCAACGCTACAAGGCCGGCGCTCGCGGCCTCCGACAGATCCGCCGTAATGGCGCTCTGGACAAGGGCGGCAAGCGTGTCGAGGCTCGCGGCCGCACCGAGCATCTGGATCAGGCGGCCATTGGCGGCCTTTTCGATAGTCGGGCCGTAGATCAGGTTCTCGACCAGGCGCACGGCATATTCCGGCTCCCAGGCCAGCGTCCATTTTTCGCGAAAGGTGCCGCGGCTGCGGCCGGCGTCGGCCAGCCTGCCCCATTGCACGCCAAGCACGTTCAGCCGGTGCAGCAATGTCGAACGAAACAGTCCGCTTTCGCTGCGCAGATCGACCGACAGCTCGCGTTCCAGCGCCTCCGGCTTCAGCCGCGCCGCCTTCTGGTTGCGCTGCAGGTCCTCGATCAGCGGCGCCAGCGGCGTGTCGGGCGGAATCTCGCCGACATCCGCGCCCAAAAGCAGCTCGGCCTCGACCAGCGCCCACAGCACCGCTTCGCCGTTGAACAGCGCCGCGATCGCGGCATCGCGCAATTCCTCGAAGCCGGGCTTCGGCCGCTCGCGAATGGCAGCCAGTGTGCGCGCAAGCCGCTCGGCCTCGATCAGCGACGCGGTCGACACCAGATGGCCCTTCGCCCGCAGCACCGCCGCGATCGTCGCCAGCCACAGCGTCGCGGCGTCGCGCCGCCCTCGTGTGCGCCACAGATGCTTGCACCAGCCGGGCGCGACGACGCCAGCGCCATAACCATAGCCCAGCGCAAGACGCGGCCCGGTCCATGGCGCCCATGTCATGATGCTTTTGCGCCGGGCAATTCCCTTGATCAGCGCCTGGTCGTTCTTCTGCGTGTGCGCGGCCTGCAGGGCCGGCACATGCCATGCGCCGCAGACGACGGCGATCGGTCCGGCGAATTCCTTGCGCGCGGCGGCGATTTCCAATCGCATATGCGCTTCACGCTTGGCCTCGAACGGCGCGATCGCACCTTCGCCGTCGCGCAGCGTCGTCATCGCATCGGTGATGGCAGCGAAGATTGGACCCGGCTGCGGATTCTGCTCGATAATGTCGGCCCACCAGCTTTCGCCATCTTCATAGCCGGCGGCCGCAGCCAGCGTGCCGATCGGGTCGCGATGCGATGCGGGCTCGCCATCCTCACCGGTTTCGTCCTTGGGTTCGGGCTTGTCGGCGTCAGCCGTTTTGTCGGTGTCGTCGGTTGCCGGTGCCGCGAACCGTGCCGATGACGGCAGGTCGATGAACCGCAATGCCGCCTTGTTCTCCACCGCCCACACCGCCGCCTGGTATTCCGGCGAGAACTCGGCGAACGGCCAGAAACTTGTCGCGGCCGGGTCGTCCTCGGGGTAGCAGAGCAGCGCCACCGGCGGCTGCATCTGCGGGCGCGCCAGCAATGGCAGCAGGGCGGACGCGTCGCTCGGCCCTTCGATCAGCACCGCGACCGGCTGCAAGTCCCGCAGCGCCTGCACCAGGCTGTCGGCGGAGCCCGGCCCGTGATGGCGGATGCCGAAATAGGCGACGTCGCTCATGACCTCAGATCGCTGCGTTCAGTGCCGCGTAATAGCCGGCATAGTCCGGCCGCTTCTTGAGCACCGTTTCGAGATATTCCTCCAGCACCACCTTGTCCTGCACCGGGTCCTTGACGATGGCGCCGACAAGGCTGGCGGCGAGGCCTTCGGCGCCGAGTTTGCCGCTGTCGAACCACGCCGCCTGGCTGAGGCCGCCGACCATGGTGGCGATCGCCTCGGCGGTCGACAATGAACCCGAAGGCGTCTTCAGCGTCACCTTGCCGTCAGCGGTTGCGCCCGAGCGCAGCTCGCGGAAAATGGTCAGCACGCGCGCAATCTCCTCGCCGACATTCTTCGGCACCGGCAGGTCGAGGCCGCCGGCCATCTCGTCGACCCGCTTGGAGACGATCGCCACCTCTTCGGCCATGTCTTCGGGCAGCGGCAGAACCACCACATTGAAGCGGCGCTTGAGCGCCGAGGACAGTTCGTTGACGCCCTTGTCGCGATTGTTGGCGGTGGCGATGATGTTGAAGCCGCGCTGGGCATAGAGCGAGGTGTTGAGCTCCGGGATCGGCATCATCTTTTCCGACAGCACGGTGATCAGCGTGTCCTGCACGTCCGAGCCCATGCGCGTCAGTTCCTCTAGCCGGCATAGCTTGCCGCTCTCCATGGCGCGGTAGAGCGGCGTCGGCACCAGCGCCTCCTGGCTCGGCCCTTTGGCCAAAAGCTGCGCATAGTTCCAGCCGTAGCGGATCTGGTTCTCGTCGGTGCCGGCCGTGCACTGCACGATCAGCGTCGAGTTGCCCATGATGGCGGCGGCGAGATGTTCCGACACCCAGGACTTGGCGGTGCCGGGAACGCCGAGCAACAGCAGCGCGCGGTCGGTAGCGAGTGTCGCCACCGCGGTTTCCATCAGCCGGCGGCGACCAACATATTTCGGCGATATCACGGTGCCGTCGCTTGCCTTGCCGCCGAGCAGATAGGTCAGCACGGCCTTCGGCGACAGGCTCCATCCGGCCGGCTTCTGGCGTTCGTCATTGCGCGCCAGCGCCTGCAGTTCAGCGGCATAGGCCTGCTCGACAGGGAGGCGGATGGCTGCGTTCATGGTGCTGTTCTCCGGATTGTCATGTTTTGGTTCCCGTCATTGCCGCGTTGAGGCGCAGGAAAACGAGCGAGGCTGCCGCCGGCAGCATGCCGGCCGCAACAATGTCGCCGATCAACCGTTCAGCGGTCTCCGCTCTGGCAAGAAAGCCTATCGTTTCCAGGGCGTGGTCCGCGCTTCGCTTCGCGGGCTCGTCGTTTCCCGCAACCATGGTGCGCAGTGCCGACAGCGCCTTGCCATTTGTCAAATCGTCCCATTCAAGCCAACTCGCTTCGGCGCCTTCGACCAGGTTGAGCGCTTCAAGATTTTGAGCGTCCTTCAGGATCCGCCTGATCAGGTTCCGCTTCCTGCCGCTGTCCAAACGCAACATGAGGTGGAAGACAAACAATGCCGACTTGCCACCTTCGGCGACAAGCGTATCCGCCAACAGCGCCACCGTGGCATCGCTGCCGGACACGGCGACCATCCGAACGAGAGACAGATCCGCTCTGTCATCGGCACCGAATTGCCATGCCCCGATGAAATCGGACTCTGTTTTGCCGAAATGCGCCGCAAGATCGACCAGGTAACAGCTTGCGAACAGGTCGACGCGACGACTTTCTTGCGCAGCCGATTTGAGTTTTGCCGGCGTGTATGTGGTGCGGCGGCGGATGAAGCCGGATTTGCCTTCTGTGATGAAGGCGGCGAGTTCGGCAACGGGGTCGTCGGCTCCGTCGTTGCCCGGCCGGCCATGCTCGCCCAACCTTGCCAGCAGCCGGCCCGCCAGCTCCCGCACCTTGCCGGAGCGGTCGGTGGCCAGGCTTTTCAGGAATGGCGCGTCCGTGGGCGTCAGGTTGAAATGCATGAGTTCGATGAGCGCCAGCCGGACTTCAGCCGGCTCGCCCGTCGCCTTGGCTTCCATCAGGCTGCGGGCCGTGGCCGGATCGCGACGGCGCATCTCGGCCAACGCGATACGGCGCGCGGCGGGGTAAAAGTCATCCCAGTTCTGCGCCGTCAGCTGCTCCTGCGGGGCAATCTTCAGCCCCTCGACGCTGGCCTGCCAGTCGATCCACGGCGCATAGATGTCAGGGCTGTTCTGGTCTGATGCCGACGGCATCCAGTCCATCGGATGCAGCACGTAGCCGCGGCTGGCGACGAGCGTCGCGACGCGCGACTTGCGCCGCGCATCGGCGGCGTTCTTCAGGGCCGCCCGCAACAGCGGCCGCAACCGCTCCGGCAGCAGCGGCAGGCCAAGCCTCGGCAGCGGCGGGCGCCGCTTCAGCGTCTTCGGCGCCGACGGCCGCAGGCCGACATCGAGCGCCTGCGCCGCGATCGCCAGCAGACGTCGCTCCCGTTCGTCTGGGCTTGCGCCACCCGCGATCTCCTTCCATGCGGTTGGCGCCAGATCGAACGCGGTTCCGCCGGTGATCCAGCAGTCGCGCATCGTCGCCAGGCCGGTTAGTTCGAGCTCGTTCATGACAGATCGAGCCTCCCGAAGCCGCTTTGCGCGGCCAGCAGATCGAGCCGCGCGCCGTTCCAAAGCGCTGCCGTGGCCGCGAGGTCGAGGCCAAGCACGGTCTGATCGACGGTCCCGCTAACAGGCAGGGCGATCCCTTGCGGGTCGTGCGCCGCTTGCCACCAGGCGGTGCCGCGCTCATCGAGCAGGATCGCGCCGGCAGGCAGCATCAGCGGGCTATCGGTCGACCAGGGCGCTGCGTCCTGGTGCGCCGCATGCGCCGCGAGCGGGTCCTTGACAGCGTCGAGGCCGAAATCCGGCCAGGCGCCCGACACGACGTCGCCCTTGCGCTCCGCCACCAAGGCCCGCAGTGGCTGGCGCGACGGGTAGAATACCAGGCGGGCGTGGAACCGGTCACCGGGCGTGAACGCCGCCGAGCGGCGGCCGGCCGAAGCCGGAAAGAAATCGAGCAGCAGCCCAAACTGCGGCGTCGGGCTTTTCAGATCGAGCAGCCAGGTCGAATGGCTGACGAGACCGTCGCGGCGGGTCTCGATCTTCTCGCCGACGACCTCCCAATGGCTGTCGACCTGCTTCGCGTCGGGACTGGACAGAACCTGGTCGCGGGTTTCGGACGCCGACACCAGTCGCTTCAGCTCGGGATCGTCGGGCGCCGAGCGCCAGGCTTTGGCCAGCAGCACCAGCTTGCCGAGTTCGCGGATCGCCGCGTCCGGCCGTTCCTCGCTGCGCAGCGCCATCAGCCGGGCCGGGATTTCGTCGATGCGTCCGGCAAGCGCCGTCGCCTTCATGTCGACAAGCCGCGCGGCAATGCGGCGGCAGCGCTCGCTGCTGGCGTCGGCAAAGGCGGAAAGGCCGAGCCGCAGCTGGTCGGCAATCCACTGGTCGAGTTCGTCCAGCGCGCCTGCCACCGCGGTGCGCGTATCTTCCGCCCGCTTGCGCTGCGCCGTCTCGCGGCGCTCCGTCGCGGCGGCGTCATCGACGGTGCTTTCCTCCGCCTGCGAGGCCTCGCCAATGCTCTTGCCAGACGCGCCCCTGCCAGCCTTTGCGTCGACCGGCGGGGGCGCAGTCTTCCTGCGCCGGCCAAGCCAGTCATTGACCCATTCCGGTGTTGTTTCGGCTGATGTGAAGCTGGCCGGCGCCGTGGCGGCGATCCACATCAGCGCCAGCGTGTGCTTGCAGGGAAATTTTCGCGACGGGCAGGTGCATTTGTAGCCGTGGTCGCCGGTGTCGACGACGGTGCGATAGGGGTTGGATCCCGAGCCCTGGCATTCGCCCCAGATCAGCGCCTGCTGCTCGTTCTTCTCCAGCCGCGGCCAGTTCGAGCGCTTGGTGAGCTTCGAGGCGGCGCTTAGCGACGCCTGATCGGGGGCCAGCGCCTCGATGGTTTTCAGTTCGAATTCCAAGCCGCGCCTCTCGTCACCCCAAATCAATGCCTGGCATCAATATAGGGTGCCGTTTGTGAAGGATTGTTGTGGCCCCGGCAAGACGAAGATAGCGCAGATCAGTACAGCGGCGTGGCCATATGCCGGGGCGTCGGCCATTGCGCCGTGATCTCGGGCTGCACCGGGCGCTCGAGATAGGTCGACAGCACGACATAGCTTCGCGTCGAGGTGACGCCGGGCGTTTCGTAGAGACGCGCCAGCAGGCCTTCGAGCGCCCTGGTGTCCTCGGTGCGGACCTTGAGAAGCATGCAGGTGTCGCCGGCCACCGAATGGATTTCCTCGACCTCAGGATATTGGGAGACGGCCATCAGCTCCGGTGTCTTGCCCCAGCCCTTGGTATCGATATGCACGAAGGTGAGCAGCGGCTTCTTCACCGCCTTCGGGTCGATGATCACAGCCGTGCCGCGGATGGCGCCGCTGCGCCGCAGGCGCTTGACCCGCTCATGCGCCGCCGGCGGCGAAAGGCAGACGCGTTCGCCAAGTTCGGCGTAGCTGATCGTCGCATCCTCGACCAGCACGCCTAATATTTTTCGGTCGATTGCGTCGAGCTCGCGGGGAGCTACCTTGTTCTGCAGAACCCCATCTGTTTCTTCGTCCATATCGAAATTCCTTGTTGTCGCGGAATTCAGTTCGGCCATTATGACCCGATGACGAACGCGCATCAAGCTGCAACGCTCCATCAGCCGATCCCGGCGCTGGCCTACCTCCTGACCGGCTGCATCGCCGTCATCGGCTCGAACTCGCTGGTCCTGGGTCCAATTGCTCCGGCAGTCGCCGCATCCTTCGGCACCAGCGTGCCGGCGGTGATGGCCGCGTCGGCTGCCTTCGGTCTCGGCACTTCCGCCAGCGCTTTGTTCCTCGCCCGCTATATCGACGGCGTCGGCGCCCGCCGCATGCTGCAGGGCGCTCTGCTGTTGCTGGCGGTCGGGCTTCTCGCCAGCGCGCTGGCGCCGACGGTGATCATGCTGGTCGCGGCCCAGGCCGTCGCCGGCATCGCCGCCGGCGTCGCCATGCCGGCCATCTATGCCAGTGCAGCGGCAATTGCGCCGCCCGGCCGCGAAAGCGGCACGATCGGCGTCGTGCTGACCGGCTGGACGGTCTCCATGGTGGCCGGCGTGTCGCTGTCGGCCGTGCTTGCCGATCTCGTGCACTGGCGCGCCGTCTTCGCCGCCGTCGCGGTGCTTTCCGCCATTGCGCTTGCTGCCTTGTCGATGACCTCGCTCAGCGACGTCAGGAAGAGCGGCCCGGCGCCGTCGCCGTTCGTTGCGCTGGCCATTCCGGGGATCGTGCCGCTGCTCATCGCCTGCACCGCCTTCATGACCGCTTTTTACGGCGTGTACGGCTATCTCGGCGATCATCTGCACCAGGATCTGGGCGAGCCCGTCAGCGCCAATGCGCTGGCCGCGCTCGCCTATGGCGCCGGCTTCGGCGCCGCGGCCTTCCTCGACGGCGTCATCGACCGCATCGGCGCGCGGCGCGTCATGCCCTTCGCCTATCTGCTGGTCGCCGTCGTCTATGTCGCCATCGCGCTCGCAAGCAGCAATTTCGTGCTGATCCTGGCTATGATCGCCATATGGGGCCTTGCCAATCATTTCGGCCTGAACGTGCTGGTGATGCGCCTTACCGCGCTCGATCCGTCGCGCCGTGGCACCATCATGGGCCTGAACAGTTCGGTCACCTACCTCGCCGTCTTCATCGGCACCACCAGCTTCGGGCCGCTTTATTCATCGTTCGGCTTTGCCATCTGCGCGATCGTCGCCGCCGTGCTGATGCTGGTTGCGGCAGCAGCGGGGTCATGGCGGTCGCCTCCGCCCATCAAGCCGTAAAGCTTGCGTCCTCATCCCGTCCTTCGCTAGAGCTTGGCTTGCCATGCGAGCCCCGCCCGGATGAAGACGACGCTTGAAACCACTGCCGACCCCTCGTCAGACGACCTCGCCTTCCTGGCCGAGCGGCTGACGGCGTTCAATGACGGCGATGTCGGCCCCTCCGGCCGCAAGCCGATCGCGGTCTTCGTTCGTGACGAGCACGGCGCTGTCGTCGCCGGCATTTCGGGATACACCGCCTGGGGCTGGCTCTATGTGCAATGGCTGTGGGTCGACGAACGCCTGCGCGGCCGGCATATGGCCGGCGACATGCTGGACGCTGCCGAGGAGGAAGCGGTCAAGCGCGGCTGCCAAAACGCCTGGATCGACACGTTCAATCCCGTTGCAGCAAAGGTCTACGAGCGTCAGGGATACCGGCGCTTCGGCACACTGCTGGATTTTCCCATCGGCCGCAGCCGCATCTTCCTGCAGAAGAAGCTCTAACCTGCCAGCCGCCCGCCTTGCATCGGCCGCGGCACGCCGGTGGTGCTGGGAAAGCTGATCGGCAGGCCGCGCAGCACGCGCACGGCAAGGAAGGCAAAGCATTCGGCCTCCACCGCATCGCCTTTCCAGCCCAGTGTCTCGGCCTGCACCACCTCGACGTTGGCGCGCCTCGCCAGCATCGCCATCATCGTCGGGTTGCGGCGGCCGCCGCCACTGACCGCCAGCCGCTTCGGCCGGCGCGGCAACAAATCGAGCGCCTTGCCGACGGCTGAGACGGTGAAGGCCGTCAGCGTCGCCGCCCCATCCTCTGCGCCGAGGCCGTCGGCCATGGCGGCGCCGAAGTCGAAACGGTCGAGCGATTTCGGATAGGGCTTGGTCAGATACGGATGCTGGAGCAATTTGGCCAGCCGCACTTCATCGACGGTGCCGGCCGCGCCCAGTGCGCCGTCGCGGTCCATCTCGCCGAGGCCGTTTGCCTTGATGAAATCGTTGAGCGGCGCGTTGGCCGGGCCAGTGTCGAAGGCGACGATGTTGTCCTTGCCGTCCCACCAAGTGACGTTGCCGACACCGCCGAGATTGAGCACAGCGGTGTCCCCGCTGGCGTCGGCTTCCCTCAAAAGCGCCGCGTGGTAGGCAGCCGCCAGTGGTGCGCCCTGGCCGCCAGCGCGCACATCGTCCGAGCGGAAATCATAGGCGACCTTGGCGCCCAAAATGGAATGCATCAGCGCGCCATCGCCCAACTGGCGCGTATCGCCGCGCCGCCCGGGTTGCGGGGCACGATGCAGCACGGTTTGGCCGTGAAAACCGACCACGCCGATATCGCCCATGGTCAGGCCGTAGCTTTCGACAAGGTCCTTCACCGCCGCCGACTGCGCCCGCGTCAGCGCCTCCTCGGCTTCGGCAAAGATCGCCGGCTCCGGCCCGTCGAAATTCCACACCCGGGCCTGACGCAGCGTCTCCTCCAGCAAGGCACGGATCGCTGCGGGGTAGGGGGCCAGCGTATAGGTGCCGAAATCGGCGATCCGCTCGCCATCGGTCTTGATCAGCGCCACGTCGATATTGCCGTCAAGCACGGTGCCGGTCATCAGGCCGACGGCCCAGATTGGTTCCACGGTCGACTCCCTTGCGACACCGTTTGCGATTCCAACGCAATCACCTGTCGGACGGATTGTCTCGCCAGGCAAGACCCTGGCCGCGGTCGATTGCTCCGAACCTGCCGGCAGGGTTTTTCACCGAACAGCGAAAATCGAGCAACGCCGTTCTTGCGTCTCGCCGCTCAAGACGCCAGCTATGAGACGAACACGTCATCGCCAAGGAGAAACGACATGGCATCCGAAGTCGCAGTGATCGCCGGCGCGGGTGCGGGCCTGAGCGCCTCTTTGGCACGCCTTCTCACCACGGAAGGCTATCGTGTGGTGCTGGCCGCCCGCAACACGGCCAAACTCGCGGCGCTGGTCGGGGAAACCGGCGCGCTGGCCGTCGAAACCGACGTCGCCGATCCGGCCTCCGTCGCCGGCCTGTTTGACGCCGCCGACAAGCAAGGCCCGCTGGCCCTTGCCGTCTTCAATGCCAGCGGCCGCACGCGCGGCCCGATCGCCGAGGTCGATCCCGATGCGGTCAAACAAGCCTTGCTTGTCGGCGCCTATGGCGGCTTCCTGGTCGGCCAGCAAGCGGCGCGGCGGCTGCTTGCGCGCGGCTCCGGTTCGATTCTTTTCACCGGCGCTTCCGCCAGCATCAAGGGCTTTCCCAACTCCGCCGGCTTTGCCATGCCAAAATTCGGCCTGCGCGGTCTGGCTCAGTCGATGGCGCGCGAACTCTTCCCGAAGAACATCCATGTCGCCCATTTCATTATCGACGGCCAGATCGAGCCGGTCGGGACGAAGCCCGAGCGACCGGACAGCCAGCTGTCGCCCGATGCGATCGCGCAGACCTATCTCGCGACCCATCGCCAGCATCGCAGCGCCTGGAGCTTCGAGGTCGAGCTGCGGCCCTTTGTCGAGACATTCTGACCGGTCCGGCGTGACCGTTCTCGCAATTGCGAAATCTTTGAGAGAATATTCCCGGCTTCGTGTTTGAGAAGAAATGCGGTTCTTTGATCCGGCAAGCAGCATTGCCGATGATGTCGTCAAGGCTTGGTATTCCACCTCGCCGCAATGACTTCAGGATTACGAGGGATCGACAATGTCCGAACGCGGAAACGCTTCCAGCTCTCTTCTTTTTTCAGCCATCAGCCGGCGAGCTGCCCTTGCGGCACTTTTTGCCTCGGCCGTCACGCTTGCCGGTCTGGCTCAGCCGACGCCGTCCTTCGCCGAGGACAAGAAGTCTATCAAGGTCGGCATCATCAGCGGCGAGGATGAGGATGTCTGGCGCGTCGTCGTCGCCCAGGCCGCCGAAAAAGGCCTGACCGTCGAGACCGTGGTGTTCAACGACTACACCCAGCCCAACGAGGCGCTCGAGCGCGGCGAGATCGACGCCAACGCCTTCCAGCACCAGCCCTATCTCGACAACCAGATCAAGACCCAAGGGTACCACATCGTACGCGTCGGCTACACCGGCGTCTGGCCGATCGGCCTCTACTCCAAGAAATACACCAAGGTTGCCGACCTGCCCGAAGGCGCCGTCATCGGCTTGCCCAACGACCCCTCGAATGAGGGCCGCGCGTTGCGCGTTCTGCAGAACGAAGGCGTGATCAAGCTGAAGGACGGCACCGGCATCCTGGCGACCACCGCCGACATTGCCGAGAACCCTAAGAAGGTCGTCATCAAGGAACTCGACGCCGGCATTGTCGGCCGCTCGGTCGAGGATCTCGACGCGGCTGTCGTCAACACCGACTGGGCGCTGAAGAGCGGTCTCGGCCCGGACAACCGCATCGCCCAGGAGCCAGTGGCCGACAACCCCTACCGCAACTTCATCGCCGTGAAATCCGGCAACGAGAACGAGGCGTGGGTGAAGACGCTGGTCGCGTCCTACCAGAACGAGGCGGTCAAGGCCGAGTTCGACAAGGTCTACAAGGGCACCGGGATCAGCGCCTATTGATTGGCGCCTGGTTGTCAGGAGCAGGCGGCCCGCTGTTGAGCGGGCCGCTGTCGCATTTGTCGAGCGTTGAAACGGACAGTGAGATGAACCAGCACGTCACGGCCGAAGCATCCGGTCCGGTCAATATATCGGCCGGGCAGGAAGATGTCGTACGCCTGGTCGACCTCAAGCGCCGCTTCGGCGCGACGCCTGCGCTCGACGGCGTCTCGCTGACGGTGCGCAAGGGCGAGATCCTCGGCATCATCGGCCGCAGCGGCGCCGGCAAGTCGACGCTGATCCGCTGCCTCAACGGGCTGGAGCGGCCGGACTCCGGCGACGTCTTCATCGAGGGCCGCGAGATCGGCCGGCTCGGCGAGCGTGAATTGCAGCCGCTGCGGCGTCGCATCGGCATGATCTTCCAGCACTTCAATCTGCTGTCGGCCAAGACCGTGGAGGACAATGTCGCGCTGCCGCTGAAGATCGAGGGCCGCCCAAAGGCCGAACGGCTGGCGCGCGCCGCCGAATTGCTCGACCTCGTCGGCCTGTCGGAGAAGGCGAAGGCCTATCCGTCCTCGCTGTCGGGCGGCCAGAAGCAGCGCGTCGGCATCGCCAGGGCGCTGGCCGCGCGGCCGGCGCTGCTGCTGTCCGACGAGGCGACCTCAGCGCTCGATCCGGAGACGACGCGCTCCATCCTGGCCTTGCTGAAAGACATCAACCGGCAGCTCGGCCTCACCATCCTGCTCATCACCCACGAGATGGAGGTGATCCGCTCGATCGCCGACCGCGTCGCGGTGATCGATGCCGGCCGCATCGTCGAACAAGGCCCAGTGTGGTCGGTCTTTGCCGAGCCGCGTTCCGAAATCACCAGGAGCCTGCTCGGCGGCATCCGCCCGCAACTGCCGGCCGAGATTGCCGGCCGGCTTGCTCCCGGAGGCGGCGCCGAGCTCATCCTCAGGGTCGACGTCGCAGGTGAGGCCGCGCGCGGTCCGCTGCTGTCCGATCTTGCGGTGGCGGTGCCGGGGCGGTTCCGCCTCGTCCATGGTGGCATCGACCATGTCCAGCAGCAGCCGGTCGGCACGCTGTTCCTTGCGGTCGCGGGCAATGATCCGAAACATCTGTCGAAAGTAATCGCATTCCTGAAGGCCCGCGACGCGCGGGTGGAGGTGCTTGGCCATGTCGCCGGTTCTGTTTGAACTTCTGCTGCGTTCGATCTGGGAGACGGTCCTGATGACGGCGGCATCGGGCCTCATCTCGCTCGTCTTCGGGCTGCCGCTCGGCCTGGCATTGATTGCCACCGAGCGCGGCGGCATTGCCGAAAGCCTGTGGGTGAACCGCGCGCTCGGCGCCGTCATCAACGGCTTCCGCTCGGTGCCTTTCATCATCCTTCTGGTGGCGCTGATCCCGGTGACGCGGCTGATCGTCGGCACCTCGATCGGCACCTGGGCGGCGATCGTGCCGTTGTCGATTGCGGCGACGCCTTACTATGCCCGCATCGCCGAAGTGTCGCTGCGCGAGGTCGATCGCGGCCTGATCGAGGCGGCGCGCGCCATGGGCGGCAACCGCTGGACCATCATCCGCGAGGTGCTGGTGCCCGAAGCATTGCCCGGCATCGTCGCCGGTTTCACGGTGACGCTGGTAACGCTGATCGGTGCCTCGGCCATGGCCGGCGCCATCGGTGCCGGCGGGCTTGGCGACCTCGCCATCCGCTATGGCTACCAGCGTTTTGAGACCAGCGTCATGGTCGCCGTGGTCATTGTGCTGATCATCCTCGTTTGCGGCATCCAGTGGGTCGGTGACCGGCTGGTCGCCAGGCTGGACCGGCGCGGATGAGCGCCACGAACGTTATTTGCCGGCAGGCTGCCAAACGCAGCGCCGGCTTTCTCTATCGGCGCCGAGATTGGATTGCGCGTTGCTTTGATCGGACCGGCCTGCGTGCCACCGTGACAGCGGAACAAGGAGCTTGACCATGCCCAGGATCGTACCCGTGCTTGATCTCGGCCGTCTCGAACAGGGCGCTTCCGAGCGGCGAACGTTTCTCTTCGACCTGCGCACGGCCGCGCGCGATGTCGGCTTCTTCTATTTGACCGGCCACGGCATATCGGCTGCGGATACCGCAGAAGTGCTCGACGCCTCGCGCCGGTTCTTTGCCTTGCCGGAAGCCGACAAACTGGCGATCGAAATGGTGAAGTCCTCGCAGTTCCGCGGCTATACGCGCGCCGGCGGCGAGCTGACCAAAGGCAAGGCCGACTGGCGCGAACAGCTCGACATCGGCGTCGAACGCCCGGCCATCGAACAAGGCCCCGGCGTGCCCGCCTGGACGCGGCTGCAAGGGCCCAACCAGTGGCCGGCCACGCTGCCCGAGCTGAAGCCGGCGCTACTCGCATGGCAGGCCAAGGCGACGGCGGTGGCGATCCGGCTGCTCCGGGCCTTCGCTTTGTCGCTCGATCAGGCCGAGGACGCCTTCGATCCCGTCTACCGGGCCGAGCCCAACCATCGCATGAAGATCGTGCGCTACCCCGGCCGCGACGCCACCGGCGACAACCAGGGCGTCGGCGCGCACAAGGATGGCGGTTTCCTGACGCTTCTGTTGCAGGACGAGAGCAAGGGGCTGCAGGTCGAATATGACGGTGCCTGGGTCGACGTCGATCCGCTGCCCGACACGCTGGTGGTCAACATCGGCGAACTGCTCGAACTGGCGTCGAACGGCTATCTCCGGGCGACAGTCCACCGTGTGGTGACACCGCCGGCCGGCGTCGAGCGCGTCTCGGTCCCGTTCTTCTTCAGCGCCCGGCTCGAAGCCACGATTCCGCTGCTCGACCTGCCCGAGGAACTGGCGGCCGAGGCGCGGGGCCCGGCCAGCGATCCCGACAATCCGCTGTTTCGCAATGTCGGCACCAATGTGCTGAAGAGCCGCCTGCGCTCGCATCCCGACGTGGCGCGCCGGCACTACGCCGATCTCCTGGAAACCGGCGCCTCACCGGCTGAAATCTTTCAAAACGAGATCGAAATTTCCGAATCTCGCGTTGTTTTAGAAAGCCGTTCGTCGCCATCTGCCGCGAATACGCGCATATAGGAATTATCGTTCGGCGGTTTCCTCCCATTCCACCGAGCGGTGTTCCCCTCTGAAGGTTCTTGACCTTCTTTTGGCCGGGCCGCTTTCGCGCCCGGCCTTTTTTATGTCAATAGCTCTTCTTTCTTCCCCACAAGGGGAGAAGGAAGAGGCGCCAGGGACTTCACCCAAACTTCGGATCAAGGCTGCCCGACTTGTACCGCTTGGCCATCTCAGCTACCGGCAGCGGCTTGATCTTCTGGGCATTGCCGGCGGTGCCGAACTGCTCGAAGCGCTGCTTGCACAGCTTGCGCATCGCCGCCATCGCCGGCGTCAGATATTTGCGCGGATCGAACTCGCTCGGGTTTTCGGTCAGCACCTTACGGATGGCGCCGGTCAGCGCCATGCGGTTGTCGGTGTCGATGTTGATCTTGCGCACGCCGTGCTTGATGCCGCGCTGGATCTCTTCCACCGGCACGCCCCAGGTCGGCTTCATCTGGCCGCCATATTTGTTGATGATCTCCTGCAGGTCCTCGGGCACCGAGGACGAGCCGTGCATGACCAGATGCATGTTGGGCAGGCGGCGGTGGATTTCCTCGATGACATTCATCGCCAGCACCGCGCCGTCCGGCTTGCGCGAGAATTTGTAGGCGCCGTGGCTGGTGCCCATGGCGACAGCCAGCGCATCGACATGGGTGTCCTTGACGAATTCGACCGCCTGCACTGGGTCGGTCAAGAGCTGGTCGTGGCTGATGGCGCCTTCGACGCCGTGGCCGTCTTCCTGCTCGCCGCCGCCGCTCTCAAGCGAACCGAGCACACCGATCTCGCCTTCCACCGACACGCCGCCCCAATGCGCCATGTCGACGACGCGCCGGGTGATTCCGGAATTGTAGGCATAATCGGCCGGCGTCTTGCCGTCCTCTTTCAGCGAGCCGTCCATCATCACCGAGGTGAAGCCGTACTGGATGGCGGTGACGCAGGTGGCTTCGTTGTTGCCATGGTCGAGATGCATGCAGACCGGGATGTCGGGGTGGATTTCGACCAGCGCGTCGATCAGCTTGGCCAGCACCACATCATTGGCGTAGGCGCGGGCGCCGCGGCTTGCCTGCAGGATGACCGGCGACTTGGTCTCCTCGGCCGCCTCCATGATGGCGAGGCCCTGTTCCATATTGTTCATGTTGAAAGCGGGTACGCCGTAGCCGTACTCGGCGGCGTGGTCGAGCAATTGTCTCAGTGTTATGCGAGCCACCCAATAGTCTCCCGTATCTGGTTTCAAGCGCAACGTCGCGGGCCGGCCGATTGCCGGCCTAGATGCTTCTGGCCGGATTTCGCCAGAACCGCAACCGTCAGCGGCCATCGAGGCGCAATTCTTGTTGCAGGGCTGAAATCCGGTAGCCAGCCGGTGAGGCGCTAATCTCCCCCATTGAGGGGGAGATGGCCGGCAGGCCAGAGGGGGTCGGTTCGACTGGAGCGCTAGCATCATCTGTCGGTGCTGGGAGGTCGCGTCAGGACGCGCCGACCCCCTCTGTCGCCTTTGGCGACATCTCCCCCTCAAGGGGGGAGATTATCCGCGTTCGGGGAACATCGCCTTCAAGCCTTCGCGCGAAGCCTTGGCCACACCGCGCTCGGTGATCAGCCCCGTCACCAGCCGTGCCGGCGTCACATCGAACGCCGGATTGGCCGCCGGCGTCGCTTCGGGCGAAACCCGAACCTGCGCGATCTTGCCGTCCGCCGTCTTGCCCCAGACCAGCGACACCTCGTCACCGGAGCGTTCCTCGATCGGGATTTCGGTGAGGCCATCACCCACCGTCCAGTCGATGGTCGGCGAGGGCAGAGCGACGTAGAAGGGCACCTCATTATCGGAGGCGGCGAGCGCCTTGAGATAGGTGCCGATCTTGTTGCAGACGTCGCCATTGGCCGTGGTGCGGTCGGTGCCCACGATCACCATGTCGACCGCGCCACGCTGCATCAGATGGCCGCCGGCATTGTCGACGATCAGCGTGTGCGGCACGCCGTGGCCGGCCATCTCCCAGGCGGTCAGCTGGGCGCCCTGGTTGCGCGGGCGCGTCTCGTCGACATAGACATGGACCGGAATGCCGGCCTCGACGGCGAGATAGATCGGCGACGTGGCGGTGCCGTAATCGACCGTCGCCAGCCAACCGGCGTTGCAGTGGGTGAGGATGTTGACCGGCTCGCCCGGCTTCTTGCGTGCCGCGATCTCCTTGATGATGGCAAGCCCGTTCTCGCCGATGGCGCGATTGAGATCGACATCCTCGTCGGCGATTTCGGCAGCGCGCTTATAGGCCGCCTCCGCGCGCTGTCCCGATACGATCGGCCTTAGGAACCGCCGCATCTCGTCCAGCGCCCAGCGTAGATTGATCGCAGTCGGCCGCGTCTTGTGCAGTGTCTCCCAGACCGCGTCGAGCGCTTCGTCAGACGGATCGTCCGCCATCTGGATGGCGACGCCGTAGGCCGCGGTGACGCCGATCAGCGGCGCGCCACGAACCCACATGTCACGGATCGCGGTGGCGATGCCGGCAACGCTCCCGATCGTCTCGACCCGGAACTCGTGCGGCAGCCAGCGCTGGTCGATGATCTCGACCGAACGCTGGTCGTCGCTCAGCCAGATGGTGCGGTAGTGGCGCTCGCCGACGTTCAAATCCTGCTCTCCCGTTCGATCAAAGCGGCCAGATTATTAACCTCGTCCATGCCGTGAATCTGGCGCCGGTTGACGGCGATGTGACGGCCGAATTTCAGCGCCTTGGCCTCGCAGGAGGCCCGCAGATCCTCGTCCTCGATGGTCTCGAAATCGGCATTGTGGGCGAGGCCGAGGATGCGCCGGTGCACCTCGATGCCGGCAAAGCCCAAGAGGTCGGTCCAGATCTGGTGCAGCACATGGTCGAGCGCCTGCTCCGAGGCGAGAATGTCGCCCTGATCCTCGAACAGGCTCTTCTGGTAAAGCATGCCGGTGCGCTCGGTGCGCCATAGATGCGAGAACTCGGCGCGGAACACCGTCCAGGTGTCGTTGGTCACCCCGAGCAGATAGGCACGCATGGCGTCACGCTTGCCCTTCTGTTCATGGCCGCGCTGCGAGAAGTAGGACATCCAGAAATTGGCGAGCAGCATGCCGACGTCGAAGGCCATCGGACCGTAGAAGGCGAATTCCGGATCGATCATCCGCGTCTCGGTGTCGGTGACCATGATCGAGCCCGAATGCAGGTCGCCATGCAGCAGCGTCTCGGCCTTGGCGGCGAAGATATGCTTCAGCCGCTGCGCTTCGACCTTGAGGTCGCGGTCGGCACGCAGTTCGGCAACCAGGCCGTCCAGTTGCGGCGACGTATGCCGGTTCAGCTTGGCATCGAAATATGGGTCGGAAAACACCAGGTCTTCGGTGATGCCGCAGAGCTCGACATTGTCGGCAAACAGCGCCAGGTCGGCCTTGCGGTCCTTGGTGGGCATGGAGAGATCAGAGCCGCGGAACAAAGTGCGGGCCATGAACAGGCCGATGTCGCGGGCGATATTTGGCAACTCGCGGCCGTCGATCAGGGCACGGCGCAGGATGATGTGCGGCGGCGCCAGATATTCCATGATGATCAGCGCCTGGGCTTCGTCGAAATGGAGGATCGCCGGCACCGAGCCCGGCGCGCGCGCCTCTTGCCGCGTCAGCGCGTGATACTCGAAGAAGGAGCGTTTGAGCGGCAACGGCCAGCTGTCGCCGACGAGGCGAACATAGGGCAGGGCCTGCTTGACCACGGCCGCACCCGAGCCGCCTTCGACGATGAAGACGAGGTTCAGATTGCCGTCGCCGACCTCGCGCACCTTCCAAGGGCCCTTGCCGATTTTGGCGCACAGCGCTTCGTTCGTACCGAGGCGCGTTGCAAGCGTCTCCACCGACAGTGCTTCAAACGGCAATTTCGCAGTCATTCCTCACCCTCCCGCTTGCTCGCTCCAATCATAGTGGAGCGATGGCGGTGAGGCCAAGCTAGGAAGCTGACTGGCAATTGTCAATCGAGTTGACAATTGATCACGTAGCCCATAGCGTCAACGTTAGGGAGGAACGAATGGGCAATGATGCCGTGTTCCGCGTGGACGGGCTGAGGAAATCCTTCGGCCATATCGAGGTGCTTGGCGGCGTCTCGCTCGAATTGCATGCCGGTGAGATCACTGTGCTGATGGGCGCCAACGGCGCCGGCAAGTCCACCCTCGTCAAAATCATCAGCGGCGTCTACGACCATGACGGCGGCATCATGCACCTCGCTGGCGGCAACTTTGCGCCGAACACGCCGGCAGAGGCGATCCGCGCCGGTGTCGTTACCGTGCACCAAAACATCAATGACGGCGTCGTCGCCGATCTCGATGTCGCCACCAATCTGACGCTCGACCGGCTGAGCGGCAAGGGCGCGCCGCTGCTGTTCAACCCCGGCCGGGTGCGCCGCGAAGCCAAAGCGGTGGCCGACCGCATGGGGCTCGCCATCGACCTCAAGGCCCGCATCAGCGACCTGTCGCTGGCCGATCGCCAGATGGTGGCCATCGCGCGCGCCATGGCGCACCAGCCGAAAGTGCTGATCCTCGACGAGCCGACCTCGTCGCTGTCCAGCGCCGAGGCCGACCGGCTGTTTGCGCTGCTCGACCGCTTGCGCGAGCAGGGCGTCGCCATCCTCTACATCTCGCATCGCATGTCGGATATCAGGCGGCTGGCCGACCGCATCGTCTCGATGCGCGATGGCGTCATCTCAGGCGTCTTCGACAGCAAGCCTCTCGACTATGAGGGCGCCGTTAACGCCATGCTCGGCCGCAAGATCCATCTTGACCGGATCGAAGCCAGGAGTTCTGCCAAGCCGATCCTGACCGTCGATGCCTTGCGCATCGCCCCTGGTGCCCGGCCATTCTCGCTGACGCTCGGCGACGGCGAGGTCGTTGCCATCACCGGCCTCGTTGGCGTCGGCAAGACCGCGCTCGCCGAGACGCTGTTCGGCTTGCGCAAACCGCTGTCCGGCACGATGACTTTATATGGCAAGCCCTATGCGCCCGCGTCGACCGGCGAAGCCATCGCCGCCGGCGTGTTTCTGGTCGCCAAGGACCGTGGCGAAAACGGCATCGTCGGCGGCTTCAACATCCAGGAAAACATCAGCCTGCCCTTCCACAAGCGCATGTCGCGCTTTTCAGTTCTCAAACGCGGCCTTGAACGCACTATTGCCCGCCGGCAGATCGAGGATCTCGGCATCGTCTGCCGCTCGGAGAAGGACGACATGACCACTCTGTCGGGCGGCAACCAGCAGAAGGTGATGGTGGCCCGCTGGATGGCGCAGGACGCCCGATTGTTCATTCTCGACGAACCGTTCCAGGGCGTCGATATCTCCGCCAGGCGCGACATCGCCGCCAAGCTGAGGGCCAGCGCCAATGGCCGCGCCACGCTGCTGTTCGTCACCGAACTCGACGAGGCACTGGAGACGGCCGATCGCATATTGGTGATGTCCGAGCAGACCATCGTCGGCGAACACCGCAACGCCGATGTCGATCTCGACCGTCTGCTGGCCGAAGTCGCGGGCGGGCCGTTGCACAGTGCGGCCTGAGCCACGATGATTGAAGAACTGAGGGTTGGAATGGAGTGCACGGGTTTGAGTTGGGTATTGACGGCGGGCGCTGAATGACGCTGCGCGATTACGCTATCCGCTACGGGTTCATCGTGCTTCTGTTCGGGCTGATCGCGTATTTCGCCATCGCCGCCGACGGGTTCGTCTCGCCGCAAAGTGCCGTCTTCATTTTCCAGTCGGTCGCCATCACCGGCGTGCTGGCGCTGGGCGTCACCGCCACACTGGTTGTCGGCGGCTTCGATCTCTCGATCGGCTCGGTTGCCACATCGGCCATGATGGCGGCTGCCTATGTCATGGTGGTGCTGGAGCAGAACGTTGTCGTCGCTGTCCTCATCTGCCTGCTCATCGGCGCCCTTGTCGGCCTCATCAATGGCTGGCTGATCGTCTATATGCGCGTGCCCGATCTGCTGGCGACGCTCGGCATGATGTTCCTGCTCGTCGGCCTCCAGCGCATCCCGACTGAAGGACGCTCCATCGCCACCGGTATGACAATGCCGGACGGCTCGGTCGCCAACGGCAAGTTCTCCGACGCCTTCCTGGCGCTCGGCCGCCACCGCTTCGACTTCTTCATCCCGAACCTCATTCCGGTCTCGGTGGTCGTGCTGATCGTGCTCGCCGTGCTGATCTGGTTCTTCCTCGAATACACGCGCTTCGGCCGCATGATGTATGCCGTGGGCAGCAATGAACGGGCCGCCGAACTCGCCGGCGCGCCTGTCAAGGCATACAAGATCTGGGCCTACGTCATTTCAGGAGTTTTTGCCTCGATCGGCGGGATTTTGCTGGCCGCACGGCTTGGACGCGGTGACATCGCGTCGGGTAATAATCTGCTGCTCGATGCGGTTGCCGCGGCGCTGATCGGCTACGCGGTGCTCGGCGCCGCCAAGCCGAACGCCTTCGGCACCGCCATCGGCGCGCTGTTCGTCGGCATCCTGCTGCAAGGCCTGACGATGATGAACGCGCCTTACTACACGCAGGATTTCGTCAAGGGCGTGGTTCTCGTCGTCGCCCTTGTCTTTACCTTCGCCCTTTCCGGCCGGGGCAGGAGATAGAATGGCTGCCGGGACAGTTTTGGGTTCAACAAACGGAGGAAAGAACGTGAACATCACAAGACGACTTTTGGGGAAGGTCGCGCTCGGATTGGCCGGCGCAACAATGCTGATGCAGGTCCCGGCCTTTGCCGCCGACAAGCCGGCGCCGTTCGACAAGCCCGGCGTCAAGATCGCGCTGGTGCGCTATCTCTCGACCGGCGATTTCTTCCAGGCCTATCTCTCGGGCGTCGAGTCCCAGTCCAAGGCGCTCGGCATCGATCTGCGCGTGCTCGACAGCCGCCAGGACGCCGCCCTTCAATCCGACATGGTCGACCAGGCCATCGCACTCGGCGTGCAGGGCATCATCATCCAGCACGGCCTGACGGAATTGATGAAGGACGCCGCCCAGCGCGCGGTCGATGCCGGCATCAAGGTCGTCGCCTTCGACGTCAATGTCGAAAACCCCAAGATCCCGCAGATCGAACAGTCCGACAAGGACCTTGCGCGCCTGGCGCTCGAGCAGGCGGTCAAGGACAATGGCGAGAGCTGGAACGCCGGCTATGTCTATGTCGCTGGCATCGCGCCGCTCGACCGCCGCAACGAGACCTGGGTCGACGTGAAGAAGAAACATGCCGGCATCAAGGAAGTCGCGATGTTCGGCACGCTCGACAACCCGATCGCCAACTCGGTCGCCAACCAGGCGCGCTCGGTGCTGCAGGCGCATCCCGACATCAATGTGATGTTCGCGCCCTATGACGAGTTCGCCAAGGGTGTGAAGATCGCCGTCGACGAGGCGGGGCTGAACAAGAAGATCAAGATCTACTCCGCCGACATCTCTACCTCGGACATCGCGGCCATGCGCGAGACCGACAGCGCCTGGGCCGCCACCGCCGCCACCAACCCTGCCGTCGTCGGCCAGGTCTCGGTGCGCGCGCTGGCGCAGCTGCTCGCCGGTGAAGATCCCGGCCACAACGTCGTCGTGCCGCCGACGCTGATCACCCAGAAGGACCTGATCGACAAGGACATCAAGAACATGGAGGACCTGTCGGCCAAGCTGCCGCAATTCGCCCATGCCGATGTCGCCATGCCGGCCTGGATGCCGAACCCGAACGCGAAGTAGGATCGGTCGTCTGATAGATGCGAAGGGCGGCTATGGGCCGCTCTTTTCATATTGATGGTAAGCCTGCCGGCCTACAACCAATGGTCTGGATCGCGCATCCCGTGGACAATCGCCACAGCGATAACACCATCGGGCTGCGGCTCGTAGATGATGATTTAGCGGTCTTCGACGAGCACGCGGGCCGTTGCGCTTAACTCGGGCCGTGCGCTGCCCATCTTGGGGTGCTGCGCCGCCAGCTCCAGTCTTTCGAAAATGCGCATCAACAGGCTGTCTGCTGCCTTTTCATTGTCGGCGGCGATGGTGTGCCAGATGTCTCGCAAATCCTGCGAAGCGCGCGGTGTGAGCCGATGGCTAGCCACGGGCGCGGCGTTCTGCCTTCAGGCTGCGAATGAACTCGGTGTGGTCGACAGCCACTGGCTTGCCGCTGCCCATCCCGTCGGCATAGGCCCGCTTCAAGTGCTGGAGTTCGAGCGTGCGCAATTCCTCGCGCTGCTCCCATAAGCGCAGGGCGTCGCGGACAATCTCGCTGTTGGAAGCATAACCGCCACCTTCGATAGCGCTTTGCAGGCGAGCTATCTGCTGCGCGGTAAGGGATATGGTGAGGTGCGCATAGGTTCGTTTTTCATACCCACATTATAATGCAGCCAACAAGGTCTAACAATATCTGTTAGGAATCTGCCCCTGCATCATGACCGCCCGACGCGCACCAGCCACCGCGCCGTCCTCGCCATGCAGGCGTGCAGCACCGGAACACCATATTCGATGGCAGGCAGGTCATGCGGCGCCCTTGGCCGGATCGCCAGCATCCGCCATGCCCGCCCGGCGGCAGGCAAAGCTGCGTCCCATCAGACGGTGTCGCCAGCGCGCCGTCCTTGAAATCGCTCAGCAGCCATTGGCCTTCGCGGGTGACGAAGGTGGGAACGGAGTCGTATTTCGCCGATCCAGAGTACGCATGACATGGTTGCCGAAAGCAGCGAAACCTCATGCTCGGCGGAGCGCCCGCCGAACAGCACGCCGACACGAAGTCTCTTCGCAGCCATCGACAACTCCACCAAGGATCAGGGTCGGAGCTCGCATGCGAAACACAAGGCGCGCCCTAAAGTGGTCGAGCAATAGGCCAAGGATTGGAGTGGATTTTGACCAGTTCGAGCAGTTTTTCAGCACGACCTGCAAAAGCAGTTCTCCGCCTGGAGTCCTTCAGGTGGGAGAGCGGTTCGTCGTTTTGGTGAACGATGAACCGCTCCAGGTCTATGTCTAGCGCAGCGCCGCGGCGATGTTGCCGCCGTCGACCGTGGTCACATCGGCGGTGGTGCGCTCGGCCAGCGCGTGATGCAGGAAGGCCTGCGCCACGTCTTCTGCCGTCACCTCCTGTCCGAGCAGATTACCCGACATGTATTCCTTCTCCGACACGCCGCGCGCGCCGGAACGGCTGGCGATCATGGCGTCGGTCAACAGGCCGGAGCGGATGCGGTCGGCGTTGACCGCATTGGAGCGGATGCCGTGCGCGCCGTAGTCGAGCGCATATTGCCGGGACAGGAATAGCGTCGCCGCCTTCGGCACACCATAGGCGCCGAATTTCGGACCCGGGTTGACCGCCTGCTTGGAGGTGTTGAACAACAACACACCGCCGGTGCCCTGTTCCAGCATGATGCGCACCGCGTTCTGCGCAGCCGACTGGTGGGCGAAGAAGTTGAGCTCGAAACTCTTGCGCAGCAGGGCATCGTCGAGCTCGCCGATGCGGCCTTCCCAGGCGGCACCGGCGTTGGAGACCAGAATGTCGACGCCGCCATAGACAGCGACAGCTTTGTCGAAGGCGGCGTGCAGCTCGGCCGGGTTGGTGATGTCGGCGCCGACGCCGATCGAATTGTTGCCGGCTGCCTTTGCCGCCTCGGCCGCCCTGGCCGCATCGAGATCGACGACGACGGCATGCGCGCCATTGGCGGCGAACAGTTTTGCCGTCGCAGCACCGATCGCGCCGGCGCCGCCAGTGATCAGCACCACCTGGCCGGTCAGCGGCTTCGGCTTGTTGGAGGCGAGCTTGGCCTGCTCAAGCGACCAGTACTCCAGCGGGAAGAGGTCGGCCTTCGATAGAGGATGGAAGCTGCCGACGGCCTCGGCGCCGCGCACCGCCTCGATCCACATCTCGCCGACATCAGATGCGATCTTCGCATCCTTCAGCGTGCGGCCATGGCCGAACATGCCGAGGCCCGGCACCAGCGTCAGCCGCGGCATCGGGTCGAGCATGGTGCGCTGGACGTCGTCCAGCGCATCGTTGGTTTCGAAATAGGCGCGATAGTCGTTGGCGAAGGCGTCGACATGGCTCTTGATGACGGCCTTGTAGTCGCCAATCTTGTCGGCGTCTGGCGCCGGAACCGCCATCGGTCCGGTCTTGATGCGGATCGACAGGTCGGGCGTCGACACGCCGCGTCCGGCATAGTCTGCAATGCCGGCTGAGTTGATGAAATCGACGATGGCGTCCGAAGTGCGGAAATCGCTGATCATGCGGTCGAAGCGGCCTTCGCCACGCGCCACCGCCACCGCGCCACGCAGCATCGGCGCGATCGCTGCCGGCGTTGCGAGCTTGGCCGGCAGTGCGGCTTTCGCTGTCTTCGGCTTGCCGTTCTTCGCCACATAGTCTTCGGCCACGTTCACATAATGGATCATGCGGTCATAGGCCTGCTTCGCATCGTCGCCGAAGGTGAAGATGCCATGCTTGTCGAGGATCAGGCCTTCGACGCTGGGGTCGGCGTCGTAGACATCGGCGGCCACCTTGGCGAGGTCGAAGCCCGGCTTGATGTAGGGCACGTACCCCATCTTGTCGCCGAACACGGTCTTGATCAGCGGCTTGCTGTCCGCCTGGTCGACGATGGCGAGGATCGCGGTCGAATGCGTGTGGTCGACGAATTTATGCGGCAGGAAGGCGTGCAGCAGCGTCTCGACCGATGGATTGGGGGAGGCGGGGTCGATGAGGTTCGCCCGCTGCAGCGCCACCATGTCCTCGTCGGCGAGGCTGGCCAGCGCACGCGCCTTCAGCAGCGCGCCGAGCTTGACCGCCGGCAGGCCTTGCGGCTCGATCACACCCATGTCCCAGCCGCTGCCCTTGACGCACAGCACATCCCATTCGTCGCCGACGAGATCGGTGGCCTTGGTCTTGCAGGAGGTGTTGCCGCCGCCATGCAGCACCAGCCGCGGCTCGCCGCCGAGCAGCCGGGTCGTGTAGACGCGCAGCGCGAGGTTGCGGGCAACGCCCTTTTTCGCATAGTCGGCAACAAGTCTTTCCGCGTCGTCGTCATTCCAAAGGTTCTTCATGTCGCTATGTCCGCTTTGCTGTCTTGATGTTGCTGTGAACAGGAGTGCCGCGACGCCTTGATGACAATGCGCCGCTGCAAGGATTTCGTTTGTCAGGAAGCCTTTTTTGCCCCCGCGCTGGCTCCGGCATATTCGAGCAGCCGCCGCGCCATGCCGGCGCCGACGACCAGATGCGTGCAGAGTCCGCCGGCGAGTGCTGCGAGCAGCGGTTCGAACTTGCTGTCTTCCTGCACCACCATCAGCCGCTTTTCGATCTGGCGCAGTGACGACAGCGAGGCCGAGATGACGCGGCGGTTGTAGCTGCAGTCGAGCGCCTTGCCGGCGGCATCGATGATCTGGCCGGCAACGACGCCGGCGGCGCCCGCTTCGCGCAACAGCCCCATCTCGCCGGGGCTGAGCGCGCCGCATTTGACGACATGGCTGTCGCCATCGACGGTGCCGACCGAATAGAGCGCCAGATCGCAGTTGGCAATATCGGCCAGTTGTTCGCGGATCACCGGTTCGGCGCGCAGCCCATGCGCCAGCAATTCCGTCGTCAGCACCAGCGGCGCGTAGAAATTGAGGCCCTTGGCGTTGAGCCGCCGGGCGATCTCCATCGTGCACTGGTCGGGACGGTAGGAGTAGGGCGCGCCGAGATTGCCGCAGAGCTGCACAACGGTGACGTCCTGCAGGTCGGCATAGGACATGACGTCGGCGATGGTGTAGACGGTGCGGCCCCAGGCGACGCCGATCCGGTCGCCCTTCTTGACCAGTTCGAGAAAGACGCCCGCCGCCAGCACCGCAACGTCCGTCGAAGGGTCGACGACATAGGCATTCTCCGGCGCGATCCACACCGCATCAAGCTTGAGCGCGTCCTCGAGCTGGCGCGCAAGCACGTCGTCGGTGAACAGCTGCGTCGAGGTCGAGATGTTGACGATGCCGGTCTCGCGCGCCTTGCGCAAATACATGGCGACCGAGGCGCGGGAGATGTTAAGCTGGCTGGCGACCTGGTCCTGGCGCAGGCCATGGGCATAATAGAGCCATGCGGCCTTGTGGATAAGCTGTTCTGCCGGTCGGATCGCCATGCCGTCTCCTCGGCTGACATTATTCACGCCTCTCGACAAAAGTCAAACTGGCGTGGGTACACGATACCTCTTTGCCCATCGAATCTGGACGATCATTGCGCCAAATGTGCCCGGTCGGGAATCGCCGATGGTGACGTGGCGGGTACCTGTGGTTAGAAGTTCTCAACAATGAAAATTCGGGGAGCACGGGATGGGCAGTCACTACGAGCAGGATCTCGGCAAGAACGCCGCCAACCATCAGCCGCTGACGCCGCTCACCTATCTGGAGCGGGCGGCAAGCACCTATCCCGATCATGTCGCCATCATCCATGGCAGCCAGCGCATCACCTATCGCACCTTCTGGCAGCGCTCGCTGAAGCTCGCCTCGGCGCTGTCGAAGCGCGGCATCGGCAAGGGCGATACCGTCACGGTGATGCTGTCGAACACGCCGCCGATGCTGGAGGCGCATTTCGGCGTGCCGATGACCAAAGCGGTGTTGCATTCGCTCAACACAAGGCTCGATGCCGCCGTCATTGCGTTCCAGTTCGACCATGCCGAGACCAAGGTGCTCGTCGTCGACCGCGAATTTTCCGCTGTCGTCAAACAGGCACTGGCACTGGCCAAGGTGAAGCCGCTGGTCATCGACTATGACGATCCCGACTATGCCAGCGATGCACCCTATCCCAAGGGCGAGCGCATCGGCGCGATCGACTATGAGGGGTTCGTCGCCGGCGGTGACGAGGGCTACGCCTGGTCGATGCCCGACGACGAATGGGACGCCATCTCACTCAACTACACCTCAGGCACGACAGGCAACCCGAAGGGCGTCGTCTACCACCATCGCGGCGCTGCCCTGATGGCTTACACCAACACCATCCATGCCGGCATGGCCAAGCACGCCGTCTATCTGTGGACGCTGCCAATGTTCCACTGCAATGGCTGGTGCTTTCCGTGGACGATGGCGGTCCAGGCCGGCACCCATGTCTGCCTGCGCTGGGTGCGGCCGAAGCCGATCTACGATGCCATCGCCGACCACGGCGTGACGCATCTGTGCGGTGCGCCGGTCGTCATGTCGGTGCTGATCAACGCCAGGGACGAGGACAAGCGGACGTTCCCCCAGACGGTGACCTTCAATACGGCGGCAGCACCTCCGCCGGAAGCGGTGCTGTCGGGCATGGCCGATGCCGGCTTTGCCGTCACCCATCTCTACGGGCTGACCGAGACCTATGGCCCGGCGGTCGTCAACGAATGGCACGGCGCCTGGGACGATCTAGACAAGGGATCGAAGGCGCAGAAGAAGGCAAGGCAGGGCGTGCGCTATGCCGCACTCGAAGGCCTGACCGTGATGGACCCGGAGACGATGCAGAAGACGCCGGCCGACGGCGAGACCATCGGTGAGGTCATGTTTCGCGGCAACATCGTCATGAAGGGCTATCTGAAGAACAGGAAGGCGACCGAAGAGGCCTTTGCCGGCGGCTGGTTCCACTCCGGCGACCTCGGCGTCATGCATCCCGACGGCTACATCCAGCTCAAGGACCGCTCCAAGGACATCATCATCTCCGGCGGCGAGAATATTTCATCGATCGAGGTCGAGGAGGCCCTCTACAAACACCCGTCCGTAGCGTCCTGCGGCGTCGTCGCCAAGGCAGACGACAAATGGGGCGAGGTGCCGGTCGCCTATGTCGAGTTGAAGCCCGGCAAGGCGGCAAGCGAGACCGAGATCATCGAACACTGCCGCGCGCTGCTCGCCCGCTTCAAGGTGCCGAAGGCGGTGATTTTTGCCGAGATCCCGAAGACATCGACGGGGAAGATCCAGAAGTTTCAGCTGCGGGAAATGGTGAAGGGATCTTAGTTCCAGAGCGCAACGGCACGCAAGGTCGAGTTCGCTCACACCCTCTGTCACCATCTGTCACCAAATTATACGCGTACGTCGAATTCGCATTGACACTTCCCTCTTTTCGATTTACGACTGACGAAAGTTGAAATTCGTCACTCATTAATCGACAGAGAGCCATGTCCGAAGCCGCCAGCGTAATGGCCGACGCCACCCGCCAGGAGAATGTCACCCGCATTCTCGACTGTGCCGAACGCCTGTTCCGGCACTATGGTTACGGCAAGACCAATGTCGCCGACATCGCCCGCGAACTCGGCATGTCGCCGGCCAACATCTACCGTTTCTTCGCCTCCAAGGTCGAAATCCACCAGGCCGTCTGCGGCCGCATGCTCCTCGCCAGCTACAACATGGCCTACGAGATTTCCCGGTTGCCGATCAGCGCCGAGGAGCGGCTGCGCCGCTACGTGCATGCGCAGTACAAGATGACGCTGGAAGTCATGCTCGACGACCAGAAGGTCCACGAAATGGTCATCGTCGCGCTCGAGCGCGACTGGGGCGTCATCGACAAGCATATCGACAGCATTCACGACCTGTTTGCCGAGGTGATCCGCGAGGGCATCGAGGCCGGCGAGTTCAGGGACCAGGATCCGGTCATCGCATCGCGCTGCTTCGGCGCCGCCACCGTTATTCTGTGTCACCCCCAAATGGTGGCGCAATGCCTTGCCAAGACCAATCGGGCGATGCCCGACGATCTCATCGATTACGCGATCAAGGCTCTGAAGTAATAGCCGCCGCCCGCCGGGCGCCGGTGTCGACCATTCATCTCCAGTCGGGAGCACGAAAGTGTCTTTGTCCAGTTCCATCATCCGCAAGCTGCCGGTCGCCGGCCTGATCGTCGCCACGCTCGGGCTCGCCGCCTGCAGCCAGGAGAAGACCGAGGGCCAGGACATCATCCGTCCGGTCAAGGTGGTCGAGATCGGCCAGGCCGAAAAGAGTCGCGAACTCACCTATTCCGGCTCGGTGCGAGCCCGTACCGAAATGAACCTCGGCTTTCGCATCTCGGGCAAGGTCACTGAGCGTCTGGTCGACATCGGCCAGCATGTGACGACAGGCGATGTGCTAGCCCGTATCGATCCCACGGACTATGAGTTGTCGGTCAAGAGCGCCAAGGCCAGCCTCGACGCCGCCGAGCGGCAGGTCGAGACGGTCGATCTGTCCCGCAAGCGCGCCGAGCAGCTTTTTGCCAAGAACTTCACCTCCAAGTCGCAGCTCGAACAGGCGACGCTGAGCTACAACCAGGCGGTAGCGACGCGCGATGCCGCCCGCTCTACCCTTGCCCAGGCGCAGAACCAAGTCGTCTACACCGATCTCAAGGCGAGCGAGAACGGCATCGTCACGGCGGTCTCGGCCGATGTCGGCCAGGTGGTCGGCGCCGGAACGCCTGTGATGACTGTTGCCGTTGACGGCGAAAAGGAAGTGCTGATCGCGGTTCCCGAAATGGACATCGCCGCCTTCAAGCCGGGAAAGGACGTCAAGGCCAGCTTCTGGTCCGATGACGCGCTGGCGCTCTCCGGCAAAGTGCGTGAAGTCGCCGGCAGCGCCGACCAGCAGTCGCGCACCTTTGCCGTCCGCGTCTCGCTGCCCGACGACCCGCGCGTGCTGCTCGGCATGACCGCCAACATCGAGGCCTCGGTGGCCAAGAAGCAGGAGATGGTGTCGATCCCGCTTAGCGCGCTTGCGGAAAAGGATGGTCGCAAGATTGTCTGGACCGTCGACCGCGCCGGCGAGACGGTGCACGAGCGCCTGGTCAAGGTTGCGGAGTTCACCGCCGACGGCGTCAGCGTCGCCGACGGGCTCAAGCCGGGGGATGTCGTCGTTGCCGCCGGCACCCAGTTCATGACCGAGAATCTCAAAGTCAAGCTGACCGGCGATGCGGTCCAGGCCGCCTCTGCGGAAGGCGATGCCGCAAAGGCCCTGCGCTGACCGCAGGCATGAAGCCGGCTTGATCGTCGCTTTGGCGAAAGGGCTGGGCAAGCGAATTCAGGGTTTCCGGGCGGCGAGCGCCCGATGGTCGAGACGCCAAGATCGAGTTCCCCCGCATCGATCCGCGCGTCCCACCGCGATGAGTGTCTCTCCGCTCGGAAAGCCTCGCCGCCCGGAAGCCAGCATCGGAATATCCTAGCTGCATGCAAAGCGCATGCGCGCACGATCAACGAATTGGACTGACGCCGATGACCACCACCGACAGCACTGAAAAGCAGCCTTTCAATCTTTCGCGCTGGGCCATCGGCCATCCCTCGATCGCGCGCTTCCTGTTCGGTCTGATCATCATTGCCGGCGCGCTCGGCCTGATGCGCATGGGCCAGAAGGAAGACCCCGATTTCACTTTCCGCGTCATGGTCGTCCAGGCGATCTGGCCGGGCTCCTCGATCCAGGAGATGGAAGACCAGGTCGTCAACAAGATCGAGCGCAAGCTGCAGGAAACGCCGCACCTCGACTTCGTCCGTTCCTACACCCGCGCCGGCAGCGCCATCATCACCGTCCAGATCAAGGGCGACACCAATGCAGAGGAGGTGAAGGACGCCTTCTACCAGGTGCGCAAGAAGGTTGGCGACATCTCCGGCGACCTGCCGCAAGGCCTGCTCGGGCCCTATTTCAACGACGAGTTCGGCGACACCTTCATCACCCTGCACTCGATCGGCGGCGACGGCTACAGCTATCCGGAGCTGAAGAAATTCGCCACCCAGGCTCGCGACATGCTGCTGACGACGCCGGGCGTCGAGAAGGCCGTCATCATCGGCGACCAGCCGGAGAAGCTTTATATCGACGTCTCGTCCAAGGCCCTGGCCGAACGCGGCCTGACGCTGACCGACCTGCAGAACGCCATCAAGGGCCAGAACAATGTCGATCCGGCGGGCTCCGTCGACACCGGCCTGCGCTCGGTGCGCATCTCGGTCGAGGGCGATGTCACCAGGGCTGCCGACATCAGGGAATTGCGCCTGCGCGCCGGTGGTCAGGTGACACGTCTTGGCGATATTGCCACCGTGAGTTCCGGTCTCGAAGATCCCTATCAGCGCAAGTACCGCTTCAACGGCCACGAAAGCGTCCAGGTCGGCGTCGTCATGGCCAAGGGTTTTAACGTCAGGGACGTCGGCACGGATGTCGAGGCGACCTACAAGCGCTTTGAGGAAGCGCTGCCCTACGGCGTTGCGGTCGACCAGATTTCCAACCAGCCCGAGCTTGTCAAGGACGCCGTCAACGAGTTCATGGAGGCGCTCGGCGAGGCGCTGCTGATCGTGCTTGCTGTCTCGCTGCTGTCGATCGGCTGGCGTTCCGGCCTGGTCATCGCCATTGCCATTCCGCTGGTGCTGGCCGCCACCTTCGCCATCATGTACGAGCTCGGCATCGATCTGCAGCGCATTTCGCTCGGCGCCCTGATCATCGCGCTCGGGCTGTTGGTCGACGACGCCATGATCGTCGTCGAGATGATGGAGCGCAAGCTGGAAGAGGGGCTGGTCAAGATCGATGCGGCGAGCTTCGCCTATTCCTCGACCGCCTTCCCGATGCTGAGCGGCACGCTGATCACCATCGCCGGCTTCATCCCGGTCGGCTTCGCCGCCTCGACCGCAGGCGAATATGTGCGCACGCTGTTCTATGTCGTCGGCATCGCGCTCGTCGTGTCGTGGTTCGTCGCCGTCTATTTCACGCCGTGGCTGGGCTACATGATCCTCAAGCAGCGCAAGCATGCCGGCAACCATCATGACGCCTTCGACACCGGCTTCTACCGGCGGCTGCGCGCCACGGTCGGCTGGGCGGTGCGCCACCGCATCATCGTTCTGGTGATGACGCTGGTCACCTTCGCCACCAGCCTGTGGGCGTTCCAGTTCATCCCACAAAACTTCTTCCCGCAATCCTCGCGGCCGGAAATCCTCGTCGATCTCTGGTTGCCTGAGGGAACCTCGATCAAGGAAGTCGAGACGCAGGCCAAGGCGCTGGAAGCCCGGATGATGGACGACAAGGACAAGCGCTTCATCGCCACCTATATCGGCGAAGGCGCGCCGCGCTTCTTCCTGCCGCTCGACCAGCAATTGCGCAATCCGAACTATGCGCAGCTTCTGGTGATGGCCAATGACGAGCCGGCACGCGAGCGGCTGATCCTCAAGCTGCGCTCAATCCTGGCGCAGGATTTCCCCTCGATCCGTTCCAAGGTCGACCGTCTGTTCCTCGGCCCGCCGACCGGCTGGCCGGTGCAGATGCGCATCATGGGTCCGGACCGCCAGGAGGTGCGCCGCATCGCCGACCAGGTGAAGGCGAAATTCGCCGAAAATCCGCTGCTCGGCGCCGTCCATGACGACTGGCTGGAGCCGGTACCGGCGATGAAGCTGATCATCGACCAGGACCGCGCCCGTGCTCTTGGCGTCACCTCGCAACGCATCCGCCAGATGCTGCAGGCAGCGATGTCCGGCGCGCCGCTCGATGACTTCCGTGATGGCGAGGAGACGGTTTCCATCGTCGCCCGCGAACCGGACGCCAGCCGCAGCCTGCTGTCCTCGGTCGACTCGGTCTATATCCCGACCGATTTCGGCGGCTTCGTGCCGCTGTCGCAGGTGGCCAAGGTGGTGCCGGTGCTCGAGCAGGGCGTCGAATGGCGGCGCGACCGCCTGCCGACCATCTCGGTGCGCGCCACGCTGCCGGATGGCGTGCAGTCGAACGACGTCGTCACCAAGCTCTACAATGACATGCAGGGCATGCGCGCCGGCCTGGCGCCCGGCTACAAGATCGAGATCCAGGGCGGTGCGGAAGATTCCGCCGAAAGCCAGGCCTCGATTGCCGCCAAGGCGCCGATCATGCTGGCCGTCATCGTCGTGCTCCTGATGATCCAGCTGCAGCATTTCGGCAAGGCGATGCTCGTGCTGGCCACCGGTCCGCTCGGCATCATCGGTGCGGCGGCGGCTCTGTTGATCAGCGGCGCGCCGTTCGGCTTCGTCGCCATCCTCGGTGTCATCGCGCTGCTCGGAATCATCATGCGCAACTCGATCATCCTGGTCGACCAGATCGATCAGGACATCGCCAGGGGGATGGACCGATCGGAGGCCATCATCGGCTCGGCCGTGCGCCGTTTCCGGCCGATCGTGCTGACGGCGATGACGGCGGTGCTGGCGCTGATCCCGATCTCGCGTGCGGTGTTCTGGGGACCGCTCGCCTACGCCATGATGGGCGGCATCCTCGTCGCCACCGTACTCACCATCCTGGTGCTGCCGGCAGGCTACGCGCTGTTCTTCGGCCGCGAGCCGAAGAAAGGCAGGAAGCCGGCTGATGAGGCGGTGCAGGACAATGACAGGCCGCCACTCGCGCTGGCCGCCGAGTAGGCGCTGCCGGCGCACAGGATGCACCTTGGAAAAGGCTGGAACGCCGTACGCTTGACGTGCGGCGTTCTGGCTTTCTCCTTGCCGGTGGCACCGAGCACCCAGGCAAGTATCTCAACACCAGGCGGGTTCATCAAAATAGGTTGAACGGCCACCTGTATGAAAATGCTTCGCGGCGCCGGTTTTGCAAAACAGAATTCCTTTCCAGGACGGCAAAGCCGTCCGATCCTGCTTACATATCGGAGCGGCAACGCTCATTCGCATCAGGTGATCATCCCATGGCAGACAACAAGCAATTGCGGCTCGGCGCCTTCATGCGTCCGGTCAGTCTTCACACCGGGGCCTGGCGCTATCCCGGCTCATATCCCGATGCCAACTTCAACTTCGCCCATCTGAAGCGCTTCGCGCAGACGCTTGAGGCGGCGAAGTTCGACGCCTTCTTCATGGCCGACCATCTGGCCGTTCTCAACATGCCGATCGAGGCGCTACGGCGCAGCCACACGGTGACCTCGTTCGAGCCGTTCACGCTGCTGTCGGCGCTCGCCGCCGTCACTGATCATATCGGCCTTGTCGCCACCGCATCGACAACCTTCGACGCGCCCTATCACATTGCCCGCCGCTTCGCCTCGCTCGACCATATCAGCGGCGGCCGCGCCGGCTGGAACATCGTCACCACATCCAATCCCGACGCCGCGCTGAACTTCGGCCTCGACGAGCATGTCGAGCACGACGAGCGCTATCACAATGCGCGGGAATTCTACGATGTGGTGACCGGCCTCTGGGACAGCTTTGCCGACGACGCCTTCATCCGCGACGCCGAGAGCGGGCTCTATTTCGATCCCGCGAAGCTGCATGTGCTCGACCATAAGGGTGAGCATCTCTCGGTGCGCGGCCCGCTCAACATTGCGCGGCCGGTGCAGGGCTGGCCGGTCATCGTCCAGGCCGGCGCATCTGAGGCCGGGCGGCAGCTGGCAGCCGAAACGGCGGAGGTGATCTTCGCCGCCCATTCCGATCTGGCGGCTGGGCAGCGCTTCTTTGCCGATGTCAAAAGCCGGGCCGAGAAGCTCGGCCGTTCGCGCGACGACATCAAGATCCTGCCCGGCGCCTTCGTCATCGTCGGCGACAGTGTCGAGGAAGCACAGGCCAAACGCGCCAAGCTCGACAGCCTGGTCTATTACGAGAGCGGCATTGCCTCGCTGTCGATCGCGCTCGGCCATGACGCGTCGGCCTTCGACCCCGACGCGCCCTTGCCCGAAATCCCCGAGACCAATGCCTCGAAGAGCGGCCGCGAGCGCGTCATCGAGCTGGCGCGCCGGGAGAATTTGACCGTCCGCCAGCTGGCGCAGCGGCTCGGCGGCTATTCCGGCCTTGCCTTCGTCGGCACGCCTAAAACCATCGCCGACGCGATGGAGGAATGGTTGGTTGCCGAGGGGTCAGACGGCTTCAACGTCATGTTCCCCTATCTGCCTGCCGGGCTCGATGACTTCGCCGAGAAGGTGGTGCCCGAGCTGCAGCGGCGAAAGCTCTTCCGGCGCGAGTATGAGGGCACCACCTTGCGCGAGAATCTCGGCCTGAAGCGTCCGCCGAACCGGTTCTTCGAAGGCTCCGAAGCGGCCACTCGCAAGGCCGGCTGACGTCCTGCCACAAAAAGAAACGGGCGCGCCGAAGCGCGCCCATTCTTTTCAGCCATCACTTTCAGATGACGAAGTACCAGTTGGCGAGCAGCATCACCACCAGGCCGGCGACCAGCGTCAGGTAGGGCAGCATGCCTGCCTTTTTGACCGAGAGGTCTGCGCCCGCCATGCCGAGGTCGGCCAGCATGTGGTCGGGGAACCTGCCCTTGTCTTGGACGTAGTGCCGGTAGCAGAACACCGGGATGATCAAGGCGGCTGTGATCAGGCCGGCCCAGAGCGCCATCGGGTTCCACACCTTGGCGCCGGCGCCCATGAAGATGGCGTTTACATAGGCGAAGATGGCGCCGAGGCCGAGCAGCCAGCTCGGCGCCTTCCACGGCCGGTTGATGTGGCCGTTGTCGATGCGGTGGATCCAGCCGGCATTGAGGTTGAGGAAGTTGAAGATGATGTAGCCGCAGTTCGACACGGCGAGGATGAAGAAGAAGCTCGTCGCGTCGGCCGAGGCGATGGCCAGCACGATCAGGTTGAAGACGAGATCGGTCCACATGGCGCGCGTCGGCGCGCCATGCTCGTTGACGTGGCTGAGATAGCGCGGCAGCCAGCCATCGACCGAGCCCTGGTAGAGCGTGCGCGACGAGCCGGCCATTGCCGTCATGATGCACAGCACCAGCGCCAGGATCATCAGCATCACCAAGAGGCTGTGGATCAATGCGCCACCCCCGACCATGCCGGCCAGTGCATCGGCGACACCCGAGCCGTCGACGATCGGCGTCGCCAGCATGCCGTTGAGGCCCAGCACGCCCTGGAAGGTGAAGGGCACCAGGATGAACAGAAGCATGCAGAGCAGGCCGGAATAGAAAATCGCCTTGAACGTGTCGGTGCCCGGGTTCTTGAACTCCGATGTGTAGCAGACGGCGGTCTCAAAACCATAGGTCGACCATGCGGCGATGAACATGCCGCCCAGCACCAGCGTCCAGCCAGCAATGTTCCACGAGCCGGGCTCCGGCGCGTAAGCCGCCGCCAGCGGCACCAGCGGCGAAAAGTTCGCCCAGTTGATCTGGCCGGTGACGATCGGCACGACACCGACGATCAGCATCGGGATGATGACCAGCAGGCCGATATACTTCTGCACATTGGCGGTGCCGAGAATGCCGCGATGCTGGATCGAGAAGATGATCAGCATCAGCACCGCGCCGATGAAGAAAGTGGCATTGAGGGTGAAGGAGACAGGACCCAGCGTGTGGCTGAACAGCGTCCAGTTGCGGATCGCCGGCGTGGCCGCCGTGGTCACCGCGGCGATGGCGTCGGCAGGCACCGTTCCGGCGTGCGCCGCGATATAGGCGACGACATCCGGCGAGGCCTCGGTGAACAGCGGCACCGGCGCCAGCGCGTTGAGGATATAGGCGGCGGCGATCGAGCAGCCCAGCGACAGCACCGGCGACCAGGCGAACCAGTTGCACCACACCGACAGCGGCGCGATGAACTTGGAATAACGCAGCCAGGCGGTGGCGCCGTAGATCGAGGCGCCGCCCGACTTGTTCGGGAACAGGCCGGCGATCTCGGCATAGGTGAAGGATTGCAGGAAGCCCATGATCATGGAAGCGATCCAGATCCCGAAGGCCAGCGTTCCCGTCGTTCCGGCAATGCCGCCGATCGAAAACAGGACAAGGGCAGGAACGCCGCTCGCCACCCAGAAGGCGCCGCGCCAGTCGATGTTGCGGAGCAGCTTGCCTTCAGCGGGCTGCTCCAGGGCAGTGGTAATCGTGCTCATCTGTCTGAATTCCCCATTTTGTGTTCCCGGCCGGTGATGCCTCGGCTTCGCGAAGCTTGTTCCCCGGTACATGACCGCACGACTCCAGTGTTTCCACTCAGTCGTATTTTTTTCTTAACAGTGAAGATTGATCCGGCGCGCTTTCACGTCAAGTGATTTGTGGCGCCGTGCACATCACGGTTGCGAAACGCTCGCTTTGTCCTTCTCCCCTTGTGGGGTGAGAAGCGGTCCGCGGTAGCGGACGGAAAGCCAATTGCTTTCGAGCTTCGAACGCCCTGAGCCTGCGAAGGGCCGGGGGTGCAACCCTCAGGATCGCGGCCTGGTCTTTTGCGGATCGTAGTGGGCGAAGGCCACGACGCGCGCCGGCAGCCGCTTGGCCTGCCCGTCGAGTTTGCCGATCTCGACCTCTGTGCCGGTGGCCGCATGGGTGACGTCAAGCCTCGCCAGAGCGATGTTCTTGTTCAGCACCGGCGAGCGCATGCCCGAGGTGACGACACCGATCTGGGCGCGGCCGATATGGACACAGTCGCCATGGCCGACCGCGACATTGCTGTCGATGTCGAGGCCGACGAGCTTGTGCTGCGGATGTTCCTTGCGCCTTATCAGCGCCTCGCGGCCTATGAAATCGTCGGTCTTGGTCTTCAACGGCACGGTGAAACCAATGCCCGCCTCGAACGGGTCGGTCTGGTCGGAGAATTCGTAACCGGCGAAGATCAGCCCGGCTTCGATGCGCACCATGTCGAGTGCCTGCAGGCCCATCGGCTTCAGCCCGTGCGGCTGGCCGGCCTCCCAGATGGCATCGAACACTTTTTCGGCGTCGCGTGGGTGGCACCAGATTTCGTAGCCGAGCTCGCCGGTATAACCGGTGCGCGACACCACGACCGGAATGCCATTGCCGCCGCCGATGCGCGCGACAGCGAAGCGGAACCATTCGAGTTCGTCGATCGACGGTTGCAGCGGCGAGGTCCAGACCACCTCTCGCACAATGTCACGGCTCTTCGGCCCTTGGACAGCGACATTGTGCATCTGGTCGGTGGACGAGCGCACCAGCACGTTGAGGCCGAGTTTTCTGGCGGTGTCGCGCAGCCATTCGCCGGACAGGTCATCGCCGGCGACCCAGCGGAAATTGTCCTTGCCGAGCCGCAGCAGCGTGCCGTCGTCGATCATTCCGCCATGCTCGTAGCACATGGCGGAATAGACGACCTGGCCGACGCCGAGCTTCTTGACGTCGCGGGTCAGCGTGTATTGCAGCAGCGCTTCGGAATCGGGACCGGTGACCTCGAACTTGCGCAGCGGCGACAGGTCCATGATCACCGCGTCCTGCCGGCAGGCCCAGTACTCGGCGATCGGCCCCTCTTTGGCGAAAGAATTGGCCAGCCAATAACCCCGGTATTCCACGAAGTTGCGGGTGTGCTTGGCGAAGCTTGAATGGAAGGCGGTCTCGCGGGTCATTTTCGGTTCCGAATCGGGCGTCATGCGTCTGGCGATCGCTCGCGAGAATTTGTGTTGGCCGGAATAGGTTCGCACATGGATGTCGGTCGGGTTCCAGCCATTGGCCGGTGTCGTGTCGTCGGGACAGGCGGAGGAGACGCAGACAATGTCGGTGAGCGCCCTGAGCAGGACATAGTCGCCGGCGCGCGACCACGGCTCATCCGACACCATCACGCCATGGGCGTCGATCTCCGTGTTGAAGAAGAAGTTGATCGCCATCCAGCCGGCACGTGGGGTCACACCCTTGTCGGCCAGCTCGCGGTTGAAATTCTCCGAGCAGTTGGTGTGGCCGGGATAGCCGATGTCGTCGTAATATTTGGCCGCACACGCCAGCGCGAACGCGTCATGCCGGCCGCATGTGTCCTGGATAACCTCGACCAGGGGCTCCATGTCCTGGTCGTAATATTTCGAGTGAAGGCCGGGCATCGGGTAGCTCGACCCCATCAGCGTGCGCGTGGTCGTTACGTCGAGCGGATGGTCCAGCCCCTTGTCCAGCTTGCGCGCCGAGAAGCACTGGAAATCGGTGCACTGGCGGCCGTCGACATCGATGATCTGCAGGTAGTCGCCCGCCTTGACGAAATAGGATTCGGCTGTCGCCGAATGGACGCGCAGATCGAGCACCGGATCGGCAAGCGGATCGGCCAGCTGCGACTTTGTCTTCAGGCGCACGGTGGCGCGGCGCACCATGACGGTGAGCGGCGTTGCCGTATCATGGCTGTCGACGAGCATCGGCCCGCCGGGTGCGGCAATCAGCATCGCGCCGTCGCGCCTGACCGTGAATGCCTGCTCGGTGCCGGCAGGCGTTGCGCCGCCGAACACACGCACCGCCTTGGGCTCGTCGAGCTGCACCTGGCGGCGCTCAAGGCCACGACGGACGGAAGCCAGGCTGTCATCGCCCTCGGCCAGAAGCGCCTTGATCCCGGCGGCATTGCTGTTGGACTTTTCGCCGAGGATGGAAGGATCGGTGGCGCCGGTCCTGTCCCAGGCCAGCAACTCGCAAGCCTGCCCGCCCTCGACATTGCGCACGGTGAACGTATCGCCGGCCTCGACCTCGATCAGCACCGCGCCATTCCCCAGGATAGTATGGCGCTCCATGCCCGGCGGCAGCGCGATCTGGCCGGGCCTCAGGATGAGGCTCGGCCGCGGCGGCCCGGCTGTCACTGAAGGGTAGGGCGACTGGCTCATCTCAGCCTTGCGGTTACAGAAACAAGTTTGCCTGTGTGTAAAATTATTTTAGCAGCAAGAATAGCAGCGCGGTTGGGTTTGGCAAGGTGGAGGTGGCGTTCTCGACGCGGTCGCTGCAGGTTAGACCCTTCCAATCAAACCCATCTTCCGAACGCCAGCGCCGCCCCTCATCTGGCTGCCGCCATCTTCTCCCCGTAAACGGGCGAAGCTGTCGTCGCCGGTTTCGCCAATCGCCAGCGTTGCAGGACGAGCGCCGAGGCTGCGACCAGCTTCTTTCTCCCCATCACTATACGGGGAGAAATGCCCGGCAGGGCGATGAGGGGCGGCGCCAACATCTGAAACTATCGAGCTAAAGCTCCTCGGAATGCCCGATAGCCACACCATACTCCGCAGCCGAATCCAACATCGTGTGCCACAGACTTTCGGCAAACGTCGCAAACACCAGGAGGTTGAACACCGCCTGCCCATCCGCCTTGTCACCACCACGCCAGAGCGTGACGCTGGTGTGATCCATCGAGGTCGCGGCAACAGCGCCAACCGGAAACGCATGGGGATGCAAATCAATCGACGACAGTTTCGCCAGCATGGCGCGCGCCTTGAGGCCGCAGATGCTGATCAGCACGCGTGCATGCGATTGGTCGGATAGCGAAGCGGAAGATGCAAAGGTCTGAGCGAGCACCTCAGTCCTGCCACCCTTCGACAGGACAAAAAACTGATCCGGTCCCGACCAGATCAGCGTCGCATCCGCGGTGCCAACCGCCTTCGGCGTTTCCGGAGCCGCTACGCCGAAACGAGCGTTCGCGGCCTCGGCCAAATCACCCGCCTTGCCGCGCCGTGCCATCACCTGGACGAGGTCGAAATTGCGGATCTCGGTCAGCGACACACCGGCATCGCCTTGCACGCCGTAAGCGCCAGGAGCGAGCGCCCGATCGAGCGGGCTGCGAACATTCCAGGAAAAATCAGCCACGCTGGCGCCCTCCATCGGGATCGTAGAAGACGGGATTGCAGAGCTCGACATCATAGTCTTCGCCGCGCAGCGGATCATGCGCGTGGACGATCTCGCCGATGCGCTCGCGGCCACGCTCGACAAGGCCGAGCCCGATCCACTGGTCAAGCGTCGGCGAGAAGCAGACCGAGGTGACGTAGCCCTGGTCGTTGTCAGGCCCGGGCGTCTGGCCCTTCGGGATGATGTGCGCGCCGGAGCGCAGGCGGCGCGCCTTGTCGACCGGCTTGATGCCGACCACGACCTGCCGGTCCGGCGCCACCAGCGCCTCGCGGCCGGCCATGACGCGACCGATGAAATCCTTCTTGGTCGACATCATCTTGCCGAGGCCGAGATCGGCGGCGGTCGTCGTGCCGCTCAGTTCCGGTCCGGCGACATGGCCCTTTTCAACGCGCATGACGCCGAGGGCTTCTGTGCCATACGGCGTCACGCCGAACGGTTTTCCCGCCAGCATCAAATTGCGTGCCATCGCTTCACCGTAACGCGCCGGCACCGAAATCTCGAACGCCATCTCGCCGGAGAAGGAGATGCGGAACAGCCGCGCCTTGATGCCGCCGCGCAAAGCGACTTCGCGCACGCCCATGAATGGAAAACCTTCGTTCGAAAGGTCCTCGGCAGGGTCGACGATTTCCTTCAACAGGTCTCGCGTCCTTGGCCCGGCAATCGAGAATTGCGCCCACTGGTCGGAGACCGAGGTCAGTTGCACGTCGAGTTCGGGGAATAGCACCTGCCGGCAGAATTCGAGATGCTGCATCACCAGCCCGGCCTTCGCCGTGGTCGTGGTGAGGAAATAATGGTCATCGGCCAGCCGCGAGGTCGTGCCGTCATCATAGACGAGGCCGTCCTCGCGCAGCATCAGCCCGTAGCGGGCTTTTCCCACGGCAAGGTTTGAGAAGGTGTTGATGTAGACGCGGTCGAGGAAGGCGCCGGCATCGGGGCCGTGCACATCGATCTTGCCCAGCGTCGACACATCGCAGAAGCCGACGCCGCCGCGCACCGCCTTGACCTCGCGGGTGACCGATTCCAGCCAGTCTTTCTCGCCGGCGCGCGGATACCATTGCGCGCGCTTCCACAGGCCGGTGTCGACAAAGATCGCGCCTTGTTCGGCCGCCCAGTGATGCGACGGCGTCAGCCGCGTCGCATGGAAATTTTCGTCGCGATGGTGGCCGGCAAAGGCGCCGATGGCGACCGGCACGTAGGGCGGGCGATAGATGGTCGTGCCCGTCTCGGGAATGGATTTGCCCGTCACCGCCGCCATGATGGCGAGGCCGGCGACGTTGGATGTCTTGCCCTGGTCGGTCGCCATGCCGAGCGTGGTGTAGCGCTTCAGATGCTCGACCGATTCAAAACCCTCGCGCTGCGCCAGCTCGATGTCGGATGCCGTGACATCGTGCTGCTGGTCGACAAAGGCTTTGCCCTTGCCGGCGACGTGCCAGAGAGGCGTCAGCGAGAAGGCCTCGTCGCTGGCGGTCGGCGGTGATCCAGCGCTGCCCGACCGCCCCGCTTCGCGTGCGGCCGCCGCACCAGCTTCAAAACCTTCACGCAGGCAGGCGCCGAGGCGAAAGGCACCGTTGGCGGCACCTGCCGCGACCATGCCGGGCGGCGCGCCGTCCGGCACGAAGGCGGCGATGTCGTCGCGCCATTTCGGCCGGCCGCGATGGTATGAGGTCAGCCCGACCGCCGGATTCCAGCCGCCGGAAACGGCAAGCCCGTCGGCCTCGACCTCGGCGCGCGCGCCGCCGGTCAGCGACACCGCTATTTTTCTTACGCCGTCCTTGCCGCCGTCGACGCCGCTGACCGAACCATGCAGCACGGTGAAGCCGTTCCTGGAAGCGAGAGAACGATGGGCAGGCGAGACGTCAGGCCGCGCGTCGATCACCGCCGCGATCTGCAGCCCGGCGCCGAGTGCCGTCTCGACCGTGCGCCAGCCATCCTCATTGTTGGTGAACAGCGCGAGGCGCTTTGCCGGTGTGGCGGCATAGCGCGCGACATAGGTGCGCATCGCCGAAGCCATCATCACGCCGGGCGTGTCGTTGCCGGCGAACACGATCGGCCGCTCGATCGCGCCGGCAGCAACGACGCAGCGTTTGGCCACGATGCGCCACAGGCGCTGGCGCACCTGATGCTCGGGCGGCACCGGCAGATGATCGTTGACCCGCTCGATCGCGCCATAGGTACCGCCGTCATAGACGCCGAACAGGGTCGTGCGGGTCATGATGCGGACATCCGGCATCGAGCTGAGCTCGGCCAGTGTGCGCGACAGCCACTCCGCGGCCGGCAGACCGTCGATCGTGCCGCCATCCGACAACAGACGGCCGCCGGGCGCAAAATCTTCTTCGCACAGGATGACGCGCGCACCGCTGCGGCCTGCAGCGAGTGCGGCGGCGAGACCGGCCGGCCCGGAGCCGGCGATCACCACATCGCAATGCGCCCAGGCCTTGTCGTAGTGATCCGGATCGGGGGTGACCGCCGCGCGACCCAGACCCGCGGCGCGTCGGATCGCCGGCTCGTAGACCATTTCCCAGAATTTTGCCGGCCACATGAAGGTTTTGTAGTAGAAGCCGGCGACGAAGATCGGTGCGAACAGCTGGTTCACCGACATCACATCGTGGCGCAGCGACGGCCAGCGGTTCTGGCTGACCGCTTCGAGGCCTTCATAGAGTTCGGCCGTCGTGGCCTTGGTGTTGGCCTCGCGCCGTGCGCCGGTGCGCAGTTCGACCAGCGCGTTGGGTTCTTCCGAGCCCGCAGTCAGAATGCCGCGCGGACGATGGTATTTGAACGAGCGGCCGACCAGCTTGACGCCATTGGCGACCAGCGCCGACGCCAGCGTGTCGCCCTGGAAGCCGGAAAATGTCGTGCCGTCGAAGCGGAAGGTGAGGGGGGTGGAACGGTCGATGAGACCGCCGGATGAGAGACGATGAGAGGTCACGATGTCCAGCCTCTGATCCATATGGTGTCATGGCGAAGGATGGCGCCGCCCCTTACCCTCCCCCTTGTGGGGAGGGTCGCTGCGCAGCAGCGGGGTGGGGGTGCGGCACCGACCCCCACCCGGCCCTGCGGTCCGACCTCCCCACAAGGGGGAGGTAGGGGGCTGGCGCTTTTCGCGACGGCTACGATTTCGACAGGATAGCTCATTTCGCCACCTGCCTCGCCCCGGCGCCCGCCGCCGGCTCCACCGCCGAAATCTCATGCGTCAGCGTGTTGCGGGTGACCTTCAGCCAGGCCCGGCAGCCGCCGCCGTGATACCAGTTCTCAGCCATCACGCCGGCAACGTTGTCGCGCAGGTAGACATAGTCGTAGACGGCATCTTCGCCGGCATCCGCCGCCGGCCGTACAGGCTTGGCATCGCCGAGATAGCTGAACTCGCCGAGTTCACGTTCGCCGCAGAAGGGACAGACAATACGCATCTCGCCAGCCTCAATGCAGGTTCGGTTGGGCGCCTTGGCCCTTTTCGTCGATCATGGCGCCGCGCTGGAAGCGGTCGAGCCGAAACAGCGCCGCCTCCTTGTGCGTTTCGTCACGCGCCAGAAGATGGGCAAAGACGAAGCCGGAACCGGGCGTCGCCTTGAAGCCGCCATAACACCAGCCGGCGTTGAGGTAGAGCCCGTCGACCGGCGTCTTGTCGATGATCGGCGAGCCATCCATCGACATGTCCATGATGCCGCCCCACTGGCGCAGAAGCCGCACGCGGCCGATCATCGGGATCAGCGCCATGCCGCCCTCGCAGACATCTTCCATGACAGGCAGATTGCCGCGCTGGGCGTAGGAATTATAGCCGTCGATGTCGCCGCCGAAGACCAGCCCGCCCTTGTCGGACTGGCTGACATAGAAATGCCCGGCGCCGAAGGTCATGACGCCAGGAATGAGCGGCTTGATCGCCTCCGAGACGAAAGCTTGCAGCACATGGCTTTCGATCGGCAGGCGCATGCCCGCCATCGCTGCGACACGCGACGATGACCCGGCGACTGCCATGCCGACCTTGCCGGCGCCGATCTTGCCGCGCGACGTCTCGACGCCAGTCACCTTGCCGTTGCCGTCCCGGACAAAGCCGGTGACCTCGCAGTTCTGGATGATGTCGACGCCGAGTTCGCTCGCCGCATGGGCATAGCCCCAGACCACCGCGTCATGCCGCGCGGTGCCGCCGCGGCGCTGCAGGAGGCCGCCCTGCACGGGAAAGCGCGCATGGTCGAAATTCAGGAACGGCAGCATCTTCTTCAGCGCCGCCTGGTCGAGCAGTTCGGCATCGATGCCATTGATGCGCATGGTGTTGCCGCGCCGCGCATAAGCGTCGCGCTGCGCATCGGAATGATAGAGGTTGAGGACGCCGCGCTGGCTGACCATGGCGTTATAGTTGAGGTCCTGCTCCATCCGCTCCCAAAGCTTCATCGAAAGCTCGTAGAAGCCGGTATTGCCGGGCAGGCCGTAATTGGAACGGATGATGGTGGTGTTGCGGCCGGCATTGCCGGAGCCGATCCAGCCCTTTTCCAGCACGGCGACGTTTCTGATGCCGAACTCGCTGGCGAGGAACCAGGCGGTGGCGAGCCCATGGCCGCCGCCGCCGATGATCACCACATCGTAGTGGTCCTTGGGCGCCGCATCGCGCCAGGTGCGCTGCCAGTTCTTGTGGCCGGAAAGGGCAGCACGGGCGAGCGAGAAGATCGAATATTTCATCAGGTCATTCCGAGGTCGCTCGCACCGCTAGGACGATTATATGTCCAGCGTGTGGTCGCGCTCCCATTGCGTGAAGTGCGAAGCATAGGAATTCCATTCCTGGTGCTTCAGCTTTAGGTAAGCCGACGAGAATTCCTCACCCAGCGCCGCCTTGAGCGATTTGTCCTTGTCGTATTCGCGAAGCGCGTCAAGCAGATTGAGCGGCAGCTTCGGCGCGCCTTTCACCGTGTGGCCGTTCTGGTACATGTCGATGTCGTAGCGCTTGCCGGGATCGGCCTTGGAGCGGATGCCGTCGAGACCGGCGGCAATGATGACGGCCTGCAGCAGATAAGGGTTTGCGGCGCCGTCCGGCAACCGCAGCTCGAAGCGGCCGGGGCCGGGCACGCGCACCATGTGGGTGCGGTTGTTTCCGGTCCAGGTCACCGTGTTCGGCGCCCAGGTGGCGCCCGAAATGGTGCGCGGCGCGTTGATGCGTTTGTAGGAGTTCACCGTCGGGTTGGTGATGGCGGCCAGCGCCGAGGCATGTTTCATGATGCCGCCGAGGAAATTCTTGCCCTTGGCCGACAGGCCGAGTTCCATCGCGTTATCGGCAAAGACGTTGACCTTGCCGGCCTTGTCCCACACCGAAATATGGGCGTGGCAGCCATTGCCGGTCAGGCCCTGGAAGGGCTTCGGCATGAAGGTCGCGCGCAGGCCGTGTTTCTCGGCCACCGACTTGACCATGAACTTGAAGAAGGAGTGCTTGTCGGCGGTGGCGAGCACATCGTCGAAGGCCCAGTTCATCTCGAACTGGCCGTTGGCGTCCTCATGGTCGTTCTGGTAGGGGCTCCAGCCCAGCGCCAGCATGTGGTCGCAGATCTCGGCGATGACATCGTAGCGGCGCATCACCGCTTGCTGGTCGTAGCAGGGCTTCGAGGCCGTGTCGTACTTGTCGGAGATGACGCTGCCGTCCGGCGAGATCAGGAAGAACTCAGCCTCGACGCCGGTCTTGACATGCATGCCGTCAGTGGCGGCTTCCGCAATCAGCCGGCGCAGCGTGTTGCGTGGCGCCTGCTCGACTTCCTTGTCGTCCATGATGCAGTTGGCGGCGACCCACGCGACATCGCGCTTCCACGGCAGCTGGATCACCGAATCCGGATCCGGCACCGCCAGCATATCAGGATGCGCCGGCGTCAGGTCGAGCCAAGTGGCGAAACCGGCGAAGCCGGCGCCGTCCTTCTGCATGTCGGCGATCGCCTGCGCCGGCACCAGCTTAGCGCGCTGGCCGCCGAACAGGTCGGTATAGGAAATCATGAAATATTTGACGCCGTTCTCTTTGGCGAATGCGGCGAGATCGTTCCCCATTATAGTTCCTCGCTTATTTGGATGTGTTTTTTAGAAGCCGTTTTTCCCCGGTATCCAGTTGGTGCCGGCCAGCGGCACGCCGGCCATCGCGGCGGCTTCGATGGTGAGGGCTACGAGATCCTCGGGCTCGAGATTGTGCAGGCTGTTCTTGCCGCAGGCACGCGCAATGGTCTGCGCCTCCAGCGTCATCACCTTGAGGTAGTTCGCCAGCCGCCGTCCGGCGGCGACCGGATCGACCCGCTTCATCAGTTCGGGGTCCTGCGTGGTGATGCCCGCAGGGTCGCGACCCTCGTGCCAGTCGTCATAGGCCCCGGCGGTGGTGCCGAGCGCATTGTATTCGGCCTCCCAGCGCGGGTCGTTGTCGCCGAGTGCGACCAGCGCTGCCGTGCCGATCGACACCGCGTCGACGCCGAGCGCCAGCGCCTTGGCGACGTCGGCGCCATTGCGGATGCCGCCCGACACGATCAACTGCACCTTGCGGTGCATGCCGAGATCCTGCAGCGCCTGCACCGCCGGCCTGATGCAGGCAAGCGTCGGCTGGCCGACATTTTCGATGAATACTTCCTGCGTCGCCGCCGTGCCGCCCTGCATGCCGTCGACGACGACGACATCGGCGCCGGCCTTCACCGCAAGTGCTGTGTCATAATAGGGGCGGGCGCCGCCGACCTTGACGTAGATCGGCTTTTCCCAGTCGGTGATCTCGCGCAGTTCGAGGATCTTGATCTCGAGATCGTCGGGCCCGGTCCAGTCCGGATGGCGCGAGGCCGAGCGCTGGTCGATGCCTTTCGGCAGCGTACGCATCTCGGCGACGCGGTCGGAAATCTTTTGTCCCAACAGCATGCCGCCACCGCCGGGCTTGGCGCCTTGGCCGACGACCACTTCGATGGCGTCGGCGCGGCGCAAATCCCTGGGGTTCATGCCGTAGCGTGACGGCAGGTACTGGTAGACCAGTTGCTTGGAATGCCCGCGCTCTTCCTCGGTCATGCCGCCGTCGCCGGTGGTGGTCGACGTCCCGGACAGGGTCGCGCCACGGCCGAGCGCTTCCTTGGCCGGGCCGGACAGCGACCCGAAGCTCATGCCCGCAACGGTGATCGGGATTTTCAGCTCGATCGGCTTCTTGGCATAGCGCGAGCCCAGCACCACCGACGTGTCGCACCGCTCGCGATAGCCTTCCAGCGGATAGCGCGAGATCGAGGCGCCGAGGAACAGCAGATCGTCGAAATGCGGCAGCTTGCGCTTGGCCCCGGCGCCCCTGATGTCATAGATGCCGGTCGCCGCGGCGCGGCGGATTTCGGAAAGCGTGTAGTCGTCGAAGGTCGCGGATTTGCGCGGCGTCGTCGGCGGGTTCTTGTAGGTCATGCTGCCTCAATACGCGTCGGCGTTGTCGATATTGAAATTGTAGAGCGTGCGCGCCGAGCCGTAGCGCTTGAATTCCGACGGCTTGACGCCGGTGACGCCGGCGCGGTCGAGCAGTCCCTGCAGCAGTTCGATATGCTCGGGCCGCATCTCCTTGGCGATGCAGTCGGCGCCCAGGCTTTCGACCTTGCCGCGCACGAACAGCCGCGCTTCGTAGATGGAATCGCCAAGTGCGTCGCCGGCATCGCCCAGCACCACCAGATTGCCGGACTGCGCCATGAAGGCCGACATGTGGCCGATATTGCCGTGCACGACGATGTCGATGCCCTTCATCGAGATGCCGCAGCGCGACGAGGCATTGCCCTCGATGACGAGCAGCCCGCCCTTGCCGGTGGCGCCGGCATACTGGCTGGCGTCGCCCTTGATGACGATCGAGCCCGACATCATGTTTTCGCCGACACCGGGGCCGGCCGAGCCGTGCACGGTGATGGCAGCGCCGTCATTCATCCCGGCGCAGTAGTAGCCGACGCTGCCGCGCACATCGATGCTGACCGGCTGGTCGACGCCGACGGCAACAGAATGACTGCCCTTGGGGTGCAGCACCTCCCATGCGGTTTCATTGGAGCCGGGCGTCAGATTGTGCAGCGCCTGGTTCAGTTCACGCAGCGACGACACGTCGAGATCGAAGACCCGGGACGCCTGGTCTTGCGCCGCCTTCGAAAGTTTGGTTGCCGGCATGGGCTCAATGCTCCCAGAAATAGACGGTTGCGGGTTCCGGCTCCCAGACCCTCGCATTGTCTATGCCGGGCAGCTTGGTCAGCGCCCGATATTCCGAGCCGAAGGCGACATACTGGTCGGTCTCGGCCATGACGGCGGGCTTGCAGGCGATCGGATCGCGCACCACGCCGAAACCGTTCTTGGTGCCGACGACGAAGGTGAAGAAGCCGTCGAGATCGGACAGCGTGCCTTCCAGCGCCTCGCCGAGGTTCTTGCCATGCGCCATCTGCGACGAGAGATAGGCGGCGGCGACCTCGGTGTCGTTCTCGGTCTCGAATTTCATGCCCTCGCGCACTAGCTCGCGTCGCACATTGTTGTGGTTGGACAGCGAGCCATTGTGCACCAGGCACTGGTCGGCGCCGGTCGAGAACGGATGCGCGCCCATCGTGGTGACGGCCGATTCCGTCGCCATGCGGGTATGGCCGATGCCATGCGTGCCGGTCATCGAGCGGACGTCGAAACGGTCGACGACCGCTTCCGGCAGACCGACTTCCTTGTATATTTCCACCGCTTCGCCGGCGCCCATGATGCGCACGTCGGGGCGGATTGACTGCAGCGCTTCGCGCGCGGCATCGACCTTGTCGGGCGCGGTCCGGAGCACCGCATGCGTCGACTTCACCGCTATGCTCACCGGCGCGCCAATGGCCTTGGCGAGTTCGGCGTCGAGGCCGCGGAAATCGCGCTCGGGCTTCGCGGACTGGATGGTGATCTTGGCTTCATTCCTGGAAGGCGCGCCATAGATGGCAATGCCGGCGCTGTCGGGGCCACGATCGCTGAGCGATATCAGCATCTGCGACAGCATCGAGCCGAGCTGCGGCTCAAGCGACTTGTCTTTCAGAAAAAGTCCGACGATTCCACACATGTCAGCCTCCCGGCGTTACCACTAGACGATGATGTATCGAATGCGTCGTGCGAATTCAATCATATGAAAAAAATATTCCTGTAGTTACGTATCCGGCTCGATGCGGCCTATGCACTATCGCCGCCGTCGCGGGCGCTGTGAATCCATGTGGCGGTGCGGATACGGGCTATTCTGTAGGCATCGAGGATCGACAGCGCATAGATCAGGAAGCCGCCGGCGTGGCGGCCGACGAAGCTGGCATCGGCCGGCGCGATCTTGGCCGTCACCCAGGCGAGGATCACCATGAAGAACAGGAACTGCAGGCCGCGCACGGGCACGCCCAGAATGACGTGGCCGCTGGCCGGTAAGACGATGGCAGCGCCGAGCACCAGATACGGGTTTGTCGGTGCGGGTGCGCTCATGCGACCTGCCTTTCCTGTCGGTTGATGGCATCGCGCAGCACTGAGGCCGAGGTCAGCAGTCTCTCGACCAGCGTTGGATCCAGCCTTGCGCCGCCGAATGCGGCCTGCCGGAACACGCCGTAGCGCGCCCGCTCGGCCTCGGCCAGCAGCCAGACGATGCGCACGCCGTTCGGGGTGATCAAGAGTTCCTTGGCGCGGCCTTCGGCAAAGATGTCGAGATGGCTGGCGATCAGGTTCTGCGGAAAGCGCGCCGCCCTGAGGTCGGTTCGCAGCACGGCTTCAGCCGGAAATCCCGGAGCCTTCGGCAGCGTATGCTGAAGATGATCGAAATTGGAGAAGGTCGTCGGCGAGCCCGGCCGCATCATCATGTCGAAGGTCGCCGGCACCGCAACCGGCTCTGTGATCGTGACACTCAACCATCGCGCCGGCAGCTTTCGCGTTGCCAGCGTGTCGACGATGGTGCGCAGCTGCACGCGCTGTCCGTTCCATGTGCCGGCCCAGGTGACAACGCCGGCTGTGCCATCGGAGACATCAACGGCATCTGTGATGACGGTCTGGATGCTGGCTGCCTCGGCTGCAAGATCAGCCTTGGCCTTTTTGCGGCTGGCGCGCGTATGCCAGGCGAGGTGCAGGACGAGAGCCACGGCGACCGCCCCGGCCAGCAATGCTGTCGTCACGTCAGACACCTCGTCACGCCATGCCCGCCCAGACCGGCAGGCCCTCTCCTGTCAATAGCCCTGCGGCTTCGGCCACGGCATGGTGAACTGGTCGCCGCGGCGCACATAGCGGTAACGGTAGAAGTGGAACCACAGCGAGATCAGGAAGTAGAAGGCGACCATGGCGATCAGCTGCGTGCCGTAGCCGAGGAAGATCGCAAAGAAGGTCACCACGCAGAGGCAAAACAGCACGATCGCCGGGATCGGGTGGAACGGGTGCGTATAGCCGCGGCGGATCGTGCCCAGCGGCCACTTTTTGCGGAACATCATGATGTTTATGCTCATGAAGGTGTATTGCAGCACGCCCGACAGGATTGAGAAGGTGATCGCCTGGTTGAGGTCGGCGATGAAGGCGAAGGCGAGCGCGATCGGCAACAGGAACAGGATCGAGCGATAGGGCGTGCGGTATTTCGGGTGCACGGCCGAGAACCATGTCGGCAGATAGCGGTCGCGTCCAAGCGAGAACCACGCGCGGGCCGCATCGTTGATACAGCCATTGGCCGACGCCAGTGCCGCGAGCAGCGTGGCGACGAACAACAGGTTTTCCAGCAGCGGGCTGCCGGTCAGCTTGCCGGCGTCCCACAAGGGATAATAGGTGATACCGAGGTACTCCCAGGGCATCAGCGAGGCGCAGACATACCAGGTCATGGCGGCGGCGATCAAAAGCGTGATCATGCCGGCCATGGTGCCGTAAGGCAGCGAACGCGCCGGCGAGCGCACTTCCTCGGCGGCCTGCGTGGTGCCTTCGATGCCGAGATAGTACCAGATGCCGAACTGGAAGGCCGCGATGACGCCGATCCAGCCATAGGGCAGCGCATTGCCGGGGGTGACCAGTTCGTTGAGCTTCAGCACAGCACCCTGCGTCCAGGGGCTGACCGAGAAGAACAGGATAACGATCGAGACATAGGCTATCGCCGTGATGACGAAGTTGACGTTGAGCGTCATCAGCACGCCGCGATAGTTCAGCCATGCCAGCACGACGATGGTGGCGGCAATGAAGGAGTTGTGGGTGAGCCCTTCGACGCCGGCCTTGGCGACGATGGTGTCGCCGAGCAGGATGGCGTCCGAAACCTCCAGCATGGTGTAGGCAAAGACCAGGAACAGCGCGACGTTGAAGGCCATCAGCGGCCCGACAATGTGCTTGGCCTGCGCGTATTGGCCGCCGGCGGCGGCAACCGTCGATGTCACCTCGGAGTCGATCATGGCGACCGAAGTATACAAGAGCCCGACCACCCAGCAGACGATCAGCGCCGCCAGTGCGCCGCCCTTGTCGGCCGAGAAATTCCAGCCGGTGAATTCGCCGACCAGCACGATGCCGACGCCAAGCGCCCAGACATGGGCCGGGCCGAGCACGCGTAGCAGTGAAACCCTGTCGCCGTGTATTGCCGGTTCAAGCGTGATCGTCATTGTTCAATCCCCACTCAGATCCGGTGTTTTTCGGAAGCGGCTTCAAGCTCGCCTTCGCGCGAGGAAGTCAGCACCTCCTCGGAATAGGTCGTGTCGATCTTGAACCAGTCGTAGAGCATCCACAACGCAAGCACGACCGAGATGCCCCACGATGCGTAAGAGAGTGCGACCCACATGAGCGTGCTTCCCCAAAATCTCTGGCGTTACTTGTCGTCGAACTTTTCGTTGATGACGTCGCGATATTCGCGGTCGGAGGCGCGGAACAGGAAGACGAAATAGCCGATCAGCACCGCCGCCATGATGATCAGCGTCGGCCAGTCGATGATGTAGTGGAAGCGGTTCTGGATGATGTCGTGCGCGGTCTCCGGCGTATAGCCGAGCTTTTCCCAGATCGAGGCCATGGTCGGGTTCTGTCCCAACGCTTCCCAGGTTTTGGCATCGAGCGCGTCGATGGATTTCGCCGCACCCGCCAGGCCGAGTTTCAATGGCAGCCACAGCGCCACGAAAATGGCGACCACGACGACCACGATATCGAAAATCTGCCCGGCCTTGCCTTGTTCCGGCGGCGTGTAGCGCGACATGACTTCTACCCCTCAGGACGTTCTGTTTTCAGGACTTGCGGTTGCGGGCCGCGTCGGCGTTCTTGATGTCGAGACCGTAGATGAAGTCCTTGTCTTCCTTGTAGTGATTGACCATCGCCAGGATGGCGGCCGTATTAAAGATCAGCACGGCGGCGGCAGCGATAGCGACGACGATCTTGATCCCGGTGTCCGGGATGTAGGGCCATGTCATGACAAGCACGAAGAGGATCGTCGCCCAAAGGCAGATGATCAGGAGCGCGGATCCGCGCAGGTCGGAACGGTACAGCGCTTCGATGCGCTGCTGCAGGTCTGACATCGGTTTCCCCTTTTCCAGCGCCCGACCCCGAATTGGCCGCCCGCTGCCCTCTTTCAACAGAGTGAAATTTTTTTCATAAATTCGGGCCGAATCCAGCAATTGTCAAGGTGATTTTACGTTGGGTTAACCGTTTGTCCCCAGCCGCGAATTTTGCCTGACAATGAAATTATTTGCTTCCGGGTATTGCGGCATCAGGACGTTTGCGATCAATATTCGACCAAATGCTCCCGCCTCGCGCAGGGAGCCGGGAACACAATAGAATTTTCGAACGGAGGATTTGCGGATGACGGCATCCTGGAGATTTTCGACCCTGGCGGATCGCCATCGCGCGTTAGGCTCGAAGCTCGAAGACTGGAGCGGCATGGGCACCGCCTGGACCTACGACAAGGACGCCGACGAGGAATACACCGCCATCCGCACCAGGGCCGGGCTGATGGATGTGTCGGGCCTGAAGAAGGTTCACATCACCGGGCCGCACGCCTCACACCTCATCGACCTGGCAACGACGCGCGACGTGGAGAAGATCTATCCCGGCAAGTCGGCCTATGCCTGCATGCTGAACGAGGCCGGCAAATTCACCGACGACTGCATCCTCTACCGCACCGGGCCGAACGCCTGGATGGTGGTGCACGGCTCCGGCACCGGCCATGAGGAATTGCAGCGCGCTTCCGTCGGCCGCGACGTATCGCTGCGCTTCGACGACAATCTGCACGATCTGTCGCTGCAGGGGCCGACCGCGGTCGACTATCTCTCAAAGCATGTGCCGGGCATTCGCGACCTCAACTATTTCCATCATATGCAGACGCAGCTGTTCGGCCTTCCCGTCATGATCTCGCGCACCGGCTATACCGGCGAGCGCGGCTACGAGATATTCTGCCGCGGTCAGGACGCCGGCACGATCTGGGACAGGATCCTCGACGAGGGCAAGAGCGCCGGCATCATTCCGTGCCGCTTCACCACGCTCGATATGCTGCGCGTCGAAAGTTGTTTGCTGTTTTATCCCTATGACAACTCGCAGAAATATCCGTTCGAGAACGAAGGCCCCGGCGACACGCTGTGGGAGCTCGGCCTCGACTTCACCGTCAGCCCCGGCAAGACCGGCTTTCGTGGCGCCGAAGAGCATTACCGCCTCAAGGGCAAGGAGCGCTTCAAGATCTACGGCGTGCTGCTCGACGGCAAGCAACCCGCGGATGAGGGCGCGCCGGTCTATCGCGACGGCAAAAAGGTCGGCGTGGTCACCTGCGCCATGTATTCGCCGCTGGTCGAGAAATCGATGGGAATCGCCCGCCTCGACGTCGACTGCGCGGTCAAGGACACCAAGCTCGAGATCCGCAACAAGAGCGGTTCGATCAGGGCGACGGCGCAGCCTCTGCCCTTCGACGATCCCAAAAAGACCAAGCGCACGGCGAAAGGCTGAGGCACAATCGACAGCGAGGGTTTCGAGGTACGAAGTAGAGAATGGCAGCCAAAACGATCATCAGCCGGCCCATTTACGGAACCCTGTCCCCGCAGCCCGGCAAGCATCATCTTTTCGTGGCGGATGCGGAAGGCGCGCTGGCGATCGTCGATATGGCAAGGACGTCGCGCCCCGGCTTCTTCGACGGCGCCGAAATCGTCTTCATTCCCGGGGCCGACGGCAAGCACGTTGCCGCTCTTGAGGCACTGAAGTCCGCGCAATTTCATGTCGCGCCAACCTTCGCCAGCCTGCTGCCCAGGCTGAAGCAGACGCTTGCCAACGCGCATATGGGCCTGCGCCTCTATCTCGCCGGCACCGAAGGGCTGATCGGCCAGGCCATGCAGGTGGCGCTCGAAGCCGGCATCGATCATACCTCCATGCAGACCGAGCATCGCGGCTCATTGGCGCGGCGCATGCAGTGCGTGCATTGCAAAGGCATCACCGAAAATGTGACGACGCAGCCGGCCACCTGCGCGCATTGCGGCCTGCTGCTTCTGGTGCGCGATCATTATTCGCGACGGCTGGCAGCATTCCAGGGCGTCTGCATAAATGCCGAGGATCGCTCGGAGATTCCTCCCATCGAGGAGGTCTTCCCATGAGCACCGGCACCACCAAGCTCGATGTCGTCGTCAGCGACGTCGTCCCGGTCAACGAACTGGTGACACGCTTCCATTTCCGCCGCCGTGACGGTGAGCTTTTGCCGACCTTTTCCGGCGGCGCCCATGTCGTGGTCGAGATGCGCGATGGCGACCGCACAAGGCTCAATCCGTATTCGCTGATGGGGTCGCCGCTCGACACCCGCGAATACACCATCTCGGTGCGCCGCGACGATGTCGGCCGCGGCGGCTCGCTGTTCATGCACCGGAGCGTCAAGCCTGGCCTGGAGATGGTGGTCAGCTACCCCGTCAATCTGTTCTCGCTCGACCTCAGGGCAAAGAAGCATCTGATGCTGGCCGGCGGCATCGGGATCACGCCGTTCATGGCGCAGACCGCGCAGCTCGCCGGGTCCGGCGGCAATTTCGAGCTGCACTACACCTGCCGCACCGCCTCGCTCGGCACCTATGCCGATGTGCTGCAGGAGCGCTATGGCCGTCGCGTCCGGCTCTATCACGACGACCGCGACGAGCGCATCGAACTCGACCGTCTGTTGTCCTCGCAGCCGCTCGGCACCCATCTCTATGTCTGCGGCCCGGCCGGCATGATCAACTGGGTACGCGACCGCGCGGCCGCTTTGGGCTGGCCGGCGGAGACCGTGCACTACGAGCATTTCGCGGCACCCCAGCCCGGCCTGCCGTTCGACGTCACACTTGCCGTCAGCGCCAAGACCATCCGCGTCGGCGAGCAGCAGAGCCTGCTCGAAGCCATCGAGGCCGCCGGCGTCGATCCGCCCTATCTCTGCCGCGGCGGTGTCTGCGGCCAGTGCGAGACCAACGTCGTCTCGTATGACGGCAAGTTCATCCACAACGACCACTGGCTGAGTGAGGAAGACCACCGTTCCGGCTGCAAGATCATGCCCTGCGTGTCGCGCTTCGAAGGCGAGTCGCTGGTCCTGGAAAGATAGGAGGCGAGCTTGGGCATCACCTTTCGCAAGGAAACGTTTCGCGACGATTTCACCTTCAGGAACAGCCCGGAGCAGATCAGGCGGTTTCCGTTCCCGTTCCACGAAGACGCCTACATGTATGCCGTCAACATCGAGCCGCATGTCGTCGGTCCCAAGGGCAGCGTTCTGGAAAACCTGATCGACGTCGACGAGCACTATGTCGCCGAGATGCAGGACCGTGCACTGGTGCTGGCCGACGATCCGCTGCGCTGCCAGTCGCTGCCGCATATGACGCTGGCCGGCTGGGACCTGCTCGAACTTTTGATGGAGCAACAGGCACTTGGCTATCCCGAGCATTTCACCCTGACCCGCGACGGCGACCGCTGGCGCTGGATCAACCGGCCGCTCGGCATCGACGACACCTTCACCTTCGGCGACACCTCGACACTGCCTTACGGGCCGATGGAGTACATCACCCGCCAGAGCCAGGGTGATTTCTGCATTCTCGATCAGCGCGACGGCAATCTTTGGATGGACGCCGGCATGGTCACCACTCAGGCCGACTGGTCGCTCGATTTCGACATCGGCATGAATTTCTTCGAATGGCACGCGCCGGTGCCGTTGGCGCATGAAAAGGGCATTTTCGTCAGGGCGCTGAAGTTCCTCACCAACATCCAGCAGGGCAAGCCGGCGCGGCGGCTGAACTGGACGATGACCATAAACCCGCGCCTCGACACCAGTCCGGAGAATTACCACAAATGGGGCCCGGACCGCGCGACGGTAACGCCCGAAAATGTCGCCGACAAGGTGCATCTGCGCGTCGAACTGCAAAGCTTCTGGCGGCTGCCGCGCTCGAACGGCATCGTCTTCCCGATCCGCTGCTATCTCATCAAGATGGACGAACTGGTGACACAGCCGAAATGGGCAAGGCGACTGCACCGGGTGATCCGGGATTTGCCGGAAGAGCTGGCCACCTACAAGGGCCTGACGCGGTATCGGCCGACATTGGTGGAATGGCTGTCGAAGCTGGATGATGGCAGTGCGACGTCACCGGGGTTCGGGCCGGACTAAAGGCCCCCTCATCCGGCCGCTGCGCGGCCACCTTCTCCCCGAGCGGAGAAGAGATCGCCAGCGCCGACGCCAGACTCCTCTCCCCTCGGGGAGAGGTCGGATTGCCCCGAATTGCTCTTGCAATTCGGCCTTGGCAATCCGGGTGAGGGGGCTGCGGCGGTCCGACTACCCCGCGCTCTGCGGATAGCAAATGATCGACAGATACCGCATCGGAAGTTTCGTCAGTTGCTCCGGCCCGTGCGGCGCGTCGGCGTCGAAGAACAGGCTGTCGCCCGGCTTCATCGGATAGAGGTTGCTGCCGTGCCGGTACACCACCTCGCCCTCCAGCATATAGAGGAATTCCATGCCCTCATGCTGGAAGGTCGGGAACACATCCGAATCCTCGGTCAGCGTAATCAGATACGGCTCGACGACGACGCCGCTGGTGTTGGAGCCGATATGGCCGAGCAGATTGTATTGATGGCCGGCGCGGGTGCCGCGGCGTTCGACATCTAGCCCTTCGCCGGCCTTGACGAAGACGGCGCTGCGCTCTTCCTCGAATCGGCGGAAGAAGGCGGTGACGGGAACGCCGAGCGCCCTCGACAGCGCCTGCAGTGTGGTCAGCGACGGCGAGGTGATGCCGTTCTCGATCTTCGACAGCATGCCCAGCGAAATATCGGTGGCGACGGCGAGATCGGCGACGGTGATGCCGAGCTTCTTGCGGAAGGCGCGCACCTCGCGCCCGATCGCCACCTCCAGCACTTTTTCGCGGGTGTCGCGAATGGCATGCGGGTTCTGCGTCAGCGGCGCGCGGATGGTTTTTCCGTCCACGGAGGCCTTTGCCGGTGGCTTTGCCCTTGTCGAAGCAGTCTTGGAGTCGGAACTTGTCTTCGCCATCTCGCCTCCGAATCCCCCTGATTATTTCACTCCAGGTGAACATATTCGGTGCCGATACAGAAACGCAACCGCGCAGCAAGCCCCTTAAGTCGAATGGTGTCCGAACAGGATTTACGCCGTCATCCGTTTTTCCGGAAATCCGCTGGGGCGAAACGCGGTTTCTCCACAAGGCCTGTTGACAGCATCCAAGAGGCAATTACTGTCCTGTGAGTGAAATTTGTTTCGTAAGAGCAATTCCAAAAATCGAATGACACCGGGAGGCCTGCCATGAAAACGCGCGTTGCCGTCATTGGAGCGGGGCCATCCGGTCTGGCCCAGCTCAGGGCCTTCAAGTCGGCTGCCGACAAGGGCGCCGAGATCCCCGAAATCGTCTGCTTCGAAAAGCAGTCGGACTGGGGCGGCCTGTGGAACTACACCTGGCGCACCGGCCTCGACGAGCATGGCGACCCCGTCCACGGCTCGATGTACCGCTACCTCTGGTCGAACGGACCGAAGGAATGCCTGGAATTCGCCGACTATACGTTCGAGGAGCATTTCGGCCGCCCGATCGGATCCTACCCGCCGCGCGCCGTTTTGTGGGATTACATCAAGGGTCGCGTCGAGAAATCAGGCCTGCGCAAATGGGTGCGCTTCAACAGCCCGGTGCGCATGGTCACCTTCTCGGACGAGAGCAGGAAATTCACTGTCACCGCGCATGACCGCACCAACGACGTCACCTACTCCGAAGAGTTCGACAATGTCGTCGTCGCTTCCGGGCATTTCTCGGTTCCCAACGTTCCCTATTTCGAAGGCTTTTCGACCTTCAACGGCCGTATCCTGCACAGCCATGATTTTCGCGACGCCATGGAGTTCAAGGGCAAGGACATACTGATCATCGGCCGCTCCTATTCTGCCGAGGACATCGGCTCGCAATGCTACAAATACGGCGCCAGATCGATCACCTCCAGCTACCGCTCCAAGCCGATGGGGTTCAAATGGCCGGAGAACTGGAAGGAAGTGCCGCTGCTGCAGAAGGTCGTCGGCAAGACGGCGCACTTCAAGGACGGCACCACAAAAGATGTCGACGCCATCATCCTGTGCACCGGCTATCTGCATTCCTTCCCGTTCCTCACGGAAGAGCTGAAGCTGAAGACCGCCAACCGCATGTGGCCGGACGGGCTCTATGAGGGCGTCGTGTGGGAGAAGAACCCGAAACTGTCCTATATCGGCATGCAGGACCAGTTCTACACTTTCAACATGTTCGACGCCCAGGCCTGGTTCGCCCGTGACGTCATCATGGGCCGCATCAAGCTGCCGTCGGGACAGGCGATGGCCGAGCACGGCGCCAAGTGGCGGGCACGCGAAGAGACGCTGGAAGACGCCGAGCAGATGATCTGGTTCCAGGGCGACTACACCAAGGAACTGATGGACCAGACCGACTATCCCGGCTTCGACGTCGAGGCGGTCAACCAGACCTTCATGGAATGGGAGCACCACAAGGCGGAAGACATTATGAGCTTTCGCGACCACGCCTACCGCTCGCTGATGACCGGCACCATGGCGCCATTGCACCATACGCCCTGGCTGCAGGCGCTGGACGACTCGATGGAAAGCTATCTCCAGGTGAAGGGCGTGGCGGCGGAATAGGTCGGCGTGATGCAAAACAATGCGCCGGCACCGGCCCAGTTTCAATTCAGAGGGTAGTCGGGAGCCGCATCGGTCTCCGTCACCTTGACCCACACCAATTCGCTATAATAGGCGCCCTCCGGGCCGGTGCCGTACATAGACAGCCTGTCAGCCATCAGCAGATGTGTCATGTCGTTGAGTGCCCGGCCGGTCGGCTCCTCGGGCCAGGCGAAGACGCCGTCGGTTTTGGCGCCGAACCTCACATCGGTGCATCCGAAATCGATCTCGACCTTCCACGACAGCAACGGCCTGATATCGCTGAGCGGCGGGCGCGGCGGATCGGGCTGCTCGAAGTGATGGTCGACCGAGACTCTCGTCGGCACTGCCGGCGTGATGCCTTTGGCTTTGAAGGAGGCGATGGCGTCGTCGCCAAATCGTGCGAGCAGGCCAGCGTGCCATAACCGGTAGGTCGCGCGGAAAAAGCCGCTGACCCGGATAGATTTGCCATCGTTGTTGAAGACGTTCACAGCGGCGTAGAAACGGCGCAGTCGTGGCGCCAGCGCCCGCCAGTCGCATTCGGCCGGTGTCCCCGGCGTCGCGATGAAATCGTCAAGCAGATCGCTGCCGCGCACATTGGCGTTCAGCACCGTGCAATCCTCACCACGGATATGCCAGTGCCGCCGGAGCTCGGCTGCTGCGATGCCAGGCTTGCGCAGCTCTTCCACCGAGGCGCGAACCCGAGCAATCGCGTAGGACGTAGCCGCGTCCAACGTCTCAAACCCCGAAACCACATGCTCGCCGGTCTTGGCCATGTCGAAGACGACGACAGTAAAAGGCGGTTCGCGCTGATCGGGCATTCGGCAGCAAGCTCAGGCTGGTCGAGGATGAAGCAGCTTTCCGCGCGAAAATGCGTCAAAGTCAAGAGCTGGAGCGCGGCCTGCCATTTCCAGAAGAGGCGAACTCCAGAAGAGGCGAAACCGTTCTATCCGAGCCGTGCTTGAGCTTTCGCGGCTCAGGGGTCGACGACCGACCGCGATGATGTCGATGGCAGGTTGTTGCCAGCCCGCGACAATGCCGCGACTTTGGACAGTGCGATGGACACTTCCGGGTCGAGATCGCGTGTGCCGACCGCGGTGCAGGTGACGATCATCCTTTCAATCCAGCGGATAGTCGGGAGGCGCCTCCGTCTCGGTCACCTTGGCGGTTAGTATCTCGCAGTCGTTGGCCCAGTCGGGGCCATCGCCGCGCATGGCCATCATGTCGGCCATCAGCAGGAACTGCATGGTTCTGAGCGCCCAGTCGGTCGGCTCTTGCGGCCAGGCGAAGATTCCGGCGGCGTCGCCACCGAACTTCACGTCGTGGCAGACAAAACCGACCTCGACCTTCCAGGATCGCAGCGTCAAGCCTGGCGGCGGGTAGGGCGGGTCGGGAAGCTCGAAGTAATTGGCGACCATGAGCTTCGTCGGCTCCGCCGGCTCGATCCCCTTGGCTTTGAAGGCGGCAATGGCGTCGTCGCCAAAGCGCTCGAGGAGGCCGTCTCGCGTCAGCCTGTAGGTCGAGCGAAAGAAGCCGCCCGCCCAGACGGATTCGTTGTTGCCGTTGGAGATCAGCAGCGAGGCGCGGAAGCGGCGCAGCCTGGGCGCCAGCGCCTGCCAGTTGCACTCGGCCGGCATCGACGGCGTCGCAATGAAATCGTCGAGTAGATCGCTGCCGCGCACTCCGGCGTTCAGCACCGAACAGTCTTCGCCATAGAGCTGCCAGAGCTGGCGAAGCTCAGCAGTGGCGATGCCGGGCTTGCGCAAGTCCTCCACCGAGGCGCGAACCCGCGCAATGGCGTAGGACGTCGCCGCCTCCAGCGTCTCAAACCCCGAAACTACGTGCTCCCCGTCCGGCTCGCCGGTCTTGGCCATGTCGAAGACGAGTACGGCAAAAGGCGGTTCGCCGGGATTGGACATTCAACAATTATCCTAGTCTTGCCCGCGCCTTCGCCGTCCAGGCATTGAACAGCCGGTCTGCGACGATGCCGATGAAAGCGATGGCGAGACCCGCGACAATGCCGCGTCCGGAATCGGCCTTGGACAGCGCGATGAAGACTTCCTGGCCGAGGTCGCGTGTGCCGACCATGGCGCAGATGATGATCATCGCCAGCGCCATCAGGATCGTCTGGTTGACGCCCAGCATGATTTCGGGAAGCGCCAGTGGCAATTGTACCCGAAAGAAGGTCTGGCGCGGCGTGCAGCCGGAAACCTTCGCCGCCTCGATCAGCGCCGGCGGCACTTGCCGGATGCCGTGATTGGTGTAGCGGGTCGCCGGCACCACGGCGAAGGCGACCGTGGCGATCATGGCGGTGACGTCGCCGACCCGGAACAGCATCACCACAGGAATGATGAAGCAGAAGGACGGCAGCACCTGCAGCGTGTCGATGATGGGCGTGACGATCTTTTCGAAGCGGTCGCTGCGCGCGGCCATCAGGCCAATCGGGATGCCGATCAGGCAAGCGATGAAGGCCGAGATGCCGCAGAGATAAACCGTCGCCATGGTCTTTTCCCACAGGCCGGTGACGGCGCAGAAGGCGGTCAGCGCGGCGACGAGGGCGGCGAGACGCAGGCCACCGAACTGGTAGCCGGCGAGGCCGAGCAGGGCCACCGCGCCGAGCCACGGAAAGCCTTCGCAGAAGGCGCGCAGCGGGTTCAGTACATTGAGGATGAGCGCCACGCGAAACGCTTCGATCACGTCGAAGAAGTTGATCGTCACCCAGCTCACCGCCGCCTTCCACAGTGGCGCAGTGGTGAAGGTGATCGCCTTCGGCACCGCCGCGAAGGCCGGTACGAACAGGCCGAGCAGCGTCGTCACGACCAGGATGGCGATGGCCAGCGACAGATTGGGATAGCGCCGCCAAACGCTCTGGTTCGCCTGCCGTTGAACGTGGCCTTTTGCCTGCTTATGCGCGATCGCCTGGCTCAGCCGGTCGAGCGCGATGGCGAGCGCCACAATGGCGAGCCCGGCTTCCATCGCTTCGCCGACCTTCAGCGCACGCAGCGCCAGCAGCACATCATAGCCGAGGCCGCCGGCGCCGATCATCGAGGCGATGATCACCATGTTCAGCGCCAGCATGATCACCTGGTTGACGCCGATCATCAGTGTCGGCCGCGCCGACGGCAGCAGCACGCGCCACAATTTCTGCCGCGCCGTGCAGCCGGCCATCTCTGAGAAATCGTCGATCTCGGAGGGCACCCGCGACAGACCCAGCATCGTTGCTCGCACCATGGGCGGCGTGGCGAAGATGGCGGTGGCGATCATCGCCGAGACCGGGCTGTTGCCGAACAGGAGCAGCATCGGGATGAGATAGGCGAAGGTCGGGATGGTCTGCATCAAATCGAGGGCAGGGGAGATGATCAGCCGCTCGGCCCATGGCTTGCGCCACGCCCAGATGCCGGCGAACAGGCCGGTGAGGATGCAGAACGGCACCGCGATGGAAATCAGTGCCAGTGTCAGCATGGCGCTGGTCCATTGGCCGAACAGCGCGGTGTAGAGGAAGCAGCCGCCGACCAGCATGCCGAGTTTTCTACCGCCCACGGCGTGCCCGGCGATGAAGGCGGCTACGCAGACGCCGATCCAGGACAGGCGCGGCAGGACATAGGCATCGGCACCGTGACCAATCTTGAAATTCTTGGCCAGCAGGTCGAGCGCGAAATCGAGGGGAACGCCGAGCACCGCGGTGATCGAGCGGGTCAGCCAGGACAAGTTCGACTTGATCCAGCGCATCAGCGCACTGACCCAGTCGGCGACGGGAACGACCGCATCGGCCGGATAGTCGACCGCCCATGGCAGCCTCTCCTGCAGCAGGAATACCACCAGCACGGCGGCCAGCGCCAGCGCCCAGATCAGCAGCCAGCGCTGAACCGGCGGCCTCGTTTCGCTGGCGCTTGCCGTGACCGTCATGCGCCAGCTCTTTGCTTGTCGATGCCGGCCAGCAGTCCGATCACGGCTTGCGGCGTCACCTCGCCGATCGACTTGCCGCTGCCGTTGACCACCGCGAACGGTTTTCCCGAAGCGACGATGCTGGCCGAGAAGCTGGCGATCCTGGCGTCGGGCGAAACCGTGCCGCCATGTTCGGCGCCATCGCAGGCACGCATCAGGCTGCGCGCCGAAATCACCTTGGCGCGGTCGACATCGCGGGTGAATTCGGCGACATAGTCGGTCGCCGGGTTGACAACCAGCTGTTCCGGCGTGCCGGTCTGGATGACCTCACCATCCTTCATGATGGCGATGCGGTCGGCGAGCCTGATCGCCTCGTCGAAATCATGGGTGATGAAGACGATGGTCTTGTGCAGCATGGTCTGCAGCCGCATCAGCTCGTCCTGCATCTCGCGGCGGATCAGCGGGTCGAGCGCCGAGAACGGCTCGTCGAGGAACCAGATCTCCGGCTTGGTCGCGAGGCTGCGGGCAATGCCGACGCGCTGCTGCTGGCCGCCGGAGAGTTCGCGCGGATAGAAATGCTCGCGGCCGCGTAAGCCCACGAGATCGATCACCTCCCGCGCTCTCGCTTCGCGCGTCGGTCGATCCTGGCCCTGGATGCTCAGGGGAAAGGCAATGTTGTCGAGCACGTTCAGATGCGGCAGCAGCGCAAAATTCTGGAACACCATACCCATGCGATGACGCCGCAGTTCGATCAGCGCCGCATCGGAAATCTTGAGCAGGTCGTTGCCTTCGAATTCGACCTTGCCGTGGGTCGGCTCGACCAGCCGCGACATGCAGCGCACCAGCGTCGACTTGCCGGAGCCGGATAGCCCCATGATGATGAAAATCTCGCCCTGGCGGATTTCGAGATCGACGGCGCGCACCGCGCCGACCAGTCCGGCCGCGGCGATGTCGGCCATGCTGGCCTTGCCGTCACGCTCGCGGATGAAGCTGGCCGCGTTCGATCCGAACAATTTCCAGACATTGCGGCAGGCAAGCTTTATCGGCCGCACATCCTTGGGCGTACCAGCCGCCTGCGGTTCAGTCGCTTCCGTCATCCAATGGCCCTTCTGGAGAATGAAGATATGGACCCGGCCGTTACGGCCGGGTCCGGCCTTCAGTCGGAGCCATCACTGCGCCCAGGCTTTCCAGTCGGCTTCGTGGGCGGCGATCCAGGCGGCCGCGACGTCTTCCGGCGTCTTTCCGCCGAGGTCGATCTCGCCGCTCATCTTGTTGAGCTCATCGGTGTCGATCGTGTAGGCCTTGGCCACCTTGTAGGCGATCGGCCATTTGTCCTTCATGCCGGACCAGGAGTATTTCCAGATTTCGCCATGCGGCTTGCCGCAATCATATTTGGCATCCGGGTTGGTGCCCCATTTCGGATCGGTGTAGCACTCGGGCGTATACTCCGGGAATTCGACCCACTCGCCCTTGTACTTGGCCGGCGCCCAATGCGGCGAATAGATCCACAGCATGATCGGCGCCTTGCGCTGATAGGCCGAGTCCAACTCGGCGAACATCGCCGCGTCGGTGCCGGCATGGATGACGGTGAAGGGCAGCTTCAGCGCCTCGACGCGCTCGTCGTCAAAGCCTTCCCAGGTTACCGGGCCGCCGAGATAGCGGCCCTTCGGCGCCGTCTCCGCTGTCGAGAACGCCTCGGCGCATTTCGGGTCCTTCAGCGCTTCCCAATTGGGCAGGCCGGGGCATTTCTCCTTCATATATTCGGGAAACCACCATTCCTCCTTGGCCTTCGGCCCGAGCTTGCCGAGCCGCTCGGTCTGGCCGGTGGCGTCTGAAGCCTTCATCGCTTCGCCGGCCGTCGTGTCCCAGAACTCCAGGCCGACATCAAGGTCGCCATTGGTGAGGCCGGTGGTCAGGCTGGAGAGGTAGTCGGCTGTCGGATATTCGACGGTATAGCCGAGCTTTTCGAGGATACCGCCAAGGATCTTGGCGTTGAGGTTGACGCTGGTCCAGTCGAACAGCGCGATCTTGATCGGGTCGTTGGATTCAGGTGCTGCTGCGTGGACCGGTGATGTAAGCGCACTTGCGGCGGCAAGCGCCAAGGCTCCCATTGATAGGTTCGAAATCACACTGCGAAATGACATGCTTGTTCTCCTGTCAAACCATGTGGAAATTTCTTGATCGTTCCCTTCTTGCGTCTTTTCTTGATTGTGTTGGAAAGGCGGGTCGTTACGCAAGCTCGTTCGCACCAAGCCAGTGCCGCGGCCGCAACTTGCGCAGGCGAAATGGTTGCTCGACTTGGTGTTTATGTGATGCCGGGCGGGCCCGCGTCATGGCATCGGATGGATTGCTGCGTGAGCAATCGTCAACAGATCGATCGCCGCTCCAGCGGCGCTCTCAGACGTGCGAGCCATCAAGGTCCCATGGTCTCGGCCCGCGAGCCCCATCCCCGCCAAGGCCGTTTCATGAGATGAAATTATATATACCAACGTTCATGCGGCGCAACGGCTGATACCCTGTGCACTGCGGAATTTCAGACTGGTCGATTGCCAACCGCCAGAGCTGACGTTCACGACATGATCAGGCCGCCATCGACATTGATGGTTTGGCCGGTGATGTAGGTGGCGTCGTCGCTGGCGAGAAAGCTGACCAGGCCGGACACGTCCTCGCCGCTGCCGGCGCGGCCCATCGGGATGTTCTTCACCCATTCGGCCATCAGCTCGCCGGGTTTGTAGTCACCCATCAGCTTGCCCCACGCTGCGTCATTATAGGCCCACATGTCGGTGTCGATGATGCCGGGGCAGATGGCGTTGACGGTGATCTTTTCCTTGGCCACTTCCTTGGCCAGGCTCTGGGTAATGCCGACGACGCCGAACTTCGACGCCGCATAATGCGGCGTGTAGATGAAACCCTGCCGCGCCTGGCCCGATGCCGTGTTGATCAGCCGGCCGCCATCGCCATGCTTGCGGATGCGGGCGATCGCTTCCTGACAGCACAGGAACACGCCCTTGGTGTTGACCGCCATCACCTTGTCCCACTCGGCCTCGGTCATCGCCTCGATCCGGGCGATGGTGATGACGCCGGCATTCTGCACCGAAATGTCGACACGGCCGAATTCCTTCTCGGCGAGGTCGTAAAGCGCGGTGACCTCATCCTTCCTGGTAACGTCCATGCGCATCGACGCGACCTTGGCGCCTGCCGCTTTCAGGCCGGCGGCGACGTCCTCGACGCGGGTATCGATGGCGCTGACCACGACCGCGGCACCTTCTTCGGCAAAGCGCTTCGCCATCGCCGCGCCGATGCCGCCGCTCGCGCCGGTGATGACCGCAGTCTTGCCTTCAAAACGCTTCTGCACTTTTCTTCTCCTACCAGCAGACAAAGCCGCCATCGACGATCAGGTCGATGCCGGTGACGTAACTCGCGGCGCGGCTGGCCAGGAACACGGTCGGGCCGACCATCTCTTCCGGCGTCGCCATGCGCCCCATGGGCGTGTCGCGTTCGAAGATCTTGATCTGTTCGGCGACCTCCGGCCGCTTGTTCATCGGCGTCAGCGTGTAGCCTGGGCTCACCACATTGACGCGCAGGCCGCGATCGGCCCATTCCATGGCTAGGCTTTTCGACATGTGGATGACCGCCGCCTTCGACGAATTGTAATGCGCCTGGGTCAGGCCGCGATTGACGATCGAACCCGACATGGAGGCGATGTTGATGATCGAGCCCTTGCGCCGCGTCAGCATGGCGCGCGCTTCGGCCTGGCAGGACAGGAACACGCCGCTGACATTCACGTCGTAGATTTTCTGCCACTTCTCCAGCGACAGCGTCTCGGCGGCCTCGGCTCCTGCAATGCCGGCATTGTTGACGGCGATGGTCAGCGCGCCGAGCTCCTTTTCCGTGCGCTCGACTGCGGTCGCCAGGTCGGCCTCCGACGTCACCGTCCCCGTCAGCACCACCGCCTTGCGGCCAAGCGCGGCGATCCTGTGCGCGGTCTCATCCAGCCCGCCTTTCGAGGCATGGCCGAAACAGGCTATGTCGGCGCCGGCTTCGGCGAGCCCGATGGCAATGGCCTGGCCAATGCCGCTGCCGGCGCCTGTTACCAGCGCTACGTCGCCGCTGAGATCGAATAGTTTCATGTTGTTCCCCCTCCTGAAATGAAGGGGCGCCAGTCTTTGCTGGCGCCCCGCGCGGTCCGGTCCTTGGGAGGATACCACCTGCTGCGCTTTGTTCCGACTCCTGTCCTCAGCTCGTGGCGAGTTCCATCACCGCGACATTGCTGGCCTCGCTGCGGCCGAGAATGCCGCGCTGGCGGCCGCGGCTCAGCACCAGCACCCGGTGCGACAGACCCAGCACCTCCTCGAGGTCGGAGCTCACCACCACCACCGCCATGCCGGAACGGGCGAGGTCGGCGATCACGTCGTAGATCGCCGCACGCGCGCCGACATCGATACCGCGCGTCGGCTCGTCGAGGATGAACACTTTTGGCGGCCGCGACACCCATTTGGCGATGATCACCTTCTGCTGGTTGCCGCCGGACAGTTTCGACACCGCCTGGTTCGGCTTGCCTTTGACGCCGAGACGGGAGATGCCGGCCTCGGCGAATTTCTGCACCGCTTTCGGGAACACCCAGCCCTTCGGCGCGACATGGTCGAAATTGCCGAACGCCAGATTCTCGCCGATGGTCTGGTCGAGCACCACGCCTTGCGCCTTGCGGTCTTCCGGCACCAGCACGACGCCGGCCTTGATGGCTGCCGCTGGCCCGCTGAGATGCACCGGTTTGCCGGCAACGCGCACCGAGCCCGACGAGATCGGATCGGCGCCGGCGATCACCCGCACCAGTTCGGTGCGGCCGGCGCCGATCAACCCGGCAATGCCGAGGATCTCGCCTGCTTTGACCGAGAAGGAAACGTTGTTGAAGCTCTTCTCCGGCGAGGACAGGTTGTCGACCTCGAGCAGCGTCTCCTCGCGCGGCGACGACAGATGCGGGAACATCCGTTCGACCGAGCGGCCGACCATCTGCTCCACCACTGTGCGCACGGGAATATCGGCGCGCTCGTGGCGGGCGACGATGCGTCCGTCGCGCATCACAACCACGCGGTCGGCAATCTGCGCGATCTCGTCGAGACGATGGCTGATGTAGATGAAGGACATGCCCTCCGCCTTGAGCTTGCGGATCTGCTGGAACAAAAGCTCCGTTTCCTCGCCGCCGAGCGCTGCGGTGGGTTCGTCGAAGATCAGCAATTCGGCATTGAGCGTCAACGCCTTGGCGATCTCGACCTGTTGCTGGGCGGCGATGCGCAGCGTGCCCACCTTGCGCTCGGGCGAGACGTCGAGGCCAAGCCGCTTCAACTGCGCCGAGGCCTTAGCGTTCATCTCGGCGCGGTCGATGCGGCCGCCGCGCATCGGCAGGCGCCCGACATAGACGTTTTCCGCCACCGACAGATCCGGCAGCAGCTTCAGTTCCTGATGGATCATGCCCACACCGGCATCGATTGCCGCGGCAGGCGAGGCGGGGGAATAGGGCTTCCCCCGCCAGATGATGGTGCCCGCGTCGGGCCGGGTCGAGCCGGCGATGATATTGGACACCGTCGACTTGCCGGCGCCGTTTTCGCCGAGCAGCGCCACAACCTCGCCCGGCCGCACCTCAAAGCTTGCATCGGCCAGGACCTGGACCGGTCCGTAGCTCTTGCAAAGGCCGTTGACGAAGAGCCCGTTGTGCGGGCTTTCGCTGTGGCGAGGATCAGGAGACATCGTGGTGCTCTCTAAAGCGGTGCCGGTCGTTACGGATGCTTGGCGATGAACTGCTCGACATTGTCCTTGGTGGTCAGCGTCGCATCCTGCAGCTGCTCGGCCGGAACGCTTTCGCCGGCCACCAGCTTGATCGCCGCATCGACGGCGAGACGGCCCATGCCTTGCGTCTGCTGCGTCGCGGTGACGTCGAACACGCCGTCCTTCAGCGCCTTGAGCGCGGCCACGTCGCCATCGAAGCCGGCAACCCAGACCTTGTGGCCGGGATTGGCGACCTTGACCGCCTGTGCCGCACCCAGCGCCAGCGCATCGGCCTGGCCGATGACGATGGAGACATCGGGATGCGACTGCAGCAGGTCCTGCGTCAGCTTGAAGCCTTCGTCCTGGTGCCAGCCTTCGCTCCACAATTCGCCGACCACCTTGATATCGGGATAGGCCTTGAGCGCTTCGCCGCAACCCTTGGAACGGTCGACTTCCGGCGTGGTGCCCTTCTGGCCGTGGATGATGATCAGTTCGCCTTTGCCGCCGGCCTGCTTGGCGATGTAGTCGCACACCGCCTGCGCCGAGGCGACACTGTTGGTGGCGATGAAGGTGTCGCCGGGCGCGCCGTCGGCGTTGCGGTCGACATTGATCACCGGAATGCCGGCGGCCTTGGCGGTCTTGGTCGGCACGGTGGCGGCTGTGGCGCCGGCCGGAATGTAGATCAGCGCGTCGATGTTCTGCGTGATCAGATCCTGCACCTGGCTGACCTGGGTCGCTGAATTGCCCTTGGCGTCGACGGTGACGATCTCGATGCCCTTCTCCTTGCCGTAGGCTTCGACCGACTGCTTGATCTGGTTGAAGAAGTCGGCCTGCAGATTGGCGACGGCGAGGCCGAGTTTCTTGGCGTCCTTGGCCGAGGCCATGTCGGTCAGGCCGAGCAGGGGAATGATTGCGGCAGCGGCGAGCAGCAGTGAACGTTTGGTGAGCATGTGTTTCCTCCGTTGATAGTCAAACTGTCCCGCCAGCGCATCGCGCCCCTTGGAACATCCCAGTTTCGGATCGACCGATCCGTCTATCGCCCGGACGTTCCGGGCGAATTCTCAATTGTGCCCCGCTCTCTATCGCGCCCTGCGCCGCCAGGTGTCGCTGGCGACGGCCAGCGCGATCACCACGCCGATCACCACCTGCTGGATGAAGGGCGAGACGCCGAGCAGATTGAGGCCGTTGCGCAGCACGCCGATGATGAGCACGCCGACCGCTGTGCCGCCGATCGAACCGACGCCGCCCGAGAGGCTGGCGCCGCCGATCACCACCGCCGCGATGGTGTCGAGCTCATAGCCGAGGCCGGAACTCGGCTGGACCGAATCCAGCCGCGCGGCAAGCACAATGCCTGCAAGACCCGCAAGCACGCCGCAGATGGCATAGACCCAGTTGGTCAGCGACTTCACCGGAATGCCGGAGAGCCGCGCCACCTCGGCGCTGCCGCCGATGGCGTAAAGGCTGCGGCCGGTGGCGCGGTAGTTGAGGAAGATGGCGAAGACGATCGCCAGCACCATCATCACCCCGACTGTGACCGACAGGAAGCCGAAATGGCGGATGATCGACAGGCTGGTGAACCAGTCGGGAAAGCCGACGATCTGCGAACCGTCGGTGATCATGTTGGCAAGACCGCGCGCCACCGACATCATCGCCAGCGTCGCAATGAACGGCGGCAGCCGGGTGACGGTCACCAGCAGGCCGGACACCAGTCCGCAAAGGCCGGCGACGACCAGTGCTGCGACGACGCCGGCCGCAAGGCCGAGATTGAGATAGTCGGGGTGGGAGACAAAGCCCATCACCATGGCGGCCAGCGCCAGCACCGAGCCGACCGAGAGATCGATGCCGCCGATCAGGATCACCAGCGTCATCCCGATTGCCATGATGCCGAGCACCGTGATCTGGTCAAGTACGTTGAGGATGTTGCGCACGGTGAGGAACGTGTCGGTGGTCAACGTCAGCGCCAGGCAAAGCAGCAGCAGCCCGATCAGCGGCCCCATGGTTCCGGCAAACAGCGCCGAAAGCTTCGCGGCCGTCGCACCTTGAGTGCCGGGCGCGGCTTTCAACTCGCCAGCCTTCGACTCGCTTGCATCATTGCTCACGGCCACTTCGTCTCCTCCGTCAGCGAAACGGCGATGGCCTGCCGTCCGCTCTTGTTCACCAGGCACCTCCCTGTGAACAATTTATCTTTGATATGCAATTTTGTTCAGCTAAACTGTTCATTAGAAAATTGTCAAGAGCCGTTGCGCCATTCGGCGGTGGTTTGCGCCACCGGGCGGTTTGTCCTAGGGAAGGCCAGGGGGCGGCGCTTGCGGAAAGATTTCCGAAATTTGCCGCGGGAGGGCAAAAGATGGCGACCGTCGAAAACGAGAAGGCCTCGCGCTTCCCCGATGCCGAGCTCAAGGCCCGGGCCGCCTGGCATTACTATGTCGAAGGTCTGACGCAAGAGCGCATTTCCGAGATCCTCGGCGTCGGCCGCATCAAGGTGCACCGCATTCTCTCCGCTGCGCGAGAGGAGGGCATCGTGCAGTTCCGCATTCGCGACAGTGTCGTCGAATGTGTGCAGCTCGAGGAGAGCCTGAAGCAGCGTTTCGGGCTCAGCCAGGCGGTCGTGGTGCCATCAGCCGCTGATCGCAGCAACGCGCCGCTGATGATCGGCCACGCGGCTGCCGCCTATCTCGCCGACAATGTGAATGCCGGCGACGTCATTGCGCTGGGCTGGGGCCGCACGCTGAAATTCGCCATCAACGAATTGCCGAGGCGGCCGATCGCCAGGACGACGGTCGTCTCGATGCTCGGCGGCCTCACCCATGCGCAGCCGCTCAACCCGACCGAAAGCGCCTGGGAGTTCGCCGAAAAGATCGGCGCTGAATGTTTCCTGCTGCCGGTGCCGGTCTATGCCGACAAGCCGGAACAGCGCGATGCCTTCATGAGCCAGCGCAGCGTCCAGGATGTCGTCTTCCGCGCGCGCCGCGCCAACATCGCCGTGCTCAGCGTCGGCTCGTTTTCCAAGGACAGCCCGATCGCCAATTACGGCTTCATCAAGCCGAGCGAACTTGAGGAACTGCAGGCCGCCGGCGCGGTCGGAGACCTCTTGTGCCATTTCATCGACGCCGAGGGCCACCCGGTCGACCATGAGGTCAACCGCCGCGTCTGCGCCTATCCGCTGCAGGATTTGTCCGATATTCCGAGCATCATACTGGTTTCAGGTGGTCAGGAGAAGGTCGCTGTGATGCGCGCGGCGCTGGCCAACACCAGGATTTCGGTGCTGATCACCGATGAGGATGCGGCCAAAGGCCTGCTCAATCGTTGAGCGCTGTCCGGCGTCGGTCAGAATTCGCAGGGCTCCGGACGACTGTCGTCCGACCAGTCGGCCAGTGCGATCGGCACGAATTTTCCCGCGACCGGTTTGCCGTCGTCCAGGTCCTTTGAGGCAACGCCTCTGCCGGTGAGAAAATTGATGTCGCAGCCGCCCAGCGTCGTCTCGACCGAGCCGTCGGCTTTCTGCACATTCCAGTCCCAGTCGCGACTGTAGCCGGCGACAAGGAATTTACCGCCGCGCCAGACGATGGTCAGCGTTGTATCCCATGATTTGTTGGCGCCGCAGCCGAAGCACGAGGTGACGACAAGCGATCCCTTGCCCTTGCTTTCGAGCCCGAGAATACGGTCCTGCGTCAGCGCCTTCTTGACGAAGTCAGGCTTGCGCGAAGGATCGAGCTTTCCTTCGCCGGCAGCCAGATAGATCGAGAGATCCGCCAGCCCGCTGTCGGAATCCGCCGCGATCGCGGCCCGATCCATCCTGCCGTCATTGTCCATGTCGAGCGTGACCTCGAAGGGCGGCTCGTCCTGCGCACGCGCCGTCATTGGAGCTGCCGCAAGCGCGACAATCCAGGGCAGGGCGGCAAGGTGAAATACTGCTTTCATTAGCCCGATGAGTCTAGCATTGGCCGGGCAGGACGCAAAATCGGCAAGCTGGGCAGGTTGGGCATGGGAGCCTCACGCAGGCAAGCTGCGCTTGAACTCAGATCGCACCGAGCCGCGCGTGGATGTCGCGTGTCGCGTGATAGAGGTCGCGGTAGATCGCCTTGCGCGCCCGGTAAGCCGGCACCAGCGTCATGTCAGGATCGACACGCCTGGCCGGCGCCGCCGCCATTGCCTTGGCGGCGTCTTCCGCCGAGGCGAACCAGCCGATCGCCGAAGCCGCCAGCATCGCCGCGCCAAGGGCCGCCGCCTCGTTGACCGGCGACACGAACAGCGGCCGCTCCAGCACGCTGGCCATGATCTTCATCAGCAGCGCCGAATTGGTGCCGCCGCCGGCGGCAATCATCTCTCCCGGCTTGCCGCCGCTTTCGGCCTCCATCGCCTCGCTGGCGATGGCCTGCTCCAAAGCGATGCCTTCCAGCGTGGCGCGGAAGAGATGCCTGGGCTCATGGTCGAGCGACAGGCCAACAACGGCGCCGCGCGCCGCGCCATCCCAATAGGGGCTCATGACGCCGGCCCAATAGGGCATGACCAAAAGACCGTCGCTGCCGGCCGCAACATCGACCGCACCCTTCTCCAGTTCTGCCGCGGAAGACGCGCCGGTGGTGCGCACGATCCAGTCGACCAGTTGCATGCCCGAGCGCAGCACGGTTTCCAGCATGAAGCCCGAACCGGTGGGCGAGACCAGCGTGCGAAACGCGTCCGATGTGGTGACCGTGCCGGAATAGCAGCCGCTGACGACGCCGGAGCCGAGCGAGAGATAGCTCTTGCGGGCACCATAGACGCCCATGCCGAGACCCATGGCCTGGCCATCGCCGGCGCCGGCGACAATTGGCGTGCCCGCTTTGAGGCCAGTCAGCTGGGCAATGCTTTCGGCAAGGCCGCCGCAGATTTCGCCTGGGCCGATCAGCGCCGGCAACTGCCGTGGCTGCAGCCCTGCAGCCGCCACAAGCTCAGCGTGCCATTCGCCTGTCGCGACATCGAGCAAGCCGAGCGGGTCGGCACTTGCCGTGCTGGTTACCAGCCGTGCGGTCAGCCGGTGAACGAAGAAGCCATGAACATCGACCAGGGCGGCGGCGTTGGCCAGCACCTGCGGCTGGTGTTCCGCCAGCCAGGCGATGGCATAGAGCGCCGGCGTCGGATCCGGCGGCTTGCCGCTCCAGTCGCGGATCGTCTCGCGGCCAAGCTCGGCCGACAGCTTGGCGACTTGAGGCCGGGCGCGCTCGTCAAGCCACAGGATCGCCGGGATGAGCGGCGTGCCGGCCTGATCGATCAGGGTGAAGGTCTCGCGCTGATGGGCTATGGCAATTGCCGCCACGCGCGCGGCGCCGACCTTGTCGGCGACCTGCTTCAGCGCACTGATGAGGGCTGCCCACCAATGTTCGGCATCCTGCTCGAAATGGCCGGGCTTCGGATTGGCCAGCGGATAGGCCTCGCGCGCCTGGAACAGCTCCGCGCCGTCGCGGGTGAAGGCGATTGCCTTCACCGCCGTCGTCGAGGCATCGATCCCGATAACGACATCGTCCATCACAGGGAGATCCCGAAGGTTCAGGCGGCGTTGGTCACAAACTGTCCGTCCGACTGGTCGAGACGGCGGCGGATCTGCGTTATCACCATCGAATCGTCGGGTACACAATTTTCATAGGTGAGGAAGTCGCCGGTCTTGACCGGCTTGACCACCTTGGCGCGTTCGGCAATCCCGAGCGGCAGCGCGCCCTTGGCGCGGGCGTCCTCCCAGGTCATGGCGAAGCCGCGATAGTCGTTCTCGCCGATCATGCCGAGCGATTGGCCCGCGCCGAGATCGCTCTTGGCCACCGCCACCGCTTCGGCCACCGGGTGGTCGAGCGGCTCCATGTCGGCGCGTTTGTAGACCACGGCGCGCGCCGCCGACAGTGGCACTTCAAGGCTTGTCAGGTGATAGGGACGGTAGATCGTGAAATAGGGGCCCTTGCCGACCTTGAGGTCGACCATGCGCTCCAGCACGCGCGGATGCCTCGTTTCGATGATGCAGAACACGCCGGGCGCCACGCCCTTGCCGATGGAATAGTCGACCACGCCCTTGCGGTGCAGCACGCCGCCATCCTCGCGCGGGCAAAGAACGCTGGCCAGTTCCTCCAGCGTCGCCGTCGGGCCGTGCATGCCCGGCACGTCGGGCACCAGCCCGGTGGCGTTGGCGATAGCCACCATCTCGATCGCCGTCTTGGAACCGTCGACGAACTCGACCAGCATGCGCGCATTCATGTTGCGCTCGGCCGCTTCCTTCTCGTAGTCGGCGGGCATGGCGTCGATCTTGAGCGGGTTGTTTTTGCCCTTGCCGGCGGCGATGATGTTGAAGCCGAGGCTCTTGGCGAAGCCGATGATCTCCAGCGTGCAGGCGGGTTCGTCGCCGGCCGCACCGGTGTAGACCACGCCGGCCTTGCGCGCTTCCTCCTTGAGGAAGCGGCCGATCGTAATGTCCGCCTCGACATTGAGCATAACGATGTGCTTGCCGTTCTTCATCACTTCGAGCGCAAACAGCGTGCCGATGTTGGGATTGCCTGTCGCGTCGATGATGACATCAATGCGGCCGGCCGCGGCCAGCGCATGCAGATCTTCGGTGACAGCGATCTTGCCGGCCTCGATGGCGCGGTCGATGGCAGAGGCGTTCGCAGCCTGGACGATGTCGGAGCGGTCATGGCCGGCGAGCAGTGCGGCATCGATCGCCGCTTGCGGCCGCACCTCGGAAATGGCACCGATCCGCATGCCCGGCATCAGCGCCACCTGGACGACGATGTCGGTGCCCATCTGCCCGGCGCCGGCGAGTCCGATGGTGATGAGCCCTTGGGCTTCAGCGCGCTGCAGAAGTTCCGCTGCAAATTGCGGATGGGCCATATCGCTTCCTCCAGTCATGACGCGCCGCAGCGTCAAATCATCATTTTGAACATTCCTATTTCCATTTGAAAAATATTTCAACCCGCAAATCGGAGAATGGCTGCAGGACCAAATCTCCCACGGAGGATTCGTGGGGTGACAGCTTCATGCTGCGCTTGATCTCAGCCGATCTCTAGGAAAGGCTTGCCGAGCAGGTCGGGCACGACATCGATGCCGAGGCCGGGCCCGTCGGGAATGCCCATGTGGCTGCCGGTGACCGGTGGGGCGTTGGAGGCCGTGCGCACCGTCACCCACTCATGGAAGGCGATGGCGTGCAGCCGGCGTTCTTCCGGCGTCGACAGCGACAGATGCGCCATCGCCGCCGTGTCGATCTCGGCGCCGCCCGTATCCTCGACGGTGATCATGAAACCGAGATCGACGGCGACGTCGCGGATTTGCCTTGTCCTGGTTACGCCGCCAAGCCGCGAGATCTTCAGCGTCAGCCCGTCGGCGGCGCCCAGGCGATGGATTTCCAGCATCGCCTCGAGCGAGATGACGCTCTCGTCCAGCACCATCGGCTTGTCGAGCATGCGGCGCACCGACATGTTCTCCTCGATCGTCGTGCAGGGCTGCTCGAACGTGTAGTCGATGCCGCGCGTTGCATCGGCGAACTGCCGCGCCTGGTAGGGTGTCCAGCCGGCATTGGCGTCGCAGAAAATCACCGTGCCTTTCGGCACGGCCGAAGCGACTGCGCTCACCCGCTCGATGTCTTCATGCACATTGCCGCCGACCTTGACCTGCAGTCGGCGGCAGCCCTGGGCGATGATCCTTTTGGCCAGTGCCGCCATCTGGTCGAGCGTGCCGTGGGTGACGACGCGGTAGGTCTCCGCCATGTCGCTCTCGCGGCCGCCAAGCATGGTCACCAGCGGCACGTCGGCGGCCCGGGCCGCCAGATCCCAGCAGGCCATGTCGAGCGCCGACTTGATGTAAGGATGGCCCTTGAACACCGTATCCATCAATCGGCCGATGCCGGCGAGGCCACGCGGGTCCTGGCCGATCAGGTGCGGCGCGATCTCGACCACGCCCGCGCGCGTTCCCGCCGGAAAGGCGGCCGAATAGAAATTGCCGAGCGGCGCCATCTCGCCCCAGCCGGTCACGCCGCTGTCGGAGGTGATGGCGACGATCACCGCATCGAAGCAGTCTGCAACCCGCCCCTTTGACATGCGGTAGGGCCCGTCCACGAAGGGCTGCACGACGCGATAGGCCTTGATGGTTTTGATCTGCACTTGTCTGTCCGTTGTCTCTAGGCGTTGAGGAGGGTCAGCCCTTCGATGTTCCGCTGATCGAGGCCACGCGCATAGGCAAGCAGCTCTTCGAAATCGAGGTCGATATGCTCGCGCGCATGGCGCTGGGCAGCGCGCATGTCGGCGCCCTTCAAGAGCCGCACATAGGTTTCGTGGAGATCTTCGGCCGGCACCGGCTCGTTGCGGGCCCGCTGGTGCAGGGCAAAGTACATCTGCAGCCGGCTGGTCAGCCGCTGCCAGGTTTCCAGCAGCACCGAATTGTCGGCCCATTCATAGATCAGCCCGTGCAATTGCAGTGCGGTCTCGATCTGGCGGGTGGTGTCGCGCGCGCGCGTTGCCTGCTTCACCGCTTCGTGGCGGCGGTCGAGTTCATCGAAGAAGCGCTGGTCGCGCAGCTTCCATGTCCGCTCGATGGCGAATTCATCGAGCACCTTGTTCAGCGAGTAGGCGTCGTCAATGTCCTTGGCGGTGACATCGATGACGAAGGTGCCGGCATAGGGAATGCTGGTCAGGATGCCTTCCTGCACCAGCTCGCGCATAGCTTCGCGCAAAGGCGCGCGGCTGACCCGCATCTGCTCGGCGATCCTCAGCTCGCTCAGCTTTTGGCCGGGTTCCAGCTGGCCGATCAGGATCGCCCGCCGCAACAGCGCAACGATCTCGGCTCGGCGTGTCGTATCCGCGATCGGATTGAAGTCCAGCTTGGCCATTCCGTCACTCCAGTGAGAGCCGGAAACAGACAAGCAGATTGTCGACAATCCTACAATATGTCTGTTCCGGATTCTTGTGCCTTGCGGTTACTCCAAAAACGGCGTGCGGCGCTCCATAAAAAAACGGCGCCCTCGGCGTGGAAGCCGAAGGCGCCGCAGGACCGGGGCTGATGGGGGTTATCAGCTGGCCGGTTTCTCCTGGGGCAACGGCGAGATCGGCATTCCTGGTCCGATCTTCTGCAGATTGCCCGTTATCACCTGGTCGCCTTCGGCAACGCCGCTGAGGACCGCCACAAGGTCGCCGCTGGTCGCGCCAAGCGAGACGATGCGCTGGTCGACCGTGTTGCCCTTGCCGACGACATAGACATATTTGCCGAGCTGGCTCGAACCCAGCGCCACCTGCGGCACCATCAGCGCGTCGGGCAGCTGCTTGATGTGCAGCCGCACGCGGACATACTGGCCCGGCAGCAGCGAGAACCTCGCATTGCCGATGGTGGCGCGCGCCGTAATCGTGCCAGTCGAGTGGTCGACCGTGTTGTCGATGAAGGTGAGTTCGCCCTTCTGGCTGGCTTCGGTCTCGCCGGGCAGCAGCACCTCGACCTCGATCGGGCCGGCGGCCCGGGCCCGTTCGATTTCGGCCAGGTCCGTCTCGCTCGGATTGAAGGTGACGTAGATCGGGTCGAGCTGCACCAGCGTGTTCAGCACCGTGCCGGCGACGCTGACCAGCGTGCCGACCGAAGCCTGGTTGCGGCCGACGCGACCGGCAAACGGAGCGTGGATTTCGGCGTAGCTCAAATTGAGCTCGGCCGTGCGCACCGCCGCCTGGTTGACGGCAAGCGACGCTTCGGCCTGGCGCAAGGTGCTCGTGCGCTGGTCGAACCCGTCCTTGGCGAGATAACCGCTCTTGGCGAGTTCGGAGCCGCGGCCGAGATTGGAGCGTGCATAGTCGAGGCTCGCCTGGTCGCGCTGCACTTCGGCCCTGGCCTGGTCGAGAGCCGCCTTGAAGTCGTCGGGCGAGATCTTGTAGAGCAGATCACCCTGGCGCACATCCGCGCCGTCCTCAGCCGTCTGCTCCTGCAGATAACCGGGCACGCGGGCCTGCAAGGTGACGCTGCGGATCGCCTCGATGCGGGCGGCGTAGTCGAGATAGATCGGGATCGTCTTCTTGACCACGCTCGTCACCGGCACCGGCATGACGAATGCCGCAGGTGCTGCCGTCGCTGCCGCCGTGCCGGCATTGAGGCTGAGATTGCCCATGTCGAGGAAGTGAACGCTTGCCACCGAGATCGCCCCCAGGGCGACGGCCGTTCCCAAAGCTATTTTCCATTTACGCATTTTGGTCTCCAATTCTATTCGGCTGCTTCGGCCAGGCGCATCCGCGCTGGTTCGGCAGTCGGTTCATTATTGTCCTGGTCATGAGCGGCGTTCGGTTCGCTGCGCACGCGGCGTTCGCGCAGCTGTTCGATAACCGCGTAGAAGACCGGCACGAACACCAGCGACAGGATGGTCGCCGCGACCATGCCGCCAAAGACGGTGGTGCCGATCGACTGCCGGCTTGCCGCACCCGCACCCGTCGCAAACATCAGCGGCAGCACGCCGAGGATAAAGGCGAAGGCCGTCATCAGGATCGGCCGCAGCCTCAGCCGCGCAGCTTCCATCGCCGCGTCGACAATGCTCAGTCCCTCCTCGCGCCGCCGCCTTGCAAACTCGACGATCAGGATCGCGTTCTTGGCGGCGAGGCCGATCAGCATGACGAAGCCGATCTGTGAGTAGACGTCGATCTGCATGCCGCGCAAGAACAGGGCTGCGAAGGCGCCGAACAGGGCCAGTGGCACCGCCAGCAGCACCATGAACGGCATCGCCCAGCTCTCATACTGCATCGCCAGGATCAGGAAGACGAAGACGATGGCGAGGCCGAAGACGACCGACGCGATCGATCCTGCCTTGAGCTCCTGGAAGGTGATGCCGGTCCATTCGAAGCCGAAATCCCTGGGCAAAGCGGTGGCAGCGGCCCGTTCCATCGCGGCAACCGCCTGGCCCGACGAGAAGCCGGGGGCTGCGCCGCCATTGATCGTGGCCGAGGCGTTGTTGTTGTAGTGCGGCACGGTTTCCGGGCCGACGAACGGCACCAGTTTGCCCAGTGTGCTCAGCGGCACCATGCCGCCGGAGGCGTTGCGCACATAGAGCCGCGAAAGGTCGCCTGCGTCGGCACGTGCATCCTTGTCGGCCTGGATGGTCACCCGGAAGGTGCGGCCGAACAGGTTGAAGTCGTTGACGTAGAGCGAGCCGAGATAGATCTGCAGCGTGTTGAAGACGTCGGGCAGGTTGAGGCCGAGCAGTTTGGCCTTGCTGCGGTCGAGGTCGTAGTTGAACTGCGGCGTCGAGGTCGAGAACGGCGAGAACAGCTGCTGCGGGTTGATTTCCGGCTGCTTGCGCGCCTCGGCGATCACGGCTTGCGTCGCGTCGTTGAGGGCTGAACTGCCTCGCCCGGTGAGGTCCTCGACGACGAATTCGAAGCCGCCCGTGGTGCCGATACCCGGGATCGAAGGCGGATCGAAGGACAGCGCGAAGGCTTCCGGAATCTGCATCAGCTTGCCGCGCACATCGGAGACGAGCTTGGACGCGCTCTGGTCGGGGCCGCGCTCTTCCCACGGCTTCAGGATGGCGAACTCGACAGCCGAGTTCGACTGCGCCGCACTGGTCAGGAAGTTCAGGCCGCTGATCGAGCCGACAATCTCGACGCCGGGCGTAGCTTGGAGGATGTCGCGCGCCTTCTGGGCCACGGCGTCGGTGCGTTCCAGCGAGGCGCCGTCAGGCAGCTGGATGACGACGAAGAAGTAACCCTGGTCCTCGACCGGAAGGAAGGTCGAGGGCAGCTTCTGCCAGACGAAGTAGGTGGCGACCAGGCCGGCCGCGAACAGACCGAGCATGATCCAGCGCAGCCGGATGAGGATGCGTACGCCATGGGCATAGGCATGCGACAGCCTATCGAAACCCGTGTTGAACCAGCGGAACGGGGCGAACTGCGTCTCCCCGCGATGGCGCAGGAAGGCGGCACTCAGCGCCGGGCTGAGCGTCAGCGAGTTGAAGGCGGATATGCCGACCGAAATCGCCACCGTCAGCGCGAACTGATTGTAGAGCTTGCCGGAGACGCCAGGAATGAAGGCAACGGGCACGAAGACGGCCATCAGCACCGCGGTGGTGGCGATGATCGGTCCGGTGACCTCGGCCATCGCGGCCTTGGTGGCCGCCAGCGGTTTGAGGCCCGCCTCCAATTGTCGCTCGACATTTTCGACCACCACGATGGCGTCGTCGACGACGAGGCCGATGGCCAGCACCATGCCGAGCAGGGAGAGCATGTTGAGCGAGAAGCCCATCATTTCCATGACCACCATCGTCGCCACCAGCGACACCGGAATGGCGATGGTCGGGATGATCGTCGTGCGCCAGCTCTGCAGGAAGATGAACACCACGGCCACGACCAGCACCAGCGCTTCGCCAAGCGTGATCAGCACGTCATGCATCGATGCCGACACGAAGCGCGTGGTGTCGTAGTGCATGGCGTAGCTGACGCCCTTGGGAAAACGGGCCGACAGTTCCTGCATCTTGTCCTTGACGTGCTGCTGCAGATCGAGCGCGTTGGAACCGGGCATCTGGTAGACGGCCAGCACCACCGTCGGGTCCTTGCCGAAGAAGGCCGACGACGAATATTGCAGCGCGCCGAGCTCGATGCGGGCGACGTCGCGCAGTCGCACCAGCGAGCCGGTGCCGGTGTTGGCGCGCACGACGATGTCGCCGAACTCCTTGGGGTCGCTCAGGCGGCCGACGGCGTTGACCTGCATCTCGAAGGCGGTGCCGGCGGGCGCCGGCGACTGGCCGATCTTGCCGGCCGCCACCTGGACGTTCTGTTCCGAGATGGCGTTCTGGACGTCGACAGCGGTGATGCCAAGATTGGCGAGCTTGTCCGGGTCGAGCCAGACGCGCATCGAATAGCGGCGCTCGCCGAATATCTGGACGTCGCCGACGCCAGGCAGCCGCTTCAGCGGATCGACGACCTGCAGATAGGCGAGGTTGCTCAGCGCCACCGGATCGACCGAACTGTCGGGCGAGGTCAGGTTGACGATGAGGACGAAATTCGGGTTCTGCTTCTTGATCGTCACGCCGCCCTGGTTGACGATCGCCGGCAGCGACGAGGCCGCTTGCGAGACGCGGTTCTGGACGTCGACGGCCGCGGTGCTCAAGGAATAGCCGACATCGAAGGTGATGGTGATGGTCGAGGAGCCGTCATTGGAGCTCGACGACGACATGTAGGTCATACCTTCGACGCCGTTGATCTGCTGCTCCAGCGGCGTCGTCACCGTATCGGCGACCACTTGCGCGCTGGCGCCCGGATAATGGGCGCTGACCACGACCTGCGGCGGCGTGATGTCGGGAAACTGCGAAACCGGCAAAAGGAAATAACAAATCGTCCCGGCGAGCACCATGATTATGGCGATGGCCGAGGCGAAGATCGGACGATGGATGAAAAAGTTTACCACGACACGCAAACCTCTTTATAAGAACCGGCCTCTTTAAAAGAATTGGCAGACCGGGACAGCCGCCGGCCGCGCACCGAACCCGGGTCTTGCAAAAAATACGAAGACGGCGCCGCACCGCTGAGGCCCTGCTCATCGGCAACGGTCCTCAGCATCGCTTCGAAGGCGCGCGGATTGACGCGGTCCGCTTTCATCACCAGCCGGATCATCGGATCCCGGATGGCTTCATCGATGGTCAAATCCTTGCGCTGCGACATTGGAGCGTCTCCATTCCAGCGATTCGCATCGGACGATCGCGAACCGGTTTTCATCTCTTCACCGGCCGGAGCCGCATGACCTGCAATTTTCACCCTTTGTGATCTGGCAGGACCAGTTCACGGCCTTGTTATTGACGGAAGGCCACATAGGTGTTACCAGTAAGTAACATTCGGATAGTTACAGACCGGTAACACCCTAGTCAAGAGGTGAACCGAATTTTTAGGGAGACAAGGAGACTGCGATGGCAGACGGCATTACCGATCGCGTGCGCCCCCGGGACCGAATCCTGGAGACGGCGCAGGACATGTTTCACAAGCATGGCATCAAGGGCGTCGGTGTCGACGCCATCACGGAAGCCGCCGGCACCAACAAGATGACGCTCTACCGTCATTTTGAGTCGAAGGACGAACTGATCGTCCAATGCCTGCGCGCGTCGGCGGCTAAAGGCGCCGCGATGTGGGACCAATTCGAGGCTGAGCATCCCGGCGACAAGCTCGCCCAGTTGCATGCCTGGATTCGCATGGCCGCTGCTTGCCTGGCGGCTGACGGTCGCGGCTGCGACATGGCCAATGCCGCCGCCGAATTGACCGAGCCGGACCATCCGGCCAGGAGCGTGATCAAGGAGCTCAAGAGCGCTCAGCGCGATCGCCTCGTTGCGCTGTGCCGGGATGCGGGCATCGGTCAGGCCGAGCTTCTGGCCGATACGCTGTCGCTGCTGTTCGAAGGGGCGCGCGTCAGCGTGCAGACCATGGGCTGCCAGGGCCCCAGCACGCAGTTCGTGCGCATGGCTGAAGGCCTGATCAGCTCTTTCAGGGCGCGCTGAATTCCAGCTCACCGAGTTTGCAAGGCCCCCTCATCCGGCCGCTTCGCGGCTAGCTCCTCCCCGAGGGGAGAAGAGGCTGGCGCCGGCGCTGATGATCTCCTTTCGCTTTGGCGAGAGGTCGGATTGCAGCGAATTGCTCTTTGCAACTCGGTCTCGGCAATCCGGGTGAGGGGCTTTGGATATGCCAAGTTTCATTTGGGAATGAAAAAAGCCCGCTGCCGGGAGGAGGTGGCAGCGGGCTCGATTTCGAACGAGATGCGGGAGGAGGTGCACCGCGCTCAGCGTCGGCATCGCATCTGGGAGGAGTAGATGGCCGACACCCAGATGAGTAAGGGTTGCCCAATGATTCGGCAACAATGAAAGTTGCATGGCTGCTGTGCAGATTTGCGGCATCTACCCCGACTTGTCGTACAAATCGGAGAAACCGCCACGGCGCGACTTCACTGCACCGGCACGTTTTCCTTGAAGATCAGCCGTGGCTCGATGAACTTCTTCGTCAGGTATGGCGCGGCGGATGCGATCGAGCCAAGCAGGCGGATCACAGATTGCTCCGCGATCAGCCGCGCATTCTGGTCAATGACGACATCGGCGAGGTCGTCGACGAGATAGCCGCGCGTTTCCTTGGTCAGGTCGTGGCAGATGAAGACCGGCTTCTTCTTTGGCTTGGCCTCGAGCAGCGCTCTCGCCACACCTGAGCGCCCGGCGCCGACGCAATAGATGCCGAGCAGTTCCGGCTCGTTGTGCAGCGCCTGCATCGTTGCGGTGTAGCTGCCCTCCGGTTCGTCATTGATCTCGACCGCACTCGAGACCGTGAGATTGGGGAATTCCTCTGTCAGCACCGACCGAAAGCCCATCTCGCGCTCCTCGTGCCCGCGATAGGAACGCGAGCCGACGACCATCGCCAGATGACCCTGGCGGCCATTGAGGAAGCGCCCCATCAACAGCGCCGCCGTGCGTCCGGCAACCCGGTTGTCGATGCCGACATAGGCCGAACGCGGGGCGGCTGGAACGTCGGAGACCAGCGTGACAAGGCGGATGCCTGCCTCGACCACATCGCGCAATATGTTGCGCGTTCGCGGATGATCGACGGCAATGACGCCGACGCCATTGGCCTTCAGCGACAGATTTTCAACCGCCGCCTGCAGCGCTGCCGGCGAGATGCCGCCGAGATTGTGGATCCGGCACGAGGCGACCAGCGGCAGGCGCCCCGCATAGTCCTCGATGTGCCCGGCGAGGTCGATCATGAAACCGTTGGCGCCGATCGGCAGGAAGAATTCAAGATGCGCCGGCCGCGACGGCAGCGTCACCTGATCGACCACCGGCAAATAGCCGAGCTGCTTGGCCGCCTCCATCACCCGTTGGCGGTTGGCGGCGCTCGCGCCGGCCCGGTTGTTCAGAACCCGGTCGACGGTCGCGGTCGACAGGCCGCAGCTCCTGGCTATGTCGGCAACGGTGGCTTTCATGGCTGTAGTCATAGAGCATGATCCCGAAAAGTGGGAACCGGTTTTCTCGGACAAACGGGAACCGTTTTGTCAAAAGGTCATGCTCTACAACGAGTTAGAGCGGATGCGTTTCCGTGCCAGACGGCGCGAAGACGGTTCAGCCGTTCGATGGCCCGCCTTCGATGATGGCGTCGCGGATCTCCTTGTCCGACATCCCGGTGATGATGCGTTCGACCTCGGCCACGCTGGTCTTCTTCGGGTCGATGTCGTCGGCCACCACCTTGCCCCGGCGCATGACGACGATGCGGTCAACCACCTGGAAGACATGGTGGATGTTGTGGGCGATGAAGATGCAGGAATGCCCGGAATCGCGCGCGTTGCGCACGAAGCTCAGCACGCCTTGCGTCTCGGCGACGCCGAGATTGTTGGTCGGCTCGTCGAGGATGATCAGGTCGCTGTCGAAGTGCATGGCGCGCGCGATCGCGACGGCCTGCCGCTCGCCGCCGGACAGGGAGCCGATCGGCGTCGTCGGCGGGATGTTCTTGGAGATGCCGACCTGTTTCAGCAGGTCGCGCGCGACATTGTTCATCGCCTCCTGGTTCATGCGGTTCAAAAAGCGCGGCGGTTTGATCGGCTCGCGGCCGAGGAACAGGTTCCGCGCGATCGACAGCTGCGTCACCAGTGCCGAATCCTGGTAGATCGTCTCGATGCCGTGCGCGATGGCGTCGCTGGTGCTGCGCAGATTGACCTTCTTGCCGCGGATGAAAATGTCGCCGCTCGTCAGCGGCACCGCCCCCGACAACACCTTGATCAGTGTCGATTTGCCGGCGCCATTGTCGCCGAGCAGGCCGACGATCTCCCTTTCGTTGACATGAAAATTGGCGTCTTCGAGCGCCTGCACGTGCCCGTAGGACTTTTTGATGTTGGACATGCGGATGAGCGGTTCAGCCATGGTTCTAGGTCCCCGCCTGATGACGGCGTTCCAGCCATGAGTGCAGCGCCATCATGCCGAGGATGATGGCGCCGATGAAGATGTTGTAGGCCAGCCCGGGCACGCCGATCAGCACGATGCCGTTGCGCATGACGCGCAGGATGAGGATGCCGAGCACGGTGCCGATGATGGTGCCGCGCCCACCGGTCAGCGCCGTGCCGCCGATCACCACCATGGCGATGACTTCGAGCTCGTAGCCGGTGCCGCTGTTGGGGTTGGCGGCCGACGTGCGCAGCGACGAGATGACGCCGGCAAGCGAAGCCATCACCGACGACAGCACGAACAGGCCGATCTTGACGCCGCTGACGTTGACGCCGCGCGCCCTTGCGGCGCCTGGATTGCCGCCGGCTGCCTGGATCCAGTTGCCGGTCCGGCTTTGCGTCAGCACGTAGCCCAGCGCGATGGCCGCCGCGATGAACCAGAAGAGCGACATGTAGATGCGGAACGGGCCGATGAAGAAATCACCGACCAGCGCTTCGGCCAGCCAGCTGCCCTCGGCGCTCCACGTCCGCTGCGGAAAGCCGTCGGTGACGAACAGCGCGGTGCCGCGCACCACCAGCAGCATGCCGAGCGTCACCAGGAAGGATGGGATTTTCAGCTGCGTGACGAACCAGCCATTGACCAGGCCGATGAAGGCCGCGATCAGCAGCGCGGCGAGGAAGCCGACCTCCAGCGAGGTCAGGCCGCTGTTGAACAGCGTCCACATCAGCACCGGCGAAAAGCCGAACAGCGAGCCGACCGAAAGATCGAATTCACCCGACGTCATCAACAGCGTCATCGCCAGCGCGATCAGCCCGAGCTCGACGGTGAAGGCCAGCGTGTTGGAGATGTTCTGCGGCGACAGGAAATCGTGGTTGATGCTCCAGAACACCGCGATTTCGACGATGAGCAGAACGAAGGGCCCGAATTCCGGCCTCGCGATCAGGCGTTGGATGAGCGAACGGTTTTCCACTGATAACCTGCGACAGGAAGGGGAAGGCTGAGCCCCGCGCGCAACGCGAAGGGCTCGGCGAAAGACAGTCGCGACCGCGGCTGCGGCCGCGACTGTTGAAGGTCTGGGTTATTTGCCGGACAGGATGTCGTCGTAGACCTGCGCGGTGTCCTTTTCATAGAGCGCGCCGGTGATGACGTTGAAGCCCGGAGGAATGCCTGACGCCGCCATGTTGGCCAGCGACAGCGCGACGTAGCTGGTCGCCTGCGGGTCCTGCCACTGGCCGGCATTGACGTAGCCGGTCAGCACTTCCTGGGTGGTGTCGAGCGAGTTGCCCCAGCCGACGACCGGGATTTCGCCCGGCTTGATGCCGGCCTGGTCGAACACCCGCTTGATCGAGCCGGTGACCAGATCGCCGAGGCCGATGATTGCCTTGACCTTGGCCTTGTTGGCGGTGAGATAGTCGACCATGCGGTTGATGGCTTCGGCCTGGTCGAGGGTCGCTTCGGTGATCTCATAGGTGATCCCCAGCGGTTCGAAGACGCTCTTGATGCCTTCCTCTTCCTGGACGCCGTAGGTGGCGCCGGGGATTTCGACCGGCATCCAGACGAAGTCGCCCTTCTTCACCAGGCCCTTGTCGACCAGATATTGCGCCCAGTGCTTGCCGAAGGTGACGTTGTCGCCGCCGACATAGGCGTCGAAGCTTGCCTTGGGATCGGGCGTGTTGAAGTTGATGATCGGGATCTTGGCCGTGTTGGCTTCCTTGGCGATTTCGATCAGGCTGCCCGGATCGGGGCTGGTGGTGACGATGCCGTCGGCCTTTGCCGAGATCGCGGCGCGCACGGCCTCCTGCTGCGAGGCAACGTCGCCATTGTGGAACGAGGTGTTGACGGTGTTGCCGGTGTCCTTCGCCCATTGCTTGGCGCCGGCCAGGAAGTAGGTCCAGACCGGGTCGGCCGGGCCGCCATGCGAAATCCAGTAGAACGTCTTGGCCTGTGCCGCCGCCGGAACGGCCAGCGCCACAATCAGGCCAAGCACGAGTAATCGTAGCCTCGTCAGCATTTGCTTTCCTCCCATGTTGAAAAACGACCTCCACGTCCGGCGATGATCCGGGCGATGCCCTTGATCCTCTCCTCCTGCCAGCGCCGACCCGGATGCGCAGAGCATCTTCTTTTGCGGCCGATGGCAAGCCTCCATCCGCTCAATGGATGGTGGCGCGATGCAACGCGCCATCAGCGATCCCATCAGATCGCATCAGTTAGAGAGCAATTCCAGGAAAAGTGTGAAACGGTTTTCCGCCCGGAATTGCGTCAAACCAAGAGATAGAGATATTCCCCGGCAAGCAGGCGGGGCTTAAACTCAGGCGCGCGGAATTTCCTGAAAGCGCTCGGCCTGGCGGATGCGCAGCACCTTGGCCAGCCGGTCGAGCGCGAGCGCCAGCACCATCACCGCGCCGATCACGAACGGGCTCCATGCGGCGTCGACGCCGAACAGGGTAACGCCGCTCAAGATGACCTGGATGATCAGCATGCCGATCACCGCACCGAAGACGGTGCCGCGCCCGCCGGAAAGCGAGGTGCCGCCGATGATCGCCGCGGCAATCGCCATCAGCACGAAACCGCCGCCTTGGTCGACGTCGGTAACGGGAGAGCCAAGCCACAGCGCGCCCGCCAGCCCCGAGACGATGCCCATCAGCACCAGCGTCTGCAGCCGCACAGCACCTGTCGGGATGCCGGCATAGAGCGCCGCCTGCGGATTGCTGCCGACGGCCTGGATCCGGTAGCCGAAGCGGCTGCGGTGAAGCACGAGGTGCATCACCACCGCCATTGCGACGAAGACAAAGACAGCCGTCGGCACAAGGCCGAACAGCTTGCCGTGAACGATCTCAAAGAAGTCGCCGCCTGGGCTGGCCGGAGCTGTCGCTTGCATCTTGACGGCCACCGCCGCCAGGCCCCGGAACATTGCAAAGGTGCCCAGCGTAACGACGATGGCCGGCAGTCGCAGCGCCACCACCAGCAGGCCGTTGACGAGGCCGAGCCCGGCGCCGAGCAGCACGCCGGCAAGGGCGGCAAGCCACGGGTCGATGCCGGCGGCCAGAAGGAATGCGGTGAGAAGGGCCGCGAGATGGAATATCCAGCCGACGGAAAGGTCGATCTCGCGGAGTGCGAGCACGAACACCATGCCGACCGCCAGCATGCCGGGATAGGCAGCGGTTTCCAGCAACGACAGCACATTGGCCTGATCGAGGAAATCCGGCCGGGCAAAACCTGTAATCGCCACCAGGACAACGAGCCCGATGAGCGGCCTGAGTTCGACGGGCAGGCGAAGGCTGCGCTTCGGGTGGGCAGCCGAACCGGCAAGCCGTAGCATGGGATCCAATCGTGTCATGCAATGGCTCCCACGAGTTTCTTTTTCGACCGCTCCGCCTCCGGCATCTCGCCGGTGGTGGTCAGTTGCAGCATTGTCCTTCGCTTCATCTCGGCGCCGGACAGCTCGCCGGCGACCCGGCCGCGGTGGAAGACAAGGACGCGGTTGCTGAGGTTGGTCAGTTCGGACGGCTCGACCGAACGCAGCAAAACGATACAGCCATTGGCCGCCATCTGCCGGATCAGCGCATAGATCTTGCGCTTGGCAGCCGCCTCGATACCGCCAGCCGGATTGTCGAGGAGCAGCACTTGCGGCGCCGTCTCCAGCCATTTGGCGATTACGATCTTCTGCTGATCGCCGGCCAGCAGCGAATTCACCGGCGCGTCCGGCAGGCCCTTGATGCGCAGCGCATCGATCTGCCTTGCGGCGGCGGCGATCGCGGCCTTGGGCGAGTAGCGGCGCGACCCCCAGTTGCGGGCGCCGGTGGCGATGTTGCCTATGTTGAAGGCCAGCGACCGGTCGGGCATCAGGCCGTTGCACAGGCGGTTGGCCGGCACCAGGCCGATGCCGCGCCGCGCCGCTTCGGTCGGATTTCCAGGCAAGCCGTAGCCGTCGGGGAGCCGCACCCTGCCGCTTTGCGCCTCGCGCAGGCCAAACAGCATCTCGAACAGGTCTTCAACGCCCGACCCCTCAAGCCCGGCCAAGCCGAGGATCTCGCCGGAGCGGGCGGTGAAGCTGACGCCGGAAATCCGGCCGCCGCTCAGACCCTCCACCGTGATCCGCGGCCTTATCGTGCTGGCATTGGCCGGCAGTGCAGGCGGGAACAGGCTGTCGCGCTGCTGGCCGATCATGGCGTCGATCACATCGGCTTCGCTCAACGCCGAGCGCTCACTTGTCAGCACGTCACGGCCGTTGCGCATCACGGTGACCTGGTCTGCAATCGCAAACACGTCCTCCAGCCGGCGCGAGACATAGAGCACGCTCGTGCCCTTGGCCTTGAGGTCACTTAGTACGGTGAACAGGTGCTCGGTCTGGCGCCGGTCGAGCGCAGAATTCGGTTCATCGAGGATCAGCAGCCTCGGGCCTTCCAGAATTGCGCGGCCGAGTTCGACATATTGCCGTTCGCCCATGCCGAGTTGTCCCACAGGAGCGTGGACATCGACGTCGAGCTTGAGTTGCCGAAGCAAGGTGCGGCTGCGTGCCTCCATCTCGCGCCTGGAGACGAAGCCATTGCGCAACGGCTCGCGATTGACGAAAAGATTGGCCAGCACCGAGCGGTCGGCAAACAGGCCGAGCCCCTGGTGGACGACGCCGAAGCTGTGCTTGCGTGCAGCGATCGGGCTGTCGACGGTGACGATCTGGTCGCCGACGCGGATGGTGCCGCTGTCGGGCCGGAGCACGCCGGCAAGCACCTTCACCAGCGTCGACTTGCCGGCGCCGCTTTCACCGACGACAGCATGGATCGTCCCCTGTCCGACAGACAGGTTCATATCCCTGAGCGCGACAACGCCGCCATAACGCATGGCGAGATTGCGCACCGATATCATCGGCAAACCGAGCATGCGATTCGGCCCCCACAGACCGCGCCCCGATCCTGGAGCGAATTTCCGATACAGTCACCCGGATTCCGCTAACAAACGGCTTACAGGGACCGGATACGAACGTTTATCGGCTATCCGTTCGTCCCGGCTGCTCCGAAATCAGATCAGCTCGGCCTTGGCGAGGTCCCGCATGAGATGGCTGGCGCCGTAGGTCCAGTGCGGGCAATCGGGCGACAGAAGCACGCGGTTGACCAGCGCGCCGAATTTCTCCGACGAGATGGTGACGATGTCGCCGATCTTGTGGGTGAATCCCTTGCCCTTCTCGCCGCGATCCTTCGACGGCACGAACATGGTGCCGAGATAAAGCGCCAAGCCGTCGGGATACTGGTGGTGCGGCCCCATGGCGGCCGCGACCAGCTCTTCGGGCGAACGGCTGATCTCGGCCATCGAGCTCGCGCCCTCCAGCGAAAACCCGTCCTCGCCCTCGACCTTCAGCCGCACCGTGGCGCGCTTGACATCGTCGATGGAAAAGCTTGCGTCGAACAACCGGATGAAGGGCCCAAGCGAGGCCGAGGCATTGTTGTCCTTGGCCTTGCCGAGCAGCAGCGCCGAGCGTCCCTCGACGTCGCGAAGATTGACGTCGTTGCCGATGGTGGCGCCGACGATCCTGCCGGTGCTGGCGGCGATCATGGCGATCTCCGGCTCGGGGTTGTTCCAGGTGGAGACAGGATGCAGCCCGACATCGGCGCCGAAGCCGACGGACGCCATCGGCTGGCATTTGGTGAAGATCTCGGCATCGGGGCCGATGCCGACTTCCAGATATTGCGACCAGGCGCCGCGCTGGATGAGCTTGGCCTTGATCTCCACCGCTTCGGGTGAGCCGGGCTTCAGCTTCGACAGATCGTGGCCGATCAGCCGGGCAATGTCGGCGCGGATGGCGTCGGCCTTTTCCGCCGAGCCGCGCGCCTGCTCCTCGATGACGCGTTCGAGCAGGCTGACGACGAAGGTGACGCCCGAAGCCTTCACCGCCTGCAGGTCGATGGGCGAGACCAGATAGGGCTTTGCCGGGTCGCGGGTAGCCTGAAAACTGTTGGCGGCGATCGCATCGAGCGAGCCGATCGGTTTGCCCTTGGCAGAGCGCACGTGTCCGGCCGGATCGGCCATCTCGCAAATGTCGCGCACGGTGGGTGCGGTGGTCGAGGTGATGTCGAAAACGATGCCGTCGCGCACGGTGACCACCAGAGGATGCGAGGCTTCGCCTGCCCTGGCACGGCCGATGAAGAGCCCGTCGGCGGGAAGCTGCGTTGGGTTCGTCATGGCTTACGGTCCTTTGATGATCGAGATGGCAGCTGGGCCGCTGCACTTTCACCGGATTCACGCCAAAGGTCTATCCCGTGGCGCAGGCAATTGTCGGTTCTGACATGAGGCCCGCTCTTTCAAAAAAATGAAACTGGCACTAGAATTTTCATTTTCCGCATACTCCAGGTGAAGCCTTGCCCGCACCGTTTTCCGTTCCGATCTGGCAGAAGCCGCAGACCGCATCCGCCTTCCAGTTGCTCGTCACTGCGCCGGTCGACGTTGCCATCGTCGGCGGCGGCTTCATGGGCCTGTCGACCGCCTTGCACGCAGCCCGGCTCGGTCTCGGTGTACAGGTGCTGGAGGCTGGCGAGATCGGCCAGGGCGCCTCGGGCCTCAATGGCGGCCAGGTCATTCCCGGCCTGAAATATGATCCCGAATGGCTGCTCGAGCATTTCGGCCCCGAGCGTGGCCAAGCGCTGGTCGATTTCGCCGCCTCGGCGGCGGATACGGTGTTCGATCTCATCCGCGACGAAAAGCTGGCGGTGCCGCTCACCCGCAAGGGCTGGATCCAGGCCGCGCATACCGAAACCGCATTGAAAGCGGCGGCGAACAGGGATGGTCAATGGCGGGCGCGTGGCGCCGATGTCCGGCTTCTGAATGAAAGCGAGATCGCCGATATGACCGGCGCGCAAGGCTATCTCGGCGGCTGGCTCGACCGCCGCGCCGGCATCATCGATCCGCTCGCCTATACAGTGGAACTGGCGCGCATCGCCGCCGCCGCCGGCGCCAGCATTGCCGAGCGGCAGAAGGTGGTGAAACTCCGCAAGGAGGCCGGCCTTTGGCGTGTCTCAACCGAAAGCGGCGCCGAGGTGCGGGCGAAAGCGGTTGTCCTGGCGACGAACGCCTATACCGATGGACTGCTTCCGGGCCTCGCGGAAACGATCGTGCCGCTGCATTCCTTCCAGGTCGCGACCGCGCCGCTGTCATCCAACCTTGCGGCGACGATCCTGCCGGAAGGGCAGGCGGTGTCCGACTCCAGGCGCATTCTCGTCTACTACCGCAAAACAGCCGACGGCCATCTGGTGCTTGGCGGCCGCGGCCGCATGGCGCGGCCGAGGAGCGAGGCCGACTGGGCGCATCTGCAGCACGCGCTGGTGCGGCTCTATCCGGCGCTCTCCGATGTCGTCATCGAGAAGCGCTGGTTCGGCCGCGTGGCGATGACACCGGATCACCTGCCGCACATCCATGAGCCGGAAAAGGGCCTGCTCGCCGTGGTTGGTTGCCAGGGCAGGGGCGTCGGCCTGATGACCGCGCTGGGAAAACGCATGGCGGGCTACCTCGCGGGCGGGGATGTCAATCAATTGCCGTTCCCGCTGTCGCCGGTCCGGCCGATCCCGTTCCACGCCTTCCGCCAGGTCGGCGTCGCCGCGACCATCGCCTGGTACCGGATGCTCGACGCCTTCGAGCGCTGATTGGGTGCCGGTCGCCTAGGCCTCGTGGATTCAGCTTGACAGTTTCACAAATATGAAAAAAGCTAAGCCGATTTCATATTTCCGTTGAGCAGTCCGATGTCGAGCATCGTTGCAACAGAAGCGCCGGCAGGGTCGTCCCGAGGCTTCCGCTTCGCCATGTTGCTGCCGGGCGGGCTGGTCACCTTGTTCCTGATCCTGTTTGCCCTTGGCCTTGTGCTCTTCCTCTCACTTCGCGGCAATGACGGTTCGCTGCTCGGCGCCGGCTTCACGGCAGGCAACTTCATCACCGTGGTCTCCGATCCGCTCTACTGGACGGTGACGCTGCGCTCGCTGGTGATCGCCGGCCTGGTGACGCTGGCGACCGTCGTCACCGCCTATCCCGTCGCCTACTATCTCGCTTTCTATGCCGGCCGCCGCCGCAGCCTGCTTTTGTTTCTGGTGACCCTGCCGTTCTGGACCAGCTATCTCCTGCGCGTCTTCGCCTGGAAGATCGTGCTCGCCTACAACGGCGTCTTGAACTCGGCGCTGATCGAAAGCGGCATCTGGTCGGAGCCGACGCTGGCCTTCCTCAACACGCCGGCGGCGGTGGTCGTCACGCTGGCGCATGCCTATGCGCCCTTCGCCATCCTGCCGATCTATGTGGCGCTGGACACCATCCCGAAATCACTGCTCGAAGCCGCCTCCGATCTCGGCGCCAGACCGTTCACGGCGTTTCGCCGCGTCGTCTTGCCCAATTCGATGCCGGGCGTTCTGGCGGCCGCCCTCGTCGTCTTTGTGCCGACGGTCGGCGACTATGTCACCCCGGCCATGGTCGGCGGTCCCGCCAGCACCATGATCGGCACATTGATCCAGTCGCAGTTCGGCAAGGCCAATGACTGGCCGTTCGGGGCGGCACTTTCAGTCTGCGTGATGCTGGTCATCCTCTGCGTGGTGCTGGTCGCACGCGGCGCCGACCGCAAATTCGGCAGCCGCACATGAGCGCGGCGCGGAGAGATGATGGCCGCGGCTGGCTCGGCGTCTATGTGCTTGCCTATCTCGTCTTCCTCTATCTGCCGGTGCTGTTGATCCCGCTGTTTTCCTTCAACAACTCCATCCAGGCCGCGTTTCCGCTGCAGGGCTTCACGCTCGAATGGTATGCCACGCTCTATGGCAATCCGGCGCTGTCCGGCGCGCTTTTGAACAGTCTCGTCATTGGCGTCGTGGCCGCCGCCGGCGCCACGCTCTGCGGCATCACCGTCTCCTATATGGACCTCTACGGTCGTTCGCCGCTCGCCGCCACCATCAGCGCCATCTCCAGGCTGCCGATCCTGATCCCCGGCGTCATCGTCGGCATATCGTTGCTGATCCTCGTCAATCTCATCGGCCTCGGCCCGTCGCGCATCGCCATCGTTCTCGGCCACATACTGGTGGCGCTGCCGACCACCGTGGTGATCATGCGCAGCCGGTTTGCCGCAATTCCGAAAACCATTCGCGAGGCCGCACTCGATCTCGGCGCTTCCGACTGGACGACCTTCCGGCGGGTGATGTTGCCGCTCTCGCTGCCGGCCATCGTCTCGGCCTTCATGCTGGCCTTTCTGATTTCCTTCGACGAGTTCATCGTCGTCTTCTTCCTCGCCGGCACCGAGCCGACGCTGCCGCTCTACATCTGGAGCCAACTGCGTTTTCCTCGCTCGCTGCCGACCGTGATGGCGCTGGGGACAGCTATCCTTGCTGTGTCCGTCATCATCGCCGGCATCGCCGAAATCCTGCGCCATCGCGGGCTGAGCACAGCCCGTCGGACGGCGCCCACCAGTCCAGCCTGACCCATAACAAAAGAGGAGAACCGAAATGGCATTCGACCCGAAATCAATTACTGGGCTGAAATCGATCACTGGCCCGAAATCGATCACTGCAAAGACAGCCCGCACCGGGCTTGCCGCGCTTGCAATCGTCCTGTCGTCGACTGTCGCCTTCGCCGCCGACAAGCTGCAATATTTCACCTGGTCCGGCTATGAACTGCCAGACTTCAACAAGAGCTTCCTGACGGCCCATCCCGATGGCGTCGAGGCCTCGATCTTCGGCGACGACGACGATGCCTTCACCAAGGTCAAGGCCGGCTTCCGCCCCGATATCGCCCATCCCTGCTACGACAAGGTGGCGCGCTGGAACAAGGAAGGCCTGCTGCAGCCGATCGATACCAAGCGCATCAAGAACTGGGATTCGATCTTCCCGGTGTTCAAGAACCTGCCCGACATCCAGGCCGGCGACGGCAAGGTCTGGATGGTGCCGTGGGATTGGGGCAACACCTCGATCCTCTACCGCACCGATCTGGTGAAGAACCCGGAAGCGAGCTGGAACCTTCTGTGGGACAAGCAATATGCCGGCCGCATGGCGACCATCGATGCCGTGCATGACACGCCGATCGTTGCAGCACTTCTGGCCGGCGTAAACCCCTTCGATATGACGCCGGAGCAGATGGACAAGGTGGCGGAAAAATTGCGCGAGCAGCGTCCGCTGCTCTCCAACTACACCACCGACATGACCTCGGTCGAACAGGCGCTGGCCAGCGGCCAGCTGGTCGCCGCCATGACCTGGAACGCGTCGGCAACCTCGCTGAAGAAGCAGGGCGTGCCGGTCGAGTTCATGAAGCCGAAGGAGGGCATGCTGACCTGGGCCTGCGGCTTCGTCATGCTCAAGGACGCCAAAAACGTCGACCTCGCCTATGACTTCATCAACAGCCGGCTCGACGCCGACTCGGGTAAGTACCTGATCCAGGCCTACGGCTATGGCAGCTCGCTGAGCACCGCCTTCGCCGGCGTGGCGAAGGACGAACTGGACAAGCTGCAATTGCCGGCGGACCCGGAGGTGATGCTGAAGACCACCATCTTCACCGGCCCGATGAAGCAGAACGACGATGTGGCGAAGATGTTCGAGAAAGTGAAGGCGGGCGGCTGAGGGATCCATCGCCGACGGTTGCGCTGCCCCTCACCTGCCTGCCGGCATCCTCTCCCCGTATAGTGACGGGGAGAGGGGCGCTGTCACCAGCGATTTCGCAAATCGCAAACGTTGCAGAAATGGCGCCGAGTTTGCGACCAGCCGCTTTCTCCCCGTCACTATACGGGGAGAAATGTCCGGCAGGACAATGAGGGGCAGCGCCGACGGCAGGTAATTGTGACTAATCTCCTGAAGCCCGCGGGTCTTGCCGCCGCGCCAAAGACTGCAACAAGGACCAACTGATGGACATGCTTGAAGCGAAACCAAAGGCCGACGCCGACATTCGCGTCGGCCGGCGCGTGCGGGCGCTGCGGCTGGAGCGCAATTTGTCGTTGGCCGAGCTGGCAGCAAAAGCCGGCGTCTCCATCGGTGCGCTGAGCCAGATCGAGCGCGGCCTGTCTTCGCTGCGCGTCAAGGTGATCTGGCCGCTTGCGGCCGCGCTCGACATCGAGCCTTCGGCGCTGATCACCGACGGCAACGAAGCCGCCAACGATCTCTATTGCGTGCGCGCCGACAAAAGGCGGCAGCTCCCGGTCAAGTCGGAAGGCATCGCCAAGGCGCTGCTGTCGCCGCCGGGCGCGGCGCTGACCGGCCTCTTGGTGACGGTGGAAGCCGATGGCGGCACGGCGGAAGCCTATGCGCATATCGGTCACGAGTTCGGCTATGTCCTGTCGGGCGAGGTCGAACTGGTGGTGGACTCGACAAAATACGTGCTGAAGAGCGGCGACTCCTTTGCCTTCAAGAGCACGCTTCTGCACGCCTTCCGCAATCCCGGCACCGAGCCTTGCCAGATCCTCTGGGTCAACACCACCAAGCCGTCCGAGGTTCGCGATGGCGCCTGATGCGCTGGTACGCCTGGACACGGTCTCGAAGGTTTTCCCCGGCGGCATTGTCGGGCTCGACGCCGTCGATCTCGACATTATCAGCGGCGAGTTCATCACCCTGCTCGGGCCCTCGGGCTGCGGCAAGACCACCAGCCTGCGCGTCATTGCCGGTTTCGAGAGCCCGTCGAGCGGCAAGGTGCTGCTCGATGGTCGCGACATCACCGCGCTCAGGCCGTTCGACCGTCCCGTCAACACCGTGTTCCAGGATTATGCGCTGTTCCCGCATATGAACGTCGCCGAGAATGTCGGCTTCGGCCTGTCGCTGCGCAAACTGTCCGGCGCCGAGCAGGCAAAGCGCGTCCGCGAAGCCCTCGACATGGTCGGCCTCGCCGACAAGCTCGGCGCCCGCGTTTCCGAACTGTCGGGTGGCCAGCGCCAGCGCGTCGCGCTCGCCCGAGCCATAGTCTGCGAGCCGCGCGTTCTGTTGCTCGATGAACCGCTGTCGGCGCTCGATGCGCATCTGCGCGAACAGATGCAGGTCGAACTGAAGCGGCTGCAGTCGCGGCTCGGCACCACCTTCGTCATGGTCACCCACGACCAGACCGAAGCGCTGTCGATCTCCGACCGCATCGTCGTCATGAACAAGGGCCGCATCGAGCAGATCGCTCCGCCGGCCACGCTTTACGACCGGCCGGCGACGAAATTCGTCGCAAGCTTCATCGGCACCATGAACCTCTTGCAATCGCGCTTCATCGGCCGCGACGGCGACCGCCTGCGCTTCGCCGCTGGCGGGCTTTCGCTGGAAGCAACATCTGAAACCGGCGACACACCCGGCGAAGGCACTGAGCGCACCATCGGCGTTCGCCCCGAGGACTTGCTGGCCACCACCGATGCCGCCGCCGGCACCGCGCCGGCGCGCGTCAACTCCATCGTCTTCCACGGCCGCACGCTGCGGCTGCATGCTGAGCTGGGGCAGGGATTGCCGGTGGTGATCGATGCGCCGCGCCAGGCCGAGGGCTTTCAATTCAGCGTCGGCGACGTGGCGCATATCAGCCTGCGCCGTGGTGCCAACTGCCCTATGCTGCCAAGCTGATCCAACCCAATCCCTTCATCGACGGTTGGATTTAACCTGCTGTGAAGATCGCCAAGGTGGAATTAAGTGTGAATTGACTCGCAAAGGAACATATTCCTACTTTGCGGGATGCCCGAACTAAGCACCCGACCGCGCCGAAATGTGCAAACCCTCTGCTTGGCGCATGAAGTCGGGCAGCTAATTCGTGTTCGATGTCGGAACTGCAACATCACTCGACATTATCTGCCTGGCGATCTCGCAAAGCTGGTTGGTGATATCCCCTTTTGGGATGTGGAGCGGCACATGCGGTGCGAGCGCTGCAAAGGTCGTGAGCTCGATGCAGGCATCATTCTGCCAAGCGCTGCTGAACGCCTTAAAATTCGCGTCAGACGTCTTGTCGAAATCCGCATGGTTCGCCGGGTAATCTGGCGAGACGACGATTGAGGAGAGCCGATTCGGGCTAAAACAGAGACCCTTGGGCCGGGGCCTGTGGTGGGAACTTGATCTGTGTGGCTGGCTTCTCAACGATCACCAACGCGTCGTTGGGCGCCGTCCGCTGCAAACGCCGTGCTTCCGACCATGGCGCAGTCAGCCAAGCCTCGGTTTCCTCCGGCGTGGTGAGGATCACGGGCATAGCCTTCTCATGTATCGGCGCAATGAGAGCATTAGGCTTGGTGGTCATGAAAGCGTATAGCTCGAAGTCGCCGGGACCGTCCTTGACCTTTCGCACGCCCTGCCAAGACGTCCAGAAACCAGCGAAGAAGAACAGCGGCCGGCTCTCGCCACGGGCAAACCAGTAATTTCGCTGGATTCCTGTTTCCGGGTCTTTATCGTTCGCCGCAGGGCTGGGCTCGGCAAAGCTGGTCACCGGCACGACACATCTGTGCTCGACGCCCACATATTGCTGCCAGTGCGAATATTGCGGATTGCGAACGTTGGTGGTGCCGTAGTCGGCCTTACCTTTCATGCGCTCGGGCGGCGTTGGCAACCCCCAAAGCAGTTTCGCCAGTTCACGCTCCCCATCCGTCCTGTTGCGAACGACAAGCCCAGGTTGATTGGGATAGACATCAAGCGAAGGTTCGAGGTTGCCGCTGATATCGCGCAATGTGCGGGTCCATTGGCGGACCGCCTCTTGCGTCGTCGTGATGTTGTAGAGGTTGCACATGCACCCAGCATTGCGGAATTGGCTTTTGTCTGCAACCGAAGTCGCTGTCCGACGCCGCCGCAATCGTCGTCACATAGCCGCGCTATATCATCGTCCTGACACACCTTGTCAGCTGTCGTGCGGGTAAAGGTGGCGGGCCGGCAAGCGCTTCCCTACTTCAAACCAGTCTGAACAGGAGGAACACACATGACCATCGCGGATGTTGCCAAGGATTTCACCGAAATGCTCCAGCAGGGGGATCACCTGGGTGCTGGTGAAAAGTACAATGCCGATGATATCGTCAGCCTCGAAGCGATGGAGGGGCCGATGGCCATTGCCCGTGGCAAGGAAGCTCTCAGGCAAAAGGGCGAATGGTGGCAAGCGAACCACGAAGTCCACGGCGGCTCTGTCGAAGGCCCCTATGTCAACGGCGACCAGTTCGCGGTGCGCTTCAAGTTCGACATAACGCCCAAGGCCACCGGCGAACGGGTCACCATGGACGAGGTTGGCCTGTACACGGTCAAGAACGGCAAGATCACCGAAGAGCGCTTCTACTACTGAGCCCGGGTGCCGTAGGGTTCCGGCGCACTTCGCTGCACGACCCAAAAACCAGGCGGCCGGGACAAAGTCCTGGCCGCAGTGGGAAAAGCTCAAATGGTCTTCACATACTGCGCCAACTGATCGGCCACCGTGCCCCAGCCGTCGAAGAACCCCATCTCTTCATGATTGTTGCGGGTAGCCTGGTCGCGATGGATGGCCGTTGCCGTGTAGCGCGTGCCCTTGTCATCCGACTGAAGCGAAATGACTGCGGTGATGAAGGGCTCGCCCGAGGGCCGATAGCCCGGCAGCAGCGCATCGGTCCACACCAGCCGCTCGTTCGGCACGATCTCGAGATAGCAGCAATGGCGGTCGTTGACCTCCTTGCCGTCGGGCGATTGCATGCGCGTCCGGAACAGTCCGCCCGGACGAAGGTCGATCTCGCAATCGGTGATCAGCCAGGGCTTGGGCGTGAACCATTGCTTGACATGCTCCGGCACCGTCATCGCGCTCCACAAGAGTTCGCGCGGCGCGTCGAGCTTGCGCTCCAGCACAAGGTCCAGTCTGGGGTCGGGCTTGAAGGGATAGCTCACTTTTCTTGCTCCTTGAGGCTCATCACATAGGCGTCAAATTGATCGAGTCGGCGCTCCCACAGCGTGCGCTGTTCGGCCAGCCAGTTTTCGGCGAGCTGCAGCGGTTCGGGCGCCAGCTGATAGGTCCTGGTGCGGCCGATTTTTTCCGATCGCACCAGTCCGCAGCCTTCCAGCACTTTCAGATGCTCGATGAAGGAAGGCAGCGCCATCTCGAAAGGCTGCGCCAACTCGCTGACCGAGGCGGGACTGCGGTTCAACCGCTCGACCACGCGCCGCCGCGTCGGGTCAGCCAGCGCGCGGAAGATGCCGTCGATCTGCGGGAGACTTGTAGTTGGGGCGAGGAGGCTTGGCATGGGCGATCCTGAGGTCCGTCGACGGGTATAGAAAGATACTTAGGAAAATTCCTTAGTATTGGCAAGCCCTAAAAATGGGCTGATGTGACCGGGGTGCTGGCAAAGCGGGAAGGACGGTTTTAGGCTGTCCGGCGGATTCGACCACCAGCCCAAGGGAAGTGCGTTTTGACGATCACCATGTACGGCATCACCACCTGCGACACGATCAGGAAGGCGCGCACCTGGCTGGAGGGCCACGATGTGCCTTACCGTTTTCACGACTACCGGGCCGAGGGGATAGAGGTGGGCAGACTGGATGGATGGATCGGCAAGGTTGGCTGGGAAAAGCTGCTCAACAAGGGCAGCACGACCTTCCGCGAACTGCCCGACAAGCACAAGCAAGGGCTCGACGAGAAGAAGGCCAGGAAGCTGATGCTGGCCAACCCGACGATGATCAAGCGCCCGGTGCTCGAGGTCGGGGATGAGATTTTGGTGGGGTTCAAGCCGGAGGCTTATGAAGGGGTGGTCAAGTAGCGTAGCCCTGCCTCGTCAGCCTATGGTGTAGCAAGGAGCGAAGCGACGCAGCGCAGACACGAGGATGACGAACGCGTGGAGGGCGATCGCTAATTGTGAAGGCTTTCGCTTGCGGCGTATGCAGCGGTTCGCTGTCTCTCAACCCGTCCAGCGCAAATACCCCGCCAACGCCACCGCATTGTTATGCGCCTCGTCATGTGCGCCATAAAGCAGCGTCACCTTGGCCTTTCCGAGCAAGCCACGCAGTTTCGCCACCGCTTCTCTATTCCCATCCAGCTCGACCGAATACCGCACCTGAAACTCCGCCCATCGCGCCGGCTCATGTCCGAACCACCTCCGCAATTCATTGCTCGGCGCGATCTCCTTCAGCCACAGCGTCAGCGCGGCATCCTCCTTGCTGATGCCGCGCGGCCAGATGCGATCGACCAGCACCCGCTGCCCGTCATCGGGCGCGGGTGCTTCGTAAATTCGCTTGACCGTCAGGTCGAAACCCATCCGCCCTCCGCGAGCTTACGCCCACTCACCCTTGCGCATCACCGGCACCTTGCGGCCATCCTTGTGCACGCCGTCTATGTCGATCTTGTCGGAGCCGATCATCCAGTCGATGTGGATAAAACTCTTGTTGCCGCCGCGCTGGGCGATTTCGTCCTGGGTGAGCGAGGCGCCGTCGACGAAGCATTTTGAATAGCACTGCCCGAGCGCGATGTGGCAGGCGGCGTTCTCGTCGAACAGCGTGTTGAAGAACAGCAGGCCGCTGGCCGAGATCGGCGAGGAATGCGGCACCAGCGCCACCTCGCCGAGCCGGCGCGAACCCTCGTCGGTGTCGAGCACTTTCTTCAGCACGTCCTCGCCCTTCGAAGCCTTGGCCTCGACGATCCTGCCCTCTTCGAAACGCACCGAGATATCGTCGATCAGCGTGCCCTGGTAGGACAGCGGCTTGGTCGAGGATACACGGCCGGAGACGCGCCGTGCATGCGGCGTGGTGAAGACCTCCTCGGTCGGGATGTTCGGGTTGCAGGTGACGCCGTTCTTGGCAGTCGAGGCGCCGCCCATCCATTCATGGCCGTCGGCCAGCCCGACGGTGAGGTCGGTGCCCGGGCCGCTGAAATGCAGATCATGGAAATTGTGCTCGTTCAGCCACTTTGTGCGGCCGCGCAGCGCTGCATTGTGCGCCGTCCAGTTTGCGATCGGGTCTTCCACATCGACCCGTGATGCCGAAAAGATCGCATCGGCAAGCTTGACCACGGCGACATCGTCGGCATCGCCGGGGAAGACCTGTTTTGCCCAGGCGAGATCCGGGTAGGCGACGATGTTCCAGTTGATGTCGAAGCCGGTGATCTTTTCCAGCGCCGGCTGGTACGCCATCGAGTTCGCCTTGTTGGCGCGCGCCACTTTCGCCGGGTCCTGCGCCGACAACAGCGACGGGTCCTCGCCGCGCACGGCAAGCCGCGCCGCATTGTTGGAAAAGGCCTTCGCCATGCCTTCATACATCCAGCCGGCGGCGCGGTCGAAGCCGGCATCCGCCCCGTAGCGGAAGCGCGCCAGCGTGATCTCGTCATCGTTGAAGATCGGCGTTACCAGCCCGGCGCCCGCCTTGTAAGCGTGCTCGACGATGCGCCTGGTCAGCGGCAGGGCTGCGATCGACGAGGTCAGCACCAGATCCTGCCCCGGCTGCAATTGCAGCCCGACCTTGATGGCGACTTCCGCCAGCCTGTCAAGCTTCACCGGGTCGATCGTTGCGGAAACGCCGCGCGAATGTGTGGTCATGATCCTGCCTGTCTTGGTCTTGGGGGTGAAGCTTCCAACATAGATCGGCGCGGCTGTGCTTTCCAGCACCGTCGCGACGGACAGCCCTAGGCAGCGCTTTCCAGCGCGCTGAACTGCGCCACGGTCGCCGCGATCTCTTCGCTGATCCAGATCTTGAAATCGCGCACCTTGCGGCTTTCGGTCTTGGTGGCCGAGGTCACCAGCCAGTAGCCGAGGCCGCTCTGCGCCCGCACGCCGAAAGGCGCGACGAGGCGGCCGTCGGCCAGCGCATCGGCGGCCAGCAATTGCCAGCCGAGCATGACGCCGTGGCCGGCGATTGCCGATTCCAGGCACAACATCGGGTCGGTGAAGCGCGCGCCCTTGCGAAAAGTGACCGGCTCGGCCCCGGCAGCCTTGAACCAGCTCTCCCAGTTGATCATCGCCCGCTCGTCGGTGATGGCGCAGGTCTGCGCCAGGTCTTCGATCGACTTCAGTTTCTTGGCGATCACCGGCGCGCAGACCGGAAAGACTTCCTGCGCCAACAAAAGTTCCGCCCGGCCGCCCGGCCATTTGCCGTCGCCAAGCCGGATGGCGATGTCGATGTCGGAGCGCTCGAGATCGGCGAGGCGCACCGAGGCGTCGATGCGCAGCAGCACGTTGGGATGGCGGTCGAAATGCCGCGACAATCGCGGCAGCAGCCATTTCGAGGCGAAGGCCGGCGCCACCGAAACCACCAGCGTGCATTGGCTTGCCTCGTCGGCCAGCGCCACCGCCTGCGCCAGCTCGCGAAAACCGGCGCCCAGCCGGGCGGAAAAAACCGTGCCGAACTCGGTCAGCACCAGCCCGCTCGCCGTTCGTTCGAACAGCGCCTGTCCAAGCTGCTTTTCGGTGCGGTTGATCTGCTGGCTGACGGCGCTGACGGATACGTTGAGCTCGCCGGCAGCGGCCGCCAGCGAGCCGAGGCGGGCGACGGTTTCGACGGCGCGCAGGCCGTTGAGATGGACGCGGTTCAGCATAGCCATTCCAGTTTTTCTAAACCGGGGCGGCCGAAATCTCAATTGAAAGACGGCGAGACAGGGCAGATTCTAGCGGGACAGTCAGACCGAGGAGGCGAGGATAGTGACGATCGTATCATTGCTCAAAGTCTTTGCCGCCGGCTACACGCGGCGGCGCCATGACGGGGATGTCCTCAATTGGGTGACCGATCCGCTGTCGCATCCCGTGCTCGACACCATGTCGGAGCGCGAACTCGGCGACATGCCGTTTCGCCTGACGGCGCGCCGCACTGCATACGAGACGGCGCAAGCAGGCTGCCGCTGAAATCGCGGACGCGGTAACTGGGAAGGCGATACTGTCGGCGCCAGCGCTGCCGCTCATTGGCCTGCCGGGCATTTCTCCCCGTAAGGGAGAAAGGTTGCCGGCGCCGAAGGTTTCGCCAATCACCAGCCCTGCAGGCAAGGGCGCCGAGGCACACGGTTAACTGTCCAGCCGATAGATGGGTAACACTTTGAACCGGATACATAGGTGACACTTCTCTCCCCCTATGCGTCCGCCGCAGCGCCAAGCGGATTGGTTGGCGCGGCGCTGCGGCGGACAAGCTTCATGTGCCGTGTGTCGATGATGCCGAGCGGGTGGGCATGGAATGAGAGTGTCCATTGTCCGTCTTCGGTCTCCAACGCAGCGACCGGTTCGCCCGCCAGCGCTTGCGAGACATATATGAAGCCGCCATTCCATCGGATCTCGCCATTGTGGCGCACGCGGCGGACCGAGGCCTCGGCCGGATAGACGGGCTCGGGTGGTGTCCTGGGCATGGCGCGCTGTGAGGACCGGTAGTGCTGGGCGGGCGTATCCATGCCCAGCGCCTCATGGGGACGTTCCTCATTGTAGCTGTGGCGGAAGGTCTCGAAGGCCTGGCCCTGTGCCGTTCGGTCGGCTTCCGGTGCCTCGGCCATCGGCAGCATGGTCAGGTGAAAGCGCTCGTGACGTCCGTTCTGCTGTGGCCTGCCGGGTGCGATCCGCTCCAAGGTGATGCCGAGCTTGATGAAGCGCACGACAAGCGGCGTCAGCCCGGTGACGCCGGCCGATGCGAAGGGCGGGCCATTGTCGCTTCTGAAGCGATCCGGCAGGCCATGCTCTTCAAACAGCCGTTCGAACACCGGCCAGGCTTCGCTATCGGCCGTCGACCCCGTCGCTTCGAGCGCCAGAAGATAGCGGCTCGACGCATCCATCACCGTCAAGGGTTCGCAACGCCAGCCGTCGCGGGTCCGGAACCAGCCCTTGTGATCGCCAGTCCACACCGCGTTCGGTTCTTGCGGCTGTGGCCAGGGTCCATTGCCGCAGGCCCGCAGGCGGGGTCGCTTGCGGGCGCGGACAAGCCCATGCCGCGCAAGGATCGCGCCGACCGTCGAGGCTGAAGGCCACATGAACTCGGGAGCCGTGCGCCTGAGCCGTGCCACGATCTTCTTTGGACCCCAGAGCGGATGCAGCTCCTTGGCCGCCACAATCCGCTCAACCAGATCCTGAGCTGTCGCCCGGCCATGATTGAGCGGGGCTCGCGGCAGGTCGTGCAAACCCTCAGGCCCAAACGTCCGATAGCGTCCTAGCCATTTGTAGCCGTTCTTGCGTGAGATCCCGTAGGCCGCACAAAGCGCAACCATCGTCTCATCCCCAGAAAGACACTCCACAACAAACCGTAGCCGCTCGTCCATGATGCCAGTCTCTCGCCAAACCATCGCCGGTCCTCCGGCGGACAAGAAAACTGTCACCCATGCTATCGGTCCATTCTGTTACCTATCTATCCGGTTCGGACATAACCCCCTTCTCCCCGTCACTATATGGGGAGAAGGTGCCGGCAGGCGGGGCGGCGCGACGCCAAGTGGCCCTCGCGCCTCGGCACAGTCACGCCAACGGCCACTGTCGCCGCCGCCAAGTCTGGCCCAACGCAAGTGGATTGGTCTGATCGGTCCGCACCCTTATTGTGCGACGCAATGAACGCCGCGCCCTTACGCCTTTCTCTCGCTGGCATGATCGCTATGGCCGTCGCCATGGGCATTGGCCGTTTCGTCTACACGCCGATCCTGCCCGGAATGATGGAAGAACTGCATCTGTCGCCGGCCGATGCCGGCTGGATCGCGTCGGCCAACTACCTCGGCTACCTCGTCGGCGCGCTTGCGGCGGCCGGCGGCTGGGCGCATGGGCGCGAGCGGCTGCTGATGTTTGGCGGCCTTGCCGCCAGTGCTGCGCTCGCCGCCCTGATGGGACTGACCGAAACGATGACGGCCTTCATCCTCATCCGCTTCCTTGCCGGTCTCGCCAGCGCCTTCGTCATGGTGTTCATGGCCTCGATCGTCTTCGGTCACCTGGCAGCCGCCAACAGAAGCGACCTGCAGGCGCTGCATTTCGGCGGCGTCGGCCTCGGCATCGCGGCATCCTCAGCGCTGATGGCGGTTCTGGTCACCGAACATGCCGGCTGGGCTTCGGGCTGGCTGTGGTCGGCAGCGATTTCCGCCGCCGGCCTTGCGCTCGTCGCCTTGCTCGCCGGCGGCACCGCACCTGGCAGCGACGTGGCCGACCGCGAACCGGCACTGCCGAGGGACCGGTCGTTGGCAAAAGTCATCGTTGCCTACGGCCTGTTCGGCTTCGGCTATGTGGTGACGGCGACCTTCCTGGTCGCCATCGTGCGCCAGGGCGGCGGCGGCCGCGTCTTCGAGGCAAGCGTCTGGATGGTCACCGGCCTTTCCGGCTTTCCCTCGGTCTGGCTGTGGCAGAAGGTAGCGGCACGGATCGGGCTTTATACCGCCTATGCCGTGGGCTGCCTGGTCGAGGTGGTCGGCGTCACCGCCAGCGTCGCCATCGGCGGCACCGCCGGGCCGCTGCTGGCGGGCGTCCTGCTCGGCGGCACCTTCATCGCCATCACCGCGCTCGGCCTGCAGACGGCAAGGCAGCTCGTGCCGGAGGCGCCGCGCCGGATTTTTGCGCTGATGACCGCTTCCTTCGGCATCGGCCAGATCGTCGGCCCGATCGTCGCCGGACTGCTGGCGCAAGCCTCGGGCAACTTCTTCCTGGCCTCGATCGTCGCTGCTGGCGTATTGCTGGTATCTGCTGGGATCACCTGGTCGGCCGCGCCAAAATCGCCATGATTGTGGTCTTGCTCGATGCCGGGCATCGGGTACGGGCATTTGCTTTCCACCTAATGTGTGACTTTATGCCCGCCGAACCCCGCTGATTTGCGCACCGACCGAGGATTTCACCACAGTGTTCGTATCCTTCTTCCCGCAGCCGAAGCTGTTTTTCATCTCGGCCGTCGTCTGGACTGCGGTTCTCGTGGCAGCCTGGTTCCTCGGTGCTGACCAGCTTGGCGCGTTTCTCGGCTTGCCTCCGGCTCTTGCCGACGCGCCGCCCATCATAGGCGTCTCGGTGTTCTGGTCGCCTCCGTTCCTCTGGTTCTACATCTACTATGCGCTTGGCGTTTTGATATTCTATGGCTTCTGGCACTGGTATTCTCCGCACCCGTGGGACCAATGGTCTATCCTCGGCAGTTCGCTGCTCCTGTTCACGACCTACTTTCAGGTGCAGGTAAGCGTGGCGATCAACGCATGGTATGGACCATTCTGGGACCTCATTCAGGGCATCGTTAGCAAAACGGTCAAGGCAACCGAGGCTGATCTTTACGCTCAAATAATCACTTTCCTCGGTATCGCTCTTGTCGCGGTTACCGTGTTCGTTTTGACAAACTTCTTCGTCAGCCACTGGGTGTTTCGCTGGCGCACTGCGATGAACAATTACTACATGTCCTATTGGCCGAAGCTGCGCCATATTGAGGGCGCTGCACAGCGTGTGCAGGAAGACACGATGCGGTTTTCCAAGATAATGGAAGACCTTGGCACTAGCTTCGTCGATTCCATCATGACGCTTATCGCTTTCATGCCGATCCTGCTCAGTTATTCTAAGCATGTCACAGAGTTGCCATTGATCGGTCATGTTCCTCAGCCGCTGGTTTTGGCTGCGATCTTCTGGGCAGTCTTCGGTACAGTCATCATTGCGACCGCAGGCATCAAGCTTCCTGGCTTGCAGTTTCGTAACCAGCGCGTCGAGGCAGCATATCGCAAGGAACTCGTCTACGGTGAGGACGATCCGGCCCGGGCGCAGCCGCAGACCGTCGCGGAGCTGTTTGCGAGTGTGCGGCAAAACTACTTTCGCCTGTATTTCCACTATGTGTATTTCAACGTGGTCCGCTATCTTTATCTTCAGACCAACAACGTCTTCTCCTACTTCCTGATGGTGCCTTCCATGATCGCTGGAACGCTGACGCTGGGTCTCATCAACCAGGTCAGTTCAGCCTTCAGTCAGGTAACCAACTCATTCCAGTATCTCGTCAATTCTTGGTCGACGATTGTCGAGCTTCTGTCAGTTCACAAGCGCCTTCGCGCCTTCGAGGCGACGATTCGCGGCGAGCCGCTGCCCGACATTGACCGCCACTTCATGGAGCGTCAGGAACAGGCAAAGGAACCCGACCCGGCTTGATCCTATTTGCACAGACGGTTGGCGGCTCAGCCGCCCACCGCCGCCTGCCTCTCGCTACCACGTTGCCGCTGCACATAATCGCGAAAACTGATGCATTCGACGTCGGCTTTCACGCACGTCTCGTCGGCAAAGCGCTCCAGCGCGTTCCAGTAGGCGCCGTCATTCATCAGCGTGAAATGGAAGCTCAGCACCAGCGGGATGCGCTTGCCCTGATATTGCTTGTCGAAGGCGGCGCGGAACGCCTGGTAGGTCCGATCGCTGAACTCGGCTGCCTGGCTCGGCCGCTCGAAGCCGCCGGAATGCCGGACATAGAGATTGTAGTCCATGGCGATCACCGGCCTTGAATTCGGGCCTTCCGGGATCTGTGGCAGCGAAAAGCGGGTCAGGCCGCCGCCGGTCGGCGGCTCGACCGGGCCATTCGAAACGCCGCTGGCGTCATAGTGGTAGTCGGCTTCAGCCAGGGCCTCGTAGAGCCCTTTGCCGGTCGAGAGGTAGGGTGCGCGAAAGCCGACAACGGCATGGGCGATAGCGCGCCAGCCTGCCGGCTCGGGCGCTATGCCGTTGATCGCATAGGCGTTCTCCAGAATGTGCCCGAACGAGGCGAATTCCTTCAGCCAGTCGGCCTTGCTCCAGTCCTTGCCGTCGAAATGGCCGCAGCCATGGCTGGCGATGTCATGGCCTTCCGAAGCGGCGAGCCCGATCTGATCGAGCCGATCGGCGACGTCCTGCTTCGAAGCGGCAAAGCCGATGTTGGATTTGCCCGCGGACTTGGCCGGAGCTGTGTAGTCGGCCCGCGTCTGCGGCGACAGCAGGAAGACGCAGGACAAAAAGTAGGTGAAATGCGCGCCGGTGCGCTTGGCCAGCGCCCGGCTGCGCTGCCATTGCGAGATCTCCCGGGCGCTATCGAACGAGATGATGACGATTTGCTTCGGCTTTGCCGGGGCAGGCGGCGCCGGCGGGTCGGCGAAAGCCGCACCAGCCATGGCAAGCACGGCTGAGGAAAACGCAACAACGCGGGACAAACGTGGCATCGGCAATCTGGGCTTGATCTGGAGGCAGTCCAAGCCGGCTATCGGCAAAATGTGGCGTGGGTGCGATCAACGTCGGCAGCTATGCGCCCGGCGATTAGCCGATTTTCCTGCCGAGCCCCTTCCATGCCCGCGAAATTTCGCTAAAACGCGGGCTCAAGAAGCGCCCCTGTTAGGGCAGCAATGGTTTTGATTGATGTCCGACGACAGTTTTATCCGCGAAGTCAACGACGAGATCCGTCGCGAGCAGGCGCAGGCGCTATGGGACCGCTTTGGTCCGGCGATCCTTGGCCTCGCCATCCTGGTGGTGCTTGGCACCGCCGCCTTCGTCGGCTACCGCTATTGGGACGAGACGCGCGCCAACCGCTCCGGCGATGCCTTCTCGCAGGCGCTGAAGCTTGCCAATGACGGCAAGAGCGACGAGGCGCTGACCGCCCTCGAACAGCTGGAAAAGGACGGCTACGGCGCCTATCCGCTGCTCGCCCGCATGCGCGCGGCGACCGTCAAGGCCGACAAGGGCGACTTTGCCGCCGCCGTCGCCGATTTCGATGGCGTCGCCGCCGACAACGCCATTCCCCAGGGCATTCGCGACATGGCGCGCCTGCGGGCCGCCCTGCTGCTCGTCGATCACGGCTCCTTCGCCGACGTCTCCAGCCGCGTCGAGGCGCTGACCGCCGACAACAACACGCTGCGCCACACAGCGCGCGAAGCGCTCGGCCTTGCCGCCTGGAAGGAAGGCAAGACCCAGGATGCGCTGAAACTGTTCGACCAGATCGCCGCCGATGACGGCGCCCCGCGCAACGCGCGCCAGCGGGCGACGCTGATGTCGGAATTGATCCGCGGCTCGGGCGCGTCATGATACGCATCGCCCAAAATGCGCTGCGGTTTTGGGCGATGGATGACGGATTGTAGGGCCGGATGAGCTTCAAAGTCGCCATTATCGGCCGTCCCAACGTCGGCAAATCGACGCTTTTCAACCGGCTGGTGGGACGGAAGCTGGCGCTTGTCGACGACACGCCGGGCGTCACCCGCGACCGTCGCGTCCACGCGGCAAAACTCTACGATTTGCATTTCGATGTCATCGACACCGCCGGCTTCGAGGACGCCGCCGCTTCGACGCTGCCCGGCCGCATGCGCGCGCAGACCGAGATCGCCATCCGCGAGGCCGACCTGATCTTCTTCACCATCGACGCCAAGTCCGGCCTGCTGCCCGACGACCGGACCTTTGCCGAAATCGTGCGCAAGTCCGGCAAGCCGGTCGTGCTGGTCGCCAACAAGGCCGAGGCCAAGGGCGCCCAGGGCGGCATGCTTGAAGCCTGGGAACTGGGCTTGGGCGAGCCGATCCCGGTCTCGGCCGAGCATGGCCAGGGCATGCCCGATCTGCGCGACGCGGTGATCAAGGCGCTGGGCAAAGACCGCGCCTTCGGCGAGGAAGAAGACGAGGCCGAGGACGTCGCCGCCAGCGAGGTGCTGATCGGCGAGGACATCACCGATCCCGACGCCGAACCCGCCTATGACGACACCAAGCCGATGCGCATTGCCGTCGTCGGCCGGCCCAATGCCGGCAAGTCGACGCTGATCAACGCGCTGATCGGCGAGGAGCGGCTGTTGACCGGCCCGGAAGCCGGCATCACCCGCGATTCCATCTCCGTCGACTGGGACTGGCATGGCCGCCGGCTAAAACTGTTCGACACTGCCGGCATGCGGCGCAAGGCCAGGATCCACGAGAAGCTGGAAGTGATGTCGGTGCAGGACGGCTTGCGCGCCATCCGCTTTGCCGAGATCGTCATCATCGTGCTCGACGCTACCATCCCTTTCGAGAAGCAGGATTTGCAGATCGCCGACCTAATCATCCGCGAGGGCAGGGCGCCGGTCATCGCCTTCAACAAATGGGACCTGATCGACAATCCGCAGGAACTGCTGGCCGAGTTGCGCGAAAAGACCACACGGCTTTTGCCGCAGGTGCGCGGCATCCAGGCGGTGACCGTTTCGGCCGAGACCGGGCGCGGCCTCGACAAGCTGATGGATGCCGTCATCAAGACGCACAAGGTGTGGAACAGCCGCGTTTCCACCGGCAAGCTCAACCGCTGGCTGGAAAGCATTCTGGCGCATCACCCGCCGCCCGCTGTCGCCGGCCGCCGGCTCAAGGTCAAATATGTCACCCAGGCCAAGACCCGGCCGCCGGGTTTCGTCGTCCAGTGCTCGCGGCCCGACGCGATGCCGCAATCCTATGTCCGCTACCTCTCCAACAGCCTGCGCGAAGCCTTCGACATGCCCGGCGTGCCGATCAGGATAGCGCTGCGGACTTCGGACAACCCGTTCGCGGGGAGAGCGAACAAGCGCAAGTGAGCGGTGACGGTTGCGAAATTCTCCGCAAGATTGGAGGGACAGCACCCCCCTCTGCCCTGCCGGGCATCTCCCCCGCAAGGGGGGAGATCAGTCGTTTCATCTTTGGAGCCTCTCTTGCAACGTTGAAAATTGGCGAAAGCATTCGCGAGATCCAATCTCCCCCCTTGCGGGGGAGATGTCCGGCAGGACAGAGGGGGGTGTGACGGAACGCTACGCTGGACAGCCGCTTCCGTCTAAGCGACCTCTCTCAACCGCTCGTCCTGCGGCAGTGCCGCCACCGCCGCGTGCCACAATATATCCGCCAGCCGCGCCGCCACCGGGTCCAGTTCGGCGTCTTTCTGGTGCAGCACCAGCGCCATGGTCGGCAGCGCGGGTAAGCCCAGCGTTTGCGGCGCCATCGCCCTGACATTGGCCGGCAGGCCGATATCCGTGCGGATGGTCAGGCCGAGGCCGGCGGCGACCGCCGCCCAGATGCCGCCAAGGCTGGGGCTGGAGAAGGCCATCCGCCATGGCAGGCCGGCGCGGTCGAGTGTTTCCGTCGTCACCGTGCGCAGCAGGCACGGCGCTTCCAGCGCCACCAGCGGCAGCGCCTCGCCCTCGCGCAGCCTGGTCTCGATCAGCTTGGCCGGCCCGATCCAGCGCAATTGCGCGTCGCCGACATGCCGGCTGTAAGGCAGCGCCTGGCCGCTGTCCCAGGCCAACGCAATGTCGAGATTGCCTGATGTGATCCGCTCGGCGAGTTCATAGCTGCGCCCGATCCGCGCCTCGATCTTGACCTTGGGGTGCGCGCGGGCGAAGCGTCCGAGCACCTCCGGCAGCACCGCCTCGCCGAAATCCTCCTGCAGGCCGAGCCTGACCCAGCCTTCCAGTTCCACGTCGTGGATGGCCGAGGCAGCCTCGTCGTTCAACTCGAGCAGCCGCCTGGCGTAGCCGAGCATGGTTTCGCCGGCTTCGGTCAACGCCAGTCCGCGGCCCGACTTGCGGAAGATCGGCGTCGCCGCCTGGTCCTCCAGCTTCTTCAGTTGCGCGCTCACCGCCGAGGTCGAGCGTCCAAGCCGGTCGGCGGCCTTGGCGAAGCTGCCGAGTTCCATGCCGGTGACGAAGCTTCGGAGGACTTCGAGGTCGAAGGTTACGCGGCGCATCATAACGATCCTGTTTTTCGGGAACAATTGTCAAAAACTTCCCGATATTCGGGATGAAGTTATGGCGGTAAAGACGAGGCGTCAAGGTCCCGAAAGGGCATCAACAGGAGTCCCGCCATGTCGATTGCCGACGCAAATTGTGAGCCAGGCCGGGTTGGCCGAGCCGCCGCCGTCACGTCGAAGGCTGAACGATTTCGCGCCAATCATCGCTGGAAGGTGCTTGGCATCGGCGTTGCCGCCAATGCCAGTTTCTCCGCAACCTTCGCCGGCATACCGGCGGCGGCGGTGTTTCTGCGGTCGGGCTATCACTTGAGCAATGGCAATCTCGGCCTGGTCGTCGGCCTTCTCGGACTGGGCGTCGCCTTGAGCGAACTGCCCTGGGGTCTGCTCACCGACCGCTGGGGCGATCGCGGCGTGCTATTGACCGGCCTTGGTGCGACCGCGGCGTGGCTCGCCCTGATGGCGTTGTTCATCGTGCCCTCAGTGACCTATGTGCCTGGCGTCGCAATGCTGGCCGCATGCCTTCTGGTCGCCGGCCTGCTCGGCGGCAGCGTCAACGGTTCCAGCGGCCGCGCCATCATGGCCTGGTTCCATGAAGGCGAACGTGGCTTTGCCATGAGCATCAGGCAGACCGCGGTGCCGCTCGGCGGCGGGCTCGGCGCGCTGGTCCTGCCGTCGCTGGCATCGGTGCACGGTTTCGCGGCGGTCTTCGGGCTGCTGGCCGCCATGAACGCCGTCTCTGCGCTGTTTGCCTGGCGATGGCTGCACCAGCCGCCGGAACTGGACAATGCCGGCAGCATGGCCATGGCAAAGTCGGGCGGTCCGGCGCCGCTGCGCAATGTCGAGGTCTGGCGCATCGCCACCGCCATCGGCCTGCTCTGCTTTCCGCAAGTGGCGGTGCTCACCTTCGCCTCCGTTTTCCTGCACGATTTCGCCGGCATGGCCACGCTCACGATCAGCGCCAGCCTTGCCGCGGTGCAGACCGGCGCGATGGTGATGCGCGTCTGGAGCGGCCGCTTCACCGACCGCCATGGCAACCGCCGCTGGTTCCTGCGCCTCTGCAGCATGACGAGCGCGCTTGGCTTCGCGGCCGTCGGCCTGCTGGTCCTGGCGGCAGGAGCCACGCCAGACGCCCATGCCGCGTTGATCCCGGCGATTGCCGTGCTGCTGGTCGTTGCCGGCATTTCGGTCTCCGCCTGGCATGGCGTCGCCTACACCGAACTCGCCACGCTTGCCGGCGCCAGCCGCGCCGGAACCGCGCTCGGTCTTGCCAACAGCTTCGTCTTCATCGCCTTCTTCGTGGTGCCGACCGCCATTCCGGCTTTGCTGCTTGTCTGGTCGTGGCCTGGCGTCTGGCTGGTGGGCGCGCTCTGCGCCTTGATTGCATGGCCAATTTTCCTGCGGCCGAACTGACGGGTTGGCCGGTCGGCAAACGGCGTCCCATTTCGGGCCGCTTCGGAAAAACACGATCAACCGCGTTAACCCCGCATCAAGGTTAATGCTTCACTTTGGCTCTCCAGTGGCTCAGTGGCGTTTCTGGAGAGTTCCCCGTGCATCGACGTGTCCTGAAGCGGCTGGCCGCCGCCGCCGGTGAGAAAAAACGTTCCTTCCTATCGCCATTGGTCATCGGGCTCGGCATCTGGATCGGCTTTCCGACCGTCGTCGCCTACCAGGACATGGGCAGCCTGATTTCCGGCCTCGAAGCCTCGGGCACCCGCTGGAACTCTTATGTCGAGCGCTCCGTCGCCGGCTCGGTTCATGCCGCCGAAATGCCTTTCATCGATTCCGTCACCACCGGTTCGCTCTCGGGCTCGGGCGTACGCCTGCCCGGCGTCGGCAAGGTCTCGTTTCGCGGCAAGGGCAATGTCGCCGGCGTCACGCCCGACGAAGACCGCGTGATGCGCGCCGACAAGAAGGGCCGCATCATCCAGGTCTCGCCGGTGGCGCCGCCGAAGAACTTCAATGCCGGCTCAATCTTTCAGCGCACGTCCTCCCTGCTGCGGCCGAGCATGGACAGCGGCCTGAAGCTCGCCTTCGCCAAGCCCGGCATCAAAGGCAAGGAAATCCAGATCGCCCAGGCCTTCCACACCAATGTGGACAAGAAGCCCGATCCCGGCGTGCCGGCCATGCTTGCCGCCCTCGTCAACAATGACAGACCGGACGTGCTGGCCACCGCCTATGCCCAGGCCGAACCCGATTACGCCAAGGCCTCGCCCTTCGAAGCGCTGCTGCAGGACGAGGAGCCGAGCAGCGGGCGCTTCATTCCGCCGATGGCCAAGGGCGATCATTCGTGGATCCAGAACCCGCTGCCGGCCAGCGTCTTCTCCACGAAGGAGCAGGCCTGCCTCGCCAACGGCATCTATTTCGAGGCGCGGGGAGAATCTATGCGCGGCCAGGCCGCCGTCGCCCAGGTCATTCTCAACCGCGTCCGCAATCCGGCCTATCCGAACTCGATTTGCGGCGTCGTCTACCAGAACGACAACTGGCTGAACCGCTGCCAGTTCTCCTTCGCCTGCGACGGCCGCAAGAAGCGCATCGAGAGCCCCGCCCATTACAAGACCGCGCAGGACGTCGCGATGGCGGTCACCGCCGGCAAGATATTCATTCCCGAAGTCGGCTCATCAACCCACTACTACGCCAACTACGTCCATCCGGGCTGGGCGCGCACGATGCAGAAGATGACCAAGATCGGCCTGCATATCTTCTACCGCACCTATGGCGGCGGCTGGAGCTGAGCCCTTCGGCTTGCCTGTCGCAAACGAACCGCAAGGCCCTGGAAGCCGAAATCGGACAGCGGTCGCCGGACGGATTCGGGGCATGTGCCGACCCGATAGTGCCGGGCACGATGTCGCACCTCGCCAAGTAATTGATTCCAACAGAAAAAATACATGGCTTTGAAGTCCCGCCCGTGGCTTGACGGGCGCAAACCCTCTAACTATGTTGCCGGCGACTTTAGAAGCGGACGGACGGTGACGGTCTGACCGGGCAGGGGGGTTACGATGGCCGACAAGAACGGGCCAGACGGAACCGGAGAAACCGGCCGCGGCAGCAAGCACGAGGCCGACATCCGCGACGAAGATCTCGAACGCCGCCGGCGTGAGCTTGGAGCATCGCTTGCGACAAGACGGCCGGATCAGCTCGAGGGGAATGACGGCGCGAAAGCGACGGCCGGATATGGCCAGGCGCTCAAGCTGTCCAGCGAGTTCATCGCCGGGATAGTGGTGGGTGTGGGCCTTGGCTGGTTTCTGGATCGCGTGGCGGGAACCTCGCCATGGGGTCTGGTCGTCGGCTTGTTGCTGGGCTTTGGCGCCGGCGTGCTCAATGTCCTGCGTTCGTCAGGTGTTGTGGCGGAATTCGGAAAAAGCGAGAAGTCGCACGATCCGAAAGAATGAAATGGCGCGCCGCCAATGGCGCACAAGGACACTTAAGGCCGCTCGCGGTTTTGACGGGGATGTAAATGGCTGCTGACAAGGTCGATCCGATCCACCAGTTCCATATCGTCAAGCTGATTCCGATCAATATCGGCGGCTATGACCTGTCCTTCACCAATTCGTCCCTGTTCATGGTCGCGACCGTGCTCGTCGCATCGGCGTTTCTGTACCTCTCGACCTCCAGCCGCAGCCTTGTTCCCGGGCGCCTGCAGTCGGTTTCGGAAATGGGCTACGAGTTCGTCTCCAACATGCTGCGCGACGCCGCCGGAACGCAGGGCATGAAGTTCTTCCCATTCGTGTTCTCGCTGTTCATGTTCGTGCTGGTCGCCAACCTGCTTGGCCTTTTCCCCTACTTCTTCACCGTCACCAGCCACATCATCGTCACCTTCGGCCTCGCAGCCCTGGTGATCGGAACCGTCGTTGTCTACGGCTTCACGAAGCACGGTCTGGGCTTCCTCAAGCTCTTCGTGCCGCACGGCGTTCCGGTGTTCCTGTTACCGCTGGTGGTGCTGATCGAGGTGATCTCCTTCGTGTCGCGCCCGGTCAGCCTCTCGGTTCGTCTGTTCGCCAACATGCTGGCCGGCCACATCACCCTGAAGGTGTTTTCGGGCTTCGTCGTCAGCCTGAGCGCGCTCGGCGCCGTCGGCGTTGCCGGTTCGGTGTTGCCGCTGGCCATGGCAGTCGCGCTGACCGCGCTGGAATTGCTGGTCGCTTTCCTGCAGGCCTACGTCTTTGCGGTGCTGACCTGCATGTATCTGAACGACGCCCTGCATCCCGGGCACTGACCTAGAATTTCCGGCATCTTTCGCCGGATGGAATTGCAACGAATTACAGATCCAAAGGAGTTTAAAATGGACGCAGAAGCAGCAAAGTACATCGGCGCCGGTATCGCTTGCCTGGGCATGGGCGGCGCGGGCATTGGCCTCGGCAACATCTTCGGCAGCTACCTGGCGGGCGCCCTGCGCAATCCGTCGGCCGCCGATGGCCAGTTCGGCCGCCTGATTTTCGGCTTCGCCGTGACCGAAGCTCTGGGCATTTTCTCGCTTCTCATCGCGCTTCTCGCCCTGTTCGGCTGAGCCCCTGTTCGGCCAATTATTGGTCGGACGAGCATTGGGAAGAATTGGCTGGCCGCATTCCTGCGGCCATGCCTGATATCAGGGGATAGTCCATGTTCGTGACATCTGCGTTTGCGCAAGAGTCCGCACCCGCCGCTGAAGGCGCCCATACCGGTACGGAAGGCGACACGCATTCCGGCACCGGCGTGCCTGCCGAGGCGCACGGCACGTTCCCGCCATTCGATCCGGCGACGTTTCCGTCCCAGCTTCTGTGGCTGGCGATCACGTTCGGGCTGTTCTATTTGTTCCTGAAGAAGGTGGTGATGCCGCGCCTTGGCGGCATCATCGACGTCCGCAGCGATCGCATCACGCAGGACCTCGACCAGGCCGCCAAGCTGAAGGGCGAGGCCGACGCCGCCGTTGCCGCTTACGAGCAGGAACTGGCGGAAGCCAAGGCCAAGGCCAACGCGATCGGCCAGCAGGCCAACGACGCTGCCAAGGCTGAAGCCGAGGCTGCCCGCAAGAAGGTCGAGGCCGCCCTCGACAAGAAGCTCGGCGAGGCGGAGGCCAGCATTGCTTCCATCAAGGCCAACGCCATGAAGGAAGTCGGCACGATTGCCGAGGACACCGCTTCAGCCATCGTCGATGCGCTTGTCGGCGGCAAGACCAGCAAGGCCGAGATCTCGGCTGCGGTCAAATCCGTGGCCCGGTGAGGAGCACATTATGGACGCCACATCTCTCGCAACGCTCTGGGCAACGGTTGCCCTCGTCATTTTCCTCGGCGTTGCCGTTTACATCAAGGTGCCGGGCCTGATCGCCAAGTCGCTCGACGCCCGCGCGACCAAGATCAGCGACGAGCTTGCGGAAGCCCGCCGGTTGCGCGAAGAGGCCCAGCAACTGCTCGGCCAATACCAGAAGAAGCGCAAGGAAGCCGAGCAGGAGGCCGCAGCCATCGTCGCTGCCGCCAAGCGCGAAGCCGACATGCTTGCCGCCGAGGCGCACAAGAAGACCGAAGACTATGTCACCCGCCGCACCGCGCTTGCCGAGCAGAAGATCGGCCAGGCCGAGCGCGAAGCCGTCGCCGAAGTGCGCGCCAGCGCCGTCGACATCGCCGTCGAGGCGGCCCGCACGCTGCTCGCCGGCAAGATCGACGCCAAGGCCGGCGCGGATCTTTTCAAGTCCGCGCTGCAGGACGTGAAGGCCAGGCTGAACTGAGCGGGGTTAACTCGCTGACATCAAGCCGCCCGGGCAACCTGGCGGCTTTTTTGTTGAGCGCGGACAATCTCCCCCCTTGAGGGCCTGTTGCGTTATAGGTTTTGGGCGTGGAGAGAGACGGCAACGGCAATACGAGGTGGTTTCCGGCGCTGGTTTGTGGCCAGATGGGGTAGGCGTTGGCGTATTCGGCGGATTTCGGGCGCAGTGCGACCCTAGATCAGGTCGCCAGCGTCACCCAGCGACGCATGTTGAAGGCCATGGCGGCGATGAGAACCTGTCCTGCCGCCTTGGCCAGACCGCGATAGCGGATGGCGCAAAGTCGCATGCGGTTCTTCAAGGTGGCGAAGGTCGTCTCGACGGCAAAACGTTGCCGGGCGATCAGTTGGTTGAACTGCTTCAGGCGCGCCGGCAGGCGCGGATGATGCTTGTTGGCCCGCCGCATCAGCCGCGGCTTGATCCCGCGCTGCCTCAGCGACAGCTCGCGCGCCTTGGTGTGATAGGCCGCATCCGCCAGCACCGCGCCTTCGTCGCCACAGATCAGATGATCCGCCTCGACCGTGTCGTTGACGTTGGCTGCTGTCGTCCTCACCCGGCGGATCAGACCAGAACCCTGGTCGACGCCGACATGGGCCTTGTAGCCGTAGGAGGAGCCAGGCTTGCCCTGCCGGCGTGTAAAGCCGGCATCGGGATCGCCGGCATCGCCCGCTTCGTGCGCGGCCCCACTGGGCGGCCGTGCCGCCGCCGTCTCGATCACCGTGGCATCGAGCATCGTGCCGCGCCGCAGGATCAGCCCGGCCTTGTCCAGTTGATGGTCCAGTTCGCCAAACAGCTTCTCCAGAAGCCCGGCCTCCACGAGAAGATTGCGAAAGCGGTTGAGCGTGGTGTGGTCGGGCACCGTCTCCTCGAGCGTCAGTCCAACGAAGCGGCGGAACGACAGCCGATCGGCGAGCGCCTCCTCCAGTTCGTTGTCCGACAGCCCATACAAGGATTGCAGCAGAAGCGCCTTGAACATCACCAGCGAATTGTACGCAGGCCGCCCCGGCCCAGTTGGCGAGCGCAGCCGCGCCAGGATCTTCTCGAAGCGATACCACTTCACCAGCGACGACAGCCGGTCCAGTCGTCCGCTCCGACCAAGACCCTGCGGCAGCAGAGCTTCTACAAAACTGAACTGACCGCTCGGCTTTGTCGTCATCGCAAAATCCCCGTTTCAAAAACAGCGAATCACATCCACCCAATTTTGCAACAGTCCCCTTGAGGGGGAGATGTCGCCAAAGGCGGCAGACGGGGTCGGTTCGACCGGGCGCGACGCTCTTTCTGCGGCCAAGAAGGGCTAGCGCTTGACGCGCGGCGACCCCCCTCTGGCCTGCCGGCCATCTCCCCCTCAAGGGGGGAGATTAGCTGTCCAACCCGACAAACCCTTCTTCTTCCACCACCTCAACCCCACCCAGCCTGAACGGCGCGAATGATGCCCGGTGCAGCCTTGCCACCGGCCCATGCGCTTCGATCGCGGTGCGGTGCCGCACGGTGGCGTAGCCCATATGGACCTCGAACCCGTAGCGCTCGTGATGGCTGCCGCAGCCGCACATCATGCGGTCGCGCATCACCTTGGCGACGATCGAGGCGGCGGCGATCGATTGCGAGCGCTGGTCGCCCTTGATCAGCGCGCGGCCTTCGCAGAGGAGGCCCGGCGGTACATCGCGGCCATCGGCCAGCGCCAGCTTCGCCTGGATCGGCAGGCCGGCAAGGGCGCGGCGCATGGCTTCCAGGCTGGCCTTGAGGATGTTGCTGCCGTCAATGCCTTCGGCGCTGACCGAGGCCATCGACACGCCGAGCGCTGACCCCAGGATTTTCAGGAACAGCGCCTCGCGTTGCAAATGGTTGAGCCGTTTGGAATCGTCGAGCCCGTCGGGAATGTTGGCGGGATCGAGGATCACCGCCGCCGCCACCACCGGCCCGGCCAGCGGACCGCGGCCGGCCTCGTCCATGCCTGCCACCGGCCACAGGCCTTCCGCCATCGCCTTCGTCTCGAAGGAGAAGTCGGGCTTTTCGACGATTTCGAAAAGAAGCGGAGAATCGGAACGTGCGCGAGCCATGTTGCGGCGAGGTTCGCATCGGCTCCGATTCTCCGCAAGTCCCTCCAGGGTCGAGTGGGGCAAGACCGGGAGGGCACCGTCTGCAGGCCGGGGGACAGGCCGGACGGGATTCTTGGGTCGCCTGCCAACCACGAGGGCAGGGCAGGCGCTACTCTCAGAGCAGCATCAGCTGCTCGGTCGCCTTGGCGGCGGCGACAAACTGGTCGGTTCGGAGCGTGCGCCGCTCGGCGTTGAGGCCGAGCCGCTTGGCCGTGATCTCGAAGCGCCGGCCGATCTGCCAGGCATAGGGGCCGGCGCCTTTCATCCGCTTGCCCCATTCCGAATCATAGTCCTTGCCGTCGCGCATCGAACGGATCAGCGACATCACGTGCCGGTAGCGGTCGGGATAATGGCGCAACAGCCAGTCCTTGAAGATCGGCGCCACCTCGAGCGGCAGGCGCAGGATGACATAGCCGGCCTCGCGGGCGCCTGCGGCGCGTGCCGAATCGAGGATGCGCTCCATCTCCTGGTCGGTCAGGCCGGGAATGATCGGCGCCACCATGACAGAGGCCGGGATGCCGGCATCGGAAAGCTGCCGGATCGCCTCAAGCCGCTTGGTCGGCGTCGACGCGCGTGGCTCCATGGTGCGCGCCAGCATGCGGTCCATCGTCGTCACCGACAGCGCCACCTTGGCCAAGCCCCGTTCGGCCATGCGCGACAAGATGTCGATGTCGCGCGTCACGAGATGGGATTTGGTGACGATGCCGACCGGATGGCCGCGCGCCTCCAGCACTTCGAGGATCTCGCGCATGATCCGGTATTGTTTCTCGATCGGCTGGTAGGGATCGGTGTTGGTGCCGATCGCGATGGTGCGCGGCTGATAGCCATCCTTCGACAGTTCCTTGTCGAGCAGCCGCGCCGCATCCGGCTTGGCAAACAGCTTCGCTTCGAAATCCAGCCCCGGCGACAGGCCCATGAAGGAATGCGTCGGCCGGGCGAAGCAATAGACGCAGCCATGCTCGCAGCCGCGATAGGGGTTGATCGAGCGGTCGAAGGAAATGTCGGGCGATTCGTTGCGGGTGATGATGGTGCGCGGCTTCTCGACCTGCACTTCGGTCTTGAACGGCGGCAATTCCTCCAGCGAATTCCAGCCGTCGTCGAACACATGCCGGCTGACCGGCTCGAACCGGCCGGACGGGTTGATGCCCGCGGAACGGCCGCGGTTGCGATCCGGACGGACGCGCATGCCGCTCTGTTCGATCATCGCATTGGCCATCTCGGCTCGCCCTGCTCCGAAAGCAGCAATGTCCGCACGCACGATATGTTCCATTTTGGCCCTTTCCCAAGGACTGTCGGCTGGCTGTCGAATCGCTCTGTTCATGAAAATAATCCTATTTCGCTGATGAGAACAAAGCAAGAACTTTTTCGTTGGGCCATGCACAACTGGCGCTGCGCCGGGCTTTCCGCTATTCGGCTAAAAATGCTCAGCGTTCTCATCGAAACCCGGGATGACGAAGAAGGCCTTGCCCGCACGCTCGCCTCGTTGATCGGCGGCGCGGTCGAGGGCGTGGTGCGCGATGTCATCGTCTGCGACACCGGCTCGACCGACCAGACGCATCGGGTTGCCGATCATGCCGGCTGCCACTTCGTGGCCGGCGGCATTGCCGCGGGAATCAGGCAGGCGAAGGGTGACTGGCTGCTGTTTCTGGAACCCGGCGCAAGGCTGGCGGAGGGCTGGATCGACGACGTTGTCGCTCACACGGCCCGGCAAACCATGCCGGCGCGCTTTTCCCGTGCGCGCGGCAGCCGCACGCCGTTCCTGTCACGGGTGTTTTCGGGCAACCGGGCGCTGGCCGAAGGGCTGGTCATCAGCAAGCGCCAGGCCGCTGCCCTGTCGAAGAACGCGCACAGCGCCGAAGCCCTTGCGCGCGGTCTCGCCACCAGGCGGCTCGACGCCGAAATCTGGCTGGCGCCGAAGAAGTGATGTTTCTCCCTTTTCCCGTTCCCAGGGAGAAGGGTGCCCGAAGGGCGGATGAGGGGCAGCGTCGGCGTCTCATCCGCATTGGCACGGTCGCAGCACCATCCCTCTTTTTCGCCGCAAAAACCTATTGTGCATTGCACAAAAGCTGACGCGGGATTAGCATTCCGTTGATGCGGGATATCGGGGTTTGGGTAGTGCCGGAGCGGTAAGCAAGCGCCGCGTCGTCGTTGCTGCCGTTCATATCTGAGGACCCCGATGAACCTTTCGTCCCCTGACAAATCCGGCGCCCCCAGTCTGGAAGCCATTGCCCGCAACGGCAGCCTGCTCCGCCGCATTGCGGTGCGTATCCCGACCTATCTGTCCGACCTGCGCGAAAATCCCGCATGGCTGCCGATGTTCGTGCTTGCCCGCACCATGCCGGCGCGCAAACTGCACTGGCTTGGCGCCAAAGCCGCGCGCCCCGCGCAGAGTGCCGGAGCGACGATGTTCAGGGGCGTCGACCTCAAGTCGATCGTCGCGGCGCTGCGCGCCGATGGCCTGTTCTCCGGACTGGTCCTTCCGCAGGCAATCCACGAAGAGATCGCCAGCTTTGCTCAGAGCACGCCGTGCTTCGGCAATTTCGACCGCCGGCTCGAATTCATGCCCGGAGAACACGCAGAAGCCGAGAAGCGGTTCGGCCGCTCTTTGCTCAGCGGACACTATTTCGAGCGCATCCTCGGCTGCAAGGCGGCACTCGCCATCCAGAACGACCCGCTGCTGCTCGACATCGCCCAGCACTATCTGGGCGGGCAGGCAAAGCTGATCACCACGCGTGTCTGGTGGAGCTTTCCGACCGGCGAGGCTTCCGACGCCGACAAGAACCTTGCCTCGCTCGGCAAATATCATTTCGATCTCGACGACTGGCGGATGCTGAAATTCTTCTTCTATCTCAAGCCCTGCGATGCCGGCACCGGCCCGCATGTCTATGTCAAAGCCAGCCACAACAGGCGCAGCCTCAAGCACCAGCTGACGCTGCTGGTCGGCCATCCGGCGCAAGACGTGCTCAAGGTCTATGGCGACGACAGCCCGGTCACGCTGACCGGCGAGGCCGGCCTCGGCTTCGTCGAGGACCCGTTCGGCTTCCACATGGGCACCGTGCCGTCCACCACGCCACGGCTGATGATGGAGGTCGGCTTCGGCGTCTCGCCGCCCTCGCGCCGCCGCTTCCACGGCGAGCCGGTCATCCGCTGACGCCGGAGCGGATCTCGACCGGCATCCAGCGCGCTTGCCGCCGGGCAATGCGACCCTCTTTGTTCTCGGCATCATAGTCCATTGGGACCGGCTCGCGGTTGAACCGCGGCCGGTCATCCAGCGCATTGACGATGACGATCGCTCTCGGTTCGCCGTCGGTGGTCACAGCAGCGACATAGACGCCGCAGTCCCGGCAGATGAGATAATCGGCGGTGCGCAATCCGAACCGGTATCGGTGCAGCCGCGCCTCGTCCTCGACCGAGACGATCAATCGGCCCTGCGGATCGGCAGCGGCGCGCGAACCATGCCGGACACAGAACGCGCACTGGCAGGCGCGGATCTCCACCTCGGCCGGCTCGATTCCCGTTTCGAACGTCAGGTGGATGTTGCCGCAATGGCAGCCGCCGCGGTGCGCGCTCATTGGATCTCTTCCGTCTTGACTTGGCGACAGACTATCCGCCCGACGACCCGGAGGAAATGACCTCTCGAAGGCGCAGCCGCCATTCTGCCTGACAAAGGCAGCACTTGGCCGGCTTTGCCTTGGTTTACGAGGCGGCCTTGCCGCGCCGCAAATGCTCGTCCAGGCGCGGCATGATCTCGACGAAGTTGCAGGGCATGTGGCGGTAGTCGAGCTGCGGTTTCAGGATGCCGTCCCAGGCGTCCCTGCAGGCGCCGGGCGAGCCCGGCAGCACGAAGACGAAGGTGGCGTTGACGACGCCGCCCGTCGCCCGACTCTGCACTGTCGAGGTGCCGATCTTGTCGTAGGAAATGCGGTGGAACACTTCGGAAAAGCCATCCATGCGCTTCTCGAAGATCGGCTCCAGCGCCTCCGGCGTCACGTCGCGGCCGGTAAAACCGGTGCCGCCGGTGGTGATGACGACATCGATGTCTTCGTCGCGCGACCAGCCCAGCACCTTGTCGCGGATTTTCTCCCGGTCGTCGGTGACGATGTCGCGCGCGGCCAGGACATGGCCGGCCTCGACGATGCGATCGGCCAGCGTCCGCCCTGATTTGTCGTCGGCAAGGCTGCGCGTATCGGACACCGTCAGCACCGCGATGCGCACCGGGATGAAGGGGCGGCTTTCGTCAATTTTGGTCATCGGCCCCCTCTGAAGCGATGCTTCGTGTCGCGGCGACAAACCACTCCGGTTCGCGGCTGCGGATCTCGGCGGCGGCGCGCTTGGCGACATTGCCGGTCTCGAACAGTCCGAAGCATGTCGCGCCGGAGCCCGACATGCGCGAGAATCCAGATCCGGCCCTGTTCAGCAGGGAAAGCGCTCGGCCGATGGGCGGCTGGATCGCCTGCGCCGCCGGTTCGAGATCGTTGCGGGTGATCTCCAGCCAGTTGCGGACACTGTGGAAGTCAAATGCACGCGGCAGCGGCGGCAATCCCTCATTGTCGCGTTTCTCAAGTGCGTTGAACACATCAGGCGTCGAGACGGCGACGCCGGGATTGACCAGCACCAAAGCGAGCGCCGGAAAATCCGGCACCAGCGACAGCTCGTCGCCGACGCCACGCGCAACCAGCGGTTTTGCCGCAAGACACATCGGCACGTCGGCGCCGAGCGTGAGACCGATCCGGCTCAGTTCGGCCTCGCCGATGTCGAGCCCCCAGGTCCGGACAAGACCCTGCAATACCGCCGCCGCGTCGCTTGAGCCGCCGCCGACGCCGGATGCGATCGGCAGGTTCTTTTCCAGCCGGATGGCAACCGGCGGCGTGCTCTGCTGGCCGGCCTGCCTGCGCAGCGCCTCGCGCGCCTTCACCACCAGATTGCTGTCGTCGATCGGCACGGAAGTCGCGTAACGGCCCGATACGGAGAACCGGTCGGCGTCGGCAGGCTCGATCTCGACCCTGTCGCCGAAGCGGGTGAAAACGACCAGGCTCTCGAGCAGATGGTAGCCGTCGGCGCGCTTGCCGGTGACGTGCAGCGCCAGATTTATCTTGGCGGGCGCAAGCCACGTCCGGGCTGCGGCATCCAAACTGTCGGCTGCTGACGGGATGATGCTCAGTCCTTGGCCAGGCGGTATTCGCCGGTCTTGGGATCCTGGACCAGCGTGCCGTTGGTGCCGTTGGCTGCCTGCTTTTCGGTGCGCCGCACCTTGGCGGTCACACGTTCGGCCTCGCGGACGAAGGTGCGGTAGCCGAAATAAGCGGCGGCGCCGACAACTGCGAAGAAAATGATCTGTGGCATTTCAAAGCTCCTCCCTCGCAAGACGGCAAGGCAGACTGTCAAGCGCTCATGCTAGACGCTTTCCCCGCTTTTTCAAAGCCCGAAGCGCGCCCACAATGCGCGCTCTTCCGCCGCATCGATCACGCCCCTTGCGGCGGCGGCGGCAATATCGGGCGCTGAAAAGTTCGAGCCGAACAGGCCGATGCGGCCAAACAGGCCACGCGGCGCGGTGACCAGCCTGAGCTGGGTTTTCGCGCCGAAGCGGGTTTTCAGTACCGTGCGCATGTCGCTCAACGCATCGACGAGGCCAAGCTCCAGCCCTTTCTTGCCGGTCCAGAACAGGCCGGTGAACAGGTCCGGATCGTCCTTCAGCTTGGTGCCACGGCGTTCCCTGACCAGGTCGATGAAGGTCTCGTGCACTTCCAGCTGCAGCGCCTTCAGGCGCTCGACGTCTTCCCTCTTCTCCGGCTTGAACGGGTCGAGCACCGCCTTGTTCTGGCCGGCGGTGTGGACACGGCGCTCGACACCGATCTTCTTCATCAACTCGGGAAAGCCGAACGAGGCCGAGACGACACCAATCGAACCGACGATGGAGGACGGATCGGCAAAGATCTCGTCGCCGGCGACCGCGATCATGTAGCCGCCCGAGGCCGCCACATCCTCGACAAAGACCAGCACCTTTTTGTTCTTCTCGACCGCGAGGTCGCGGATGCGCTTGAAGATCAGCCGCGACTGCACCGGCGAGCCGCCAGGCGAATTGATTGAAATGGCGACGGCGGGCGCATCGAACAGGAACGCCTTTTCGATGAGGGCGGCGGTGGACGCCAAGGACAGGCTCGGCCGGAACGGGCCGCCGCCGGCCATGATGGTGCCATGCAGCCTGATGACGGGAATGGTGACGACGCTGGATCGCCAGGATTTCGGCAGCAGGCGGTTGAAAAGGCGTTTCACGAGGTGGCTGTCTCCAAATGGCTTCAACGCATGTAGGGATTTGCCGGTCAACGGCAATGCTGCAATCCATCTCAGCCAACTGTGTGCCGGTTTTGCGGCAACGACACTGACGGGCCTAAATCAATCGCCAAACAGCGACGCCAGTCCGTTGTTGATCATCTCGGTTCGTTCCGACGGGCCGTCGCCCGTTTGCCCATGCAGCATCAAAGGCGGGCGGATCGACAGCTTGCCGCGCGCGCCGAGCGCTGCCCTGACCACAATGCGGATTGCGGCTGCTTCCGGGCGCGGATGCACGGCCAGCATCTCGGCGTCGCCGAAGCGGCCCGACAGCGCATCGAGGAGGTCGCCAAGCTGTTCCGGCCGCGCAATGACGGCCAGGCCCCCGCGCGGCTTGGCGACGGCAGCCGCACTTCGGATCCAGCTCTCGAACAGCCCGTCGTCCATGACATGCGCTTGCCGCCGCAGCGGATCTGGCGTGGCGCGGTCCTGCGCCGCGTTGAAGGGCGGGTTCATGATGACGAAATCGAAGGAATTGTCGGCAAGGCCGGCTTGCGTCCGCGCCCGGCCCGACAGCGTGACGTCGGCGGTCAGCACCGAGGCGCGATTGCCGAGATGCGCATTGCCGGGATGGGCGAGCGTGGTTGTGGCGAAGCCTGCCATCTCGGTCGACCGTTCGACGAGCACGACCTGCGCCTCTGGGCAGCGCGACAGCACGGCAAGACCCGCCGCACCGGCGCCGGCGCCGAAATCGGCGAGGCGTCCAGCAAAGCCGGATGGAACTGCTGCCGCCAGCATCATGGCATCCATCCCGGCGCGATGCCCTGTCCTGGGCTGGACCAGCCAGAAGCGGCCGCGATGGAAGGCATCGACCGTATGGGCCGGCGTATCGCTGGTAAGCGCGCTCGCTTCAGCCATTATGTCTGGCGGATTTCGTTCTCGATGCCGGCGTCTTTCAAGATGCGCCGCGCCTGATCGGCCTGGTCGGCATCGACCATGACGCGCTTCTGCAAAAGACCGATCGACCCTTCGAGAATGCTCATGTTCTGGTCGGCGACGAAGCAGGCAATCCCGGCATCGCGCATCAGCGATTCGACAAAGGAGATGATCACGGCATCGTTGGTGCGCACGAGTTCTATCATCGGACGAAGTTCGCAGGTTGCAGCGTTGATGTAAACGCTGGAGCATGGCGCCGAAAAGTGTGGAGCGGTTTTCGGGCAACGGCATGCGGTCGCTAAGGTTGACACGCCGTCACCGCAGCCGCGCCAATTCGCCTCTTGCCGTGCCCGTATGTGCCGCCCTAGAGTCCCAGGCGGGACCAGGGTGCCGTCGCACGCGTGATCAAAGACGGGAGTGTTTGTTGGTGGGTGTCGTTCTCAACATCGAAAACGGGAAGCGGGAACCCGCCTCCATCAAGGATCTCATCGACCTGACAGCAGCCGATATGGGGCGCGTCAACAAACTGATCCTGTCCAAGGCCGGCTCCGACGTCGAGATGATCCCGGAGGTCGCCAATCATCTGATCTCGTCGGGCGGCAAAAGGCTGCGTCCCATGCTGACGCTCGCGGCGGCCCAGATGTTCGGCTATTCCGGCGAGGGCCACGTCAAGCTCGCCACCGCGGTCGAGTTCATGCACACCGCCACGCTGCTCCATGACGACGTCGTCGACGAGAGCGGCATGCGGCGCGGCAAAAAGACTGCCCGCATGATCTGGGGCAACCAGGCGAGCGTGCTGGTCGGCGATTTCCTGCTCGGCCAGGCTTTTCGCATGATGGTCGATGTCGGTTCGCTGGAAGCGCTCGACATCCTGTCCAGCGCCGCCTCGATCATCGCCGAGGGCGAGGTGATGCAGCTGGCGGCCGCCAAGAACCTCGATACCACCGAGGACGAGCATTTCGCCGTCATCAAGGCCAAGACCGCGGCGCTGTTCTCGGCTGCCGCCGAGGTCGGTCCGGTCATCGCATCGGCGACGCGCAACGATCGCGCCGCATTGCGCTCCTACGGCATGAATCTCGGCCTTGCCTTCCAGCTCATCGACGATGCGCTGGATTATGGCGGCTCCAGCCAGGAGCTGGGCAAGAATGTCGGCGACGATTTCCGCGAAGGCAAGGTTACGCTGCCGGTCATCCTCGCCTACCGGCGCGGCACCAAGGCCGAGCGCACCTTCTGGAAGCGCGCCATCGAGGACAATGTCACCGACGATGCCGGACTGGAAAAGGCCATCGGCCTGATGACCCGCCATGGCGCCATTGCCGACACCATCGGACGGGCCCGCCATTTCGGCGAGATCGCCCGTGACGCGCTGGCGCCGCTGGAGGCGACGCCGCAGAAATCGGCGCTGATCGACGTCATCGACTTCTGCATCAGCCGGGTGAACTGATCCGCGCCTGGCGCCAAAGAAAGTTTGCATGCAAAATCGGGCAATCACCGCTCGACAATCGGCAGCAGTGCAAATTATCTATAAAACATGGCAAAGACCGCAGACGACACCATCGCCATGCGCATCAGCAAGGTGCTGGCGGATCGCATCATATCGGGTGCGATCGAACCCGGCGCCCGGCTGCGGCAGGATCACATCGCCGAGGAATTCCAGACCAGCCATGTCCCGGTGCGCGAGGCCTTTCGGCGCCTAGAGGCGCAAGGGCTGGCGGCCAGTGAGCCCAGGCGGGGCGTACGCGTCGCCGCCTTCGACCTCGGCGAAGTCAGGGAAGTCGCCGAAATGCGCGCAGCCCTCGAAGTGCTGGCGCTGCGCCATGCCGCGCCGCATCTGACGGCTTCCATTCTCAATCTTGCCGAAGAAGCCACAAAGGCCGGCGACAAATCCCGCGATGTCCGCTCTTGGGAGGAGGCCAACCGCACCTTCCACCGGCTGATCCTGGCGCCCTGCGGCATGCCGCGGCTCATCGCCACCATCGACGATTTGCACGCCGCAAGCGCCCGCTTCCTGTTCGCCGCATGGCGCTCGGAATGGGAAATCCGCACCGACCAGGATCATCGCGCGATCCTGAGCGCGCTGCGGCAAGGCAACACCGAATCGGCCGCGGCCACGCTTGGCCGGCACGTCCAGTGGATCGGCCAGAAACCGGTCAAGACCGCGTCGGGCAAGATGCGCGAAGCGTTTGCCATCGTCGGGTAGGGACGAAGGGACAAGTCGTCGGATTCCGCGCGTAGCGATCCTTCACACCCCCCTCTGTCCTGCCGGACATCTCCCCCGCAAGGGGGGAGCTCAACAGCTTTGCCGTTGCGTTAGTCCTGCAACGTCGGCCATTGGCGAAAGCAAAGGCGACATCCGATCTCCCCACTTGCGGGGGAGATGGCCGGCAGGACAGAGGGGGGTGCTGTCCCGCCAGCCTTTCCAAATGTCCTTTATTCGACACGCAAGCCCAAGCCTTTAGGGGTGAGGGTTGCCATTCCCGCGCAAATATGGATTCGATGATAGATCGAACAATAAAATTATCTATAATTTCAAACCAGCTAGGAAGCAACCATGACCGACATCGCCTTTTCGCCGTCCAAGCCGTCCTTCAGCCCGTTGCGCCTGCAAACCCGCTCGCATAGCTGGCAGGCCGCGGCCGTCGTCCTCGGTACGCTGTTTCTGGCGCTGTTGTCCCAGATCGAGGTGCCGATGGTGCCGGTGCCGGTCACCATGCAGACCTTCGCCGTGACGCTGGTCGGCGCACTTTATGGCTGGCGGCTTGGCGCCATGACCATCATCGCCTGGCTCGCCGAGGGCGCCGTGGGCTTTCCTGTCCTGTCCGGAGGGGCAGCGGGCGCGTCGTATTTCGTCGGGGCAACGGGCGGTTATCTCTTCGCCTTCCCGCTCGTCGGCGCGCTTGTCGGCTGGCTGGCCGAGCGCGGCTGGAACGGCAACCGCGTGCTGCTCGCCTTCGCCGGCATGGTCCTCGGCAACCTCGCCTGCCTGGTTCTCGGAACGGCCTGGCTCGCCGTCATGATCGGCCTCGAACAGGCCATCGCCTTCGGTTTCCTGCCGTTCCTCGTCGGCGGCCTGCTGAAATCGGCGCTCGGCGCCGCGACGCTCAAGCTGTTTTCCGGTAAGGCGGACCCGGCAGGAGCATGATCCCGAAAAATGAGTCCGGTTTTCGGAAGAGATCATGCTCAAACAAAAAGATGGAGCCCCATCCCGATACCATCGGGATGGAACAGGCTCCGCTGGCGCGTCCTGACCGATGACCGTCCGGCTGCGCTCCCACCATCTGCTTTGCCTGCTGACCTATATCGGCGAAGGGTACAGCGCAGCCTTCGTCGCCAACTATGACGTGATCGCGAAACGTCTGGGCCGGGGCGAGGATATTCTGATCGTCTCCGGCCCCGACGACATCTGTCGGCCGCTGCTCGGCGAGGCCGAGCCCCACTGCTTGCGCGAAAGCGCCGCAGGCCGCGACGAGCTGGCAGCACGCGATGTCGGCAAGCTGCTGGCCCGGCCGATCCGGGCCGGCGTCCGCTTCAGCCTCGACGCGGCAACGCTTGCCGCCTTGCGCGCGGCCTTTTCAGCCGGCGTGACGCGTGAGGCCTGCCAGGGTTGCGAGTGGGCCGGCCTGTGCAGCACGATAGCGGCAGGCGGATATCGCGATGTCAGGCTGTAGCTCCCAACCCCGATCTGCTATTATCTCGAACCGACAGTGTGTGTCGCCATGGTTTGTTAATCGGGTGACCCGATTGTGAATTCGGCCCGGATTGAAGCCTGACCCCAAAAAGGCCATGCTTTGTCAGGAAACATCGAGTCTATGGCTTCTCCGCGCCGACGCGGGATGGCGCTTGGCTGAAAGGGATACGATGCGGCAAGGACGTGCGCGCTGGCTCGCGGGGCTGGCAATTGTGGCAGGGATGGCGATTTCTCCGCTGCCTGCCTACGCCAAGGAATCGACCGACCCGGTCAAGATCACCTCCTTCTCGGGCGCCTATCTCGCCGCCCGCATCGCCGAAGGCGACAACGACCTCGACAATGCCATCGCTTATTACAAGCAGGCGCTCGCCTTCAATCCCGGCGACACCTCGCTGCAGCAAAGCCTGATGCTGTCGCTGATCGCGCAAGGCCGCTTCGAGGAATCGCTGGTCTATGCCGACAAGCTCAAGGCAGTTCCCGACGTCGAGCGCTTCTCGCGTCTGGCTCTGGCGGTCGATTCCTTCCACAAGAAGGATTTCACCAAGGCGCAGTACTGGCTCAAGCTGTCGCTCGAATCCGATCTCGACCGGCTGATTTCCGGCGTCATGTCCGGCTGGGCACAAGAGGGCGCCGGCGACCCCACCGGGGCGATGGCCTCGATCGACAAACTGCAGGGGCCTGACTGGTTCGGCCTGTTCAAGTCCTTCCACCGCGCGCTGATCGCCGATGCCGCAGGCCTGTCGGACAAGGCCGACGCGCTTTATGACGCGACCCTGACCGACGTCACGGCCGGCGGTGCCGCGCCCGAGACATGGATGCGCAACGCCCAGGCCTACGCGTCTTTCCTGGCGCGCAAGGGCAACAAGAACAAGGCGCTCTACGTGCTCGACAAGGCCGAGGCGTTCGCGCCCGGCAAGCTCGACATCCAGGCGCTTCGCGACAGGATCAGCAAGGGCGACAAGATCGAGCCCTTCGTCGCCAGTCCCTCCGAAGGCGCCGCTGAAATCCTGCTCGACCTCGCCATCGCGCTCAATCGCGGCGGCGGCGAGCCGTTCGTGCGCCTCTATCTGCAATATGCGCTCGCGCTCAAGCCCGACAGCGACGCCGCTTTGGTGCAGCTTGCCGCCGTTGCGGAGCAGTTGAAGGACGGCGAAGGCGCCATTGCCCTCTATAGCCGCATTCCAGCCTCTTCGCCTCTGAAAGAGCTTTCCGACCTGCAGCTCGGCCTCAACCTTGCCGATCTCAACCGTCACGACGAGGCGATCGCCCATCTGAAGACATTCGTCGAAGCTCACCCCGATGACATGCGCGCCTATCTGGCGCTCGGCGGGGTCTATGCCTCGAAGGAGGATTTCCGCTCCGCCGCCACTCTCTATGACAAGGCGGTCGCGGTGCTGAAGACGCCGACCAATGCCAACTGGAACATCTACTATCAGCGCGGCATCGCCTATGAGCGGCTGAAGGAATGGCCCAAGGCCGAACCGAACTTCCTCAAGGCGCTGGAACTGTTCCCCGACCAGCCGCAGGTGCTGAACTATCTCGGCTATTCCTGGGTCGACATGAACATGAACCTCAAGGAAGGCCTGGCGATGATCCAAAAGGCCGTCGACCTCAGGCCGAGCGACGGCTACATAGTCGATTCGCTGGGCTGGGCCTATTTCCGCATGGGCCGGTTCGACGACGCCGTGCGCGAAATGGAGCGCGCCGTGTCGCTCAAGCCGGAAGATCCGGTGCTCAACGACCATCTCGGCGATGCCTATTGGCGCGTCGGCCGCAAGCTCGAAGCCACTTTCCAGTGGAACCAGGCGCGCGACCTGAAGCCGGATCCCGATGTGCTTGCCATTTTGCAGCAGAAGCTGATGAAGGGCCTGCCGCCGATCGAATCCAACACGGCGCAGGAAACCCCGAAGGTCAAGCCGGCCACCCCGCCAGCGCCGAAGGGGTGATCGGGCCATACTTCTGATGAAACGGGGCTCGCTGAGCCCCGTTTTTGTTTCGGCTTGGCGTCTTAGAGCAATTCCAGGAAAAGTGTGCGCGGTTTTCCGCTCGGAATTGCGACAGAAACAAAGAGATAGAGACGCCCTATCGCGATCGTCATTCTATGGCGGAGCAAGGAGCGAAGCGACGGGGCGCAGACCCAGCGTTGGCGCTCATTCTAGAACAGCTTTCGGTAGACGACGAAGCCCGAGAGATCGCCGATCTTGTCGTAGAGCTTCATCGCCGTGTGGTTGGTTTCGTGTGTCAGCCAGTAGACGCGGCTGGAGCCTGCGGTTTGCGCCCTGGTATAGACGTCTTCGATCAGTGCCCGGCCGACGCCCTTGCCGCGCGACGCCTCATTGGTGAAGAGGTCCTGCAGATAGCAGTGCGGTGATAGAGATAGTGGACAAGACCGAGAAGCTTGCCTTCGCTCTCCGCGACCAGCGCATGCATAGGCTCATAGGCATCGAAGAAGCGCGACCATGTCATTGCAGTGATGTCACCGGGCAGGGCGGTCTCGCCCGAGCGGCCGTAAAACGCATTGTAGCCGTCCCACAGCGGCAGCCATTGCTCGTAATCCTCTCGGGTGACGGGGCGTACGGTGAGCTGGCCTTGCATGGCTGAACCTCTGTCGTTGAAGCTGGGCGAGCAAACGGCCACCGGCACCGTCCGGCAATGGGCCAGTCCGAAGCAAAGCGTTCAACCTCTCATCAAGGCGGCGATAGGCGCTGCCTTGACGCTAGCCGGCCCGGCAACTAGGGAATGGCATCATTTCAGCGCTTTCCGAGGCCGCCGTGACGTCAGACAGTCCAGCCCATATACATCCCAGCCGCTCGTTCCAGGGGCTGATCCTGACCCTGCACAATTACTGGGCCGCCTATGGCTGCGTCATCCTGCAGCCTTACGACATGGAAGTCGGCGCCGGCACCTTCCATCCGGCCACCACGCTGCGCGCGCTCGGGCCCAAGGGCTGGAACGCCGCCTATGTCCAGCCCTCGCGCCGGCCCAAGGACGGCCGCTACGGCGAAAACCCCAACCGGCTGCAGCATTATTACCAGTACCAGGTGATCCTGAAGCCCAACCCGCCGAACCTGCAGGAGCTCTATCTCGGCTCGCTCAAGGCGATCGGCGTCGATCCGTTGCTGCACGACATTCGCTTCGTCGAGGACGACTGGGCAAGCCCGACGCTTGGCGCCTGGGGGCTCGGCTGGGAGTGCTGGTGCGACGGCATGGAAGTGTCGCAGTTCACCTATTTCCAGCAGGTCTGCGGCATCGAATGCGCGCCGGTGGCGGGAGAACTGACCTACGGCCTGGAGCGGCTGGCCATGTATGTGCAGGGCGTCGACAATGTCTACGACCTCAACTTCAACGGGCGCGAAGGTGCTGAAAAAGTCACCTATGGCGAGGTCTTCCTCCAGGCCGAGCAGGAATATTCCAGGCACAATTTCGAATATGCCAACACCGCCATGCTGCTCAGGCATTTCGAGGACGCCGAAGCCGAATGCAAGGCGCTGCTCGCGGCCGGCGCCCCGGCCTTGAACGACAATCTGCCGATGCACCGCATGGTCTTCCCGGCCTATGACCAGTGCATCAAGGCCAGCCACGTCTTCAACCTGCTCGATGCGCGCGGCGTGATTTCGGTGACCGAGCGGCAGAGCTACATCCTGCGGGTGCGCAATCTGGCGAAAGCCTGCGGCGAGGCATTTTTGCAGACCCGTGCCGGCGGGCTCGCCGCCTGAGGCTCACTTCATCATTTCGAGGGAAATGTTGATTGGGGCCAACATCGGGCCAGTCGACCCCGCCATGGTCCGCATAGCCTGCCGTACGCCCGGCATTGAGAAGGCGCCATGCACTTGCGCGGCGAAACAGGCGCTGAGCGCGATGATCTGGAGGAGTCTCGATGCCGTTTTCATGGTCGTTCAGCCAATAAGTTCCCTGCCTGAGCGTTGGTCGCTTCAGCGCTGCGTTTGGTTCATGGAAATCTTTGATCCAAGGACGGGCGGGCTGGTTGCGGCCCGACAGGGGCGGTCAAAATTTCTGGAAACAGCGGTCAGCCGAGTTGCTATGCCCTCTTACCTCCCCCTAGATGGGGGAGGTCGCCGCGAAGCGGCGGGTGGGGGTGACAGCGCGACGTTTCCATGCCAAAACTCGATCGATTCAAGCTGCAGTCTGCGCAAAGGCTTCGCGCGGCGATGACCGACGAGGAACGCATCCTGTGGCGGCATCTGTGGCGCATTCCAGTAGAAGGCACTCATTTTCGCAGGCAGGCGTCGGTAGGCGTTTACTTCCCTGATTTCACCTCCCACCGGCTGAAGCTGATCATTGAGGTGGACGGTGTCCATCACAGCTTCGATGGCCAACAGCACCATGACGAACGTCGAACGAAATGGTTTGAGAGCCAGGGTTATCGAGTCATCCGCTTCTGGAACCATGAAATCAAAAACGAACTGGATTCCGTGCTCGATAGGATCTATGCGGCGGTGGAAGAACGAAAATCACACCTGCGTTTGCGCGATGGTGCCGAAGGTATCGGCGGCTGAGAGGTCGCCACCCCACCCCGGCGCTGCGCGCCGACCCTCCCCATCGAGGGGAGGGTGGGAGCCTGACCATGCCTGACCTGCTTCTAGAACTCCGCTCGGAAGAGATTCCCGCCCAGCCGCGCAACCGCAGCGCCGGAGGCGCGAGGACGCGCAAACGGGAAGAAGGCATGCGGGTGGAGAAACTCTGATGCCGGATTTGTTGCTGGAATTTCGCTCCGAGGAAATACCGGCCCGGCTGCGCGCCCGCAGCGCCGGAGGCGCGAGGACGCGCAATCAGGGAGAAGGCATGCGGGTGGAGAAACTCTGATGCCGGATTTGTTGCTGGAACTCCGCTCCGAGGAAATCCCCGCCCGCATGCAGCGCAAGGCGGCGGGCGATCTCAGGAAGATGCTGACCGACGGTCTGGTCGAGGCGGGTCTGACCTATGACGCCGCGCGCGAATACTGGACGCCGCGGCGCCTGGCGCTCGATGTCAGGGGCCTGACCGCGCGCTCGAAGGATATCCACGAGGAGATCAAGGGGCCGTCGACGACGGCGCCGGAACAGGCGGTGCAGGGCTTTCTGCGCAAGGCAGGTCTTGCCTCGGCTGCCGAGGCGCATGTCCATTCCGATCCGAAGAAGGGCGACTTCTACGTCGCCCATATTTCGAAGCCGGGCAGGGCGGCGGAAGAAATCATCGCCGAACTGGTGCCGGCCATCATTCGCGGCTTCCCCTGGCCGACATCGATGCGATGGGGGCCGGCTTCGGCGAAGCCCGGTTCGCTGCGCTGGGTGCGGCCGCTGCAGACGATCCTGTGCACCTTCGGCCCGGAGACCGAGGAGCCGGTGGTGGTCGATTTCGAGATCGATGGCATCCGCTCGGGCAATATCACCTATGGCCATCGTTTCATGGCGCCGGGTGAAATCACCGTGCGCCGCTTCGACGATTACGTGACCAAGCTGGAAGCGGCCAAGGTCGTGCTCGATGGCGACCGCCGCAAGGAGATCATCCTTGCCGACGCCCGCAACCTCGCCTTCGCCAACGGGCTCGATCTGGTCGAGGACGAAGGGTTGTTGGAAGAAGTGTCGGGCCTGGTCGAATGGCCGGTGGTGCTGATGGGCGAATACGAGGAGGCCTTTCTCGCCATTCCGCCCGAGGTGGTCCGGCTGACCATCCGCGCCAATCAGAAATGCTTTGTCACCCGGCCGCAAGGCGACGGCGAAAACCTCTCCAACCGCTTCATCCTCACCGCCAACATCGAGGCCAAGGACGGCGGCAAGGAGATCGCGCACGGCAACGGCAAGGTGGTGCGTGCCCGCCTGTCGGACGCGCTGTATTTCTGGAAGACCGACCAGGGCGATCTGCCCGATCTGGGAGAGCTCGAGGCATCGGCAAAAAAGTTCGGCCTCGATCTGAAGAAACCGCTCGACCAGCGCATGGCCCGCCTCGACCATCTCAACGTCACCTTCCACGCCAAGCTCGGCACGCAAGGCGAGCGGGTGCAGCGGATCAAGCGGCTGGCGGAGGAACTGGCGCCAACAGTGGCGCAGTCAATCTCCCCCCTTGAGGGGGAGATGGCCGGCAGGCCAGAGGGGGTCGCTTCGGCTGCCGCGACGCCGCCCGGTCTCTCGAAGAAAGAGGGAGTTGGCGCTCCACGCGAGACGACCCCCTCTGTCGCCTTCGGCGACATCTCCCCCTCAAGGGGGGAGATTACCGCGCTCGCCGGCCGAGCCTCCGTGCTGGCCAAGGCCGATCTCACGACCGAAGCAGTGGGTGAGTTTCCCGAACTGCAAGGCGCCATGGGGCGCAGATATGCGCTGCTGCAGGGCGAGCATCCGTCGGTCGCATCCGCCATTGAGGAGCACTACAAGCCGCAAGGTCCGTCTGATCGCGTGCCGACCGATCCGGTGTCGATTGCCGTCGCGCTGGCCGACAAGCTCGACACGCTGGTCGGCTTCTGGGCAATAGATGAAAAGCCGACGGGATCAAAAGACCCCTATGCGCTGCGCCGGGCGGCGTTGGGCGTGGTTAGAATATTGATTGAGAATCGTATCCGGTTGGCGCTGACACCCATCTTTGGGAGCGCTTACGAGTGGGCGAACTATCTCGATAAGAATGCTGCTTCAACGCTGGAAGTGAGGGCGGAGCAGATTTATCGCTCCGACCTCATCGCCTTCTTCCACGACCGCCTGAAAGTCTATCTCCGCGACCAGGGCGCCCGCCACGATCTCATCGATGCGGTCATCACGCCGCAGTCGGATGACCTCCTGCAGATCGTGCGCCGCGTCGAAGCGCTCGGCTACTTCCTCGACACCGAGGACGGCAAGAACCTGCTCGCCGGCACCAAGCGCGCGGCCAACATTCTGGCTGCCGAGGAGAAGAAGAAAACGCGTGTCGCCGCGACTGTTGAGCCGGCGCTGTTTCGCGAGGAGGCCGAGAAATCGCTGTTTGCGGCGGTGAATCAGGCGGAGAGAGAAGCCGGCGAAGCGATTCAAAACGAAGACTTTTCCGCCGCCATGCTGGCGCTTAGCGTGTTGCGTGAACCGGTTGATTCATTCTTTGAACGCGTTCTCGTGAATGATGAGGACCAGGCCGTGCGCGCCAACCGCCTGGCGCTGCTGGCTCGCATCCGCACGGCCACCGATCAGGTCGCGGATTTTTCCAGAATAGCTGGCTAAGCGACGGACAAGCCCGAACACGGGCGGCGTTCACACGCCGCCCGTCTTGTTTTCAGTCCTCCCGAGGCTGACCCGTCAGTCCTCCAAAATGCTGACATGCACGCTGTCTGAATAGACGTCGACCTGGATCAGCGGCTCGCCATTGACGATGGCGTTCCGTGTCGAGGAGCTCATCGCGCCACCGCGCTTCAGCATGCGTTCCAGATACGCGCGATCATCGTTGCTGCGGAACCAGTCATCGCCCTGGTCGTCGGCATCGCGCCGGTGGAACTTGTGCCAGTTGGCACGGTCCTGCCGCACCATCTGTGCTGCGCTGCTCAGCCCATAGCCGTCGCTGGCATGGTGGTCGCGATCGGAAATGCGCGCGACGTAGGACCCTAGCTCGTCACCGGCCTGCGCGCCGCCGACAGCTATAGGTGACGCCAGCAACAGGCCGGCAATAGTCAAAGATTTCGTCATGTTCATGATAACCCCTCGCTCTCCTAGAACCCGGCGCGCTCATGCCAAACCCGATTGGCGAAATTGGGGCCGCCGCCGCCAAGCCGATCGTGCGCCGGGGCGTCGATCCGCGTCAAGCGGCATGGATCGGCCGACTGTCTTGGCCGACTGTTTTGGCTGAATGGCCTACTCGGCTTTGCCGACGCCCTCGATCAGCTGCTGCGGTGTTGCTGCCGGCTGCGGCGCTGCCGGTTGCGACTCGGGCTTGCCGTTCGATGCCGTTGCAGTTCCGGCTGGTGCGGTCTCTGCCGTCGGCTCAGTTGCCGGCGCCGCGGCGCTCGCCCTGGCCGGAGCCGGCGCGGCGAAGGCGCCGCCGACGATGCCGCCGCGAATGATCATCGGGTCCTGCCTAGGCTTTTCGGGGATCGCCGCGACCTTTTCATAAGTCACATCGGGCTGGGCATCGCCGAGTGCGACGATCGATGGCGACGAGGCGATCCTGACCGGTTCGGATCCGCCAACCTTGATGACCGATGGCGTCGAGGTCGAGACGCCGAGAAAGACGATCGACGAGGCGTGCGCCCCACCAGTCATCGCCGCCAGGGTGAAACCAAGCGCTCCAAGCACACGCATCGACATCGAAACCGTCCCCTTGCCCGACAAGCCGCCAGCCCTAACCGCAAATAGCCTTAACCCCAGTGGATTGATGCCGGCTTGCAGGGAAACGTAGCATTTTAGGCATTGATAATTCGCCAACGCCGGCTTGCCCGAAAACCACTGCCGTATTAGAGCAATTCCAGGAAAAGTGAGTAGCGGTTTTCCGTCCGGAATTGCGCAAAAACAAATACTTAGAGCGTTTCAGCGAACCGCTGAACCGCTCTAATGCATGTCGTTCAAAAGTGGCCCCGGTTTTGAGAGAACGACATGCATCAAAACAAAGACCTAAAGCGCGTCGCATGAATCCGGTTCAGCGCGACGCGCTTTAGGTCCGGCGCCTGTGAGGTGAAGCGAGTGGCTGAGATACTATCCGTCGGCGAAGCGATGGAGCGGGCGTTGGCGCTGCTCGAGGGCGGCGAAGTTGTCGCCATCCCGACGGAAACCGTCTACGGACTGGCCGGCGATGCCACCAATGGCGTTGGCGTCGCCCGCATCTTCGAAGCCAAGGGCCGGCCGCGCTTCAATCCGCTGATCGCCCATGTCGCCGATCTGGCGATGGCCGAGCGCATTGCGATCTTCGACCCGCTGTCGAAGCGGCTGGCCGAGGCATTCTGGCCGGGGCCGCTGACGCTGGTGCTGCCGCTCCGACCCGGCAACGGCATCCATCCGCTGGTCACCGCCGGGCTCGATACGATCGCGCTCCGCATGCCGAGGGGCTTCGGCGGCGAGCTGATCGCCAGGCTCGGCCGGCCGCTGGCTGCGCCCAGCGCGAACTCTTCGGGCAAGATAAGCGCCACGACGGCGCAAGCCGTGGCGGCCGATCTCGGCGCCAAAATCCGGCTGGTGGTCGATGGCGGCGCCACCCCGGTCGGGCTGGAATCGACCATCGTCAAGGTCGAAGGCAACGGCGTGCGGCTGCTGAGGCCAGGCGGCATCGCTGCCGCCGATATCGAGGCCGTCACCGGCATCAAGCTGCAGCGCGGCGCGACAGCCGGCATCGAGGCACCCGGCATGCTGGCGTCGCATTATGCGCCGAGCGCATCGGTGCGGCTCGATGCACAGAGTGTGGCTGAAGGCGAGGCCTTGCTGGCCTTTGGTGGCGACCGCGCCGAAGGCTGGCAAGCGGCGGCCGCCTTGCGCAACCTGTCCGCGTCAGGCGATTTGCGCGAAGCCGCAAGCAATCTGTTCGCGTATTTGCAGGAACTCGACCGCAGCGGTGCGGCGACGATCGCCGTCGAGCCGATCCCGTTCGATGGGCTCGGCGAGGCGATCAACGATCGGCTGTTTCGTGCCGCTGCCCCCCGTGACAAGCTCGACTGAGCGCCATAGTTTGCGCCGATGAACGACTTCCCCTTCGACCTCGATCCCGCTCTCATCGACCGCTTCACTGCCATTGTCGGCGAAAAATATGCACTGCGCGACCAAGCCGATATTGCGCCGTATCTTACCGAGCGGCGCGGTCTGTGGCACGGCAGGACCGCCTTGGTGCTGCGTCCCGGCAGCGTCGACGAGGTCAGCCGGAGCATGCGGCTGGCGAGCGAAACGGGAACGCCGGTCGTGCCGCAGAGCGGCAACACCGGGCTGGTCGGCGCCCAGGTGCCTGACGCATCCGGCCGCGAGATCGTGCTGTCGCTGTCGCGACTGAACCGCATTCGCGAGATCGACGTGTTCTCCAATACGGTGACCGTCGAGGCCGGCGTCATCCTGCAGACGCTGCAGGAAGCGGCCGATGCCGCCGACCGGCTGTTTCCGCTGTCGCTTGCCGCGCAAGGGTCCTGCCAGATCGGCGGCAATCTCTCGTCCAATGCCGGCGGCACCGGCGTGCTTGCCTATGGCAATGCGCGCGAACTCTGCCTCGGCGTCGAAGTGGTGCTGCCGACCGGCGAGGTCTTCGACGATCTGCGCAAATTGAAGAAGGACAACACCGGCTACGATCTGAAGAACCTGTTCGTCGGCGCCGAAGGCACGCTCGGCATCATCACCGCGGCGGTGCTGAAACTGTTTCCCAAGCCCAAGGGGCGCGAAGTGGCCTTTGCCGGCCTGTCGTCGCCGGAAGCAGCCCTTTCGCTGTTCAGCCTGGCGATGGACCGGGCAGGGGCGGCACTCACCGCCTTCGAGCTGATCGGCCAGCGTCCTTATGATTTCACGCTGCGCCATGCGCAGGGCGTCACGCGGCCGCTGGTGCAGCGTTGGCCATGGTATGTGCTGATGCAGGTGTCGTCGGGCCGTTCGGCCGAGGACGCCAGGGCGCTGATCGAGGAGGTGCTGTCGGAAGGCCTCGAGCAAGGCATCGTCGGCGACGCGGTGATCGCGGCCAGCCTGGCGCAGGGCGACGCCTTCTGGAATTTCCGCGAGGTGCTGCCGGATTCGCAAAAGCCCGAAGGCGCGTCGATCAAGCATGATATTTCGGTGCCGGTGGCATCCATCCCGGCGTTTATCGAAAAGGCTGCCGTCGCCGTCGCCTCGGTCAGCCCGCAGGCACGCGTGGTCTGCTTCGGCCATATGGGCGACGGCAATCTCCACTACAACATCTCCCGGCCGGAGGGCGGTGACGATGAAGCGTATCTCGGCCTCTACCACGCCATGAACCATGCCGTGCACGATGTTGTGCGCTCCTTCCAGGGTTCGATCTCGGCCGAGCATGGCATCGGCCAGTTGAAGCGCGACGAGCTGATCGCCACCGCGCCGCCCATGGCGATCGAGCTGATGCGCCGGGTGAAGGCGGCCTTTGACCCGGCCGGCATCATGAATCCCGGTAAGGTTATCTGATCCTTTCAAAATTTTGTGGCTGGTCTCATTCCGATAACCATCGCCTGAGATCAGCAAAATTTAACTGACTTTCTTAAGCCGGGCGGCAGAAGCTCGCGCTAATGTTTCAGACAACGAGGCCGGGAAAACTGGCCCGGTGGGATCCGTGAAAGCGGCTCTCAGGAGAAACACAGGAAGGCAGCAGATGAACAGTGTATTGAAGCCCGTCTGGGCTGGGCGCAACATGCGCCTCGACCCATTCCGCCTGCCGCAAGTGGTGAGCTATGCCACGCGCGACGACTATGGCGACGTTACCTTCACCATCGACCAGCGCGGCGCCGTCATCCGCCGCACGCTCGAGATGAGCGGCGTGCCGGCGATCATCGCGCTGCCCGCCAACGCGTTTCGCGGCGTCGCCGCCCGCGCGATGGAGGATGCGCAAGGCAACGTCACGGTAACCCTCGAACTCCTGCACAACGACCCGATGCTGTCGGTGCCGCTGCTGGTGGCCGACGATCTCGACGACGTCGCCGCCGACTGGCGCGCCTGGGCCGATGCTTACCGGCTGCAGATGCTGCTGATCGAATCCGACGGCATTGCCCGCACGCTGGAGGAATCGCTCGGCGCCGCCATCAAGGCGCTGCCGGCCAAGGATCGCCGCAAGGGCCGGGTCTCCACCACGCGCCGCCCGCGCTTCCTCGCCCGCCGCAGGGCCGGCAATCTCGGGCTGAGGCTGGTGATCGATGGCCAGGAGATTATTTCGCGGGAGTAGCTTGGCCGGCGATTGGCGAAACCGCCGATGACAGCCTTCTTCTCCCCGTCACTATACGGGGGGGTGAGGAGCGGTCCGCGTAGCGGACGAAAGCCAATTGCTTGGCTTTTCGAGTGACGAACGCCCGGCAGGGCGATGAGGGGCGGCGCTGACCGAGGCATTTCTCGCAATATCGCCGCTGTGCATCTCACCTCAACTGCAAAGATTGGCGCTGCCCCTCATCCGGCTGCCGCCACCTTCTCCCCGTGTAGTGACGGGGAGAAGGAGATTAAACCAGCGGCTTTAGCGCCACCCACAGCGCACCGCCGATCAGGCCAATGAAGATCAACCAGCCGACCTGGTTGTTGGATTTGAACAGCCGCAGGCATTGATCGGGATCGTCGATATCCAGAACCGCTATCTGCCGCGCCATATGGGCGCCGGCGGCGATCAGCCCGGCCAGCGCCACCACCGGCGCCTGCGCCGAGGCGAAGGCGATTGCGAAGCAGACCAGCGTGCCGCCATAAAGCCCGACCAGCCAGGTCTTGGTGTTGTCGCCGAACAGCCGCGCCGTCGAGCGCACGCCGACGATGGCGTCGTCTTCCTTGTCCTGATGCGCGTAGATAGTGTCGTAGCCGATCACCCACAGGATCGAGCCGATATAGAGCATGACGGCCGGGCCATCGAGATCGCCGAACTCGACCGCCCAGCCCATCAGCGCACCCCAGGAGAAGGCGAGCCCGAGCACCAATTGCGGCCAGTTGGTGAAGCGCTTCATGAAGGGATAGACGGCAACGATGACCAGCGAGACGATGCCGAGCGGAATGGCGAAGTCGTTGAACTGCAACAGCACGACGAGGCCCAGCAACGCCTGGATGACCAGGAATATCCAGGCCTGGCGGCGCGTCACCTTGCCGGCCGGCAATGGCCGCGAGCGCGTGCGCTCGACCTTGTTGTCGATGTCCTGGTCGACAATGTCGTTATAGGTGCAGCCGGCGCCACGCATGGCGACGGCGCCGACAAAGAACAGGAACAGGAACCACGGCGACGGCAGCAATGTGAGCAACGGATCTGCCGGGCGGGGATAGGCGCTGGCCGCAAGCGCTGCCGACCACCAGCAGGGCCACAGCAGCAATTGCCAGCCGATCGGCCGGTCCCAGCGGGCAAGCTGCGCGTAAGGCCACAGCCAGCGCGGCAATATCTTGTAGACCCAATGGCCGCTCGGCGCGTCGGCGACGCGGCCCCGTGCGGCTTTCGACTGGATGGTTTCCATCGTGCTGGAGTGGCAGCAGCGGCGTGCGCCGTCAAGCGGCCGCATTGTCGCTCAGGCGGTGAAAATATCGTGGCTGGCAAACCATTCCTTCGCCACCTCCGTGAAGGCCAGCGTCGCCTTCGACAGCCTTTGCCTTGTGTCATGGGTGAGGATGATGCGCTGCATCGGCAGCGGATCGGACAGCGGCTTGCAGACCAGCGGCAGCCCGTCATAACTCCTGTCGCCATAAGGCCTGGTGTAGCTCACCGCGACGCCGAAGCCGTTGGCGACCATGCTGCGCTGCAGTTCGAACGAACTCGCCGTCGATTGCGAGACCGGCGACAGGCCGCGGCTGAGGAACAGGTCCAGCATATGCTGCCAGCTGTGCGGCTGGTCGGTGGTGATCAAGGGATGGGTCGCCAGCTCCGCCAGGCTGACGCTGGCCTGGCTGGCCAGCGCGTGGCCTTGCGGCAGAAGCGCGTGTGGCCGCAGCTCATGCAGCAGGATGCGGGCGAAGTGCGAGGGCAGGCCGAGATCGTAGGTCAGGCCGAGATCGATTGCCGCATCGCCGAGCCGCCGGCCGAGCGTCTCGAAGGTCTCGTCGCGGACCACCACGGTGACCGCCGGGCAGCGTTGCGAAAAAGCGCGGATCAGCGCCGGCGCGAAATAAGGCGCCAAATCCTCGAAACAGCCGAGCACAAGTTCGCCCCCGACATCGGCGTCGCGCGTCCCGAGCCCAACCAGTTCGTCCGCTTCGGCCAGCACCTGCTTTGCCTTCGCCACCGCGCTGCGGCCGAACGAGGTCAGCGCGATGCCGCTGCCGCGCTGGCGCACGAACAGTTTCTGGCCGAGCGTCGCTTCGACATTGTCGATCGCCACCGAGATCGAGGGCTGCGAGACGTTCAGCATCCGCGCGGCCGCGGTGACGCTGCCGTGACGGGCAACAGTGACGAGGTAACGCAGCTGGGTGAGGGTCAGATTCATAGTCTAAAACTATAAGAGAGATGAGAAGTTATTATTTTACGCGATGTGCGGCGGCTGCGATAGTCGGTCATCGAAACAGGGAAGACATGAGATGGCCGCCAGACATATCGATGCCCCAGCGATTGCCGATTACCAACGCGACGGCGCGGTCTGCATACGCGGCGCCTTCAAAGACTGGGTCGGCACCATCGCCGCCGGCATCGAGCGCAACATGCAAAACCGCAGCGCCACGGCTTCCGACATCGCCAACGGCAAGGGCAGCTTCTTCGACGATTACTGCAATTGGGAGCGCATTCCCGAATTCGTCGACGTGGTGCGCAATTCCCCGGCCGCGGAACTCGCGGCAGCGGCGATGCAGTCGCGCAGCGCCCAGTTCTTCCACGATCATGTGCTGGTCAAGGAACCGGGCACGCAAAAGCCGACGCCTTGGCACCAGGACATCCCGTATTACTTCGTCGATGGCACCCAGACCGTCAGCTTCTGGATTCCGATCGATCCGGTCAAGGAAGCGACGCTGCGGCTGATCGCCGGCTCGCACAAATGGGACAAGATGATCCTGCCGGTGCGCTGGCTAGATGACAGCAATTTCTATGCCGGCGAGGGCGACTATCTGCCCGTGCCGGATCCAGACAAGGACCCGTCGCTGAAGGTGCTCGAATGGGAGATGGAACCGGGGGACGCCATCCTGTTCGACTTCCGCACCGCGCATGGTGCGCGCGGCAATCCGACCGCGGCGCGTCGCCGGGCGCTGTCGCTGCGCTGGGTCGGCGACGATGCGCGCTATGTCGAGCGCCCCGGCCGTACCTCGCCGCCCTATCCCGGCCATGACATGAAGCCCGGCCAGAAACTGCGCGAGGACTGGTTTCCAGTGGTCTTCCAGAGCTGAGCCGCGAGAGCCGCGCTTCTGCTTCGGCTTGCCGATGCGTGCGACGTTGCCGTGCGCAACCGGCAAGCAGCGGACCAAAAGTCTTGACCCGCGCTGCGCAGCGCAATAGCGCAGTCCCTGTCGTGAAATGACAAGGGACATCGGCATGCGCGTTTTGTTGATCGGCTCCGGCGGCCGCGAACATGCCTTGGCCTGGAAGATCGCGGCCTCGCCGCTTTTGACCAAGCTCTATGCCGCGCCCGGCAATCCGGGCGTCGCCCGCGAGGCCGAACTGGTCAAGCTCAACATTAGCGACCATGCCGCTGTCGCAACCTTCTGCAAGGACAATGCGATCGACCTCGTCGTCGTCGGGCCGGAAGGGCCGCTGGTCGCCGGCATTGCCGACGATCTGCGCGGCGAGGGCATCCGCGTCTTCGGCCCGTCGAAGCGGGCAGCGCGGCTCGAAGGCTCGAAAGGTTTTACCAAGGACCTTTGCGCCAAATACGGCATCCCGACCGCCGCCTATGGCCGCTTCACCGAACTGGCTGCGGCCAAGGCTTACGTCGAAAAGGTGGGAGCGCCGATCGTCATCAAGGCCGACGGGCTCGCTGCCGGCAAGGGCGTCACCATCGCCATGACGCTGGACGAGGCGCGCGCCGCCCTCGATGCTTGTTTCGACGGCGCATTCGGTGACGCCGGCGCTGAGGTCGTGGTCGAGGAATTCATGACCGGCGAGGAGGCGAGTTTCTTCTGCCTGTGCGACGGCACGACCGCACTTCCCTTCGGCACCGCGCAGGACCACAAGCGCGTCGGCGATGGCGATACCGGCCCCAACACCGGCGGCATGGGCGCCTATTCGCCGGCGCCGGTGATGAGCCCCGAAATGGTAGAGCGCACCATGCGCGAGATCGTCGAGCCGACCATGCGCGGCATGGCCGAGCTTGGCGCGCCGTTCGCCGGTATTCTGTTTGCCGGGCTGATGATCACCGACAAGGGGCCGAAGCTGATCGAATACAACACCCGCTTCGGCGATCCCGAGTGTCAGGTGCTGATGATGCGGCTGAAGGACGATCTGCTGGTGCTGCTCAACGCCGCCGTCGACGGCCAGTTGGCGCACAGTTCGATCCGCTGGCGCGACGATGCCGCGCTGACCGTGGTGATGGCGGCACAGGGCTATCCCGGGACGCCGGAAAAAGGCTCGGTCATTCGGGGTCTCGACGAAGCCGCTGGCGAAGGCGTTGAGATTTTCCATGCCGGCACTGCCATCAATGGCGGCGCGCTGGTCGCCAATGGCGGCCGCGTGCTCAACGTAACGGCATCAGGCAAGACGGTGGGCGAAGCGCAAAGCCGCGCTTACGCCGCGCTCGACCGTATCGACTGGCCGCAAGGCTTCTTCCGCCGCGACATAGGCTGGCAGGCGGTGGCGCGGGAAAAGGCCAGCGCCGCCACATAAGCCTCAGCGCTCGCGAACCAGTTCCGTCGAAGCGGTGCTGACCGGGTCGGCGGCCTGCGAGAAGGCGGCCTCGAGCAGAGCCTCCGAACGATACGTGGTCCGCTTCCAGGCGACATACTCGGCAATGCCGAAGCGCGCGCGGCGCGGCACCGTCTTGACCACCGGCATGCGGAAGGCGGCGCGGAATGTCTGCCAGCGCGCGCCGAGCACCGCCACCATTTCCTCGACCGTCGGTGGCGTCGCCACATCGGCGTATGTGATGGTGACTTTGCCGGCGAGCCCGGCCGCGCGCGACACCGGCACCGGTATCGAGGCGAGGTAGTCGGGCGGCACGTCGATCAGGCCGCCGAAGGGCCATTGCTGGCGCAGTGCCGCCGCGTCCATCGGCGCGACGTTGACGTCGATGTCGTTGGGCGTGCCGGCGACGCGGTAGGGGCAGCGCAGGCGCCCGCAATTGGCCTGCGCCGAGAACTGCCACAGCGCATAGCCCTGCCAGTTGCCCATCGGAAAATGCACGTCGATGTCGGGCTTGTAGCGCGCATACCAGAGCGGCAGCCGCGACAGCAGACGGTATTGGTAGCGGTTGTCGGCGATGTACTGGGCGGTCTTGCCGTTGGTGTAGAGGATCGGGAAACGGCCGAGCCGCCGGTGCACCTGGCGCACGAATTCCTCGGCATCCTCGAGCGACATCCATTGCGAGGGGTCGTTGCCTTCGAGATCGAGGGCGAGCAGATCGTCAGGGGCTGGCTCGGCGAAATCGATGAAACTGTTGGCCTGCTCGAGCGGATTGCCGGGGCGGGCAAGATGATACGCGCCCCATTTCAGGCCGAGCGCCTTGGCCACCACCTTGCGCGTCTGAAACAGCTCGCGCGTCACCGCAAAGCGTTTCCACAATGTCTTGCAGAGTTTGACCGTAGGCTCGTCGCCGTAGCAGAAATAGGGCGGCGGCAGCCCGTCGGAGGCCTTGTTGATGAAGCCGACAATGCGCTTGTCGGTGGCAAGCTGCGCCCAGTCGATGGAATTGTATTCATAGGCGTCGACCACCAGCGCGCGGTCGCCATCCCGCCAAGGCTCGGAAAAGTCCGAGGCTGTAGCCGCTGACGTCAGCGCCATCATCGCCGCGAGAGCGATCGCTGAGCGGCGAAGAAGATGCGCCGGCGTTTTCAAACAGGGGATCCCCGCTGACCAAACACCGATGGTGGACCGGTATGGTTAAGGAAGTGCTTTCGGGCAGGAGTCCTGTCGCTCTCGCGATTTCGTCATTCTATGGCGAAGCAAGGAGCGAAGCGACGCGGCGCGGACCATAGTATGCATTCCGCGACTTCGAAGCGTTGCCACGGCGCGGAATTCTGCACCGTTGCGCCCCTAGCGCGAGGTCGCGACATGGTACTCGGCGTCCGCTACGCTCCCGCTCCACCTGTGGACGACGAAGTTCGATGAAAATCCGCGTGACAAAGTTTGACGTTTACGTAAAAAGAAGGTCGGAGGCCGCCCAGAGGCGGATGGTTTTGCATCGGCCCGGGTCCTAGGATCGAGCGGTCGGAGCAGCGGAGGAGAAAGCGGCATGTACAAGGCCCCGGTCGACGACATTTCGTTCACGCTCAAGCATGTCGCCGGGCTCAAGCCGGCGCTCGACCGCGGCGCGTTCGGGGACCTCGGCGAAGACCTTGTCGACGCCATCCTGTCCGAGGCCGGCCGCTTCGCCAGCGAGGAAGTGGCGCCGCTCTACAAGATCGGCGACGAGCATGGCGCGGTGCTGAAGGATGCGACCGTGACCACGCCGCCCGGCTGGAAGGCGCTTTACCGCAGCTGGATCGACGGCGGCTGGAACGCGCTGTCGGGACCGGAAGAATTCGGTGGCCAGGGCCTGCCGACCATGCTCGGCGTTGCCGCGCTCGAAATGTGGAACTCCGCCGCCATGGCCTTCGGCATCGGCCCGACGCTGACCATGGGCGCGGTCGAGGCGCTCGACAAGCATGCTTCCGAAGCGCTGAAGGCAAAGTATCTGGCGAAGCTCGTCTCCGGCGAGTGGATGGGGACGATGAACCTGACCGAGTCGCAGGCCGGTTCCGATCTCGCCGCCTTGCGCAGCCGCGCCGAGCCTGCCGGCGACGGCACCTACCGCATCTTCGGCCAGAAAATCTTCATCACCTATGGCGAGCATGATTTCACCGACAACATCATCCATCTGGTGTTGGCGCGGCTGCCCGACGCACCGGCCGGCACGCGCGGCATCTCGCTGTTTTTGGTGCCGAAATTCCTGGTCAATGATGACGGCTCGCTCGGCGCCCGCAACGACGTCTTCTGTTCCGGCCTCGAGCACAAGCTCGGCATCCATGCCTCGCCGACCTGCACGATGATCTATGGCGACGGCTTCCAGGGTGCTGCGCCCGGCGCCATCGGTTGGCTGATCGGCGAGGAGAACAAGGGGCTCGCCTGCATGTTCACCATGATGAACAACGCGAGGCTTTGCGTCGGCATGCAGGGCGTGGCAGTGGCCGAAGCCGCGACGCAGAAGGCGATCGCCTATGCCAATGAGCGCCGCCAGGGCAAGGCATCGGACTTTTCAGGCGCCGGGATGGCGCCGATCGTCCATCACCCCGACGTGCAGCGCAATCTCTTGACCATGAAGGCTTTGACCCAGATCGCCCGCGCCATCTCGTATTCCTGCGCCTATGCCATCGACTTCGCGCGTGTGTCGACAGGCGAGGAGGCCGCGCATTGGCGCGATCGCGCCAATCTGCTGACGCCGCTGGCCAAGGCCTTTTCCACCGATATCGGCGTCGACGTTGCGTCGCTGGGTGTCCAGGTCCACGGCGGCATGGGCTTCATCGAGGAAACGGGCGCGGCCGCGCTCTATCGCGACGCCCGCATTGCGCCGATCTATGAAGGCACCAACGGCATCCAGGCGATCGACCTTGTAGCTCGCAAATTGCCGCTCGGCGGCGGCGAGCATGTGCACGGCTATATCGCCGAACTGAAGGCCATCGCCGACGAGGTGCGGACCTCGAACCTGCGGGGCTTCGGCCGCACCGCCGAAGCGCTTGACCAGGCGTTCGACGATCTCACCGAGGCGACGCGCTTCCTGCAGAAGCTGCTGGCCGACGGCCGTCTGGACGAAGCGCAAGCCGGTGCGACCCCCTATCTCAGGCTGATCTCGCTTGCTGCCGGCGGCGCTTATCTGGCGCGTGGCGGACTTGCCCAGCAGAGCCGCATCGCCCTTTGCCGCTTTTTCGCCGAAAACCTGCTCGGCGAAGTCAGCGCCTTGAAGGAACGCGTCATCGATGGCGCCGAGAGCCTCGCTACCGCCGGCAAGGCGCTGATAACGGCCTGAATACCAGAGCGCTCACCAGGGAAGAATGACCGTGACAGACCATATTCTCGTCGAGCGCCAGGGCGCCATCCAGATCATCCGCATGAACCGTCCCGACAAGAAGAACGCACTGACGCGCGCCATGTACGCGACAATGTCCAAGGCGCTAGCCGATGGCGATGCCGACCCGGCGGTTCGCGTCCATGTCTTCCTCGGTGTGCCTGGCGCCTTCTCTTCCGGCAACGATCTCGCCGATTTCCTGGTCATCGCCACCGGCGGTGAGGGCGGCAACGAGGTCTGGGACTTCCTGATGGCGCTGGCCAAAACGGAGAAGCCGATGGTCTCCGGCGTCGACGGCATTGCGGTCGGCATCGGCACCACGCTCAATTTGCATTGCGACCTGACTTTCGCCACGCCGCGCACGGTGTTCCGCACGCCCTTCGTCGACCTCGGCCTGGTGCCGGAGGCGGGCTCCAGCCTGCTGGCCCCGCTCATCCTCGGCAGGCAGGGCGCCTTTGCGCTGCTTGGACTCGGCGAAGGTTTGTCCGCCGAACGCGCCAAGGCCGCCGGCCTGATCTATGAGGTGGTCGAGGAGGGCGGGCTAGAAGCCGCGGTACTCGCCGCGGCCGGCGCGATCGCCGCCAAGCCGCCGCAGGCGCTGAAGATTGCGCGTGACCTGATGCGCGCCCCGCGCGACGAGCTTGTCGCCCGCATCAAGGTGGAGAGCGAGCATTTCTCCGACCGGCTGAAGTCCGACGAAGCGCGCGCCGCGTTGACCGCCTTCATGACGCGTAAGAAGGCATAGGCTCACGCCAAGCTGTATCCGATCTTGCCGGTGGCGGTAGGCGTCAGGGGAAAACCGCTCAAGGGTTGTCAAAGCGCTTCGGCCTGCACTATTTCTCGCTCGATCCTGGCGGCCAGGTGGAGAGGACATGACCCGAGAATTTGTCATCGATGCGCACAGCATCGAAGCCGGCGCCCGTTGACGGGTTGAACGCCGGGACATGCTTGCCGATTTTGCAAGGCCGCTCGGCCTGACGTTCAGGCTCTGGTGGCGCTTCTGGCCGCAGCTGATCGCCATGGTGCTGTTGGGCATTTTGGGCGGCGACCTGTTCATGCAGATCGCCGCGCGCGCCGCCTTCCTCAACCATATGGCGGGCTTGGCGCTGCTGACGCTCGTCGCCTTGACGCAGCTCATCGTCACCGTCGCCATGTTCCAGACCCTGCTTCCCGGCCTGCCGGCCATCCGCGCGGCGCAACAGGGCGCGCGGGACAAAGCCTCCGAGAAAACATCTGGCGAAGAACCGAGCAGCAGCGCCGCAAGGCTGACGCACATGGTCACTGTCGCGCTCCTGCCCTTCTTCGCCTACTACGCCGCCTGGGGTTTTCTCGGCGACACGGTGCGGCAATATTCGCGCGTCACCCTCGACATGGCGCCGTTCGGCGAAGGCTCGGGTAATGTGCTCGATGTGCTGGATTCGCGCTGGCTCATATTTTCCGTTGTCATCTCCTGGCTGGTCAGGCGTTTTGCCCAGGCGATGCAGAAGCGCGGCGGCGCAAATTCCTTCTGGCAAATCGTGGTCGTGATCTGCGAGACCAACTGGATCTTCGTCGGTCTGTACGTCATCTCGCGCTGGAAGGACGACATCGTCGGCTGGATCATGAGCCGCAACATTTTTTCCGTCCTGCAAGCTGCAGCCGACGGCGTGGCCAATCCTGTTTCCACCGCCTTTTCCGAGCCGATGGTTCCGGTGGAAGTCACTTCCGTCGACACGACGACGAAGCTCATCGCGCTGTTCTTCTTCATGCTCCTGCCGGTGATCTGGCTGGTCATGACGGCGTTGATCTATGGCTATGATGTACGCGACGACAAGGAACTGCTGCGCGTGCACGACCGGGTCGAGCGCCTCGGAGCCCGCTATCGAAGCATCCCGAAATTCATGCGCGACTTCGTCGAACACTTCATCTCGGGCTATCGCTCGCGCTATCTGCCGATCGCCAATGGCGTGTGCATCACCTTGAGTTCGGGCCTTGTCCTCGTGCTCACCCTGATCGTCGGCTATCGTCTCATCGACTGGCTGGCCGCCTGGGCGTGGCTCGGCGCGACGCGCATCGCCGGCCCGCACGATCTCGACATCTGGCAGGTGCTGTCCGAGGGCGTGTCGCTGCTGTTCGGCAGTGCCTTTCAGGACTCATCGACCGGTATTCTGGTCGAGCCGTTGCGCATCTGCTTCCTCGCGGCGATCCTCGAAACGGCATTTGCGCTGCCCAAGCGCCGGGCCAGCGAGGCTGCGCAGCCGGCTGGTCCGGCCGGTCCGGAAGGCGAGGCGCAGAATGCTTGAAACCGCCCGCTCGCGGCTGAGAGCATGGATCGCCGCAGGCATCGGCACGGCGGCCGCGATTGCCGTTGCCGGTGTGCTGGGCGCTTTCGGAGCAAGGCACGCGCAAGTGCCGGCGCTGGCCCCAGCCGGCCCGATCGAAACCGGGCAATGGCTGCTGCGGCCGGTGAAGGCCTATGTCAGCGCCGAGAAATATGTCTATGGCACGTTGCGCAAGCCCGGGACCAAAGCGCTGGTCTTCGAGGTCGACATGACCAACCGAACGGCCCAGTCGACGAAGGATTATTTCGAACTCCTCCGGGCAAGCCAGCCGGCTGTCGACCCGGCGACAAAACCGTACATCGTGCTGACGCGCGACGAGACGCTGTCGCCCGAACTGCACCCTGATATGCCGGAGCGCATGGTGTATATCTGGGAACTGCCGGAAAGTGCTGCCGCTCCGGCCAGCCTCGATCTGACAGTCATCCGGAAAATCTACAAACAGCGCGACAATCTCTTTGGCCTGCCCGGCTGGTTCAATCCGAGCCCGGTCGGCACGCTGACCATCCCTGTCGCACCCGATGCTGGAGGCCAGCCATGATGCGCAGACTGGCCAATCTCGTCCTGCTGCTCGCCGCCGTAGCGCTCTGCTACGGCTTGCAGGTTTCGAAGCCGCACTATGCCGACCTGATCGGCCCTATCCCGGTAAGGGGCAATGTGGGAGAGACAATCGTTGGCCGCAGCTTCGAGGTGCGCGCGAAAAAGCTGGAGTTTGCGCGCAAGCTCAAGGCCGACCGGTTCGGCGAGACCAAGGTGCTGACCACCGGCGGCGTGTGGGCGGTGGTGACGGTCGAGTTCGCGGCCAGGGCTGCGTCGACGATCGTCGCGGTCGCCTCATGGCGCGGACCAACGGGCTTGACCTACGACCACACCGAGCGGCTGTCCTTCATCAACGGGTTTCTCCCGGTTACTGTCGACCCAGGCCTGCCGCGGAAGGCCAGGCTGGTCTTCGAGGTGAGGCCGGAGGAGGCCGGCAACGCCACGGTGCTGATCTCGAGCAAGCTGATGGCGGCGCTCGATTCGCAGGCCGAGATTTCGATCGGACCGGTCGCAGCCGGTTCCGACGGCATGCCTGCCGGCACCGTCGGCACGCTCGATCTGACGCAGCCGATCGATGGGCAACCGCAATGACGGCGCTGATTGAGGATAGAGGGCTGACGGAGAAAAAATGGCGCCGCCGCAGCCTTTGGGCGCTGCTTGTGCTCGTTCCCCTGACCCTGGCGGTGCAGGCCTATGACAGCGTCAAGGCGCTGCTCGGCGACAACGATCTGTTCGAGCGCCGCGTGGCCTGGGGCCAGAGCGCGCATTTCGGCGGCAGCGAGTGGAAGCTGACTGATCTGCGCGGCGCCTTCGGAATGAAGAACCTGCCGCCCGATTCCGTACCGGTGCTCGCGGATTTCGCAGTGACCATCGGCGATCCCGACCTGCAGAACCTCTGGCTTGGCTGCAAGGTGATGCTGATCGATGCCGAGGGAAGGCGCTGGTCGCCGACATCGGCGGTAAGGCTGAACGCGCCGGACAATGTTCAGACCTGCATTTCCGCGATGTTTTCGGGCGCCAAGGCCGGGGACACGATCAAGCTGCGCGAGACATTCCTGGTGCCGAAGGACGTCACCAGGACTATACGACCAGCGGTCGGCGTTGCCAGCGAACGGCCGCATTTCCTGCTGTTCCAGATGGAGAAGGACTGATCTCCGGCGGCCCCGGCGATCCTCAGGGATAAAGCCGTGTCTTGTCCCAGCCGCCTTCGGCGTTGCGCGAAAAGACCAGCCGATCGTGCAGCCGGAATGGCCGGTCGTGCCAGAACTCGATCGCCTGCGGCACGATGCGGAAGCCCGACCAGTGCTTTGGCCGCGGGATTTCGCCGATAGGGTAGCGCGCCGTGTATTCGGCCACCGCCTTCTCCAGGGCAAAGCGGCTTTCCAGCGGCCGCGACTGTTTCGAAGCCCATGCGCCGATCCGGCTGCCGCGCGGCCGCGTCGCGTAATAGGCGTCGGCTTCAGCGTCGCTGACGATTTCCACCGGTCCGCGTATGCGCACCTGGCGGCGCAGCGATTTCCAGTGGAAGCACATCGCCGCCTTCATGCTGCCAAGAATCTCGCGGCCCTTGGCGCTCTCGAAATTCGTGTAGAAGACAAAGCCGCTTTCATCGAAACCCTTGAGCAGCACCATACGCACATCCGGCATGCCATCGGCATCCACGGTTGCAAGTGCTACGCCGTTGGCGTCGTTGATTTCGCTTTTCTTGGCGTCCTCCAGCCACTCGGCAAAGAGCCGGAACGGCTCGGCGGCTTCGGTAAAGTCACTACTTGTTAACTCAGTGTCACTCATAGTTTTTCTCAAAATGTCTCGAGCTTCAGGAGGTTGCCGATTGTCGCGTATCGCGCAAGCTTTTGACAGCGGGCAATGGAGCGTTATCGCTTCGGCCAGTTCGAAAGCCGTGATCGTGATTATCGCCCTGCCGCTTGCCGCCTGCGGCGCCGGCGGCTTCAGCCTGGAAAAGGCCGAGGTCGACCGTTCCATCGTCACCTCGAGCGCGCCGGCGAGGGTGACATCGACGGACGCCGACAGCGCTTCCGACCAGACCACGATCGGCAATGCGGTGTCTTCGGCCGACATCGAGGAGCTTCGCGGCCAGGCCGTGCCGTGGGCGAATGCCGACACCGGCTCGCGCGGCTCCATCACCGAACTCGCCGAAGTGCAGGACAACGGCCAAGACTGCCGCAGCTTTACCGCCTCGCGCGAAAGCTTCGACGGCGTCGCTTTGTTCAAGGGGCAATTGTGCATCGCCGCGGCCGGCGGCTGGCACATGCAGGACTTCAAACCGCTCTGATTTTTCGAGGTTTGCGGGCGCTGCAATTTCAACCCTCGATAAGCCTGTGCGCCACTGGAATTTCTTCCTATGGGAGCGCATATAAAGGCCAACGTGGATTTAACTCATTTTCCAGGGCAGGACGCATGCGCGACCCCTATGAGGTGCTGGGCGTTGCCAAGAACGCATCGGCCAAGGACATAAAATCGGCCTACCGCAAGCTCGCCAAGAAGTATCATCCGGACCAGAATCCGAATGATCCCAAGGCCAAGGACCGTTTTGCCGCCGCCAATCAGGCCTATGAGGTCGTCGGCGACGAGAAGAACCGTGCGGCCTTCGACCGCGGCGAGATCGACGCCGACGGCAAGCCGAAATTCCAGGGCTTCGAGGGTGCAGCCGGCGGCGGCGATCCGTTCGGTGGCTTCCGCCGCCAGCAGGGCGCCGGCGGCTCGCGCTTCGAATTCCGATCGGGGCGTCCGGGCGGCGATCCGTTCGACGGCAACAGCGACATTTTCAGCCAGATCTTCGGCGACGCCTTTTCCGGCGCGCGTGGCGCCGGAACAGGCGACCGCCGCCAGCAGGCGACCGCCGCCGATCTCAACGTGACGCTCGACGTCACCATCGAGGAGATAGCGACCGCCGAAAAGGTGACGGCGATGTTCCCCGACGGCCGCAAGATTGCGGTCAAGCTGCCGGTCTATGTCGAGGACGGACAGACCATCCGGCTGAAGGGCCAGGGCGAGCAGGGGCCGGGACAGCCGGGCGATGCGCTGGTCAAGATCCGTATCCGCAGGCACCCGCGCTACCGCATCGAGGGCCGTGACCTGCATGCCGATCTGGAGGTAGCGCTTGCCGATGCGGTGCTGGGCGCCAAGGTGCCGGTCGACACGCCGACCGGCAGGCTGGCGGTCAACATTCCGGCCTGGTCGAGCTCCGATAAGGTGCTGCGCCTGAAGGGCAGGGGCTTGCCGGAAAAGGCGGGTGGCCATGGCGATCTCTACGCCCATGTCCGCATCATGCTGCCGGAAGGCGGCGACAGCGAACTCGAAGCGCTGATGCGCAGCCGCAAAGGCTGACGCGGCTCGACTTCGCTGGCTAACTGCCGGGCGCCACTTCCTCCATCCGCCGGATGGTTTCGCCGAAGCGGCGCAGCGCCTGCCGTACCGGGACATGCGGGCTCTCGATCTCCAGCAGGATCATCGTCTCGCTGCCGAGGAAGGCGGCGCTGACCAGGCTGGTCACTTCGGCGGCGGAGAATGGCCCGAGGCCGCCGAACCGCCGCTCCGCCTCTTGCGCCAGTCCGTCCAGCAGTTCGAACCAGCCGCGCAGGTCGCGGCGCACCGCCTTGGCGATTTCGGGGCTCGACAGGCTTGCCGCGATCATCTCGTGCAGGATCCGGACATAGCCGGACGCCAGATCATCGTCGAGGAAATCGCAAGCGCGCTCCCAGCGCTGCCACAGCGGCATCGGTGCCGCAAAAGTCTCCGCCTGGCGCTTCAGCAGGCCCTCGTTCAGATGGTCGAGCAGGGCCAGGAACAGCCGTTCCTTGGAGCCGAAATGGTAATGGATCTGGCTGAGCGGAACGCCGGCGATCTCGGCAACGCGGCGCGTCGACAGATCGGCATAACCGCCTCGATGGAGGCATAACTCGGCAGCCGAAATCAGTTCGGCGCGCGTGTCGCGCTTTTGCTTGTTCTGCGGCGGGGTAACGGCTTGGGCAGCGTCCGTCATGCGGCGTGGCTGCCGCTGGTAGCGGTGCAATCTGGGCGGATCATAGCTTCTCCTGTCGGGGGCTGGACGTCCCTCCACTCTATCTCGGTCGAGCGACCGATCAAGTTGACTCGTCAGAGAATTTATGGTTTTTGACACTGAATTCGGTCGACCGACCGAATCCTGATGCTTGCATGGAGGGGCAGTCATGGCGGGCGTAATCACCCTTATCTACGGCGTTGCCGCATACCTGATTTTTCTCGGTTCGTTTCTCTATGCGGTCGGTTTCGTCGGCAACATGGTCGTGCCGAAATCCATCGATTCCGGAGTCGCTGGAAGTCCGGTCGAAGCCGTCATCGTCAATGCGCTGCTGCTCGGCCTTTTCGCCGCCCAGCACAGCATCATGGCGCGGCCGGTTTTCAAGCGCTGGTGGACACAGATTGTCCCGCACGCGGCCGAACGCAGCACCTATGTGCTTTTGGCCAGCCTCATCCTGCTGCTGCTCTACTGGCAATGGCGGCCGATCCCCGGTCTCGTCTGGACGGTCGAGAACCCGGTCTGGGTCGCCGTCATCCATGGCGTGTTCTGGCTCGGCTGGGCGGTATTGTTGACCAGCACCTTTCTGATCAACCATTTCGAACTGTTCGGCTTGCGCCAGGTTCTCGCCGCTTTGCGCAAGAGCGAACCGGCGCCGCCCGTGTTCAGGACGCCGCTGTTCTACAAATGGGTCCGGCACCCGCTCTATGTCGGCTTTCTCCTGGCCTTCTGGGCGACGCCGTCGATGACATGGGGCCATCTTCTGTTCGCGGCGGGCAGCACCGGCTACATCCTGCTCGGCATCTTCCTCGAGGAACGCGATCTCGTCGCGATGTTTGGCGATCAGTACCGCCTCTACCGCAAGCAGGTGGGAATGCTCATTCCCTGGCGCAAAATGGCTGGATAGGGCCGATGCGGTGCCGGCCAGCCGATTCGGCTGCCCGGCCTGGGCCGTCAAGGCGCGCTGGCCGCAGTGAGGCGTTCGAATCTCACAACAACCTTATTATCCCCCATTCGTTGTCACGCCGAGTGTCTGAATTGAACGCGCGCCCCGTCTGTGCTTGATGCGCCTTTCTGCGTGTGCGATAGGCACTCCAAAGCAGAAAACCTTTCGGAGAGCGCTGACATGGCGGGTGGACAGGGCCTAATGGCCGGCAAGCGCGGGCTTATACTGGGCGTCGCCAACAACAGATCGATTGCCTACGGCATCGCCAAGGCCTGCGTCGACCATGGCGCCGAGATCGCGCTGACCTATCAGGGCGAGGCGTTCAAGAAGCGCGTCGAGCCGCTGGCTGCGGAATTGGGCGCCTTTGTCGCCGGTCATTGCGATGTCACTGATCCGGCGAGCCTCGACGACGTGTTTGCCAATGTCGCCAGGCATTGGGACGGCAAGCTCGACTTCCTCGTCCATGCCATCGCCTTTTCCGACAAGGACGAGTTGACCGGACGCTATGTCGAGACGACGCGCGACAATTTCCTGCGCACCATGGACATTTCGGTCTATTCCTTCACCACCATCGCCAAGCGCGCCGAAGCGCTGATGACCGATGGCGGCTCGCTGCTGACGCTGACCTATTATGGCGCTGAAAAGGTCATGCCGCATTACAACGTCATGGGTGTCGCCAAGGCCGCGCTGGAAGCCAGCGTGCGCTATCTCGCCGTCGACCTCGGCGGCAAGAAGATCCGCGTCAACGCCATCTCGGCCGGGCCGATCAAGACCTTGGCTGCTTCGGGCATCGGCGACTTCCGCTACATCCTCAAGTGGAACGAATACAATTCGCCGCTGAAGCAGACCGTCACCCAGGAAGAAGTCGGCGATTCCGCCGTGTATTTCCTGTCGGACCTGTCGCGTGGCGTCACCGGCGAGGTGCACCATGTCGATTCCGGCTATCACGTCGTCGGCATGAAGGCGGTCGACGCGCCGGATATTTCGACCGTCAAGGAATAGTTCTGCCGCGGTTTCCGCCTGCCTGTCCTGATTTCCGGAAGACCCGATGGTTCCGCTCGTCTACATCGTGCGCCATGGCCAGACGCAGTGGAATGCCGAGTCGCGGCTGCAGGGCCAGGCCGACACCGATCTCAACGCGCTCGGCCGCGAGCAGGCGACCCGCAATGGACGGCGGCTGGCCGAACTGATCCAGAACCCTGAGGATTTCGACTTTGTCGCCAGCCCGATGAAGCGGACGCGCGAGACGATGCAGCGGCTGCGCTTGGCGATGCAGCTCGATCCCGATGGCTACCGCACCGACCCGCGTCTGGTCGAGGTGCACTTTGGCGACTGGCAGGGCTTTACCTATGCCGAACTCGATGCGCGAATGCCGGGCTCGGCGAAGGCGCGACGGCGCAACAAATGGAATTTCCAGCCGCCGGGCGAGGGCGCCGAAAGCTACCAGATGCTGCTCGAACGGGTGAAGCCGTGGTTCGACGCGCTCGACCGCCAGACGGTCTGCGTCACGCATGGTGGCGTCGTGCGGACCCTGTTTCGGATGGTCAAGGGTGTTTCCGAACACGAAGCGGCAAACCTGGAAGTGCGGCAGGACCGGGTGCTCAGGCTGCAGGACGGGCGTCTGGATTGGCTTTAGGTTCGAGCAGATAAACAGGACGACCGTCCTGTTTATCCGGGCAGGGCTCCGCCGAGCGGCAAGGGCCTGTGCGATGTCGGTGTTACTCGGTGTCGGGCAGTTCCATGTCGGTGACGACGTTCTCGCCATTCGTCACGTCATAGGCAATGACGATATCCATGCCCGGTTTCAGCGAATCGAGATCGGTCTCGGCGTTGAGCTTGAAGGACTTGCCGTCCTCCAGCGTCAGCGTCAGCGCGTCCTTGTCGACCTTCTTGATCAGGCCTTCGGTCTGGCCGGCATAGGCGGCGGTGGAAATCAGCAACATGGCGGCAGCAGCGCCAATCAGGGTACGCATCGTCGTCCTCTTTGTCATTGCGCCTGCACGGATGGCGGCGAGCTTTCAACGGGCGGATGGAAGAGAGCAGAAACCAACCGAATGTGTCAAAACTAAAACCGCCGGATCACAGTTTGACCGCTGTGGAAAACGCCAATAGAACGCACCTTTGATCCGGTCCGCTGCCGGGCAGGGCTAAAATTCATGTCTCACAACACGTTCGGCCATCTCTTCCGCGTCACCACCTGGGGCGAAAGCCATGGCCCGTCGCTCGGCTGTGTCGTCGATGGCTGCCCGCCCGGCATCCGCTTCACACGGGCCGAAATCCAGGCCGAACTCGACAAGCGCCGCCCCGGCCAGTCACGTTTTGTGACGCAGCGCCGCGAACCGGACGAGGTGAAGGTGCTGTCCGGCTTCATCCTCGACGAGGACGGCGAGTCGATGATCACCACCGGCACGCCCGTCTCGATGCTGATCGAGAATATCGACCAGCGCTCCAAGGACTATGGCGAGATCGCCCGCCAGTACCGCCCCGGCCATGCGGACTACACCTATGACGTCAAATACGGCCTGCGCGACCATCGCGGCGGCGGCCGTTCTTCGGCCCGTGAGACCGCCGCTCGCGTGGCGGCCGGCGCCTTGGCGCGCAAGGTGGTGCCCGGCATGGTGGTGCGCGGCGCGCTGGTCTCGATGGGCGAGAAATCCATCGACCGCGCCAACTGGAACTGGAATTTTATCGGTGACGCCGAAAACCCGTTCTTCACCCCCGATCCGGCGTCCGTTCCCGTCTTCATGCAATACCTCGACGGCATCCGCAAATCCGGCTCCTCGGTCGGCGCGGTGATCGAGATCGTCGCCGACGGCGTGCCCGCCGGACTTGGCGCGCCGATCTACGCCAAGCTCGACCAGGACATCGCGTCCGGCCTGATGTCGATCAACGCCGTCAAGGGCGTCGAGATCGGCAACGGTTTCGAAGCCGCCCGCATCACCGGCGAACAGAATGCCGACGAGATGCGCATCGGCAATGACGGCAAGCCGGTCTTCCTGTCCAACAATGCCGGCGGCATTCTGGGCGGCATCTCGACCGGCCAGGCGATCGTCGCCCGCTTCGCCGTCAAGCCGACCTCGTCGATCCTGACGCCGCGAAAATCCATCGACAACGACGGCAACGACGTCGACGTCATGACCAAGGGCCGCCACGACCCCTGCGTCGGCATCCGCGCCGTGCCGATCGGCGAAGCCATGGTTGCCTGCGTCATCGCCGACCATTATCTGCGGCACCGGGGACAGACAGGCCGGGGATTAGGCAGTAGGGATTAGGCAATAGGCCAGCCCATCCTTCCTTCCCTAACTCCTACTGCCCAACCCCTATTCCCTGCGAGCGAAGCGAGCCAATGCCATACGATCAGAAGAAAATCGTCGAAGCCATCCGCGCCTTCGAGCGCGGCGAGATCGTCGTCGTCATGGACGATGACGGGCGTGAGAACGAGGGCGACCTGATCGTTGCCGCCGTGCATTGCAGCCCGGAGAAAATGGCCTTCATCATCCGTCACACCTCCGGCATCGTCTGCACGCCGATGCCGCGCGAGGAGGCCAAGCGGCTCAATCTGCAGCCGATGGTCGCCGACAATGATTCCGCCCACACCACGGCCTTTACCGTCAGCGTCGATTTCAAGCATGGCACCACCACCGGCATTTCGGCCGAGGACCGCACGCTGACCGTGCGCAACCTGGCCAACGGCAATGTCGGCGGTTCGGATTTCGTCCGGCCCGGCCACATCTTCCCGCTGATCGCTAGGGAAGGCGGCGTGCTGATGCGCTCGGGCCATACCGAAGCCGCGGTTGACTTGTGCAAACTTGCCGGCCTGCCGCCGGTTGGCGTGATCTCGGAGTTGGTCAATGACGACGGCACCGTCAAGCGCGGCCCGCAGGTGGCGAACTTTGCCGAGGAACACGGCCTCAAGCAGGTCTCGGTCGCCGACCTCATCGCCTACCGGCAGCGCAAGGAAACGCTGGTCGAACGCGTCGCCTGCTCCGAAATCGACACACTCGGCGGCAAGGCGCAGGTCTTCACCTACACGCTGCCTTGGGATTCCATGCACCATGTCGCGGTCGTTTTCGGCGACATCCGTGACGGCGAGGACGTCCCGGTGCGGCTGCATTCCGAGGATGTGGTGACCGACGTGTTCGGCACCAGCCACCGGCTCGACGCCATTATGAAGGCGATGGGCGAACGCAAGCGCGGCGTCATCGTTTACCTCCGAGAGGGTTCGGTCGGCGTCGCCCATCAGGAGCGCAACCGGCCGATGAGTGCCGACCGTGAGGACCACGAAGAGGCCCGCCGCCGTGAGAACGAGTGGCGAGAAATCGGCCTCGGCGCGCAGATTCTCAAGGATCTCGGCATCTCCTCGATCAATTTGATCGCCTCGCGCGAACGCCACTATGTCGGGCTTGAGGGCTTTGGCATTCATATCGCCAAGACCGAGATTTTCTAGGGGACAGGGGGCGGTCGGATGAGCTTCGAGGCCTATCTCAATTGCTTTGAAGATGGCGAAGAGAGCTACTTCCCCACATCGATCGTCGAGGATGCCTTCGCGCCGTTCGTCACCAGGCGTGAACCTGAATTCACCTGCTGGGTCGTCGCCTATGACGATGCGTCGTCGGCCGACCTCTATCTCAATTTCGACCCCGGCGATGCCTCGCGATGTTCAGGCTTCACCGTCGCGCGGCCGCCCGACGATCCGCGCCTCTACGAAGCGCTGTGGAAAATCCTGCGTGTCACCAGCTCGGTCGTGTATTGCGCCGGAGAATGTCCGCCGATGGTCGGGCGCGCTGAAACCATACCCCATCTGAACCCGGATATGGTTGAGACACTGGGAAGTCCTGTTGTCGTTCTCGATGGAAACGAGATCCGCAAGAGGCTTGAACAGTCGTAGGGAGCCGCGCTCCTTTGGAGAAGCTGCGTCCGATCCGCGTTCCCGACCGGACGCTTGTGCGTTTATTCCGCGGGAACGGCGGCTGCACCGCAGCCGTCCAGCTCGCAGGCGCGGGTGGCCAGGCTGCGCTGGCCCACCAACACCGTGACCAGTGCGATAGTGCCTGAAACCACCGAGACCCAGAACCCGTTCCTGGCGCCGAACTCATCCACCACCGCGCCGGCGGCAAACGAACCCAGCGCCATGCCGATGCCGATGCCGGTCATCACCCAGGTGATGCCTTCGGTCAGCATCGCTTCCGGCACGTGGCGTTCGATCAGGCCGAAGGCGGTGATGAAGGTTGGCGAGATCGCCACGCCGCTGATGAAAACGGTCAGCGCCAGCAGCGGCACCGTGTCGGCGGTGAGCGGCAGCAATGTGCCGAGCGCAACGAGGGCGACCGCGAGGGCCAACTGGCGCTGCAGCGGCGCTTTCAGGTTGAGCGCACCGACGACGAGGCCGAGCACGAACGATCCCAGCGCATAGACGCCGATGACGAGGCTGGCGGCGCCCGGCTGGCCGAGTTCCTTGGTGATCGCCACCGTGCTCACTTCCGTCGTCGCGAAGGTGGCGCCGACGAAGATCAGGGCGAAGGTGATGATCTGCACCGGCCTGAGCCGGATTGCCGAGCCGCTCGAGACATGATTCACCGGCCGCACTTGTGGTTCGGTCGAACGCTGCAGGATGAAGGCTGCCGAGCCAAGGGCGAGGAATAGCGTGCTGACCAGGACACCGGCTTCCGGGAACAGAGCGGCACTCAAGCCCACCGACAGCGATGCGCCTGCAATGTAGACGAGTTCGTCCGCCGCCGATTCGAAGGCGAATGCGGTGTTCATCTGCGGCCGGCCGCGAAAAATCTCGGTCCAGCGCGCGCGCACCATCGCCGGCATGCTGGGCATGGCGGCGGCCGCCAGTGCCGACACAAACAGCGTCCACACCGGCCAGTCCTGATTGGCTGCGGCAATCAGCACCGCGAAGGCGAGCACGGTGAGGATGGTGGTCGGAACCACGATCCGCGTCTGGCCGAGGCGATCGACCAGCCGTGATATCTGCGGCGCCACGAAAGCGTTGCTCAGCGCGAACGTCGCCGAGACAGCTCCCGCCAGCCAGTATTCGCCACGTGTCTGCGACAGCATGGCCACGATGCCGATCGGCGCCATGGCGATCGGCAGCCGCGCGAGGAAGCCCGCGGCGGCAAACCCCTTGGCTCCAGGGGCACGAAAGATTTCCGAGTATGGGTTTTGCATGGCTGGTTCCTCGACAAAGGCCAATTCGACAATTACATACGGTGCGTATGAATATAGGTAGTCGATACGCCGCGTATGTCAATTGGCATACGAAGCGTATGTGAATAAGGCCAGAACCATGCACAGACCCCGCAAGGAGATGATTGCCGAAACGCGCGCCAAGCTGATCACGGCGGCCCGCCACGCTTTCGGCACGATCGGCTATGCCGACGCGTCGATGGACGACTTCACCGCCTCGGCCGGGCTGACGCGCGGTGCGCTCTATCATCATTTCGGCGACAAGAAGGGCCTGCTGCAGGCCGTCATCGCCGAAATCGATGGCGAGATGGCCGTCCGCATCCATGAGATTGCGTCGCGGGCGCCAAGCCGCTGGCAGCGTTTCGTCGACGAATGCACGACCTATATCGAGATGGCGCTGGAGCCGGAAATCCAGCGCATCATGTTTCGCGACGGTCCGGCTGTGCTCGGCGATCCGGCGCAATGGCCGAACGCCAATGCCTGCGTCGGCTCGATGACCGATCATCTGACGGCTCTGCAGCAGGAGGGGGTGGTCGTCCCCGGCGTCGACCCCGAAACCGCCGCCCGGCTGATCAACGGCGCCAGCAGCCAGGCGGCGCAGCGCATCGCCAATTCGAACGACCCCGAAGCGACGTCGAAGACCGTGGTGGCAGCCTTCCAGCAACTGCTTGAAGGGCTTCTCAAAAAACAGGGTTCGCAGCCGGCCTGAAATCTGGTCGGCCCAGACCCGGCATTTGCCGAGATTGACAATTCCCGGCCCGGGTTCATCCTCGCCGTCCATCTCTGAGGGGAGATTCGGGCGCATGTGGGATTTCGAAATCGGCAGGTCGGTGTCCATCATGATCAGGACATGGCCATTCATCGTCTTTCGCATGATCGTCTATTTCGGCATTACGCTCGCCTATATCGTGGCGACCGGCAGCGGCGCCTCCGTCGGCTATGGCGTCGGCCATATCTCCACCGATCCCGACGGGCCGCTTTCCTTTGCACTGTGGGGCGGCATCGTCGGCATCGGCATCGTTTCGATCGCGCTCTACTGGATCCGCGAATACATCCTCTACGTCGTCAAGGCCGGCCATATCGCCGTCATGGTCCATTTGATCGATGGCCGGGACGTTCCCAATGGGCAGGACCAGATCGCCTACGCCAAGGACGTGGTGAAGGAGCGTTTCGCCGAGGCCAACATCCTTTTCGTGGTCGACCAGCTGGTCAAGGGCGCCATCCGCGCCATCACCGGCCTGATCGGCGGCATCGCCGCCTTCCTGCCCATTCCGGGTCTCGGCGGCCTGATCGCTTTCATCAATACGGTCATCCGCCTGTCGCTGACCTATGTCGACGAGATCATCCTCGGCTACAACATCCGCATCAATTCATCATCGCCCTTCGAGACAGCCCGGCAAGGCGTCGTGCTCTACGCCCAGAACGGCAAGACCATGGTCAAGAACGCCATCTGGCTGGCGGTCATCATGTGGGGTGTGTCCTTCGTCATCTTCCTTTTGATGCTGGCGCCGGCCGCCGCCATCATGTGGTTCATTCCGGGGCAGCTCGGCGGCTGGGCCTTCGTGCTCGCCATCCTCCTTGCCTGGGCCTTCAAGGCGGCCTTCATCGAACCCTTCGCCATAGCCTGCCTGATGCAGGTCTATTTCAAGACCATCGAAGGCCAGGTGCCGAACGCCGAATGGGACCAGCGGCTGGCCGAGGGGTCGTCCAAGTTCAGGGAACTCAGGGATAAGGCGCTGGCCTCCTTCGGCGGCTCGCGCTGGACGCAGCCGGCGCCCGGGGTGTAATCCCTGTTGAACGTCGGGGCGGTGCGGCGTCAAACCATGGTCAAAGCGGCCGGGCGCGCCTATATCGGGTCATGGTCACCAGGCTCTACACCCATCCGATCTTCCTCGAACATCTGACGCCCCCCGGTCATCCGGAGCGGCCGGACCGCTTGCGCGCTATCGAGCGCGTGCTCGACGACGAGGCCTTCACCGCACTCGATCGGGTAACGGCGCCGCAAGGCGACGAGGCCACAATCCTCTACGCCCACCCCGAGGATTTCGTCGCCCGCGTCCGCGCCGCGATCCCTGAAAGCGGCATTGCCTCGATCGACGCCGACACGAGCGCCAGCCCGAAAAGCTGGCAGGCGGTGGTCACTGCCATCGGTGCGGCCAACGCTGCCGTCGACGATGTTTTCGAGGGCAGCGTTGCCAATGCCTTCGTCGCCGCGCGTCCGCCCGGCCATCATGCCGAAAAGACCACGGCCATGGGCTTTTGCCTGTTCAACACCGCGGCGATCGCGGCCCGCTACGCGCAGAAGAAACACGGCGCCGAGCGTGTCGCCATCGTCGACTGGGACGTGCATCACGGCAATGGCACGCAGGACATTTTCTGGGACGATCCCTCGGTGCTCTATTGTTCGACGCACCAGATGCCGCTCTATCCCGGCACCGGGGCTAAAAACGAAACCGGCGCCGGCAACATCGTCAACGCGCCGCTGGCGCCGCAGACCGGCTCGGACATGTTTCGCGATGCCTTGCTGTCGCGCGTCCTTCCGGCACTCGACAATTTCGCGCCCGATCTGATCATCATTTCCGCAGGCTTCGACGCTCACCATCGCGACCCGCTGGCCGAGATCAACCTCAGCGAGGACGATTTCGACTGGGCGACAGGCCAGTTGCTGGAACGCGCCGGGCGCCACAGCGGCAACCGGCTCGTCAGCCTGCTTGAGGGCGGCTACGATCTGCAGGGACTGGCATTTTCGGTCGCCGCCCATGTCGGGCGGCTGATGAAGGGGTAAAGTATGGCTGGCGAAGCAAATGAAGACGTGAAGGCGATGAGCTTCGAGCAGGCACTCGACGCGCTGGAAAAGATCGTCGATGATCTGGAACGCGGCGACGTGCCGCTCGACCAATCGATCAAGATCTATGAGCGCGGCGAGGCGCTGAAGGCCCATTGCGACCGGCTGCTGAAGGCGGCCGAAGACAAGGTCGAGAAGATCAGGCTGTCGCGTGATGGCAAACCGGTGGGAACGGAGCCGCTCGACGCGGAGTAGTGGAATGGGGCGGGCATAAAGCAGATAGGAGTTCAAGCATGTGCAGAAACATCAAGACCCTGTTCAATTTCGAGCCGCCGGCGACCCATGACGAGATCCGCGACGCCGCCCTTCAATTCGTGCGCAAACTGAGCGGAACGACGCGCCCCTCGCAGCGCAACCAGGCAGCCTTCGACCGTGCCGTCGAGGCGATCGCCGAATCGGCGCATGAATTGCTGCATTCGCTGGAAACCACGCATCATCCGCGCAATCGTGAAGAGGTGGCGGCCAAGGCAAAAGCCAAATCGGCGCTCCGCTTCGCCTGAGGACATCCAGATGAGTTTCTTCCCCGGCAAGGACCCTGAGCCTGGCGATGCCTTCGCCAGCGACCAGATCGAGCTCATGGTCATTCCAAACGCCAAGGACATTGGCGGCTTCCAGGTTCGTCGCGCTCTGCCGACGGCAAAGCGGCGGCTGGTCGGTCCCTTCATCTTCTTCGACCGCATGGGGCCGGCGATCTTGCGCGCCGGCCAGGCGATGGATGTGCGCCCGCACCCGCATATCGGGCTTTCCACCGTCACCTATCTGTTCGACGGCAATATCAGGCACCGCGATTCGCTCGGCACCGAGATGGTCATCCAGCCCGGCGACGTGAATTTGATGACCGCCGGCCGCGGCATTGTCCATTCCGAGCGCACGCCCGAAGAACTGCGCGGCGCGCCGATGTCGGTCTCCGGCCTGCAGACATGGCTGGCTTTGCCCGACGGCAAGGAGGAAGTGGCGCCGGTGTTCGAGAACACGGCCGCGCTCCTTCTGCCCGAGATCGACGCCGAAGGTGTTTCCGGCCGCGTGGTGATCGGCGATTTCCAGGGACTGCGCTCGCCGGTAAGAGCCGACACCGAGACGCTCTACGCCGATCTGAGGCTGGCGCCCGGCGCCAGCGTCAAAATTCCCGCCGACGCCGAGGAACGCGCCATCTACACGCTGGACGGCGATGTCTCGGTTTCGGGCGACCGTTTTCCGGCCGAACGGCTGCTGGTGTTCCGGCCTGGTGACGAGATCGTCGTGTCGTCCGAGCGCGGCGCCCATTTCATGCTCTTCGGGGGCGCTTCGCTCGGCTCTCCGCGCCACATCTGGTGGAACTTCGTCTCGTCGTCGAAGGAACGCATCGAACAGGCCAAGCAGGAATGGAAGACGGGCCGCTTCGATATCGTTCCTGGAGATGAGGAAGAGTTCATTCCGTTACCGGACAATTAACGTCAGCATCACCCGCGTCACTGACACGCATTTACATTCCGGCGACGCAGGCATATTTCGCCATGATCGACGCGCATTATAGCTGAGCAGGCCCTTTAACAGTGAACGCAACGCTGCATACGCCGCTTCTCGACAAGGTCCGCATTCCAGCCGACCTGAAGAAGCTTGACGAAAGCGAGCTGCCGCAGCTGGCCTCGGAGCTGCGCGCCGAGCTGATCGATGCCGTCTCGCATACGGGCGGGCATCTCGGCGCCGGCCTCGGTGTCGTCGAACTGACGGTGGCGCTGCACTATGTCTTCAACACGCCGGAAGACCGCGTGATCTGGGATGTCGGCCACCAGGCCTATCCACACAAGATCCTGACCGGCCGCCGCGACCGCATCCGAACGCTCAGGCAAGAAGGCGGCCTGTCCGGCTTCACCCGTCGCGCCGAGAGCGAATACGACCCGTTCGGCGCCGCGCACTCTTCGACCTCCATTTCCGCCGGCCTCGGCATGGCCATGGCGCGCGACCTCTCGGGCGGCCACAACAATGTCATTGCCGTCATCGGCGACGGCGCCATGTCCGCCGGCATGGCCTATGAAGCCATGAACAATGCCGGCGCGCTTGATGCCCGGCTGATCGTCATCCTCAACGACAACGACATGTCTATCGCGCCGCCGACCGGCGCCATGAGCGCCTATCTGGCGCGGCTCGCGTCGGGCAAGACCTATCTTGGCCTGCGCGATTTCGGCAAGAAGCTGACCTCCTATCTCGGCAAGCGCGCCGACCGCGCCATCAAGCGGGCGGTCGAGCATGCGCGCGGCTACGTCACCGGCGGCACGCTGTTCGAGGAGCTTGGCTTCTACCATATCGGCCCGATCGACGGCCACAATCTCGAGCATCTGATCCCGGTGCTGAAGAACGTCCGCGACCATGCCGACGGCCCGGTGCTGATCCATGTCGTGACGCAGAAGGGCAAGGGCTACGCGCCGGCTGAGGCCGCGGCCGACAAATATCACGGCGTCAACAAGTTCGACGTCATCACCGGCGCGCAGACCAAGGCCCCGGCCAATGCGCCGGCCTACACCAAGGTGTTCGCCGAGAGCCTGGTCCAGGAAGCCCGCCTGGACGACCGTATCGTCGCCGTCACCGCGGCCATGCCGAACGGCACCGGCCTCGATTTGTTCGGCGAGGCGTTTCCGACCCGGACCTTCGATGTCGGCATTGCCGAGCAACATGCCGTGACCTTCGCCGCCGGCCTCGCCAGCGAGGGCTACAAGCCCTTCGCCGCCATCTATTCGACCTTCCTGCAGCGCGCCTACGATCAGGTCGTCCACGACGTGGCGATCCAGAAACTGCCGGTGCGTTTCCCGATCGACCGCGCCGGTTTCGTCGGCGCCGACGGCGCCACTCATTGCGGCGCCTTCGACACCACCTTCCTGGCGACGCTGCCGGGCTTCGTGGTGATGGCGGCCGCCGACGAGGCGGAGCTTCGCCACATGGTGCGCACCGCCGCCTATTATGACGAAGGCCCGATCGCCTTCCGCTATCCGCGCGGCAATGGCGTCGGCGTCGACATGCCGGAGCGCGGCTCGGTGCTCGAAATCGGCAAGGGCCGCATCGTCAGGGAAGGCACCAAGGTGGCGCTTCTGTCCTTTGGCACGCGGCTGCAGGATTGCCTGCTGGCGGCCGAGGAACTCGGCGCGGCCGGATTGTCGACAACGGTTGCGGATGCCCGTTTCGCCAAGCCGCTCGACGAGGATTTGATCCGCCGTCTCGCCCGCTCGCACGAAGTGCTGGTGACGGTGGAAGAGGGCGCTGTCGGCGGTTTCGCCAGCCACGTGCTGCAGTTCCTCGCCCATGAAGGCTTGCTGGAAAGCGGTCTGAAAGTTCGGCCGCTGGTGCTGCCAGACGAGTTCACCGACCACGCCAAGCCGGAAAAAATGTATGCCGATGCCGGGCTCGACGCGGCCGGCATCGTGCGCACCGTGTTCGTCGCGCTCGGCCATTCCGCGCGCGCGCAACGCGCCTGAATCAAAACCTCACGCAGCTGAAGCCGTTGCCGGCTGCAACCCTATGTTAAGGCTTCCTTTTGGCGTTTTGCTTACCGTGTCTTTTGGCCGTTTTTCAACGCCCCCCTGCTAGAACGAGAGCCAGGCAGGGAGTTAAAAACAATGCGAACGCTTCTGTGCGGCGCGGCCCTTTTGGCCGTCATCGCCGCGCCGGCCATGGCCGAGACGCGCTATGACCGCAAGCTCGAACAGGCGGTGGCAGGCATCGTCGCCCGCAAGATGGGCGATATCAGGGGCGCTTTTTCCTACAAGCAGGTGCCGCAGCTTGTCGTCCTGCCGGACGCACCAGTCGTTGCTGTCGAGCGCCCGCGCAAGCAGGCTTCAGATGACGGAAGCGACGGCCTGATGCCGGCCGTTGAACGGCAGGTCTCACGGACGATCTTCTAAAACCACATATCGCGCACGCAGCGCCCATCGCGCGGCAGGTCGTCATAAGTGTCCAGCCCGTCGAAATGGTCGATCGGCAGGTCGGCGACCGCCTCCGGCGGTGCCAGCCTGACATTGACGGCGATACGCGTGCGGCCGCTGTCGCTGCGGCGCAAACCGCGCCAGGCAAGCACACAGGCACATGTTGGGCAGAACAGGATTTCCAGCGACGGCGTCTCCTTGCCGGCGCGGGTGTAGGACTGCACAGGCCCCGCAAGCCGGATACGCTCGTCGACAAAGTCATAGGCCCAGAGCGTGCCATAGCGGCGGCAAAGCGTGCAATTGCAGGCCGTGATCGGGCCGGGATCGCCTTCCAGGGTCCAGTGGGCGGCGCCGCAATGGCAGGTTCCCGTCAGCATTCGTCTTCCTCCGCATTGCCTGAGCCTCTACATCTTGCCGGACTGGCTGCGATATTCAACCGGGCGGACTGGCTTGCGGCCCGGGTCTCGACGTCCTCCCATGCCAATGTCCTTGCCTTCGCGGCCGGCTTTCGCCATGAAGGCCGATGAACTCCCCTCTGCCAGCCAGCACACGCCAGCGGCTCGACGAATTGCTCGTCCAGCGCGGCCTGTTTGCGAGCCGCTCGCGCGCACGCGACGCGGTCGAGCGCGGCACCGTGACCGTCGACGGCGTGGTCGCCCGCAAGCCCGGCCAGACGGTTCTGCCGCACTGTCTCATCGTCATCGACGACCCGGCGCAGGGTTATGTCTCACGCGCGGCGCTGAAGCTGATTGCCGGGCTCGACCATTTCGGTCTCGATCCCGCGGGCAGTGAAGCCCTCGATATCGGCGCCTCGACGGGCGGCTTCACCCAGGTGCTGCTCGAACGCGGCGCGGCCCATGTCACGGCCATCGATGTCGGCCACGGCCAGATGCATCCCGACATTGCGGGCGACCCGCGCGTGACGGTTATCGAGGGCCTCAACGCTCGCGAGCTCACGGCTGCCGATCTCGGCGGCCGCATCCCGGATTTCATCGTCTCCGACGTCAGCTTCATCTCGTTGAAACTGGCGATGCCACCGGCGTTGGCATTGGCACGGGACGGCGCTCGTGCGGTGTTTCTGGTCAAGCCGCAATTCGAGGCCGGCCGCGAGGCGATCGGCAAGGGCGGTCTGTTGAAAGACCCTTATGACGCCGCCCGTGTGGCCGGCTTGCTGCAGGAATGGCTCGAAGGCGTCCCTGGCTGGCGTACATTGGGTCTGCACATGTCGCCGATCGAAGGCGGCGACGGCAACCGCGAATTCCTGCTTGCCGGGATCAAGGATGCCGGGATCAAGGATGCCGGGACCAAGGACCGATGAGCACGGGCTTCACCATCAAGAGACTGGGTTCGCAGGGCGACGGCGTCGCCGAGACGGAAACCGGCGAGCTGTTCATTCCCTTCACCCTGCCCGGCGAGACCGTCACCGCCGCGCGCGAGAGGGATCGCGCCATGCTGATGGCGGTATTGGAGACGTCGCCGCTGCGTATCGATCCGGCCTGCCGGCATTTCACCGAATGTGGCGGCTGCGCCGTCCAGCATCTGCAAGCCGACGCTTACCAGCAATGGAAACGCGACAAGGTCGTGCACGCCTTGAAAGGCATTGCCGGCGACATCGGCGCCCTGGTGCCGTGTGCGCCACACACACGCCGCCGCGTCGTGCTTGCCGCCAGGCGCGCCAACACAGGCATGCTGCTTGGCTTCCATCGCCATCTGTCGCCGGAAATCATCCCCATCGAGGAATGTCCGATCTCGCTGCCGGAGATCGTTGCCGCGCTCGATCGTTTGAGGTCGGTCGCCGACCTGGTTTGCGCCACCACCAAATCGTTCCGGATGGCGGTCACTGTGACGGGCTCGGGGCTTGACGTCGCTGTCTATGAGTCGGGCAAGCTGGGCGAGAACCAGCGCCGGGTCGCCTCCAACTTCATCATGGCCAATGGCTTTGCCCGGCTTTCGATCGACGACGAGATTGTCATCGAGCCGAAAAAGCCGGTGGTCATGTTCGGCACAGTCGCTGTCGCTATACCGCCTGGCGCCTTCCTGCAGGCAACGCAAGCCGCCGAACAGACGATGGCCGATCTCGTTGGCGGACATCTGAAGCGTGCCAGGAAAGTCGCGGATCTTTTCGCCGGCTGCGGCAGCTTTGCGCTTCGGCTGGCGGCCAAATCCGAAGTCCACGCGGTCGAAGGCGACGCGGCAGCCCTTTCGGCGCTCGACCGCGGATCGCGCTTCGCCACCGGCCTGAAGCGGGTAACCGGCGAACGCCGCGACCTGTTCCGGCGGCCGCTGACGTTCAAGGAGCTGAATGCTTTCGATGGCGTCGTCTTCGACCCGCCGCGCGCCGGCGCCGAGGACCAGTCGAAGCAGATCGCCCGCTCGGATGTGCCGTTCGTCGCCGCCGTCTCCTGCAATCCGGTGACGCTGGCACGAGACCTGCGCATCCTGATTGACGGCGGCTACATCTTGAAGAGCGTCACGCCCATCGACCAGTTCCTGTGGTCGCCGCATGTCGAGGCCGTGGCGCTGCTGGAGAAGCCGAAACGGCGACGTTAATCCGCCGATTTTCACAAGGCCGTGCTTGAGTTTGCCGCCCCCCGCAAGACGTAGCCGGCTGGCAAACTAGCCTTCGCGAACGCTTTCGTACCCGGCCGCTGCGGCCTTGATGAACTTACGGTCGAAGGACACAAATGCTGAGCAGTGCGAGGACTTGCCCAGATGGAGCGCATCGGCGAAATCCATTCCCGTCTCGGCTAGATCGACCGCGGAAGAGACCATCGCAGCATCCTCTATCTCGACAGTGGGAAGCCCGCCGAACACCCGCAGTGCATTGACGATCGAGGCCTGATCATAACCATAGCCGCTGCGCAGCACCCACTCAGCCTCCAGGATCACCGTGACGGCGACGAAAACGGGCTGACCGTCGATCAGCCGCCGGGCTCGCGGGGACTGCTCGGGATCGTCGTTCGTCAGATACCTGACGACAACGTTGGTATCAATCGCGAGCATGGCGCCGCCGTGCTTCAGCAAGGACGGCCGCGTCCATCTCCTCCAAGGTCTTCGGTCTGCCACTGTGCGGCAGGACACCAAAGACATCTTCTGGTCGTGTCGGGGCAAAGGCAGGCGCCGGTCTCAAAAGTACACCGTCCGGTGTGTCTTCGACCTGCAGGCGCGTGCCCGCGCCCCAGTCCCTCCGTTTGCGGATAGCGCTGGGCAGGATTACCTGTCCCTTGGTCGAGACGGTCGTTATAAGTTTTTCGGTCGCAGCCATCGCGAAGGACCTTTGCGTAAGACGAACGTAAGATAGCCCTATCGCGGAAGGTATTCAAGCCGACCGGATTCGTATCCTCAAACCCTGGTGCCGCCGACCGTCATCTGGTTCATCCTGAGATGCGGCTGGCCGACGCCGACCGGCACGCCTTGTCCGGCCTTGCCGCACATGCCGATGCCGGTGTCGAGCTTCATGTCGTTGCCGATCATCGACACACGGTGCATGGCGTCCGGTCCGTTGCCGATCAGCATGGCGCCCTTGATCGGCTGCGTCACCTTGCCATTTTCGATCATGTAGGCCTCGGTGCAGCCGAACACGAACTTGCCCGAGGTGATGTCGACCTGGCCGCCGCCGAAGGATACGGCATAGATGCCGTTCTTGACCGAGGCGATGATCTCGTCCGGCTCCATGTCGCCTGCCGTCATATAGGTGTTGGTCATGCGCGGCATCGGCTGGTGCGCATAGCCTTCGCGCCGACCGTTTCCGGTGGCTTTCATGCCCATCAGCCGGGCGTTCTGGCGGTCCTGCATGTAGCCGACAAGCTTGCCGTCCTCGATCAGCACATTGCGGGCCGAAGGCGTGCCTTCATCGTCGACAGTCAGCGAACCTCGCCGCTCCGGCATGGTGCCGTCATCGACCACGGTAACGCCCTTGGCGGCGACCTGCTGGCCGAGCAGGCCGGCAAAGGCGGAGGTCTTCTTGCGGTTGAAGTCGCCCTCCAGCCCGTGGCCGACGGCTTCGTGCAGCATCACGCCCGGCCAGCCGCTGGACAAAACGATGTCGAACGTTCCGGCCGGCGCGGGAATGGCTTCGAGATTGACCAGCGCCTGCCTGAGCGCCTCCCTGGCAGCATGCTTCCAGGCGTCCTCGACCAGGAACTCGCCGAATGCCTTGCGCCCGCCCATGCCATAGGAGCCGCTTTCCTGGCGGTCGCCGTCGCCGACGACGACGGAAACGTTGATGCGGACCAACGGGCGGATGTCGCGCACCATCTGGCCGTCGGCGCGCACGATCTCGACATGCTGCCAGGACGCCGCGAGCGAGGCCGTCACCTGGCGCACGCGCGGGTCCTCGGCGCGCAGCCATGCGTCGATTTCCTGCAACAGCTTGGCCTTGACCTCGAAGGAAGGCGAGGGGATCGGGTTCTCCTCGCCATAGAGATGGCGGTTGGTGCGCGCGGGCGCCGCGGCAAGCGTGCCGGAATAGCCGCCCTTGACGGTCGAGACCGCGTCTGCGGCGCGCAGCAGCGACGCCTCGGAAAGATCGCTGGAATGGGCGTAGCCGCTGGCCTCGCCGGCCACGGCGCGCAGGCCAAAACCCTGGTCGGTGTTGAAATTGGCGGTCTTCAGCCTGCCATTGTCGAACATCAGCGCTTCGCTCTCGCTGTATTCGAGGAACAGTTCGCCATCATCGGCGCCGTTCAGTGTGTCGGCGACGATCCGCTTGATGCGATCGTCTGAAATGTCGAATTGGCCGGTCAGGCTGTTCATGGCAGGTCCGCTCACAAGAGGAATGGTGTTGCCACGATGTAGGCGCGAAGACGCGCCTGCACAATCCGCAATGACGATCCGCAGCCGGACAGTCGAGCGCTAATGCATGTCGCCCAGAAGTGTGCCGCGGTTCTGGGACAACGACATGCATCAAAAAGACCTAAAGCGCGTCGTACGAATCCGTTTCAGCGCGACGCGCTTTAGGGCCCTACTTCTCGTCCACGAACGCTTTGATGTCGCTGGTCATGGAATCCCAGTTCGAGAACTGCTCTTCGAGGTAGGAGCGGGTAACCCCGCCCCTGAACATGACATCCATCTTGAAGTTCGACCCGTCACCCGAAAAGGCCTTCACCCAGCGGTATTTCTTGTTCCATTCATTGGCCTGGTCGGCCGTGAAGGGTTCAAGCTCAGGGCAGGGCGGCAAAACCGTCGGCGAAGCCCTTGAGGTCGACAGGGATGCCGATGCCTTCTTCCGGCGTCTGGAAGACGATGAAGGTGGCCGACGTCCCGGTCTTCAGCGTATCGAGCAGCGGCTTTTCGAGAATGACCTCGGCATAGCAGCCATCCTGGAAGCAGCGCACGAAATAGGCGCGGCCGATATCCTTGCCGTCGACATTGAGGCCCAGGCCATTGGGCAGCAAAACGCCGAGCGGGGCCAGCACGCGCAGGATCTCGGCCTTGTTGTCGGCGGTGCGCAGGACGACGACGGACAGTCCCATTTCCGGGCGATCCTCGGCAACGACGTTCTGCATCATCACGCATTGTTCCGAGGTGGCGCCGGCCGGCGTGTCGCAGATGATCGACCACGCGCCATGCGTCGACTTGACCGTGCCGCTGGGCTGCGCTGCATTGGCGACGCCGGTTGCGGACGAGCCGATACCGATCAGGGCGGCGAGAAAAACGACCTTCGCCCCGCTTCTCGAAAGCCAAGCGCTTTTCGAATGCCAGGCGCTCTTCGAATGCCAGGCGTTTCTCGAAAGCCAAGAGGTCATGACGGCTCCATTGCGAATCACGGCACTTTAAGCCGCGCCAAGGCCAAGTAAAGGATAGGGCGACCGCCGGTCAGCCCCGGCAGGCGCAATAATGCGCTTTTCCCTAGCAAATTCGCCCGAATTGCGACCGTCAGGCGCATTCCGGACACAAGCCCGCATAGCCTGTCTGTCGACGACCCGCGCGGGCACGAGGCCGTCGAAACAGCGCGGCAGCACTTGCGCGCAAAAATGCCGCACGGTTTCGCCCGCTCCTTTCTTGCGGAGGGAAATAGAGTATGGTTTGAACCACCCTTGGGACTGTCCGGGATTCCCATCCCGGCATTGTTCGATATTCTTGCGTCGCGATCGCGAGGAACCGGGAGATGAAGAGGGCGATGAGAAAATTCCCAGCAAGCGCCAAATTGATGGCAACGGCAGCCGCCGCCGCCGCATTTTTCGCCGGTGCCTCCGCCCATGCGGCCCAGCCGCAGCCGTGGGAGATGACTTTTCAGCCGCCGGCGACAGACATGATGCGGCAGATCGAGTGGTTCGGGAATTACACGATGTGGTTCGTCGTCCCGATCACCGCTTTGGTTCTGGCGCTTCTCGCCTGGTGCATCTTCAGGTTCCGCGCCAGCAAAAACCCGGTTCCGTCCAAGACCAGCCACAACACGCTGATCGAGATCATCTGGACAGTCGGGCCGGTCGTCGTCCTGCTGTTCATCGCCATTCCCTCGTTCCAGCTGCTGACGGCGCAGTACACGCCGCCGGAAGAGGCCAAGCTGACCGTCAAGGTGACGGGCAATCAGTGGAACTGGGACTATGAGTACCAGACCGAGAACACGCTCTCCTTCAACTCGGCCATCCTGCAGGATGCCGACCGCGCCGCGATCGGCAAGGAAGACCGCAAGGTCTATCCGCGCCTGCTGGCGGTCGACAACGAGCTGGTCGTGCCGGTCAACACCATGACGCGCGTCCTGGTTACCGCAGCCGACGTGATCCATTCCTTTGCCGTTCCGGCCTTCGGCATCAAGATGGACGCGGTTCCCGGCCGCACCAACGAGACGTGGTTCAAGGCGGAAAAGGAAGGCATCTATTACGGCCAGTGCTCGCAGCTCTGCGGCAAGGACCATGCCTTCATGCCGATCGCCGTCCGCGTCGTGTCCGATGCGCAGTACAAGACCTGGCTGGCAGCAGCCAAGACCGACCTCCCCGGCGCCAACAAGGCGCTGATGGCCGAGGTCGACGGTACCAACAAGGTAGCGGCCGCCGGCAATTGATGCCGCGGGTTAGCAAGAATTAGGGAACGGAGCCGACCATGGCAGAAGCTGCAGCTCACGACGACCACGACCACAAGCCCTATCATGGCTGGGTCCGGTGGGTGTACTCCACCAACCACAAGGACATCGGCACGCTCTACCTGATCTTCGCGATTTTCGCGGGCATCGTCGGCGGCGCGCTTTCGGTCGTCATCCGCATGGAGCTGCAGGAGCCGGGCATCCAGATCTTCACCGGTCTGGCGCAGATGGTCTATGGCATGAACGGCGATGCCGCCATCGACGGCGGCAAGAGCATGTACAACGCCTTCGGCACCGCGCACGCGCTGATCATGATCTTCTTCATGGTCATGCCGGCGCTGATCGGCGGCTTCGCCAACTGGATGGTGCCGATCATGATCGGCGCGCCTGACATGGCCTTCCCGCGCATGAACAACATCTCGTTCTGGCTGCTGCCGCCGGCCTTCCTGCTGCTCATCGCTTCGGCTTTCATGCCGAGCGCGCCCGGCGCCTATGGCGTTGGCGGCGGCTGGACTCTCTATCCGCCGCTGTCGACCTCCGGCCAGCCCGGGCCGGCCATGGATCTGGCGATCCTGTCGATCCACATTGCCGGCGCGTCCTCGATCCTCGGCGCCATCAACTTCATCACCACCATTTTCAACATGCGCGCGCCGGGCATGACGCTGCACAAGATGCCGCTATTTGCCTGGTCGGTTCTGATCACCGCCTTCCTGCTGCTCTTGTCGCTTCCGGTTCTGGCCGGTGGCATCACCATGCTGCTTACCGACCGCAATTTCGGCACCACCTTCTTCGCCCCGGATGGCGGCGGCGATCCGATCCTGTTCCAGCATCTGTTCTGGTTCTTCGGTCACCCCGAAGTGTACATCCTGATCCTGCCGGGCTTCGGCATCATCAGCCACATCGTCTCGACCTTCTCGAAGAAGCCGGTGTTCGGCTATCTCGGCATGGCCTACGCCATGGTCGCGATCGGCGCCGTCGGCTTCATCGTCTGGGCGCACCACATGTACACGACCGGCCTGTCGCTCGACACGCAGCGCTACTTCGTCTTTGCCACCATGGTCATCGCCGTGCCGACAGGCGTGAAGATCTTCTCCTGGATCGCGACGATGTGGGGCGGCTCGATCTCGTTCAAGACGCCGATGCTGTGGGCGCTGGGCTTCATCTTCCTGTTCACGGTCGGCGGCGTCACCGGCGTCCAGCTCGCCAACGCCGGCCTCGACCGCTCGCTGCATGACACCTATTTCGTCATTGCCCACTTCCACTATGTGCTGTCGCTGGGTGCGGTCTTCGCCATCTTCGCCGGCTGGTACTACTGGTTCCCCAAGATGACCGGCTACATGTACTCGCCGGTGATCGCCAACACCCACTTCTGGGTCACCTTCGTCGGCGTCAATTTGATCTTCTTCCCGCAGCATTTCCTCGGCCTGGCCGGCATGCCGCGCCGCACCATCGACTATCCCGACGCGTTCGCCGGCTGGAACATGGTGTCGTCCTACGGCTCCTATATATCGGCCGTCGGCGTGGTGATCTTCCTCTATGGCGTGTTCGAGGCCTTCCAGAAGAAGCGCGTCGCCGGCGCCAATCCGTGGGGCGAGGGTGCAACGACGCTCGAATGGCAGCTGCCTTCGCCGCCGCCCTTCCACCAGTGGGAACAGCTGCCGAAGATCAAGTAAGGCAGCCCGAATACGAAACCGCCGGCCCGCCGGCGGTTTCGGCCAACGGAATGATTGGACTTATGTACGCATGGCCCTTGTCGACGACCCAATGATTGACGAAGCGGGCTTTCGCATGTCGGAAGCCACGTCGGGCGATTTCTTCGCCCTGCTGAAGCCGCGCGTCATGTCGCTGGTGGTGTTCACGGCCTTTGTCGGCATGGTCGCTGCGCCCGTGACCATCAACCCGCTGCTGGCGGTGATCGCCATCCTGGCCATCGCCATCGGCGCCGGCGCCTCTGGTGCGCTCAACATGTGGTACGACGCCGACATCGACGCAGTAATGAGCCGGACCGCCTGCCGCCCGGTACCCTCCGGCCGCATCCTGCCCGGCGAAGCCCTGAGCTTCGGCCTTGTGCTTTCGGTGCTATCGGTGATGACGCTGGGCGTACTGGTCAACTGGCTGTCGGCGGCGCTGCTTGCCTTCACCATCTTCTTCTACGCCGTCGTCTACACGATGTGGCTGAAGCGCTCGACGCCGCAGAACATCGTCATCGGCGGTGCCGCCGGCGCCATCCCGCCGGTCATCGGCTGGGCCGCGGTGACCGGAACGGTGAGCCTGGAAAGCCTCGTCCTGTTCCTGATCATCTTCCTGTGGACGCCGCCGCACTTCTGGGCGCTGGCGCTGTTCAAGTCCGACGACTACGCCAAGGCCGGCATCCCGATGATGCCGAACGTTGCCGGCCAGGCCTCGACCCGCCGCCAGATCTTTGCCTACGCCCTGATCCTGGCGCCGATCGGTGTGCTGCCCTGGGTGCTCGGTTTCACTACCGCCTTCTATGGCGTCGCATCAGTGGCTCTCGGCGCCGGCTTCGTCTGGTATGCCTGGAAAGTGCTGTGCATGACCGATAGCGACCGCGTCATGAAGCCGGCCAAGGCTCTGTTCGCCTATTCGCTGCTCTACCTCTTCGCCATCTTCGCCATCTATCTTGCCGACTGTGTCGTCGGTCGCGCTTTGGCCATCGGTGGAGCATGACCATGATCGACAAGAAGCTTGAACTGGTCACGCTGACCGAAAGCCAGAAGAAGGCGCGGCGCAACCGTTCGGCGGCGATCGGCGTCGCGCTGGCGATTCTGGTCGTCATCTTCTACGTCGCGACCATCGTGAAATTCGGCCATACCGGATGAGGCCGATGATGACCCGCCAGACCGTGACCGATCCCAGGAAGAAGAACACCAACCGCGTCGTCGCCGCCGTCTGCGTCGCCTTCTTCGGCGGCATGATCGGCATGGCCTACGCCGCGGTGCCGCTCTACAAGATGTTCTGCCAGGCCACCGGCTATGGCGGCACCACGCAGCGCGCCGAAAAGCAATATGCCGGCCGCATCCTCGACCGTGACATCACCGTGCGCTTCGACGCCAACACCAACGGCATTCCGTGGCAGTTTCAGCCGGTCGCCCGTTCGGTCACCATCAAGATCGGCGAGACCACGCAGGCGCATTACAGCGCCACCAATAAGTTCGACCGCGCCGTTACCGGCCGCGCCACCTTCAACGTGCAGCCGGAACTGGCGGGCCCCTACTTCAACAAGGTCGAGTGTTTCTGCTTCACCGACACGACGCTGAAGCCCGGCGAGACGCTGGACATGCCGGTCGTGTTCTATGTGGATCCCGGTATCGTCAACGTGCCGGAACTGAAGGACTTGAAGACGATCACCCTGTCCTACACCATGTTCCCGGTCCAAAAGAACAAGCCGGTGGCGTCATCGACGCCGAACAGCAGCAGCAAAGTTTCAGATACCGAAGCAAATCTCGGGGGTTGATATGGCAGACGCGCACGCAAAACCACAACACGACTACCATCTCGTCAACCCGAGCCCGTGGCCCTTCCTGGGGTCGATCGGCGCGCTGGTGACTGCAGTCGGCGGCGTCGCCCTGATGCAGTATCTCAAGAACGGCGATTTTCCGATTTTCGGCCACAACATCGCCAATCCATGGCTGTTCTTCATCGGCCTGGTCATCGTCCTCTACACGATGTTTGCCTGGTGGTCGGACACCATCAAGGAAGCGCATGAGGGCCACCACACGCGCGTCGTGTCGCTGCATCTGCGCTACGGCATGATCATGTTCATCGCTTCGGAAGTGATGTTCTTCGTTGCCTGGTTCTGGGCCTATTTCGATGCCAGCCTGTTTCCGAGCGAAGTGCAGAATTACGCCCGCACCGCTTTCACTGGCGGCGTCTGGCCGCCGAAGGGTCTCGAAGTCCTCGATCCCTTCCATCTGCCGCTCTACAACACCATCATCCTGCTTCTGTCGGGCACCACGGTGACATGGGCGCACCATTCGCTCATCCATGGCGACCGCAAGGGCCTGATCAACGGCCTGGTGCTGACCGTCGGCCTCGGCATGCTGTTCACCATGGTGCAGGCCTACGAGTACATGCACGCTCCGTTCGGCTTCAAGGATTCCATCTACGGCGCCACCTTCTTCATGGCGACCGGCTTCCATGGCTTCCACGTCATCATCGGCACCATCTTCCTCCTGGTCTGCCTGATCCGCGCCTGGAAAGGCGACTTCACGCCCAAGCAGCATTTCGGCTTCGAGGCGGCTGCCTGGTACTGGCACTTCGTCGACGTGGTCTGGCTGTTCCTGTTCGCATCGATCTACGTCTGGGGATCGGTCGGGGCGGTGATCGAAGGCCACTGACGGCTTTCACCGAACCGACAAATCAGAAGGGCGGTCGCGGCAACGCGGTCGCCTTTCGTCTTTTCGGCGCCGATCAATGGCCAACGGATTCGGCTGGTCGGGCTGGCTGCTTCAATTGGTCGACTGGACCGATGGCTGCATTGGGGTTACCGACTGCGACATGGACCAAATCTGGACTAGGTGCCGGATGGAACGCTGATCGAAATCGAGCCGTAAAGCATGACTATCCATGAGTGAAGATAGGGCGATCTGGCCACCCATCGAGCCGATCTCGGCCGGCCTGCACGGACGCTGCCCGCGCTGCGGCGAAGGACGGCTGTTTTCCGGCTTCCTCACCGTCGGCAAGCGCTGCAACAATTGCGGCCTCGACTATTCCTACGCCGATGCCGGCGACGGCCCGGCGGTGTTCGTCATCCTGATCATCGGCTTCATCGTCGTCGGGCTGGCGCTGTGGGTGGAGGTGACGCTGAGCCCGCCGCTGTGGCTGCATTTCATCATCTGGATACCGCTGGCCGTGGCGCTGTGCCTGACGGCGCTGAGGCTGATCAAGGGTGTGCTGCTGACGCTTCAATACGCCAACAAGGCGGCCGAAGGCCGCCTGGACCAGGGGCAATGAACGAGGCGCTGACCAAGCCCGCCGACCGCTCGCGGCCGAAGACGGCATTGCTGCTCGGCCTCGGCCTGGTGGTGTTCGTCATCCTGCTCGGGCTTGGCACATGGCAGGTGCAGCGCCTGTACTGGAAGGAAGCCCTTCTGCAGACCATCGACCAGCGCACCCATTCAGCGCCGCGGCCGCTGGCAGACGTCGAGAAGGAATTCGCCGCCACCGGTGATGTCGACTACACGCCGGTCACTGTCAGCGGGACGTTCCTGCACTCCGGCGAGCGGCATTTCTACGCCACCTGGGACGGCGACGCCGGCTTCAACGTCTATACCCCGCTGGCCCTCGACGATGGCCGCTATATCCTGATCAACCGCGGCTTCGTTCCCTATGATCTCAAGGATGCCGCCAAGCGCCCGCAAGGGCAGGTGACCGGCAAGGTCACGGTCTCCGGCCTGGCGCGCAACCCGCTGCCGGCCAAGCCGTCGATGATGCTGCCCGACAATGACGCGGCCAAGAACATCTTCTACTGGAAGGATCGTGACGTGATGGCGGCGAGTGCCGGCCTCCCGGCCGGCGCCGTGCTGGTGCCGATCTTCATCGACGCCGACAAGACGCCGAACCCGGGCGGGCTGCCGGTCGGCGGCGTCACCATCATCGACCTGCCGAATTCTCATCTGCAATATGCCTTCACCTGGTATGGCCTGGCGGCGGCTCTTGCCGCGGTTCTGATCATCAGGCTGCGCCGTCCGGCAAAGACTGAATGATCCAGAGCATGATCCCGAAAAGTGGGACCCGGTTTTCCGACAAGATCATGCTCCAACAAAGAGTTAGATCAGGTTGACCATTCAACCTGATCCAACTGCCCTTGACAGGGCAGGGGTGCACACCTCATTTCGCGTCACGATACGATCAACCGATCTGGAATCATGCTGCAGACCGCCACAAAACCACCGCTGACGATCCGGCTCTGCCAGCCGCGCGGCTTTTGCGCCGGTGTCGACCGCGCGATCCAGATCGTCGTGCTGGCGTTGAAGAAATACGGCGCGCCGGTCTATGTCCGCCACGAGATCGTGCACAACCGCTATGTCGTCGAGGGCCTGCAAAGCCTTGGCGCGGTTTTCATCGAGGAACTCTCGGAAATCCCGGCCGAGCACCGCAAGTCGCCGGTTGTCTTCTCGGCCCACGGCGTGCCGAAATCGGTGCCGGCCGACGCCAAGGCACGCGAGCTCTTCTATCTCGACGCCACCTGCCCGCTGGTCTCCAAGGTGCACAAGCAGGCGATGCGCCATCAGCGGCTCGGCCGCCATGTGCTTTTGATCGGCCATGCTGGCCATCCCGAAGTGATCGGCACCATGGGCCAGTTGACGGAAGGCGCCGTCACGCTGATCGAGACCGAAGCCGACGCTGCGACCTTTGTCCCCGCCGACCCGGAAGCCCTCGGCTTCGTCAGCCAGACAACGTTGTCGGTCGAAGACACTGCCGGCATATTGCGGGTGCTGCAGGAGCGCTTCCCGCAGCTGCATGCACCGGCCGCCGAATCGATCTGCTACGCCACCACCAACCGCCAGGAAGCGGTCAAGGAAACCGCCGCCGGCGCCGATCTCTACCTGATCGTCGGTGCGCCCAATTCCTCCAATTCGCGCCGTCTTGTGGAAGTGGCGGAGCGCGCCGGCGCCACCATGTCGCTTCTCGTACAGCGCGCTGCCGAAATTCCGTGGAATGACGTCACAAACATCTCGACGCTCGGCCTGTCTGCCGGCGCGTCGGCGCCGGAGATCATCGTCGACGAGATCATCGATGCCTTCCGCCAGCGCTTCGAGGTGACCATCGACCTGGCGATCACCGCCACCGAAACGGAGGATTTTCCAGTCATGCGGGTTCTGCGCGATGTCGAACTGACGCGGGCCGACATGGCCTTCGTCAACGGAGCCGCGTGAACAGCCCATGGCGGTCTACACCGACGTCAATGAGGGCGAACTCGGCGCGTTCCTGAGGGCATATCCGGTCGGCGAACTCTTGTCCTACAAGGGGATCGCCGAAGGCACGGAGAATTCGAATTTCCTGCTGCACACCTCAAGCGGCTCTTACATACTGACGCTCTACGAGAAGCGCGTCGACAAGGCCGACCTGCCGTTCTTCCTCGGCCTGATGGGCCATCTCGCCCGCAAAGGCATTTCCTGTCCGCTGCCGGTGACGGCGCATGACGGCACCGTCATCGGCACGCTGGCCGGCCGTCCCGCGGTCATCATCACCTTCCTCGAAGGCCTGTCGCTGCGGCGGCCGACAGCGGCGCATTGCGCGGAGGTCGGCAAGTCCCTCGCCGCACTGCATTTGGCCGGGCAGGATTTTGCGATGACGCGTAACAACGCACTGGCCATCGAGGGCTGGCGCAAACTCTGGAATGCCTCGCGCGACCGAGCCGACGAGGTCGAGCCGGGACTGGCGGCCGAGGTCGACGCCGATTTCGCGGATTTCGAACGCCATTGGCCGCAGGGCCTTCCTGCCGGCATCATCCATGCCGATCTGTTTCCCGACAATGTCTTCTTCCTCGGCGAGAAACTGTCCGGCCTCATCGACTTCTATTTCGCCTGCCACGACCTCTACGCCTATGACGTCGCCACCTGTCTCAACGCCTGGTGTTTCGAGAAGGATTTCTCCTTCAACCTGACCAAAGGCACGGCGCTGCTGGCCGGCTATCGGAGCGTGCGGCCTTTGAGCGAGGGCGAGAAAGCAGCGCTGCCGATGCTTTCGCGCGGCTCGGCGCTGCGCTTTATGCTGACCCGGCTCTATGACTGGCTGACCGTTCCCGACGGCGGGCTGGTCATGAAGCGCGATCCGACCGAATATATCCGCCGCATGCGCTTCCACCGCGCGATCAAGTCGCCTTCGGAATACGGACTGACATGACCAAGCAGGTTGAAATCTTCACCGACGGTGCCTGCTCGGGCAATCCCGGTCCCGGCGGCTGGGGCGCCATCCTGCGCTTCAACGGCAAGACCAGGGAATTGTCGGGCGGCGAGGCCGAGACGACCAATAACCGTATGGAGCTGCTGGCCGCCATCTCGGCGCTGAATGCGCTGAAGGAGCCGTGCGCCGTCGAGCTTCACACCGACAGCAAATATGTCATGGACGGTATCTCCAAATGGATCCACGGCTGGAAGAAAAACGGCTGGAAGACCGCTGACAGGAAGCCGGTCAAGAACGGTGAACTGTGGCAGGCGCTGGATGAGGCCAATCGGCGCCACAAGGTGACCTGGAACTGGGTCAAGGGCCATGCCGGCCACACCGAGAACGAACGCGCCGACGAACTCGCAAGGGAAGGTATGGCGCCGTTCAAGAGGGGCTCAGCCAAACCTGCGGCGCCGAAAGTGGCGCTGAAGCCGGCGGCATCCGAGAAGCAGCCGGCGCCACGGGCACGGCGCTCGACCCAAAGCTATTGAGCTCAAGCTATCGGCAGGGGATCTCACTCATGCCGATCGTATACTACATCACCCATCCCCAGGTTCAGATCGATGCCAACGTTCCCGTGCCGCACTGGGGGCTATCCGAGATCGGACGAGCGCGAGCATCAGCCATGCTCGATCAGCCATGGGTCGGATCGATCCGCCGTGTCGTCTCGTCGGCCGAGCGCAAGGCGATCGAAACCGCCGAGATTCTTGGCAAACACCTCGGCCTCGCGGTCGAGGTGAGGGAGCGCATGCATGAGAACGATCGGTCGGCAACCGGCTTCCTGCCGCCGCCGGAGTTCGAGGCGGTCGCCGACCAGTTCTTCGCCGACCCGCACAAAAGCATCCGCGGCTGGGAGCGGGCCATCGATGCCCAGCAACGCATTGTCAGCGAGGTCGAAACGGTGCTGGGTGCTGCCGATGGCGGCGACATTGCCTTCGTCGGCCATGGCGGCGTCGGAACATTGCTGCTGCTCTCGCTCAGCGGCCGCGCAATCAGCCGCGCGGCGGACCAGCCGGCCGGCGGTGGTAATTACTTCGCCTATGATGTCGGCACGCGCCGCGTCGTCCACGGATGGCGGCCGATAGACAGTCTGGCGCCGCGCTAAAGCGGATGTCAGGAGATCATCGATACCGTAGCCGCGATGAAGCCGCGCGCGACCAGCGGATAGAACCCGTCCTCAGCGGATCAGCAGGGCCGTGCCGTAGAGGCCGAGCGCGAACACCGTGTGCGAGATCACGTTGAAGGCGCGGATCTGTATCGCGTTGGGGCGCTTTGAGGCGGCCCAGCCGGCGCCCATGCCGGGCGCCAGCAGGAACCAGCCGGCGCCGATGGTGACCATGCCGAGGATGAAGGCCGGCAGGAAGGTCGGCGCGTCCAGCCATGCCCTGCCCACCAGCGCCACCAGGATGAAGCCGTAGACGATGCCGGTGACATAGTGGAAAGCCCAGCCCAGCGCCTGCTCATGCGCATAGGGTGCGGCTTGGGCGATATCGTCGTGGAAAACCTTGCCTTCCCTAAGGTGCCAGACCCAGCGGCCGGGCGGCCCCCAGTTCGGCCGCGGCTGGCTGAGCGCCAGATGCAGGAACAGCGCCCAAAGATCCATCAGCACCGTGGCGCCGATGCCAATCGCAATGCTGCGCAGATGATGTCAAACATCGTCGATGTCCCCCAAAGCAGGCAATCCGGCTGGAAGCGCATGGTCGTCAGGCCATGGCGCTCATGAGCCGAGGCGGCCGCCGCGGTTTAGAGCTGGCTCAGAATGTGAGCGGCACCCGATGTGTCGACTCCTGGCTTGGTCTCGACATTGAGCGCCGTGACCTTGCCGTTGTCGACGATCATCGAGAAGCGCTTCGAGCGCAATCCCATGCCGCCGCTGGAATAGTCGGAGTCGAGGCCGATCGACTTGGCGAAGTCGCCATTGCCGTCGGCGAGATAGAGGATCTTGCCTTGACCGCCGGTGAAATTGGCCCAGGCGCCCATGACATGGACATCGTTGACGGACACGACGGCGATGGTGTCGACGCCGCGGGCCATGATGGCATCGTGGTTCTCGAGATAGCCCGGCAGATGATTGTTGCTGCAGGTCGGCGTGAAGGCGCCTGGAACACCGAACAGCACGACCTTCTTGCCCGCGAAAATCTCGGCCGAGGTGATCACCTTGGCGCCGTCGGCGGTCATTTCCTTGAAGGTCGCATCGGGCAGTTTGTCGCCAACGGCAATCGTCATGATGGTCCTCGTGTGAAAAGCAGGGAAGGTTTCTTGCGATAGCGAAATCGGCCATCTCCCGCAACCGCCGACAAGGCCTGGATCAAGGGAAAGCCTGGATCGGGTCGGTATCAGGGAAACGGCAGAACGCCCTCGACCGCGCCTTCGGCACTTGTCAGGGTGTAATACAACCCGCCATCGGTCGGTGTCGTCGACGGCCGGTCGAGGATCGGAATGGTAAACACAAGCCGGCCGTCCTTCTCGTTGCGCGCAGGCGCCCCGAACATATAGTCGCGACCCCCGGCGACGAATAAATCCGCCGCCTCCGGATCGCCGGGAAAAGTCGCCTCGACGATCAGCGTCTCATGGTCGCCCGGCAGCACCTTGATCCCGAAATCGGGCTTGGCAGGCGCGGGCAAGGTGGCGAGTGCCGCCTTCACCAGCGCCGCATCCTCGGCATTGTCGGGATCGGCGGCGGGATCGACGCTCAGTCGCGTCTGCACCGGAACACAGATCGTCTCGCAGATGCCGAGAAAGATGTCGGCATCGATGACGGCCGCATCCCCAGGCGACGACAAAGTGAATGTCACCGGCAGCGAGACCGGATGGTTGTAGCCGGCCCATTTGCCGTAGCCGTCGTCATGGCGTTGCGGCGGCGGGAAGGAAAACGCCGCATCGGTGATGTTGGTGCTGGCCGAAACGTCGATCTGCGGCGGCACGCCGGCGTCGCCCGGATCACGCCAATAGGTCTTCCAGCCGGGCTTGAGCGCGATGTCGAGCACGCCATGGATGCGGCCTGCCTCGTCGGCCTTGCCTGATGTCACCAGCCGCACCTTGCCCCCTTCGCTGTTGTACCAGTCGGAAGACGAGGCGGCGGCGGGAATAGCTGCTCCGCATCCGATGGCGGCGCCGAGCAGCAGGATTTTCAAGCTTTGCATGGCGTTGATTTGATCGTCAGTTCATGGCCGCGCAATGTTTTCATGGCGCTCTGCGTATCATATTTGCGTGACCTTCGGGCAAGGAACAGTTGGATTCAAGCAATCGGCCGAGCAAAGTTCGCAGTCAAGATTCCGTTGTTCCAACCGTTGGGCTTTGGCCGAATCGCACGCGGCGCATCTTTTCGGCGTCCCGGAAACGCGTTACGCTCCCGTCCATGGATTTGTTGCGCCACAAAAAGACGGCCGGTGGACGCGGCTTTCTTGACGACCAGTTTCTGATTGCCATGCCCGGCATGAAGGACGATCGCTTCACGCGCTCGGTCATCTACATCTGTGCGCACAGCGATGAAGGCGCCATGGGCCTGATCATCAACCAGACGCAGCAGATGCTGTTTCCCGATCTTCTGGTGCAGCTCGGCATCATGAACGAGCAGGAGGCGATCAGGCTGCCGGCGCAGGCTCGCGACTTCGTCGTGCGCAATGGCGGCCCCGTCGACCGCAGCCGCGGCTTCGTCCTGCACTCGGGCGACTACCGGGTGGAATCCTCGCTCACCGTCTCCGACGATATCTGCCTGACCGCGACGGTCGACATATTGCGCGCCATCTCGTCCGGCCGCGGCCCGCGGCGCGCATTGATGGCGCTCGGCTATTCCGGCTGGGGCGCCGGCCAGCTGGAAACCGAGATCGCCGAGAATGGCTGGCTGACCTGTCCGGCCACGCCGGAGCTGCTGTTCGACGCCGACATCGAGCGGAAGTACGACCGCATCCTGGCATCGATCGGGATTGATCTGGCGCATTTGAGCCTGGCCGCGGGGCACGCCTGAGGCCTCGCCTTCGCCGACGTTCCGCCGAACCTTCGCGACTAGCCGAAGCCGCCCGCCACTTTCGCCATCCTAGGGTCTGCGCCGCGTCGCTGCGCTCCTTGCTTCGCCCTAGGATGACGAAGGCGCGGTCGCTTCAGGGGTTCATTCCAATGTAACCACGCGCCTGCACGACGCATGCCTCACCCGTCACGCCTGCGTCATCGGGTACTGCTCTTTCAACGCCTTCAGCACCTGGTCGCCTGGCATCGGCGCGCCGAACATGAAGCTTTGCACATATTCGCAGCCCATCTGGCGCAGTTCCAGCGCATCGCTTTCGTCGGAAATGCCCTCGGCCACCACCGACAGGCCGAGTTCATGCGCCATGTTGACCATGGATTTGAGCAGCACCGCCCGCTTCGGCGTCGCGTCGTCGACGAAGCTCTTGTCGATCTTGATGGTGTCGAAGGGGAAGCGGGTCAGATAGGCGAGCGAGGAATAGCCGGTGCCGAAATCGTCCAGCGACAGGCCGATGCCGAGCTGCTTGAGCTTGGTCAGCACATGCGAGGTTTGCTCTGGATTGTCCATCACCAGCGATTCGGTAAGTTCGAGCCGGAAGCAGCGCGGCTTCAGATTGGCGCGCGCGATGACCGAGCGGACATCGCTGACCAGGTCGCGGCGGATCAGCTGGCGACTGGACAGATTGACCGACACCGACAGCGGCGTGTCGCCGATCTGCTTTTGCCAACCGGCGAGGTCTTCGGCCGCCTGCTGCATGGCAAACAGCCCAAGCTGCACGATCAGGCCACAGCTTTCGGCGACCGGGATGAAATCGCCCGGCGGGATCATGCCGCGGCGCGGATGGTCCCACCTCAGCAGCGCCTCGAAGCCGGCAATGCTGCCGTCCTCCAGCCGTACGATCGGCTGGTAGGCAAGGGTGAACTCACGCCGCTCGATGGCGCGGCGCAGATCGGATTCGAATTGCAGCCGGTCGGTGCCGACGGTGCGGAAGGCCGGCCGGAACGGCTCGATCCTGTCACCGCCGAAGCGCTTGGCCTGGTGCATGGCAAGCTCGGCGTCCTTGACCATGTCTTCTGCCGAAGTCTGCGCCGAGGTCCAGGTGATCAGGCCGATCGAGGCAGTCAGCACGATCTCGCGCTTGGCGAAGGTGATCGGGTTGTTGATCGCGTGCTTGATGGCGTCTGCCACCGCCGCGATGCGGGAGGGTTCCTGTTCGGAGAGCAGCATCAGGGCGAACTGGTCACCGGCAAAGCGCGACAGCGAATCCTTCGGTTTCAACAGCCGGTGCAAGCGGCGCGCAATGGTGAGCAGGATGGTGTCGCCGGCCGAGATGCCAAGCCCGTCATTGACCTGCTTGAAACGGTCGATGTCGATGACGAAGACGGTGGGGCGCACCTTCTCTTCGGTGCGCGCGATCGAGATGATGGCTTCCAGCCGGTTCATCAGAAGTTCGCGGTTGGGCAGGCCGGTCAGATTGTCGTGAACGGCATCGTGCAGCAGCCTTTCCTCGGACTTTTTCTGCTCGGTAACGTCGACCATGGTGCCGACGCAGCGAATCACTTCGCCATCCGAGCCGATCACCGGCCGCGCCCGAAGCAAGAACCAGTGGTAGTGCCCGTCGGCGCCGCGCAGGCGGAAATTCTGCGAGACCCGGCCGCGCCGATGTTCGAGCACCACGTCGAGCGTGGTGCGGAACGTGTCGCGGTCGTCGGCATGCAGCACCGGCAGCCAGTTGCGGGCCGCACCCCCCAGGCTGTTGGGAGCGAGGCCAAGCTGGATGCTGACGTCGGGCTTGGTGACGACGCGGTCGCGCAGCACGTCCCAGTCCCACACCGTGTCGCCGGAGCCGGCTACGGCCAGCGCCTGCCGTTCGAGGTCGGAGAACAGGCCCTGATGCAGCGCGCCGCCGGCAAAGGCATGCTGCATGACGGTGAAGCCGATCAAAAGGATGATCAGGATCAGCCCGCCGCCCAATGCCGGCTGGGCGATGTCGTTGTCGAGCATGCCGGTGATCGCCATCCACGACCCGCATAGCCATAGCAGCACCATCACCCAACTGGGCACCAGCATGATCGCACGGTCATAACCACGAAGACCGAGCAGGATGATGAGGCCAAGCCCGGTCAGCGCGGTGGCGGCGAAGGACAGCCGGGCAATACCGGCGGCGACGGCCGGATCGATGATGGCCACACCCGCAATCAGCACCAGGCCGAGGATCCAGACCAGCGCGCCATAGCTGAAATGGCCGTGCCACCGGTTGAGGTTGAGATAGGCGAACAGGAACACCACGAAGGTCGCCGCAAGCGCCACCTCCGTTCCCGCCCGCCACATCTGCTCGTTCCCGGGCGATATCTCTATGATCTTGTTTAGAAAGCCGAAATCGACGCAGATATAGGCAAGTACCGCCCACGCAAGTGCGGCTGTCGCCGGAAACATCGAGGTTCCCTTGACGACGAAAAGGATGGTCAGGAAGAGCGCCAGCAGCCCGGCGATGCCGATGACGATGCCGCGGAACAGCGTATAGGAATTGACCGAGTCCTTGTAGGCTTCCGGCTCCCATAGATAGACCTGCGGCAGCTTCGGCGAGGCGAGTTCGGCGATGAAGGTGATCACCGTTCCCGGGTTCAGCGTCACCCGGAACACGTCGGCGTCGGAGCTTGACTGCCGGTCGAGCGCGAAGCCCTCGCTGGGGGTGATCGCGGCGATGCGGGTGGCGCCGAGATCGGGCCAGAAGATGCCGGAATTCACCAGCCGGAAATGCGGCGCCACGATCAGCCGGTCGAGCTGCTGGTCGGTGGTGTTGGCGAGCGCGAATACCGCCCAGTCGCCGCTCGAGCGCGCGTCATTGGCCTCGACCTCGATGCGCCGCACGATGCCGTCGGGACCGGGCGCGGTCGACACCTGGAAGTTTTCGCCCTGATTGACGTAGATCTGGACGGCGCGCGACAGGTCGAGCGCGACATCGTCGCGGGCAATCTTGATCGGTTCGACGGCGAAGGCCGGGAGCGCCGCGCAAAGCGTGACGACAACCGCCAGAACAAAGGCCAACAGCGACCCGTTTCGCAGGAAATTCGTCAAAAATCAGTCCTTCGTTCCAGCGCCCGGCGGATCGTCCGCGATCCGGGCGTAGAGGTAGTGGTCCTGCCAGATGCCGTTGATCCTGAGGTAGGATCGCAGAAGTCCTTCGCGCCGGAATCCGGCTTTTTCAAGCACGCGGATCGACCGGACATTGTCGGGAATACAGGCAGCTTCGATCCGGTGCAACCTCAGCGTATCGAAGGCGAAGCGGCAGACCACCTTGACCGCGTCGGTCATCAGGCCGCGGCCGCCAAACCGCTCCCCGATCCAGTACCCGACATGGCCGCTTTGCGAGACGCCGTGGCGGATATTGCCGAGCGTAATGCCGCCGGCAAGCTTGCCGCTCGCCTTCTCGAAGATGAAGAAGGCGATGGCTGTCCCCTGCGCATAGTCTTCGCGGTAGCGGCCGATGCGCAGCCGCCAGGCGGTGCGGTCGAGTTCATCGGGCGTCCAGCGCGGCTCCCACGGTTCGAGGAAGGCACGGCTTTCGCCGCGCACCGCTGACCATTCGCGATAGTCGTTGGTGTAGGGCACGCGCAGCATGACCCGGTCGCCTTTCAGTGCCGGCAGGTCACGGCGAAAGAAAGGGAGCGCGAACACCGGCGCTTGAAGGCTTAGACGGCGAGCTTGCGGGCCGTGGTGTGCGTGCCCGCAAGCGAATCGAGAATCGCCTCATAGGGCGCGAGCGTACCCACCGGTCCAACCGCGGTCAGCGTCGGCTTGGTCGAAAACAGCCGGGACGAAAGGTCGGTCAGCCGCTCGACGGTCAGCGCCGACAGCCGTTCCATCAATTCCTCCTTGGCGATCGGCCGACCGAACAGAAGCAGCTGCCTGGCGATCTGCGAGGCGCGGCTGGCCGGGCTTTCAGCCGACATGATCAGGCCGGCGCGATATTGCGCGCGGGCGCGGTCGAGCTCTTCCTGAAGGATATTCTCGCCGGCCTTCTGCAGCTCGTCGATAATGACCGGCACCAGTTCGGCAATGTCGCTCTGCCCGGTCGCGGCATGAACGCCGAAGATGCCGGTATCGGAAAAACCCCAGTGGAAGGCATAGACCGAATAGCACAGGCCACGCTTTTCGCGGACCTCCTGGAACAGCCGGGACGACATGCCGCCGCCGAGGATCATCGACAGCACCTGCGAAGCGTAGAAATCGCGCACATGATAGGCTCGGCCTTCGAAGCCGAGCACGATCTGCGCGTCCATCAGGTCGCGATCCTCGCGGAAATCGCCGCCGACATACTGCGCATATTGCGGCATCGTGCTGTCGGACTTGCTGCGGAAACCGCCGAGCTGCTTTTCGACCTCGCGCACGAAATTGTCATGCTTGATGTCGCCTGCCGCCACGATCACCATCTTCTCGGCGCCATACTGGCGCTCTATGAAATCATGCAGCTGTTTGGAGGTGAAGGATTTGACGGTTTCCGGCGTGCCGAGGATCGAGCGGCCGATCGTCTGGTGGCGGAAGGCGGTCTCGGTGAAACGGTCGAAGACGATGTCGTCGGGCGTGTCGTGCGCGGCGCCGATCTCCTGCAGGATCACATGCTGCTCGCGCTCCAGTTCCTCTGGGTCGAATTCGGACTCCTGCAGGATATCGGCAAGGATATCCACCGCCAGCGGCACATCGTCGGACAGCACCCTGGCGTAATAGGACGTCGTCTCGACTGATGTGGCGGCATTGATCTCGCCGCCGACATCCTCGATTTCCGAGGCGATCTCGAAGGCCGTCCGCCTTTTCGTACCCTTGAAGGCCATATGCTCGAGCAGATGGGCCATTCCGTGCTCGTCGTCACGCTCATTGCGGGCGCCGGACTTGACCCAGGCGCCAAGGGCAACGGATTCGAGGCTTGGAAGGGTTTCGGTGGCGACTGTCAGGCCGTTCGACAGACGGCTTACCTCAACACCCATATGGCAAGTACTCCCTAACGCGCTGCCCTTGAGTGGCGGCTCACGTAATCTTCCACCATTTTCAGGTCGGATGGAAGTACCGTGTACTTTTCGTCGGCTGACATCAAGGACCCCAGCCATGCGGGCAGGGCCGGCGACACGCCGCAGGCGGCTTCGACCGCGGCCGGGAACTTGGCCGGGTGCGCCGTGCCCAGCACCACCATCGGCACTGCACCGTCAGCCTTGCCGGCGGCGACATGCACGGCCGCGGCCGTGTGCGGATCGAGCAGATAATTGCTGGATTCGAGCGTTGAACGGATGGTGGCGGCAACCTCGTCCATATCAGCGCGTCCGGCGTCGAATTCGGACCGCATCCGGTCGATTTCTGCGGTCTCGATGGTGAAGGCGCCGGATTGCTTGAGGCCGGCCATGTAACGCCGCACCGTCTCTGCGTTACGGTCGCAGGCCTCGAACAGCAGTCGCTCGAAGTTCGACGATACCTGGATGTCCATCGATGGCGACGTCGTCGCAAACACACCCTTGGTGCGGTATTCACCGGTCGCGAAAGTGCGCGCCAATATGTCGTTGTCGTTGGTGGCGACGATCAGCCGCTCGATCGGCAGGCCCATCTTCTTGGCGGCGTAACCGGCGAAAATATCGCCGAAATTGCCGGTCGGCACGGTAAAGGAGACCGGCCTGTCCGGCGCGCCGAGCGAAAGCGCCGAGGAAAAATAATAGACGATCTGGGCCATGATGCGGGCCCAGTTGATCGAATTGACGCCCGACAGCGACACGCGATCACGAAAACGATGATCGTTGAACATATCCTTCAGCAGGCCGTGGCAATCGTCGAAATTGCCTTCGATCGCCAGCGCCTGGACGTTGGCGGCAGTCGATGTCGTCATCTGCCGCTGCTGCACCGGCGAGACGCGGCCATGCGGGAACATCACGAAAATGTCAGTTCGGTCGCGGCCGGCGAAGGCATCGATGGCGGCGCCGCCAGTGTCACCCGAGGTCGCGCCGACGATGGTGGCGCGCTGGCCACGCTCAGTCAGTACATGGTCCATCAGCCGGGCAAGCAGCTGCATGGCAACGTCCTTGAAGGCCAGCGTCGGACCGTGGAAGAGCTCGAGGATGAACGTGTTGGCGCCGGTCTGCACCAGCGGGCAGACGGCCCGGTGGCGGAAGGTGGCATAGGCTTCTCGCACCAGGCGCTCGAAGACGGGTGCGGCGATCTCGCCGCCGAGGAAGGGCGTCAGCACGCGGATGGCGAGGTCCGCATAGGGCAGGCCGCGCATGGTGCGGATCTCGGCTGCCGAAAACTGCGGCCATGTCTGCGGCACATAAAGCCCGCCGTCGCGGGCCAGCCCCGCCAGCACCGCATCGGCAAATCCAAGCACGGGCGCATCCCCGCGGGTACTCACATAGCGCATCGTCAAAGGTCCATTGCTGCCGCCGGTTTCATCCACGGCAATTGGTTAATTTTCCGAGCCGCCTCAGTCGCATTTTTGCCGTGGCGTTGCTATACGTCACCAACTTTGCGAGAGGGAAGTGCAGTTTCATGGCGTTTCATAAGTTCAACCGTCGCTTTGTCGCGGGTCTGGTGCTAACGGGCTTTATGCTTGCCGCCGCCGGTTGCCAATCGAGCGACAATGGCATCCTCAATCTCGGTTTCGGCAAGAAGACCGACCCGAATGCGCCAATACCGCCTCAGGATCCCAAGGTTCTCGCCAGCCAGTTGCAGGCCTACTGCCCGAAAGTGACGGTGCGTGACGGCACCGCCTACTTCAATACCTACGCCAAGGGCGCGCCGCAGCCGAAAAAGAAAAAGGCTGATGCAACACAGGATGCCGAGGCCGCTGCCGCCGCGCAGACGGCGCCTGACGGCTCCATCGTCGATCCGAACAAGGATCCGGCCAAGATCATCTACCAGGCCTCGATCAGCGATGTGAGCCGCGATTGCAGCCGTGCCAACGGCCAGTTGACGATGAAGGTTGGGGTTGCCGGCAAGATCGTGCCGGGACCGCTGTTCGCCCCCGGCACCATCACCATGCCGATCCGCATTGCCGTCATGCACGGCCCCGACGTACTTTATTCGCAGATCCACCCCTATCAGATCCAGGTCAGCGATCCCTCGACCGCCACCCAGTTCGTGTTCACCGATCCCAACGTCGTCGTGCCCGAACCCTCCGCCCGGGATTACACTGTCTATGCCGGCTATGACGACACCGCGCCGGCGGCGGTGGACAAGAAGTCCGGCAAGAAAAAGAAGCGCGCTCCGGCGACGAACTAAGCGCCTGGGCGCCGTCGCTGCTGCGACGGTGCCGGTCAACTCTTTGAAAGATCCAAACGATCCGATCGTAATCCTGCAGGCGTGCGCCTGCGGCAGGTCGCGTCTGCGCTTTAATCTCGATCCATTCCGCCAGCGCACTTGACTCATCCATATCCCGGCGGTTATACGTCAATCAATAGCTCGCAGGTTATTGATCTCGATGCCGGACGCCCACGATACTTTGTTCAGAACGCTTGCCGACCCGACCCGGCGGGCCATCTTCGAGCGCTTGTGCCGCCAAGGTGAGCAGACCGTGGGGGCGCTGACGGCGCAGTCCGGGGTCTCGCAACCGGCGGTGTCGAAGCATCTCGGCGTCCTGAAGCTGGCCGGCCTGGTGCGTGACCGCCACGCCGGACGCCAGACCCACTACAGCGCGCAGCCCGAGGCACTTGGTCCGCTGACCAACTGGACAGTTCAAATGACAGGATTCTGGGAGAGCCGCTTCGATGATCTCGAGAACCTGCTGAAAAGGATGGACCAGTGAGCAATCCCGAGCTGCGCACCGTCGTCGTCGAACGTGAAATATCCTGGCCGGCGGAGAAGATCTGGCGCGCGTTGACGCAGCCGCATCTGATGGAGGATTGGCTCATGAAGAATGATTTCAAGCCTGTCGTCGGCCACAGCTTCAATCTTCGCGGCGACTGGGGCGGCGTGCTCGACTGCGAGGTGCTGGCCATCGAGCAAAACAGGACGCTGTCCTACAGCTGGGATTTTGCGCATGAGGATGCCGCCTACAATCTGAAGAGCGTGGTGACGTTCACGCTCACACCCACGAGCTCGGGAACCCATCTGCGCGTCGAGCAGTCGGGCTTCCATCCGAGCCAGAAGCAGGCCTATGGCGGCGCCAGGGCCGGGTGGCAGCAATTCCTCACCAAGCTGGAGCAGGTCCTGGCGAAGCCGGATTGAAGCCTGCCGGTACCATGCCCTGATCGCGGGGCACCGAATGCAAAAAGGAGGAAATCGATGAAGATCAAGCTGACCAGCGTCTATGTGGACAACCAGGACAACGCACTGCGCTTCTACACCGACGTGCTGGGCTTTGCTGTGAAGGCCGACTTCAGCAATGGGGCTTTTCGTTGGCTGACCGTCATCTCACCCGATGAGCCCGAGGGAGCCGAGCTACAGCTGGCGCTCAACGACAACCCGGCAGCCAAGGCCTACCAGCAGGCCATCTTCAAGCAGGGGCAGCCCGCGCTCATGCTGTTCACCGACGACGTCAAGGGTGATTACGAGCGCATCAAGGGACGCGGCGGTGCGTTCGCCATGGCGCCGACAGAAGTGACCGGCTCGACCATCGCCCAGCTCAACGACAGCTGCGGCAATCTCATCCAGATCACCCAACTGGCGCGTTGGTAGGCGCTGGTTTCAAGAGGAAGTTGCAATGAACTTGAGCAAATGGATACGTCAAACCCATCGTTGGCTGTCGATCATCTTCACGCTGACCGTGGCAGCCAATTTCATCACCATGGCGTTCGGGCAACCTCCGGCCTGGGTGGTCTATTCGCCGCTGCTGCCGCTATTCCTGCTGCTGTTCAGCGGCCTCTACATGTTCGTGCTGCCTTACGTCGCGAGATCGCGTGGCGAGCAGGGCGCGCAAGGGTAGGACATGGCCAAGGCGCCGGGAAAATCGAAGGTCGCAAAACCGGCCCCAGACAAGCCGGAAAAGCCGGTCCTGCTTTCGGGCGGCAACCCGCAGATCCCTAAGGTCTATGGGGACGCTCCGGTGCAGGCATATATTGCCGCCATGCCGGGCTGGAAAAGCGATGTCGGGCGCCGGATCGACGCACTTATCGTCAGCGCCTTCCCCGGCGTCTGCAAGGCGGTGAAGTGGAACTCACCGTTCTATGGCATCGAGGGCGACGGTTGGTTCCTCAGCCTGCATTGCTTCACCAGATACGTCAAAGTCGCCTTCTTTCGCGGCACGTCGCTCGATCCTGTGCCTCCCGGCGGTTCCAGGCAAAAGGAAGTGCGCTATCTCGACATCCATGAAGGCGAAGAGATCGACGAAGCCCGCTTCGCCTCCTGGGTGAAGCAGGCCAGCCGATTGCCCGGCGAGAAGATGTGAACGGAGGCAGACCATGAAGATCAGCATGTCGAGCAAGGACGAGGGAGGCGCCTCTGCCTCCGAGCGGATAGATGCCCGAATCCGGGAGCTGGACGATTGGCGGGGCAAGACGTTGGCCAGCCTGCGCAAGACCATCCTCGACGCCGACCCGGAAATCATCGAGGAGTGGAAGTGGATGGGCAGCCCGGTATGGTCACGAGACGGCATGATCGCCGTCGGCAACGCTCACAAGGACAAGGTGAAGCTGACCTTTTCTCACGGTGCCAGCCTGCCGGATCCCGACAGGCTGTTCAACAACGGGCTCAACGGCAAGGTGTGGCGCGCCATCGATGTGTCGGAGGGCGACGAGATCGATGCGGATGCGCTGAAAGCGCTCGTCCGCGCCGCGATTGCCTACAACAGGGCTAAGAAGAAACCGGCTAAGTCGGCCAAAGCCAAGGACTGATCGGTTCAGGCGTCCGACCACTCCGACAGAGCGGCAATCACACTTTTCAGTTCGGCCCAGCGGCGGATGACGGTTTCGGCGCCGGCTTCGGTCAGCACATCGGCATGGCTGGGATAGCTGTGCGCGGCGCCGGTGAAGCCGATCACGCGCATGCCAGCGGCCCTGGCGCCGGTGACGCCGTGCACCGAATCCTCGATGACGAAGGTGTTTGCCGGATTGGCGTTGAGTTGCTGCGCCGCGATCAGGAACACATCCGGCGCGGGCTTGGTTTTCTTGCTTGGTATTTCCAGCGCTGAAAAAATCCGGCCGGCGAAGAACGGCAGCAGGCCCACTTTCTCGAGCATGAACTCGATCCGCTCCAAGCGTGAGTTCGAGCAGACGCAGCGCGGCGCGGTAACCGCGGCGACCGCCTCGCGCACGCCGTCGATGGCGCGCACGTCGCTGCGCAGTTTGCGGTCGACCAGCTCTTCGGCCCGGTCGATCATCGAGGCCTGGAACGGGATGGCGGATTTTTGCTCGACCCGCATCATGATGTCCTTGAAGGTCAGTCCGGCATAGGTTTCGGCGTATTCCTCAGCCGAGATTTCATATCCGGCCAAGGTCAGCAATTCGGCTTCGACGCGGGCTGCGATGATTTCGGAATCGACGAGCACGCCGTCGCAATCGAAGATGACAAGATCTGGCTGGGGCATGGCAATCCGAACGAGGGAGGGTGATGGAGGCCCGGCAAGGCTCAAGCGGCGCGACATACACCAACGGGCCGGGCTGCGCAAATTGACGACGTCAGGGCTGCCTGGACCGTTGCGTCCTTCACCGAATATTTACGCTGATCGGTAACCATAACGGGGAGTAAACAGTAACGCGTGCCTTGGGTGTAAAAATGTCTGCCGTGCGTCTTCTCGCCGACCTCTCCCACGCCCCCCAGCAATCCGAGTGGCTGGACACGATCCTCAAGGGCGATTGTGTCGCCGCGCTCGACCGGCTGCCGGAAAAATCCATCGACGTCATCTTCGCCGATCCGCCTTACAATCTGCAGCTCGACGGCGATTTGCACCGGCCCGACCAGTCCAAGGTCGACGCCGTCGACGATGACTGGGACCAGTTCGAGAGTTTCGAGGCCTATGACGCCTTCACCCGCGCCTGGCTCCTGGCGGCACGCCGCGTGCTGAAGCCGAATGGCACCATCTGGGTCATCGGCTCCTACCACAACATCTTCCGCGTCGGCGCCAAGATGCAGGATCTCGGCTTCTGGATTCTCAATGATGTCGTCTGGCGCAAGACCAACCCTATGCCGAATTTCCGCGGTCGCCGCTTCCAGAACGCGCATGAGACCATGATCTGGGCCTCGCGCGACCAGAAGGGCAAGGGCTATACCTTCAATTACGAAGCCATGAAGGCATCGAACGACGACATCCAGATGCGCTCCGACTGGCTGTTCCCGATCTGCACTGGCGGCGAGCGGCTGAAGAACGACAATGGCGACAAGCTGCATCCGACGCAGAAGCCGGAAGCGCTGCTCGCCCGCATCATGATGGCCTCGACCAAGCCGCGCGACATCGTGCTCGACCCGTTTTTCGGCTCCGGCACCACCGGCGCCGTGGCCAAGCGGCTTGGCCGTCACTTCGTCGGCATCGAGCGCGAACAGGCCTATATCGACGCCGCCAACGAGCGCATCGATGCGGTGCGGCCGCTGGAAAGCGCCGATCTCGCCGTGCTCACCGGCAAGCGCGCCGAGCCGCGCGTCGCCTTTGTCAGCCTCATCGATACCGGGCTTATGCAGCCCGGCGCCACGCTTTACGATGCCAAGAAGCGCTGGTCGGCCAAGGTACGCGCCGACGGCACGGTGGCGATCGGCGACAGCGCCGGCTCGATCCACAAGATCGGCGCCGAAGTGCAGGGCCTGGACGCCTGCAATGGCTGGACCTTCTGGCACTATGAGCGCTCGGGCGGCCTGACCCCGATCGACGAACTGCGCCGGATTGCCAGGCTTGGCATGGAGCGGGCAGGGGCTTGATCTCAGGTCGTAGAGCGCTACCTTCCGGCCTCTGCGCGGCTCACACCGCGATGCCATACCGCTCAAGGTCCGCCTTGAGCGTTTTTGCATCTGTGAACAGCACAGCATTCCAGCCAGCCGCCCTGGCTCCGTCGACATTCCTGGGGCTGTCGTCGATGAACAGCGTGGCGGAGGGCTCCAGGCCGAACGCGACCACGTGATGGTCGTAGATGGCGCGGTCGGGCTTGATCTCACGGATATCGGCCGACACGGTCACGCCGCGCGGGCGGCTAAGGAAATCGAAGCGCAGTCTTGCCTCGGCAAGCGTGTCGGCGGCGAAGTTCGTCAGCATGGTCACGTCGCGGCCGCTCTCGATCAGGCCGAGCATGATGGCGACGCTGTCCTCATAGGCATGCGGCACCATGTCGTTCCAATAGCGCCGGAAATTGCGAATGTTTTCAGCATGATCCGGGTAATCCGCGATCAGCAGCGCTTCCGCCTCTTCCCACGTCCGGCCACGATCCTGCTCGATGTTCCAGTCATGCGTGCAGACATTGTCGAAGAACCACTTGCGCTCTTCGGCATCGGGAATGAGGCGGCTGAACGGAATGTTCGGATCGTAGTGGAGCAAGACGCGGCCGATGTCGAACACGATATGGCGGATTTCAGTCATTTCTGGCCTTTCAAAGCGAATGCTAGTCAATTGGGCGGTGTTTTTTGGTTGCGCCCGGTATCGCTGCTTCGATGACCTTTTTCATGACGGTCGGCAGCGCTTCTCCGGAAATGTCATGGGCCAGCGACCAGAAATGCCCTTCCGGCGCATCACTTTTCACTTGAGCGTGAAAAACTTCGAGCTCGAGCGCGAAATGGGTGAAGACATGCGCGATCTCTCCAGCGCGCCGCCAGTCGGCAGGGAAGGGCGCTGCCTCCGAAGTGGTTGCACCGTCGATCCGCGCTGTCCAACCTGTGGTCGGCACCTCGGTCATGCCGCCGAGCAGGCCCTTGTCAGGCCGCTTGCGCAACAGGATGGCGCCGTCGCCGCGCTCGGCGACGAAGGCGGCACCCCGCCTGAGTGGTTTGTCGACCTTGGGCAGGCGGACCGGAAAGCGCTCGGGGTCGCCGGACAGGATGGCGCTGCAATCCTCGCGCACCGGGCACAGCATGCAGCGCGGCCGTCTTGGCGTGCAGATCGTGGCGCCAAGGTCCATCATTGCCTGGGCGAAGTCGCCCGGCCTTGTCTGCGGAACCAGTCTTGCGACGAGCGCGCGGATTTCAGGCTTTGCCTCGCTGAGCCGCGTTGCGATCGAATAGAGCCGCGAGATGACACGTTCGACATTGCCGTCGACGACCGCCGCCGGACGGTCGAAGGCGATCGCCGCGATCGCCGCCGCCGTATAGGCGCCGATCCCCGGCAATTCCCTCAATCCCGTTTCGTTGTCGGGAAAACGGCCGCCCTGGCTCGCAACCAGATCGGCGCAGGCCTTGAGGTTGCGCGCCCGTGAATAATAGCCGAGCCCGGCCCAGGCCTTCATCACATCCTCGGCCGGCGCAGCCGCCAGCGCCTTCACATCAGGCCATTTCTCGACAAAGGCGCGAAAATAGGATTTTACCGCTTCGACCGTGGTCTGCTGCAGCATCACTTCCGAAAGCCAGATGCGATAGGGGTCCGGCCGTGCACCGCCGGCCGCGGCGTGCGGCGTGATCCGCCACGGCAGTTCGCGATGGTGCGCGTCGTACCAGGCAAGCAGACGCGCGGCGATCTCTCCCGATAGAGTTGGTCCGGATGCGGCCTTGCGGGTCTGTTCGTGCAGTGCCATTGATCGCGGGCTGGCTCTAGGCTGGTGAGGAGCGTGGCTGGAGAACGTACATGGCAGGGAGAACGCCTTACGGCAATCCCGTTCCGGTGAGCGATCTCGCGACCGCGATCCTCGACCCCGTGCTGCGCAAGCGGGCCGGCATTTCGATCGGGCTGGTGCAGTCATGGGAAGAGATCGCCGGCCCCAGGCTCGCCGGCCATTCGCGCCCCGAAAAAATCCAGTGGCCGCGCCGCATGCATGAAGACGATCCGTTCGAGCCGGCGGTGCTGGTCATCGCCTGCGAGGGCATGGCCGCGCTGCACCTACAGCACGAGACCGGCGAGATCATCAACCGCGTCAATGCCTTTCTCGGCTTCAACGCGATCGGCAGGATCCGGATCGTGCAAAAGCCGGTGCTGAGGGACAAAGCCCGGCCGAAACCGACGCCGAGAGCACTGACTTCTGTCGAAAAGGCCAAATTGTCCGATACCGTCGGCAAGATCGAGGATGAAGGCTTGCGCGCCTCGCTGGAGCGTCTTGGCGCCACAATTCTTGGCCAAAGGAAGCGGCCAAGGTAATCAACCGGTAATCAGTCGGTCATGAACGCGTCATCTATCTCGCGCATTCGTGATCCTGCATGTAGAGTTTGGCGATTGGAATGGGGACGGCGATGCCTTAATTCCCGCCAACTCTCGCCTTTTCTAGCCCTTGCGTTGCAAAATCAAACCACAGTCAGGTGATTCGCATGAACCGTAGCTTGTCCCGCAGAAACCTCCTGTCTTCGCTGGCCGTCATTCCGGCAGTGGCTATGCTCGCCGCATGCAGCGATTCAGGCGAGGATGCCAAAGCAGCGGATGTGAAGCCTGCGGCTCCCGCGGTGCCTGCTTCGACGCCTGCCACTCCGGCCGCCGTCAAGGTCCCGGAGTCTTCCGGCAATGTCGACATGGCCGAACTGCTGAAGCCCGGCGCTTTGCCCGACAAGCAGCTCGGCAAGGATGACGCCAAGGTCACCATCGTCGAATATGCTTCGATGACCTGCCCGCATTGTGCGCATTTCGCGGCGACCACCTTCCCTGAGTTGAAGACCAAATACATCGACACCGGCAAGGCGCGTTACATCCTGCGCGAATTCCCGTTCGATCCGAGCGCCGAGGCCGGTTTCATGCTGGCGCGCTGTTCGAAGGACAATTATTTCCCGATGGTCGACGTGCTGTTCAAGCAGCAGGCCAACTGGGTCGGCGTCAACAATACCAAGGATGCGCTGCTGCAGATCTCCAAGCTCGCCGGTTTTACACAGGAGTCCTTCGAGGCCTGCTTGACGGACCAGAAACTTCTGGACGATGTGAGATCGGTCCAGAAGCGCGGCGCCGATGAATTCAAGGTCGACTCGACACCGACCTTCTTCATCAACGGGAAAACCTACAAAGGTGCGATGTCGATTGAGGAAATATCGGCCATCATCGACCCTCTGCTCTGACGTCCAGGCGGCGCCGGAGCGACTGCGCTTCGGCGTCAGCGCACCTTTGTGCCTTCCAGGCAGGCGCGAATGAAGTTTTCGCGCCTTCGCCTCCTCGGCTTCAAGTCCTTCGTCGAACCCGGCGAGTTCGTCATCGAACGCGGCCTGACCGGCATTGTCGGGCCGAATGGCTGCGGCAAGTCGAACCTTGTCGAGGCGATGCGCTGGGTGATGGGCGAAAGCTCATACAAGAACATGCGCGCGTCCGGCATGGACGACGTGATCTTTTCCGGCTCGGGAACGCGCCCGGCCCGCAACACCGCCGAAGTCACGCTGTTCCTCGACAATAGCGACCGGACCGCGCCCGCCGCCTTCAACGACGCCGATGAATTGCAAGTGTCGCGCCGCATCGAGCGCGAAGCCGGCTCGCTCTACCGCATCAACGGCAAGGAAGCCCGCGCCAAGGACGTGCAGCTTCTGTTCGCCGACCAGTCGACCGGCGCGCGCTCGCCATCCATGGTCGGACAGGGCCGCATCGGCGAACTGATCCAGGCCAAGCCGCAGGCGCGCCGCGCGCTGCTCGAAGAAGCCGCCGGCATTTCCGGCCTGCACACGCGCCGTCACGAGGCCGAGCTTCGGCTGAAGGCGGCCGAACAAAATCTGGAACGGCTGGACGATGTCGTCGGCGAACTGGAGAGCCAGATCGAAAGCCTTAAGCGCCAGGCGCGCCAGGCATCGCGCTTCAAGAACCTGTCGGCCGATATCCGCAAGGCGGAAGCCACGCTCTTGCATCTGCGCTGGACTTTGGCCAAAACCCAGGAGGGCGATGCGCGTTCGGCATTGGCGGTTGCCACAGCTCTGGTCGGCGACCGCGCCGCCGCCCAGATGGCTGCCGCCCGTGAGCAAGGCATCGGCGCCCACCGGCTGCCCGATCTGCGCGATGCCGAGGCCGCCGCGGCTGCCGCCTTCCAGCGCCTGTCGATCGCCAAGGCTCAGATCGAGGAGGAGGCTGGCCGCATCCGCGCCCGCCAGGCCGAACTGGAGCGCCGGCTGCAGCAGCTCGACGGCGACATCGCCCGCGAGGAGCGCATGGTCCGCGACAATGCGGATATTCTTGAGCGCCTGCGCGAGGAAGAAGCCACGCTCAACTCCGAAAATGCCGGCGCCGCCGAGCGCGAGGCCACGACGCGGGCCGCTTTCGAGCAGGCCGGCACAACGCTCTCGCAGAGCGAAGCCAAGCTCGCTGCGCTGACCGCCGAACGCGCCGAGGCCGCCGCCGCGCGCAATCAGATCGAACGAACGCTGCGCGAAAACGCCGAACGCCGCGATCGCTTTGCCCGCCAGCTGGCCGATGTCGACCGCGAATTGTCCGAGATTGTGTCGAAGGTTGCGGGCTTGCCCGATCCCGCCGAGAAGCGCGCTCTGGTCGAGGACGCGCTCGCCCGGTTGGAGGAGGCCGAGGCCGGCGCCATTGCTGCCGAACAGGCGGTCGCCGAGGCGCGCGCCACCGAGAGTGCCGCCCGTCCGCCGCTGCAGGATGCCAGGGCCGAACTCGCCGGCATCGAGACCGAAGCCCGCACGCTGGCCAAGATCCTCAATGCCGCCAGCGGCGATCTTTTCCCGTCGGTGCTGGAGCAACTCAGCGTCGAACGCGGCTATGAGACGGCCCTCGGTGCTGCGCTTGGCGAGGATCTCGACGTGCCGCTCGACCGCAGCGCGCCGGTGCATTGGGGCGAAAGCCAGGTTCAACCAGGCGATGCGGCTTTGCCGGAAGGCCTCAAGAGCCTCGCCAGCGTGGTGCGCGCGCCTTCGCAGCTTGGCCGCCGGTTGGCGCAGATCGGCATCGTCGATGCGGCGGACGGCAAACGCCTGCAGACGATGCTTGCCCCCGGCCAGCGGCTGGTCAGCCGTGACGGCGCGCTGTGGCGTTGGGATGGCTTGACCGCCAGCGCCGATGCACCGACCGCGGCCGCGCAGAGGCTGGCGCAGAAGAACCGGCTGGCCGAGCTTGATGCCGAGGCGGTGCAGGCGACGCAGATGATGCGTGAGGCAGAGGCTGCCCTTGCCCAGGCCGAACAGGCGCTGCGTGAGGCGAGCGAGGCCGAACGCAACGCCCGCCAGGCCGGGCGCGATGCCCAGCACGGACTGGACGCCGCCCGCAGCGCGCTGGCCGGGGCCGAAAAGGCCGGTGGCGAGCTGGCAAGCCGCCGCGCCGCCCTGGACGAGGCGCGCGCGCGAATCGTCGACAGCCATGAAGAAACGGCCGCCGCCTTCGCCGAGGCCGAAATGCTGCTGCAGGACGCCCCCGATCTCGGCGACCTGCAATTGCAGCTTGAACAATCCGCCGCCAATGTAAGCCGCGATCGCGCAACCTTGGCCGACGCGCGCGCCGTCCATGAAGGCCTGCGCCGCGAAGCCGAAGCGCGCACGCGCCGGCTCGACGCCATCGGCGCCGAGCGCAGCAACTGGCTGCAGCGGGCCGAAAACGCCTCGACCCAGATCGCCTCGCTCGGCGAGCGCAGGGCTGAAGCGGAGGCCGAGCGCGAGACGTTGGCCGACGCCCCCGATGAGATCGACGCCAGGCGCCGCGCGCTGCTGTCGCAGCTCACCGAGGCCGAGACCTTGCGCAAGGCAGCCGCCGACCGCTTGCAGGAGGCCGAGACCAAGCAGGCCGAGCTGGACAAGGCCGCCACCGCGGCGATCCAGTCGCTGGCCGATTCCCGCGAAACCCGCGTCCGCGCCGAAGAGCGATTGACCGCCGCCGACGAGCGCCGGCTCGAGGTCGAGGCGCGCATCCAGGAAACGCTGAACACGCCGCCGCATCTGGTCATCCGCCATACCGGCCTGGAAGTCGACAGCCCGATGCCGGAAATGGCCGACATCGAGCGCCAGCTCGACCGGCTGAAGGTCGAGCGCGAAAGGCTCGGTGCCGTCAATTTGCGCGCCGAGGAAGAGCAGAAGGAATTGTCGGACCGGCTGGAGGCCATCGTTTCCGAGCGCGAGGACATCATCGAGGCGATCCGCAAACTGAGGCAAGCGATCCAGAGCCTGAACCGCGAAGGCCGCGAACGGCTGCTTGCCGCTTTCGAGGTGGTCAACGGCCATTTCCAGCGGCTGTTCTCGCATCTGTTCGGTGGCGGCACGGCCGAACTGCAGCTGATCGAATCCGACGACCCGCTCGAAGCCGGGCTCGAAATCCTGGCCCGTCCGCCCGGCAAGAAGCCGCAGACCATGACGCTGCTGTCCGGCGGCGAGCAGGCGCTGACGGCGATGTCGCTTATCTTTGCGGTGTTCCTGACCAATCCGGCGCCGATCTGCGTGCTCGACGAAGTCGACGCGCCGCTCGACGATCACAATGTCGAGCGCTTCTGCAATTTGATGGACGAAATGGCCGCGACCACCGAGACGCGCTTCGTCATCATCACCCACAACCCGATCACCATGGCGCGCATGAACCGCCTGTTCGGCGTGACCATGGCCGAGCAGGGCGTCAGCCAATTGGTCTCGGTCGATCTGCAGGCCGCCGAGGCGATGCGCGAGGCGAGCTGACGCAGCATGCTTTGTTGATTTCGTCGGCGATGGCCTCGATCCGACTGTTGCAACAGGGCCGTCGCCCCTGCGACCTGCTTGCGACGCGCATTCTGTAAGGTTCGAAGAGAAGGAATTTAAGCGTCACCTGAGAGCGAACGCCAAAGCCCACATGCAAAGCGCCCGGCCAACGCGAAAGCGATGCCTATAAGGCACAGATGGCAATAGGCTCCGACCGCAATTCAGCTGCCACGTTTATCGGAAGCCAAGGAAGCTCAGTATCGCAATCACGATAACGACTGCTCCGATGAGCCAGATTATGTTGTTCACCGTATCTCTCCCGAATTAGTTGCTGGGAGTGAACTCGTAAGAGCCTACTAATGTTCCCGCATTTTTCTGCGTCGAAACAAAATGGCGGCCATCGCTTCGTCGATTGCCAGACCAAGGTCCGAACACGGTATGACTGAAGTCCTGACGTCGGAGCCATAGGCCTGAAGGCGGGCAACCTATGCCCTCCCGATACATTGGAACCGGGCTGCCGAGCATGAGTCCCTTCATCGGTGGTCAATCGGGTGCCCGCCATTCCTGAGAGGTTAGCGGGCACCCGATTGTCGTGACACCGCCAAGCGGTGTTCGTTCAACAGAGAGGCTGACAGTGACCTTTGTCCAGAGATCAGTGCGTGACGGCGCAACCCGACCCGCAAACGACAACGACAGTCCTGCGGAAGTTTCTTCCGTTCTTGACCTCATACCATCGGCTGACGACGACAAGGTCGCTGAGCTTGTCAGGCGAACAGAGCGCCTGGCAATCGCAGTGGTTATCGGAATCGCGGTTCTGCTGATCTTGGCGCCGGTGGTTTACCTTGCACTTTCTTACGGGATCTGAGACGGCCCGACCTATGGGATCTGAAATGGCCTGATTGGTCTCGTAAATCTCACAAATTTGTGCCGACGGTCTTCCTCGCAAGACGGGTGTTTTCCGTCACAGATCAGGAGATCGAACGCGACGACATAGAAGGGTCCTGTGCAGCGCTCCTTTGTCGAGTGGCGTAACCCTGGTGGTCGGCTTGAAAGAGCGCCTTTACCAGAAGTTGCCAACAGGAGCTGCTGTCGCAACTTCTTCTTTCGATACGCCGTGTTGCACGGGAGCAGCCGTCACTGATCGCGCCCGTGGACCGACGACGCTACTCGGAACCAAAGGGATGGGACGCGGTTATCCCCGCGAAGGGATAATTAGCAGGTGGAGATATTATAATGAAAACAATGATCGTGAGCGCCTTGGCGCTGTTCATTGCCATGCCGACGATAGCTCCGGCAGCCGAAGCTGACGTGGTCATCACGACCCACCATCGACATCATCACAGGAGCGTAAAGGTCATCAATGACCAGGGTCAACGCCTTCATCACCGCAGACACGGCACGGTTGCCTTCTACGACCACGGCCGCAGACATCATCGCCGGGATACGGTCATCGTGACCGGCTCGATCGAGCGGAGCCATCATCGCTATTATCGACATCATCGGCATCATCCCGTCGTCATCCAGGACGACAACGATTACTGATCCTCTCCGCACGGCCCCGGCTCTGTCAACGGAGTCGGGGTCGCGTGGGAGTCAGATAGCTCCTGACGGCAGCCATCGATAAGGTCGGTAAATCATTGATTCCAAAGGCATGTGATTTGGCTGGGGCGCCAGGATTCGAACCTGGGAATGTCGGTACCAAAAACCGATGCCTTACCACTTGGCGACGCCCCAGCAAGCGAGCTTTGCCCGTTGCGCGCGGCCTTATAGGACGAGCGGCACGAAAGCTCAATGCCGAGTTGGCCACTGTGCAAAACTGATCCACCGCTTGGCGCGGGGACGCGCTATTCGCCCCAGACCGCCAACTCGTTGCCAGCGGGATCGGTGAAATGGAACCGCCTGCCGCCCGGGAACGAGAATATCGGCTTGACGATCGTGCCGCCGGCGCTTTCGACAACGTCGAGCGTTGCTTCCAGATCCTGCGAATAGAGCACCGGCAATGGTTTCGCCGGCGCCTCCGCTGCATCGGCCTGGAAGCCGCCATCGAGCCCTTCGCCGAAGGCCGAATAGGTCGGCCCGTAATCGGTGAACGACCACGAGAAGGCGGCGCTGTAGAAAGCCTTGACGCTGTCCAGCGTCGCGCCGGTCGCGGGCAGTTCGAGATAGTCGAGTTTTCCGTTGAGTTTCATCACGCTGCTCCCAACTTGTTCCCTATATGTTCTATATCCTGGGCAGCGATCCGGCAAGTCTTTTCGACGCAGCTTTTGCTTAATCGATTGTAGTCGCCGGGCTTCGCTGCCACACCTTGCCTTTCGCACTGCAGCATAATAACGCTCGGGTCGGAACGCGGGGGAACCGGGTCTTGGCCCCGGTGTTCTATCTTCCGAGGACTTGGAGGGCGAGCATGACCAAATGGGTCTACACCTTCGGCGATGGCGCCGCGGAGGGACGTGCGGGCGACCGCAACCTTCTCGGCGGCAAAGGCGCCAATCTGGCCGAGATGTGCAGTCTTGGCCTGCCCGTGCCGCCGGGCTTCACCCTCACCACCGAAGTCTGCAACGCCTATTACGCCAACGGCAACAGCTATCCGGCCGCGTTGCAGGCCGATGTCGTCAAGGCGCTGGACCATATCGGGCAGCTGACGGGGCGCCGTTTCGGCGATCCGTCGAAGCTGCTTCTGGTCTCGGTCCGCTCCGGGGCCAGGGCCTCGATGCCGGGCATGATGGACACCGTGCTCAATCTCGGCCTCAATGACGAGACGGTCGAGGCGTTGGCAGCCGATTCCGGCGATGCCCGCTTTGCCTATGACAGCTACCGCCGCTTCATTCAGATGTATTCCGATGTCGTCATGGGTCTCGACCACGAAGTGTTCGAGGAAATCCTGGAGGACCAGAAGGCGAGCCTCGGCCACGAGCTCGACACCGAACTGACAGCGCAGGAATGGCAGAGCGTCATCGCCCTTTACAAGGCCAAGGTCGAGGAGGAACTCGACAAGCCGTTTCCGCAGGACCCGCACGAGCAGCTGTGGGGGGCGATCGGCGCGGTATTTTCCAGCTGGATGAACAACCGCGCCATCACCTACCGGCGCCTACACGACATCCCGGAAAGCTGGGGCACGGCGGTCAATGTCCAGGCCATGGTATTCGGCAACATGGGCGAGACGTCGGCCACCGGCGTCGCCTTCACGCGCAACCCCTCGACCGGCGAAAAGATGCTCTATGGCGAATTCCTGGTGAACGCGCAGGGCGAGGATGTCGTAGCCGGCATCCGCACGCCGCAAAACATCACCGAGGCGGCGCGCATCGCCGCCGGCTCCGACAAGCCGTCGCTGCAGAAACTGATGCCGGACGCGTTCCGGTCCTTCGTCGACATCTCCGACCGCCTGGAACAGCACTACCGCGACATGCAGGATCTCGAATTCACCATCGAGCGCGGCAAATTGTGGATGCTGCAGACGCGTTCCGGCAAGCGCACCGCCAAGGCGGCGCTGAAGATTGCCGTCGAAATGGCGCGCGACAAGCTGATCACGACGGAGGAGGCGGTCGCCCGCATCGATCCCGCCTCGCTCGATCAGCTGTTGCATCCGACCATCGACCCCAAGGCCGCGCGCGATGTCATCGGCGTCGGCCTGCCGGCTTCTCCGGGCGCCGCGACCGGCGAGATCGTCTTCTCGTCCGCCGATGCCGAGGATCTGAAGACGCAAGGTCGCAAGGCAATCCTGGTGCGCATCGAAACCAGCCCCGAAGACATTCACGGCATGCATGCTTCAGAAGGCATCCTGACCACGCGCGGCGGCATGACCAGCCACGCCGCCGTAGTCGCGCGCGGCATGGGCAAGCCTTGCGTTTCCGGCGCCGGCTCGCTGCGTGTCGACTACAAGGCCGGCACGCTGATGTCGATGGGCCAGACCTTCCGCAAGGGCGACATCATCACCATCGATGGTAGCAACGGCCAGGTGCTGAAGGGCGCCGTGTCGATGCTGCAGCCGGAACTGTCGGGCGATTTCGCCGCCATCATGGAATGGGCCGATGCGGTGCGCCGCATGAAGGTGCGCACCAATGCCGAGACGCCGCTCGATGCGCGCATGGCGCGCTCCTTCGGCGCCGAAGGCATCGGCCTCTGCCGCACCGAGCACATGTTCTTCGACGGCGAGCGTATCGTCGCCATGCGCGAGATGATCCTGGCCGATACCGAGAAGGACCGCCGCACCGCGCTTGCCAAGCTGTTGCCGATGCAGCGCTCGGATTTCCTCGAACTGTTCGAGATCATGGCCGGCCTGCCGGTGACGATCCGGCTGCTCGATCCGCCGCTGCACGAATTCCTGCCCAAGACGGAAGCGGAGGTGGCGGAGGTCGCCGCCGCCATGAACGTCTCGCTCGACAAGCTCAGGCAGCGCACCGAAGCCCTGCATGAGTTCAACCCGATGCTCGGCCATCGCGGCTGCCGCCTCGCCGTCTCCTATCCCGAGATTGCCGAGATGCAGGCGCGCGCCATTTTCGAGGCAGCCGTCGAGGCCGGCAAGAAAGCCGGCGCGCTGGTCGTTCCCGAGATCATGGTGCCGCTGGTCGGCCTGGTGAAGGAGCTCGACTACGTCAAGGCGCGCATCGATGCGGTCGCCAAGGCTGTCATGGACGAGACCGGCGTCAAGATCGACTATCTCACCGGCACGATGATCGAGCTTCCGCGCGCGGCGATCCGCGCCCACGTCATCGCTGCTACGGCCGAGTTCTTCTCCTTCGGCACCAACGATCTCACCCAGACCACTTTCGGCATCTCGCGCGACGATGCGGCGTCCTTCCTCGAGACCTATCGGCAGAAAGGCATCATCGAGCAGGACCCGTTCGTCTCGCTCGACATCGAGGGCGTCGGCGAACTGGTGCGCATGGCTGCGCAAAAGGGCAGGGCGACACGGCCCGACATCAAGCTCGGCATATGCGGTGAACATGGCGGCGATCCGGCCTCGATCCGCTTCTGCGAAGAGGTCGGCCTCGACTATGTCTCGTGCTCGCCCTACCGGGTGCCGATCGCAAGATTGGCCGCAGCCCAAGCCGCGGTGCAGATTGCCAAAACAGCAGTGCCGCGCCCCAAAAAGAGCGCCGCGGCATCCTGATTTCGACACAGTCCTTTCGGTATCGATGAAACGGCCACCCCTGGGTGGCCGTTTGGCGCTAAGCTTACGATTTTGTAAGCAAATTCACGCTGATGTGCGCGCCCCAACACGCAATCCCGACATCGTTTCTTCCCAATTTCACGGCCCCCCAACCCGCCCGGTGCCGAGAAAAAGATGTTACAGATTTCGCCCAGACCCTTCCGCTCGATCCTGATTATCCAGACCAAGTTCATCGGCGATATTGTTCTGTCCTCCACGCTCGCCAAGAACCTGCAGCTCGAATATCCCGGTGTCAGGATCGTCTTTCTCTGCGAGGCGCGCCTCGCCAGTTTCGTCACCGCGCACGGCATCGCCGCCGAGGTCGTCAGCTTCCGCCGCGCCGCCATGCGCGGCACCCCGCTGGAGCGTGGACGCGAACTCTATTCGATGATCAGCCAGCTGCGCCAATTCCGTTTCGACCTGACCATCGACCTCACCGATTCAAAGACATCGCGGCTCATCGTCAGGTTCCTCAACGCCAGCACCCGCATCGGCTACAATCCTCCGGAAAGGCCGCTGCGCTGGCATGAGCGCCAGCCCGCCAATGTCTTTGCCGAGCCGTTCGGTTTTGGCGAACGTCACTATCTCTACCGCTACCTTTCGCCGCTCGAGCCGCTCGGCGTCGGCCTGCGCGTGCGGGTGTTGTCGATTCGGCCATTGCCGATGGAGACGGCGAGGGCCCAGGCATTGCTGGACAAACACCATTTGCGGCCAAACGGCTTTATCGCGGTGCATGCCGGCGCAAGTTTTCACGGCCGGCGCTGGCAGCATGAACGCTTTGCCGCCGTGATCGACACGATTTCGCGCGAAACCGGACTGGATTTCGTACTCGTCGGCGGCCCTGACGAGCGCAAGCCGGCCGAGCAGATCCTCGCCAGTGCCGCGTCGATCATCAACCTCGTCGGCGCGCTGTCGCTGGAAACGCTGCTGGCGGTGTTGCAGCAGGCGCGGCTGTTTGTCGGCAATGAGAGCGGCCCCATGCACATGGCAGCAGCGGCCGGAACGCCGGTTGTCGGCCTGTTCGGCCTGACCAGCCCGACCGTCTGGGGACCGGTCGGCGTGCCCAGTCTCGCCTTGCAGCCATCCATGCCGTGCAATTGCGTGGCGGGCAGCCTGTGCAATCCGCTCGATCCCAGCAAGGCCTGCTGTGTCTGGCGCCTCGAGGTCGAACCGGTCGTCGCGGCCGTGCGCGAAGTCCTGTCACGCACGCATGTGGAACTGGAACACGCCGTCTGACGGTGCGCGGCGGTCACATTGTCGGGATATCAGCTTTCTCACGGCCACTATCCCGATTTCCGCCTTGTTGCGGGTCCTGGGATGCGGCTATGACAGCGCCGATTCTCAGACAAGACAGGCATCCCTTGCAAAAGCTGTTTTGCGCCTTGGCGCTATCTATCGTGGCCGTGTCCTCGGCCCAGGCCGCGCCGCTTGTCGAGCCGGCGCTGCATCTGAAGGCTGAGGACGGTAGCAGTGTCGGCCGCGTCGCGCTTACGCTCGACGCCTGCGGCGGCCAGACCGATACGAGGATCCTGTCGGCGCTGGTGGAGAACCGGATTCCGGCGACGATCTTCGTCACCGGTATCTGGCTGAAGCGCAACGCCGCCGCCGTCGAGATCATGCGCGCGCATCCGGACCTGTTCGAACTGGAAAACCATGGCGGCCGTCACATCCCGGCCGTCGACACGCCGCGCAAGATCTATGGCATCCGCAGCGCCGGCAGCCCGGAAGCGGTGCAGGCCGAAGTCGAATCGGGCGCTGCCGCTCTCGCTGGCACCGGCGAGCCGGCGCCGAAATGGTTTCGCGGCGCGACCGCCGAATACAGCCCGTCGGCTATCGCCATGATCCGCAAGCTTGGCTTCAAGGTCGCCGGCTTTTCGATCAACGGCGATGGCGGCTCGTTGCTCGGCGCAACAGAAACTGCCCGGCGCATCGCCGCCGCCAAGGATGGCGATGTCATCATCGCCCACATCAACCAGCCGACCCACGCCGCCGGCGAGGGCGTCGTGCAAGGTCTGCTCGCGCTGAAGGCCAAGGGGCTGACGTTCGTGCGGCTGGATGACGCCGACGGTGTCGGCAACGACGGGACGACTGATTAGGATCAGGCGGCGGCAGGCAGTTTCACCGCCTTTGGACTGACGTCGCCGACGTTTGAGATTAGCCGAGGCCTCTGAGCTTCGTCATCCCAGGATGAAACAGGAGCGAAGCTCCGTCGCGAAGACCCTGGGATGACGAAGCGAGCAACGGCGGCTTGAGTCGCTTGCTCAGGCCGGTGCTGCTTCGATCGTCACCCTGTCGGGATAGAAGGCGCCGTGGTCGCGAATCTCAGCCATTTCGTCGAACGGCTGCTCATAGCCCCACATTGCGTCCTTGCCGGTCTCGCCGGCCGGCAGCACGCTCCAGTAGCTGGCGTCGCCCTTGTAGGGGCAGTGGGTCGACAGGGTGGTTTTGCCGAGCTGGGTGAAGTCGATGTCTTCGAAGGGGATGTAGAATGCCTGGCGGTAGGGCGGTTCGGACAGAAGCTTCGCCCGCGTCGATGAGGCGATCACCGTATCGCCGGCACGCACGACCACGGTACCGCGATAGGGTTCGACGGTGATGACCTTGCCGGGATTGCTCTGAAAGCCGGGGGCGGGGTTGGCGATCTGGTCCATGCGGGGTTCTCCTTGTTCGATTGGGAGCACAGTCCGATTGAGAGAGTGCGGGGTTGCTTCCCATGTCCCTAAAATGTGTCTGGAGAACTCGTTGCGCAAGCCTTCGCCAGTAGGCCAGAGCTGGCCTTCCGATCACTAAAAACGATCCCGCGTGGAATGCTAGGCTGCGGTCTTGAACACGTCCATTAGGCCGGCATAGGCCGCGGCAATACCGGCTACCGGGTTGGTGCTTCTTGACGTCGTCTCGACCTTCAGCGGGCCGCCGCCGGTCGGCAAGGTGAGCAGCAGGAACTGGCGATTGCCGCCGTCGCCGATCGATGCGGCGGCGACATGCTGGCCTTCGCCTTCGTTCTGGACGCACATTTTGAACAGCAGCGTGCCGCCGACCGCTTCCAGGGCGCCGCCGACCACCTCGACAAATTCGTCTTCGGAGACCTTTTTGGCCTCCGGCACGAGATCGGCCAGACTTGCGGCAAGCGTGTCTTCAAGCTCTTTGTCGTCGAGTTGAATATCGTCCAACTGCACGTCTTGGGCCTCGCTGTCAGCCAGCTGCCTGTCGTCGATCTGCCTGTCGTCGAGCTGCGTGTCCATGCGAACCTCTTTCAGTCGCCAATCCGCACCCCTACCCCGTTAACGAACCTTAACGTCGACGATGGCCGGATTGTGGCGGTTTTCCCCGCCTTTCGATCACTGCTTGCTTCAGCCGTTAACGGTTGGAGACGTCATGGCTGGACAATCCGTCCGTTCGTCCCACAATGGAACAAAAGACGGGAAAAACGAGGAAGCAATGGGAGGAACCAGATGCTCGGACTGATGCAGGAATGGCCGCTGCTCTGCCACAAGCTGATCGACAATGCCGAGCGGCAGCACGGGACGCGCGAGATCGTCTCGCGCTCGATCGAAGGTCCTGTCGTTCGCACCACCTATGCTGAAATTCATCGCCGCGCGCTCAAGGTCGCTCAACGGTTGGAGCGCGATGGCTTTGTGCTCGGCGACCGCATCGCGACCCTGGCCTGGAACACGGCGCGCCACATAGAGGCCTGGTACGGCATCATGGGCATCGGCGCCATCTACCATACGCTTAACCCGCGTTTGTTCCCCGAGCAGATCGTCTGGATCATGAACAATGCGCAGGATAGAGGGATCTTCGTCGACCTGACCTTCATGCCGCTGCTGGAAAAGATCGCCGGCGCGGTCAAATCGCTGAAAAAGGTGATCGTCCTGACCGACAAGGCGCATCTGCCTGAAACGACGCTGCCGAATGTGGTTGCCTATGAGGACTGGTTGAACGAGGCCGATGGCGACTTCGCCTGGAAGGTTTTCGGCGAAAACACCGCAGCCGGCATGTGCTACACCTCCGGCACGACGGGCGATCCCAAAGGCGTGCTCTACAGCCACCGCTCGAATGTGCTGCATGCCATGATCGCCGCCATGCCCGACGCAATGGGCCTCTCCGCGCGGGACACGATCCTCCCCGTCGTGCCGATGTTTCATGCCAATGCCTGGGGCCTTGGCCAGAGCGCGCCGATGATCGGCGCCAAGCTGGTCATGCCCGGTTGCAAGATGGACGGCGCCTCGATCTACGAGCTGCTCGACACCGAGAAGGTGACCTTCAGCGCCGCCGTGCCGACCGTCTGGATGATGCTGCTGCAGCATCTGGAAGAGACCGGCAAGAAGCTTCCCTATCTCAGCAAAGTCGTCATCGGCGGCTCGTCCTGCCCGCGCGCCATCATCAGGAAATTCCAGGACAATTACGGTGTCGAAGTCATCCATGCCTGGGGCATGACCGAAATGTCGCCGCTCGGCACGCTGTGCACCATGAAGCCGCAGTATCAAGCGCTCGAGGGCGAGGACCGGCTCGATATCCAGGGCAAGCAGGGCTACCCGCCCTTCGGGGTCGAGATGAAGGTGACGGATGACGACGACAAGGAACTGCCTTGGGACGGCAAGACCTTCGGCCGGCTGAAGGTGCGCGGTCCAGCCGTCGCCAGCGCCTATTATGGCGGCGTCGGAGCCGAGCAGTTCGACAAGGACGGCTGGTTCGACACTGGCGATGTCGCCCATATCGATTCCGGCGGCTACATGCAGATCACCGATCGCGCCAAGGACGTCATCAAGTCGGGCGGCGAGTGGATATCGACCATCGACCTGGAGAACCTCGCCGTCGGCCATCCCGATGTCGCCGAGGCCGCGGCGATCGGCGTCCATCATTCGAAATGGGGCGAACGGCCCTTGCTGGTCGTGGTCGCCAAACCCGGCAAGGAGCCGAGCAAGGCGGACATACTGGCGTTCATGGACGGCAAGGTGGCGAAATGGTGGATGCCCGACGACGTCGCTTTCATCAGCGAAATCCCGCACACCGCCACCGGCAAGATCCAGAAGATCACCTTGCGCAAGCAGTTCAGCGACTACCGCCTGCCGACGGATTGACCGGGACCGTGCGTTTCCTTGACCTTCAAGCTACCGGCGGCAAAAACGTTAGGGCAGGGGATGTTCAATTTGAGCATCCTTTGCTCTAAGCGTCTGTGCGGGTTGGGGCGGTGCTGAAGACAATGGAAATTGACGAGCGGCAGACATCGAAGGCGGCCGGCTGGTCGCGGCGCACGGGCGCTTTTGCCCTGGTCCTGCTGCTCACCGTGCTGGCCGGCCATCATTTCGAACTGGTCGAAACGCCGGCCTTCCTGTGGGTGCTGGCGATCGTCGCCTTGCTTGCCGCGTTCGCTTTGCTGTTTGCCGGCCTCGCTTTGTCCCGGCTGTGGCATTTCGGTGACCGTGGCGGCCGCGACCTCTCGGTCGGCGCCCTGCTGGCGCTGCTGGTGCTGACGCCCTACGGCTTTGCCACCTATTTGGCGGCGACCACGCCGCCCCTGAGGGACATCACGACGGACCTCGACAATCCGCCAGTGCTCGACACCAGCGACCGCACCAAGGACATGAACGTGCTCGCGCTGCCAACGCCGGGCGAAGCGCGCCTGCAGGCCGACGCCTATCCGCTGGTCACCGGGCATAGCTACAATCTGCCTTTCGAAACCGTCGTCGACGCCGTTGAAACCGTGCTCGACCGCCGCGATTGGCAACTTACCGCGCCATACCCAGTGACCGACGGTCAAGACGAGGTGACGATATCGGCCGTGGCCCGGAGCTTCGTCGTGGGCCTGCCCGCCGACGTCGCCATCCGGGTCAGCAATGATGGCGACACCATCGTCGTCGACATGCGCTCGGCCTCCCGCTACGGCCGCTACGACCTCGGCGACAATGCCGCCCGTATCGTCGGGTTCCTCGCCGAACTTGATCAGGAAGTTGCGGGCCAGGTGGGTGCGGCGCCGGCTGAGTAGTTCTACCCCACCGGCACAAAAACGCCGTCGATGGCCGGGTCACCCTGGGTAGCAACCAGGCCGCGCGCCACCAGGTCCTCGAGATGGGCAAGCACCGACAGGCCGGCGGCGCCATGCAGGCGCGGGTCGGTGTCCCTGTAGATCGCCTTGACCATGTCCGGGATTGTCCGGTCGCCGCCCCGGATCCGTTCGAGGATCGCCCGTTCGCGCATCTTGCGGTGAGTCTTCAGCCCGCGCATGAAGCTGCGCGGCGCATTCACCGGGCCGCCATGGCCGGGCAGCAGCAGGCGGTCGCCGCGCGCGATCAATTTATCCAGCGAGGCCATGTAGTCGGCCATCGCGCCGTCCGGCGGCGCCACGATCGACGTCGCCCACGCCATCACATGGTCGGCCGAAAACAGGATGCCGGTGCCTTCGAGCGCAAATGCCGCGTGATTGGCGGTGTGGCCCGGCGTCAGCACCGTCCGGATCGTCCAGCCATCGCCCTCGACCAGCGCATTGTCGGGCAGCGCGATCTCCGGGACGAAAACCGTGTCGGCGCTGGCGTCGAGCGGGTTGATCTCGCCGATCCGCAGCGGCCTTGCCGGGCGGTGCGGGCCTTCGGCCAGTACAATAGCGCCGGTGTGCGCTTTCAGCCGGGCGGCCAGCGGAGAATGGTCGCGATGCGTGTGGCTGACGAAGATATGGCTGACCGGCCGGTTTGCGATCACCTTGAGCAGCGTCTGGAAATGCGCCTCGTCATCGGGGCCGGGATCGATCACCGCCAGCGTATCGCGCCCGACGATGTAGCTGTTGGTGCCGTGAAAGGTGAACGGGCTGGGGTTTTTGGCGGTGACGCGCAAGACGTCCGGCGCAACGGTGACGCCCTCGCCATAGGCCGGATCGAAGCTGGTGTCGAATTTGAGCGCCATGGCGGTGTCGTTGAATCTCTGTTCAGGAAGACGGCAAAACTGATTGCCGCATAACACGGAAGCCAATATAGAAAAACGCAAGGCCGCGATCTGCGGCAATCCGGATTGGGGAAGACCATGGCACTTGCAACGACGATGCGTCCGCTTGTTTCTCTCGCTTTGCCCCAGGAGGGCGCGCAGCGCCTGGCAACCCAGCTTTTGCTCGCGATCGCCGGAACGCTGCTTTTGACCCTGTCGGCCAAGACGAAAGTCGTGCTCGGGCCGGTCGACATCTCGATGCAGACGCTGGCCGTCCTGCTGATCGCCACCGCATTTGGCCTGCGGCTTGGCGTCGCTACCCTGCTTCTCTACATGGCCGAAGGCGCCATGGGCTTCCCGGTCTTCCAAAGCACGCCTGAAAAGGGCATCGGCATCGCCTACATGATCGGCGGCACCGGCGGTTATCTCGCCGGCTTCGTCGTCATGGCGGCCATTGTCGGCTGGGCCGCCGACCGCGGCTGGGACCGCCACCCGGTCAAGTTGTTCAACGCCATGCTGGTCGCCGAAATCGTCATGATGGCCATGGGCTTTGCCTGGCTGGCCACCCTCATCGGCGCGGAAAAGGCGTGGCAGTTCGGCGTTTTGCCGTTCGTCCTCGGCGACCTGATCAAGGTTGCGCTCGCCGCCAGCCTGGTGCCGGCGGTATGGTCGCTGCTGCCCAAGCAGCCCTGAAACCGGACAAATGAATGAGCCGGCGGGTCCAAGGCCCGCCGGCTTTTTGTTGTCGCGCGTCCGCCAGCCGATGGCGCAAGCCGGTTGCCAAATCGCCACGCCCATTTGCATCGTCAGCTTGTGGCTGGTAGATCAAATTGCCGCGAGACGGCAGATGCAGAGCAATTCTGGCGCCGATCCACGGCCGAGATTGAATTGACAAGCCATTGCGCGAAACCTAAGCACGAGCAACTTGATTTCAGGGCGGGGGCCGACAATTCAAGGAGAGCTTGTGAAAGGAATAATCCTTGCGGGAGGCAGCGGGACGCGTCTTTATCCCCTAACATTAGCGATCTCTAAGCAAGTCCTGCCGATATACGACAAGCCGATGATTTTTTATCCGCTGAGCGTCTTGATGCTCGCCGGTATCCGCCAGATTTTGATCATTTCGACACCTCGCGACTTGCCGGTGTTTCGGGAGTTGCTGGGCGACGGTTCGGAATTCGGGGTCGAATTCTCCTATGCCGAGCAGGCGCAGCCCAACGGGCTTGCCGAGGCCTTCATCATCGGCCGCGACTTCATCGGCAAGGATAATGTGTCGATGATTCTCGGCGACAACATCTATTTCGGCGAGGGCCTGTCGCAGCTCTGCCGCACTGCTGCGCAGCGCCAAAGCGGCGCGTCGGTGTTCGCCTACCATGTCGAGGACCCGCAGCGCTACGGCGTGGTGTCGTTCGACAAGCTCAGCGGCACGGCTTTGACGATCGAGGAGAAGCCGCCGGAGCCGAAGTCCAACTGGGCGGTCACCGGCCTCTATTTCTACGACAATGAGGTCGTCGACATCGCGTCGACGATCAAGCCCTCGGCGCGTGGCGAACTCGAGATCACGGCGGTCAACAACGTCTATCTCGAGCGCGGGAAATTGCACGTGCATCAGCTCGGCCGCGGCTATGCCTGGCTCGACACCGGCACGCATGACAGCCTGCATGAAGCCTCTTCCTTCGTGCGCACGATCGAGCACCGCCAGGGGATCAAGGTCGCCTGTCCTGAAGAAATCGCTTTCGAGCAGGGCTGGCTGACCGCCGACAAGGTGCTTGAGCGCGCCACGCGACTGGGCAAGAACGAATACGCCGCCTATCTGCGCCGGCGTGTCACCGAGCTGACGGAGACATAGGGTGCTGGAAGTCAGGCAGCTCGGTTTGGACGGCGTGCTGGAAATCGTGCCGAAGCGGCACGGCGATGCGCGCGGTTATTTCATCGAAACCTGGAATGCCGAGGCCTTTGCCGAGGCCGGCATCGATCTGCGTTTCGTCCAGGACAATCATTCCTATTCGGCTGCCGCAGGTGTCGTGCGGGGGCTTCACTATCAACTGCCTCCACGCGCGCAGGACAAGCTGCTGCGTGTAATCAGAGGCCGCATTCTCGACGTGGCGGTCGACATCCGCCGCAGCTCGAAAACCTTCGGAAAATGGGTCGCGCTCGAAATATCGGCCGAGAGAGGCAACCAGATCCTCGTGCCGAAGGGTTTCGCGCACGGTTTCGTCACGCTCGTGCCGGACACCGAGGTTCTGTATAAGGTCACCGACACCTATTCGCCGGCGCATGATCGATCGATCCGTTTCGACGATCCTGATATCGGCATCGATTGGCCGTCGCCGGTCGGCGCCTTCGAGCTCTCGGCCAAGGACCTCAAGGCGTCGGCGCTTGCTGAGGCCGAGGTGTTCGCATGACGCGCGACGATGTGAGGAGAGCGCCATGAATTTTCTGGTGACAGGCGGTGCCGGCTTCATCGGCTCGGCCGTGTGCCGGCATTTGTGCGCCAATCCGGCCTACCATGTGACCAATCTCGACAAGCTCACCTATGCCGGCAATCTGGCCTCGCTGCGCACCATCGAGAATGCACACAACTACAAATTTGCGCAGGCCGACATCTGTGACGAGCGGGCGGTTCTCGACATCCTCCACCGCGACGAGATCGACGTCGTCATGAACCTCGCCGCCGAAAGCCATGTCGACCGCTCGATCGACGGACCCGGCGCCTTCATCGAGACCAACATCGTCGGTACCTACCGGGTGCTGAATTCGGCGCTCGAATATTGGCGCGGCCTTGACGAGGACAGGAAGGCGCGCTTCCGCTTCCACCATGTCTCGACCGACGAGGTGTTCGGCGATCTGCCCTTCGATGGCGGCATGTTCGTGGAGGAGACGCCTTACGCGCCATCCTCGCCCTATTCCGCCTCCAAGGCCGCATCCGACCATCTGGTGCGGGCCTGGCACGAGACGTACGGCCTGCCGGTCGTGCTCTCCAACTGTTCGAACAATTACGGGCCTTATCACTTCCCCGAAAAGCTGATCCCGCTGGTCATCCTCAACGCGCTCGACGAAAAGCCGCTGCCGGTCTACGGCGCTGGCGCCAATGTGCGCGACTGGCTGTTCGTCGAGGATCACGCCCGTGCTCTGGAACTGGTCGCCACAAAGGGCCAGCCCGGCGAAAGTTACAATGTCGGCGGCAATTCCGAGCGTACCAACCTTGGCGTCGTCGAGACGATCTGCGGCCTGCTCGACATCAGGCGTCCGCGCAGCGGCGGCAGGAGCTACCGCGATTTGATCAGCTTCGTCACCGATCGGCCCGGCCACGACCGCCGCTATGCAATCGATGCCTCCAAGATCGGCCGGGATCTCGGTTGGGCGCCGGCGGAGAGTTTCGACAGCGGCCTTGCAAGGACCGTCGACTGGTTCCTCGACAACAAATGGTGGTGGGGACCGATCCGCGAGCAGCGCTACGCCGGCGAGCGGCTGGGGCAAGTCCGGTCGCGCGGCCAGGTTGAAGGCAGGAAGGGCGCGGCGTGAGGCTGGTTGTCACCGGACGCGAGGGTCAGGTCGCTGCCAGCCTGCTGGAGGCCGGGCAGAGGCGCGATGGCATCGAGGTCGTCACCCTCGGCCGCCCAGTGCTCGATCTGGCGCGGCCCGATACGGTGTTCGACGCACTCGCGGCAGCGCGGCCGGATATTGTGGTGTCGGCTGCCGCCTACACCGCGGTCGACCAGGCCGAGGACGAGCCCGATCTTGCCTTCGCTGTGAACGCCGTCGGCGCCGGCAAGGTCGCCGAGGCGGCCGCGAAGCTCGGCGTGCCCGTAATCCATCTGTCGACCGACTACGTCTTCGATGGCACCAAGGACGGCGCCTATGTCGAGACCGACGCCACCGCACCGCTCGGCGTCTACGGCGCCTCCAAGCTTGCCGGCGAGCTGGCCGTGGCCGCCGTCAATCCGCGCCATCTGATCCTGCGCACGGCCTGGGCTTATAGCCCGTTCGGCAAGAATTTCGTCAGGATCATCCTTGGGCTCGCCGCCAACCGCGACGAGATCGCGGTGGTTGCCGACCAATGGGGAAATCCGACCTCCGCTTTTGATTTAGCTGACGCGATCCTGGTTTCGTCGGCGGTCCTGCATGGCGACAGAAGTTTTGCTCGCTTTGGCGTGTATCATCTCGTGGGAACCGGTGACACTAACCGGAGTGGCTTCGCGCATCATATCCTGGCTACGAGTCGAGCGCTTGACGGGCCCTACGCTGCGGTGAAGGAGATATCCACGCGTGACTACCCGACCAAGGCGCTGCGCCCGCGAAATTCTCGGTTATCGACGGCGGAGTTCGAAGGCACATTCAACTGGACGGCACCGGATTGGCACGGTTCCACCGTAGACGTCGTATCCCGTCTTTTGATCGCGGAGACGAAATGCACGCCAACCCTATGAACCAGCAGGCGCTACCGGAGCACATTTGATGTCAGTTCAGCTATTTGTACCGAATTTCCGTATTGAAGAATGCCTGTCGGAAATCCGTGAGTGCCTTGAAAAAGGATGGACAGGTCTTGGCTTCAAGACTGCGGAGTTTGAAACGGCGTGGAAGAACTATACCGGCATTCCGCATGCCCACTTCCTGAATTCCAACACGGTTGGACTTCACCTGGCTTTTGAGCTTTTCAAATCCAAGCACGGATGGAGCGACGACGACGAGGTTATCACGACGCCGCTGACTTTCGTTTCGACCAATCACGCCATCCTTCAGACAGGCCTCAAGCCGGTGTTCGCAGACGTTGATGAATACCTCTGCCTCGACCCCGAAAGCGTGCTCAAGCGGATCACGGACAAGACAAAAGCGCTGATCTTTGTCGGCATGGGAGGCAATACGGGCCGCTATCAGGAGATACTGGAGATTTGTCGCGCGCATGACATCAAGCTGGTGCTCGATGCGGCTCATATGTCAGGCACACGGGTCAACGGAACGCACATTGGCGGTGATGCCGATGCGACGATATTCAGTTTTCAGGCCGTCAAAAATCTTCCCACAGCCGATTCTGGAATGATCTGCTTCAAGGAGGCAGAGGATGACGAGCGAGTTCGTAAGCTGACTTGGTTGGGGATCAACAAGGATACATATGCTCGCACGGCCGCTCAGGGCGCCTACAAATGGATGTATGACGTCGAGGAGCTTGGCTACAAGTATCACGGCAACTCCATCATGGCCGCGATTGCTATCGTGCAGCTGAAATATCTTGATGTCGACAACGCGTTCCGGCGTCAGCTGGCATTTTGGTACCGTCACCATCTTGAGGGTCACAACCACGTCAATGTAGTGCCGACCGTGGATAGTTGTGAGTCTGCCCAGCATCTTCTCCAGATACGCGTTCAGAACCGCGATAATCTGATGCTTGCCCTTAACGAGCACGGTGTCTATCCCGGCGTTCACTATCGTGACAACACCGACTACCGGATGTACGCCTTCGCGGCAGGTACCTGTCCAAATGCTTCGGCGGCAAGCAAGGAAATCATATCGTTGCCGCTGCATCTTCGCATGAGCAAGACGGATGTGGACTTGGTTTCCGAACTGGTTCTCAAATACGCCCAATGAAACCGCAAATCGCCCCTTTCGGAGACGGCACGGTTATCTTGAGGCTCGTGGAGGAGCGGGATCTCGAGACAATCCTTGCCTGGCGCAATCGTGACGACGCACGCGTCTGGTTCAACACATCCGACAGGATCAACCTTGCCGCGCATATCGCCTGGTACAAAAGCTACCTCAAAAAGAAAAATGATTTTTTCTTTCTGGTGGAAGCGAATGGCCACCCGGTCGGCCAGTGCGCCATTTACGATATCGATGAGAATACCCGGAGCGCGGAAGTTGGCCGATTTCTAGTCGCGCCAGAAATGGCTGGCAAAGGCTATATCGGCCGCTCATGCGCGGAAATCGTCCGCTTCGGCACGCAATTCCTGAACCTCTCCTATCTCTTCCTTGAGGTTATGGAGCAAAATACAAAAGCCATTCGCCTTTACATACGCGAGGGGTTTATTGAGGAAGGCCGTTCCGATGGCTTGATCCGCATGGGCTTGGGTCGAGGTAGAACTCCATGACCGCGAGGCGCAATTTCATGCTAACGCCTCCGCGCCGGGCTATGTGAGCTCGACATGGCCAGGATCCTAATGATCATAGAGGCAAAAATTGCCACTACATATTTGCTTGAGCAAATCATGGAGGCCTGTCGGGCTCATGGCGTCGATCACGAAGTAAAATTCATGACCGAACTTCAGGTAGGTGACTTTTCACCAAATACAATTCCAATGTTTGTAAGGTGCGCCGACTCACAGGCTTCGGCATGGGCAAAACTACTCTCTGATGCGGGCAGGCCATATGTGTACTATATCGATGATAATTTTTGGAGAATTGTTGGAGACAATCCTCTCGCATTGTATTATCGGCATCCAACTGTCAGGAAATCGTTGGAGTTTATGGTTTCTCATGCTGAGACCGTTATCGTAAACTCCCCCGAACTGGCTAGGTTCGTATCAAGTTTTAATGCCCGCGTGACGGTTCTGCCGTCGTTTTTCGATTTTTCACTCATTGACGGCCCGTCTTCGGTTTCTACTGACGAAATCCGAATCGGCTTTGCGGGAAGCCCTTCGCGGGTTGCTGATTTGAGTTTGATATCGCCGCTTATTCAGCCGATCCTGGAGAGATTTCCAAAAACGGTATTCGAGTTCGCCGGTGTCCTTCCATGGGGAGTCAAGGCCGGCGCACGAGTTCGGTTTTTTCCGCACACTGGCGACTACGGCGCCTACATCAAATTCCAGACTTCGAGAAATTGGGCGATTGGCTTGGCACCTCTGATCGACCATGAAGCAAACCGCAGCAAGACAGATAACAAGTATCGTGAGTATGGCGCCCTTCGTATAGCCGGGATATACTCAAACATTACTCCATACAAAGACGTCGTAAGGGATGCACAAACAGGACTTCTCGTTGACAATACCGAGAAAGCGTGGCTGGATGCGATATCAATGCTGGTTAAGTTGCCGGAAAAACGAAATGAATTGATTGGTGTCGCATTTGATGACGCTAAGAAACGATATAATTTAAGTACGGTCTCCCAGAATTGGGCTGACGTATTCATTCAAATGGATGGCCGTCGTCCGAAAAATGTAAAAAAGCTTAATTTGAGAAAAGTTAGGTGGGGGAAATTATGGGGGAGATTCGAAAGGTATAGAGTACACTTTATGGTGAACTATCGAGATGGAGGGTGTTTTCTTATCACCCAGAAAATAATTCGAAAAATACTGGTTCGTGCCTAGTGCTTTATGTCAATCGCATGGGGCGCTCATTTGACAGGTTATCCGGCCACATGATCTTTTGCGAATTGGCAACGCGCCCATGGGCTTGCCGTCTCCATCTGCAGCATCTCGCCGGTCACGGTCGGGGAGCACTGCAACGCGATGCTGAAATCACCCTCCATGGCGGCGCGACTCAAGCGAAACGGCAAACTCGGTACTGCTCATGAAACACAGCTATTCAAGTGCGGACAAGAACAGGCTGCTCCGTGACGTCTTGCGCTCGCTTCTGCTTCATCGCGTCTGGTTTTTTATCGGCGTGCAAGACATCAAGCGTCGCTATCACCGTTCGTTCATCGGTCCGCTGTGGATTCTGCTCAACCTTGGACTCTATGTGGGGGCTATAGGTTTCGTTTACGGCGTCATGTTCGGGCAGGATCTGGGGGCCTTTCTTCCTTACCTGATGCTGGGTTTCGTTATCTGGGGGTTGATTTCCGCCTCCATCATCGATGCTGGCATGGTTTTCATAAATGCGGAGGGCTATATCAAGCAGTTCTCATACCCAAAGCAAATATACATTATGAGGACTTTAGTAAGTAGCAGTATGAATTTTGTAATTGGCCTGTTCGCTATCGGAATATTGCAGATTGCGCTTGGTATTTTTGAAGTTACCGGATGGCTTACGGCTGTTCCTGGTCTATTTATGTTATATATTGCCCTGATTGGTCATATCACGATATTCTCCTACCTAGGTGTTGCTTTTCGAGATCTTCCGCATGCCTTATCTGGTGTTTTGCAGGTCCTGTTCTATCTGACGCCGATCGTGGTTCCTGCCAGTGTTCTGAAGGATCACGGCCTGGAGCTCGTCTATATGATTAACCCCATCTACCATTTGATCGATATCGTGCGCCATCCAATTCTGTATACAAGCTTCGCTCCGCTTTTTTCATACGAATTTGTGGCTGCCTATATTCTGATCTTGTACGGGATTGCTTGGTGCGTGGCTTCGCGGTTGGACAAAAAAGTGGTGTTCCTCCTTTGACGCAGAACTTCATACGACTGCATAACGCCGGCGTAATTTTCACCGGCGATATGAATACCGATGGGCTGATAGGCTGGTTGACCAGGAGACGCAGCGCGGGAGCGGCTCCCGGCGCCTATGCGGTTGAGGCCCTCAAGAATGTCACTGTTGCTATCGAGCAGGGCGAGAGGGTGGGGCTTATCGGCCTGAATGGGGCGGGGAAGAGCACGCTGTTGAAGGTGATGGCCGGCATCTACGCGCCGACCAGCGGAGTCGTCGAAACCGAAGGGCATGTTTGCCCGATGTTCGAGTTCGCAACCGGTTTCGAGATGAATCAAACCGGCCGGGACAACATCCGCATCCGCGGCTTGCTGCTTGGCATGACGCCCGATGAGATCGAGGCGAAGCTGCCGGAGATTGAGGAGTTTACGGAGCTTGGCGAGTTCCTGGGATATCCCGTTCGGACATATTCCGCGGGTATGTTCATTCGCCTCGCATTTGCTGTTTCAACGAGCATAAACCCGGAAATATTGCTTATAGATGAGGTGATGGGCGCTGGAGATATTCGTTTTGCGAAGAAGGCAAAACGTCGTATGTTTGAATTTATGGAACAGGGTAAGATTCTTGTTTTCTCATCTCATAACTTTGATTTGTTGAAGAGTTTTTGCGCAAGAACTATCTGGATAGATAAGGGAATAATTGTTATGGATGGCGACACATCAGAGGTGATATCTGGATACGAGGCCTCGCAGCGATAAACTGTCTGCCTTGCGGCGGAGTAGAGCGGAGATCGACGTCACGTCGGCTTGTACGCGGAGCTCAATAGATATTTGAATTCGGAGGAAATATGAGATTCGGTGATTGTGGCCACGATCTTTCCATTAGCCACATCGACAGAAGGCGGTCGGTACCAGAAGTGACGGCGATCCTTCCTACTTTTGCGCGTGCTAACGGGTCCTTGCGGCTTTCAATTGAGAGCGTGCTTTCGCAAAGCTATGGCGATTTCGAGCTGATCATTGTGGATGACGGTTCGCGCGATGGAACTGCCGATGTGCTGAGTGAGTACCAGCTTGCCGATCCACGGGTCATCATACATTCGTACAAGCACAACAGTGGTCTTCCAGCCTTGCGCGTCAATCAGGCCGCGCTTCACGGTCGCGGCAAGTACATTGCCTATCAGTTTGATGATGATCTTTGGACGGAGGACAGCTTAAAGGTGCGTATGGCTTGGCTTGGGCGTCAAGCTGTTCCAAGCGTCGCCTATGGTAGCTGCGACGCCTATCGTGCGACGGACAAAGGCGATGTCTTTCTGCGGGTGCTTGGGCAGGAGTTCAATTATGGACTCCTGCTGCATGGCAACTATATCGCAAACAACTCAGTAATTCACCATGCTGCTCTTTTTGAAAGGCATGGCATGTACGACCCTCACGTGGCGGCCAGGCGATACTCGGACTACGATCTCTGGCTTCGTTTCGGAAGAAGTGCTCCCTTTCAATGGGTGGATGCGACGTGTTCGATCGTTCGCGCCGACATGGAGAACTCGCTTGGCCGGGATGTGCGGTCAGATTTTACCCGCACCTTGAAATACCTGCAGCTTGCGCGAGACAATCAGCTGAAGCCTGACAATATTGCTGGCTATGATCTGATTGGCGCCGAACATTGGAGGAACAGATTCTCGAAGTCCGAGATACAGAGGTACTATAGAGAAGAGGCTCTGCCGTTTGTTTCGAGATATAATGACTACTGTAGCCCCTCAGAGCTGGCCGTTGCCGCATCCGGGGCTATGCAGCACAAGCGTATACTGGTGACGAAGCCTGATTACAGCACGTCTGTGGATGTGGCCGTTCGTAATTTTGAGAACCTTGAAAATCAAAGAGGCTTTAGCAGTACCTTCGTAAGGGAGCGAGATGTACGGCACTTCGACACGTCGGACACGGACATCGCCATCCTATACCGTACTGTGGGTCCCGCAGAGCAACTGTTGGCTGGTAAGGGGCGAAGGGGCATTCCGTGTGCCTATTTGATGGACGACAACATGCTTCGCTTCCATGAAGTGGGGGCAGAACATTCCTCTATCGCGCCTGGTACGCCTGGATACCGAAGCATAGTGACGCAGATATCCGCAGCCGATGCTGTTATCGGGTACAGCGATGAAATTATTGACGATTTTGGAGAGTATAATCGCCATAGGATTAGACTTCAATCCAATATACGTCGTCGTTATATTGAAAAACGAGAATACGGGAGGTCTGGAAAATTTCGAATAGCGATTTTTAGCAATAAATTTCGAGGTGTTATTATCGCAAAAATCTGGGCTGGGCTACAACGTGTGGCGTCAGATTATAAGGATGACGTCGAATTTCACTTCTGGGGAATCGATCCGCGTGATTTCCCTGCTCTGGAGTGCGATGTCTATTTCAAGCCGTTCACCCATTCATATGACAGCTATCTTGCTGAACTAAGCAGCACTTATTTCGATATTTCGCTCACGCCTCTTGAGGGTGAGACACGTGCTGAACGGAGTAAGAGCCCTGTCAAATTGTTAGAATCGGTCACGGCAGGTGCGATTAGCGTAATGAGTAATGTGGCGCCGTATAGCCGCTTGCCCGATTCGGTTTGTGTCAAGGTGAGCAATCGACCTGATGACTGGGCAAACGCGATTGAAGGTCTGATCAAGATGAAGGCCGAGCAACGCGACAAAATATTGGAGAAGGTTCGTAGATATGTAGAAACCCATTATACCACGGAAAATCAATACTACGATTTTTATGGTGCGCTCGCCGCGACAGCACTTCATTCGCGTTTGAAGGATAAGGCAATTCTCTATGGCTTTCATGAGGCCGCGCTGGGAGGAGCAACCCTTCATTTGCTGCGGCATGCGGCGCTGGTATCTTCTTTCGGTTTCGACGTTGTGGGTTTGGTTCCGCAGGACGAGAGGTTTGGACCAGAATTTGCTCGTCTTTGGTGCGCGGCAACGAAGGATGCTCCGCTGTTGGAGGAGAACTGGCAGAACGGAATGAATGGTGTCGATGCGTCGAAAATCCGGTCGCTTCATGAGAGAGATCGGGAGGGTGCCCAACGCATTGGCGAAAGATTAGCTGGGCTTAATATAGGACTTCTTCACTTCGCAACCTGGCAGCCAGCTATGACGGCGCTTGGATTCGAACTTGGGGTTCCAGTTGTCGCTAGCGTTCATCAATACTATGAGGGCGCCAATACGACGGGCTTCGCCCATGCAATTCATTGCTCCTCGGCGACACATGGGGAGCGGTGGAAGAAAGAGTCTGGGGTCGCCGTGCGCCGTATCGTCTGCCCCGTCGAAGATATCTATCTCTCGCTATTCCAAGCACAGGAGGTTCGGAACTTTTCCATACGAGATCCGCTGCAGATAGTGGTTTCGGGAACGTTGCAGCCTCGCAAGAATCAACTCGCCGCCATCAACGCGGCCGTGCTTCTGCGAAAGGCTGGGCACAACGTTACTGTCCACGTGATCGGTTACGATGACCTTCATGTTGAGTACGCCAAGGAGTGCCGCGATTATGTGGCGGAACAAGGTCTGGAAAACCACGTCATCTTTCATGGGTTCGTTTCCGATCCGGAACGCTTCTACGCAGGCTGCGACGTGTTGCTCATTTCCGCCCTGGACGAATCTATGCCGCAGACGATGCTTCAGGCTATGGCGTCTGGTGTCGCTGTTATCTCGCCCAGTGTTGGCGGCGTATCCGAATTGATCAAGCATCGTTACAACGGGTTGATTGCCAAGGATACGTCCCCCGAGGAACTGGCGAATGCTGTTATGGAGTTTCTTGGATATCCAGTTGTGCGGCGATCTGAGATGTTAAGAAGTGCTTATCGGACGATAAGCGTCCTGGGACGTTCAAGCTATGTCCGTGCCGAATTGATGGATCTCTATGGGGCAGCCTTCAGCAAGGCGGCGTCCGAGAAGTCGATCGAGGCGGTCGCTGATGTCTCGATGGCTCGACCGGACGTGCTCCCAGAGAGATTTGAGCCCGCTGTGGTTTCCACAATTGCCAGGCTCCATTCGGAGGTTGAAGCTCAACATTTCTCACGTCCACTCAGGCTTGCGAGAGCCGTTAACTGGCGGACGAGCGAAATGTGGGACATGGTTTCTTCCGTTTTCGCTCCGCTTGACCTTTTCAGCCGCCAGCACTTCGGCCGCATGCGACGTGATGAACTGCGTCTGAGCGAGGATCTCTCGAGCATATCTTATAGAGAATATACCGTTCGTTTCGCGCTTACCTCCCTATCGGTTGTCCATCTTGGCATCGTGCCACTTATTCGGACGCAGGCAGGGCTCATAGGCATAGAGATCGTGTCCAGCAATGATAAGATTATGGGTTCCGTGACCCGCTCACTCGCCGATATTGAAGAGGGCCTCCCCGCAAGATTTTCGTTTGACACGCCTGTTCGTGATCTTCAGGCGGGGTGGCGGCTCAGAGTTTTCGTGCGCGAAGCGGACGTACCGGTCACCATCTATGAGGTGGTGCGGCCACCGGTGATCTACGGCGCACTAAAGCGTTTTCCCTTCGCTAGATTCGAGTAGCTACGGTCGCTGCGTCTAAAGCGAGTGACGGAGGTTGCACGATTTGGATGAGCGCGCAGCGTGATGTGCATACAATCCGTGACCAGTGGAGCGCATTAGCCAATTCGCGCTTAGCAATTGTCAAGAATGGCGCGTGACAATGTATGCTTGGCCCCCGGAGCGAAGGCTAACGGTCTCAATTTCGCCTAGGTCCCTTGGCCCTATGGCACGGATAATTTTCCGAATAAAAGCATCTGAATATCGTCGGTGTAAAAACTGAACGCCGCCAATCGTCTCGTAATTTTCCTCTATTTCCTGTTCGTCGCTTGGCCAAGTTGTGAAGATGCAGGTCTTCCGCGTGACACGAAGCAATTCAGCTACGAACTGGTCTATCTCAGGAATGTGGCCGAGCACCTCAAAACACAGAACCACATCGAATTCCTCCTTTCCGAAAGCAAGATCATAACCATCACCTAAAATAAATTCGCCTTCTGGGAAATTGCCTATCGCTTTCTCCAGCATTTTTATAGATGAGTCGATACCAATATATCTGGAATCGCTAAGTATACTATTGGTGAGTTTTTCGTAAATGAGGCCGGTCCCGCAGCCAACTTCGAGAATGGAAGGTGCATGGGAATCAACATGATGCGATACTATGTGGACTAGCTCTTCGCGATGAGCATCTTCGGTTGGGCAATTCTGCCAGATCGACTGAATTTCATCTGCAATTCCATCAACATCCCAATTGTCCCAAGCTCGAACCATGGGTCACTTCCTCTGATTTGAGTGTCTGGTCGACGATACCAGCAGCCTCCGCTAGCCAGTAATCTAGGATTTATCAGGGCACGGCTTCCCACATGGACGCCGGTCGCATGGAATGCGGATTGTCTCCGGCCGGCTTGGCATATAGTATCTGGCTGTTGGCTCGCCTCCAGCCTTTGGTTGCGCCTCCTGTCGCGCGATATGCGCCACAGGCGGGTTGGGCATGACATCTCGAAATCTCGACCGTTCCATCGCCGGTATTATAGCGATCGAGGGCTGACGTATCCACGGGCTGGCTTGAGATCACTCCTCAAAAGGGTGGCTGTTTGAGCGCCCGATTCATCAACCGGACGTGCCATCCAAAAAATATCTGGCGGTAACCGCAACTCCGCGCTATGCGATATTGGGCAGCGGGGGCTGGGGATTGGCACTCTAATCAAGTGGTGGATGGCGGGTTTCCGTCGCTTTTGCACCAACGTTAGTGTCCATGTCCTTGCGCCTGGAGTTCAGTACTACCCAATGACATCCTATGTAGAGGTCGTGTCCGGACTTCGGCCGAAGATGCGGCGCGCCATTATAATGATCCAGGACCTGGTCATGGTCCTGGTCGCGGTGGCGCTGAGTCTGGGGCTTTCGCAGTCGAGACTTTCATTCGACGCGCTCTCCACGGCCGGCCTGGCGTGCTGGGCAAGTATTGTTTTTCTCAGCCACATGCTGTTTCGCTATTGCGGCCTCTACAACACCGTGTGGCGTTTCGCCTCCACGCCGGACTTCTTCAACATCCTGAAGAGCTGCGCCATCCTGACCGTCACGCTCTATGTCGTCTCGCTGGCGGTTCGATCGTTTCAGCCGGTGACCGGCCTCAACGAGCGCCAGTTCATCGTCTTTTTTCTCGTCTCCTTCACCATCATATCGGCGCCTCGGCTCTATTACCGGTTCCTGCGCGACGGGGCGAGCTGGCGAATCCTGAGCCGCAACGCAAACAATGCGGCGATCAAACAAGCGCTGTTCGTCGGCAGGCTTGGCGAAGCAGACGTCATCATCCGCTTCACCCGCACGGCCGAGCCGGCCGAATATTCCATCGCCGGCATCATGGCCATCGAGAACGGCGCGCCGTTGGGCACGCAGATTCAGGGCGTTCCGGTGGTGGCCGTGCGGCCCCGCCTGGTCGAGGTCCTCGAAGAATATGCAAGAGGCACCAAAAGCCTCGACATGCTGATTTTCGGCAATGGCACTGAACGCGAGATCGAGGAATATTCGGAACTGGTCCGTGTCGCCCGTCACAGCGGCATCGCCGTCGTCCAGTTCTCCGGCGTTTCGGAGCTCGGCCAGGGCGGAAAGCTGGTACTCGACGCTGTCGAGATGGAAACCATCCTGCGCCGCTCCACAGTTGCTTCCGATATGGAGCGGATCGGCGGCTTTATCGGTGGCAAGCGCGTCCTGGTCACCGGCGGCGCCGGTTCAATCGGTCGCATCCTGGTCAAGCGGTCGCTGGAACTTGGCGCCGAGGCGGTTCTGGTCGCCGATATCTCGGAGTTCGGTATTTTCCAGCTCGACCAGCAGGTTGACGAAAAGGACCATGTCCGGCTCAAGAGCCGCATCGTCGATGTCACAGACCGGCGCCAGATCACCCGCGTCGTCAGCGATTTCAAGCCCGACATCATCTTCCATGCCGCCGCGCTCAAACATGTGCCGCTGCTCGAGGAAAATTGGGAATCGGCGATCCAGACCAACATTTTGGGCACCCTCGTCTGCGCCGAGGTTGCCGCCAAATGCGGGGTGCCGCAGTTCCTGCTGATTTCCAGCGACAAGGCGGTCGATCCGACCTCGGTGCTCGGCATGACGAAACGCGCCGCCGAGCAGATCGTCTCTTCGCTGCACGAAACGCACGCCACCGGGCCTAGCGGCCGTCGCTCCGGCACCAAGTTCATCGCCGTGCGGTTCGGCAATGTCTTCGGCTCCAATGGCTCGGTCGCCACCATCTTCCAGGCGCAGATCGAGGCCGGCGGTCCGGTCACCATCACCGATCGCCGCATGACCCGCTACTTCATGACGGTGGCCGAAGCCGTCGACCTCGTCATCATGTCGGCGGCCGACGCCGAGCGGCGCCAGGGCAAGGACGACTACGCCATCTACATGCTCGACATGGGCAAGCCGGTGCCGATCCTCGAAGTCGCTGAAACCATGATCCGCATGGCCGGCAAAAGCCCCTACACCGACATTCCGATCCGTTTCACCGGGATCAGGCCGGGCGAGAAGCTTCACGAGGTGCTGCATGGCGGCAATGAGGAGATCGTCGCGCTGGATATCCCCAAGATCTTCGGCCTCAGGACCGATGTCGTGGGATGGCCCAAGGTCCAGGCGGCGCTGACATCGCTGCAGGCGGCCATGCGCGATCAGGACAAGGCCTCGGCGCTCGCCGTCATGGCCGCCCTCTATCAGGCGGAAGAGCCTCCAAGTGACGCACGCCGGGAAACCGTTGCGAAAACAGTCGGGCAAGCTGGTTAGAGCAATTCCAGGAAAAGTGTGGAGCGGTTTTCCCGTCCGGGATTGCGTCAAAACAAAGAGCCTGTCCTGATCGACCGGGATTGGCTATTGAAACCGATCCGATGGCCGTTCCCAGGCGTTTGCAGATGATTTTGAACCAGTGAGCAGACAAGATCAGCGCGTGGCCGTGCTGCTGGGCACGAAAGATGGCGCGGCTTTCCTTGACGAGCAGCTCGCGTCGCTGGCTGCGCAATCGCATCCTGTTGTCGACCTATGGGTTTCCGACGACGGTTCGACAGACGGCACTTCGGCCATTATCGGCGCCTGGCAGAGCCGCTGGTCCAAGGGCCGGTTGACCCTGTCGAATGGTCCTCGCCAAGGCTTTGCCGCCAATTTCCGCGGGATGATCATCGATCCGCGCATCGAGGCCGACTACTACGCCTTCTGCGACCAGGACGACATCTGGGAGCCGGACAGGTTGGAGAGCGCCATTGCCTGGATGCAAGGGCACGATGCCGGAACGCCGCTGCTGTTTTGCTCCAGGACCGCGACCATGTCCGAAGCCGGAGCAGCGCAAGGGTATTCGCCGCTGTTCCAGCATCCACCCGCATTTCGCAATGCGCTTGTGCAAAGCATTGCCGGCGGCAACACGATGATGATCAACCGCGCCGCGCGAAAGTTGCTGGCAAAGGCATCGGCAAGGACCGAGTTCGTCAGCCATGACTGGTGGACCTATCTGATCGTCACGGCTGCCGGCGGCATTGTTCGCTATGACCCGCGACCGCTGGTGCGCTACCGCCAGCATGAGGCAAACCTGGTCGGCGCCAACGTGTCGTGGAAGGCGAGGCTGTCGCGGCTGGGGCGCCTCTTCAGGGGCGAGTTCGCCGTCTGGACCGATCACAATCTGAGCGGCCTGGCGGTCAATCGCGACATCCTCACGAGGGATGCCGCCGCCTGTCTCGGCCTGTTCATCAGGGCGCGAAAGGGCGGTATCTTGCGACGCCTGCGCCTTCTCCGGAAAAGCGGCGTCTACCGGCAGACGCTGGCTGGTACACTTGGGCTCTATCTGGCCTTCATCTGGCGGCGGATCTAGAGCATGCTGAGATGGCCATGAGGGGACCCAAGCGAGCTTTCGATCTCGTCGCGGCGGCGGTTCTGTTGCCGCTAACCTCGCCCGTCACCCTGCTTGCCATACTGGCAATCAGGCTGTCGTCGCCCGGACCGGCACTCCTCTCCCAAACTCGCGTCGGCCAGCACGGGGTGCTGTTTCGCTGCCACAAGTTGAGGACGATGGTTGTGGGAACGCCGTCTCTGCCCTCGCATCAGGCGCCGGCAAACTCCGTCACCGCCGCCGGTAAGGTGCTGCGAAAATTCAAGATCGACGAGCTGCCGCAGCTCTGGAACGTGCTCAAGGGCGAGATGAGCCTGGTCGGACCGCGGCCGTGCTTGCCCACGCAAACGGAATTGATCGAACGCCGCAGGCAATTGGGTGTGCTTGCCGCACTTCCGGGCATTACCGGGCTGGCACAGATGAAAGGCATCGACATGTCGGATCCGAAACTCTGCGCCGAAACGGATGCCGAATATCTCAGGGGGGCCTCGATCGGACTCGACGTCAAAATCCTGCTTGGCACAATCTACCGGACCTGACGGGCCTGTCGTGCAAGTTCCTCAATCCGGCCGAGCGTGTCGGTTTCCGGCATCCAGCCTTCCGAGATCAGCAGTGACGGGTCGCAAATCTGTGTCGCCATGGAAGCGTCGTACGCTGCTTTTCCGCCAAGCAGTGTGGCGAACAGCCTGAATGGCCAGGCCGGCACAGGAACGAGCCGGGTCGGAACGTCGTATCCGTGCCTGAATGCAGTCAAGATTTCGAACATCGCAACGGGGGAAGCATCGCCCAGGACATAGGTCGGGCGCGGTGGCGTGGGATGAGTCAAAAGATGCGCCACGGCGCCAGCCACCGCGTCGCGCGATATCAGCGAACGAACTGCGGTGAAAGCGCCTAAGGGCAATGGTAAGGCAATGGCGGCAGCCCGCATCATTCCACGCAGGTTTCCCTTCATGCCTTCGCCATAGACCGGCGGCAGGCGCAGCGCCGTGGCATCGGAGGGCCTGGACGCATAGGCTTCCAGTGTCTTGATCTCGCCTTCGCGTTTCGAGCGCCCGTAGGCGCATTGCGGGGCAGGGAGCGTCGCCTCGCTGATCGTTCCGCTGAAACCGGGACCGGCTACTGCCCGGATCGACGACAGATAGATGAAGCGCCCGCTTGTCCGCGAGGCGGCCGCGCGCGCCAGCTGCGCGGTCAGTGTCGCGTTGGCTGCCATGAAGTCGGCTTCGCTCGCCTTGCGGTCATTGTTGAGCGCCGCACAGTGGACGACATGGGTGATATCTCGCATCAGCGCCTGGTATGCCTGAGCCGGTGCGTCGAAGTCCGGCAACAAAACCGCATCGCTCACGGGATCGAGCCGTTCCGGGTGGCGCGATGCCATGCGCACCCCGAACCCGGCTTCGCGCAGCTGGTTGACGACCTGCCTGCCGATGAAACCCGTCGCGCCTGTGACCAGCACTTTCACGGCCGGCTTGCCTGGGGCGCCGGGGCCTGTTGTTCCGGCAGCATTTGTTGCCGGCCCGATGCAAGATATGTCCCGGACACCAGAAACACCATCAGTGTGGCATCGAGGATGTCGTGGCCGACCAGGATGCCGGTCAGGCCGCCGATGAGGTAGGTGATCGCAGTGACGACAATCATCGTGGCGCCGAACCGCTCGATCGCGTCCGTGCTGGTGCGCAGCACGATGGCCGCGTTTCTCGCGGCAACGAAGAACACAGCCGCGAGCGTTACGGCTCCAAGCAGCCCGGCCTCCACCAATGCAGTCAGGAAGCCATTGTGAAAATGGCTGAAGCCCGTGGACGGCATGTGGAACTGATTGTGGAATCCATCCTTTATCAGCTCACGGCTTGCAGCAATGCCGTGACCGAAAATCGGCATGTCGTGGAAGGCGCTCAGCCCAATCTGCCAAAGTGCTGCGCGCAAGCCGAGCGCGGTCGTGTGGTCGCCCTTCGTGGCGAGCGCATCCCAGTCGCTGAACAGGAAGGCCGCGCGCTCGGAAATGATGGGGAGACCAATGACCGCGATGACGATGCCGATCGCGCCCGCAATCAGCAAAAGCCGAATGGCGTTTCTGTTGTTGAGCTTGCGACGGTTGATCAGCAGGACCGCGATGCCGGCCACCAGCATCGCCAGCCAGATGATCCGCGACCCCGAATAGACAATGTCGACCGCGCCGGCCAGTGTCGCGCAGGCCAGCAACGCCCTGTTCTTTTCGACACCCGATAAGGCGCCTGCCAGGCACATCATCATGCTGAGGCAGGCGACGGTCGCGAACACGATCGGATTGCCGGCGCCGCCTTCGGCCCGTATGCCCAGCCCGTGATATTGCACGACGGCCAGCAGCAGGGCGCCAAAACAGGCGGCGGCGCTCGCCAGCACGACGATGCGCGTCAGCGTGGTTTTCTCGGTGATGCTCCAGGTCGCGTATGAGACCGGGAAAAACAGGAAGGTGATCAGCCCTGCCAGATGCGGCGCATCCCTGGCGATCGAATTGTTGACGATGGAGGCGAGCACGCTGGCTGCGCAATAGGCATAGATGGCCACCGTCATCGCGGTCATCGGCCGGTCGATGTTGAAACGCCGTCTTTTCAGCGCAAGCAGAAGCACCGACCACAGGCCGCCGCCATTGAACAAAAAGCTGACCGCCGATCCCAGTACCGGCGGGAAAAAGAAGCACAAAATGGAGAAGGTGACGTTGATCCGTGACGGCGAAACGTGCTGCTTGATGGCGGAGATCGGGGTCAATGCTCTGGTTCACAATGCGCTGGGTCGCGTGGCGACGGACAATGTTTGGCGGCGGCATTTGCGGCATGCCGCCCGGCGCAGGTTCAGGAGCCGGTATAGCGGCTGGGTGCGGTTTTCGAAAGTGCGACGAGGTCGGGCCGGCGTTTCTTTCGGTCCAGGCAAGATTTTTCCCGGCCTTTGAATGCTATCGCTCCGTCGGGCAGGAATTTTCGGATTCTAGGCTTTTCATGGAAAATTCGTTGCCGATCGGTGTGGCCGCCGGCCTTTCCAGCGTTGTTATATCAGGTGGCGATCTGCTAGAACGCCGGCACGAACCGATAGTGTCCAGCAGTGAAGCTTGAACCGGGCGGCTGAAAAGGACGCCCGATCCATCTGATGCAAGGTCTGGATTGCACGAGAGAACGCTCACAGTCCATGAACATCGCGCTTACGCACCTGCAGCGGCTCGAGGCCGAGTCCATCCACATCTTCCGTGAGGTTGCCGCCTCCTTCTCCAAGCCGGTGATGCTCTATTCCGTCGGCAAGGATTCCTCCGTGCTGATGCATCTGGCAATGAAGGCCTTCTATCCGGCCAAGCCGCCTTTCCCCTTCCTGCATGTCGACACCACCTGGAAGTTCCGCGAGATGATCGCCTTTCGCGACCAGATGGCGCAGAAGCTCGGCTTCGACCTGCTGGTCCACGTCAATGAAGACGGCGTGCGCGACGGTATCAACCCCTTTGACCATGGCTCGAACACCCACACCCATGTCATGAAGACGGTGGCGTTGCGCCAGGCGCTCGACAAATACGGCTTTGACGCTGCCTTCGGCGGGGCTCGGCGCGACGAGGAGAAGTCGCGCGCCAAGGAGCGCATCTTTTCCTTCCGCAACGCCCAGCATGTCTGGGACCCGAAGAACCAGCGGCCGGAGATGTGGAAGATCTTCAACACCCGCATCGCGCCGGGCGAATCGATCCGCGTGTTTCCGCTGTCGAACTGGACCGAGCTCGATATCTGGCAGTACATTCTGCAGGAAAACATCCCGATCGTGCCGCTCTATTTCGCCAAGGAGCGGCCGGTGGTCGAACGCGACGGCATGCTGATCATGAAGGATGACGGTCGCATGCAATTGCGCCCCGGTGAGACGATGGAGAACCGTCTGGTGCGTTTCCGCACGCTCGGCTGTTATCCGCTGACCGGCGCCATCGAATCCGACGCCGACACGCTCGAAGCCATCGTCGGCGAGATGCTGACGGCGCGCACCTCCGAGCGCCAGGGCCGCCTCATCGACCGCGATGAAGCCGGCTCGATGGAAAAGAAGAAGCGCGAGGGATATTTCTGAGCATGCGCCATATCCTGGCCAAGAGCCTCGCTCCCACCGACGGCGTGCGCGAATACATGGCGGCGCAGGAGAAGAAGTCGCTGCTGCGCTTCCTCACCTGCGGCTCGGTCGACGACGGCAAGTCGACGCTGATCGGCCGTCTTCTGTCCGACACAAAGCAGATCTTCGAGGACCAGCTCGCCGCACTCGAGCGCGATTCCCGCAAGCACGGCACCACTGGCGACGACATCGACTTCGCGCTTCTGGTCGACGGCCTCGAGGCCGAGCGCGAGCAAGGCATCACCATCGACGTCGCCTACCGCTTCTTCGCCACGCCCAAGCGCAAGTTCATCGTCGCCGACACCCCCGGCCATGAACAGTACACCCGCAACATGGCGACCGGCGCATCGACTGCCGATCTCGCCATCGTGCTGATCGATGCGCGCCAGGGTGTGCTGCGCCAGACCCGGCGCCACTCGATCATCGCTTCGCTGCTCGGCATCCGCCATATCGTGCTTGCCGTCAACAAGATCGACCTCGTCGATTTCGACCAGGCGGTGTTCGACCGTATCGTCGAGGATTACCGGCAGTTCTCGCACGAGCTCGGCTTCCAGACGATCGTGCCGATCCCGATGTCGGCCCGCTATGGGGACAATGTCACCAGCCGCTCCGGCAAGACGGCGTGGTATTCCGGCCCGTCGCTGATCGAGCATCTCGAAACCATATCGGTCGACGAGGCCGCGGTCGAACTGCCGTTCCGGTTTCCGGTGCAGTATGTCAACCGGCCCAATCTCGACTTCCGCGGCTTTGCCGGCACCATCGCGTCCGGCTCCGTCGCGCAGGGCGACGAGGTGGTGGTCGCCAAATCCGGCAAGGCCTCGCGGGTCAAGCGCATCGTCGCGCAAGGCGGCGATCTTGCCCAGGCGGTGGCCGGCCAGGCCATCACCCTTGTGCTCGATGACGAGGTCGAGGTCTCCAGAGGCAACATGCTGGTGTCGCCGGCGGCACGGCCGCAGGTCGCCGACCAGTTCGCCGCCAACATCGTCTGGTTCGACGAGGCAGCGCTGCTGCCGGGACGCTCCTATATACTGCGCACCGAGACCGACCAGACCAGCGCCACCGTCACCGACCTGAAATACCGCGTCAACATCAACGACTTCGCTCGCGAGGCGGCGAAGTCGCTCGAGATGAACGAAGTCGGCATCTGCAATATCTCGACCCGGGCGCCGATCGCCTTCGACACCTTCGCCGACAACCGCGATACCGGCGCCTTCATCCTGATCGACCGCATCACCAATGCCACGGTCGGCGCCGGCATGATCCTGCATTCCTTGCGCCGCGCCGAAAACATCCATTGGCAGTCGCTCGATGTCGGCAAGCGCGGCCGCTCCGACCTCAAGAGCCAGCGCCCCGCCGTATTCTGGTTCACCGGTCTTTCCGGCTCGGGCAAGTCGACCATCGCCAATCTGCTTGAGAAGAAGCTGTTCGCTTCGGGGCGTCACACCTACATTCTCGACGGCGACAATGTCCGCCACGGCCTCAACCGCGATCTCGGCTTCACCGACGCCGATCGGGTCGAAAACATCCGCCGTGTCGCCGAAGTGGCAAAGCTGATGGCCGATGCCGGGCTGATCGTCATCGTCTCCTTCATTTCCCCCTTCAGCGCCGAGCGGCGCATGGCCAGGGAGTTGATGGCCGACGGCGAGTTCGTCGAAGTGTTCGTCGATACGCCGTTCGAGGAATGCGCCCGACGCGACCCGAAAGGCCTTTACGCACGGGCGCTGAATGGCGAGATCAAGAACTTCACCGGCGTCGATTCCCCGTATGAAGCTCCCGAAAATCCCGAAATCCATCTCAAGACACTCGGCAAGACGGCCGAGGAGATGGTAGAGGCTCTGGAACACTGGCTGAATGAGCGCGACATTGCCGAAGACCAATATGACAGCGGCGGCGGCATCTGACGACGAAGTGATGCTCGACGTGTTCGAGCGCCTGGCGCTCGAAGCCGGACGCGAGGTGATGCGGGTCTTCAAGGCCGGCTGCGCGGTCGACAGCAAGTCGGACTCCTCGCCGGTCACGGAAGCCGACCGCGAGAGCGAGACGATCATCCTCGCCGGCCTGCGTGCGGCCTATCCCGATGTTCCCTGCGTGGCCGAGGAAGAGGTCGCCGAAGGCATTGTGCCGCCCGATCTGGATGGCGCCTTCTTCCTGATCGATCCGCTCGATGGAACGAAGGAATTCGTCAACCGCCGGACCGATTTCACCGTCAACATCGCGCTTGTCCGGCACGGCGTGCCGGAGATCGGCGTCGTCTTCGCACCGTGCAGCGGGCGGTTCTTCTCTGGACGGCCGGGCTGGGCCGAAGCAATCGAGGTCGATGGCGACTTCCGTATCGTCGGCCGCCGGCGGATTTCGGTCAGGAGGGCGGTCACGCCGCTGGCGGTCGTTGCCAGCCGCTCGCACAACACCCCGGAGACCGAAGCCTTCATCAAGGATCTCGGCGCCGCCGAGATCGTCTCGGTCGGCTCATCGCTGAAATTCTGCCTGCTCGCCGCAGCCGAAGCCGACATCTATCCGCGCTTCGGCCGCACCATGGAATGGGACACGGCGGCCGGCGACGCCGTACTGCGCGCCGCCGGCGGCATGACGCGCACGCTGGACGGCGAGCCGCTCACCTATGGCAAGCGCAAACAGAGCGACGACGAGGATTTCGCCAACCCGCATTTTATTGCGAGCGGGAAGGCGGCGGACGCGGCGTAACTTACGCCGCCGCTACATGCGCCGAGTTCGAGCCAATGTAGTTGCGGATCGTCTCGATGATGCGGTCCTGGTCGGCTTCGCTGAGATAGGGATGCATCGGCAGGCACAGGATGCGCTTCGGCAGTTCCTCCGAAACCGCAAGCCCGGTCGGCGTGCGCGGATAGTCGCGATAGGCGACCTGCTCGTGCAGCGGCTTCACATAATAGATCACCGAAGGGATGCCCTTTTCGCCGAGATGCGCCCTCAACCCTTCGCGCTTCGGCGTCTCGATGGCGTATTGCGCCCAGGCCGAGCGGCCACCGCCCAGATTGCGTGACGCCTTGACGATGTCGCCGAGACCTTCGGCGTAGCGCTTGGCCACCACCTGGCGGGCGACCATCTCGTCTTCGAGGATGGCGAGTTTCTCGATCAGGATCGCCGCCTGGATCGTGTCGAGGCGTGAATTGATGCCGACGCGGACATTGTCATACTGCGTCTCGCCCTTACCGTGGAACGCAAACGAGCGCAGCTGGTCGGCCAGCGCGTCGTCATTGGTGAACATCGCGCCGCCATCGCCGTAGCAGCCCAGCGGCTTGGCCGGATAAAAGCTGGTCGAGCCGACATGGCCGAAGGCGCCGCACATTGTGCCGTCGGCCGAACCGCCGATCGACTGCGCCGCATCCTCGATCACCAGCAGCCCTTCGCGCCTGGCAATCGCCATGATCGCCTCGTAGTTGGCGGCAAGCCCAAATAAGTCGACGGGAATGATCGCCTTCGGCTTCAGCCGGCCTTCCTTCTTGATCATGGCGATCGCCGCCTCGAGGCTGGCTATGTCGATGTTATAGGTCTCGGCCTCGACATCGACGAACACTGGTTCGGCCTTGGCAAGCGCCACCACTTCCGCCGTCGCGGCAAAGGTGAAGCTCGGCACGAACACCGCGTCGCCGGGGCCGATACCGGCGGCAAACAGCGGCAACAGCAGCGCGTCGGTGCCGTTGGCGCAGGCCACGACATGCTTGGTGCCGATATAGGCTGCGAGCTTGTTTTCGAATTCGGTGACTTGCGGTCCGAGGATATAGCGGCCTTCCTCGACGACATTGTCGATCGCGGCCTTCAGCCGGTCGCGGATACGTTCGCGCTGCGCGCCAAGATCGATGAACTGCATGTCGGCCTCAAAACGGTGTGGTGCGGGCTGCCCCGGGGACAATGACACGCACAGAAACAACAACTTAACCGGGCCGCTGGTACCAGAGTTGGGCCGGTCTAGAAAGCCGGACCGGCCGCGGGACGGGTTGTCTAGGTGTCGCAGCCTGTTACTTCAGGCTTTCCCTGCATTGCCGCAAGATGCCGGAAATCCGGGCTTCGCCGCCTATTAATCCGGCTGATCAGTCCGTCTTTCCGGCTCGCGGAAACATAAAGTGATCGGCTGCTTGCAGCGGCTGGCGGCGGACTAAGCGTGGATCAGGCGATTTCGTGCCGCCAGGGCGGGTTGGCGCCGGCCCGCGACACGGTCACCGCCGCCGCTTTGGCGCCGAGCGCCAGCGCCTGACGGATGGCGTCCTCCGAAAGGCCGCCGATCCCGGCCTTGGTGAGCAGGCCTTGCTCGTGCAGCGAGGCCAGAATGCCGGCATTGAAAGTGTCGCCGGCGCCGACCGTGTCGACCACCTCCACCTTATGCGGCATCACCGTGACCTTGTGTTCCCTGCTGTAGCCGACGGCACCTTCGCTGCCGTGGGTAACGACGATCAGCTTCGGGCCGCGATCCAGCCAGTTGCGGATGACGTCCTCATGCGAGCCGGCCTCGCCGAACCAGTGCAGATCCTCATCCGATAGCTTCACGATGTCGGCCATCGCCATCATCGAGCGGATGCGCCGGAGGTGCTTGGCTTTGTCGGGGATGAAGTTCGGCCGGATGTTGGGGTCGAGCATCATTACGCGGCGTTCGTGCTCGCGTTTCATGAATTCTTCGTAGGCAGCACCCGCCGGGTCCGAAATCAGGCTGATGGCGCCAAACAGCATGGCTTCGATCTCGGCGCCCAGTTTCGGCAGATCCTCTGTCGTCAGCATGCGCCCGGCGGTGTTTTCGTCGTAGAAAGTGTAGGTCGCCTGGCCGTTGGTGAGCCGCACGAAGGCGAGCGTGGTCGGGCGAGGGGAGGTGTGCGCATAGGTGGAGCTGACCTTGCTTGCGCCGAGCGCCTCGCGGAACTGGCCGCCGAACAGATCCGACGACAGGCCGGAAAAGAAGCCGGCGGGCGCGCCGAGGCGGCCAAGCGCGATCGCCGTGTTGAACACCGCGCCGCCGACATAGGGCGCAAAGGCCGGCTCGCCCTGTGTCGTGGTGCGCGGCAGCATGTCGATCAGGGCTTCGCCGCAGCAGAGGATCATGATTTCTTGTTCTCCGGCGGATAGATCACGCCCTTGCGGATGATGATGTTGGCGTAGAGCCGGGGTTCGCTGGTCCCGACGATCGCATATGCCGACCGGACGCGTGCATAGAAGTCGGCGCCCGCCAGCGCAACCACCTTGCGGCCCGGCGCGCGCCTGGTGCAGATCGTTTCGATTTCATGGTGGACCGGATCGGCGACCGAGGGATCGCCTTTTACCGAGGCACGAAACAGCGCTTCCGGCACGAAGTCGTCCACCGGCAGCACGCTCAAAATGGCGTCAAGCACCGGTATGAGGTGAAGACCGTCGGCGCGGATCAGCCGGTTTGCCTGTTCTTCCGCCGGATAGTTGCCGTCGACGAGCGCGATCTCGTCGCCATGGCCCATGGCGCGCAATGTCGCCAGAAGCTCCGGACCGAGCAGCGACGGAATACCGATCAGCATTCAGATGCTCCTGGAAATCGTGGTCGAACCGATGAGGAAGCGTTCGGACAGCGGCAGGCTGGCGCCGCCCAGCGCGCGGGCATGGATGCCGACGGTGCCTTCGCGCACCACCGGAAGCTTCAGCCCTTCGCCATCGATCGTACCGATCGCCTGCCTGATCGCATCGACGAGCCGGCGCCGGACAGCGAGCGGCATCCAGCCGTCGATCACCGCGGCCTCGAAATCGATCACCGAGGACGCCGATACGATGGCATAGGCCAGCGCCTGAGCGGCATTGGCGATCCAGTCGTCGAGCTCGTGACCGATCTCGCCCCAATCCTCAGGCGACGTCCACAGATGCGAAGCCTCGACGCCGCGTGCGTTAAGCGCCTTTTCCAGCATGGCGATCGAGGCGACGTCGATGAGCTGCGTCGGCTTGCCGTCCGGCCCCGGCACCGGCATCGAACCCAGCGCCCCGGCATTTCCGGTTGGCCCGCCGAACAGCCGGCCGTTGAGCACGATGCCGCCGCCGGCAAAGGCGCCGATATAGAAATAGACGAAGTCGCGCGCCCCGCCGGTCTGGCCGAACACCAGTTCGGCGCCGCAGGCGGAGGTGGCGTCATTCTGCAGATAGACCGGGAATTCGCACTGCGCCTGGATGTCGGCACGGATGTCGCGATGGCGCCATTCGTCCATGATGTCGCGCGGCGCGCCGGCGGTGTCGGCCCAGTTCCACAGTTCGAACGGCATGGCGATGCCGAGCCCGGCAATGCGCTTGTCCTGCGCAGGTGTCAGTTCGGCGCGCATCGTCTTCATGCCTTCGGTGACGAACTCAACCGTCTCGCGCGGCGCCGGATAGCGGTAGGAGTGCTGCAGCATGGAACGCACAGTTCCGAGGAAATCGATCAGCACCAGTTCGGCGCTGCGGCGGCCGATCTTGAGGCCGATGAAGAAGGCGCCTTCGGGGTTCAGCGCCATCGGGATGGAGGGCTGGCCGATCTTGCCGCGCAACGGCGCCTGGCGCAGCAGCAGGCTGTCTTCCTCCAGTTCGCGCATGATGACCGAGACAGTCTGCGCTGAAAGCCCGGTCATGCGCGCAATGTCTGATTTGGCCAAGCTGCCGTGCTGGCGAACCAACGACAGCACCAGCCGCTCATTGTGGTCGCGCATGCCGCTCTGGTTGGTGCCACGGTGGAGACGGCTGGCGGCCGCCTCGGGCGAACCGTGCCTCGCAATGCCGGTCTCCACCCTTGTTCCTTCCCTTGGTTTATTCTTACTGCTTTTGCGGCAGAATGAGTGAACCGCGCAAAGCTGTCAATAATAAATAAGAGTGATTTAATTATTGACAGGCGGCTCCCGCTGGTGTCATTTGAGGGCGCGTCCACACTGGGAGAACTTCAGTGGATGCGCTCAAGATGCCGGTTGGCGGCATCCGCATGGTTCCATGGGAGGAAGATCGTGACCAAAGCTTTATTGAAGTCCACCGTGTTCGCCGCGGCGGGCCTCGGCCTGATGGCGTTTGCTTCGACAGCATCGGCCGCCGGCGTCGGCGCCTGCCTGATCACCAAGACCGACACCAACCCCTTCTTCGTCAAGATGAAGGAGGGCGCGACCGCCAAGGCCAAGGAACTTGGCGTCGACCTCAAGACCTATGCCGGCAAGATCGACGGCGACAGCGAGAGCCAGGTGGCGGCGATCGAAAGCTGCATCGCCGACGGCGCCAAGGGCATCCTGATCACCGCGTCCGACACCAAGGGCATCGTGCCGACGGTGAAGAAGGCGCGTGACGCCGGCCTGCTGGTGATCGCGCTCGATACCCCGCTGGACCCGATCGATGCCGCCGACGCGACCTTCGCGACGGACAATCTGGAAGCCGGCAAGCTGATCGGCGCCTGGGCAGCCGCGACCCTCGGCGACAAGGCCAAGGACGCCAAGATCGGTTTCCTCGACCTGACCCCCTCACAGCCGACCGTGGATGTGCTGCGCGACCAGGGCTTCATGATGGGCTTCGGCATCGACGTGAAGGATCCCAACAAGATCGGCGATGAGGACGATGCCCGCATCGTCGGCCACGACGTCACCAACGGCAATGAAGAAGGCGGCCGCAAGGCGATGGAAAACCTTCTGCAGAAGGACAACTCCATCACCGTCATCCACACCATCAACGAGCCCGCCGCTGTCGGCGCCTACCAGGCGCTCAAGGCGGTCGGTCTCGAAAGCCAGGTGCTGATCGTCTCGGTCGATGGCGGCTGCCCCGGCGTGAAGTCGGTGACCGAAGGCGTCATTGGCGCCACCTCGCAGCAATACCCGCTGCAGATGGCGGCACTCGGCATCGAGGCGATCGCCGCCTTCGCCAAGGACGGCGCCAAGCCGAAGCCGACCGAAGGCAAGAACTTCTTCGACACCGGCGTCAACCTCGTCACCGACAAGCCGGCCAATGGCGTGAAGTCGATCGACACCAAGGAAGGCCTCGCCAAGTGCTGGGGCTGATGGCTGCCTGACAGCCAGCGGCAAGCTGACGGCCGGGGGCTTGATCCCCGGCCGCTTCGGGTGGACGATGCGTCACGCGAATAATCCCGGCAGCAGACCGGACAGGCGCGAGCGGGTATCGGCATGGAGCTGAAGCCCAGGGGAGGAAACATGGCTCAAGCACAGGAATTCGAGAAGGTTCTCTCGAGCAGCGACACAAGCGTTGCCGCCTTTGACGAGCACAAATCGGCCGTCAAGCGCATCCAGCATTTCCTGCACTCCACGCCGGCGGCGGTGCCGCTGATTGTGCTGGTCCTGTCGATCGTAATTTTCGGCATCGCCATTGGCGGGCGTTTCTTCTCATCCTATACGCTGACGCTGATCCTGCAGCAGATCGCCATCGTCGGCATCCTCGGTGCCGCGCAGACACTGGTCATCCTGACCGCCGGCATCGACCTGTCGATCGGCGTGATCATGGTGATTTCGGCCGTGATCATGGGCAATTGCGCGGTCAGCTACGGCATGCCGGCCGTGCTCGCAGTGCCCATCGGGCTTGCCGCCGGCGCAGCCTGCGGCCTGCTTAACGGTTTGCTGGTCGCCTACATGAAGCTGCCGCCGTTCATCGTCACGCTCGGCACCTGGAACATCGTCATGGCGACCAACTTCATCTATTCGGCCAACGAGACGATCCGCGATACCGACGTCGACGCCCAGGCGCCGCTGCTGCATCTCTTTGCCCTGAGTTTCAAGATCGGCACGGCGGTGCTGACACTGGGCGTCATCGCCACGGTCGTGCTCGTTTTGATCCTCTGGTACGTGCTCAATCACACCGCCTGGGGCCGCCATGTCTACGCCGTTGGTGATGATCAGGAGGCGGCGAAGCTGTCTGGCATCCAGACCAAGAAGGTGTTGATGACGGTCTACACCCTTGCCGGGTTGATCGCAGCTTTCGCTGCCTGGGTTTCCATCGGCCGCAACGGCTCGATCTCACCGTCAGCCGCCGTCACTGACTACAACCTGCAGGCGATAACTGCGACGGTGATCGGCGGCATTTCACTGTTCGGCGGGCGCGGCTCAATTCTGGGCACGCTTTTCGGCGCGATGATCGTCGGTGTCGTCTCGATGGGCCTCAACATGCTGGGCGCCGATCCGCAATGGAAGGTGCTGCTCACCGGTGTGCTGATCATCGGCGCCGTGGCGATCGACCAATGGATCAGAAAGGTTTCGGCATGACCGTGGAACCCATCCTCACCGCGCGCGGCCTGATCAAGCGCTATGGCCGTGTCACCGCCCTCGACAATGCCGACTTCGACCTCTACCCCGGCGAAATCCTGGCCGTCATCGGAGACAATGGCGCCGGCAAATCATCGCTGATCAAGGCGATTTCCGGCGCCGCCGTGCCCGACGAAGGCGAGATCCGTCTTGAAGGCAAGGCTGTCGCTTTTAAATCGCCCATGGAGGCGCGCGAGGCGGGCATCGAGACGGTCTACCAAAACCTGGCTTTATCGCCGGCCCTGTCGATCGCCGACAACATGTTCCTCGGCCGCGAGATCCGCAAACCCGGCTTCCTCGGCGACTGGCTTCGCATGCTGGACCGGCCGGCAATGGAAAAGCGCGCCCGCGACAAGCTGACCGAGCTTGGCCTGATGACCATCCAGAACATCAGCCAGGCGGTGGAGACGCTGTCGGGTGGCCAGCGTCAGGGCGTGGCGGTGGCGCGCGCCGCCGCTTTCGGCAGCCGTGTGGTGATCATGGATGAGCCGACCGCGGCACTCGGCGTCAAGGAGAGCCGCCGCGTGCTGGAACTGATCCTCGACGTCAAGAAACGAGGCCTGCCGATCGTGCTGATCTCGCACAACATGCCGCATGTCTTCGAGGTTGCCGACCGCATCCATATCCATCGGCTGGGTCGCCGCCTCTGCGTCATCGATCCCAAGCAATATACCATGTCCGACGCCGTCGCCTTCATGACGGGAGCGAAGGTTCCGCCGGAGGCTGCACTCGCTGCCTGATCCGCTCGACGGATAAATTGCCGCAGGGGAACTGGCGGCATGCTGGTCTAAATCGATTGAACGTATGTTGCGATGCACTAGGATAGGCTGGGACTGAGAGCGAAAGCCGGTATGATCGCAGCACGATCACGAGAGGCAGTATGACGCGAACAATGACAGCCAAAGCCCCCGATCTCGAAATACCCGATCCCAAGACGCTGGCCGACGAAGTCTTGCTGGCTCTCAAATACCGGGTCGGCAAAGGCACCTCCGTTGCCACGCAATATGATTGGCTGACAGCCTCGATCAAGGTCGTGCGCGACCGCATCGTCGATCATTGGATGCAGGCGACGCAGGAGGCCTACGCCCAGCAGGAAAAGCGCGTCTATTACCTGTCGCTCGAATTCCTCATCGGCCGGCTTATGCGCGATGCCTTCTCCAATCTCGGCCTGATGGACAATATGCGAGAAGCGCTCAAGTCGCTGGGCGTCGACCTCGACCTCATCGCCGGGCTCGAACCGGATGCAGCGCTCGGCAATGGCGGTCTTGGCCGGCTCGCCGCCTGCTTCATGGAAAGCATGGCGACCGTCGACATTCCCGCGCATGGCTACGGCATCCGCTACGCCAACGGCATGTTCCGCCAGGAGATCCATGATGGCTGGCAGGTCGAACTGCCCGAAACCTGGCTCGACCACGGCAACCCTTGGGAGTTCGAGCGGCGGGAGCGTGCCTTCGAGGTCGGCTTCGGCGGCTCGGTGGAATCGATCACCTCCAAGGATGGCCGGCTGGAACGTCACGTCTGGAAGCCGACCGAGCATGTCCAGGCCGTCGCCTACGACACCCCGGTGGTTGGCTGGCGCGCCAACCGCGTCAACACGCTGCGGCTTTGGTCGGGCATGCCGGTCGATCCGATCCTGCTCGACAAGTTCAACGCCGGCGACCACATCGGCGCGCTGGCCGAAAGCAACAAGGCCGATGCCTTGTCGCGCGTGCTTTACCCCGCCGATTCCCACAAGGCCGGCCAGGAACTGCGGCTGCGGCAGGAATATTTCTTCTCCACCGCGTCGCTGCAGGACATCGTCCAGCGCCATCTCAGCCAGTATGGCGATCTCGCCTCGCTGCCCGACAAGGCAGCGATCCACCTCAATGACACCCATCCGGCGATCGCCGTGCCAGAGCTGATGCGCCTGCTGATGGACGTCCATGGCATGGATTTCGACCAGGCCTGGGACATCACCAAGCGCACCTTCGGCTACACCAACCACACGCTGCTGCCAGAAGCGCTGGAAAGCTGGCCGGTGCCGCTGTTCGAACGGCTTTTGCCGCGCCACATGCAGATCGTCTACGCCATCAATGCGCAGGTTTTGCTTGAGGCCCGCGCCACCAACCAGTTCTCCAATGAGCAGATCAGCCGCATCTCGCTGATCCAGGAAAATGGCGACCGCCGCGTGCGCATGGGTAACCTGGCCTTTGTCGGCTCGCACTCGATCAATGGCGTGTCGGCGTTGCACACCGAACTGATGAAGGAGACGGTGTTTGCCGATCTCCACAAGCTCTATCCCGATCGCATCAACAACAAGACCAACGGCATCACGCCACGGCGCTGGCTGATCCAGTGCAATCCAGGCCTCACCGCGCTCGCCCGCGCGGCGATCGGGGACCGTTTCCTCGACGACATCGACGCCATCAAGGGGCTCGAAGCCTTTGCCGGCGACGCCGCCTTCCGCGACAAGTTCGCCGCCGTCAAGCGCTCCAACAAGGTCAAGCTCGCCAATCTGGTCGCCGACCGGCTCGGCATCAAGCTCGACCCGTCGGCGCTGTTCGACATCCAGGTCAAGCGCATCCACGAATACAAGCGCCAACTGCTCAACATCCTGGAAGCGATCGCGCTCTACGACCAGATCCGCTCGCATCCCGAGCAGGACTGGATGCCGCGCGTCAAATTCTTCGGCGGCAAGGCGGCGCCCAGCTACCACAATGCCAAGCTGATCATCAAACTGGCCAACGACGTCGCCAAGGTCATCAACAGCGACCCGTCGGTGCGCGGTCTGCTGAAAGTGGTGTTCGTGCCGAACTACAATGTCAGCCTGGCCGAGGTGATGATGCCGGCAGCCGACCTGTCCGAGCAGATTTCGACTGCCGGCATGGAGGCGTCGGGCACCGGCAACATGAAGTTCGCGCTGAACGGCGCCTTGACCATAGGCACGCTCGACGGCGCCAATGTCGAGATCAAGGAATGCGTCGGCGACGACAACATCTTCATCTTCGGCCTGAGCACGGCGGAAGTCGCCGAGCGGCGCAGCAATGGCTACAACCCGCGCGCCGTGATCGAGGGCTCCCCTGAATTGGCGCAGGCTGTTGCCGCAGTATCGTCGGGCGTGTTCTCGCCCGACCAGCCGGATCGCTACCGCGAGCTGGTCGACGGTCTCTACAACAGCGACTGGTTCATGGTGGCGGCGGATTTCGACGCCTATGCCGCCGCCCAGCGCGATGTCGACGCCGTCTGGCGCAACAGCCCCGATTGGTACGCGCGCGCTATCCGCAACGTTGCCCGCGTCGGCTGGTTCTCTTCCGATCGCACGATCCGCCAATATGCGAAAGAAATCTGGAACGTGCCCGCCTGATATGATTGCATGAGGCCACGACAATGGGTCTTGTGCACAAGAACTGGTTCCCAGGGAGGGACACCGCCTGATGAAGAAACCGCGCGCGACCGCGACGACGAGCGGGTCGGACGGGCTGGCGTCAGCCGGCGATGTCGCCGCAATTGTTGCAGGCACGCATGGCGATCCTTTTGCAATCCTGGGCGTGCATGATGCCGGCAAGAGCCTGGTTGCCCGCTGCTTCGTCCCCAATGCCGAGTTCGTCACCGCATACACGCTGGCCGGCAAGAACGCCGGCGAACTCACGCGGCGCGACGACGCCGGTTTCTTCGAAGGCAGACTGTCGATCAAGAAGCGTCAGCCGCTGCGCTATCACGCCAAGAATGCCGGCGGCGACTGGTGGCTGACCGATCCCTATTCCTTCGGCCCGGTACTCGGCCCGATGGACGACTACTATATCGCGCAAGGGTCGCACCTCAGGCTGTTCGACAAGCTCGGCGCCCATCTCCTCGACCATGAAGGCGCGTCGGGCGTCCATTTCGCCGTCTGGGCGCCCAATGCAAGGCGCGTCTCCGTGGTCGGCGACTTCAACGAATGGGACGGCCGCCGCCATACGATGCGCGACCGCCGCGACACCGGCATCTGGGAACTGTTCATTCCCGATATCGGCGCCGGCCACCCCTATAAATACGAGATCATTGCCCCCGACGGCGTGCGCCTGCCGCTCAAGGCCGATCCGTTCGCCTTCAAGTCTGAATTACGCCCGGCCACAGCATCGGTGACGGCGGTGCCCCCGGCGCATGGATGGGGGGACGAAGCGCATCGCGCTTACTGGCGAAAGGCCGATCCGCGGCGGGAAGCCATATCGATCTACGAGGTCCATGCCGGTTCGTGGCAGCAGCACGATGATGGCAGCTTCCTGTCATGGGACGAACTCGCCAACCAGCTGATCCCCTATGCTGTCGAGACCGGCTTCACCCACATCGAGTTCCTGCCGATCTCCGAACATCCCTATGACCCGTCATGGGGTTATCAGACAACCGGACTTTATGCCCCCTCGGCGCGCTTCGGCGACCCCGACGGCTTCGCCCGTTTCGTCGACGGTGCGCACCGCGCCGGCGTCGGCGTCATCCTCGACTGGGTGCCGGCGCATTTCCCGGTCGACGCGCATGGCCTGGCCAATTTCGACGGCACAGCACTTTATGAGCATGCCGACCCGCGCAAGGGTTTTCATCCCGACTGGAACACCGCGATCTACAATTTCGGCCGCCGCGAGGTGGTGTCGTTCCTAGTCAACAATGCGCTGTTCTGGGCCGAGAAATACCATGTCGACGGTTTGCGCGTGGATGCAGTGGCCTCGATGCTCTACCTCGATTATTCGCGCAAGGCTGGCGAATGGATCCCCAACGAGAAAGGCGGCCGCGAAAACCTCGAAGCGGTGTCCTTCCTGCAGAAGATGAACAAGGAGGTCTACGGCCACCATCCCGGCGTGATGACCATCGCCGAGGAATCGACCTCATGGCCGAAGGTCTCGGCGCCGGTGCATGAAGGCGGGCTGGGCTTCGGCTTCAAATGGAACATGGGCTTCATGCACGACACGCTGGAGTATTTCGCCAGGGAGCCGATCTTCCGCAAGCACCACCACAACGACCTGACGTTCGGATTGACCTACGCTTTCTCCGAGAATTTCGTGCTGCCGCTGTCCCATGACGAGGTCGTGCACGGCAAGGGCACGCTGCTCGGCAAGATGGCCGGCGACGACTGGCAGAAGTTCGCGACTTTGCGCGCCTTTTACGCCTTCATGTGGGGGTATCCCGGCAAGAAGCTGTTGTTCATGGGCCAGGAATTCGCCCAGCGCCGCGAGTGGAGCGAGGCGCGCGCGCTCGACTGGAACCTGCTCGACTTCCACCCGCATCGCGGCGTCTGGCAGACGGTGCGCGACCTCAACTATCTCTATCGCTCGCGCCCGGCGCTGCATGCACGCGACTGCGAGCCGGACGGCTTCTCCTGGCTGATCGTCGACGACAAGGAAAACTCGGTCTTCGCCTGGCTGCGCAGCGCGCCCGGCGGCAACCCGATCGCCGTCATTTCCAACTTCACGCCAGTGCCGCGCGACAATTATCGCGTGCCATTGCCCAAGGTCGGCAAATGGCGCGAAATCATCAACACCGACGCTTCGGACTACGGTGGTTCGGGCAAGGGCAATGGCGGTGTGGTCGAAGCCGGGGCGGAAGGAGGAGGCATTTCGGCAACGATGCTTTTGCCGCCGCTGTCGACGATCATGCTTGAACTCGTTGCGGACTAGGTCCGTCAACTCGTTACGGATTAGGTCCGTCGACTCGTTGCGGACCGGGCGATGCTCCAGATTGGTAATTTGGGAGGGTAAAAATGGCAGACTTGAAGAGAACCCAGCCGCTGGCGCGCGATGCCATGGCCTATGTGCTGGCCGGCGGCCGCGGCAGCCGGCTCAAGGAATTGACCGACCGCCGCGCCAAGCCGGCTGTCTATTTCGGCGGCAAGACGCGCATCATCGATTTCGCGCTGTCCAATGCGCTGAATTCCGGCATCCGCCGCCTCGGTGTCGCCACCCAGTATAAGGCGCATTCGCTGATCCGCCACCTGCAGCGCGGCTGGAACTTCCTGCGCCCGGAGCGGAACGAAAGCTTCGACATCCTGCCGGCCTCCCAGCGTGTCTCGGAAACCCAGTGGTATGAAGGCACGGCCGACGCCGTCTACCAGAACATCGACATCATCGAGGCCTATGGCCCCGAATACATGGTCATCCTGGCCGGCGACCACATCTACAAGATGGACTACGAGCTGATGCTGCGCCAGCACGTCGATGCCAATGCCGATGTCACTGTCGGTTGCCTTGAAGTGCCGCGCTTGGAAGCGACCGGCTTCGGTGTCATGCATGTCGACGGCAAGGACAACATCATCGCCTTTGTCGAAAAGCCCGCCGACCCGCCCGGCATTCCCGACAAGCCGGAATTCGCGCTGGCCTCGATGGGCATCTATGTCTTCAAGACCAAGTTCCTGATGGAACAGCTGCGCCGCGATGCGGCCGAGCCGGGTTCGAGCCGCGACTTCGGCAAGGACATCATCCCCTACATCGTCCAGCACGGTAAGGCGATCGCGCACCGTTTCGCCAAGTCCTGCGTGCGCTCGACGGCCGAGAACGAAGCCTATTGGCGCGATGTCGGCACGGTCGACGCCTACTGGGAAGCCAATATCGACCTGACCGACATCACTCCCGAACTCGACCTCTACGACCGCGACTGGCCGATCTGGACCTATGCCGAATTGAAGCCGCCGGCAAAGTTCGTGCATGACGAGGATGGCCGGCGCGGTTCGGCCGTCTCCTCGCTGGTCTCAGGCGACTGCATCGTCTCGGGTGCTTCGCTGAAGCGCAGTCTGATCTTCACCGGCGCGCGCATCAACTCCTATTCGACGCTGGAAGAGGTCGTCATGCTGCCCGACGTTCATGTCGGCCGGAACGCAAAGTTGAAGCGCGTCGTCATCGACCACGGTGTAAGGATACCGGAAGGGCTGGTGGTTGGCGAAGACCCTGTTCTCGACGCCAAGCGTTTCCGGGTTTCGGAAAAGGGCATCTGCCTGGTCACGCAGGACATGATCGACAAGCTGAAGCTGTAAGACGGGGTACCATAAACGCATGCAGGTTCTGTCGGTCACGCCCGAGATATTCCCGCTGATCAAGACCGGCGGACTTGCCGACGTGACCGGCGCATTGCCGATCGCGCTGGCCGCCAGGGGCGTGACCATGCGCACGCTCATCCCCGGCTTTCCCCAGGTGATGGACGCCTTCAAGAAAAAGAAGGCTGTCTACCAATACCCGCTGCTGCAGGGCGGCAAGGCTTCGGTCCATGCCGTCAAGATCGCCGGGCTCGACCTGTTCGTGCTCGACGCGCCGCATCTCTACGATCGTCCCGGCGGCCCTTACGGCAATGCGGCCGGCGCCGATTGGCCCGACAATTGGCGGCGTTTTGCTGCGCTGAGCCAGGTCGGTGGCGATATCGCCGGCGGCGCCATTTCCGGCTACCAGCCGGATCTCGTCCACGCCCATGACTGGCAGTCGGCGATGACGCTGGCCTATATGCGCTACGGCAAGGCGGTCGGCGTGCCGTCGCTGATCACGGTTCACAACCTTGCCTTCCAGGGTCAGTTCGGCGCCGGCATTTTTGGCGAGCTCGGCTTGCCGGCCGCGGCGATGGTGCTCGACGGCGTAGAATACTATGGCGGCGTCGGCTTCCTCAAGGCCGGCCTGCAGGCGGCCTGGGCGATCACCACGGTGAGCCCCACCTATGCCCAGGAAATCCGCTCGCCGGAATTCGGCATGGGCCTCGACGGCCTGATCAACATGCGCTCTTCCGACCTCTACGGCATCGTCAACGGCATCGACACCGACATCTGGAACCCGGAGACCGACAAGCATCTGGTGTCGGCCTACTCCGCCGCGACGCTCAAGGCTCGGCTTCCCAACCGGGCGGTTGTCGAGGACCGCTTCAGCCTCGAGCGCGACGACAGTCCGATCGTCTGCGTCGTCAGCCGGCTGACCTGGCAGAAGGGCATGGACATACTGGCGGCTGTGGTCGACGGCGTCGTCGCCACCGGCGCGCGGCTGGCGATCCTCGGCTCAGGCGACGCCGGCCTGGAAGGCGCGCTGCTGGCTGCCACCGCCCGCCATCGCGGCCGTGTCGGCGTCGTCGTCGGCTATGACGAGGGGCTTTCCCACACCATGCAGGGCGGCTGCGACGCCATCGTCATCCCGTCGCGCTTCGAGCCTTGCGGGCTGACCCAGCTTTACGGCCTACGCTATGGCTGCGTGCCGGTCGTCGCCCGCACCGGCGGCCTTGCCGACACCATCATCGACGCCAATGAAGCAGCGATCTCGGCCGGTGTCGCCACCGGCTTCCAGTTCGCGCCCAATAGTGGCGGCGCCATGCTGCACGCCATCCGCCGGCTGGTCGATGCGCATTCGAGCCCGGCCGTCTGGGAACAGATCCAGCGCCAGGGCATGAAGGCCGATGTCTCCTGGGACAAGAGCGCCGACAAATACGTTGAACTCTACCGCCTGCTGCTTTCGAAAAGGGTTGCCTGAAGCATGATCCGGACCGTCGCCACCAAACCCTATCTCGACCAGAAACCCGGCACGTCCGGCCTGCGCAAGAAGGTGCCTGTCTTTCAGCAGGAGCACTATGCCGAGAACTTCATCCAGTCGATCTTCGACGCGCTGGAGGGCTTTGAGGGCAAGACGCTGGTGATCGGCGGCGACGGCCGCTTCTACAACCGCGAGGTCATCCAGAACGCCATCGCCATGGCGGCGGCCAACGGCTTCGGCAAGGTGATGGTCGGGCAGGGCGGCATATTGTCGACGCCGGCGGCGTCGCATGTCATCCGCAAATACAAGACCTTCGGCGGCATCATCCTGTCGGCCAGTCACAATCCTGGCGGCCCGCACGAGGATTTCGGCATCAAGTACAATGCCGGCAATGGCGGCCCGGCGCCGGAAAAGCTGACCGACGCGATCTTCGAAAAGACCAAGACGATTTCGAGCTTCAAGACCGCCGACATCGACCAGATCGACATCGACAAGATCGGCACGGTGACCGCCGGCGGCATGGCGGTCGAGATTATCGACCCGGTCACCGACTATGCCGAATTGATGGAGAGCCTGTTCGACTTCGACGCCATCCGCGCCAATTTCAAATACGGCTTCCGCATGCGCTTCGACGCCATGCATGCGGTCACCGGGCCGTATGCCAAGGAAATCCTCGAGCGCCGGCTCGGCGCGGAGAATGGCACCTGCCGCAACTACAAGCCGCTGCCGGATTTTGGCGGCCATCACCCGGATCCGAACCTGGTCCACGCCAAGCATCTCTATGACGAGATGATGGGACCGGATGCGCCCGATTTCGGCGCCGCTTCCGACGGCGACGGCGACCGCAACTTGATCATCGGCAAGGGCATTTTCGTCACCCCGTCGGATTCGGTGGCCATGCTTGCCGCCAATGCGCAGTTGGCGCCGGGCTACAAGGACGGCCTCAAAGGCATCGCCCGCTCGATGCCGACCAGCGGCGCGGCAGACCGCGTCGCCGAAAAGCTCGGCATCGGCATCTACGAAACGCCGACCGGTTGGAAGTTCTTCGGCAATCTGCTCGATGCCGGCATGGCAACGATCTGCGGCGAGGAAAGCGCCGGCACCGGCTCGAACCATGTCCGTGAAAAGGACGGGCTGTGGGCGGTGCTGTTGTGGCTGAACATCCTGGCCGTGCGCGGCGAAAGCTGCAAGGACGTCGTCACCGAACATTGGGCGACCTACGGCCGCAATTACTATTCACGTCATGACTATGAGGAGGTCGAAACCGAGCGCGCCAACGCCCTGGTCGACGAGTTGCGCGCCAAGCTGACCTCGCTGCCCGGCACCAGCGTGCGCGGCCTGAAGATCGCCAATGCCGACGACTTCGCCTATCACGATCCGGTCGACGGTTCGGTGAGCAAGAACCAGGGCATCCGCATCCTGTTCGAAGGCGGCTCGCGTGTCGTGTTTCGTTTGTCCGGCACCGGCACGTCGGGTGCTACGCTGCGCGTCTACATCGAGCGCTACGAGCCGGACAGAGCGCGGCATGATCTCGACACGCAAGAGGCGCTCGCCGACCTGATCGCGGCTGCCGATGATATCGCCGGGATCAAGAGCCACACCGGGCGCAACAAGCCGAGCGTGATTACTTGAGGGTGGTGACGTCTTTACCCTCGCCCTTGTGGGGAGGGTCGATCCGCGCAGCGGATCGGGTTGGGGGTGCTCGTAAAGCGCTTTCCCCGCGCCGACCCCCACCCCGCTCACTTCGTTCGCGACCCTCCCCACAAGGGGGAGGGTGGAGGATGCGCCGATGACCCAGCTCGGCGCAACGGTCACTCCCGAAGGCATCCGCTTCGCCGCCTGGTCGTCGTCCGCGCGGCGCCTGTGGGTGTCGATCTTCGACGACACCGGCGCCCGTGAAATCGACCGGCTCGAACTTCAGCCGGAAGGCGAGAGCGTCCATGCGCTGTTCGTCGCCGGCCTTGCCGCGGGTACGCGCTACGGCTTTCGCGCCGACGGCGAATATGCGCCGGAGCGCGGGCTGTGGTTCGATCCCGACAAGCTGCTCACCGATCCCTACGCCGTCGAGATCGACCGGCCCTACCAGCATCATTGGCGGCTTGCCGCCCGGCGCAACGAAGGCGCCGACACCGCGCCACTGATGCCGAAGACCATCGCGCGGGCTCAACCGAAGCCGCTGCCGGCCAAGCCGCCTTTGTTCCAGCCAGGCGGCCTGATCTACGAACTCAACGTCCGCTCCTTCACCAGGCTGCATCCGGACGTGCCCGAAGCGCAGCGCGGCACCATTGCAGCCCTTGCCCATCCGGCTATCGTCGAACATCTCAAGAAGATCGGCGTCTCCGCCGTTGAGCTGATGCCCGTAACGGCATGGGTCGATGAGCGCCATTTGCCGCCGCTGGGCCTCAGCAATGCCTGGGGCTACAACCCAGTCACCTTCATGGCGCTCGACCCGCGCCTGGCGCCCGGCGGCCTCGCCGAGTTGCGCGATACTGTGGGGGTGCTGCGCAGGGTTGGCATTGGCACCATCCTCGATCTCGTCTTCAATCATACCGGCGAAAGTGACCGGCTCGGGCCGACGCTGTCGCTGCGCGGCCTCGACAATCAAGCCTACTACCGTAGCGAGCCGGACGGCAGGTTGGCCAACGATACCGGCACCGGCAATACCATTGCCTGCGACCATCCGGTCGTTCGCGACATGGTACTCGACACGCTGCGCCATTTCATCCGCCATGCCGGCGTCGACGGTTTCCGCTTCGACCTGACGCCGGTCCTCGGCCGCGTCGCTGGCGTATTCGATCCGGCGGCCCCGTTGCTCGAGACCATCGCTGGCGATCCTCTGCTTGCCGATAGGGTGCTGATCGCCGAGCCGTGGGACATCGGCCCGAATGGCTATCAGCTCGGCAATTTCCGGCCGCCTTACCTCGAATGGAACGACCGCTACCGCGACGACGTCAGGCGCTTCTGGCGCGGCGATGCCGGCGCGGTCGGTGCGCTGGCGACAAGGCTCGCCGGCTCCTCCGATGTGTTCGGCAGGGAGGGCCAATCCGCCAGCCGCACGGTCAACTTCATCGCCGCACACGATGGCATGACGCTGGCCGATATCGTCGCCTATGAAGCCAAACACAACCAGGCCAATGGCGAGAAGAACCGCGACGGCCACAATGAGAACCTGTCCTGGAACAACGGCGTCGAGGGCGAAACCTCGGACAAGGCGATTGCCGAGGCCCGTTCCCATGATCGCTTCGCGCTGCTCGCCACTCTGTTTGCCTCGCGCGGCACCATTATGCTGACGGCGGGCGATGAATTCGGCCGCACGCAAGGGGGCAACAACAACGCCTATGCGCAGGACAACGCCATCACCTGGCTCGACTGGGCCGGGCGCGACGTCGGGCTGGAAGCCCATGTGTCCGCGCTCGCAGCTCTGCGCGGCGCGGTGCCGGCGCTTTCCGATACGCGCTTCCTGACCGGAGAGCCGCCGGCCGGTTCTGAAACGCCCGACGTCGCCTGGCTGACCGAGACCGGCGCGCCGCTCAGCGAAGCCGACTGGAACGATGGCTCGCGCCATCGCCTCGTCATGCTGCTCGGCGATGGCGGGGAAGGCCGCCTGGCTGTGATCGTCAATGGCGATCGCCGCCAATGCGTCTTCACGCTGCCCGCGCGGCAAGGGTTTGAATGGCAGCCGGCTGTTGAAGCGCAAGCGGTCGACCTCGCGTGGCCGCTGCCCGGCCGCAGTGTCAGTTTCATGATCGAGCGCCGGACCGCAAAGGCCCGCGCCAGGAAGGGTCCGTGATGGCCGACGACAATGCCCAGCCGGGACCCGAACAGAGCGCCGACTGGTGGCGCGGCTGCGTCATCTACCAGATCTATCCTCGCTCCTTCCAGGACACCACCGGCGACGGCAGCGGCGACCTCTCAGGCATCACCTCACGGCTGGCGCACGTCGCCTCGCTCGGCGTCGACGCCGTCTGGCTGTCGCCCTTCTTCAAATCGCCAATGGCCGATATGGGCTACGACGTCTCCGACTATCAGGCGGTCGATCCGATGTTCGGCACGCTCGACGACTTTGACGCGCTGGTTGCCGAGGCGCACAGGCTCGGCCTGAAGGTGATCATCGATCAGGTGTTGTCGCACTCCTCCGACAAGCACGAATGGTTTGTAGAGAGCCGTGCCAGCAAGGATAATCCCAAGGCTGACTGGTATGTCTGGGCCGACACCAGGCCGGACGGCAACGCGCCCAACAACTGGCTGTCGGTCTTCGGCGGCCCGGCCTGGGAGTGGGACGCGACCCGCCGGCAATACTACATGCACAATTTCCTCGCCTCGCAGCCGGACCTCAACTTCCACAATCCTGAGGTTAAAGACGCGTTGTTGCAGACGGTGCGGTTCTGGCTCGAGCGCGGCGTCGACGGCTTCCGCCTGGATACGGTCAACTACTATGTCCATGACCGCTGGCTGCGCAGCAACCCGCCGCTGGCGTCGAGCGTCGCCGGCACCAACGGCGAAACCAACACCTATCTCTTCCAGGAGCACCTGTTCGACAAGACGCAACCGGAAAACCTCGATTTCCTCAGGCGCTTCCGCGCTTTGCTCGACGAATATGACGGCCGCGCCAGTGTCGGCGAGGTCGGCGACGAAGGCCGCTCGCTGCAGACGCTGGCCGCCTACACATCCGGCGGCGACAAGCTCAACATGTGCTACACTTTCGACCTGCTCGGCCCGCAATTCTCAGCCGCCCATGTGCGCGGCTGCGTCGAGGCCTTCGAGGCAGCTGTCGCCGACGGCTGGGTCTGCTGGGCGTTCTCCAACCACGATGTCGTGCGCCATGTCAGCCGCTGGACGCGGCCGGGCGGCGATCCAGATGCGGTGGCGACATTCGCTATCGCTTTGCTCTCCTGCCTGCGGGGCTCGATCTGTCTCTACCAAGGCGAAGAGCTTGGGCTGGAGGAGGCGGAACTGACCTTCGAGGATCTGCGCGATCCCGTCGGCATCCGTTTCTGGCCGGGGGTCAAAGGCAGGGACGGCTGCCGCACACCGATGGTCTGGGAGGCGGGCGCCGACAATGCCGGTTTTTCCTCGGGAAAACCCTGGCTGCCGGTGCCGGAAAGCCACCGCGCTCGGGCGGCCGATATCCAGAACGCCGACGACAAGTCCGTGCTCGCCGGCTACCGGACGATGCTCGCCTTGCGCAAGGCGCATCTGGCGCTGGTCAAGGGCCCGATCCGCTTTCTCGATACCGACGGCGATGTCCTTGCCTTCATCCGGCAGGGCGAGGACGAGATATTGCTCTGCGTCTTCAATTTCGCCGACAAGCCGGCCGACTGGCGGCTGCCGCCGGATCTCCAGCTTGTCGAGGCGATCGCTCTGGGTGGCGGTGCCGTCCTGCAGGAGGAGGGGCTGTTGCTGCCGGCCCTGGGCTGGTTTGTCGGCAAGGTAGGCTGATCTTTCAGGGACGCCGTCCGGCTTCAAAAAAGATCGTGTCCGCATGCAACCGTGCCGAGTGATCCGCGCAACGTCACCGGCGCCACGTTTTCCATTTTCGGGCTTCTTAGGTACTTTCGTTGAGCTTGGCCACGAACTGCATTCCTGGAATGTTTCCAGATGGTTGCGCTAATGACAACTGCTGAGGGCAAAACCCAAAGTTACAGGACAACCACAAGCTGCACCCAACTGGATCTTGTAATATAGATTAGCTATGGCTGGTTTAAGGTGAGGATGCTCACTTAGCGTCAAGCAAGACTCGGTTGAAATAATATTTCCGTCTGTCTAGTCTCCTGCCACCAGCTGCCGGAACGGGAACCGGCGGCGCGCTCGAAGGGGCCAGAAATCGGTTCCGGGGCGTCAACACTCGTAAGGCGCAGCCGATGGGCAGCGCCACAGGGAGAGACTTCATGCTGAAAAATATGCTGAAGGCGACGCTTGTCGCCGCGACCATGACCTTTGCCGCAGGCACGTTCCTGACGCCGGCCCTTGCCGAGACCGTCTATAACAGAGGCAGCGCCGCCGAAGCGGAGACGGTCGATCCGCACAAGACCTCGACCGTCTACGAAGCCGATATCATACGCGACCTGTTCCAGGGACTGGTCATGCACGATCAGAAGACGAACCTCATCCCGGGCGCCGCCGAAAGCTGGACGGTATCTGATGACGGCACCGTCTACACCTTCAAGCTGCGCAAGGACGGCTTGTGGTCGGATGGCAGCCCGGTGACGGCGGACGACTTCGTCTATTCCTTCCGTAGGCTGGAGGATCCGGCGACCGCCGCCGAATACGCTTCCATGCTCTATCCCGTGAAGAACGCCGAGGAAGTCAACACCAAGAAAGGCAAGCCCGAGGACATGGGCGTCAAGGCGATCGACGCCAACACCCTGGAAGTGACGCTGAAGGCGCCGACGCCATACTTCCTGGAGATGCTGACCCACCAGGCTACCTACCCGGTCAACAAGGCCTCGATCGACAAGCTCGGCGCCGACTGGATCAAGGCGGGCAATCTCGTTTCGAACGGCGCCTATACGCTGGCCGAGTGGATTCCCAACGACCACATGAAGCTGGTCAAGAATCCGAAATTCTGGGATGCCGCGACCGTCAAGATGGACGTCGTCAACTACATCCCGACCGAAGACCGCTCATCGGCGATGAAGCGCTTCGAGGCCGGCGAACTCGACAGCTACGGCGACTTGCCGACCGAACAGCTCGCTGACCTCAAGACCAAGTTCGGCGATCAGGTCCGTGTCGGACCGTATCTCGGCACCTACTATTACGCGATCAAGACCGACAAGGCACCGTGGGACAATGTCGAGCTGCGCAACGCCATCTCGATGGCGATCGACCGCGACTTCCTGGCCGAAAAGGTCTGGCAGAATTCCATGCTGCCTGGCTATTCGATGGTGCCTCCGGGCATCGCCGGCTACACGCCGGCAATGGCCAAATACGCCGACATGCCGCAGATCGACCGCGAGGACGCCGCCAAGAAGATCCTTGAGAAACTCGGCTATACGCCCGAGCATCCGCTGAAGATGGAGATCCGCTACAACACCTCGGAAAACCACAAGAACACCGCGGTTGCCATCCAGGAACAGTTGAAGCCGCTTGGCGTCGAGATCACGCTGCTCAACACCGATACCAAGACCCACTATTCCTTCCTCGAGCAGAAGGGCAACTACGACGTGGCGCGTGCCGCCTGGATCGCCGACTACAAGGATCCCGAGACCTTCCTCGGCATCACCCGCAAGGCCAGCGGCAACAACTATTCGAACTACGTCAGCCCGGCATATGAGGCGGCCATGGACAAGGCCGCGGCTGCCGGCGGCAAGCCGGAAGAGCGCATGAAGGACCTCACTGAGGCCGAGCGCATCCTTGTCGATGACGTCGGCAACATTCCGCTTCTCTACTACAGCTTCCACGATATCGTTTCCTCGAAGCTGCATGGCTTCGATGACAATGTGATGGACATCCATCCGTCCCGCTTCGTCTCCAAGGACTGATAATCATCCTTGACTGGACCGCCGCGCCCCATTTGGGCGCGGCGGACTGGTCGGTCATCGCACCGGTCCGAAAGTCGTGGTCGATTTTCGGCAAGCCCGGTGCGAAGATTTGGCGCCGGAGCGTGGCAATGCGTCTGCATGGACGTATGTCGCTCTGGCCGAAGCGGGGCGCCGATGCTGCGATACATCTTACGGCGGCTTTTGACCGCCATTCCGACGCTGTTCGTCATCGTGACAATGGCGTTCTTCCTGATACGCGTCGCACCGGGCGGCCCTTTCAATCAGGAGCGGGGCCTCAGTCCCGAGATCAGGGCCAATCTGGAAGCACAGTTCGGCCTCGACGATCCGCTCTGGCTGCAATATGCCCACTATCTTGGCAATCTCCTGCGCGGCAATTTCGGGCCGAGCTACAATTTGCCTGACTTCACCGTCACCGAACTGTTTGCCAAGGGGCTGCCGATATCGGTCCAGCTCGGCACCTCCGCGCTGATCCTGGCGCTGCTGCTTGGTTCGGTGCTCGGCACCATCGCCGCGCTAAACCAGAACAAGCTTGGCGACTATACGGTGATTGCGCTGGCGACCGCCGGCAGCACTATCCCCACCTTCGTCATCGCTCCTGTGATTCAGCTGGTGTTCGGATTGACCTGGAAGCTGTTGCCGATCGGCGGCTGGGGTGATGGCGCATTGATCAACAAGATCGGCCCGGTGCTGACGCTGGCCTTGCCGCAGATCGCCATCGTTGCCCGCCTGATGCGCGGGTCGATGATCGAGAGCTTGCGTTCGCATCATATCCGAACGGCGCGTGCGCTCGGCCTCTCCGACTGGTCGGTGGTGGTCAAGCACGCGCTGCGCGGCGCCATCCTGCCGATCGTTTCCTTCACCGGCCCGGCAGCCGCGGCGCTGCTCACCGGTTCGGTCATCGTCGAGACCATCTTCTCCATTCCCGGTGTCGGCCGCTATTTCGTCGATGCCGCGCTCAACCGCGACTACACGCTGGTGATGGGGACCGTGGTGGTGATCGCGCTCTTCACCATCGTCTTCAACCTGATCGTCGACGTCATGTACGCGGTCGTCGACCCGAGGGTACGCTATGACTGAGGGTGCGCTATGACTGACATCACAGCCGCCGCCGCTCCGCCGGCCGTCGTCGGCCGCTCGCTCTGGGGCGACGCATGGGCGCGCCTCAAAGCCAACCGCGCCGCCATGTTCAGCCTCTATTACCTGGCCTTCATTGGCGTCATCAGCATCTTCGGCCCCTGGTTCGTGCCGCATCAGTACACCACCATCTATGCCGACTATGTGCGCACGCCGCCAAGCTTTTCAGCCTATCCGGAGCCCGACATGATCGAGACGGCGCTCAAGGATGCCATCAAGCGCATGCGCGTCGACATCAAGGAGTGGAAACTGGACGGCAGTCGCGTCACCGTCACCGTCACCTCGACCAAACCGATCGACGACCGCAACATCCGCTATCTCGACCGCTCCGATGCCTTCGACGATACCAAGATAGTGAGCAAATCGGGCGACGGGCTCGAATTGACTATGACTGCGTCGGTCAAACAGCAGTACTTCCTGTTCGGCACCGACAACACCGGTCGCGATCTTCTCTCGCGAACGCTGATGGCAGGGCGCATCTCGCTGGCCATCGGCCTGCTTGCCGGCATTGTCGCTGTGGTCATCGGCGTCCTCTACGGGGCGGCGGCCGGCTTTTCCGGCGGCAAGATCGACGAGGTGATGATGCGCATCGTCGACGTGCTCTATTCCTTGCCCTTCATTTTCTTTGTCATCATGCTGGTGGTGTTCTTCGGCCGCAACTTCGTGCTGATGTTCCTGGCGGTGGGAGCGGTGCTGTGGCTCGACATGGCGCGCATCGTGCGCGGCCAGGCGCTGTCGATCCGGCGGCAGGAGTATGTCCAGGCGGCCGAAGCCATGGGCGTCGGCCAGCGCGGCATCCTGCTGCGCCATGTCATCCCCAATCTGCTCGGACCAGTGGTGATCTACATGACGCTGCTGGTGCCGCAGGTCATCATCCTGGAAAGCTTCCTGTCCTTCCTCGGCCTTGGCGTGCAGGAACCGATGACCAGCTGGGGCGTGCTCATCTCGGTCGGCGCCAAGAACATCGGCACCGCCAACTGGCTGCTTTTGTTCCCCGCCTTCTTCCTCGTGTCGACGCTGTTTGCGCTCAACTTCGTCGGCGACGGCCTGCGCGACGCGCTCGATCCAAGAGACCGATGAAGATTGGACCGATAAAGATGGGGACCGATAAGATGAGGACCGTTGCGATGGAAACGCCCGAAACGATCCTCAGCGTCAAGGACCTTCGCGTCCGCTTCCGCACGCTCGACGGCGCGGTCGAAGCGGTCAAGGGCATCAACATCCACGTCAAGGCAGGTGAAACCGTTGCCGTGGTCGGCGAATCCGGATCCGGCAAGAGCCAAACCATGATGGCGGCGATGAGCCTGCTGGCGTCCAATGGCGAGGCGACGGGTCACGTCGATTATCGCGGCCGCAACCTTTTGACCATGAGCAAGCCCGACCTCAACAAGGTGCGCGGCGCCAAGATCAGCATGATCTTCCAGGAGCCGATGACCTCGCTCGATCCACTCTATTCGATCGGCAACCAGCTTATCGAACCGATCCGCAAGCACCGCGGGCTGAACGCTGCCGAGGCGCGCGAGGAGGCGCTCAAGCTCTTGCGGCTGGTGCATATTCCTGATCCCGAGCGGCGGATGAAATCCTATCCGCACGAAATGTCGGGTGGCCAGCGCCAGCGCGTCATGATCGCCATGGCATTGGCCAACGACCCCGACATCCTGATCGCCGACGAGCCGACGACGGCGCTCGACGTCACCATCCAGGCGCAGATCCTGGTTCTCCTCGCCGAACTGCAGCGCAAGCTCGGCATGGCCATCGTCTTTATCACCCACGACCTCGGCATTGTCAGGCGCTTTGCCGACCGCGTCTATGTCATGCGCTATGGCGAAGTCGTCGAGGAAGGCGAGGCGGAAGCGCTGTTCGCCAATCCCCAGCATGCCTATACGAAAATGCTGCTGGCCGCCGAGCCGACCGGCACCAAGGCGGCGCCGCCGGCCAACGCACCGGTGCTGCTCGAGGGCAGGAATGTCGAGGTAACCTTCAAGATCGGCGGTGGCTTCCTTGCCGGCGAGCCGCTGCTTTTGCGCGCCGTCGATCACATTTCGATCCGGCTGAAGCGCAACCAGACCATCGGTATCGTCGGCGAATCCGGTTCGGGAAAATCGACGCTCGGCCGCGCACTTCTGCGCCTGTTGCCCAGCGACGGTGTCATCCGCTTCGGCGACCGCGACATCTCCACCGCCGACCGCCAGGCGATGCGGCCGCTGCGGCGGGAGATGCAACTCGTCTTCCAGGATCCGTTCGGCTCGCTGTCGCCGCGCATGACCGTCGGCCAGATCATCACCGAAGGGCTTCTGGTGCATGAGCCGAACCTGTCAGGCAAGCAACGCGATCAGCGCGCCGTCGAGGCCTTGCTCGAGGTCGGCCTCGATCCCAACGCACGCAACCGCTACCCGCACGAATTCTCCGGCGGCCAACGCCAGCGCATCGCCATCGCGCGTGCCGTGATCCTGAAGCCCAAACTGGTGGTGCTGGACGAGCCGACTTCGGCGCTCGACCGCTCGGTGCAGAAGCAGATCGTCGAATTGCTGCGCAAGCTGCAGGCCGACCACGAACTATCCTACCTCTTCATCAGCCACGATCTCTCCGTGGTGCGCGCCATGGCCGACTACATCATCGTCATGAGGCAGGGCAAGATCGTCGAGGAAGGCCCGACCGAACAGATATTCAGCAACCCGCAGGCCGCCTACACCCAGACGCTGATGGCTGCGGCGATCGATGTCACGCGCTTCCGGCTGAGTGCTTAAGGCGTGACGTTGAGCAGATAGTCAGGGTAGGGCCAGTTCGCTTAGCCCGCTGACCTGGGACATCTGTTGGCTCTTGTCGCGACAATGGCCTCTTGCCGCTGCTTCAGCAGTTCGATTCTGGCCGTCTCACGGTTGGCCACTGCGCTCTTCACGCGCGTGCCGCCGAGCAGCCAGTTGGGAACGCTGGTGTTGGTGACCCTGCCGCGGGTGATGGCGGTTTGCGAGATGTCGCGCGCGGTATCGCCTACCGCGTTGTTGAGCTCGGCGCATGTCATGCTGTCGTATTTCGCCGGGTTCACCGCGCTGCCCAGCGATGAGCAGCCTGCCGCCAAGGACAAAGCGAGCAGCGCTGACAGCCGGCTTGAAATCAACAAATTCATCTTCCGCAAACCTCGTTCCGGCCGCTGTCTCGGCGGCATTCCTATTATCGAGGTAGCGCGGAAGGTTGTCGCGTCAAAACACCATGCTGACAGCGACGCCGACGCGGCCGGTTTGCATCAAGCTATCTTGTGGGTCGGGAGAACAAACACCTAAGTGTCTGTTTTTTCTGGTCGGAGTGGCAGGATTTGAACCTGCGACCCCCTCGTCCCGAACGAGGTGCGCTACCAGGCTGCGCTACACTCCGTGACCAGACCGCGGGCTTATAGCTGCCGCATACCGTTCCCGCAAGCGGCAATGGCAGCGCTTCTGTCGCATTTCGTTGGCTTTCGTCGGGCATTGCCGCAAAGCTTGGATTTCCCGCCCGGGATAAACCCCGCTTAAAGCCTTGTGTGCTAGGCAGCAGCCTCGATAAATCGTGTTTTCGCCATCTGGAGCTTTGCTGTCTTGCCCCTGAAAATCGTAGGCGACGCCCGGCCCAACAGCTTCGAATTCGAAACCGAAGCGCTGATCAAGGCGTCCGGCTTTCGCGAATACGACGCGCGCTGGTGGTTTGGCCATGCCGGCTCCACCCAACCGCCGGAGCTGAACCTGATCGGCGTCCAGGCGCTGGGCATGGGCCTGGGCACTTTGATCCGCCGTCTTGGCGCGGGTCCCGACATCGTCACCGGGCATGATTTCCGCTCCTATTCGCTTGCCATCAAGCTGGCGCTGGTTTCCGGCCTGATGGCTGCGGGCGCAAAGGTGAAAGACATTGGCCTGGCGCTGTCGCCCATGGCCTACTTCGCCCAGTTCGCGCTCGACGCGCCTTCCGTCGCCATGGTCACCGCATCGCACAACGAGAATGGCTGGACCGGAGTCAAGATGGGTGCGGCGAGGCCGCTCACCTTCGGACCGGAGGAGATGAGCGCCCTGAAACAGATCGTGCTGTCGGGCGATTTCGATCTTGCCGGCGGTGGCTCCTACGAATTCGTCTCCGGTTTTCGCGAGACCTATCTCGACGATCTGGTGAGCGACAAGCGCATCGCGCGAAAGCTGAAAGTCGTGGCCGCTTGCGGCAACGGCACTGCCGGCGCCTTCGCGCCACAGGCGCTGGAGCGCATCGGCTGCGAGGTGATCCCGCTCGATGTCGAGCTCGACCACAGTTTTCCGCGCTATAACCCGAACCCGGAAGACATGCAGATGCTGCATGCCATCAGGGACAAAGTGCTGGAAACAGGTGCTGATGTCGGGCTGGGCTTTGACGGCGACGGCGACCGTTGCGGCGTGGTCGACAATGAGGGCAACGAGATTTTTGCCGACAAGGTCGGCGTCATGCTGGCGCGGGACATATCAACCCAATACCCCGGCTCGACCTTCGTCGTCGATGTCAAATCGACCGGCCTGTTCAACACCGACAGCGTTTTGCGTGGCAACGGCGCGAAGACAGATTACTGGAAGACCGGCCATTCCTACATCAAGCGCCGCGTCGCCGAGCTTGGCGCCGTCGCCGGCTTCGAGAAGTCGGGCCATTTCTTCTTCAATCCGCCGATCGGCCGCGGCTATGATGACGGTCTCATCACGGCAATAGCCATATGTGAGATGCTCGTCCGCAACCCCACAAGTTCGATGGCCGATCTCTATCGCGCGCTGCCGCTGACCTTCGGCACGCCGACCATGTCGCCGCATTGCGCCGACGATGTGAAATACGGCGTGGTCGATCGGGTGGTGGCGGACTTCCAGGCGATGCAGCGCGCCGGCAAGACTTTTGCCGGCCAGAAGATCGCCGAGCTGATCACCGTCAACGGCGTGCGCGTCGTGGCCGAGGATGGCACCTGGGGGCTGGTGCGGGCGTCGTCGAACAAGCCGGAGCTTGTCGTGGTTGTCGAAAGCCCGGTATCGTCCGAGCGCCGCCGGCAGATGTTCGAGGCGGTCGACGCCGTGCTGCGCCGCAGCCCCGAAGTCGGCGCTTACAACCAGACGTTCTGATTGGACCTTTCATGAGCGAGCGCATCGTCAGTTTTGTCATGAGCGGCGGTGTCGGCTCGCGGCTGTGGCCGCTGTCACGCGAGGACAACCCGAAACAGTTCCACGATCTCTCCGGCGACGGCTCGATGCTGGCCAAGACCTTGCGCCGGCTGACGGCGCGGCCGGAAGGTGAGACGCCGATCTTCCTGATCGCCGCCGAGCGCCATGCCGAGCGTGTCCATGCCGACCTTGCCGGACTCGACCTCGCCGGCGGTGGCCCGCTGTTCGAGCCGACCGGGCGCAACACGGCTGCCGCCGTGGCGCTGGCCGCGCTGCGCACATTGTCGGAGTTCGGCGACAGCCTGGTGCTGGTGGTGCCGTCAGACCACGAAATCGCCACGCCCAAGCAGTTCTGGCAGAGCGTCGAGGCGGGCAGCCAGGCAGCGCTTGCCGGCCGTCTGGTGGTGTTCGGCATCAAGCCGGCGCAGCCCGAGCCCGGCTATGGGTATATCGAAGTCGCAGCCGAAAGCGGCGGCGTCTTCGACGTGTCGCGCTTCGTCGAAAAGCCCGACCTCGCCACTGCGCAGAGCTATCTCAGTGCGGGCACCTTCTACTGGAACACCGGCATTTTCCTGTTTCGCGCCGGCGCCATGCGCGACGCCTTCGCCACCTTCCAACCCGACATCTGGCAGGCCACCGAAACCGCCTACAAGGCGGCAACGAGCGACCTGTCCGGCCTCTATATGCCGCTCGACCTCTACGCCGCCATCCCGTCGAACTCGATCGACTACGCCATCATGGAACGGGCCAAGGACATCGCGATGGTGCCGGCCGGCTTCCGCTGGAACGACCTCGGCTCCTGGCAGTCGCTGCTTGATGTCGGCCCTGCCGACGCCAAGGGCAATGTCGTCGTCGGCGATGTTGTCGCCATCGATTGCGAGAACTCCTACATCAGAAGCGACGGCCGGCTTTTGTCGGCGATCGGCATGAAGGACGTCGCGATCGTCTCGACGGCGGATGCCACCTTCGTCGCGCCGGTCAGTCACAGCCAGCACGTCAAGAAGATCGTCGAGCAGCTGGAAAAATCGGGCCGTCTGGAAACCAGGTTCACCCCGGCACACGACCGCGTCATCGAGAGCGGTGCCTGGCGGCGGCGCGTGCATCACTGGCTGTTCGAGGAGACCTTGCCGCTGTGGTCGACTTCAGGCGTCGATGAGCGTCATGGCGGCTTCCACGAGGCGCTCGGCTTCCACGGCGAGGCGCTGTTGAAGCCCAAGCGCATGCGCACGACGGCGAGGCAAGTCTACGCCTTCGCCGTTGCCAAGGCCCGCGGCTGGGACGGTCCAGCCGATCGCCTGATCTCCCATGGCATCGCCTTCATGGCCGGCAAGGGCCGCACGGACCGGGGCGGCTGGGTGCGCACGCTCAATGTCGACGGCTCCGTCGCCGACCCAACCGAGGATGCCTACGACCATTCCTGCGTGCTGCTGGCGCTGGCGCATGCGCATATGTGCGGCAATCCGGATGCGCTGCGGCTGGGCCAGGAGACCTTCGTGTTCCTCGACGCGCATCTCGAGGACAGCCGCATGACCGGTTTCCTCGAGACGTCGGACGGGGAGGGCGAGCGGCGCTCCAACCCGCATATGCATCTGCTCGAGGCCTTCCTCGCCTGGTATGAGGCGACCGGCGACCGCACCTATCTGCGCCGCGCCGCGCGCATCATCGACCTTTTCCGCAGTCATTTCTTCGATGCCGAGAGCTGGACGCTGGGCGAATATTTCGACGCCGGGTGGAAGCCGGCCGCCGGCGAGAAGGGCACATGGACCGAGCCCGGCCATCATTTCGAATGGGCCTCGCTGCTCACCGATTTCGTCGCCCGCAGCGGCCAGGGCGAGTTGAGCAATTTTGCCCGCAAGCTCTACGCCTCGGCCATCGCCAACGGCCTCAACCGCGCCACCGGCCTTGCCTACGGTGCGGTCTCCCGGCAGGGCCTGCCGCTCGACCTCGTATCGCGCAGCTGGCCGCAGGCGGAAGCGATCAAGGCGGCGATTGCGCTGGATGGCTCGGGCGGTCCCGACCTCAAGCCCGAAATCGAGGCGCGCGTCGGCCGGCTATTCCGCTGGCACATCGACCCGGCGCCGCTCGGCCTGTGGATCGACCGCATCGACGAACGCGGCCGCTCCTTGGCATCGGACGTGCCGGCCAGCATCTTCTATCATCTGGTCTGCGCGCTGACGCAGTATCTTGATGGGACAGCGCAGAAGGGGTGAAGCGTTGGAGCTGCCAATCTCCCCCCTTGCGGGGGAGATGCCTGGCAAGGCAGAGGGGGGTGCTGTCCCGCCGACGTCTCAGCTACTCGAAGATCAGACCAAAGGTTGGCGATCCGTCACACCCCCCTCTGGCCTGCCGGCCATCTCCCCCGCAAGGGGGGAGATCAGCTGTCACTTCGCTTTCAACCCTCAATACGGGCTCGCTACATCCCCGGTCTCGACATACACCGCCTTCAGCTGCGAATAGAGCGCTAAAGCCGCCAGCGAGTTCTCGCGCCCGATGCCGGATTGCTTCACCCCGCCAAACGGAATTTCCACCGGCGTCAGATTGTAGGCGTTTATCCAGCAGGTGCCGGCCTGCAGTTCGGCGATCACCCTATGGGCGCGCTGCAGGTCGCGGGTGAAGACGCCGGCGGCGAGGCCGAATTCGGTGTCGTTGGCGCGGTCGATCACCTCGTCCTCGCCGTCGAACTTCAGCACGCTCATCACCGGCCCGAAAATCTCCTCGCGCGCAATGCGCATCGTATCGGTGACACCGGTGAACACCGTCGGCTCGACAAAGAAGCCGCCATCGAACCCTTGCAGCGACGGCACGTTGCCACCGCAGGCGAGCGTTGCTCCATCCTGCCTGCCGGCCGCGATGTAGGAAACGACCTTCTCCTGCTGCGCCTTGTTGACCAGCGGCCCCATCTGCGTCTCAGGATCGAGCGGATCGCCGATGCGGATCTTTTTCGTCCGCTCGACCAGCCGGTCGACGAAGCGGTCATGGATGCCGCTTTGTACGAAAACACGCGTGCCGTTGGAGCAGATCTGCCCGGTCGAATAGAAATTGCCGAGCATGGCGCCGCCGATGGCGTTTTCGAGATTGGCATCGTCGAACACGATCAGCGGCGACTTGCCGCCGAGTTCCATCGTCGCATGCTTCATCTTCGAACCGGCGAGCGACAGCACCTTGCGGCCGGTCGGCACCGAGCCGGTCACCGAAACCTTGGCAACGACATCGTGGCCGACGAGGCCGGCGCCGACATCGCCATAGCCTTGCACGACGTTGAACAGCCCGTCGGGCAGGCCCGCCTCTGAGTAGATCTCGGCCAGCGCCAGCGCCGACAGCGGCGTGTTTTCCGAAGGCTTGAATACCATGGCGTTGCCCATGGCGAGCGCGGGGGCGGATTTCCAGCCGGCGATCTGGATCGGATAGTTCCAGGCGCCGATGCCGACGCACACACCGAGCGCCTCGCGGCGCGTATAGGCAAAAGGTCCACCAAGATCGATCGCATCGCCGTTGAAGGCGGCAACCGCGCCGCCGAAATATTCGAGGCAGTCGGCGGCCGATAGTGCATCCGCCACCAGCGTCTCCTGGATCGCTTTGCCGGTGTCGAGCGTCTCGATCCGCGCCAGATCGGCGTTGCGCGCGCGCAAAATGTCGGCGGCGCGGCGCAGGATGCGGCCACGCTCGACCGGCTTCATCCGCGCCCAGGCCGGTTGTGCGGCCCGCGCGGCTTCGATGGCGAGCTCCAGCACGTTCGGAGTCGCCGAATGCAAGGTGGCGATGACCTCACCGGTCGCCGGATAGATCACCGGCAGCGGCGCGCCGCCTTCGTCCTCGATGTAGCGGCCGTTGACATAGTGCGATGCCGTTGGCTGGGCGCGCATGCTGTTCTCCAGATGTATTCGCTATTGCGGAGCAGTCCGCCGGACAATGCCCTATCGATCCGCCACCTGCCAGCGCGGATTGATCCAGGGTTCCTGGTTGGACGGCGCCAGTGGCGTGCGGCCGAGAATGTGGTCGGAGGCCTTCTCGCCGGTCATGATCGACGGCGCGTTGAGGTTGCCGTTGGTCACCCGCGGGAAGATCGAGGAGTCGGCGACGCGCAGGCCGTCGACGCCGATGACCCGGCACTCCGGATCGACCACGCTCATGATGTCGTCGGCGCGGCCCATCTTGCAAGTGCCGCACGGGTGGTAGGCACTCTCGGCATGATCGCGGATGAAGGCGTCGAGATCCTCGTCCGACTGGACGTGCGAACCCGGCGAGATTTCCTTGCCGCGAAAGCCGTCAAAAGCCTTCTGGCCGAAGATCTCGCGGGTCAGCCGGATGCAGTGGCGGAACTCGGTCCAGTCGTCTGGATGCGACATGTAGTTGAAGCGGATGACCGGCGTCGCTTTCGGGTCGGGCGAGCGCAGCGTCACCGAACCGCGCGACTTCGACCGCATCGGCCCGACATGCGCCTGGAAGCCATGCGCCTTCGCCGCCGCCTTGCCGTCATAGCGCACCGCCGCCGGGATGAAGTGGTACTGGATATCGGGGTAGTCGACACCGGCCTGCGAGCGTACGAAGGCCGCGGCCTCGAAATGGTTGGTGGCGCCGAGGCCGGTCTTGAAGAACAGCCACTGCGCCCCGATCAGCGTCTTGGAGAATGGGTTGAGAACCGAATTCAGCGTGATCGGCTGGGTCGATTCCTGCTGGATGTAGAGCTCCATATGATCCTGCAGATTGCGGCCGACACCGGGCCGGTCGGCCACGACCTGGATGCCGTTCTCCGTGAGATGCGCGGCCGGGCCGATACCGGATAGCATCAGGATCTTGGGCGAATTGATCGACGATGCGGCGACGATCACCTCACGTCGTGCCTTAACGACCTGAATCTGTTTGTGAGCTTCGATCTCGACTCCGACGGCACGCTGATTCTCGATGATCACCCGGCGGGCGAAGCCTCTGATCACGCTGACATTTTGCCGCTTGAGCGCCGGCTTCAGATAGGCCGACGCAGCCGACCAGCGGCGGCCGCCGCGAATGGTTTGCTCCATCGGTCCGAAGCCTTCCTGCTTCCAGCCATTGTAGTCGTCGGTCAGTTCGAACCCGGCTTGGCGGCCGGCCTCGACAAAGGCGCCGTAGAGCGGATTCTTGCGCGGGCCACGCTGGACGTGCAGCGGGCCGCCGTGGCCGCGCCAGCCGTCCTCGCCGCCGTCACTGTCCTCCATGCGCTTGAAATAGGGCAGCACGTCGGCGAAGCCCCAGCCGGCCGCCCCCTGTTCGGCCCAGTGGTCGAAGTCGCGTGCGTGGCCCCTGACATAGACCATGCCGTTGATCGAGGACGAGCCGCCGATCACCTTGCCGCGTGGCGTCGCCAGCACGCGGCCGCCGAGATGCGGCTCCGGTTCGCTGGCAAAGCCCCAGTCGTAAAGGCTCATGTTGAGCGGGATCGACAGCGCCGACGGCATCTGGATCAGCGGCCCGATATCGGTACCGCCGAACTCGATGACGATCACCGAATGCTTGCCGTCTTCCGACAGTCGGTAGGCCATGGCCGAGCCGGCCGAGCCGGAGCCGATGATGACGAAGTCTGCTTCAAGCATGGTTCACATGCGCCCATCGTTCATATGCGAAATAAAATCGGCGAGCGAGACATTGCCGCCGGTAGCCATGACCAGGACCGTTTTACCCGTCACATCCACCTTGCCGCCGAGAAGCGCCGCCAGAGAGGCGGCGCCCGATGGCTCGAGCACCAGCTTCATCCGTTCGAAGGCGATCTTCATCGCTCGCCTAACCGATTGGTCGTCGACGGTGATGCCGCGCACGCCAGCGGTCTTGACCGCCGCGAACGGCGCGTCGCCCGGCCGCCGCGACATCAGCCCGTCGCAGATCGATTTCGGCGCGATCGGCATGGTCTCGATGGCGCCATGCGCTAGCGATGCACCCATGCCGTTGAAGCCTTCCGGCTCGACGCCGATGATCTCGGTTGCCGGCGACAGATAGTGGAAGGCGAGCGAGATGCCGCCGATCAGTCCGCCGCCGCCGACCGAGCAGAACAGAAGGTCGGCACTGGCGTCCTTTGCCTCGAATTGTTCGAGCGCTTCGAGCCCGGCGCCGGCCTGGCCGGCAACGATCTCCGGATCGTCGAATGGATGCAGCAACGCCAGCCCTTCGGTCTCGGCAATCTCGCAGGCCTTGGCGGCTGCGACCTCTTCACGGGCGCGCTCGCCATGATCGGTCAGCACGACGCGCGCGCCATAGCCTGTGGTCGCATCGCGCTTGGCGGCCGGCGCGTCGATCGGCATGACGATGGTGACGGGAATGCCGAGCGCCTGGCCGGCAGCCGCCAACCCTTGCGCGAAATTGCCGGAGGAGTAGGCGACGACGCCTTTTATGGCCTCATCCGGCGACAGCCGCTTCAACCGCCAATAGGCCCCGCGCACCTTGAACGAGCCGGCCCATTGCAGTGATTCCGGCTTGATAAAGACGCGGGCCGCACCCGTCTCCTTGGCCAAGGCTGTCGATTCCAGCAAAGGCGTGATCTGCGTCGCCTTCGACGTCACGGCATAGGCCTGTCTGAGGTGCTCGAGGGAGGGGACAATTGTCATCATTCGCCTCGCGGAAAGCGTTTCTGTTCCTCGAGATTGTCGAGGTTCATGTGGTTGCGCATGTAGCGTTCCGACGCCTTCTGCAGCGGTTGGAACTCCCAGGGGTAATGCGTGCCGTTGCGTAGCGCCGGATAGACCACCCAGCGCCGCGCCTGGCTGGTACGCACGGCGGCGTCGAAGGCGGCCATGTCCCAGCGCGCTCGTACGGCTCCCGTGAAGGCCGCCACCAGATCGGCATGCGTCGGATCGGTGGCAAGATTGGTGAGTTCTTGCGGATCGGCTTCGAGATCGAACAGAAGCGGCGGATCGATCTCGCAATGGATGAATTTATAGCGGCCGTCGCGGATCGCCACCAACGGCGCGTTGGAGCCTTCGGCGGCATACTCCATCAGAACTGGAGCATCGCGTTTCGTGCCCTCGAGCAGCGGCAGCAGCGACTGGCCGTCGGTCCACGGCGCGATCGCCGAGATGTCGATGCCGGCGAGATCGCACAATGTCGGCGTCACGTCGAGATTGGAAACCGGCGCGTCGATCAGCCCCGCGGCAACGCCCTTGCCGGCGATCATCAGCGGCACCCGTGCCGAGCCCTCGAAAAAGTTCATCTTGAACCACAGGCCGCGCTCGCCAAGCATATCGCCATGGTCGGAGCAGAACAGGATGACCGTGTCGTCCAGCATGCGCGTACGTTCCAGCACTGACATCAACTCGCCGACCTTGTCGTCGAGATAGGAGATGTTGGCGTAGTAGCCGCGCCGCGAGCGGCGGATCTGCTCCGGCGTGATGTTGAAACTGTCGTAGTCGCTGGCGCGGTAAAGCCGCTGCGAATGCGGGTCCTGATCGGCATAGGGGATGAATCCCACCTCCGGTTCGAGCGCCGGACAATCTTCATAGAGATCCCAATATTGCCGCCGTGCGACATAGGGGTCGTGCGGGTGGGTGAAGGAAACCGTCAGGCACCAGGGCCGGCTGGCCGCATCGTCGGAGGTGCGGGCAAGGTCGTAGAGTTTTTGCACCGCGTGGAAGGCGACCTCGTCGTCATACTCCATCTGGTTGGTGATCTCGGCGACGCCGGCGCCGGTCACCGAGCCCAGATTGTGATACCACCAGTCGATGCGTTCGCCGGGCTTGCGGTAGTCCGGCGTCCAGCCGAAATCGGCGGGATAGATATCGGTGGTCAACCGCTCTTCGAAACCATGCAACTGGTCGGGGCCGACGAAATGCATCTTGCCCGACAGGCAGGTGTAATAGCCGGCGGCGCGCAGATGGTGAGCATAGGTCGGAATTGAGGAGGCGAACTCAGCGGCGTTGTCGTAGACTTGGGTGCGCGACGGCAATTGGCCGCTCATGAAGGCGGCGCGCCCCGGCGCGCAAAGCGGCGAGGGCGTATAATTGTTCCGGAAACGTGCCGCGCGCGCGGCCAGCTCCTTGAGATGCGGCGCGTGCAGGAAGTCCGCCGGTCCGTTCGGAAACAGCGTGCCGTTGAGCTGATCGACCATGACGATCAGGATGTTGGGTCGCCTTTGTGTCACTGAGGCTGTCACTGTGTCTGTCGCCCGCCGAGTTTGGTTTCCAGATAGTCCTCGACCAGCGCAATCGCGGTCGCCGCGTCCGGCACGCCGTCCTTCAGCGCCCGCCTGATGTAGAGCCCGTCGATCATCGCCGCGGTCGCTTCCGCCGCGCGGTCGGCTTCGTGCCTGGCCAAGATGCCGGTCAGCCCGCTCATTAGGTTGGAATGCAGCCGCCGCGCATAGACCCTGAGCAGCCGGCGCAAGGCCGATGATTTCTGCGCCTCGACATAGAAGGCGAGCCAGGCCGCGATGGTTTCCGGCTGGAACTGGATGTCGGAGAAGTTGACGGCCACCACGGCCGAAACACGTTCGCGCGGCGAGCCGGCGGATTGCAGCGCGCGCCGCATGTCGATCGTCAGCTCGGCCAGAATATGCCTCATCGTCGCCAGCAGCAGCTCATCCTTGGCGCCGAAATAGTGGTGAGCCAATGCTGACGACACACCGGCGCGCCCCGCTATCTCCGACATGGTCACGTCAAGCGAGCCGCGCTCGCCGATCGCCGAGATCGTCGCGTCGATGAGCGCCTTGCGGCGCAACGGTTCCATTCCGACTTTAGGCATGATGTTCCCGGCTTTTGCGGCGGAGATTATTTTTTATTGACGCGTCAATCAACAAAAAACGATCCGATTGGAACCTGCACCAAGCGATTGTCGGCTTGCGGCCCTTTTCGATGCGGGCGGGATTGTTTATATTTGAACAATAAAGGCGAAGTGCGCCATTTGCCCACATGTTAGGCTGGCGCCAAGGATGGAGACCGCCATGACCGCATGCATCGTTGGCTGGGCGCATTCGCGCTTCGGCAAGCTGGAAGGCGAGACGCTGGAAGGCCTGATCACCAAGGTCGCGGTCGACGCGCTCGACCATGCCGGCATCGGCCCGGATGAGGTCGACGAGATCGTGCTCGGCCACTTCAATGCCGGCTTTTCCCCACAGGATTTTACCGCCAGCCTCGTGTTGCAGGCCGACGACCGACTGCGCTTCAAGCCGGCGACGCGGGTCGAGAATGCTTGCGCCACCGGTTCGGCCGCGGTCCGGCAAGGCATCCGCGCCATCGACGCAAACGCTGCCCGCATCGTGCTGGTGGTCGGCGCCGAGCAGATGACGACGACGCCCGGGCCTGAGATCGGGAAGAACCTGCTGAAAGCTTCCTATCTGCCGGAGGAGGGCGACACGCCGGCCGGCTTTGCCGGCGTCTTCGGCAAGATCGCGCAGGCCTATTTCCAGCGTTATGGCGACCAGTCGGACGCGCTGGCGATGATTGCCGCCAAGAACCACAAGAACGGCGTCGACAATCCGTACGCGCAGATGCGCAAGGATTTCGGCTACGAATTCTGCCGCCAGGAAAGCGAGAAGAACCCCTTCGTCGCCGGTCCGCTGAAGCGCACCGACTGCTCGCTGGTCTCCGATGGTGCAGCCGCCCTTGTGCTGACCGACACCTCGACGGCGCTGAAGATGCGCCGCGCCGTCGCCTTCCGCGCCAACGAGCATGTCCAGGATTTCCTGCCGATGTCGAAGCGCGACATCCTGTCCTTCGAAGGCTGCGAACAGGCCTGGAACCAGGCGCTGAAAAAGGCCGGCGTGACGCTCGACGATCTCTCCTTCGTCGAAACACATGACTGCTTCACCATCGCCGAATTGATCGAATATGAGGCGATGGGCCTGGCCAAGCCCGGCGAAGGCGCCAGGCTGGCGCTGGACGGCACGACGGCCAAGGACGGCAGGCTGCCGGTCAATCCTTCGGGCGGCCTGAAGGCCAAGGGCCATCCGATCGGCGCCACCGGCGTGTCGATGCACGTCTTATCTGCCATGCAGTTGACGGGCGAGGCCGGCGGCATCCAGGTGCCGGGCGCAAAGCTCGGCGGCATCTTCAACATGGGTGGCGCTGCCGTCGCCAACTACGTTTCCATTCTCGACCGGATCAGGTAGAAGCGGCCCGTATTTTTGGGGCGTGGTGATGACAAATCCGGTTCTGGTCGAGGTCTTGCGCGGCGCGATCGTCGAGAGCGTCCATCGCGGCGCTGTCGCAATCTTCGACGGTGACGGCAAGCCTGTCCTGGAGATCGGCGATACGGCGCGGCCGGTGTTTCCGCGCTCGGCGGTCAAGGCGATCCAGGCGCTGCCGCTGGTTGAAACGGGTGCTGCCGATGCGTACGGCTTGGGCGACCGCGAACTGGCGCTGGCCTGCGCTTCGCATTCGGGCGAACCCGCGCATGTCGAACTGGCGCAGGCGATGCTGGCCAAGGCCGGGCTCGACAAGTCGGCGCTGGAATGCGGCGCGCATTGGCCGTCGAGCCACGACGCGACGATCGCACTGGCCCGCACAGGCGTCTCGCCGAACGCACTGCACAACAATTGCTCGGGCAAGCATTCCGGATTTCTCTGCACCTGCGTGCACTCAGGGATTGCCCACCAAGGCTACGTCAAGGCAGGCCATGGTTTGCAGGAGATGGTGCGCGACGCCATGCAGGCGGTGACCGGCGCTGCCCACGATGCGGATCACCGGGCAACCGATGGCTGCTCGATTCCCACCTATGCCGTGCCGCTGAAAAGTTTTGCCCTTGGCTTTGCCCGCATGGCGACGGGCAGGAGCTTTGGCCCTGAGCGCGCCAAGGCGGCCAAACGCCTGCTGTCTGCCTGTATGGCCGAGCCTTTCCTGGTCGCCGGCACCGGCAAAGTGGATGTGGCGCTGATGCAGGCCGCGCCCGGCCGCATATTCGTCAAGACGGGCGCCGAGGGTGTCTATTGCGCTGCCGTTCCGGAGCTTGGCCTCGGCATCGCGCTAAAATGCGATGACGGCGCCGGCCGCGCCGCCGAGGTGATGATTGCCACTGTGCTGGCAAAACTTCTCAGCGCCGACGGCGCACTGGCGGCGAACCTTCTGGAGCGGGCCAATCCTCCGATCGAAAGCCGCATTGGCGCCAAGGTCGGCTCGCTGCGGCCGACGACGACGCTCAGCTGACCCTGTTTCGCTCGACCGTCAGGTGCGCATAGCCGCTATCGCTCGACCGCGCGAGGTCGCCGGTCGCCGGTTCGGCCCAGCGCTGGCCGATGATGGCGCCGTTCTTGGCGCCGTCGATGACGTTGTCGGAAATGATGGCGTTTCCAGCGCCTTCTACCACAGTGACGGCGATGCCGGTTCCGGCCTGACGGATGATGTTTCCCGTCGCCACAACATTGCGCATATAAGCGCCCCAGCCGATCTGCATGCCGTAGAGCGGCGCGTTCTCGATGACATTGCCCGAGACGGTGGTGTCGGCCTCGACGCTGATACCGACGCCGAAGCCCGGCGCGTCGGCGGGGTAGGGGCCGGTGGTCGAGAGGTTGCGCATGATGTTGTTTGAGCAGACACCCATACGGCCGCCGTCGTTGAAATTGACGATCGAGATGCCGTTAGCGGCACCATCGACGATGTTGTTGCCGATGATGGCGCCTTCGAAGGAGAATTCGGAATAGAGCGCGGTTTCGCCCGACCGCGAGCAGGTGTTGCCGGTCATCTGCAGATTGCTGGAACTGTTGGCGCGGATCGCCGAGAAGGCGCAGTCCGAGACGATGTTGCCGGTGACCGAGACATTGCCGGCACGGAAGGCGTTGATGCCATTGCCGTTCTGCCCGGTGCCGCCGCCGCGCGCGCCGATCCGCTGCACGCGGTTGCCGCTGACGATCGTGCCGTCCTCGGCCTGCTGCCAGCGATGCACAAGAATGCCGCCATTGCCACAGTCGGATACGGTGTTGTCGGATATCGCCAGGCCAGCGGCCTCGACGGAGTAGATGCCGGCGTCCGCAGCCCCCGAAATCTCGGACCGCTCGATGCGGCCCGACGCATGCTCCAGCGCCAGCCCATGCTTGCCGCTGCCGGTGATCGTGCAATTGTCAATGACGAGATGGGCGACGCGGCGCAGGTCGAGCAGGCCTTGCGCATCGTCGGCCAACCCGCCGTTGGCGCCGTCGAAGACCAATGCGGTGAACTCTATATGCTCGGCCTGTCCGGCCGTCAGCAAATGGCCATTGCCGCCATAGAGGATGCGCGAGGCGCCCGGCACGCCCGAAAGCCTGACGCGGGCGGGCAGGGTCAGGTTGGACACGACATAGGTGCCCGGCGGCAGGAACACCGGCGCATTGCGCTGGCTTGCCTCGGCTAGCATCGTGGCGAAGGCCTTGCTCTGGTCGTCCGGTGCGTCCGGCTCCACGCCAAGCTCGGCGGCATTGATCGAGCCAAGCGCTGCCGTCTTCGCCAAGGCGTTGTCCAGCGAAACGCCGAGCACCGCAAAGCCGACAGTCCCCTTGAGAAGCGTTCGTCTGTTCAACATCGGCACAGATCCCTGCGATGAAATGGTTCTTCGCAGGAATTGGGCCAGCCGCATAGGTCTCCGCTCGGCAATAGTCCGACCAATGACCGGGTCCGCCAAGTGGCTTGTACAGTCGCCGAAGCGGGCCTAAGTTTATCCGATGAGCAGGGCTTTCACCCGCGAGGAAGACAGCGAAAACGCCATTGCCGGCATCGGCGAGCGGCCGATCAGCCAACACCGCAATCTGGTGACGGAGCGCGGCCTGGCGATGATCGAGGACAATCTGGCCGATCTGCGCGACATTTTGGCGAAAGCCGAGCGAAAAGCCGATCGCGAGCGCATTGCCGTCGTCTCGCGCGACCTGCGCTACTGGACAGCGCGCCGCGAAAGCGCCGAGCTTTCCGTGCCGGAACCGGGCAGCGACCAGGTGCGCTTCGGCATGGGTGTCACGCTGGAAAGCGATGACGGCAAGAAAGTGCACTGGAAGATCGTCGGCGAGGACGAGGCCGACCCCTCAAAGGGCAGCATCTCACACGTCTCGCCAATGGCCGTGGCGCTGTTCGGCAAGAAGGTCGGCGACGTCGCAAGCGTCAACGGCAAGGAATGGGAAATTGTCAAGCTGTCGGACGCCTGACGCCAGCTCACCCTATTTGCACAGCCAGCTTTCGCAACGCGGGCTCATACTTGTCCATGACATCGCGAGCAGCACGTATTTGCCGTTCGACGTCGTCACACGGCACCGGCCTTAGGATGATGCCGTCGTGGTTTCGATGATCTGGAGTTCATCGCCCACTTGCAGGCTCAAGCTGTCGAGCGTTTCCCGCGGCAGGATTACAACGCCCGATCCGTCCTCAAGTCCGTGAATGATGGTGTTCATAGCTATACCATAGGTTGCGCCCGATATTGTAACGCAACTTTGATAAGCAGTGCAACTGTTTCAATCAGCTCGCCAGCAGCCGGTCCAGCAACCGATCCGCAGCCTCCGGGATAACCGTCCCTGGCGGGAAGATTTCCGCGGCACCCGCTTCCAGCACTGCGCCGTGATCCTGCGGCGGGATGACGCCGCCGACGACGATCAGCATGTCGGGGTGGCCGAGTTTCTTCAGCGCATCGCGCAATTCGGGGATCAGTGTCAGGTGCCCCGCCGCCAGCGACGAGGCGCCGATGATATGGACGTCCTGCGCCACCGCCAGCCTGGCGATCTCGTCGGGTGTCTGGAACATCGCGCCGACCGTCACGTCGAAGCCGAGATCGGCGAAGGCCGTGGCGATCACCTTCTGGCCACGGTCGTGGCCGTCCTGTCCCATCTTTGCGACCAGGATGCGCGGCTTGCCGCCGGACTTCTTCTCGAAAGCTTCGAGCTTCTCCAGCAATCGGCCGACCGTCAGATTGTCGCCAAGCGCATTGCGATAAACGCCGGAGATCGTTTGCACCGAGGCGACGTGACGGCCAAAGACCTTTTCCAGCGCCAGCGAGATCTCGCCGACCGTGGCATTGGCGCGCGCGGCGCGGATGGCAAAATCCAGCAGGTTTCCGTTACCCTGCGCAGCGCGGGTCAGCGCATCGAGCGCGCTCTCGACCGCGCCGACATTGCGCGTGCCTTTGAGGTTCTGCAGCTTCGACAACTGTCGGGCCCTGACCTCGGCATTGTCGATCTTCAGCACGTCGACCTCGATGTTGTTCTCGGGGCGATGCGCGTTTACGCCAACCAGTATCTGCTCGCCGGAATCGATACGCGCCTGCGTGCGCGCCGCCGCTTCCTCGATGCGCAGTTTTGGAATGCCCTGTTCGGTTGCCGCCGCCATGCCGCCAAGCGCCTCGACCTCTTCGATGTGGGCGAGCGCACGCGCCGCCAGATCATGCGTCAGCCGTTCGATATAGGCCGAGCCGCCCCACGGATCGATGATGCGGGTGGTGCCGGATTCCTTCTGCAGGATCAGCTGCGTGTTGCGGGCGATGCGCGCGGAGTGGTCAGTCGGCAGCGCCATCGCCTCGTCGAACGAGTTGGTGTGCAGCGACTGGGTATGTCCCTGCGTCGCCGCCATCGCCTCGATCATGGTGCGGGTGATGTTGTTGTAGGGGTCCTGCGCCGTCAGCGACCAGCCGGAGGTCTGGCAATGGGTGCGCAGCGACAGCGAGCGTTCATCCTTCGGTGCAAAATTCTTCTGCATCAGGGTCGCCCACAACAGGCGCGCCGCGCGGAGCTTGGCGATCTCCATGAAGAAGTTCATGCCGACCGCCCAGAAGAAGGAAAGCCGCGGGGCGAAACGGTCGATGTCGAGCCCGGCGGCGACGCCGGCGCGGGCATATTCGATGCCGTCGGCGATGGTGTAGGCGAGCTCCAGGTCCGCGGTCGCGCCGGCCTCCTGCATGTGATAGCCGGAGATCGAGATCGAATTGAACTTCGGCATGTGCTGGGAGGTATAGGAGAAGATGTCAGACACGATCCGCATCGAGGGCTTCGGCGGATAGATGTAGGTGTTGCGGACCATGAACTCCTTCAGAATGTCGTTCTGAATGGTGCCGGCGAGATCCTTCTGAGCAACGCCCTGTTCTTCGGCCGCGACGATATAGAGCGCCATGATCGGCAGCACCGCGCCGTTCATGGTCATCGACACCGTCATCTCGCCCAGCGGAATGCCGTCGAACAATTGCCGCATGTCGAGGATGGAATCGATGGCCACGCCCGCCATGCCGACATCGCCGGCAACGCGCGGATGGTTGCTGTCATAGCCGCGATGGGTGGGCAGATCGAAAGCGACCGAAAGGCCCTTTTGGCCGGCGGCGAGATTGCGCCGGTAGAAGGCGTTGGATTCCTCGGCCGTCGAGAAGCCGGCATATTGCCGGATCGTCCACGGCTGCTGGACATACATGGTCGGGTAGGGACCGCGCACGAAGGGCGGCATTCCCGGATAGGTGTCGAGATGCGGCAGCCCCTTGAGATCGCCCTGGCTGTAGAGATGCTTGACGGCAATACCTTCCGGCGTCAGCCGCTGGCCCTTGACCTCGACCGGCGCGCGCCGTGGCGCCGACCAGCCAATGTGGCTGAAATCCGGGATCACTGTGCGGCTCCGATTGCCTGGTCGATGCGGACCGGAAACAGCGCCTCGCACACCGCCACGCCCTCTGTGAAAGGCGGCCGCCGCTCAGCCGCCAGCGTCTCGACCGGGGCATCGTTTTTCAGCGGGTAAAGCGTGGTGCCGATGATTGCCCGTTCACCCGACCGGTAGGCCTCGGCGCGGCGCTCGGATGCTGCCTTGACGCGCTTCTGGATATGCCCTTGCTGCAGGCTTGCCAGAACGCCGCCTTCCGCTTCGATCCGCTGGAACTCTTCCCACGCCGCTTCGCACAGGCCCAGGGTCAGCGCCTCGACTGCGCCCGACCCAAATGCTGGGTCGGCGACATGGTCGATATGGCTTTCATTGGCCATGATCAACTGCGCATTGCGGGCGATGCGGCGGGCAAAGCCGGCCGGCAGCCCGAGGGCGACGGTGTGTGGCAGGATGGAGATCGAGTCCGCGCCGCCTGCTGCCGCTGCAAAGCTGGCGATGGTGGTGCGCAGGATGTTGGTTTCGGGATCCGCCGCCGTCATCATGCGGAACGACGTCTCGGCATGGATGTTGGCTGTCGATGCCGGGATGGAACAGGTTTCCTGGATGCGCGCCCACAGCCTGCGCAAGGCCCGGACCTTGGCCATCGACAGGAACTGGTCCTGGTCGACGCTCAGCGCAAAGCCGATATGGGGAGCGGCATAGACAAGCGGCTGGCGCGCATCCTCGAACATCCTGAGGTATGACACGGCGGAAGCGAGCATGGTGCCGAGTTCCTGCGCTTCCGTGGCGCCGGCATTGTGGAACACCCGCCCGTCGGCCTCCAGCAGCACACCCGGCACGCCCAGCCAGAAGAAATGCGCCAGCGATTGCGGCATCGATGCCTGCAACGCCTCGATCGACATGCGCAGCCGGCCGGTTCCGGCAAAGATTGCCGCCGGGTCGATGCCGAAGGAGAGGTTCAGCTTTGCCGGGTCGGAGCGGCGCTTGCTCAGGAACGCCACCAGCCAGTCGGCGACGGCACGGCTCCAGGGATGGGCGTCGATGCGGATCTGCGTGCGGTTGAGCGGTACGCCATCCAGCACCGTTTCCAGCGCCTGCGCCGTCCTTGGCAGGCCATAGCCGAACGCATTCGGAGCACCCTCGAAGACAAGCGACAATCCCGTCGCGCCTTGTGCCACATCGTCCAGGGCCTGCGCCTTGGCGCGGCCGATATCGGGATCGTCAATGCGCTGGCTGACGATCCAGGGCAATTTGGGGTTGGCGCGCACAAGCGGCTCGGCGCCGGCGGCGCGATCGTAGAGCGGTTCGATGCGAATCTGATCGTCGGTATGCGAGACCAGTTTTTCCTCGAAGGAGGCGCCGGCGAGCGCCTTTTCGGCCAAGGCCAGCCAACGCTGGCGCTCGACGTCAGCGGGTTCGATGCTCCTGGTCAAGGCTCCGGCGCCCATCCATGTTCCTCGTTTTTATGCGGCCGCACCAGCGTCAGCCGTCCAGTCTACGGTTCCCTGCCAGATATCGCAATGCAATGCGCTTGCGCGGTTGGGATTCGCTTCCCTGACATAGGGCAGCCTGCGTGGACGAACCATGGAACGATTGCCAAACAGCGGCAAAATCCGCAAGTTCCAAAAACCGATTTGGAGGATTGGTTCAATTTAGACGATTGGCCCAATCTGGATGAATAGCCAACTGGATGGATAGCCCAATTGGAGAATAGCATTGTCGCTGCGCAATGGCCTGACTATACCCTGCGGCACGGCCACAGGCTTTTAACACATCAGTTTGCGGAGACATGGTCATATGGCTGACGACACCAGCATTTTCCTCGGCGCCAGCCGCAAGCCCGACGACAGCTATCAGCGCGCCGAACAGCTCTTGCTGCAATATGGGAACCGCCATGGCCTGATCACCGGCGCCACCGGCACCGGCAAGACAGTCAGCCTGCAGATCCTGGCCGAGGGGTTTTCCAATGCCGGCGTGCCTGTGTTCTGCGCCGATATCAAGGGCGACCTGTCCGGCATTGCCATGATGGGCAAGGCGCAGGATTTCCTGGTCAAGCGGGCCGAGCAGGTCAAGCTCGACCCTTACGACTTCCAGGAATTCCCGGTCATCTTCTGGGACCTGTTCGGCGAGCAGGGCCATCCGATCCGCGCCACCGTCTCGGAAATGGGGCCGCTGCTTCTGTCGCGGCTGATGAACCTCTCCGAAGCGCAGGAAGGCATCATGAACATCGCCTTCCGCATCGCCGATGAGGATGGCCTGCTGCTGCTCGACATGAAGGATCTGCAAGCACTGCTGGCCAACATCGCAGCGCGCGCCGACGAGATCAGCTCGCGCTACGGCAATGTCACCAAGCCGTCGGTCGGCGCAATCCAGCGCACGCTTCTGGTGCTGGAACAGCAGGGCGCGGCGCATTTCTTCGGCGAACCGGCTTTGCGCATCGCCGACATCATGCGCACCACCCGCGACGGCCGCGGCGCCATCAGCGTGCTCGCTGCCGACAGATTGATGATGAACCCCAGGCTCTACGCCACCTTCCTGCTCTGGCTGATGTCGGAGCTGTTCGAGGAATTGCCCGAGGTCGGCGATCCCGAAAGGCCGAAGCTGGTGTTCTTCTTCGACGAGGCGCATCTGCTTTTCGACGATGCGCCGAAGGTGCTGATCGACCGCGTCGAGCAGGTGGTTCGCTTGATCCGTTCGAAAGGCGTCGGTGTCTATTTCGTCACGCAGAACCCTTTGGACATCCCTGAAAAGGTTCTCGCCCAGCTCGGCAACCGTGTGCAGCACGCGCTGCGCGCCTATACGCCGCGTGAGCAGCAGGCGGTCAAGACCGCCGCCGACACCTTCCGGCCCAATCCCGATTTCGACTGCGCCACCGCCATCACCCAGCTCGGCACCGGCGAGGCGCTGGTCTCGACGCTGGAGGTCAAGGGCGTGCCGTCCATGGTGCAGCGGACATTGATCCGGCCGCCATCGTCTAGGCTTGGCCCGATCACAGCGGACGAGCGCCGCAAGCTGATCGACCAGAGCCCGGTCGCCGGCCAGTACGACCAGACCATCGACCGCGAATCGGCCTTCGAGATGCTGCAGAAGAAAGCCAGGGATGCGCAGGACGAGCAGGCGCAGCAGGCCGACAGCGGGCGCTCGCGCTGGACCATTCCGGGCTTCGGCAATGACGATCCGCCGCCGCAGCAATCAGGCGGTCGCCGCGCCCCTGCACCACGGCCGTCCAACCGCCAGACGGTGGCCGAAGCCGCGATCAAAGCGGTGGTGCGCTCGGTCGGCTCGTCGGTCGGCCGCGCGATCGTGCGCGGGATTCTGGGCAGCCTGTCCAGGGGGCGGTGAAAAGTGTCAGCCAGCCCGCCTCGGACATGATCAGCGGCCAAAATATCGCTATTGACGGCGGTTGGTAGGGATGGCCGGCCTCCTGGAACTGCGCGACGACCGCGCCCGTCTGGTCCTGGCGCCGCAAAAGGGCGCAGCGATCGCCCGCTTCGACGCACTGGTCTGCGGCGCAACGGTGCCGCTGCTCCGCCCCGACGATGGCACCGGCGCCTCCGGCTGCCAGCTTCTGGTTCCCTGGTCGAACCGCATCTCAGGCGGCGGTTTCGCCTTCGACGGCCGCTTCCATGCGATCGAGCCGAACGTGCCGGGGGAGGCCTTTCCAATCCATGGCGACGGCTTCCAGAGGGAGTGGCGGATTGCCAGCCACAGCGCCACCGAGGCAGAACTGGTCCTCGACGCCGGTGAAATCGGCCCCTACCGATATACGGCGCGGGTCGCCTATGCGCTGCATGACGGGGCCTTGGATGCCACGCTCACGGTGGAGAATCGCACCGGCATTCGCCTGCCTTACGGGCTCGGCTTTCATCCGTGGTTCCCGCGCAGCGCCGGAACGACGCTCGAGGCGAAGGCGGCGCGGGTCTGGCTGGAGGACAAGCATCATCTGCCGGTCGGCGTGGCGCCGGTGGCCGATTACCCCGCGTGGAATTTCTCGAACGCCTCCCTGTTGCCGCGAAGCTGGGTCAACAACGCCTTCGACGGCTGGGACCGCCGCGCCAGGATCACCCGGCCCGAGGACAGGATCGCCATCTCGCTCACCGCCTCGCCATTGCTCGACGTCTTCATCCTCTATTCGCCGTCGCAGGATGCCGATTTCTTCTGCTTCGAGCCGGTGTCGCATACCGTCGATGCGCATCACGGCAAAGGGCTGACCCCGCTTGAGCACGGCGCTACGCTGAGTGCAAACATGCGCCTCGATTGGCGTTCCGCTGCTTCGCTCTGATGCGTCATGTGCACACCCACTCGCGGATCTTGCATTTTTGTCCGTTCCGCTCGCACGCCTGCAGTGTCAGGTCTTCGGCATCCCGGCGTGTTTGCGCCGTCTCGGCGCCCCAACTGGTCAGCCGCCCTTCCGGCTTCTCGCCTACGGCGAGGGCGCCGCAATGCTTGTAGGGAAAGCCGGTATTGTCGTCATCGTCCCAATGGCGATGATTGCGGAATACGCTGACCACGGCGCAGCTGCCGCCGCCAGCGTTCTGGCAATGCTTCAGCGCGATGTCCATCGCCTCCTGCCGCTTGTCGGCGCCCCAAAAGAAGCCGTGCTTCTCGTCGGGGCTCGAATAGGCGATCGCCGCCCAGATGCCTCTCTCCTCCTGGGCCGGCGGCTCGGGCACGTCCGCCGCCGGGGCTAGGTCCGCCGCGCCCAGCCGCCCGGCGCAAAGCAACAGCATGCCGATCGCCGCAATGGCGGAATTCACCCTCATTGTACGCCTCCTTGTTTACCTGCTGCCGAGGCCACGGAAATGACGACGCAGCTGTTGCCGGTTGGCAGCAGCATCGCGTTGCCCCCTCCATTGGCCAGTTCATAGACGCTGATTTGTCCAAGATTGTTGGCGAGCTTGCTGTCTTTCGGAAGCAGGGCCGGAACATCGGCGCAATTGGCCGCGAATGGCGCCACCCTGACCATCGTACCTTCGCAAACGGATGCGGTGGGTGCCGCGAACACCAGACCTGCCGCCGGGCCGCTGTAGCCCTGTGTAGCGTAGTTCATGCCGACCAAGGCTTCCACGAGGTGTTTGTCGGGGGCCTCGTTGTTCCAGATCGACTGGACGCTGTACGTCGTGCCGGTCGTCAGCATCTGCCCAAGGGCTGGGAAAATGTTGGAACAAGACTGCAAGCCTGCCTCTTTGGCGTGTTGCAGAAATGGCGTCTCGGCCAGGGCCGGATTGGGCTGGTGGTCTCCGCGACCGCCGGCTGCGGCAGTAAATTGTGGAGCAGGTCGTAGCGCATGGCCGCGAAGCCGGCCGTGGCGACGACGGCAATGGCGAGCAACGAGAAGACAGCGGTCCTCGCGCGGTTTCGTTGCGGTCTGCTCCGGTCTTCGATGCCGACCCGGACAGCATCCTTTCCCTGGTTGCGGGACATTATCCGGTCATGGATCGATTGCTGGTTCATCGCGATTGCCTCGTCAATTGATCGCCGCAACGGCCGCGGCCAAGCCCTTGAGGGTCGCGGTTACGTTGATCGTCCTGCCATCCGTGGTCGGGAAGGAGATGACGGATGCCGCGGCCTTCGAAATCTGTTCGCGCATGATCGGACCAACCGGCAGCATGCCGACGCAGACGGCCTGATTGCATCCGTCGAGTTGAATTTTTATCGGCTCCTTGCGCCCCTCGAATGTCAGCGAGACAGGAGCGTCGCTCTTGGCGATCGGCGGGGCGCGCAAGATCATGTAGGGGTTGCCTTCCTTGGTGGCGGCAAGCGACCAGCTGAACGCAACCTGTCCTGCCTGGTCCTCGATGATCTGGGTGACATTGCAGACCTTTTGGCGCGCCTTCAGGTTCTCGTCGCAGATCAGCGTCCAGTTCTCGAACGGACGGGTGGTCCGTTGATATTCGCCAAGCTTCGCATCCGCAGGGATCGCTACGTCGGAAGGTTTTACCCTGTAGCCGGAAGGGATTGCTTCCTGCCCGGCCGCTAACGGGCCGGACAGGAGCATTGACGTCATGGATATCGCGACAGCAAGGACTGCCTGCCTGATCATGGCCGGGCTCTAGTTCAGCGTAAGGCTGACGCCCGCGCCGACACCCCAGTGTCCGCCTGCCGTCGTACCGGACAGGTTCGCTCGAACACGTCCTTCCTCGCTGGTGTAGCCGGCGCCGAAGGCCAGGGCGCCTTCACCGCGCCAATAGCCTCCGCCGGCGGCCACGCTCAGCTTGCCGGGACGATCGTCGTAGCGCAGCGAGCCGGCCGCCAAGCCGATTGCCGCAGCCTGGCGCGCCTCGCCCCTGACCTCTCCCATGTCCATGTTGAGCTGGCTGAGTTTGGAGTCCGCATACGCATTGGCTTGCTGCAGCGTGGTGGCCGCCACCTGGTTGGTGTAGTTCTTCGAATTGTCTAGGTTGAGTGCTAACCCGCTGTTGAACTGCTGAACATTGACCGCATCGGTGTTGGCAACGCCCGGCCCGACATTGTGGATGACCACCGGCGTGTTCGGGTCGCCGCCGGCAAGGGTAATCGAGTTGGACTTGTTGCCGTTCCCGTCCTTGTCGTACTGGACGGCGAACTGATTCAGGTCGCCGACGCTACCCTGCATGGCTTCGACCGCCTGGTTGGTGGCGAAGAGCTGGCTGCCGTTGATGGCGTCGGTGGAGGTGCCGCTGATCCGGCCCGCCGCGACATTGGTGACGGTGCGCTCGTTGCCGACGGTGCCGACGCTGACCGTGCTGGTCGGAGCTGTTCCGGCGAAGGTATAGGCAACGCCGTTGATCGTGGTGCCGGTGGTGGCGACCGCCGCCGCCGTCGTCGAGCCCGCGCCGAGCGCGACGCTGCCCGGCTCGTTGGCCTTTGCGCCGGCGCCGAGCGCCACCGCCTGCGCTCCGTTGGTGGTCGCGTTGGTGCCGAGGGCGATGCTGTCGGCCTGGTTGACCGTCGAATTCTGGCCGATCGCGATGCCTCCCGGCGCCGTCTGCTGCACGATGGCGCCGTTGCCGATGCCGATGCCATTGTCGCCATTGACGGTGGTGCGCGGACCGACCGCAACCGAATCGACGCCGACCGCGAGCGAATCCGCTGCCGTCGAATTGGCATGGAAGTACAGGCTCCCCGTCACCGCGAACGAGCTCAGCGCGCCCTTCAACTGGCGAAGCGTGACCGCGTCCTGGTCCTGCGTGCCGTCGGCCACGTTGATGATCTGGCGATAGGAGGTGGAGGTGCCGACCGAGACGGCGCCGAGCAGGCTCATGTCCGCGGTGTTGTAGGGAATGAGGCCGGTGCCGGAGAGGATCGACCCCGATACGGGCGCGACCGCCCGATCCGAAACCGAGCCGGCGCCAAGCGCCACGCCGCCGATGACGCTGGCCTGGGTGTCGCGGCCGAGCGCCAGCGCATTGTCGGCGCTCGCGGTCGCCTGGTAGCCCAGGGCGGAAGAGCCGATCCCTTGCGCGAAGGAGTCCGCGACGGCAAGCGTCCTGTCGTTGGTGCGCACATAGCGGATGCCGTCGCCATTGGCGTCGGTGTAGGCCAGCGAGGTGTCGCCGGCAATATTGCTGATCGAATTGCCGAGATTGGTGATGTCAGCAGTATTGGCGGCGATATCGGTGGTGTTCTGCGTCACCTGCTGGTTGGTCGCAAACAGCTGCGAGCCGTTGACCGCATCGGTCGAGGAGTTGCTCAACTGCCCGGCCGCGACGTTCTGGATCTGGCGTTCGGCGCCCACCGAGCCGACCGAGAATGCACCCGCGGGCGTCGCGCCGGCGAAGGTGTAGGCAACGCCGCCGATCGTGGTGCCGCCGACCGCCGTGGTCACGGTCGACACCGCATTCGCGCCGATCGCAACGTCGCCGGCATTGTTGGCCACGGCATTCGGGCCGACCGCAACGGAATCCGTCCCCAGGGCCTGGGAATCCGCCAGCGTCGAATTGGCATGGAAATACTTGATGCCGCCGCCGGTGCTGATGCTGTTGATTGTGTTGCCGAGATTGGTGATGTCGGCGGTGTTGGCGGCGATGTCGGTCGTATTCTGCGTCACCTGCTGGTTGGTGGCGAAGAGCTGCGAGCCGTTGATCGCGTCGGTCGACGAATTGCTGAGCCGGCCCGCCGCGACATTGGTGATGGTGCGTTCCGCGCCGACCGCGCCGACGCTGACGGTGCTTGCCGGCGTCGTGCCGGCGAAGTTGTAGGCGACGCCGCCGATCGTCGTGCCGGCGGTGCCGACCGCCGCGGCGGTTACCGAGCCGGAGCCGAGCGCCACGTCACCTGCGTTGCTGGCAGCAGAGCCGGCGCCCAGTGCGATCGCGTTCTGGGCGGCGGCATTCGCACCTACACCAACAGCGGTCGCCTGAACGCCGGTCGCAAACGCGTTCTGGCCGATCGCCGTGCTGGACGTGGCTGTGGCGTTGGCATTGGCGCCGACGGCGGTGCTGTATTGGCCCGAGGCCTTGGAGATGTACCCCATTGCCGTTGCGTCAAGCGCCGATGCGACGGCGCCGCTGCCGAAGGCCGAGGCGTTGGCGTCGGAGGCGCTCGAATTGGTGCCGGCCGCGATGGCGTTCGTCCCCGTCGCGGCGGAGACCGGTCCGATGGCGACGGAGTCCGTGCCCGTTGCAGACGAGTCCGCCGCCGTCGAATTGGCGTGGAAATACTTGATGCCGCCGCCGGTGCTGATGCTGTTGATCGTGTTGCCGAGATTGGTGATGTCGGCGGTGTTGGCGGCGATGGCCGTCGTGTTCTGCGTCACCTGCTGGTTGGTGGCGAAGAGCTGCGAGCCATTGATGGCGTCGGTCGACGAATTGCTGAGCCGGCCCGCCGCGACATTGGTGATTGTCCGCTCCGCGCCGAGCGCGCCGACGCTGACAGTGCTCGTCGGCGTCGTGCCGGCGAAGCTGTAGGCCGTGCCGCCGATCGTCGCGCCGCTGGTGCCGACCGCCGTCGCGGTCACCGAGCCCGAACCGAGCGCTACGTCGCCGGAGCTTGCCGTCGCCGTCGCGCCGTTGCCCAGCGCGACATTGCCGGCAAGGCCGGCTGCACCCGCCGTCGAGCCATTGCCCAGCGCCACGGAGCCTTGCCCGACGGCCTTGTTGTTGTTGCCGATGGCAACCGCGCCTGCGGCCTGGTTTGCGGCTGTGGCGGTTGCCGTGCCGTCGCTATTGGCGATGTTGTTGGCGCCGCCGGTGAAGGCGCCGGTGCCGCTGGCATAGCTGGGATCGCCGATGGAGACCGCGCCGTTGCCAAAGGCTGTGTTGCCGGCGCCGATGGCGACAGCCTGGCCGCCCGTCGCCGTTGCATTCGTGCCCACTGCAACAGCGTCGGCGGAATTGGCGACCGCCGCATTACCGATCGCCACGGCGTTGGTGGCGCTGGCCTTGGAGCCGATGCCGAGCGCGGTGCTGGCAATCCCGCTGGCGGCGGCGCTGACACCGGCGGCAAGAGAATTGTCTCCCGTCGCATTCGCGCCGGAACCGAACGAGGAGGCGTTTGCGCCGCTGGCAACGGCGGTGTTGCCAATAGCGGTGCTGGCGGAGCCACTCGCAACCGAGGTAGCGCCCATCGCGGTGGCGAAAGCGCCCGAAGACAGCGAATTGGTGCCGATGGCAATGCTGTTCGGCAGGGCAGTGTTGGCCTGAACGCCTGCCTGCGCGCCGACGCCGAATGCGATGGACTGGTTGCCCCAGGCACTGGCGGTGTTGCCCATCGCCGTTGCGCTCGTTCCGGTCGCTTTGGTCAGGACGCCTATGGCAACGGTGTTTTGCTGATTTGCCGTGACATCCGTACCAAGGGCGATGGCGCCCTGCGAGAGCGCGCCTGATCCCGCGAGGGTGCGCCCGCCAATGTTGATGGAGTTGATGCTGGTCGCGGTCGCCTGGAATCCAATGGCGACGGCATTCTGGTTGCTTGCGACAGCGCTGTTACCTTGGGCAATCGAATCCACGCCGGATGCCGTTGCCCCGAACCCGAGCGCGGTGGCGCGCAATCCGGTCGCCCGGGTAACAGGGCCGATCGCGGTCGAGTTGACTCCGTCGGCACGCGCATTATTGCCAAAAGCGGCCGCGCCTGTGGTTGCAACCGAATTGACGCCAATAGCGCTTGCTGCGTCCCCGTTGGCCTTGGCGTTCCCGCCCACGGCGAGGGCATTGACGCCGGTTGCGCCTGCGAAGACACCTATGCCTATGGAATTGAGGCCATTGACACCCATCGCATAGCCGATGGCGATCGTGCCGTCGCCCGTTGCACTGTTGGAACTGCCCAACGCCACGCTGTTATTGCCATTCGTCGCGGCGCCGTTACCGATGGCGACGGCGTTGCCGCCGGTCGCCGAACCGCCGCCAGCCTGATATTGTGCCTGGGCCGGTGTGGCGAGGCCGAGCGCGGCGATCGCGGCCAGGCCGCCGAGCACGCTGGCCGGGCTCACGCCACAGGCCAGAGCCGAACGCACGCTGGTGCCGCTTCCCAATGTTCCCAGACCCATATTCTTGCGACCGAATCCAAGAACCCGGTGAGCCATGCGCAGCACCGCCATCAGGCGGCGCCGCACCGAGCGGCTGTCGGCCGCGCCCGCGATCCAGTTTCCGACAAAGCTTGAAGAAAGTTCGATCCTTCTCCGCCCCTCGACGCGTTTGGTCATGCTAGTTTTTCCTCGCAATTGCCGAGGCGCCCTGATGTGCCGCACCATTCGCCTCGGTGGCCAAAAAATCTTCGAAATTGCGCGTCTTCTCCCGCAACGAGAGACCGACCTTCGCGCCTTGTTTTTCAATCAGCTGATAGGCGCTCGCGACCCATGGCTGCGTCGGTTCTGGAACCGCATGCAGTGCAGCCTCCGTCCGTTCCGGCGGCAGGTTTACCGCCACCAGCGCGCGGCAGAGATCGAAATGAAATCCCGGATCGCCTTCACCACAAGCCGGAGAGGTCAGTCCAAGCACGAAACAGGCCAGGAGATGGTCGAGTTCCGCAGCGCTGATCCGGCTGGCGTATTGGCGTTGCAGTGCAGCCCAGGCCGCTTCGGCCTTAGGCGCGAAGACCTCGATTTCCGCGAATTGAATGTCCATGGGACAATCCGACATGCTGTATCATCTGGTTGCTCCCCCGCCCCAAATGACTTCCATCGCGACCATGAGCACATTCGCGGTGCAGGTATTTTGGAATAATCCGGAATCTTTGTAGGAAAATCCGGTATTTGGTCCCTGCTCGACAACTGTGACTGCTCTGCCACACAACCTTCGACTATACTGAAGATCAATCGAGGTATCGCCGCGGACAATCATGCGCGCCGCAACAAGCGTTAACGTTGCAGCTTCACCTGCCTGGGGGTTCTGTTCCGGTATCTGGACATGGTGACTGTCAAGTGGCTCTGGTCCGAGAATCCACTGAGATGAGCGACTTCCGCAATCGACAGGTCGCTCTCGATGAGAAGTTTTTCGGCGAAATCGAGACGCAGCCGCAGCAGGTATTTGTGCGGCGGCTCGCCAAAGGTCTTGGTGAATGCCAGGATGAAATGGCTCGGCGAAAGGCCACAGAGTGCGGCCAGCTCGGCCACCGCGATCTTGCTGGAAAAATTTACCTCCAGGAATTCGCGCACCCGCCGGGCGCTGCGGTTCGACAGACCGCCCTTTGGGGCTTGTGGCAACTTTCGCGCTCCTGCGTAGTTCCGAAGCAAATGGACGCCGAACATGGTGACCAACGAATCCACATAGAACTCGTTTGGAGTTTCCCGATCCGTCAGTTCCGCCTTCAGCAACTGCGCGAGTTGCAGCGCTTGGAAGTCAACGGTCCCGAACGGCGGCGGTTGAAGCTCGGCATGGCCGGTGTCGAATTCACGCGTTGCCAGCTCGAAGAGACTCTCGGGGGTGAGCGCCACGATTACGCTCTCCGTAGTGGATGACCGGGTCACCTTGCCGCCGAGATCGGCTGGGACGATCATGATCATGCCGACGTCGCCGTCGTATTCGTGTACTTTGTCGCTGCCCAGCGATGCCGCAATCCCTGGTGAGGGTGTAAGCAGAACCGAAGCGAAATGTTCCGCCGCTTTGAATGTGTGTGATCCCGGCCCATGAACGACATGAGCCGCGCCGCCTCGAAACGTGACCAGGTAGCGCCCCGCGCTTTCCGGCATTCCGTCGAAGATGCGACGATCCGCGCGCCGCCGCTCTGTCCCGGCGCTTTCCTGGACGTTGCCTCTATGTTGCATCTTCGTCTCTGCCACTGCTGCGCCGATCAATCCAATCCTGTGCTGTATCGAGGCGCCCAGAATTGACGTTTGCTCCTGGGCGTTCCTTCGAATCCTACAGATGCTGCTTTATATTGCAAAGAAGAATTTGAGCTCAAATGAAAATTTTTACCAGGATTTTGACTATAAATTTACAGGTTTGAATTTTAGCCAAGGCTACCTGACTATTTTCGGATCTTATCTTACCATTTTTGCCTAGTTATTGTGCATAGTGTGCCGGCACAATCCAGAGTTGTATTCCGAATATAGATCGCGCGGCCATTGACAGAGCTGGTCGACTATCTGTGATTGCCACGGACGATCCAGCAGCAGTTATCGCCCGAACCATGGCTTCTTTCCCTTGTGCTTCTTCATGGCGGTGGCCAAATGGCCTTGATCCGAAAATCCCCGAGGTAAGCGACTTCGGCGATGGCGACCCTCCGGGAGCGATCCAGGGCTGCGGACAGAGCATATCCCGCTCCCCCGCATGGTTGCTCTTCTGGGATTGGCATTTTCGGGGATTGTGTCGAGGGCGTGCCGATCGACCCGATCGGCGCCTGCGCTGCGTTCCTGAACCTCGCCCGCATTTTTCACTCAGCCTTGCCTCAGCCCGGAAATCCGGACGGTAATTTGTATCCCCCATAGTCCTGCCCAAAGGCAGCGTAGCGCATCCCGCGGATAGAAAAAACATTGTAAGTGAAGAAAAAAGTTCGCGCGAGAAAAACATGGCCTGGCTTGGCCGGCGCTACCGAACTATCCGGCTCACGCAGGCCTGCTAAAGATCGCCTCGGCGTTTCTCGTACAGATCCCAGGACAGCTCGACCATGGCCAGAAGAACGTCTTCCTGGCTCCACCCGGCGGCAACCGCCGCCTCGACAATTCCGCGGACGAGCGGCAGCAATTGGCGCTCGCATTCGGCCGACAGGTTGGCCTCGGCGCCGTCGGCAGGCGGACTATCGAAATCAAATCCCACCATCGGCGTTCCCCCGCCATCAATGATAAATGTATGTCTCTGCAATCATACTCCCGTCTAATATACATCAATCGGAAACGAAACACAGCAGCGTCGAGATTGACAGGGCATGGCCGCCCCGATTGCAGCGGCTCCATGGTTTGTCTGGACGTCTTTTTTGGCCTCCTGTTGCCGGCATTGCATATCTTGGATGCGAACCCCAGGCATTCGCGTGAAGCTATCGGGATCCTGGCGAGCTTTGCCGCATGGAGCGGAACCTGCCGCTTCATGGCATCGATGAAGTCGATCAGGTCACCGGGCCGAGCAGGACCGAGCCATCCGGCACCCCGCCATCGATCGGGATGGCTCTGCGGTTTGCGCTCGCCGCCATCGGCTGGCCGATGTCGGACGTCACGATGACCGGGCTCTTCGACGGCACGCGGTCGTAGAGGTCGATGATGTCCTGATTTATCAGGCGCACGCAGCCTGACGAGACGGATTTGCCGATCGAGTTCCATTCCGGCGAGCCATGCAGGCGGTAGAGCGTGTCGACGTTGTCGTGGAACAGGTAGAGCGCGCGGGCGCCGAGCGGGTTCTTGAGGCCGCCGGGCATGCCGCCGTTCTTGGCGCTGTATTCTTCCAGTTCAGGCTGGCGGGCAACCATCTCATCGGGCGGCGTCCATTTCGGCCATTTCTGCTTCCACTGGACGACGGCGTCTCCCGACCATTCGAAGCCGGCGCGGCCGAGGCCGACGCCGTAACGGATCGCCTGGCCGCCTTCGCGCACCAGATACAGGAAATGGTTGGTCGTATCGACGATGATGGTGCCCGGCCGCTGGCCGGTCGGATCGGGAACGATCTGGCGCAGGAACTGCGGGTCCATCTTCTTGATCGGGATGGCCGGGAGCTCGAACCCGCTGTCGGAAATCGGGCCGTACATCGTCGCATAGTCGCCGAGCGGCGGCTCGTCATAGGTCGGCGGTGGCGGTTCGACCGGCGCCGGCGCCGGTCCGGTGGTGGTGCAGGCGGAGACCGCAATCGAAGCGGCGCCAAGGGCTGCAGCATTCAGAAAGCCGCGACGGCTCAGGCGATAGGGGTCGATTTCGGTCTTCAACATGGTTGCCTTTTTTAAGTCTCGAATCGCAAGAAAGCGTGAATGCCTTCAAGCGGCGCAGTGGTCGGCCTCCCCCAATGCCTGACGCGATAGGCGGTTCCGATTCTGGCCTGAGGGTGGACAAACAAAGGCGAAGCTGTGACCGCTCTGCCACTGTTGCTCGAAGGCAACAGAGGGATCAGCCGCCGGTCACCAGGCCTTCAAGCGACGGCAGGATCAGCGCCGGCGGGAAATCCCGGTATTCCTCGGGCTGGTTGGCGCGGTTGATCCATACGGTGCGAAAGCCGAATTTAGTGGCGCCGGCGACGTCCCAGCGGTTGGACGACTGGAACGAGACGGCGCCCGGATAGAGTCGCCAGCCCGTCGCCACCATGTCGTAGGTCGACGGGTCGGTCTTGAAGCGCCTGACGGCGTCGACCGAAAAGATATCGTCCAGCACCTGGTCGAGGGCGGCCGACTTGACCGCCGCTTCCAGCATCTCGGGCGAGCCGTTGGACAGGATTGCGAGCTTGGCGCCGGATGCTTTCAGCGCCTTGAGCACGGCCGGCACTTCCGGATAGCAGTCGAGCCGCCAATAGGCTTCGAGCAGCTTGGCCTTCAGTCCCTTGTCGGCGGAGGGAACCTTGAGCAGGGCGAAATCGAGCGCCTGTTCGGTGAGCTGCCAGAAATCGGCATAGCCGCCCATCAGCGTGCGCACCCAGGAATATTCCAGCTGCTTGGCGCGCCAGATTTCCGAAAGCAGCGGGCCGTCGGGGCCGATCTCGCCGTCATGACGGCGCACGGCTGCGTGCACGTCGAACAACGTGCCATAGGCGTCGAAAACGTAAGCCGCGTAATGCATGGCGACAGTTTTGAGGGCAGGCGGCGCAAGGTGCAAGCATCGATTGTAGTCTTGGTCGCTTTCTTGGGGCGCTCTGGCCTCAACAAAAACCGCTCCATGCCGGTTGACGGCGCCGGTCAAAGCATCTTCCAATGCTTGGCACAGGCAGCTTTGAAGCGGAACCGAACAATGACACTGGCGACTGCGGCGCTCTCGGCGACATGGACCTTCGTCGACGGCGACTGGTACGAAGGCAACGTTGCCATTCTGGGTCCGCGCAGCCACGCCATGTGGCTCGGCACCAGCGTCTTCGACGGCGCCCGCTGGTTCGAAGGCGTCGCCCCCGATCTCGAGCTGCATGCCGCTAGGGTGAACGCATCGGCGACCGCGCTCGGCCTCGCGCCGTCGATGAGCGCCGATGAGATTGTTGGACTGACCTGGGCCGGGCTGAAGAAGTTCGACGGCAAGACAGCGGTCTACATCAGGCCGATGTACTGGGCCGAGCATGGCGGCTACATGGGCGTGCCGGCCGATCCGGCCTCGACCCGTTTCTGCCTCTGCCTCTACGAATCGCCGATGATCTCGCCGACCGGCTTTTCGATCACCGTGTCGCCGTTCCGGCGGCCGACGATCGAGACCATGCCGACCAATGCCAAGGCCGGCTGCCTCTATCCCAACAATGGCCGCGCCATCCTCGAAGCGAAGGGACGCGGCTTCGACAATGCGCTGGTGCTGGACATGCTGGGCAATGTCGCCGAGACCGGAACCTCGAACATCTTCCTGGTCAAGGACAGCCACGTGTTGACGCCGGCGCCCAACGGCACCTTCCTGTCCGGCATCACCCGCTCGCGCACCATGACGCTGCTTGGCGATTACGGCTTCAAGACCACGGAGAAGATGCTGTCGGTGCGCGACTTTCTCGAAGCCGATGAGATCTTTTCGACCGGAAATCATTCCAAGGTCGTGCCGATCACCCGCATCGAGGACCGCGATCTGCAGCCCGGGCCGGTGGCCAAGAAAGCGCGCGACCTTTATTGGGAATGGGCGCATTCGACTTCCGCCGGTTGAGCCGCTAAAAGGCAATTGGCGCTTCATTCCGGAGTTGTTCCAGATCAATGCAGCCCTATCTTAATCCGGTATCCGCACCGGATTTTTCCATGAGGAGTATGACCGATGGCTTTTGAATTGCCCGCCTTGCCCTACGACTACGAGGCCTTGCAGCCTTACATGTCGAAGGAGACGCTGGAGTATCACCACGACAAGCACCACAAGGCTTATGTCGACAACGGCAACAAGCTGGCCGCCGAAGCGGGCCTTGGCGATCTGTCGGTCGAAGAGGTGGTCAAGCAGTCGTTCGGCAAGAATGCCGGCCTCTTCAACAACGCAGCCCAGCACTACAACCACATCCATTTCTGGAAGTGGATGAAGAAGGGCGGCGGCGGCAACAAGCTTCCGGGCGCCCTGCAGAAGGCTTTCGACGCCGACCTCGGCGGCTACGACAAGTTCAAGGCCGACTTCATCGCCGCCGGCACCACGCAGTTCGGTTCGGGCTGGGCCTGGGTCTCGGTCAAGGACGGCAAGCTGGCGATATCCAAGACGCCGAACGGCGAGAACCCGCTCGTCCAAGGCGCATCGCCGATCCTCGGCGTCGATGTCTGGGAACATTCCTATTACATCGACTACCGCAACGCGCGGCCGAAATATCTCGAGGCCTTCGTCGACAGCCTCATCAACTGGGACCATGTCCTTGAAATGTACGAAGAGGCGAAAGCCTGATCGACCCAGAGAAGCCCCGGTACTCCGGGGCTTTTCTTTCTCAGCTGAAGCAGCAGGCACACGGAAATTCGGCAGAATCCGGCCGGCGGACAGGGAATAATCCCGGCCCGCCCTCCGTTAACGTTAGGTCGCGACCCCTCATCATCCTGGAGCCAATTGAATGAGAAAGCTTGTTATCGCCATCTCTATGCTCAGCCTCGCCGCCTCGGCGGCTTTTGCCGACCCGATCCTCGACCGACAGGGACTGATGAAGGAACGCGGCAAGATTGTCGGCGGCCTGTCGAAGATCGCCAAGGGCGAAGCGGACTTCGATGCCGCCGCCGTGCTGACGGCGCTGCAGGCGCTGCAGGTCAACGCGGAAAAGTTCGATGTCGACACGCTGTTCCCGGCCGGCAGCGACAGCGGTGATACCACCGCCTCGCCCAAAATCTGGAAAGACATGGCGGGCTTCAAATCGACCGAAGACAAGTACCTCGCCGACGTCAAGGCCGCAGTCGCCGCCGCACCCGCCGATGTCGATGCGCTGAAGGCGCAGATCGATACGCTCGGCAGTGATTGCGGCACCTGCCACAAGACCTATCGGGTGAAGAAGAGCTGATCCCGGTCAATGCCCTTGTGGAAAAAATTTGTCGGCGCCGCCCTTGTCCTGGGTGTCGTCGGTGCCGGCGCCGGCTGGCTGTTGTCGGCGCCGGTCAAGCTCGACACTGACACCCTGGCGCAGCTCGGCCCCGGCGACGCCGCCAGGGGCAAGCGCATTTTCAATGCCGGCGGCTGCACCTCCTGTCACGCCAAGCCAGGCTCGCAGGGTGACGCCCGTTTGCAACTGGTCGGCGGCCTCGAGCTCAAGACGCCGTTCGGCACCTTCGTGCCGCCCAACATCTCGCAGGATCCCAAGGACGGCATCGGCGCCTGGACGGTCGAGGACCTTGCCAACGCCATGCTGAAGGGCGTGTCGCCGTCGGGCGAGCATTTCTATCCGGCCTTCCCCTACGCATCCTACGCCCGCATGAAGCCGGCTGATATTGCCGATCTCTATGCGTTCCTGAAGACGCTGCCGGCGGTCGCCGGCAAGGCGCCGGACAATTCCCTGAGTTTCCCCTTCAACATCCGCCGCGGCCTCGGCCTGTGGAAGCGGCTCTATCTCAGCAAGGAGCCGGTGATTGCCTTTGCCGATGGCACGCCTGATCCGGTACTCGCCGGCCGCTATCTGGTCGAGGGGCCTGGCCATTGCGGCGAATGCCACACGCCGCGCGACTTCACCGGCGCCACTAGGAAGAGCCAGTGGCTGGCTGGCGCGTCGGCAGCCGAAGGCAGCGGCGTCGTGCCGAACATCACATCGGGCGAGGGCGGGCTCGGTGACTGGTCGGAAGCCGACATCGCCAACTATCTCGAAACCGGTTTTACCCCCGATTTCGACTCGGTAGGCGGCGCCATGGTCGACGTGCAGCGCAACATGGCCGAACTGCCGCCGGGAGATCGCGCGGCGATAGCCGCCTATCTCAAGGCGGTGCCGCCGCATCCCAACGGCTACCCGGTGCGCAGCAAGCCGGCCAAGTGATCCCGGCTACAGGTGGCGATCTACAGGTGGCGATCGCCGAGGAAGTCGAAGCCCGTCTCGAAGAAATGGCTGTAATTGCAGGTCAGTTCCTCGCCGGGTGCGATGTCGCGCAAGGCATAGGTTTCCTCGGGCGAGGAGACATCGCAATTCGGTTCGTCGTCATGGTTCATGTAGCGGGCGTCGTCGGCTTCGAAGACGATGTAGTTCGGATCCCGGCGGTCTGGATAGGAATAACGGTCGAGATAGTTCTTCACCGGGCCGCTCTCGCCTTCATAGGTCTCGACGTCGATGATCCGGTCGAATCTGGGGTCGAGCTTCCAGACCAGCGTGCCCTTGGCAATGTGGTTCCTGGCGAAAACCCCGATGCCCTGGATCGGTGATTTCTCGAGATAGGTGTCGACGAGCAACATAGTGGCCCCTTTGCGTATGTCATGGTCTGGAAGGTGGCGCGCATGGGTAGCGCGCAGCCATTGCAAATGCGAGTGAAAATGAGCAGCCCGGAATTCAAAAAGTGACGACCGGCGCGCCTCGACGGGCGCGCTTTTCGCTTCGACATCAGCGCTGCTGCAAGGCCAGACGAACGCCTAACGCGCAGTAGATGCCGCCAACCACCTTGCCTTGCCATTTCACCACCGACGGATTGCGGCGCAGGAACGTGCCGAGCCGGCCCGCACTCACGGCAAAGACGACTGTGCTGAAAAGGCCGAGCAGAACAAAGATTATGCCCAGCGTCATCAGCTGGAGCATCACCGATCCGTTTTCAGGCCGCACGAACTGGGGCAGGAAGGCGAGGAAGAAAAGCGCCGTCTTTGGATTAAGCACTTCGGTCAGGACAGCTTGACGAAACGCCTTGCTGGCGGAGATCGCGAGTGCGCCGGCAGTAGGGTCGGCCGGTATTCTCTCGATGATTGCGCGGATGCCGAGGTAAACGAGATACGCCGCGCCGATGTATTTTACGACGCTGAACAGCGTTGCCGAAGTGGCGATGATCGCCGAAATGCCGACCATCGCCATGATGGTATGGAACACATCGCCAGCCGCGACGCCCGCGCCCGTCGCGACGCCAACCCTGGTTCCGGAACTCGTCGCTCGCGCGACCGTCAAAAGCGTGGCTGGGCCTGGAATAAACACAAAGCCAAGCACAACCGCTATGTAAGCCGTCAAGGTGGATAGATCGATCATTGCGACGCCTCCGTTGCATTCTCAGCCTTGCCCGTCACCTCAGGTTCGGGCTTGCCCGTAACCTCGGGTTCGGCCTTGCCAGTCACCTTGAGCGCAAAGGAATAGGTGTAGGCGATCTCCTCCAGCCTGGAGAACCGGCCCGACGCGCCGGCATGGCCGGAATCCATGTTGATCTTGAACAGCACCGGATTGTCGCCGCTCTTGCGCTCGCGCAGCCGCGCCACCCATTTGGCCGGCTCCCAATAGGTGACGCGCGGATCGGTGAGGCCGGCCAGCGCCAGGATCGGCGGGTAGTCGTGATCGGCAACATTGTCATAGGGCGAGTAGGCGGCGATGGTATTGTAATCTTCCGCCGACCCGATCGGGTTGCCCCATTCCGGCCACTCCGGCGGCGTCAGCGGCAAGCTTGCGTCGAGCATCGTGGTCAGCACGTCGACAAAGGGAACCTCGGCAACGATGGCGCCGAAATTTTGCGGCGCCATGTTGGCGATCGCACCCATCAGCATGCCGCCGGCCGAGCCGCCTTGCGCGACGATGCGGTCGTGATGGGTGTAACGCTCGGCGACGAGATGCTGCGCGACGGCGATGAAATCGGTGAACGTGTTCATCTTGTGCGCCCGTTTGCCGTCGTCATACCAGCCATAGCCCTTGTCCTTGCCGCCGCGGACATGGGCGATGGCAAAGACAAAGCCACGGTCGACCAGCGAGAACCAGTTGGTGTTGAACGCCGCCGGAATGGCAATGCCGTAAGAGCCGTAGCCGTAAAGCAGGCACGGTGCGGAGCCATCGAGCGGCGTGTCGCGGTGGTGCAGCAGCGAGACCGGCACCAGTTCGCCATCGGCGGCCGGCGCCATCAACCGGCGCGTGACATAATGATCCGGATTGTGACCGGACGGCACTTCCTGGGTCTTCAGCAGCACACGCTCGCGGCTGCGCATATTGTAGTCGAAGACCTGCGCCGGGGTCGTCATCGACGAATAGGTGAAGCGCATGATCTCGGTGTCGTATTCATAGGACCCCGACAGGCCGAGCGAGAACGCCTCTTCGTCGAACGAGATCAGATGCTCCTCGCCGCTGCGGCGATCGCGAACGACGATGCGCGGCAGCCCTTCCTTGCGCTCGAGCCTGACCATATGATCCCTGAAGCCGACCACCGACAGGATCAGCCGGCCTGGCTCGTGCGCCACCAGCTCTTCCCAATTGGCGCGAACCGGGTCATTAGCCGGCGCCGTCATGATCTTGAAGTCCTTGGCGCCGTCGGCATTGGTGAGGACGAAGAAGATGTCGCCGCCTTCTTCCAGATCATATTGCAGGCCAGTCTCGCGCTTTGCCACCAGCTTTGGCTCGGCGAAAGGCTCATCGGCGCGCATCAGGTGATATTCCGAGGTTTCGTGATCGTTGATCCCGATCATGATCCATTCGTTGGAGCGCGTGCCGCCGACATCCATGAAGAAGCCGGGATCGGTTTCCTCATAAATCAGCCGGTCATTAAGGGGGCTGCCGCCGAGCGCGTGGAACAGCACCTTGGACGGGCGATGATTGTCGTCGAGCCTTGTGTAGAAGAAGCCGTCATCGGCGGCATTCCAGACGCCGCCACCACTGGTGGCCTCGATCTGGTCGCTCAGTTCCTTGCCGCTGGTGAGATCGCGCACGCGAAGTGTGAAGAATTCAGAGCCCTTGTCGTCGAACGCCCACAACAGCTTGCGGTGATCGGCCGAATGGTCGACGCCGCCGAGGCGGAAATAGGGCTTGCCCTCGGCTTCCGCGTCGCCATCGAGCAGGATCTGCTCATCGCCGCCATCGCGCGGCATGCGGAAATAGCGGGGCTGTTCGCCGCCAAGCTTGAAGGATGAGCCGTAAGCATAGGGGCCATCCTTCATCGGCACCGTCGAATCATCTTCCTTGATGCGCCCCTTCATCTCGCCGAACAGCTGCTTCCGAAGCTCTAGCGTATCGGCCATAAGCACTGCTTGATAGGCGTTTTCGGCTTCGAGATGGGCGCGGATGCGGCCCTCAAGCAGGGAAGGGTCCCTGAACATCGCCTGCCAGTTCTCGGCCCTCAGCCAGGCATAGTCATCTGTGCGGGTAATGCCGTGGTGCGTGTCGAAGACGGGGTGTTTCTCGGGGCTCGGCGGGCTGGCGGTCGGAAAAGCTGAGGTCTTGGTCATTGCGTCTCACTGAAGAAATTACTTGAATGGCAAATGAACACGCCGATCAGCGCGGGTTCAAGGGCCGGGATGTATTGGTTGCGGCGGGCTCGGGAGATGAGCCAAAAGGAGAGGATGATGAATTTCCATATCAACACCGCTGCGGCTCTCGCCGTCGTCGCTTCGACCGTTCTGGCTTTCACCGGCCAGTCTCATGCAACCGCGTTCGCCGCTTGGCAAGTGGCTGGCGTGCCGTTCGGCGACACGCTCAACGTTCGCAAATATCCGTCCGGCACCTCGCAGAAGCAGGCCGCCTATCCCAACGGGACGATCCTGCAGATGACCGGCAAGTGCACCGGCGGCTTGAATCTTCTGGAGATCGCCGGCCAGCCGCACTGGAAACAGAAACAGGCAATTCGCTATCAATGGTGTCAAGTTTGGCACGACCCGGCGCAAAATGGTGGTTTTGTTAGTGGCTGGGTCTATGGAAAATACCTCACGCCGTATTGAATCCGGTCAGACCGAAGATCTTCTTCGGCGTGTTTCGCCAACGCTTTGCAACTTGCGGTTTGGTACGAATCCGACAATCAGCCGCCCAAACCTCGAAGCATAGACCAAGCATCGCTGCCCACTTTATGAGTCCTTGCTGATTTAGCGGTGGTGTGACCTTACGTCATGCTAGTCCTGGTCCGACCAGAAAATATCGCGAAGTTACAGAGTGCACGAAAGATTGAAGCTGAAGAGCGACTATTCGATGAATATCGTTGAATATAGCGCAAGATGCGAATTGACTTACTTTGTCTGTGGGCTCATTAAGATGCCCGGACGCGAATCCATGAAGCTCTTCCCGCGTGAAATTCGCGCCATGCCCGATCTTCCAAAAAGGGCGCAAACAGAAACATCCTTCGTTGGGGCCTAAACCATGGATATCGTCGAAACACCTTCCAGAAATAGCGATGCGCTGATCGAGCTGACCGCCGATGTGGTGGCAGCCTATGTCAGCAACAATCCCGTGCCGGTCGGCGAATTGCCGAACCTTATCGCTGATGTCCATGCCGCTCTCGGGCGCGTGGGCGGAGCAAGCGAACAGCCTCTGGCCGACAAGCAGAAGCCTGCGGTAAACCCGAAGCGCTCTGTTCATGACGATTACATCGTCTGCCTTGAAGATGGCAAGAAGTTCAAGTCGCTGAAGCGCCACCTGATGACCCATTACGGTCTGACGCCCGATGAATACCGCGAGAAGTGGAATCTCGACGCCAGCTATCCGATGGTTGCCCCCAACTATGCCGCTGCCCGTTCGCAGCTGGCCAAGAAGATGGGCCTCGGCCGCAAGCGCAAGGGGCGGTAACACCGGCTCCAATGGACAAGATCAACGGCGCCCCTTACGGCGCCGTTTTTGTTCCTAGAACAATTCCAGGAAAACTGCCGAGCGCTTTCCCTTGGAATTGCGTCGAAAGAAGAGAAGATAGAGCAATCAAGCAGTCTGCTTGAGAGCCATCTCGGCGTCCCGCTTGACGCGCTTGACCATCGAGCGCAGGCCATTGGCCCGCTGCGGCGACAGATGTTCGTCGAGGCCAAGCGACCTCAGCGTCGCCTCGGCGTCCGTTTCAAGGATCTGGCTGGCAGTCCGTCCCGAAAACAGCGCGAGCATGATGGCGACCAGACCGCGCACGATATGAGCGTCTGAATCGCCTGTGAAGGTGATGACCGGATCGGCGCCCGGCGCTCGGCTCGTGGTCAGCCAGACCTGGCTGACGCAGCCCGGCACCTTGTTGGCGGCGTTGCGTTCGGCGTCGGGAAATGGCGGCAGCGCTTCGCCGAGCTCGATGACATAGCGATAGCGGTCTTCCCACTCGTCGAGCAGGGAGAAGTCGTCGCGGATCGTCTGGATCGTCGTGGCCATTGCTCGGGATATAGTCATCCGCGGCTGCGGCGTCACGGAAAAAGAAGAAAAGCACCGCAGGCATCGAGAGGTCCGACCGGCCTGCGGCGTCGCTGTAGATACAGCTGAAACGGTGTTTAGTTCTTCGCCACCAGCTTGGCAGGTATGTTGACTGTCGCCGGCAGCACGATGTCCTTGGCGACGCTGCCGGTGGCCAGCGATGTATCGGGCGAGGTCTCGGCGCTCTTGTCGTCCAGCATGGCGGCGGCGATCTTGGCGGTTTCCTTGGCCCGGGCGCTGATCGTATGCATCGCCGACTTGCCGGTTTCGCAGACGTCCGGCTTACGCTCGCAAATGCCGGCGATGTCGCCGACCGCTTCGCGCGCCGCAAAAAGCGCCTGGAACGGCCCGACGCTCTCGCGGCCATCCTCGTCGGGGCCGACGGTCAGCGGCAGCGCCAGCAACACCAGCGAAAACCAGAACGCCATTCTTATCAAAAAGCCCATCGATCTGCCCTCTCGTCCAATGACCGGATCATGCGTCCATGCGCAATGACCTCTTTATATCAGCCACAATGGCACATGAGGCGCAAAGGACGGCTTTCCTGCTCAGCGAAAATTTTCCTCAAATTTTAGGCAAATTCGAAGCGAGGCGTTTTGCAGTGCATTAGCCTCAAATGCCGACAATTTTCTTAACCTTGCAGTAACCATCTAAGCGATTGTTGCGCATGGATATCTTCAGAAGAGCAGGCATGCCGGCTCAGGGTTTCGCAGCCACGGGCACGCCCTTTGCACATAACGCTCCGTTTACTATGGCCACAAATGGCGGTGCATTCCGGTGCCGGCGCTCCAATTTTTGCCGCAGCGCGCTCGTTGTTCCGGTCAGCCTTATTCATTCCTTAAACGCTGGATGCGAGTTTCAAACAAGCAAAAGCGACCTGCAAAGCAGGGGCAGTCACGACCGGGTGCGAGTGCGTTGAGTTTGACAACTGCCAGATATATTGAACTGCCTGGCGCGCTGGCGGCCGGTTGCGAACGCATGGTCCATCCGGCCATCATCGGCCAGGGCGATCGCCTGCGCCAGCGCCGGTTCATCGGCATCATGCTTGCCGCTCCGTTCTTCGCCGCCGGTGCGGCGGTGACACTGGTCACCTCGGGCATGGGCGCCGCCGTCACCGTCGCAACCATTTTCGCCGCCTTCGGTCTTTGCTGGTTCGCCGCCTTGCTGGTGGCGGCGTCGGGTAAGATGACGCTGGCAGCCCAGGTTGCCCTTGCCGCCGGCGGTCTTGCCCTTGCCGGCGCCGTCGCGGCAGCAGGCGGCCTGGCGTCGCCGGTTGCGCTGCTGGCCCTGGCACTGCCATTCGAGGCCTGGTGGATCGGCGGTTCAAAGCGCGCGGCACTTTGGGGCGGCCTCTCGGCCTTGGCCGCAATGCTGCTGCAGCCCTTTGTCGCCTCTGTCGTCCCGCTCGGCGGGGCGCAAGTCGCGGCGTGGCACTGGCTGCTGCCGCTCGCCTGGGGCCTGACGCTGTTTCCCCGGCTCGCAGCCCTAGGCGATGCCGCACGCGCGCAGCCCGCGCTGCTTCCAAACGACCGCCTTGAAGACATGATCGACGCCGTTGTCCTGCATGTCGCCCGGCATGGCGAGGTCCTGGATGCCTCAGCCAAGGCGCGCACCATCCTGAAGCTGCCCCCGGAACTGCTTTTCGGCGCCGGGCTGTTCGACCGCATCCACCTGTCCGATCGCGTCGCTTATCTCAGCGCGCTTGCCGACATGCGCGATGGCGCCCTGGCGCGCCGGCTCGATCTTCGGGTAAGGCTGCCGCAGGACGGCAGCGCCTCGACGGCCGACAATTACCGGCCATTTCAGCTCGAACTGATGCGTGCCGAAGAGCAGCAGGAGACCTTCACTCTGCTGCTGCGCGAGAACGACGAGACTGCCGAATTGCGCGACGAGCTTGCTGCCGCCAATGAGGCCGCAGCGTCGGCCGAGGTGGCAAAGGGCCGCTTCCTGGCGGTCGTCAGCCATGAGCTTCGGACGCCGCTCAACGCCATCATCGGTTTTTCCGACATGCTGCTGCATGAGATGTTCGGCGGCTTCAAGGACCCGCGCCAGAAGGAGTATGTCGGCCTGGTGAAGGAGTCGGGCCAGCATCTGCTTGCCGTCGTCACCTCCATCCTTGATGTCTCGAGGATCGAGGCCGGCGCCTACGCGACCGAGCCCGAACCGTTCCAATTCATCGAAGCGGTCGAGATGTGCCAGTCGATGATGCAGCTGCAGGCGAATGCCAAGAACATCGGTCTCCAGGCGCAGATTGCGCCGGACGCCGGGGAGATCAATGCCGACCGTCGTGCCGTGCAGCAGATCCTGATCAACCTCGTCTCCAATGCGGTCAAGTTCACGCCCGATGGCGGCAATGTCGTCGTCGGCGCCAAGCGGATCGGCTCGCGGCTGCATTTCTGGGTCAGGGACACCGGCATCGGCATCGCCGAGGAAGATTTTGTCAATCTCGGCAAGCCGTTCATGCAGATCCAGAACGACTATACGCGCCGCTTCGAGGGCACCGGGCTCGGCCTGTCGCTGGTCAAGGGCCTGGTGGCGCTGCACGACGGCACGATGTCGATCGAAAGCATGCCGGGCGAGGGGACGACGGTCACGATCAGCCTGCCGGTGAACGGGCCGAAGAGGAGCGCGACCGACAGGAACGGCGTGCTGCCGATGCCCGCGACCAGGACGAAAGGCGACGCGAAAGGGGACAGGAATGGCTCGCTCCGCAAAACAGCCTAAGGCGGTCAAGCGCCGCAGCGGCGCGTTCGAGGCCGGCGCGATTGCGCTCGGCGGCGCGATCTCGCGCAATCCGGTCCTGGTCGGCGGGTCGACCGCCTTCCTGGTGACGCTGTTCTACGTTTCCGCCAACGCGCTGTGGTACCAGCCGTTTCCGCATGCCGGCGCCTTCTTCGCCACCCGCAGCATCGAGGGTTTTCCGCACCCCGGCGCGGACGAACCCGAAACCACCATCAACATCCTGCGGCCCGGCCCGGCACCGGTCAAAAGCGACCCGACCGTCGAGCAGGTCCAGGGCATCCTGAAGGATCTCGATTTCTACACGGGAACGGTCGACGGCATTTCCGGGCCGAATACCCAAAAGGCGATCCAGGCCTACCAGCAGAAGGTTGGCCTGCCGGCGTCCGGCGAGATCGATGCTGTGCTGCTCGACCAGCTCGGCGCCAAGCAGACCACGGCTGGCATCCCGCATCCTGTGCCGAGGCCCGTGGATATGGCCGCTGCTCCCGTCGCCGCGCCCGAGGCCGCGCCTGCGCCCATCCCGGTTTCAGCGTCGGTATCCGCCCAGGCGCCCGATGCCCGCATCGTCAAGATCCAGGCCGGCCTGAAGGCATTCGGCAATGACGACATGCAGCTCGACGGCGTCGTCGGCGCCCGCACCAAGGCGGCGATCAAGGAATTCCAGTCGCTGTTCGGCCTGCCGGAAACGGGCGAGCCCGACGAGGTCGTCTACGTCAAGATGCGCGAGATCGGCCTGACCAATTGAGTGGTGGTCAAGACGACCGCTCGCGGATAGCCGAAAATCCGGCTAAGACGCCGCGCATGTCCTCCGGAGCTTCGTCATGCGCGTAACCACCGAGTTTTGGGTGTCGGCCCTGCTGCGCCGTGTTTTCGGCGCCGGCGGCTTTGCGGCCGTCGTCAAGCGCGGCGCGACCGAGGCCGGCGCTGTCTTCGTGCTCTCCCGCGGCAGGCTGGGCGACGTCTCCCTGTTCGGCCCGGCGCCGCAGACGAGCTACGATTCGGACAAACCGGATGATCGCTTTTTCACGCTGCTCGGCGCCGGCGACGATGCCGCCGCGCTTGACGCCAGGCTTGAGCGGGAGAAAAAATTCGATCCCGACATCTGGGTGGTCGAGATCGAGGCCGGAACGGTTTCCGTCGAGGAGCTTCTCTCCGTCAAGACGCCTTGAGGCTGGCCCCTAGGCTGGCTTTGTCGACGTCCGGCGCTTGGTCGCCATTCGCGGCGACAGGGGTGTTGCCGCGCACCGCTCGCGACAATGTTTCGGCCTTCCAGCCGCGCACCTTGTCGAGCGCCGCCTCGTGGTGCAGCAGCCGGTAGCGGTCGAGGAAGATGCGGATCGCCTGCGGGTGCGGAAACTCCCGGGGGTAAACCGCGACCACGATCAGGAATGCCCTGTCCTCACTGAGGTCGAGCGCCCGCAGCGCGGCGAGCAGCGAGACATAGCTCGAATGCTCGGTCAGCGACCGCGCCGTCGAGAAGTCGATGTCGAGCGCGTCGGCAAGCGCGGTCTGAAAGAAGGCGGCGTTGCCGGTCAGCGCCGTCTCGCGCAGCTTGCTGTAAGTTGCTGAGCCGGCGAAGGGATTGACCGATGTCGCCTCGCCCTCGGCGAGCATCATCGAGCGCAGGCGGCGCCTGGCGGTTTCGGCGGCGCTGCCGGGCAGTTTTGGTGCGCTGGGAGCGGCGGCAGTGGCTTCGGCACCGTTGCCCGCCACGTCGGCGATCGGCTCGGGCTGCCGCACGCGCACCAAGGTCGGCTTTTCCAGCGCCTTGATCAACTGCGCGATGGTCGGGTTCAAATCCTTGCGGCGGGCAATGGCGCGCGCATGCGGCAGGCCGTGGCGGCCGATCAACGCGATCAGGTCGATGTCGCCCAGCGCCCGCGAACGGACCAGCAAGGGGGCGCAGACATCGACCGGCTCCTCGCAAAGCCGCCGCACCAGGGCGGCCGGCGCATATTCGCATTCGGACAGGGCGGCGGCGACATAGCGGCGCAATTCGACCGGCACGCTGTCGAACAGCGGCAGCGTCAGATCCTCGAGCTGGGCGATCTCGCGGCGCGACGGGCGGGTCAGCGAGCAGAACGCCGACACGGCGGCGCGAAACAGCCTTTCGGCTTTTCCCGATTCCGTCCGTATGGCGATTTGCCTGAAATCCGAAGCTGACACGGAAGATACGCCCGACACTCGACACAACCCGGACCTGCTCAACCGCAACTGTGTCGGTTTCGCGTGAGGCCTGGAACAAACATCAAATTAGCCGCGATCCGTTAGCGCTCCGTTAACCCTCTGCCGGCCTTAATCACATTTGGAGGCGTTGCGTTGTGCTCCGGGGCAACCGAGAGGAATACGCGAACCATGGGCATGGTACTGTCTTTCGTGCCGCGATCGGCACCAGTCAATCGAGCAGTTCAGGACACCGGTACGCCGGCGGCGGTGATCATTTTTCCCGGCGTCCGCTACGAGCATCCGCCATTGGCGGGCCAGGCGCGACCGGCGGACAAGCCGGGCACACCACGGACGCCTGTTCCGCACCACTGAGTTTGCTGGTCGTCGGGCTGAGGTCAGTAGTCCTGCAGTTCGCAGGAGCTCTGGTCCAGGAACTGCGACACAACCGGCTTCCAGCTGTCGTCAGGCACGAAGGCGCGGATGACGAAGATGCCTTCCTCGATCGGCGCCTCGACGAAGATCGCCCCTTGCAGGTCTTCGGGAAGCTCCCTGCGCACGTCGATCATCTGTGCCGGCGTCAGCACCACGGTGTCCAGCTTGTTGCCGGTCGCCGTGCGGTCGTTGAATGAATAGAAATTGTGGCCGTTGCGGTCATAGACCGACACCGACCAGAACGGCACGCTGCCCGGCGCCTTGATCCGCACCATGCCTTCGGCAAGGTCGAAGCGGCAGGCGGCGGCGTAAAACAGCGGATCCACCGACTTCACCACCGGCGCGCCGCCCGCCTCGGCATCCAGCCTGGTCATCTTGTAGAGGTCGGACGCCATCGCCAGCCGTGACCAGGCATCGCGCTCGGTAAATTCCGGCACCAGCAAAAGCACCACGATGTGGACGATGCCGGCGCCGAGCAGGCCGAGCAGGATGGCGTGCAGCAACCTACGCATTGCAGCCAGCCTTGACGATCCGGGGCAGCGACACGTCGGAAAGGCCGGTGCTTGAGGCAATCGGCGTGTCGTAGAAGGTGAGCACGAAATACATCCGGCCAAAACCTTCGGTCAGAAGCCAGTTGCCGGGGGCCGGACGGTTGCCGACGGCGATGATCACCGAATTGTCGGGCTGACGCAGCACCTGGTAGGATTGCAGCGCCGCCAGCCTCGGTTTGCCGGTGTCGACCACGCCGAGCGATTGATCCGCGGCATAGAGCGTCCAGAACCGGGCGGTCGGGAAACTGCCTTCGATCCTGTAGTCGCATTGCCGCTGAAGCTCATCGCCGGCCGCATCGCGTTCGGCGATGAAGGACAAGCCTTCCGCCTTGCCGAGCGCCAGCACGCCCTCGCGCGCCACGCGCGCCTTCGAATAGGGGTCGGCATCTTGCGTGCCGATCTCGGGGAAGGCGGTCCATTGGCCGATGCTGATCGCGCCGACGCCGCTCTGCGCCTGCAGCGCATACCAGACGCTGCCGCCGCCGAGGCCGATGGCTATGGCAAGCGAAAGCAGCGTGAAAAAGGCGGTCTTGAGCATGAAGAACCGGGACGAGAGAATTATCGTTCGGGGATATAGCGGGGCAGGCCACAGAGCAAGCAGCGCTGTGGAATCAAAGCGCCGACAGGGTCTCCGGTGTCTGCGGCGAGCCGAGCACGGGCGCTGTCTGGAACACCTTGGTCATCTCGCGCAGCGTCTGTGTCGTGCGGCTGGACAGCACCGCCGGGCGCTCGGCCGCGGCATCCGCTGCTGCCTGATCGGCATTTTTCTTCTCCGCTTCCTCGGCCTTGGCCGCGATCTCTTCGTCGACGAAGGGTTTGTCTAGGCCGGGGATCGGCTTCAGGTCGATATTCTGGTGCGCGTAGACCATCAGCCGCTGCCACACCATCGCCGGCAGCGTGCCGCCGGTCATGTTGCGGGTCGGGGTGAAGTCGTCATTGCCGAGCCAGACGGCAGCCGTGTAATTGCCGGTGAAGCCGACGAACCAGGCGTCGCGGTAGGATTGCGTCGTCCCCGTCTTGCCGGCGACGACGATGTTGGGCAGTTGCGCGCGCCGCGCGGTGCCGATCGCCGGCACCGCAGCCAGCATGGTGTTCATGTATTTCAGAGCCTGTTCCGACAGAACCCGATGCGGCGCCGGCGCATCCTTGGCAAAGTCGTAGACGACATCGCCGGTGCGGGTGACGAGCTGGGTGATGCCGTGCCGCGAGCCGGCGAAGCCGTTCTGCGCGAACACGCTGTAGCCCGTCGCCTGGTCCATGACCGTCATGCCCGATGTGCCGAGCACCATGGTCTTGTGCGACTCCAGCGGCAATTCCACGCCGAATGATTCGGCCATCGCCTTGATCGGGCCGATGCCGAGATAGTCCTTGGCCAGCCGTACCGGCACGGTGTTGATCGATTTGGCGATCGCCGTGATCAGCGTCACGTTGCCGGCCGAGCCACCATTGTAATTGTGCGGTGACCAGCCGCCCCAGCTGATCGGCCCGCCTGAGACGACGGAGTCCGGGGTGAACCCGTGCTCCATGGCGGTGGCGTAGACGTAAGGTTTGAACGAGGAGCCGGTCTGGCGCAGCGCCTTGGTGGCGCGGTTGAACTGGCTTGCGCCATAGTCGCGGCCGCCGACAATGGCGCGCACCGCGCCATTGGTCTCGATCACCACAACGGCGCCCTCGGTGACGTTGTATTCCTTGCCGAACTGGCGGAGATGGAATTCGACGGATTCCTCCGCCGCTTTCTGGATGTTGGCGTCGAAAGTGGTGTGGGCGACCAGCGAATGCTGGCCGGGCTTGGCGATCTTCTTGACCTCATCGAAGGCCCAGTCGAGGTAATAGTCCGGGCTCTTCTGCTCGCCGCGGTCGACGATCTCGGCTGGATGCAGCCTTGCCTGCAGCACCTGGCCTTCGGTCATGAAACCGGAATCGACGAGGTTCGACAGCACCACATTGGCGCGAGCACGGGCGGCGGGCAGGTTGATGTGCGGGGCGTATTTGGTCGGCGCCTTGAACAGGCCGGCCAGCATCGCCGCCTCGGCGAGGTTCAGATCCTTGACGCTCTTGCCGAAATAGAAATCCGCCGCCGCCTCGATGCCGAACGTGCCGCCGCCCATATAGGCGCGGTCGAGATAAAGCTGCAGGATCTCCTTCTTCGACAGATTGGCCTCCAGCCACAGCGACAGGAAGGCTTCCTTGATCTTGCGTTGGAAGGTCCGCTCATTCGACAGGAACAGGTTCTTGGCCAGCTGCTGGGTGATGCTGGAGCCGCCCTGGACGACGGAATTGGCCCGCACATTCTCGAAGATGGCGCGCGACAGGCCTAGCACGTCGATGCCGTAGTGCTCGAAGAAGCGCCGGTCCTCGGTCGCCAGCACTGCTTTGATGACATGGTCCGGCATCTCGTCGACAGGCACGGAATCGCGCTGGATGATGCCGCGCTGGCCAATCTCGTTGCCGTAGCGGTCGAGGAAGGTGACGGCGAAATCGCCCTGACTGCGCCAGTCGCCAGTGGTGATCTGGAAGGCCGGCATCGCGAGTGCGAGCAGCACGACGACGCCGCCGGCGCCCATCGTAAAACCTTCGCTCAGCACCTCGATGATGCCGCGTCGCCAGCCGGTGACTCGGAAGCGCCGCGAAAAAATGGTTGCCGATTCCCAGAACTGGCCGGCCTTGAAGCCGATTTCGTAGAGCGAGGAATCGATCCACGCGTCCACCGCCAGCAGTGCGGCGGCGATCGGACCTCTTCGTCTTGGACGTCGTTCTAAAGGACTGGCCATTCCCGAAACTCACCCAACCCACCTGAGAACCGCAAGCGGGCAATTTCAGGGCGGGCATACCCGGCGAAGACTATTCTTCCATTTCAGCCCGGCTCACAAGGGCAGCCAGGCCACACCGCACGGTTTGTTGAGCGCCGCCCGCATCGTGACGCTGGAGTTCTGCTCCGTCGATGCCGACGCCAGTGGCTTCGAGCCAGTCTGGCACAAGGGCCGGCGGGTCGGATTCGTCACCTCAAGCGGCTATGGCTACACAATAGGCAAAAGCGTCGCGCTGGCGTTGCTGGACGACGAATTCGCCGGGGAGGGGACCGCGCTTTGGGTGCACATTGTCGGCGGCGTCGAGCGGCCGGCGCGAATTATTCCGGCTCGCCATACGGCCCGAGGGCAAGGCGATGCGGCAATGAGGAGTTTTGGCCATGGTCGATGACGTCATAAGGGAGACCAGGCGCGAGCGCCGGCGCGGGCACACCGGCGAGGCCGGCAGCGGGTCAAGCCGCCACCCGAACTATCGCTCGCTCAAAAACCCGTTCCTGCCGCAGCCGGTGTTTTCGGACGACCAGGTCGCGGCCATCCACGGCACGGCGTTGCGCGTGCTGGAAGAGCTCGGCATCAAGGTGCTGCCGCCGGAGGCACGGGCGATCTACGCCAAAGCCGGTGCGCTGGTCGATGAGGACAGCCAGATGGTGCGCATCGGCCGCGATGTCGTCACCGCCGCACTGGCCTCGGCGCCGAAATCCATCCGGGCGCTGGCGGGCAACCGTAGCCGCGATCTCATGCTGGAGCTCGGCTCGATGACGTTCCTCGCCGGAGCCGGGGCGCCCAACGTCACCGATCTCGAACGCGGACGGCGTCCGGGCACGCTCGCCGCTTTCGAAGAACTGACCAAGCTTGTTCAGAATTTCGACGTGCTGCATATGCTCGGCCCCTGGATCGAGCCTCAGGATGTCGACAACCGTTTGCGCCACTATGCCGTCAACCGTGCGCAGCTGACCCTGTCGGACAAGTTTCCCTTCGTCTTCGCCCGTGGCACGCCGCAGGTCGAGGACGGGTTCGAGATGATCCGGTTGGCGCGCGGCCTCTCGCAGGACGAGTTCCTGGCCGGCGTCCATTGCTATACCGTCATCAACACCAATTCGCCGCGCCAGCTCGATATCCCGATGGCGCAAGGCATCATCGACTTCGCCAAGGCCGGCCAGGTGTCCATCATCACGCCCTTCTGCCTGGCCGGCGCCATGGCGCCGATCACCGTCGCCGGCGCATTGACGCTGCAGCATGCCGAGGCGCTGGCTGGTCTCGCGCTGGCGCAGATGGTGCGGCCGGGCGCACCGGTGGTTTACGGATCCTTCTCCTCCAATGTGGACATGAAGTCCGGCGCACCGGCCTTCGGCACGCCCGAGCACGTCAAGGCGACGCTGGGCGCCGGTCAGTTGGCCCGCTTCACCGGCCTGCCTTGGCGGTCCGGCGGCGGCAGTGCGGCCAACATTTCCGATGTGCAGGCGGCGCACGAGACGCAGTTCGCGCTGTGGGGCTCGGTGCTTGCCGGCGCCACCGTCTGCATCCATGCCGCGGGCTGGCTGGAGGGTGGCCTCAGCGTCTCCTACGAGAAGCTGATCACCGATATCGAGGCATTGCAGACGGTTGCCGAACTCTGTGCTACGACCCCCGGCGACAAGGATTCGATCGGCTTCGAGGCGATCGCCGAAGTCCAGCCGGGCGGGCATTTCTTCTCCGCCGGCCACACCATGACGCGCTACCGCACCGCCTTCTACGAGCCGCTGGTCGCCGACTGGTCGAATTTCGGCAGCTGGACGCAGTCCGGTTCGAAGTCGGCCACCGAGCGCGCCACCGGCATCTGGAAGCGGACGCTGGCCGACTTCCAGCCGCCGGCGTCGGCCGTTGCCACATCCGATGTGCTCGACGAGTTCATTGCCCGCCGCACCGAAGAGGGCGGAGCGTTGCCGATGTCGTGAGGTTGGCAGCCGTCACATCGGCCGCTTGTCGCCGGTCTTCGACGGCTCGCGGCCAATCGGCCCGGCATCGGCCTGCGTGTGCTTGTCGGCGGCGATCCGGCGGATGCGATCGAAGCGGCTCTCCTCCGCCGGCTTGGTCGCGGATACAGCGTTTGGCTTCGGGGCAAATGTGATCATCTGTCGATCTCCCTGTCGTTGCTGACTGGTCTTGACTGACTGACGGAAATTCCTGGCTCGCCGGGGAAATGTCCCCGGCAGCCTGTTCTGATTTATGCCCGCCCAGATTCCCAGGCGGGCAATTTTCGGGCGATGGTCAGTAGCCGCCCATGCCGCCACCGCCGCCCGCAGGCGCCGCATCCTTGGCCGGAACGTCGGTGATCATCGCTTCGGCGGTGATCAGAAGCGCTGCAATCGAGCCGGCATCCTGCAGTGCGGTGCGCACCACTTTCGCCGGATCGACGATGCCCGCCTTGATCATGTCGACATAGACCTCGTTCTGGGCATCAAAGCCCTGATTGTGGTCCTTGCTGTCGGACAGCCTGCCGACGACGATCGAGCCTTCGACACCGGAATTCTCGGCGATCTGGCGGATCGGCGCTTCGAGTGCCCTGAGCACGATCGAAATGCCTGCCGTCACATCGTCATTGGCGCCAGTCAGCCCGGCCAGCGCCGATCTGGCGCGCAGAAGCGCCACGCCACCGCCGGGCACGATGCCTTCTTCCACCGCCGCGCGCGTCGCATTCAGCGCGTCGTCGATGCGGTCCTTCTTTTCCTTCACTTCAGAACTCGGTGACGCCGCCGACGCGGATCACGGCGACGCCGCCGGCGAGCTTGGCCAGCCGCTCCTGCAGCTTCTCCTTATCGTAATCGGACGTGGTCTCCTCGATCTGGCCCTTGATCTGCGCGATGCGCGCCTGGATGGTCGCCTTGGTGCCGGCGCCGTCGATGATCGTGGTGGTGTCCTTCTCGATCAGTACGCGCTTGGCGCGGCCAAGCATCTCGATGGTGACGTTTTCGAGCTTGATGCCGAGATCCTCGGAAATCATCTGGCCCGATGTCAGCACGGCGATGTCTTCCAGCATCGCCTTGCGGCGATCGCCGAAGCCCGGCGCCTTGACGGCCGCGACCTTGAGGCCGCCGCGCAGCTTGTTGACGACCAGCGTCGCCAGTGCTTCGCCTTCGACGTCTTCCGAGATGATCAGCAACGGCCTGCCGCTCTGCACCACTGCTTCGAGGATCGGCAGCATCGCCTGCAGATTGCCGAGCTTCTTCTCGTGGATGAGCACGTAAGGCTCTTCCAGTTCGACGCGCATCTTGTCGGCATTAGTGACGAAATAGGGTGAGAGATAGCCGCGGTCGAACTGCATGCCTTCGACGACGTCGAGTTCGGTGTCGGCGGTCTTGGCCTCCTCGACGGTGATGACGCCGTCATTGCCGACCTTGTCCATCGCCTTGGCGATCATGGCGCCGACGCTGGCATCGCCATTGGCGGCGATGGTGCCGACCTGCGCGATCTCGGCCGACGACTTGACCTTCTTGGCCTTCGCCTTGATGTCCTTGACCACGGCGGCGACAGCCTGGTCGATGCCACGCTTGAGGTCCATCGGGTTCATGCCCGCGGCAACCAGCTTGGCGCCTTCGCGCAGGATCGATGCGGCCAGCACCGTGGCGGTGGTGGTGCCGTCACCGGCGAGGTCGTTGGTCTTCGAAGCCACTTCGCGCACCATCTGCGCGCCCATGTTCTCGAACTTGTCAGCAAGCTCGATTTCCTTGGCCACCGTCACACCGTCCTTGGTGATGCGCGGCGCGCCATAGGCCTTGTCGATGATGACGTTGCGGCCCTTGGGGCCGAGCGTGACCTTCACCGCATTGGTGAGGATCTCGACGCCGCGCAGCATGCGGTCGCGCGCGTCGGTGGCGAATTTGATTTCCTTGGCAGACATTTTTTTCAATCCCGTTGGTGTGGTGAAGCAAGCGGCTCGCCGGAGCCTGGCAAAGCCAGGCCGGTCAGGCAGCCTTCTTGGCTTTGACGCTCTTCTCGGTGACGACCGTCCCGCTCTTGCCGATAGCGGCCGTCTCGCTCTTGTCGATGACGCCCATAATGTCGGCTTCCTTCATGATCAGCAGGTCCTCGCCGTCGATCTTGACCTCGGTGCCCGACCATTTGCCGAACAGGATGAAGTCGCCGGCCTTGACGTCGAGCGGAACAAGCGCGCCGTTTTCGTCGCGTGCGCCCGGCCCAACGGCGATGACTTCGCCTTCCTGCGGCTTTTCCTTGGCATTGTCGGGAATGATGATGCCGCCCTTGGATTTGACATCGCCTTCGGCGCGCCGGATGACGACGCGGTCGTGGAGTGGCCGAAACTTCATGAGAACTTCTTTCTGGGGCCGGCATAGGCGACCGCGCCGTTCTTATAGGCGTGTTGGCACTCGATAGATAGGAGTGCCAAAAATTATTCGTGGCCAAAATTAAATATTAAAAAGTATTATGATGTCTGCCGGGTTCGAAACGTCGCGAGGCGCCTAGATATTTCGAAAAATTGAATTTCGAGGCCAGAGCGACTATTTATATCGTAAGTTCGATTTCACAATTTCAGGCACGAGGAGATTTATGCGATGGCCGAAGGCAATCAGAGCATCATGGAAAAAGCTGAAGCCCGCTTCATGGACAAGCAGAAGAAGACGGCCGAGCGCAACAAGGCAACCTCCGACTACATGTCCGAAGCGAGGGCCAGGGAGATCAAGACGGCAAGGCTCAGGGAATTGCGCCTGGCCAAGGAAGAGGCCGACCGCGTCGCGGAAGCCTTGAACCCGACACCGAAGAAGAAGCGGGCTACCGTCAAGAAAGCCGCCGCCGCGCCGAAGGGGGGCACGTCATGAGCCTGACATTCCCCAATCCAAGCCGCTTCTATGACGAGGCCGGCAAGCGCATCCGCTTTGTCGGCCATGACGGCATGTTCCAGATTTCCTTCTCTGTCGCCGCCGATGCCCTCTCGAAGGCGCCATCAGGGACGGCGACCGCGGAAGCCACCTATCTGGCGGCCTTCGACACCGCGTCCAGCTCCATCCATGACATTGCCAGCAAGGCCTACGCCCGCACCCGCAAGAGCATTTATGTGCTCACAGCCGCGGATTTCGGCTAGCGCGCATTCGTCTTGCATCAGAGCGGCTGAGATCAGCGTGCGTCAGGACTTGCGGTCGGCTTTTGCCCGCCGCTTGACGTCCCGGCTGTTCAGGCGGTCGGCCATCGCTTCCGCATCCCGCAAATTCATGGCCACCATTACCTGTTGCTTAAGCTCGACAGGCTGGCCGGTGAAGATGTCGAAGATAGTCCAGCTCTCGGGCTCGTCCATGCGCAACGCGTAGCGGTTTGCCATATCGGCATCAGGCCCTTGACATGAAAAATGCCGCCGCCAGGATCAGGATTGTCCAGGCCACCACCGACAGCTTCAAGGCCAGGCCGCCATGCATTGAAAGTATCTCGCGCATGCGCAGGGCCACGGTTCTCTTCGACAGGGCGGGTGCTGCCGCAATCGCGACCGGGGGCTTGACGCCAAGCTTTCCAAAAGCCGGCAGCAGCGGTGGCGTTCGCATGAAATGACCTCGAATTGCCGGAGAAAACAGGGCTCCTCATAACACCCTTCTTGAAACTCCCCGCATGCCAAATAGAACCCGGTCCGTGAAAGGGCCATGCCGCCCGATTCGCCGCCTTCCATCAGGCGGATCGTCATCTGGCGAAATCCGTGCAACGCGGTTAGGTTGCGCGCGAAACTGAGGTTGTTCAAAGCGTGACAGGCGAACGGAGACGACGATGACGGCGCCCGGCGATTTGCTGCAAGCCTTGTTCATGAGATTGAAGAGCGATGCCTCGCTGACGGCGCTGCTCGGCGGCGCCGGGTTGCGCGAGCAGGCGGCCGACAGTGCCGCCTTCCCTTATGTGACCTATGGCAGGACCAGCGCATTCGATCTGGACACCGGCGCCGACAATGATGACGACCAGCTCATCACGCTGCATGTCTGGTCGAAGGCGCAAGGCGAGGCCGAGACGCGTCTGATTATGGACAGCATCCGGGCGCGCCTTGACGGCGCCGCTTTCGCCACCGGCTCGCGCGACCAGACCCGCCTGTCCTTGGAGTTCGCCGAGGCCCGCTACGACGAGGACCTGGCGCTCTACCACGGGGTGCTGCGGATACGCGCCCTCACCGAGCAAAGTGATGAAGCAACCTAGATTTGCGCCTGGATCTCGGCCTTGTCGATGACTGACCACACCTCGCGGATGCGACCCTCTCCGAATTCGTAGAAAACATTCTCAGCGAACGACACGCGCTTGCCGTTCACCGGCAGGCCGAACAGCACGCCCTTGGGATGACAGTCGAAATGCAGGCGCGCCGCCACGCGCGGTGGCTGGCAGACCAGCAGTTCGATGTTGAAGCGGAGGTCGGGAATCGCCTCGAAATCGCCTTCGAGCATACGGCGATAACCCGACAGGCCGAGCATTTCGTCATTGTGCTGCACCTCGTCGCCGACAAAGTCTCCAAGTTTCGCCCAGTCCTGGGCATTCAGGCAAGCGATATAGCCCCGGTAAAGGTCGGCAAGGTCTTTATCCGTCATGGCGCACTCCGATGATTTGGCGTTTTCCCGCGCTATTTAGGGCGGCCCTTCAGAATGGTCTCGCCTTGACCTGTTCCCAATCTGGCTGCGAATTGAGAACCTTCGCGCAAACACCATAGCCGCGCAGCCGGTTTTCCGGTTATGAATCCATTGCCCGGTCTGAGGGACTGGGCGGTAGGATCGCATTCATTCGTTGCGCGCGCAGGGGGTATTGCGGGGATGGATTTTCACCCGTTCACCGTTCATTTCACGTTCAGCACAGTTGCGTTACAACGCCGACCATGAAAACGCTTCGCTCTCATGTCAGAACCGCGATACTGGCGCTCACAGCGGCCGGCCTGTTGGCGTCGCAAGCGACGCCGGCAGCCGCGGCGGATTGCTACGCGATCGGCCAGCAGGTTGCCGAGCAGAATGGCGGCACGCTGGCCAAGGCTTCGCAGACGACGCGTGGCGGCCAGGAGGTCTGCGTCATCGTCGTGCTTGTGCCGGGCAAGGACGGCCAGCGTCCGCGCCGCTCCGAGATCGTCGTCCCGGCGAACTGATCCAATCTTCCCCTTGCAGGGTCGTTTCCCAGACCACCGGAATCGGCCTATAGCTGACCCATCAACAGGCCTGACCGATCATGCGCGTACTCGTCGTCGAAGATGACAAGGATCTCAACCGGCAACTGGCCGACGCGCTGGTCGATGCCGGCTATGTCGTCGACCGCTCCTATGACGGCGAGGAGGGGCATTTCCTCGGCGACACCGAGCCCTACGATGCCGTCGTGCTCGACATAGGCCTGCCGCAGATGGACGGCATCAGCGTCGTCGAGCGCTGGCGCCGCAACGGCCGCAAGATGCCGGTGCTGATCCTGACAGCGCGCGACCGCTGGAGCGACAAGGTGTCGGGCATCGATGCCGGCGCCGACGACTATGTCACCAAGCCGTTCCACATCGAGGAGGTGCTGGCCAGGGTGAGGGCGCTGATCCGCCGCGCCGCCGGCCATGCCTCGTCCGAGCTCACTTGCGGGCCGCTGCGCCTCGACACCAAGGCCTCCAAGGCCGATGTCAACGGCGTGCCGCTGAAGCTGACCTCGCATGAGTTCCGCCTGCTGGCGTATCTGATGCACCATATGGGCGAGGTGGTGTCGCGCACCGAGCTGGTCGAGCATCTCTACGACCAGGATTTCGACCGCGATTCCAACACCATCGAGGTCTTTGTCGGCCGGCTGCGCAAGAAGATGGGCATCGACATGATCGAAACCGTGCGCGGCATGGGCTATCGCATGCGTGAGCCGGAGGCGTAAGGCGGAACCGCTCCCCATACCAGCAAGGAAGCCTTTTTCGGCGCGGCTCTGGCCGCGCTCGCTGGCCTTCCGCGTCATCGGATTTTCCACGATCTGGGCGATCCTCACCCTGATCGTCATCTTCACTCTGATCACCACGCTCTACCGCCAGGCCAGCGAGCGCGGCTTCGACAGCCTGCTGTCGGCGCATCTGTTCAATCTGATCGGCTCGGTCGGCGTTTCCGAATCCGGCCAGCTCACCGGTGCTCCCGACCTTGGCGACCTGCGCTTCTCGGAGCCGAATTCGGGCTGGTACTGGTCGGTGGAGCCGGCTTCCGAAGGCGTGCACGGCAACCTTCATTCGTCCTCGATGACCACGACGATCCCGTCGCCGACCGTTGCCGAGGTGCCTTTCAATTCCAGTTTCCAGCGCAGCTATTCCACCGACGGCATCGGTGACGAGGAACTGCAAGTGTTCGAAAGCGAATTCGTCCTCGATGCCAAGAACCGCGCCGCGCGCTTCCGCGTAATGGGCAACAAGACCGAGCTCGAGCACGAGATCGCCACCTTCCAGGGCCGCCTGTTGACCTATCTCAGCCTGTTCGGCGTCGGCATGATCGCCATCAATGCGATCGCCATCCTGCTCGGCCTGCAGCCCTTGCGCCGGGTTCGCAACGCGCTTGCCCAGGTGCGCGAAGGCACGGCGCAACGGCTCGACGGCCAGTTTCCCGCCGAGATCGAGCCGCTCGCCAACGAGACCAATGCGCTGATCGAAAACAACAAGCGCATCGTCGAGCGTTCACGCACGCAGGTCGGCAACCTCGCCCATTCGCTGAAGACGCCGCTCGCAGTTTTGATCAACGAGGGCCGGGCGCTCGGCGGCGCCAAGGGCCAGCTCATCGCCGACCAGGCCGCCTCGATGCAGAAGCAGGTCGACCATTATCTGCAGCGGGCTCGGGTCGCCGCGCAGCGCGACAGCGTCGTCTACCGCACGCCGGTGACCCCGCTGGTGCAGCGCATGGTGCGCGTGCTGCAAAAACTCAAGCCTGATGTCAGCCTGTCGCTTACGCTGCCGGCGGCCGACATCGTCTTTGCTGGCGAGCGCGAGGATTTGGAGGAACTGGTCGGCAACCTCCTCGACAATGCGATGAAATGGGCAATGAGCACTGTTGCCGTATCCGTCACGCCGGCCGCAGCCGGCCTGTTCGAGCTATCGATCGAGGATGACGGTCCCGGCATCCCCGAGGACAAGGCCCGCGATGTCTTGAAACGCGGCCGGCGCCTCGACGAGACAAAGCCGGGAACCGGGCTCGGACTTGCCATCGTTGCCGACCTCGTCAACGAGTATGGCGGGGCGCTGGCGCTGGAACGCTCCGCGATGGGCGGGCTGAAGGCGGTTGTGCGCTTGCGGAGCTTGCAATGATGTACTGCCCAGGGCCAATCGACACGGCCGAATGCCTGTGTTATGGCGGCCCCTCGATTGCGCAAAAGCCGTTAAGAACGGCCAAATTTCCGACAAATATCAATAGTATGACGTCCTGACGCCCCCGATGACGCGGCCCCCAGCGCATCCCGTTCAAGAAAACCGGTTGTTGGCATGAAGATTCGCGTTGCGCTCGTTTCCGCACTGCTCGCTCTTTCCGGCTGCGGAACGCTGGGCAAGGGCAGTGGCCCGGATATCTCCATCACCAACCCGCCCGCGTCGCCTCCTTCAGGGGCCAAAGTCGCGACGACGATCATCTCGGCCATGGCCGGCGGGCTCGTCGGCGGATCGATCGGCAGCGGCCTGAACAGCACCGAGAAGCGCAAGGCGCTCGAGGCGGAATACAAGGCGCTCGAATATACGGCGAGCGGCCAGAAGGTGACGTGGAAGAGCGACAGTTCGGCTCATTCCGGCGAAGTCGTCGCGGCCCAGCCCTACCGCGTCGGCTCGCAGGATTGCCGCCAGTACACCCATACGGTGTTTACCGGCACGGCCGGCCAGACCGCGCGGGGCACCGCATGCCGCAACGCCGACGGCAGCTGGACGCCGCTGACCTGAACATTGGGCCGGGGCCGGAATCCCGTCAAAGCGTCGCAGCACCCTCATGTTGTGAGAGCAGGGCTCTCGCTCTATTGGAAGAACCATGCTGTTCTGGGTCATAGCCGCACTCCTCACGCTGGGCGCAAGCCTGGCGGTGCTGCTGCCGCTGACCAGCGGCGGCAAGGGCGCTCCGACCAGCAGCGACCATGATCTCGAAGTCTATCGCGACCAATTGGCCGAGCTTGAGCGTGACGCCGCGCGCGGCCTGATTCAGCCGGCCGAAGCCGAGGAGGCGCGCACTGAGATCGCCCGCCGCATCCTTCGCCTGGGAGATGTTGGTCAAGCCAATGTCGGTCAAGCCGATGCACCTGGCGCGCGGCAGCCGTCGAGGGCGGCCAGGTTGATGGCAACATCAGCGGTGCTGGTGGTCCCGCTGCTCAGCTGGGGCCTGTACAGCCAGCTCGGCTCGCCGGATCTGCCGTCGCAGCCGCTCGCCGAACGGCTGGCCAAGAATCCGGCCGATAGTTCGGTCGACGAGTTGGTGGCGCGCGCCGAGGCCCATCTTGCCGCCAACCCTGGCGATGGACGCGGCTGGGACGTGCTCGCCCCGATCTATCTGCGCCTGCAGCGCTTTCCCGATGCCGTGACCGCCTATCGCAATGCCATCCGCCTCGATGGCGACACGGCCGCCCGCGAGGCCGGCCTCGGCGAAGCGATTGCCAATGCGGCCGGCGGCATCGTTTCGGCCGATGCGCAATCCGCTTTCGAACAGGCGCTAAAACTCGACCCGGCAAACGCGAAAGCCTCGTTCTATTTGGCGATGGCGCTGGCCCAGGAAGGCCGCATACCCGAGGCAACCGCGGCGTGGCAGAAAATGCTCGATTCCCTGCCGCAGGATTCACCATGGCGCGGAGCTGTCCAACAGGCGTTAGCCGAGGCTGCCAACCGCAGCGTCGCCTCAGGAGAGCCGGCGAAAGGCCCCGATGCCGCGGCCGTCGACGCCGCCTCGTCGATGGCGCCGCAGGACAGGCAGGCCATGATCGAAACCATGGTCGCCGGCCTCGACGAAAAATTGCGGCAAAAACCGCGCGACACGGAAGGATGGATGCGGCTCATTCGTTCCTATGTTGTGCTGGGCAAGGCCGACCAGGCGCGCGACGCGCTGCATCGCGGTATCGCCGTGTTTGGCGCCGACAGTGAGGAAGCGAAGAAATTCACCGCCTTTGCCGCCTCGCTCGGCCTGACGGCGACGGAGTAGGACATGACGCGCAAGCAGAAGCGATTGTCGGTGATTGTCGGAGGTCTTGCCTTCCTCGGCGCCGCCACCGGGCTGACCTTCTATGCGTTGGGCCAGAAGGCCTCCTATTTCTATATGCCCGCCGATCTGACCACCGCCAGCTTGCAGCCGGGACAGCGCATCAGGCTCGGCGGCCTCGTCGAAAAGGGCACAGTCGTGCGCGGGCAGGGCGCGACGGTTGCGTTCTCGGTCACCGACGCGCACAAATCGGTCAAGGTCAGCTATACCGGCATCCTGCCCGATCTGTTCCGCGAGGAGCAGGGCGTCATCACCGAAGGCAGCTTTGGCGCCGACGGCGTTTTCGTCGCCGACAGCGTGCTGGCCAAGCATGACGAGCGCTACATGCCCAAGGAAGTCGCTGACGGGCTGAAGGCCAAGGGCGTGTGGCAAGAGAGCAAGAGCCAGTAATGGTTGAGACCGGACACTTCGCGCTCGTCCTCGCCTTTGTGCTGTCGCTGGTGCAGACGCTGGTGCCGCTGATCGGCGCCCGTACCGGCAACCAGAGGCTGATGGCTGTCGGCGGTCCCGTCACGGTCACAGGCTTCGCGCTCACGGCGCTATCGTTCGCAGCACTCGCCGGCGCCTATGCAAGTTCCGATTTCTCGGTGGCGAGCGTGTGGGAAAACTCGCATTCGCTGCAGCCGCTGATCTACAAGATCACCGGAACCTGGGGCAATCACGAAGGCTCGATGCTGCTCTGGGTGCTGATCCTGACCTTCTTCGGTGCGCTGGTCGCTGTCTTCGGCTCCAACCTTCCGGCGACGCTGCGCGCCAATGTGCTGGCCGTGCAGGGGGCGATCGGCGCCACCTTCTTCCTGTTCATCCTGGCGACATCCAATCCGTTCACCCGGCTCAATCCGGCGCCGATCGAGGGCCGCGATCTCAACCCGGTCCTGCAGGATCTTGGCCTCGCCATCCATCCGCCGCTGCTCTATCTCGGCTATGTCGGGTTCTCTATCTGCTTTTCCTTCTCGGTCGCCGCCCTCATCGAAGGCCGCATCGATGCCTCCTGGGCGCGCTGGGTGCGGCCGTGGACGCTGGTCGCCTGGATGTTCCTCACCGGCGGCATCGCGATGGGCTCCTACTGGGCCTACTACGAGCTCGGCTGGGGCGGCTTCTGGTTCTGGGATCCGGTCGAAAACGCCTCCTTTATGCCGTGGCTGGCCGGCACGGCTCTTCTGCATTCGGCGATCGTCATGGAGAAGCGTTCGGCGCTCAAGATCTGGACGCTGCTGCTTGCCATCCTCACCTTCTCGCTGTCGCTGCTCGGCACCTTCCTGGTGCGCTCCGGCGTGCTGACCTCGGTGCATGCTTTCGCCACCGATCCGACCCGCGGCATCTTCATCCTGTGCATTTTGACGCTGTTCATCGGCGGCTCGCTGGCCCTGTTTGCGCTGCGCGCCTCGCGGCTGACGGCCGGCGGCCTGTTCCACCCGATCTCGCGCGAAGGCGCACTCGTCCTCAACAATCTGTTCCTGACCACGGCCACGGCCACCGTGCTGGTCGGCACGCTCTATCCGCTGGCGGTCGAAGCGCTTTCGGCCGGCAAGATCTCAGTCGGCGCCCCCTTCTTCAACCTGACATTCGGCCCGCTGATGGTGCCGCTGCTGGTCGTGGTTCCTTTCGGACCATTGCTCGCCTGGAAGCGCGGTGACCTCTATGCCGTCGCCCAGCGCTTGATGGCGGCTTTCGGCGCCGCTCTCCTGGCGATGCTGGTCACCGGGCTGTTCATCGACGGCGCGTCGGTGTTCGCCGCCCTTGGTGTCGGCCTCGCCTGCTGGCTGGTCTGCGGCGCGCTCACCGACCTCGCCGTCAAGTCCGGCTTTGGCAATGTGTCGCACGCCATCATGCTGCGCCGTTTCGCCGGCCTGCCGCGTTCGGTGTTCGGCACTGCACTTGCCCATCTCGGCCTCGGGCTGACGACGCTCGGCATTGTCGGCACGCTGTGCTTCGGCACCGAAAGGATACTGTCGATGCATGCCGGCGAGAGCGTCGAACTCTCCGGCCACACGCTGCGTTTCGACGGCCTCTTCCCGGCGCAGGGTCCGAACTACAGCGAGCAGCGCGGCCGCTTTTCCCTGATCGGCGCCGATGGCGGCGTTTCAGCCGAAATCACCTCGGCCAAGCGCTTCTTTCCGGTGCGGCAGACGACGACGACCGAATCCGGCATCGAGACGATCGGCTTCAACCAGCTCTATCTGTCGCTGGGCGATGAAGGCACCGATGGATCCGTCGTGGTGCGCCTGTGGTGGAAGCCGCTGGTGACGCTGATCTGGGGCGGAGCTCTGGTGATGATGGCGGGAGCCGCAATGTCGCTGCTCGACCGTCGCCTGCGGGTTGGCGCACCCTCGCGCCGCCGCAAGCAGGCAGCCTCCATGCCGTCGGCAGGCGCGCCGTGAGCACCAGGTTCTCGTTGGCCTCGCTCACCCTGCTTCTGGCGCTGCTGTTTGCCGGCGCCGCGCAAGCGGTGAAACCGGACGAGGTTCTCACCGATCCGGCGCTCGAGGCGAGGGCGCGGCTCCTGTCGGAAGGCCTGCGCTGCATGGTCTGCCAGAACCAGTCCATCGACGAATCCGATGCAGACCTCGCCCGCGACCTGCGCATCCTGGTGCGCCAGCGCCTGGTTGCCGGCGATACCGACCAGCAGGTGATGGACTATATCGTGTCGCGCTACGGCGAGTTCGTGCTGTTGAAGCCGCGCTTCAGCCCGCGCAACGCCTTGCTTTGGGGCACGCCGGTGCTTCTGCTTCTAGTCGGCGGCATTTTCATTGTGCTGACCACACGCTCCCGCCGCTCGTTGGCAACCAAGGCGCTGAGCGCCGAGGAACAGGCGGCGCTGGACAAGATGCTGAGCGACTAGCTCGGCCATTCCTCCAAAGGCCAGTCCCGCGACGTGTGGATGGCGCGCAGGATAACAATGCTCTGACGGCCGGCGATCAGGCGCAATTCATAGGCAATGATGTAGGGCAGGCGGCCGATGGGCTTCTCATAAGTGCCTGTTACCCGGCCAGGTCGGCCCGTCGCCATATCACCAAGGCCCCGGCCCATTTCACGGATACGGTCCGCGAGGCGTCGGGCGGCGGCAGGATTGTCCTGAGCGATAAAGGCAACTTGCTGCGTGAGATCGTCCAGCGCTTCTCGCGACCAGGTGACGAACCGCTTCACGCCTTGCCTGCGCGCCTGGCTTTCGCTGCTTCGATCACCGCGTCGAGCTCCGCCATGGCGTCGTCGTGGGGCACGACACGGCCAGCCTCTGCGTCGGCCATGCCACGTTTTATGCCTTCGATGATATCCAGCTCGCGATCGACATAGGCTGAGACCGCCTCGGCGGCGAGGAACGATTTACTACGCCTGGTATCGGTAGCGATCTGCTCCAGCTTCAGCTTGGTCTCGGACGAGACTCGAATGGTCATGGTGGTGCTTGCTGTCATTGTGAAAGCCTTGTGCTGAGTTGTGTACAACATAGGGCAGCAGGCGAGCGCAACCAAGCGATTTGTGCGACCGCCCAACATTACAAAACTTTCATGCACCGGAAATGGCGCCGTAATGTGCGCCTCTCTATTTCTCTTGTCCGAGGATGCTCTGCCTGAGCCGCATCCAGTGAAAAGAGGATACGAGACCCATGACTATCGCCCCCAACCCATATTCCCGCACCCGCAAACGCCTGTTGGCCGCCGCCGCTTCGCTGGCCATTGCCGGCGGCATCGGTTTCGGCGCCGTTGCCACTGGTACAGCTCCCGTTCTGGCCGACGCCGTGCGGGTCGAAGCGCCCCAGGTGCCGGGCTTTGCCGATGTCGTCGAGCGCGTTTCGCCGGCCGTGGTCAGCGTCAAGGTCAAGGCCAAGATCGAGCCTGCCGCCGATGACGGCTCCGACCAGTCCGACGATCCGGACGGCATGAACAACCTGCCCGACAATCCGCAGCTGCGCCAGTTCTTCAAGCAATTCCGCGGCTTTGGTGATCAGAACGGCCATGACGGCGGCAATCGTCGCTTCAGCCACCGCGACCATAACAACGACCAGCCGCGTCCGGTGGCGCAGGGTTCTGGCTTCTTCATCTCCGATGACGGCTATCTCGTCACCAACAACCATGTCGTCGAGGAAGGCTCCGCCTTCACAGTGGTGATGAATGACGGCAAGGAGCTTGACGCCAAGCTGATCGGCACCGATCCGCGCACCGATCTGGCGGTGCTCAAGGTCGATGGCGTCGGCAAGTTCACCTATGTCGATTTCGCCGACGATTCCAAGGTTCGCGTCGGCGACTGGGTGGTGGCCGTCGGCAATCCGTTCGGCCTCGGCGGCACCGTCACCGCCGGCATCGTCTCGGCCCGTGGCCGTGATATCGGCGCCGGTCCCTATGATGACTTCATCCAGATAGACGCTTCGGTCAACCGCGGCAATTCGGGCGGCCCGACCTTCAACCTTAACGGCCAGGTCGTCGGCATCAACACCGCGATCTTCTCGCCGTCGGGCGGAAGCGTCGGCATCGCCTTCGACATTCCGGCCTCGACCGCCAAGCAGGTGGTGCAGGATCTGATGAAGAGCGGCTCGGTGCAGCGTGGCTGGCTCGGCGTCGAAATCCAGCCGGTTACATCGGACATCGCCGAATCGCTGGGCCTGAAGTCGCAGAACGGGGCTCTGGTTTCGGGCGCCCAGGACGGTGGCCCCGGCAAGAAGGCCGGCATCACCGCCGGTGACGTGATCACCCAGGTCGAAGGCAAGGACGTCGCATCGCCGAAGGAACTGGCTCGTCTGATCGGCGCCTACCCACCCGGCAAGTCGGTCGACGTCACGGTGTGGCGCGACGGCAAGAGCCAGACCATCAAGGTCGATCTCGGCACGTTGCCATCCACTGACAAGCAGGCCTCGGCCGACCCGCAGCAGCCCGCGGCACCGGCAAAGCCCGCCGCGCTGGCCGATCTCGGCCTCACCGTCACCAAGTCGGAAAACGGCAAGGGCCTGGTGGTGACCGATGTCGATCCCGACAGCGATGCCGCCGACCGCGGCATCCAGCCCGGCGATGTCATCACCTCGGTCAATTCGACGGAGGTGAACGGCACCGACGACGTCGCCAAGGCGATGGCCGATGCGGTCAAGTCCGGCCGCAAGGCGGTGCTGATGCAGATCACCCGCGACGATTCAAACCGCTTCGTCGCGCTGCCAGTCGCCAAAGGCTGACATCACACAGTTTCCAGTGCGGCGGTTTCAACACCCCCGAGCCGCCGCACGGGAAGCAAGGGGCCGAACGCGTTAGTCAGTCATCGTGTTCTGCCCCCGGCGGCAGCGGGCCCCCATCGCCCGCTGCCGCTCTAACATCGAAGCATGTCGCCCAAAAGTGCACGGCGGTTTTTGCAAAACGACATGCTTGAACGAAAGCTTTTGCGCTTATGGCGGCCCCTCAATCTTCCGGCGAAATCGCGTATAACGGCTCTATGAAGATTCTCGTCATAGAAGACGATCGCGAGGCGGCCGACTATATGCAGAAGGCCTTTGCCGAGGCTGGGCACACCGCCCATGTCGCCGGCGACGGCGAAACCGGCTTTGCGCTGGCCGATGCCGGCGACTATGACGTGATGGTCGTCGACCGCATGATGCCACGCCGCGACGGGCTCTCCGTCATTGCCGGCCTGCGCTCGCGCGGCAACACCACGCCGGTGCTGATCCTGTCGGCGCTGGGCGAAGTCGATGACCGCGTCACCGGTCTGCGCGCCGGCGGGGACGACTATCTGACCAAGCCCTATGCCTTTTCCGAATTGCTCGCCCGCGTCGAGGTGCTGAACCGCCGCGCCAGCGCCAGGGAGGCCGAAACCGTCTACCGGGTCGGCGATCTCGAGCTTGACCGGCTGTCCCATTCGGTCAAGCGCGCGGCGCGCGAGATCACGCTACAGCCGCGCGAATTCCGCCTGCTCGAATATCTGATGCGCCATGCCGGCCAGGTGGTGACGCGCACCATGCTGCTCGAAAATGTCTGGGACTATCATTTCGATCCGCAGACCAACGTGATCGACGTTCACGTCTCGCGCCTGCGTGGCAAGATCGAGAAGGGTTTCGACAAGCCGATCCTGCATACGGTTCGCGGCGCCGGCTATATGCTGAAGAGCGGCTAGAGCATGATCCCAAAAAGTAGGTACCGGTTTTTGGAGAAGATCATGCTCCAACAAAGGGGTAGGTCATGATGAGATTTCAGCCAAATCTCATCATGAGCTAGAACTCGATGGCCCTTTCCCTGCCGGCCATCATGAGGACGACGGCGGCGCGGCTTTCAGCGCTTTATTTCCTGCTTTTCGCGCTATGTGCCGTGTTGCTGGTCTTCTACATGACGTCGTTGTCGGCCCGCATGCTGACCGGCCAGACCCAGCAGACCATCAATGACGAGGTGCTCGGCCTCGCCCGTGCCTATCAGAGCGGCGGCCTGCCGCGGCTGGTGCGCGTCGTCGAGCAGCGCTCGCGCCAGCCCGGCGCCAACCTCTATCTCATTGCCGATGTCAACGGCCAGATCCTCACCGGCAACGTGCAGAGCCTGGCACCGGGGGTGCTCGAGACCGATGGCTGGACGACCGAACCCTTCTCCTATCGCCGTTTCGGCGAAGGTGAGCTTGAACGGCAGCGCAACCAGGCTTCTGACCCGAATGGCGCGCAGCCCGGCGAGACCGAAATTCAGTCCGAGGGCGAGAAGGGCCACAACGCCATCGCGCTGGTGCTGCGGCTGCCCAACCAGATGATCATGCTGGTCGGCCGCGATCTCGGCGAGCCCGAGCGCTTCCGCGCCGTCGTCCGCCGCGCCCTGATGCTGGCGCTGGGCATGATGGGCCTGGGCGGGCTGCTGATCTGGTTCCTTGTCGGCCGCGCCGCGCTGAAGCGCATCGACAGCGTCTCGGAGGCAAGCCGCCGCATCATGGGCGGCGATCTCACGGGACGGCTGCCGGTGACCGGCGCCGGCGATGAGTTCGACCGCCTGTCGGAAAACCTCAACACCATGCTGGCCAGGATAGCGACGCTCAACGAAGGGCTGAAGCAGGTCTCCGACAACATCGCCCATGATTTGAAGACGCCGCTGACCAGACTGCGCAACCGCGCTGAGGCGACACTTTCGGGCAAGCACAAGACCACCGACTACCGGCAGGCGCTGGAAGGCACCATCGCCGAATCCGACCAGCTGATAAAAACCTTCAACGCCATCCTGATGATCTCCAGGCTGGAGGCCGGCTATTCCTCGGAGAGCACCAGCAAGGTCGATCTCGCCGCCGCGGTGCATGACGTTGTCGAGCTTTATGAGCCGGTGGCGGAGGAGGCTGGCGTGGTGCTTGAAACTGCCGCGGACGGGAATTTTTCCGTCGATGGCAACCGCGAGCTGATCGGCCAGGCACTGTCGAACATCGTCGACAACGCCATCAAATACTCGACCGATGCGACGGAAAAGCCTGCCGTGCGCGTAGCCCTGCAGCGCGTCGGTCACGAAATCCGCCTTTCCGTTTCCGACAATGGCCATGGCATCCCCGACGATGCCGACCGCGCCAGGGCGACCGAGCGCTTCGTGCGGCTGGAAAAGAGCCGCTCGCAGCCGGGATCCGGCCTTGGTCTCAGCCTCGCCAAGGCGATCATGACTTTTCACAATGGCCGGCTTGAACTTCTGCCTGCCAATCCCGGATTGTCCGTTATCATGAGCTTCCCGGGGCGGGAGGACCATTGATGGCGGTGCGGATGGCGCAGAAACGGATCGAGACCGAATGGCGCCTGCAACTGGCGGCGCAGCTCGCGCCGCTGGATGAGACCCGCGCCCGGCGTGAACTGTCGGAGATCGCTGGCGATGCCAAGGACGAGAACCTGCCGCGGCTGGCGAAATTCCTAGGAGGCAAGGGCGCGGCCCAGGAGTTTCTCGCTGCCGTCTTCGATCTCTCGCCTTTCCTCCGCGATGTCGCGCGCCGCCGGCCGCAAATCCTCGACGCGCTGTTCGATGGCAGTGTCGAGGCTCGGCTGCTCGCCATCGCCGAAGCGATCGGCAAGGCCGCCTTTTCCGAGACCGTTTCCGAATCCAGCCTGATGACGGAACTCAGGCAGTGGAAGGGTGAAGCTCACTTCCTGATCGCACTTGCAGACCTCTCCGGCGAGGCCGATGCAGCGCTGACGGTAAGGCGCCTCAGCAATCTCGCCGATGCCTGCACCTGCGCGGCGGTCGACTTCCTGCTGCGCGAGGCGCACAGCCAAGGCAAGCTCAAATTGCCCGATCCCGAAAATCCGTCACGGCAATCCGGCTGGATCGTGCTCGGCATGGGCAAGCTTGGCGCGCATGAACTGAATTTCTCCTCCGACATCGACCTCGTCGTCTTCTTCGATCCGGATGCGCCGGCGATCGTCGATCCGCTCGACGCCACAGAGCTGTTTGCGCGCCTGACCCGCAGGCTGGTCCGCATCCTGCAGGACCGCACCGGGCACGGCTATGTCTTCCGCACCGATTTGAGGCTTCGTCCCGATCCAGGCTCGACGCCGCTGGCGATCCCGGTCGAGGCAGCACTTCGCTACTATGAGGCGCGCGGCCAGAACTGGGAGCGCGCCGCCATGATCAAGGCGCGTCCCGTGGCCGGCGATCTCGATGCCGGGGATGCGTTCCTGCGGGAATTGCAGCCCTATGTCTGGCGCAAATACATGGACTATGCGGCGATCGCCGACGTTCATTCGATCAAGCGCCAGATCCATGCCCACAAGGGTCATGGCGAGATCGCGGTCAAAGGACACAACGTCAAGCTCGGCCGCGGCGGCATTCGCGAAATCGAGTTCTTCGTCCAGACCCAGCAACTGATCGCCGGCGGCCGTTTTCCGGAGCTGCGCGGCCGCGAGACGGTGCCGATGCTGGGTGCGCTGGCGGCGCGCAACTGGATCACCGCCGATGCACGCGACGCGCTCACGCAGCAATATTGGTTTCTGCGCCGCGTCGAACACGCCATCCAGATGGTCGCCGACGAGCAGACGCATATTCTGCCCGACGATGATGAAGGGCTGGAACGCATCGCCCATATGCTGGGCTTTGCCGATGCCGCCAGATTTGCCGAAACCTTTCGCGCGGCTTTGCATGAGGTCGAGCGCCATTACGCCGCGCTGTTCGAGACCGCGCCTGAATTATCGGCAGGCGTCGGCAATCTGGTCTTCACCGGCGATGTCGACGATCCCGACACGCTGCAGACCTTGCACGGCCTTGGCTTCCAGCGGCCAAGCGACATCTGCCGGGTGATTCGAGGCTGGCATTTCGGCCGCTACCGCGTCACCCAGTCGGCGGAAGCGCGCGAGCGGCTGACCGAACTGACGCCGGCGCTGCTCAAAGCCTTCGGCCAGACGCGCCGGGCCGACGAGGCGCTGGTTCGCTTCGACGAATTCCTCGCCGGCCTGCCCGCCGGCATCCAGCTGTTTTCGCTGCTGCAGTCGAATCCCGCCCTGCTGAAACTAATGGCGACGATCATGGGCGCCGCGCCTCGGCTGGCGGCAATCATCACAAGGCGCCCGCATGTCTTCGACGGTCTGCTCGACCCGGCGCTGCTCGCCGAACTGCCCAACCGAGCCTATCTCTCAGCGCGGTTGGCCGCTTTCATCGAAGGCGACCGGGCTTATGAGGACGTGCTCGACCGTTTGCGCATCTTTGCCTCCGAGCAGAAATTCCTGATCGGTGTCAGGCTGCTCGCCGGCTCGATCGACCCGGCGCGCGCCGGCCGCGCCTTTTCCGATCTCGCCGACCTCACCATCGACGCCGCATTGCAGGCGGTGACCACCGAATTCGCGCTGCGTCATGGCCGCATCGCCGGCGGCACCGTGTCGCTGCTCGGCATGGGCAAACTCGGCAGCCGCGAGCTCACCGCCGGCTCCGATGTCGACCTCATTCTGCTCTACGACCACGACGCGAATGCCGACGAGTCCGACGGCGACAAGCCGCTCGCACCATCGCACTACTATACCAGGATGACGCAGCGGCTGATCGCGGCTGTCTCGGCGCCGACCGCCGAAGGCGTTCTCTACGAGCTCGACCTGCGCTTGCGGCCATCCGGCAACAAGGGGCCGGTGGCCACCCACATCGATGCCTTCACGAAATACCAGCGCCAGGAGGCCTGGACCTGGGAGCACATGGCGCTGGCCCGGGCGCGCGCCATCGGCGGCGACGCGGCCCTTTGCGCCGAGGTCGAGGTCGAGGTGGCGGCACTTCTGGCCTTGCCGCGCGATGCCGCCAAGGTGAGGGCAGAGGCATCCGAGATGCGCGCGCTGATCGAGAAGGAAAAATCGCCGCGCGATCTCTGGGACATCAAGCTCATCTCCGGCGGCCTCATCGACCTCGAATTCATCGCGCAGGTGGCGGTTATAACCGGGCAGGTCGAAGCCGGCCGCAGGGTGACCGCGACCGGCGAAATCCTGGCGCATCTGTCGCCGGATTTCGCCGAGGCTGACGTCAGGCAGCAGCTTTGCGAAGCCTACCAACTCTATCTGGCGCTGACCCAGATGACGCGGCTTTGCCTCACCGGTGCATTCGAACGCGATGACGTTCCGCCGGGATTGTCGGATCTGCTTCTGGCGGTGACTGACCTGCCGGATTTCGGTGTGCTGGAAGCACATCTCAAGGAAACGTCGCAAAAGGTCAGAAAGGATTTCAACCTTTTGCTTCGTACGAAACGGTCGTGAGGGCGTGAAGCGTTGGCGGCTGTTTCGGATCGCATCGGGGGTGACGATGCAACAGGAGATACCCATGAGAAAGACAACCGGACTTGCCCTTGCCTTTGTCGCGCTTGCCGGCGCCGTTGGCACCACCGCCTATGCCGAGAACAATGCCAGCGCCAGAATGCGCGAGGGCGCGATGATGCGCCTCGACAAGGCGATGAAGGATTCCAACGGCACCATCAGCTTCGACCAGTTTTCCGACGCCATGAACGCGCGGCTGAAGAAGCTGGTCGCCGATAATGGCGGCAAGCTGACAGTCGCCCAGCTCGCTGACGCGCTGGAGAAGGCGCGGTTCGAGGAAATGGCCAAGCGCATAGTTGCCCGCTACGACAGCAAGGGCGACGGCACGCTGACCACGGACGACATCACCGGGCGCGAGAAGAAGGTGTTCGCCATGCTCGACCGCAACAATGACGGCAAGATCGAGCGCAACGAACTCCCAAAGAAAGGCCGCATGGGCCGCCACCACCAATGGGACGGCGGCGACGACAGCATGGAGTGAAATGGCGATATGTCTCCGGCGGCGAAAGCCGCCGGAGCCCTTACATGACCGGGGCTACTCAGTCCTTGAACGCGGCGGAGAGCACCGCTCGCATTGGCGGGCCGTCAGGCCGCCGCCTTCACCGCCAGCGCCGGCTTCTTCACCGGAATGCGCACCGACACGATCGTGCCGACGCCTTCGGTCGAGCGGATTTTCAGCGCGCCGCCCTGCAGCTCGGCCAGCGAGCGCGAGATGGCAAGGCCGAGGCCGGAGCCGGCGTGGTTCTTCGAAAACTGGTTCTGCACCTGTTCGAAGGGGCGGCCGAGCTTGCTCAGTGCCTCCTTCGGAATGCCGCAGCCATTGTCCTCGATGGTCAGCACCAGCGCGCCTGACGTGTTGCGGGCGCGCACCGAGATATGGCCGCCCTGGCCGGTGAACTTCACCGCATTCGACAGCAGATTGATGGCGATCTGCTTGATCGCCCGGCGGTCGGCGAACAGCGTCATCGTATCGGCGATGCGGGTTTCGACTGTGATCGATTTCTCCGCCGCCTGCAGCGAGATCACCCGCACCGTCTCGCGGATCAGCGGGCAGAGATCGATTTCCTCGCGGTCCACCGAGAATTGGCCGGCTTCGATCTTCGACATATCGAGTATGTCGTTGATGACGCCGAGCAGATATTTGCCGCTGCCGTTGATGTCGTTGGCATATTCCTCGTAGCGCGGCGAACCGAGCGGCCCGAACAGGCCTTGTTCCATCAGTTCGGAGAACCCGATGATGGCGTTGAGCGGCGTGCGCAGCTCGTGCGACATGTTGGCTAGGAATTCGGATTTGGCCCGATTGGCGGCCTCGGCGCGCTCGGTTTCCTTCATATATTCGCGGTTGAGCTCGACCAGTTCCTTGGCGCGCTCTTCCTCGGCCCGGCGGGCGAGGCTGAGGTCGTGGATGGTCGCCATCAGCCGGCGCTCGCTGTCGACCAGCTTTTCCTGGTGCAGCTTGATCTGGGTGATGTCGGAGCCGACGGAGACCGTGCCGCCGTCCCGGGTCCTCAGTTCGTTGACCTGCAGCCAGCGGCCGTCGGAGAGCTGCCGCTCGAAGGTTGCGCCCCCTTGCGGCCCGTTGGTGTTGGCCAGCCGCCGTTCAGAGGCGAAGGCCAGCATGCGCTCTTCAAGCACGGCGCGCGCAGCGCCCGGCATGACGTCGCGGTCCGACAGGCCGTTGTCCTTCTGGTATTTGGAATTGCACATGATCAGGCGCTGGGCGGCATCCCACAGCACGAAGGATTCGTTGATGTTTTCGATCGCGGTCCGCAGGCGCAGGTCGGCCGCCTCCGAGCGCAGCGCCAGATGCCGCTGCTCGGTGACGTCGACGGCAATGCCGATCAGCTGGATCTCAGGCGCTTCCGGGTCGATCACCTGGGCCCTGGCGCGCATCCACACCCACTGGCCGTCGGCGTGACGCATCCGGAACACCTGGTCGATATGGTCGATCTCGCGCTCGACGATTTTGTTGGCCAGCTCGAACAGGTCGCCGTCCTCGGGGTGGATGATGTCGTCGACCTCGCCGAACGACAGCATCGAGTTGCAGGGCTCGTAGCCCAGCATGTCGTACATCGAGCGCGACCAGTACATCTTGCCGCGCACCATGTCCCAGTCCCACAGGCCGCAGCGACCGCGAACCAGCGCCATGTCGATGCGCTGATGGGCTTCGAGATAGATGCGGTCGGCTGTCTGGGCGCGCGATGCCTGGCCGAAATAGGCGTAGAGGATGATGATCAGCACGCCGGCTGTCAGCACAAACAGCGTGACGTTGAGCGAGACGGTCTTGCGCCAGTTGTCGAACACTGCTTCCTGCGGCACCAGCACGGCGGCGGCGTTCTTGCGGTCCCGGGTCAGGCTCACCGCCGCGTACCAGTCCTGGCCGCCGATGCTGACATCCATGACCCCGGCGCGGTCGCCGAACATGAACAGCGGCTGGCCGTCCAGCACCAGGCTGTCCAGCGATCGCCCTTGCCAGCCGGTCGACAGCGGCGACACGGCAATGATCTTGAAGGCGCTGTCGGTGATCACAAGCACATGGCTTCTGCCCATGGCGCCCTGGCGGCTCGTGCTTTCCAGAAGATCAATTGCACCGCTGGATGCCGCGGTCGGGTCGGCCGAGATTGCGTTCGCCATCTGGCCGGCGGCGAGACCCAGCACCGCCTTGACGTCGCGCTCGGCCTCGTCGCGCTCGTTCATCAGCGACAGCACGCGCAGTGCGGCGATGACGATCAGGAAGATGATGATGAGAGCCGGTATCGAACGGCGCAGAAGGGGTTCGGCAGCCAGGAGCCGCCGGTAGGCTGGTTCAGCGATGAGCCGCGTATTGCCGGCGAGGCCGTCGCCTCGCGCCTTGCGGCGCTCAAAAGCCGTCCCTTCGGGCGCGCCCCACGCGTCCGCCTTGGCCATAAATGGCACTCCCCGAATTTCCGTACGCTTGACGATCCGGCAACACCGCACGTCCGAATCGTCTGTAAAGAATCAAAGGTGATTCGCCTTGTCCAGAGGCGCGGCCGAAAAACATTAAAAATTGATTGAAATAACGCTGAAATCCCTCCCCCTTGAGGGGAGGGTGGCCCGAAGGGCCGGGTGGGGTCCTCGGCGAAGCGCTCGACTCTCTCAATCACGGTCGAAGTTGGTCGAGGTCGCGCACTGCCGCAACGACCCCACCCGTCCATCCGCCTTCGGCGGCTGTCCACTCTCCCCTCAAGGGGGAGGGATCAGGCCAGCGTACGCTCCACAATGTCCCGCAAATCCGCCGACAGGTTTTCGCCATTGGCGATCGCCAGCAGCGCTTCCCTTGCCTTGGCTTGCCTGCCCGGCTCCAGCGAGCGCCAGGAGCGCAGCGCTGTCGCCAGCCTGGCCGCCACCTGCGGATTGCGTTTTTCAACCTCGAGTACGGTCTGGGTAAAAAACCGGTAGCCTTCGCCATCGGCTCGGTGGAAGCCGGTCTGGTTGGCGCTGGCGAATGTGCCGACCAGCGAACGCACCCGGTTCGGATTGGCCATCGAGAAAGCTGCGTGACCAGTCAGCTTGCGTACCGTATCGACTGTCCGGGGTCCCGGCACGCTGGCCTGGATCTGGAACCATTTGTCCATGACCAGCGGATCGGCGCCATAACGCGCCTCGAAATCGGCCAGCGCCTTGATCGCCTCCGGCGAACCGTCATGGCGGTGCGCAAGGACGGTCAGCGCTGCGGCGCGGTCGGTCATGTTCGTCGCGACCTCGAAATGCCGGGCGGCGAGCGCAGCACCTTCCGGCTGCAGCGAGAGGTAGTCGAGCAGGATGTTGCGCAGCGCGCGGCGTCCCGCACTTGCCGCGTCGGGGCTGAACGGCCCGTCGTCGGCTAGGCGGCCGTAGAGCTTGGCGAAGCTGTCTTTGTTGGCGCGCGCGATTGCCAGCGCCAACGCCTCGCGAGCGGCAAAGATGGCGTCGGGATCGATGTTAGTGCCGAGGTCGCGGGCAATGTCGGCCTCGCCGGGAAGTGACAGCGCCAGTGCCCGGTAGGCAGGCTCCAACGTCTCGTCGCCGGCGATCTTCCCGGCAAGTCCGGTCAGCCTGGCGGTGAAAACCGTTTTCGCGCCGCCGAGGATCTGGCGGAAAGCCGCTATCAGCGCATCGGTGAGCAGCGTGTTGAACGCCTGCCAGCGCGCGAAGGCATCTCTGTCATGGCCAGCGAGGAAGAACTGGTCGTCGGCCTTCTGCTCGACCGAAAGCGTGATCGGCGCCGAAAAGCCGCGGTTCAGCGACACCGCCGGCCGCTCGGCGACGCCTGAGAAGCGCACCATGTGACGGCGCTTGCGGATGTGGATAACGCCGTCCTCGACGGTGGCTCCCTCGACGCCATCATAGGCGACCGGCTCACCGCCCGCGCCGACCAGCCCGAAGGCGAGCGGAATGTGCATCAAGCGCTTGCGGCTCTCCGACGGTGTCGGCGGCACCGACTGCTCGATCTCAAGCGTAAACTCGCGCGTCGCCGGATTGTGCGTCGAACTGACGGTCAGGTTCGGCGTGCCCGCCTGGTGATACCAGAGCGCGAACTGCGACAGGTCGCGCCCGGAGGCGTCCTCGAACACCTTCAGGAAGTCCTCGATCGTCGCGGCCTCGCCATCATGGCGCTCGAAATAGAGGTCCATGCCGGCGCGGAAAGCCTCGGCCCCGAGGATAGTGCGGATCATGCGCACGACTTCCGAGCCTTTTTCGTAGACCGTCGCCGTGTAGAAATTGTTGATCTCGCGGTAGCGGCGCGGCCGCACCGGATGCGCCAGCGGTCCCTGGTCCTCGGGGAACTGGTGTGCCCTCAGCGTGCGCACTTCGGCGATGCGCTTGACCGCGCGCGAGCGCTGGTCGGCGGAGAATTCATGGTCGCGAAAGACCGTCAGCCCTTCCTTGAGGCAGAGCTGGAACCAGTCGCGGCAGGTGATCCTGTTGCCGGTCCAGTTGTGGAAATACTCATGCGCGATGATCGCCTCGATATTGGCGAAATCGGCGTCGGTGGCGGTTTCCCGGTCGGCCAGCACATACTTGTCGTTGAAGATATTGAGGCCCTTGTTCTCCATGGCCCCCATGTTGAAGTCGGAAACGGCGACGATGTTGAAGACGTCGAGGTCGTATTCGCGGCCGAAGGCCTGCTCGTCCCATTGCATCGAGCGCTTCAGCGCATCCATGGTGTAGCCGGCAAGCCCCTCCTTGCCTGGCTCGACATAGATGCCGAGTTCGACCTTGCGGCCGGACATGGTGACGAAACGGTCCGCAACCTTGCCGAGATTGCCGGCCACGAGCGCAAACAGATAGGACGGCTTGGGGAAGGGGTCGTCCCAGACTGCAAAGTGCCAGCCGTCGGCAAGCGCGCCGCTTTCGACCGGATTGCCGTTGGAAAGCAACAGCGGCGCTTCGTCCAGCCTCGCCTCGATACGCACGGTATAGACCGACAGGATGTCGGGGCGGTCGAGGAAATAGGTGATGCGGCGAAAGCCCTCGGCCTCGCATTGCGTGCAATAGACATTGCTGGAGCGGTAGAGGCCCATCAGCGCCTCATTGCTGGCCGGCGCGATCTCGGTCTCGAGCAGCAGCTGGAAACGGGCCGGCGGCCTCAAAATGGTCAGCTGGTCCGGCGTGGCGAGATACTCGGCCGGGGCAAGCTCGCGACCGTCGATGGCAATGCGCTTGAGCACCAGCCCGTCGCCGTCCAGCACCAGCGACGTCGAGGCGGCGGCGCCATCGCGGCGTTCGATCGTCAGCACTGCGGTGACACGCGTTGCGTCTGGCGAAAGGCGGAAGGTGAGGCCGGTTTGCGGGATGGAAAAGTCGTTGGGGCGGTAGTCTTCGAGCTTGAAGACCTGGCCGGTATCGGTTCGCATTCCCTTGGGTTTCCCTGTCGCTATCGGAGCCGCTGACGTGTCCTGGCCCATTAAATCTAAAGTTGCGCGCTCTTTACACGAAACGGTCACTCGACAAAACTGCGCCAATGCCTATTTCGGGGCGTTCCCCTTCCGCCATCATCGTGAGGCCTTGATGACCGTCGTCACATCGAAGTTCGGCATGGGCGCCTGTGTACCGCGTTGTTCGACGCGCATCTCAGCGGAGATCCGGGAAGCAACAAAACAGTGAAAGCCGGGCCTGGAGACGAAGCGGGCGGGAAACTGTCCGATCATCCCGGCGCGCATCGGCCCAAAAATCAATGTCGATTTTTGGAAAGCACGATGCGCAGATTCAAAGTGTCAGAGCGTCCTTTGCGCGTCGAAGACGACGCGCGGCGCTCTAATGTTCTCACCGGGATCATGCTCAAGGTCATGTCGGTGGCGGTCTTTGTCAGCATGCAAACCTGCATCAAGGCCGCCGGCACTTTGCCGGCCGGCCAGATCGTCTTCTTCCGCTCCTTCTTCGCCATCTTCCCGATCATCGTCTTCCTGGCCTTCACGAGAAAACTGGGCACGGCGTTTGCCACCAAACGCCCGCTGAACCACATCGCACGTGGTGTCGTCGGCGTCTGCGCCATGGGGCTCGGCTTCTTTGCGCTGACCCGGCTGCCGCTGCCGGAAGCGATCACGCTGAACTATGCCCAGCCTTTGCTGGTGGTGGTGTTCTCCTCGCTATTCCTCGGCGAAGCCATTCGCATCTATCGCTGGAGCGCGGTTGCGGTCGGTCTGGTCGGCGTGCTGATCATCTCCTGGCCGGAGCTGACGCTGCTCACGTCGGGCGCCGCGCTCGGCGACCAGGAGGTGCTGGGCGTCATCGCTGCTCTCGTTTCTGCGGCAATCTCCGCCAATGCCATCCTGCTCGTGCGCAATCTTGTCCAGACCGAACGAACCGCGACCATCGTGTTGTGGTTCTCGGCGACGGCGAGCGTCATGGCGCTGCTTACGCTGCCCTTCGGCTGGCAGGCGCTGACACCGCCGCAGGCCGGTCTGCTGGTCGCAGCGGGCTTCTGTGGCGGGCTGGCGCAGATTTTGATGACGGCGGCGTACCGCCATGCCGAAGCTTCGGTGGTGGCGCCGTTCGAATACACCTCGATGATCCTCGGCGTCGTCGTCGGCTATTTCGCCTTTGGCGATATCGCCACCATCAACACGCTCGTCGGCGGTGTGATCGTCGTTGCCGCCGGCATCTTCATCATCTGGCGCGAGCGCCAACTCGGCCTGGAACGCACCCGAACGCGGAAGGCAGCGCCACCACAGGGGTGAGGAGGTCCACGGGGTTGCTCAGTTAGCTTCCGCACGTTCCTTCGCCAGCCGCACCAGCACCGCTCGCGTCTGCTCGTCGGCCGGGAAGAAAGACTCGATCGCCAGTTCCGACAGCGTCACGTCAAGCGGCGTGCCGAAGACGGTGATGGTGCTGATGAAGGACAGCACCTGGTCGCCATGCGCCAGCCGCAGCGGATGGACGATGCCGTTGGGCTCGACCGGCACCGGCCGCGCGCCCTTGAGCCCGGAGGGATAGGTTCGCAATTCGCGCTCCAGCTCGACCAGGACGGGATCGCCGGCGGCATCGTTCTGGTGTTTCAGCCGCTCCAGCAGATGCGCCCGCCATTCCGCGAGATTGACGATGCGCGGTGCGATGCCGTTCGGGTGCAGGCTGAGGCGCAGCACATTGACCGGCGGCTGGAGCAGCGACGGCTCGGCAACATCGGCCAGAAACGGGCCGATGGCGGCATTGGCGGAAATCAGGTTCCAGTGCCGGTCGACGGCGAGGGCGGGGAACGGCTCATGCCCTTTGAGCACGCTCTCGACCGCGGCAAGCGCCGGCGCCAGCGTCGTATCTGTGAGTGGCCGCTCGCTGAAGCTCGGGGCAAAGCCGGCAGCCAGCAACAGCTGATTACGCTGCCGCAGCGGAATCTCAAGCTGCTCGGCCAGATGCAGCACCATCTCGCGCGAGGGCGCGGCGCGGCCGCTTTCGACGAAGGAGAGATGACGCTGGGAAATCTCAGCCCCCATTGCGAGATCAAGCTGGCTCATGCGCCGGCGCGTGCGCCATTCGCGGATCAGGCTGCCGGCGGAGGTTTGGACTGTTGTCATCGGGCAGGATTAAGGCGGCGGGAGAGGGATTTCAATTACGTCGGAGGTTATAGCGGAGGCCGAGGCGAAATCTATTCTCCCCCCTTGAGGGGGAGATGGCCGGCAGGCCAGAAGGGGTCGGTTCGACGGGATGCGACCTTCTTACGGAAAATGGACGTTGCGCTCCACGCGCAACGACCCCTCAGTCGCCTTCGGCGACATCTCCCCCTCCAAGGGGCCCTCAAGGGGGAGATCAGCTAGATTAGCCCAGCTCCCGCAACTTCGCCTTCACCTCGAGAAAATCTCGCCACGCCAGTTTCTTGTGCGCAGGGGTTCGCAAGAGATAGGCCGGGTGCAGCGTCGGCATGGCCGGAATGGCAATGCCGGAAGCCGTGGTGTGGACGCGCCAGTTGCCGCGCAGGCGCAAGATGCCTTCGCTCGTGTTGAGCAAGGTCTTGGCCGAAGGGCCACCGAGATTGACCAGCACCTTGGGATTGACCAGCTCTATCTGCCGCTCGATGAACGGACGGCAGATTTCGGTCTCGTGCGGCGTCGGCGTGCGGTTGCCGGGCGGCCGCCAGGGAATGACGTTGGCGATATAGACCGAAGTCCGGTCAAGCCCGATCGCCGCCAGCATGCGGTCGAGCAGCCGGCCGGAGCGGCCGACGAATGGCAGGCCTTCAATATCCTCGTCGCGGCCGGGCGCCTCGCCGACCAGCATCACCGAACCCTCCGGATTGCCGTCGGCGAAGACCAGGTTCTTGGCGGTGAATTTGAGGTTGCAGCCATCGAAGGACGCCATGTGCTGGCGCAGTTCGTCGAGCGTCGAGGCGCTTGCCGCCATCTGCCGGGCTAGGGCCGCCTGTGCCTCGTCGGGCACCGTCGCCATGGCCGGAACGGAACGCGCAGGCGCGTCCGGCACCCGGCTTGCGTCCAGCCCGGGGCTGGCGGCGGCTTGTTCCGGAAATTTCTGTTCGCGAGGCGGCGCGGCAGGCGCCGTTGCGCGCTCGGCGCGCTTCGGCGCTGCCCCGGCAAACCGGTTCACCGGCGCGTCCTCCAACGCTTCGTCGACGCCGGCAGAGGCGTAGAAGGCGAGCAACTCGGCCAGGTCGGATCGGTTGTTGGGGGAGGCGGCAGTCATGCCGGGCACATTCGTCCGCCGAGAGACGATTTGCAAGGTTGGGCGGTTAGTAATCTCCCCCCTTGAGGGGGAGATGTCGCCGAAGGCGACAGAGGGGGGTCGGCACGACCGGACGCGGCCTGTCGGCGACAGAGGAGGTTGGCGCTCGACGCGCAACGACCCCCTCTGGCCTGCCGGCCATCTCCCCCTCAAGGAGGGAGATTACGCGCTCGTCGGCTTTCGCCAATCACGAAGGGCATTTCGTGGCGATTTTCACGGCGTCTGCCGCTTACCCCGTCGGTATCCGCGGATCCTGCACCAGATAGAACGTCCAGCGCGGCGTGTAGTCGGTGATCAGAAACTCGAAGCGTCCCCTCTTCAGCGGGTCGATCTGTCCACTCTTGAACAAGAGCCGGTCATAGGGTTCGAAATCGCGGTCGAAATCGGCGTACGCGCTCGACAGGATGTTGTCGGGCGTCTTGTTGCGCTGGTCGAAGGACAGGCCGTCGCCGAACACGCTCGGCTGGTTGAGTATCTCCTGCAGCTCGAACTGGAATTCGACCCAGGCCTGGCCGCTGTTGTTGAGAACCTCGATACGCATGTACAGGATGCCGTTGGCGAATTCGCCGTTGGTGCTGAACGGCTGGATCGGTTTGGTGGTGCGGATGGTGAGCGTCACCGGCGTTGACGAATTCAGCTCCTCGGAGATGACCAACGGATCTTCCTTGGTGCCGGTGCCCGAGGCGCCGGTGATGTGGAAACCGCCAAGCTCGTCGGAAAAGGAATAGGCGCCGGTCGCCCACACCTTCACCGGCTCGGCCTGAGCGCGAACCGGCGTAAGCATTGAAAGGGCGAGAAGGATCGCTCGGCAGGTCCGGCCGGGCGGAAGGGGGAAGCGCGTCAATGAATAGCCGGACGGCGTGCGCATGGAAATAAGTATGGCCGATAAGAGAGCCGTCGAACAATTAAAATATGGGACGCTGAGCGCGGCCGCGCGCAAAACGCTTGCGGCAGAGTTGTCATCCGCGACTTTTTGTCGAAATCGGCATTGTCACGTCAGCGCCGGTTTCCTGTCGCGGATTGATGCGCTATGCAGCGCAGGAGCCAGCAAAATGCCGGAAACGGTTGGCCAGAGCGGAGGGGTTGATGAGCGAGATCGAACGCGAGAGCATGGAATTCGACGTGGTCATCGTCGGGGCCGGCCCGGCGGGCCTTGCCGCAGCGATCCGTCTCAAGCAGGTCAATCCCGAGCTTTCCGTCGTGGTGTTGGAAAAGGGCGGCGAGGTTGGTGCCCACATTCTGTCAGGCGCCGTCGTCGATCCCATAGGCGTCGACCGCCTGTTGCCGGGCTGGCGCGAGGAAGATGGCCACCCCTTCAAGACGCCGGTTACGGCCGACGATTTCCTGGTGCTCGGCCCCGCCGGCTCGTTCCGTCTGCCCAATATACTGATGCCGCCGCTGATGAACAATCACGGCAACTACATCGTCTCGCTCGGCAATGTCTGCCGCTGGCTGGCAACCAAGGCTGAAGCGCTAGGCGTCGAAATCTATCCGGGCTTTGCTGCCGCCAGCCTCGTCTACAACGATGCCGGCGCGGTCACGGGCGTCGTCACCGGCGACATGGGCGTCGAAAAAGACGGCACACATGGCCCGGGCTTTGCGCCGGGCATGGCGCTGATGGGCAAATACGTGCTGATCGGCGAGGGCGCGCGCGGTTCGCTGTCCAAGCAGCTGATCGCAAAATACAAACTGTCCGACGGCCGTGAGCCCGGCAAGTACGGCATCGGCCTCAAGGAGCTGTGGCAGGTCAAGCCCGAGAACCACCGGCCGGGCCTGGTGCAGCACTCCTTCGGCTGGCCGCTCGACCTGAAGACAGGCGGCGGCTCCTTCCTCTACCACCTCGAGGACAACCAGGTCGCGGTCGGCTTCGTCCTGCATCTCAACTACAAGAACCCCTGGCTGTCGCCCTTCGAGGAATTCCAACGGTTCAAGACGCATCCGGCGATATCGCGCACCTTCGAGGGCGCCAAGCGCATCGGCTATGGCGCGCGCGCCATTACCGAAGGCGGCTGGCAGTCGGTGCCGAAACTCTCCTTCCCCGGCGGCGTGCTGATGGGGTGTGCGGCGGGCTTCGTCAACGTGCCGCGCATTAAGGGTTCGCACAATGCGGTGCTGTCCGGCATGCTGGCGGCCGAGCATGTCGCGCAAGCGATCGGCGCCGGCCGTGCCAATGACGAGCTGTCTTCTTATGAGGACGCCTGGCGCGCGACCGATATCGGCAAGGATTTGAAGAAGGTCCGCAACGTCAAGCCGCTCTGGTCGCGCTTCGGCACCATTATCGGCGTCGGCCTCGGCGGTCTCGACATGTGGCTGAACACGCTGTTCGGCTTCTCGCCCTTCGGCACGCTGAAACATGGCAAGGCCGATTATGCCACGCTTGAGCCTGCGGCCAAGCACAAGAAGATCGCCTATCCCAAAGCGGACGGCGTGCTGACCTTCGACCGCCTGTCCTCGGTGTTCCTGTCCAACACCAATCACGAGGAAAACGAGCCGGTGCATCTCATCGTCGGCGACATGGAGTTGCAGAAGCGTTCCGAGCATGATGTCTTTGCCGGGCCTTCGACCCGCTATTGCCCGGCCGGTGTTTACGAATGGGTCGACAAGGACGGCAACGCCGCCGCCGATCCGTCTGACAAGGATGTGCGTTTCGTCATCAACGCGCAGAACTGCGTGCACTGCAAGACCTGCGACATCAAGGATCCCAACCAGAACATCAACTGGGTGCCGCCACAAGGCGGCGAAGGCCCGGTCTATCAGGGCATGTGAGCCTCACCGACCGGGGCCGTCTCAACCAGCAAAAATGGCGGCGATGGCCGGGTTTACCAAGGCATGTAAGGCGCTCGGCGCCAAAGATTGTTGAAACCGTCGTCTGCTTGTGGTCTCATTGCCGCGTCCATGGGGAAAATGGCATGCGCGTGTTGGTCTTGTTTTGCGTCGCCGTCGTAAGCGCGGCCTGCGGCGTCGTCGGGACGGCGTCGGCGGGGGTGAAAACCGTCGTCAAGACGCGAACCTATGACATCACCGGCACGACAGGTGCCGGTCTGGTTATCGCCATGAACCGCAGGGGCCCCAAGCACGGTTTCATGACCCACGCCATCGCGCAGACAAGCTACACCGCCGACTGGAGCCTGGACGTGGGTCAGGTCAACGGCGTCTGCCGCCTGCGCCAGGCCAATGGAACGCTCAACATCGCCTACACCTACCCGCGCGTCGCCTCGGCCATCACGCCGGCGCTGCGCAAACGCTGGAACCGGTTTTTCACAGGCGTTCTCGCTCATGAAGGAACCCATGGCCGTATCGCCGGGCAGATGATGCAGGCTGCCGAGCGGTCGGTTCGCGGCCTGAAATTTGCCAACGATCCGCAATGCAACAAAACGCGCGTCGAAGCCACGCGGCGCTTGCAAGCCACTTCCAAGCTCTATGAGGCAAAACAGATCGCGTTCGACGCGCGCGAGCACAGTGAAGGCGGCCATGTCGAGCGCATCATCGAGGCCTTGGTAGGCTTGTGAAACCGTAAGCCCCGTGGCGTACGATCTAGCCGCCCATGCTGGGCTGGATCAGCGACACAGTCGCGGTAGAATCCTCGTCGACCGGCTTGGTCTCGTCGCGCATCAATGAAAATTCCACCATCACCGGCAGATGATCGGAGCCGGTCTCTTCCATCTGCGTCGACGACAGGATGGTCACCCCGCCCTTCGAAAACACCTGGTCGATCGGCAGGCCCGCATAGCGCCGCAGGAAATCGGGCAGGGTCCGGTGGATCCAGGTCGGTCCGGCCGACGGCATCACGGTCAGTCCGCCGAGCGAGGCAACGCGCCGTACCGCGGCGCTCCACGGCACGGCGTTGCAGTCGCCGGCCATGATCGCCGTCTCGCCGAGCGAGGTGAGCGTCTCGGTCAACTCGCCGATCTGCCAGTATTGTTCCTTCGGCCACGGCCAGCTCAAATGGATCGCCGCGACATCGACCGGAGTGCCGCCGAAATCGATGGTGGCGGCCGCCATCGCGCCGCGCGGTTCGCAATGCGGCTCGGTGCCGGCCGCAAAAGGTCGCCGGGACAAAAGCGCCACGCCCCACACGCCGTCGGGATGGGCGCACAGGATGCGATAGGGATAGGCGTTCTGGATATAGCCGAGTTCGGTCGCCCACATGGCCGATACTTCGTCGAGCGTGATCACGTCTGGGTTGGTCCTGGCGATCAGCGAAAGAACCTTCTTGGGTGTCGGATTGTTGAAACGCAGGTTCATCTGCAGCAGCCGGTAGACCGGTTCGTTGCCGGGCGCGGCGTCATTGGCGGCCTGCACCGGCCACAGGCGCGGCAAGGCGCTCAACGTGCTGGCGAAGGCGGCCACGGCCAGCAGCAGGCCCACGCCCGCCTGCAGGCGAAACGAGGTGGCGAGCAGCGGCAGCGCAATCAGCCCCATCAGCACGGCAAAATGGATGCGGAAATGGGCGAAGGAATCGAAGGCCGGATGCAGTGCGCCAAAGAACCCGGCTACAAGCGCGGCCGAGAGGCCGAGCATTGCCAGGAACGCCATTGAAGCCATCATCTTTCGCACGCGTGCCATCAGACCGGGTTTTGCCCATAGACCGGGTAATACATTGCCGAGGTATCAGGCCTTTATCGGCTGAAATGCGGCCCAATCAAGATGACGAAACGCCTCGCGGCAAACATTTACGGCAAGCCGGTCTACTGAAAGGCCGTCTCCGAAAAGCTTCTCAGCTTGCGCGAATGCAACCGTTCCATCGGCATTTCCGCCAGCTTCTCCATCGCCTTGATGCCGATGGTCAGATGCTGCGCCACTTGCCGCTTGTAGAATTCGGTCGCCATGCCGGGCAGCTTCAACTCGCCATGCAGCGGCTTGTCGGAGACGCAAAGCAGCGTGCCGTAGGGCACGCGGAAGCGGAAGCCATTGGCGGCGATCGTGGCCGATTCCATATCGAGCGCGATGGCGCGCGACTGCGACAGCCGCTGCACCGGTCCGCGCTGGTCGCGCAGTTCCCAGTTGCGGTTGTCGATGGTGGCGACGGTGCCGGTGCGCATGATGCGCTTGAGATCATAGCCGGAAAGTCCGGTGACTTCGGCGACCGCCTCCTGCAGCGCCACCTGGATCTCGGCCAGCGGCGGTATCGGCACCCACACCGGCAGGTCATCGTCCAGCACATGGTCTTCCCGGACATAGGCATGCGCCAGCACATAGTCGCCCAGCGCCTGAGTGTTGCGCAGGCCGGCGCAATGGCCGAGCATCAGCCATGCATGTGGCCGCAGCACCGCGACATGGTCGGTGATCGTCTTGGCGTTGGACGGGCCGACGCCGATGTTGACCATGGTGATGCCGCCATGGTTCGGCTTCTTCAGATGATAGGCTGGCATCTGAGGCAGGCGCGGCGCCGCCACGCCTTCGCTGGGCGCGTTTTGCCCTGCCTTGGTGATGACATTGCCCGGTTCGACGAATTCGGTATAGCCGTGGCCGCCTTCAGCCATCTGGGCCCGCGCTCGGGCGACGAACTCGTCGATGTAGAACTGGTAGTTGGTGAACAGCACGAAGTTCTGGAAATGCTGCGGGCTGGTCGCCGTGTAGTGCGTCATGCGGTGCAGCGAATAGTCGATGCGCTGCGCCGTGAACGGCGCCAGCGGCCTTGGTTCGCCGAACGCGACCTCGAAGGTACCGTTGGCGATCTGGTCGTCGGTGCCGTCGAGATCCGGCACGTCGAACAGGTCGCGGATCGGCCGTTTGATGCGGTCGGCGGCGGCGCCATCGACATGGGTTCCTTCAAGGAACGCGAAATGCAGCGGGATCGGCGTGGTCGATTCCGAAACCGTTACCGGCACGCCGTGATTGCGCATGATCAGGCGAAGCTGCTCTACGAGATAGCGTTCGAACAGCACCGGCTGGGTGATGGTGGTCGAGAAATGCCCGGGGGTCGGCATGTGGCCGTAGGCCTGGCGCGAGTCGATCTGGGTGAACGAATTGGTGGTGACGCCGATCTCCGGGTAGAAGGCGCGGTAGCGCTTGCTTTCGTCGCCGCCGGCGGCAAGCGTGGCAAAGGAGTCGCGCAGAAACTTGGTGTTGCGGTCGTAGAGCACCTGCAAGGCGGCCACGGCCTTTTTGGCGTCGTCGAAGCTCTGCTTGCCGAAAGGCTCCGGCATGACGACCGATTCGATAGCTTGTGGGTAGATTCGCTTTTCCATGGCTCAATATAGAGACTTGAGGCCGCACTTGGGAGGGGAGGGTGGCCGCCAAGTGGTCGATTTATTCGTCCACGCCCAAGGTGTGCTGAGATTCAGGTAAGGCTGAGCCGGAGTCGAGGACGGGCGCGAAGCGACCAAACTGGTTGGCTTCGAGAACCGGAGCGGAGCGTACTCGAAGCATGTGAGCACCAAGGCCGCCACTTGCAGGCCGGCATCACCTTAATACCGGCACACCTTACCCGCGCTGCAGACTGACCAGCAAGACAAAGCCGACGCCATGCTTCTTCGTCGCCGGCGCGTCGATCGTCGTGTCGGCATTGGCCCGCATCATTGGCATGGCCAGGACCGGCGCCGACAGCACGACCAGGACGAGCGCCGCCCGCGGCAGGAGCCGAAGGGTCTGGAGGGCGTTGATGGCGATGCGGTTCATGGCTTTTGCTTTTCTGTTTGGATCTATGTCTTTGTCGTCTCAGGGGCGAAAATGGTTCATGCAATCGAATTGGCAGGAACTGGCTGCATCCCAGGAACGGGCCGGGCGGCCGGCTTCGGCCACGAGGATGGCGAAGAGCATCCCGAACAGGCTCATCAACAGGCAGACGATGGTGAAGCGGCGAGCGAGCATTTGCGTAGTGTCTCCTTGAACACGCCATCAAAATGCCCTGATGCGACTGAACCGGCGCTGATGCCGACGTTCATCTGCGGTTCAAAGTGATTGACGAGGTCTTAGAGAGAGCGTCGGTTCGGGTTTGCGCCGCCGCAAACGGCACGGTCGTCGCTATGGCGCGGACCGTCCTGCAAAAGAAAACGGGGCCTGTGAAGGCCCCGTTGGTCAACTCAAAGCAGCAAGATCAGAGCTTGTGCCAGGTCTGGCTCTTGCAGATCAGCCCGCCGAGCACGCAGCCGCTCATTTTGAGCGAGGTGCCCGACAGTGTTGCCTTGCCCGAATAGGTCTTGTCGTTTGCCGGATCGGTGATGTTGCCGGCATATTTGTTGGCCCCGGCCGCCTTGAGCGAACCGATGGTCTTCCCGGCATATTTGCCGGTCTTCAGGGTGATGGAGAATGAACCGCTGCCGCCGATAACTGCTGTGTCGCCGGCTTGTGTCTTCCAATTGCCTTCGATCGGATCGGCCCAAGCCGCACCAGCCATCATCACGGCGGCCGCCAGGGCCAAGCTCACTTTGCGAAACATATCTGTCCTCCCTGGTTTAGATGGGGCAGCCGCCTCTCTGCCCCTTACGCAAACGTAAGCTAATCCAGCTCCCGGCAAAACAAAAGCGTGCCGCGACGGAAGGTTTCGCAATTTTCATGCGGGGTCGGGAGAGTGCAGCCCGTGGAAATAAACGATCGAGGCGTTGGCTTTGGTTCGCGTGGTTAGCAGAGTGTTGATCGGCGCCTTGCAAATTTTCGTCAAATCGGTCGAGAAACGGCGGGATTGCTGACTTTGTATCCTTAACGAATTTCCGCGTTTACCTCTTGTTTTAGCTTTGTTTTCTCCAAATTAAGCACGCCATTTAACGACGGATTCAAGGCTCGGCCTCATTCTCGGAAGCATCGAAAGAGCGGCTCCCCAGGGAACACCGGGGGACAGAAGAGGCCCGCTCTCGGGAGCCAGACAGGGGACTAAAATGGCACGTTTTGAAATGCTTGAAGCCGGCTTCGGCGCCATGGGGGCAACTGCCCAGGCCGACATTCTTTTCGAACTGGGCATGATGTATGCGACCGGCCGCGATTGCGAGACCGATGTCGTTGCCGCCCACAAATGGTTCAACATCGCCGCCATCAAGGGCTCGGTCCGCGCCGCGGAACTGCGCTCGGAACTGTCGGCCGCAATGTCCAAGGTCGAGATCGCCAAGGCGCTGCGCGAAGCCCGCGAATGGATGACGATGCACTGAGATCGCGAGCAGATTATCGCAGGCAGATTATCGAAAACAGGGAAGCCCCGGGATCAAGACCGCAAAGACGGTCGGAACCGGTGAAACGACAAGGCCGCGACAAGACGGCCGACCATGAAAGAACAAGAACGCGGCAGGCCGGCACGGTCCAGTCGTGCACAATGGGGACGGCGGGCAGGTTTTCGTGGCGCGGGGGCGCATGGGGACTGCTACGAGCAAAAAGCCACGACCGGCCGGAACAGGCTGGCGTGGCTTTTTGCGTTGATGAGGCCCAATCGAGCGGCGCCGATGCGCCTAGACAGGCCCAATGAAGGATGAAATTGTCCCGCCTTCGGAAAGAAGCGCGGCCAGAGCGGCTGCGCGAGTGTGGGAGGAGTTCTATCACCATGAAAAAAACGGGTATTTTGAGCGCGGCCGTATTTGGCCTGATGATGAGCGCGCCGGTTGCCTTTGCCGATGACATCACCATTTCGGTGGTCGGCCCGATGACCGGACAGCTCGCCACGATCGGCGATCAGTTCAAGCAGGGCGCAACGGCAGCCGCCGATGCGATCAACGCCGCCGGCGGTGTCAACGGCTCGATGATCAAGCTCGACATCGAGGACGACCAGTGCGATCCCAAGCAGGCGGTTTCGGTGGCCAACCGGATCGTTGCCAACAGCGTCAAGTTTATTGACGGCCATGCCTGTTCAGGTTCGAGCATCCCGGCTTCCGCCGTCTACGCCGAGGCCGGCGCGCTGATGATGAGCCCGGCCTCTTCAAATCCCGAGCTGACCGATGCCGCCGCCAAGGCCGGCTGGCCGACGATCATGCGTCTCTATACGCGTGACGACGCGCAGGGCGCCTTCATCGGCCCGTGGATCGCCAAGAAATATGCCGGCAAGAATGTCGTTATCCTGCATGACAAGAGCGCCTACGGTCAGGGCGTTGCCGATGCCGTGAAGGCGACGATGAATGCCGGTGGCCTCAAGGAGATCGACTATGAAGGCATCAATGCCGGCGAGAAGGATTATTCGGCTCTCGTCACCAAGCTGAAGGACCTCAAGGCCGACGTTGTCTATTTCGGCGGCTATCACCCGGAAGCCGGGCTTATCCTGCGTCAGTCGGCCGAGCAGAGCGTCAAGTTCCAGCTGATCATGCCGGACTCGATCGCCTCGCCGGAATTCTGGCAGGTCGCCGGCCCCGCCGGTGAAGGCACCCTGTTCGTCTTCCCGTCGGACCCGCAGGCCAAGCCGGAAGCCAAGGAGGCCATCGCCAAGATCAAGGCGGGCGGCTTCGTGCCGGAAGGCTTTACGCTGTTCTCCTACGCCGTCGTTCAGGCGTTTGCAGAGGGCGTCAAGCGCGCCGGAACGGACGATCCGGTCAAGGTAGCCGAAGCGCTGAAGAACGGCACGCCGTTCAGCACCGTGGTCGGCGACGTGACCTTCGACGAGAAGGGCGATCTGAAGAACGCCAGCTACGACATCAACCAGTGGCACGACGGCAAATACGCACCGATCGCGCAGTAAGCGGCCGCGTACTCATGGCAATGGCCGGGCTTGTCCCGGCCATTTTTCATTCAAGCCTCCAGCCGGCTATGCAGCCTCTTCAACGAAGCGCACCAGCACCGTTCCGTCGGTGACCTGCGCGCCCTCGGTGGCGATCTCGGCGATCACGCCGTCATGGCTGGCCGCGATCGTGTGCTCCATCTTCATCGCTTCCAGGATCAGTAGCGGCTGGCCCTTGATCACCCTTTCGCCCTTTGCCGCGCGCACCAGCTTGACCAGGCCCGGCATCGGCGCGCGCAGGCTGCCCGAAGCGGCGGCCGCCTCGTCGGTGCGCGCCAGCGGATCCGGGACGAAGAAACTGTAGCCGACCGCGCCTTCGAAGACGGTGACGTGGCCTGGCCAGCGGGCAAGGCGAGGGGCGGCGCGAAGATCATGCGAATTGACGCTGTCATAGGGCGCGTCCAGCGCCACCTCGAAGCGCCCGTCCGGCCGCACTGAAACACGCGCCAGTATATCGTCCTCGCCATGCCGCAGGCGCGTGCGGCGCGCAATGCTGTGGAAATGCGCATAGCCGGCAAGCGACGACCACGGATCGTTCGACGGCAAGGCACCGGCGCCCGCCGCGGCAAGGGCCGCCGCGGCAACGATCTCGCTGCGCGGCGGGGCGACCGCGGTCAGCGCTTCCTGATGCCTGCCGATCAGGCCGGTATCGACGTCGCCGGCCGAAAAATCGGCGTTCGCGGCAAGTGCCGCGAGAAAGGCGGTGTTGACGGTCGAGCCGGCAATCTCGGTCTGCGACAACGCAGTCCCGAGCGCATCGAGCGCCGCCTGCCTGTCCTTGGCGTGGACAACCAGCTTGGCGATCATCGGATCGTAGAAGGGCGAGATCGCATCGCCGGCCCGCACGCCGGTCTCGATGCGCATGCTGGCGCCTTCGGGCGCGTTGTCGGGAAACGCCAGGTGATGCAGCGTGCCGGTCGCCGGCAGAAACCCTTTCGCCGCGTCCTCGGCATAGATACGCGCCTCGAAGGCGTGGCCGGAAAGCGTGATTTCGCTCTGCGTCTTCGGCAGCTTTTCGCCGGCGGCTACCCGCAACTGCCACTCGACTAGGTCGGTGCCGGTGACCATTTCGGAGACGGGATGCTCGACCTGCAGGCGGGTGTTCATTTCCATGAACCAGAAGCGGTCGGCCTTCAGCCCTTGCGAGGCATCGACGATGAATTCGATGGTCCCGGCGCCGGAATAGCTGATCGCCTTGGCGGCCTTGACCGCCGCTTCCGTCATCGCCTCGCGCAGCGCCGGCGTCATGCCGGGCGCCGGCGCTTCCTCGATCACCTTCTGGTGGCGGCGCTGCGCGGAGCAGTCGCGCTCGTAGAGATGCACGGCATTGCCAAAATTGTCGCCGAACACCTGGACCTCGATGTGGCGCGGCTTGTCGACATATTTTTCGACCAGCACGCGGTCGTCGCCGAACGCGGCCTTGGCCTCGCGTCGTGCGCCCGACAGCGCCTCGGAGAAATCGTCGGGATGTTCGACCCGGCGCATGCCCTTGCCGCCTCCGCCGGCGCGCGCCTTGATCAGCACGGGATAGCCGATCTCACGCGCCTTGGACGCCAGCAGCACGATCTCCTGCGCCTCGCCATGATAGCCCGGCACCACCGGCACGCCGGCCTTTTCCATCAGCCGCTTGGCCGCGTCCTTCAGACCCATGGCGCGGACCGAGGCAGCCGACGGGCCGATGAAAATCAATCCCGCCGCCACCACCTGGTCGACGAAATCAGGGTTTTCCGAGAGAAAGCCGTAGCCGGGATGGATGGCCTCGGCGCCGGTCGCCAGCGCCGCCGCAACAATCCTGTCGCCGCGCAGATAGCTTTCGCCGACGGGCGAGGGACCGATATGCACCGCCTCGTCGGCCATCTCGACATGCAGAGCCTCGGAATCCGCGTCGGAATAGACGGCAACCGTGCGCACACCGAGCCTACGTGCGGTGCGGATCACCCGGCAGGCGATCTCGCCGCGATTGGCGATCAGGATCTTGGCGAACATGGAGCCTCCCGGGTTTGTCTCGGGCGGCGCCGGTCTGGCAGGAATGAGCCTATTTCGAAGCCGCGATTTTGCAGCCGCCGCTCGCGGTCTGAACCTTCCACTTTTTCAGGCCAACCTGACAGCTTCGCAACGCCAACTCTTCCGCGGCCTTCTGAGATGGCGCGTTCAGCCGCGCACCGCAGATGATGTAAAGATCGTCGACGCGCGAGTAGAATGTGGTCGCGTAGGCCGAGTGGCCACTCGCCGCGACATAGGCGTTGTACGACTTCGTGCAGGGCTCCTTTGGATTCAGTGACAACGGAGGCCAGAATCGGGTGTCTCCCTTGCTGCCCGCCAGCGATCCAGCCGCTCCGATACCGGGTGCCGTAAATACGAGCAGGCCGGCAAGCATCGATACAGTAATTCGTTTGATGCGTGTCGATTTCATCTTGCGCCGCCCATTTGAAAAATGCCCAAGCCGATGCTTGTCGGCCTACTTCGATGCCGCAACTTCGCAGCCCGCCCCTGTAATGACCTTGTAATGGCTGCGGGCGGACTCGCAGGATTTCATCGCCCGTTCTTCGGCAGCCTTCTGTGACGGTGCATTCAAGCCCGAGCCGCAGATGATGTACAACGAACGGATCCGGGCATAGGGCGTGGTCGCATAGGCCGAATGGCCGCCGGCGGCCACATAGGCGTTGTAAGCCATGGTGCACTGGTCTTTCGGGCTTTTCGGCAAATACGGATAGAAATGGATGTCGCCTTTGCTTCCCGCCAGCGATGCCGCGGCGCCAACGCCGGGTACCGCAAATATAAGCAAGACTGCAAGTACCGGCGCAGTCGTTTTTCCCGAATATTTCGGCCTCATCTTTACCCCATCCCCGTTGCCCAATGCGGGATGAACAATAGCGTCTATTCTCCAGTGCCGCCAGCCTGCTCACCGAAAATTTCTTTTGCGTAGGTGGATGAACCATCTTATCCATGCAGACTAGCATCCTTCAATGGCAGCAACGGCTTGTCGGTATAGTTGAGCTGTTGGCTCGTCGAAGCAGCAGAAAATAACTGTTTCGGGCGTTGAGTTCTGTCCGACGAAGGTACCTGCGATGCCAACGGCAATCTGCGTCGCCTCATTTTTCGGATAACGGTAGATGCCGGTGGAGATCGCCGGAAATGCCACGGTCCGGCAATCCCTGGCGGCGGCGATTTCGAGCGACCTGATATAGCAGGAGGCGAGCAGCCCGGCTTCGCCTTTGCCGCCGCCTTGCCAGACAGGTCCGACCGTGTGGATGATGTAACGTGCCGGCAGGTGATAGCCCTTGGTAAGCTTTGCTTCGCCGACCTTGCAGCCGTTCAGCATCCGGCATTCGAATTCGAGCTCCGGGCCTGCGGCGCGGTGAATGGCGCCGTCGACGCCGCCGCCGCCCAGCAGCGAGGAATTGGCGGCGTTGACGATGGCATCGACCGCAAGCCTGGTGATGTCGCCGGTGTGGACATGTATCCGTTCGCCGAACTTGCTCATCTACATCCTGAACACGCCGAACTTCGTTTCTTCGATGTCGGCGTTGAGCGCGGCCGAAAGGCTGAGCGCGAGCACTTCGCGCGTTTTCCCCGGATCGATGATGCCGTCGTCCCACAGCCGCGCCGAGGAGTAGAGCGGGTGGCCCTCATGCTCGTATTTCATCAGGATCGGCTTCTTGAATTTCGCTTCCTCGTCCGCGCTCCACTCACCGCCCTTGCGCTCGATGCCCTCGCGCTTGACCACCGCCAGCACGGTCGCCGCCTGTTCGCCGCCCATCACCGAAATGCGCGCGTTCGGCCACATCCACAGGAAGCGCGGCGAGTAGGCGCGGCCGCACATGCCGTAATTGCCGGCGCCGAACGACCCGCCGATGATCATCGTCACCTTCGGCACCTTGGCGGTGGCAACCGCCATCACCAGCTTGGCGCCGTCCTTGGCGATGCCGCCGGCCTCGTACTTTCGCCCGACCATGAAGCCGGTGATGTTCTGCAGGAAGATCAGCGGGATCTTGCGCTGGCAGCACAGTTCGATGAAATGCGCGCCCTTCACAGCACTTTCGGAAAACAGCACGCCATTGTTGGCGATGATGCCGACCGGCATGCCCTGAAGATGGGCAAAGCCGGTGACCAGCGTGGTGCCGTAATTCTGCTTGAACTCGTCGAACTCGGAGCCGTCGACGACGCGCGCGATCACCTCGCGCACATCATAGGGCTGGCGCAGATCCGTCGGCACGATGCCGTAGAGTTCCTGCGCGTCATGAAGCGGCGGCATGGGTTTCTGTAAGGTCAAGCTTACAGTCTTGCGCCGGTTGAGGTTTTTGACGATGCGCCGGCAGATGGCCAGCGCATGTTCGTCGTCCAGCGCATAGTGGTCGGCGACACCGGACAGCCTGGTGTGCACGTCGGCGCCGCCAAGCTCCTCGGCGCTGACATCTTCGCCCGTAGCCGCCTTCACCAGCGGCGGGCCGCCGAGAAAAATGGTCGCCTGGTTGCGCACCATGATCGTCTCGTCCGACATTGCCGGCACATAGGCGCCGCCCGCAGTACATGAGCCCATGACGCAGGCGATCTGCGGAATGCCGGCCGCCGACATGTTGGCCTGGTTGTAGAAGATGCGGCCGAAATGCTCGCGATCGGGAAACACCTCGTCCTGATTGGGCAGGTTGGCGCCGCCGCTGTCGACCAGATAGACGCAAGGCAGATTGTTTTGCAGCGCGATCTCCTGTGCGCGCAAATGCTTCTTCACCGTGAGCGGATAATAGGTGCCGCCCTTCACCGTGGCGTCGTTGACCACGACCATCACCTCGGTGCCTTCGACACGGCCGACGCCGGCGATGAGGCCGGCCGAGGAAATCTCCTCGCCATACATGGACCATGCCGCGAACTGGCCGATCTCGAGGAAAGGCGAGCCGGTGTCGAGCAACTGCGCCAGCCGCTCGCGCGGCAACAGCTTGCCGCGCGAAACATGACGCTCGCGCGCCTCCTCCGAGCCACCGCGCTCGACGGTTGCCGCCTTGTCCGCAATGTCGGCAACCAGCGCCCGCATGCGCTCGGCATTGGCGAGGTAGGTTTCGGAGGAGGGCGAGATCTGGGTTTGGAGTACGGCCACATCGGTTCCTATTGCTCTGCCACGACTTGCAGCTTGCCGTCACGGCGCTCGAAAATGTACTCGGAGAGAAGATCAGGTTCGGTCTTGAAAACCTTGTCGATAAATGAGCGAGCAAACTGAACCGCATTGGGAAGCCGCTTGTCTACAACGACGATGGCATCGCGTTTTGGAATGGCTATGAAAACGCCGTTGGGGAATTGCGGTCCAAGCGTGGCCCAGAATTTTTCGGTCAGGAGGAGAGCGGGTGAGATGGCCTCATCCCCTTCGACGGTGAAGATCGATATCCCGTCGAGGATACGCTCCTGCTTGACCTTCGTAATCTGCTTGTTGATGTTTTCCAGAGCAAGCTGGCGAAGCTGTGCGAGTGAGCGGTCTCCAACATCGTCAAGCCGGACGCTGGCGAGCGAGTCCTCATTGTCGATCTGGTAAAGGATCACGACGTCACCCGCCAAGGTTTCAAACGCCGGTCCTTTGTCGGGCTCTGTGCCATCGCCTTTGAAAGCGTCGAGATGTTCGCGCGGTCGAATGTTGGCAATCAGTAGATCGGCCTGGAAGCCGCTTTCGCTATCGCTGAGCACGAGCGTGGTTAGAAAACGTTCGATTTCGGTTTCCGCCTCTCCCGCCGGCAGGTCGCGAATGCGGCCTAGCAGGTTCGTAACGTCCACCTGAAGATGAATATCCTTGCCGGTAGAACCGACCCTGGTTACGTCAAGACGCGCCGGATCGGCGGGGTTGGGAATTGCTTGCTTGACTCGGCTGTCAGCCTTCAGGCGGGAAATGACTTCAACCCGCAGTGCTGCAACGTCTCGAAATTGCGGCATATCTGAAGAGGCGGCATTCGCAAATCCCGACAATGGGATCAATGCGACGATAGTCCGTGCTAATACTCCAAGGTATTTTGGCAAACCAGGCATTGAAATCGCTCACACCCCTTCCGCCATGATCTCGCGCCCGATCAGCCAGCGGCGGATTTCGCTGGTCCCGGCGCCGATCTCGTAGAGCTTGGCGTCGCGCAACAGCCGGCCGGTCGGATACTCGTTGGTATAGCCGTTGCCGCCAAGCAGCTGGATGGCGTCGAGCGCCATCAGCGTCGCTTTTTCGGCGGCAAACAGCACGCAGCCGGCGGCATCCTTGCGTGTCGTCTGGCCGCGATCGCAGGCAGCCGCGACAGCATAAACGTAAGCGCGCGCGGCATTCGTCGTCGAATACATATCGGCAAGTTTACCCTGCACGAGCTGGAACTCGCCGATCGGCTGGCCGAACTGCTTGCGCTCATGCACATAGGGGATCGCCACGTCGAGACAGGCCGCCATGAGCCCGAGCGGGCCGCCGGCGAGCACGGTGCGCTCGTAGTCGAGGCCCGACATCAGGACCTCGACGCCGCGGCCCTCCTCATGCAGCACATTGTCATAGGGCACCTCGACATTGTCGAACACCAGTTCGCCGGTGTTGGAGCCGCGCATGCCGAGCTTGTCGAGCTTTGGCGATGCCGAGAAGCCGGCCATGGTCTTTTCGACGATGAAGGCGGTGATGCCGCGCGATTTCCGCTCCGGATCGGTCTTGGCGTAGACCACCAGCGTTTCGGCGTCGGGGCCGTTGGTGATCCACATTTTCGAGCCGTTGAGCACATAGCGGTCGTTGCGCTTTTCGGCGCGCAGCTTGAGCGAGACGACGTCGGAGCCGGCGCCCGATTCCGACATGGCCAGCGCACCTGCCCTTTCGCCCGAGCACAATGCCGGCAGGAATTTCTCCTTCTGCGCCGGCGTCGCCCAGCGGTTGATCTGGTTGACGCAGAGGTTCGAATGGGCGCCGTAGGAGAGACCAACCGAGGCCGAGGCGCGCGAAATCTCTTCCACCGCAATGACGTGGGCAAGATAGCCCATGCCGCTGCCGCCGAAATCGGGATCGGCGGTGATGCCGAGAAGGCCGAGCGCGCCGAGCTCTTTCCACAGATGCGTGGGGAATTGATTGCTGCGGTCGATCTCGGCAGCGATCGGCGCTATTTTCTCCTGGGCAAAGCGGCGCACCAGATCGCGCAGCGCCTCGATGTCCTCGTCATGCCCGAAGCTGAGTGTGTTCGTGTACATGCCGTTCCTCCCCGATTTCGATCTTCGCGCCAACCAGGCGCATTGTCATTGAAAGATATGTCGCCGTGACTTTAGCCATCGACAGCCGCTCGCCCGGCCGGAACCAGACGATGACGCCGGTCATCATCTGGATCAGGGCCATGGCAGTGAGCCCCGTGTCATCGACACTGAAGGCGCCGGCCTCCGCGCCGTCGCGCAGGATGGCGCGCAACTCCTTCTCATAGGCGGTGCGCATGCGCAGTATCTGCGTCAGCCGGTCATGCGACAGGCTGCGCAATTCCATGTTCGAGACATGGGTGGAGTGGCGGCGCTCGATGTGGAAAGCGATGTGGTTTTCGACATAGGCGGCAAGCCGCGTTGCCGGATCGGCAGCGTCGGGGCGTGCGGCGTCCCACGCTTCGATCAGCCCTTCCATATGTTCGCGCATCAGCGTGAACAGCAGGTCTTCCTTGGTCGGAAAATAGCGGTAGAGCGCGGCGGCCTGGACGCCGACCTCGGCGGCAAGCTGCCGCATCGACATTGCCTCGTAGCCGAAGCGGGCGATCAGGCTGACCGCAGCCTCCCGGACGGCCGCTTCAGTTTTTTCGCCGTCGGATCCCGTTGTGCGTGCCATGAACGTCTCCCGATACCTAGTAATAAAACGAACGTTCAATTAATTCAAGCGGCAATAAAGTGGTTCCGTCTAGACGATGATCCGAAAGTCGATGGGCGCGTCGAGGAGTTCGAATTCCTCGGTCTCCACCTTCGAAACCGAAGCTCCCCTTGGCTCTTGCCGGAGCTGTTCGATCATTGTGGAAACCGCAGCATCGGCACCGGCAATCCAGGCCGTCACGGTGCCGTCTCGTTCATTGCGTACCCAACCTACGAGGCCAAGCCCTGTCGCTTCGCCTCGCGCCCACATCCGGTAGCCGACGCCTTGCACCTTGCCATGCACACGCGCCTGCACTGCCCTTTGCCGGTTATCCATCGTTGCCTCCCATGCACAGAAACTGGCGCGGAATCGGACGAAAGCAACAGGCTTGAGTGTCGGATTGCTGCTGGATCGACGGAGTCGGGGTCGCGGCTGATTCTGTTTTGGCCTTGGCGGCCTCGGCAGGCTCTGTTGCGATGGCAATTGGCGGGGCTAGTTTCCCCGCGCAGCGGCGAGTGCGCCGGGCAGTTCCTCGGCAAAGATGTCGAGTTCATGATCGAGGCCGACGCTGACCCTTATGCAACGTTCGAGCCTTGGCGCCATCGGCTTGCGGATGAAAACGTCGCGCGACAAAAGGTTTTGCAGCACTTTCAGCGCGAAGGCGCCGTCCTGGCCGCAGTCGATGGTGACGAAATTGGTCGCCGATGGCAGCGGCTTCAGCCCGTTCGTCTCCGCAATCCCGGCTATACGTGTGCGGCCGGCAGCAACTCGCGCCACCACGCTGTGCAGCCAGTCCTGGTCGGCCAGCGCCTCGACGCCGGCGATCTGCGCCATGCGGCTGACGCCGTAATGGTTGCGGATCTTCTCGAAATCGCGGATCACCTCAGCCTCGGCCACCGCGTAGCCGCAGCGTATGCCGGCCAGCCCGTATGCCTTGGAGAAGGTGCGCATGCGGATGACGTTGGGCCGCGCGACATCGATCGGCGGCAGCGCCGAGGCCGGCCCCAATTCGCCATAGGCCTCGTCGAGCACCAGCATGGTGGTTTCCGGCAACGCTTCGACGAAGCGGGTGATATCTCCTGCTTCCCACCAGCTGCCCATCGGATTGTCCGGATTGGAGAGATAGACCAGCGGCGCCTTCTCCTTGATGACTGCCTTGAGCAGGCCGTCCAGGCTTTCCTTGTCGTTCTCGTAAGGCACCGTGACCAGCCGGCCGCCGACGCCGGCAATGTGGAAGTTGAAGGTCGGATAGGCGCCGAGCGAGGTGACCACTGCGTCGCCCGGCGCGACATACATGCGCGCCACCAGGCTGAGCAGCCCGTCTATGCCTTCGCCGACCACGACGTTTTCGGCGCCGACGCCGAGATGGCGGGCCGCAGCCTGCTTCAGATCGTAATTGTCGGGATCGCAATACATCCATTGGTCACGCGCGACGCGCTCCATACGGGCGATAACGCGCGGCGAAGGCCCGAAGCTGCTTTCATTGGCGCCGATGCGGGCGCGAAAAGCACGTCCGCGCTCGCGCTCCTGCGCTTCCGGTCCGACAAACGGCACCGTCGAGGGAAGCGCGCCGACAAGCGGCGTGAGGGCAGGGCGCTGGCGCATGGCAAAGGCTCACGAGAAGATGGGCCTTCTTGCTAGCGTGCCCGATAGGACGGCGCAAGTTCTGGCGCGGCTGGAAATAGTGGCCATGACGCCCGTGATGAAATCGGCGCGGGTGGCCACGCTCTACGGCCTGACCGCCGGTAGGCGGCAGCCTTTTGAAGGCCAGCACTGCAGCCAATGACTATGGCGACGGATGCTTCAAAAAGAAAAACCCGGCGGTTGCCCGCCGGGTTCGATTTTCAGCCAGGCTCTGCCGGTTAGAACGAGCGCTGGAAGCGGAGGAGACCGCCAATGCTGCTCTTCTTGTCGGCGTTGGTGAAGTTGGAGAAGTTGGCGTCGTCGAACTTGCCTGCGTTGAGGTAGTCGACTTCGGCCGTGACCGTGAAGCCGGGAACAACGTCGTAGGCGATGTTCGCAGCGACGCCGAGGTTCTTCCATTCGTCATACGAGACCTGAGCATTGAACGAGGTCTTCTCGTTGATGGTGTAGGTGCCACCACCCCAGAAAGCCCAGTTGCCGCCCCACTGCTTGTAGAAGCCGCGGCCGCCAGCGTCGATCGCATAGCTCGAGTCCGTCAAATTGTCGTCGGTGCCGTAGCCGCCCATGATGAAGAGCGACAGGTTCTGCATCGGGGTGATGTCCAAACGAACTTTGCCGGCGACTTCTTCGTAGTTGCTGTCATAAGCGACGACGCCGGTGATGGCGCCCCAGCCCTGCGTGTACTTCACGCCGCCGACGACATGCGGAACGTAGCTGTCGATGGTGCCAACGGTTCCGGAGCCTTCTTCGAGAGAGACCACGGCCGAGAAGCCGTTGCCCGCATCGAAGTAGTACTGGACGACGTTGGTATCGAAATCGCCGTAGGGAACGAGCGTATCCTGGAGGACGTTGCCGGCGTAGCCGATGAACGTGTCGAAGGCCGATTCGTCCTTACCGACGCGCAGGCCACCGAGCTGGATCCAGGCGAAGTTCAGCGAAACGTTCTTGTTGCCGGCAGGGTTGGAGTTGAACTCGTCTGCTTCGGTCGTCGGATCGTCTGCCGAGGGGTAGCCGTTGCGGTTGCCGAAGTTGAAGCGGGTCTCGGTGTAGGTCTTCAAGGTGCCGAGTTCGGTTTCCTGGCCGGTCCAGGTCTTCAGCGTGAAACGGGCGTTCTTGTAGAAGGTATCCTGCTCGTCGCCATCCTTATGGTCGAAGGACCTCGCACCATCGAACGAACCCACGTCGCCGGCACCGATGTCGTAACGGACATAGCCGCCGATGCGCAGGCAGGTTTCGGTGCCGGGAATGTAGAAGTAGCCGGCGCCGTAGACGTCGCAAATCTTGACGTATTCAGCCGGTTCCGGCTCGGCGACGACGACGGCGTCGGCGGCACGCGCACCGGAAACTGCGATCAGGGCCGCAGCGGAGCCGAGGAGAAGGCTCTTAATGTTCATTTTCTGACCTCCAGTCAAAAGTTAAAAAACGGGTCTGGGTATTCTTTGCTGAAGGACAGCGTTCCCTGCCCCATCCCCACTACCGAAAAAGATGCGCACCGCGCCGCTCCTTCGAAATCGACATTACCCATGAGGCGGCGGCGTTCAACCACGATCGTACCGGCGAAAGGGCTATGCGGGCGCTATCCCCATGCGTTGTTGCACAAATGACACGATTTGGCCTCAGTCAGAAAGCTCTCATTAACTATCGAAGGGCCCGCAAGCCTTATCCAGCGCCGCGCAATGCGGCCGAATCCGGCGATGGCCGGCCAGAATTGCGGCCATGTCGCCGACTCGCCAGCCAGGGAACTGCCGTAGAATCGCCGCATGCAAAAGGCGCCGCTGCGGCCGAATGCGGATTTTTCAACGATTATCGCGCCGGCTTGTTGATTGTGCCGGCGCTTTTCTCTATCCAGCGGCGCAACGGAGAGGTGGCCGAGTGGTCGAAGGCGCTCCCCTGCTAAGGGAGTAGAGGTCAAAAGCTTCTCGTGGGTTCGAATCCCATCCTCTCCGCCATCCTGCTTCGCTCTTCGAGCTTCGCAGGACAAGCCCAACCCTCAGCGCGAAGCAGGATGGCGGAGAGGATGCCCTCCGAAGCCTTGGCGTAGAAGGGCCGGACCGTGTGGTGTGCTACGTGCCGCACAGCGTAAGCCCAGACAATCCCTTGCAAAATTCGATTGGCAGTCCTGCTTCGCTCTTCGAGCTTCGCAGGACAAGCCCACCTCAGCGCGAAGCAGGATGGCGGAGAGGATGCCCTTCGACGCCCGGCAAAGGAGAGCAGCTCATGTGGTATGTGTATCTTCTGGAGAGTGCGGCTGCCGAACGCGAACGCTATATCGGCATAACGACGGACCTGAAACGACGGCTTGTCGAGCACAATGCGGGGAAATCCAGCCATACATCCAAGTTTCTGCCGTGGCGGATCGTCACCTATATGGCCTTTTCGAACCAGGGCAAGGCAGCTTCATTCGAGCGCTATCTCAAATCCGGTTCAGGGCATGCTTCCGCAAACAAGCGCCTGTGGTGATGGCCGCATCACCCGCAGCAAAGTTCCATTTTTCAATAGACCTCAACAAAAACAACTGATTACAGCGAAAACGCCTGTCGCCGGCTTCACTGTCTTGTTCGATTCTGACTGGAGGTCAGAAAATGAACATTAAGAGCCTTCTCCTCGGCTCCGCTGCGGCCCTGATCGCAGTTTCCGGTGCGCGCGCCGCCGACGCCGTCGTCGTCGCCGAGCCGGAACCGGCTGAATACGTCAAGATTTGCGACGTTTACGGCTCGGGCTACTTCTACATTCCCGGCACCGAAACCTGCCTGCGCATCGGCGGCTATGTCCGCTACGATATCGGCGCCGGCGACGTCGGCGCATTCACGGGTGCGGAGTCGCTCGACCACGAAGATGGTGACGCGCAGGACACCTGGTACAAGAATGCCCGCGCCACCTTCAAGACCTGGACCGGCCAGGAAACCGAACTTGGCACCTTGAAGACCTACACCGAGACCCGCTTCAACTTCGGCAACAACAATCGGTACGCCACCAACATCGCTGATGATCCGGCCACACCCCTCGTCGATGAAACCGCTTTCGATAGCAATCCGGCCGGCATGAAGAGCGTTTCGCTGAACTTCGCCTGGATCCAGCTCGGTGGCTTGCGCGTTGGTAAGGACGAATCGGCCTTCAATACGTTCATCGGCTATGCCGGCAACGTCATCCAGGATACGCTGGTCCCCTACGGCGGCTTCGACACCAACGTCATCCAGTACTATTTCGATGCGGGCAACGGCTTCTCCGCCGTCCTCTCGCTCGAAGAAGGCGCTGGCGTCGTCGGCACCATCGACAGCTATGTTCCGCATGTCGTCGGCGGTCTGAAGTATACGCAGGGCTGGGGCGCCATCACCGGCGTCATTGCTTACGACAGCAACTATGAAGAAGTAGCCGGCAAGGTGCGTTTGGACGTCACCCCGATGCAGAACCTGTCGCTGTTCATCATTGGCGGCTACGGCACCGACGACAATCTGTCGGATCCGACCTGGGCAATCCCGGCCGGCGGCCGCGGCTTCTACAAGCAGTGGGGCGGCAACTGGGCAGTCTGGGGTGGTGGCACCTACACCATCAACGAGAAGACCTCGTTCAACGTCCAGCTTTCGTATGACGAGGACAAGAACTTCGGCGCCGCGGCGAACATCGCCTATGACGTCGTCCCCGGCTTCACGGTCACGGCCGAAGTCGACTACATCAACGTTGGCGACTCCGATTGGACCGATGCCCGCGATGACGACGCCATTGGCGGCATGCTCCGCTTCCAGCGCTCGTTCTAAGGGCTAGCTTTAAACAGGTGAATACCAGCCCGGGCGATTCAACGCCCGGGCTGTTTTGTTTCGTGACTGGGTCAAGACAAGCAGAAGGAACAGGGGGAATCGGCAGCTGAACAGTCCGTAGGGTGAGTTCGTGGGATCCGCTGATGGTGGATGAATTCACAACTGCGTGATTAAATCTCTTGAAAGGACGCTTCCAAGCGGGTAGGTCTGACTCTATCCACTCGGGGGTGTGGCAATTTATGACCATCGAAGCGATACAAGAGGGCGACCCCTCCGAACATTTCTCAATGTTCTCTTCTCAAAATGCGAAGATAAAATACAGCTACAACAAGATCAGAGAAGTAAAGTCGCACCGGGTCGGAGAGCTTTTTTCAGCGTACCGAGACATACTCTGGGATGATGGGCGACATAAGTACAATGTCAGCTCCTTCATCGGCGAAATAGACGAGATTCTCCTCGGAGAACGGTTCAGCGCCTTCGACCAGAGCACCCTTGACAACCTTATCGGCACCTTGCGCCAGCGCGGCAACAGCAACGCAACCATCAATCGAAAGATGGCTGCCCTCAGCAAACTGCTGCGCAAGGCTTACAAGATGGGGGATATCCACAGCCTGCCCGAGTTCCGCCGCCAGAAGGAGCGGGCGGGACGGATACGTTTCCTCGAAAGGGACGAAGAAGCAAGGCTGTTCGCCGCCATCAGGACCCGCAGCGAGGATGCCTACCGTCTTTCATGCTTTCTCGTGGACACCGGATGCCGTCTCGGCGAGGCGCTCGGACTGATCTGGAACGACATCCAGGAACACCGCGTCTCGTTCTGGATCACCAAATCCGGCCGCAGCCGCACCATCCCGATGACCGAGCGGGTCAAAGAGGTGATCAAACTGCCGCCCTCAGAGGGCCGCCGGCCCAAAGGTCCGTTCACCAAACTCAGCCAGGCGCAGTTTCGCGCCATCTGGAACGATGCCAAGGCCGAGGTCGGCCTCGGCGCCGACGACCAGGTGGTGCCGCACATCTTGCGTCACACCTGCGCCTCACGTCTGGTCCAGGGCGGCATCGACATCCGGCGCGTGCAGATGTGGCTCGGCCACCAGACGCTTTCGATGACCATGCGCTATGCGCATCTGGCCACCAACGATCTCGACGGCTGCGTCGTCGTGCTGGAAACGCCCCGCGGCGAAGGGCTGTCCGGTGATGGAAAAAACTCCGCCTTCGCATCGCCGCTGACCACGGCCTCAGTGCCAACGCCTGCCCAAAAGAGCAAAACGGCAGCGGCGAAGGCACCCAAGACGCCCCGGAAAAGCTCGAAAGCCAAATAGTTACCCAAGGCTTTCATATACTGCCATGGCAACCCCAGGATCATATTTGATCTTGAGGTTTACTTATCCTGGGCCGTATTTAGTACTCCATCAAGGAAGGCCGCGATAGCGCCCGGCAGGTTGCCTGTCTCCAGGAAGGGGGCATGGCCTTGGCCCTCGACGGTGGTCGCTTCCATGCCGGGATGACGCTTTTGCATCTCGTCGAGTGTGTCGGCCGACAAGAGTTTCGAGTTGGCGCCGCGAATGGCAAGCAAAGGTATCGCCGCCAGCGCCTCGAACTGTGGCCACAGATCCGGCAACGGCTTGCTGAGGTCGAGGCCCGCCACCGTCTCGACCAGTTGGGGGTCGAAATCCGGCAACAGGAGGCCTTCGTCCGTCTCGCGGTAGAGGGCCGACACCATCCGCTCCCAATCCGCCGCGGTCAGAGCGGGAAAATCCGCGCCGTGCGCGACGCGTTGCGCATCGATCGCCTCATGGCGGCTCTTCGGTTTCGGTGCCGGGTCGAGACAGGTTTGGATATGGGCCAGCCCCGCGGCCTCGATCACGGGTCCGATGTCGTTCAGCACTATGGCTTTCAGTATGGCTGGCCGCAGCGCGCCGAGCACGTGGATGATCAGTCCGCCACGCGATGTGCCGATGAAGGCCGCTTCCTCGACGTCCAGGGCAGCCAGCCCGGCGAGGACATCGCCGGCCTCGATGCCGATAGTGTAGTGGCCGATATCAGGGTCGTAAGCGGACTGGCCGCGGCCACGGTAGTCGAAGGCGATGACCTTGCGCGGATTGTCGGCCCGCTGTGACAAATAAAGCGCCAACTCATGAAAGTCGCGCGCGTTGCGGGTCAGGCCGGGCAGGCAGACCACCGGCCAGTTTCCCGAGTTTGTCTCACCGTAGATGCGAGCGTGAAGTCTGAGGCCGTCCGGCGCTGTGTAGAAGAAATCGGAAAAGCCGTCGGTGCTCGACATATTGAAAGGACTCCCTGGCCGGATTGTCTCCGTCTGCTACAGGCGAGGGTGGGAGCGGTCAAATCGAGGGTTGTCGGCAAGCTGACACTCTTGGAAATGTCGGAGGGACAGCGCCCCCCTCTGTCCTGCCGGACATCTCCCCCACGAGGGGGGAGATTGGCGGTTCAGGCGCTACGCCCTTCCTTCGACGTTGGAGATTGGCGAAATCGGCAACGACAGCTGATCTCCCCACTCGTGGGGGAGATGGCCGGCAGGCCAGAAGGGGGCGCGAATGATCGCCAACGTCTGCCCATGGCGACAGCTCTGCCGCCTCAACCCCGCCCGTTCACCAAATCCCCAACGATGTCGTACTTCCCCGAAATACGCATCTTGTAGACCTCGTAATTCTCCATCACGCGCTGCACGTAACTTCTTGTTTCGGTGTAGGGAATCCGCTCGATCCAGTCGACGACGGCGTCGATGCCCTTGCCGCGCGGGTCGCCGTACTTGGCTACCCATTGGCTGGCGCGGTTGGGGCCGGCATTGTAGCCGGCGAAGGTCAGCACATAGGAGCCGCCGAAGCGGTCGAGCTGCTCGCCGAGGAAGGCAGCCCCCAACGTCGCATTGTAGCCGGCATCGCTGGTCAGCCGATCCTGGGAAAAGCTCAGTCCTGCCTTCTTCGCCAATTGCTTGGCGGTGCCCGGCATCAGCTGCAGCAGGCCGCGCGCGCCGGCGCTGGAGACGGCGCCGACATTGAATTCGCTTTCCTGGCGGGCGATCGCATAGGCCAGCGCCTTGCCCGAGCCGGATATGTCGGCGGTGTCGGGAATGACGCCCAGCGGATGCGACAGCGCGCCGACATCGATGCCGCGCGCGCCGGCGATCTTGCCGATCTTCAGCGCCATGAAATGATTGCCCTGCTTTTCCGCCAGCACCGCAAGCAGCGCCAGCTCGCCGGGGCTGGTCAACTGCCCGGCGAGGTCGCGGTAAAGCGTCTCGGCATAGCGGTCGTAGCCCGCCTCCTGCAGCCGCTTGATGGCGCTGACGGCTTCGCGGCCGTCAAAGCTTTGGCGGTCGGCAGTGCTTGGCTCGGGATAGACGATGTTCAGCGTGCGCAAGCCAACCCGTTCCGCCGCCAACTGCCCGTAGAAAGTGGTGCCATAGGCTGCCGCCTTGGTGAAATAATCCTTCGCATTGCCGGGACCGCCGACTTCCGCCGCGCGGCCAAGCCAGTAATAGGCGCGTGACAGCGACATCGGTCCCTGCGCGAGATCGGCGATGCGGGCAAAATGGGTCGAGGCCGTCGCAGGATCGTTGAGGCCGCGCAACGCATACCAGCCGGCGTGGAATTCGGCCTCGGCGGCGCTGGCGGGGCTTTCGGCGGCATGCGCGGCAACGATCTTGTAGGCGGTCTTCCAGTCGCCCTGGTCGACCAGTGCGCGCGACAGCACGCGGCGCTCGACCCACCAGGCATCGGGATCGACCAGCGCGTCGCGGCTCGTTGGCGCTTTCATCATCACCGCGGCGGCGTCCGCAAACTTCCGCTGCTTGCGCAGATATTCGGCTTGCGCGAAGAAATAGCCGGCCGATTGCTGCGCGGCAGGCACCGCTTTCAACAGCTTGGCCGCGTTCTTGTCGCCACGCGAGGCGGCGGCCCAGGCATCGGCCAGCGGTTGCCCGCCGGCAAGTGCTGCGACCCGCAGTGCCGAATTCTCCCGGTCGGCATAAAACATCCGTTCCATGCGGAAACGATGGTCGGCAGCCGGAATGATGGCGCCAAACTCCTTGCTGACGGCCGCCTCGTCCCTGGCTTCCAGCTTCTCGGTGCGCCAGAATGGCGACAGCACGGAAAGCGCAGCCTTGGTGTTGCCAAGAGCTACATAAGAACGGGCAAGGATGACCACGCCTTGAAAGGTCAGCGGCTGGCTGCCGTCAAAGGCTTTCACCACGGTCTGCGGCGAGGGGTTTTCGCGATAAAGCGCGCGCTCGCTGTTCTTGCGCAGAGCGATGGTGCCCGGCCAATTCGGCAACATCTTTGCGGTATCGGCAATCTCGCTGCTCGGCACACGGTCGCCGCCATAGAGCGCGATCGCCCAGGCCAGGATATGGCGGTCCAGCGAACTGGCCGGCAATGTTTCGCGCACCGCTCGTGCCGCGGCGATATCGCCGGTCGCCAACGCGTCGAGACTGCCTTTCAACACGGCGATATTGGCGGAGGGCGCATCGGTCTGCGCTCCATCTTGCATGTCAGGCATCGGGATCGATGAGGTCGTCTGCTCGTCGACGCTCTCGTTTGCCGCCGTTCCCACTATCAGCAGGGCAACGGCGCCAAGCAATATGAAGCGGAGTGGCCGACTGGCCGGCATGATCCTGATCTTTCCCTGTTGCGGCACTTTAGATGGCAAGCCCAGGTGCCCGAGAGCCTAGACTTAGGTCGTGAAGAGCTCGTAAACAAAGGGTTATCGAGGCCGTTCGAATTGCGCTTGCTGGCACCATCGGCATGCTTGCCGCGCAACAGTGTCGAGACTATGGTGCGCGGCTTCGCTTTCGGCTAGAAGGCGCCCGATGCATGTCGCCCAAAAGCGGGAACCGGTTTTGGGACGATGACACGCATAAACAAACAAGTTCCAAGGAGTTGGACGACATGCTGAGAGGCTCGCTTACTGCGCTCGTGACGCCGTTCGAAAAGAGCGGACGTTTCGACGAGAAAGCCTTTCGCGCCTTCGTCGAATGGCAACTTGGCGAGGGCACGACGGGCCTCGTCCCGGTCGGCACCACCGGAGAGTCGCCGACGCTGTCGCATGACGAGCATCGCCATGTCGTCAAGGTCTGCATCGATGTGGCCAAGGGCCGCGCTCCGGTCGTCGCCGGCGCCGGCTCCAACAACACCGCTGAAGCGGTCGGTCTGGTGCAGTACGCCGAGCAGGCGGGCGCCGACGCCGCTCTGGTCGTCACGCCTTATTACAACAAGCCAACACAGCGCGGCTTGTACGAGCATTTCGCTGCCGTCGCCAGGGCGACCAAGCTGCCGATCATCATTTACAACATCCCGCCGCGCTCGGTGATCGACATGATGCCGGAGACGATGGGCAGGCTGGCGCACGACTTCAAGAACATCGTCGGCGTCAAGGATGCCACCGGCAAGGTCGAGCGCGTGTCCGAACAGCGCGCCACCTGCGGCAAGGATTTCATCCAGCTTTCAGGGGAGGATGCCTCGGCGCTCGGCTTCAACGCCCATGGCGGCGTCGGCTGCATCTCGGTGACGTCGAATGTCGCGCCGCGGCTGTGCGCCGAATTCCAGGAAGCCACACTGTCCGGTGACAGCGCCAAGGCGCTGGAATTGCAGGACCGTCTGCTGCCGCTGCACAAGGCGATCTTCCTTGAGCCCGGCCTGTGCGGCGTCAAATACGCGCTGTCGAAGATTGGCAAGGTCGAGAACGTGGTGCGCTCGCCGCTGGTGACCATCGAGGCGTCGACCGCCGAGAAGATCGATGCGGCGATGAAACACGCCGGCTTGATAAATTAAGGATGAGGCGCCACCTCTCCGCATCATGAACCAGGTCAGAAAAGCCGATCCCAACAACAAGACCGTTGCGGAAAACCGCAAGGCGCGGTTCTCCTATGAGGTGCTCGACACGGTCGAGGCCGGCCTTGTGCTGACCGGCACCGAGGTCAAGTCGCTGCGCCAGGGCCAGGCCAACATCCAGGACAGCTACGCCTCGGTGGAGGGCGGCGAGATCTGGCTGATCAATTCCTATCTGCCGGAATACCTGCAGGCCAACCGCTTCAACCATGAGCCCAGACGGCGCCGCAAGCTGCTGCTCAACAAGCGCGAGATGGCAAAACTGGCGCAGAGCATCGACCGCGAAGGCATGACGCTGGTGCCGCTGAAAATCTACTTCAACGACCAGGGCCGTGCCAAGCTGCTGCTCGCCGTCGGCCGCGGCAAGAAACTGCACGACAAGCGCGAGACAGAAAAGCAGCGCGACTGGTCGCGCGAAAAGGGCCGGCTCATGAAGGAACGGGGCTAAGAACCTCGAGCCACAGCCCCAGAAAAGCCACATCGGCTTTCAAGTTTCCAGCGACATACGATGGGGAAAGGCTTGAAGAACCGGATCATTCTCTGGGGTGCGGCCAGTCTGGTCTTCCCCGGCATCGTCGCCGCAGGTGGCATCTTCTATTTCCGGACGTTCTCGCCGGATCGTGACAGCTATCCGGTCAGGGGTATCGACGTTTCCCATCATCAGGGTGAGATCGACTGGCGGCGCGTTGCCGCCGACGATGTCGCCTTCGCGGTCATCAAGGCGACCGAGGGCGGCGACCATGTCGACGATGCCTTCGCCAAAAACCTGCGCGAGGCGCGCGCGGCCGGGCTTGCGGTCGGCGCCTATCACTTCTTCACCTTCTGCCGGCCGGGCGCCGACCAGGCGAAAAATTTCATCGCGGTGGTGCCGCACGACCAGCCGCTGCTGCCACCGGTCGTCGACATCGAATTCGGCGGCAACTGCCCGCAACGCCCGTCGCCGGAGCAGCTGAGCGCGGAACTCCAGGCCTTCCTCGGACCGGTTGAAGCTGCGTTCGGCAAGCCGGCGATCATCTACCTGACCGACGAGGCCGAGGACGCCTATGCCGGGAAAATCGACGTTCGCCCGCTCTGGCGTCGCTCGTTGCTCCTGGAGCCAGGTCGCAACGACTGGATCTACTGGCAGTACCACAATATGGGCCGCGTCGACGGGATCGAGGGCGATGTCGATCTCAACGTCCTGCAGGGTGGGCAGCAAACGCTGGCCGAGCTATTTGCTGCACCCGCATCGCTCTCTTCGCAAAAGCCTCCATCGCCTTGAACGAATCAGCTGGCCTTGAGTTTGGCATCCGCAGTCTTACGCAGGCTTGGGAACAGGCCTGGAAAGAGCCGAAAAAGCCATCCCCGCGGCCATGATCAGTACGGCGGCGAACTGGGCGCCGGTCGGCGTCTCGCCGAGCACCGTCATCGCGATCAGCACGGTTGCGATCGGCACGCATGGCATGAACAGCGATGCCGCCTGCGACCCCAGCTGCCGGACGATATAGGTGTACAGGAACATGGCGGCCGCACCCGCCAAAAACCCTTGAATGACGATCTGGCTGGCAATCTCGGCCACTGATGCCGCGCGGAGGCCGCTTGGGGCAAAGAAATAGAGCAACGGCAGCGGCACGCATGACAGCAGCACCACCGTTGCGGTCGCCGCAACCGGATCGACGCGCCAGCGCCGCACGAGAACGGCATAGGCGGCAAACATCGCGCCGGATCCGACGAACAGAAGATCGCCGAAGAGGACATCCTTCATGCCGCCGCCAGTGCGCACGGGTGCAATGAACAGGATCAGCCCGGCGATGATGGCTGCGACGCCGATGGTTCGCTGGTGCGAGGTTTTCTCCCTCGTGGCGATGCGCGACAGCACGAATGAGAAGAACACGATCGAGGCAGGGCAAAGTGCGGCACCATGCGCTGCCGGCGCATAGGTCAGTCCCCAATTGATGATGATAGGGTAGGGCAGTCCGGCCAGTGCCGCCAGCGTCAAGGCACGCCGCCAGCCCAACGCTTTGCTGGCTGACAGGCCGCCGCGCCAGACAACCGGCAGCATGACCAGTCCGGCACCGACAAAGCGCAAGGTCGCGACATCCGTCGCCGTAAGATGCTCCCGCAGGCTAAAGCGGGCTGCGACGAACTGCACGGCGTAAATGCCGATCATGGCGAGGCCCGCAAGAATTGCCGGCTTTGTGTTTCGGTCCTCTGTCACGCGCATTCTTGTCCCGCTCGATTCTGCCAGCGGAGGATTCCTCCTCCAGACGGCTCTCGTTGAAAGCGCAGCCTATTGTTGAGAATGGTGCGACAAAATAGGCTGCTTTCGCGAGCTGGGCGTGAATCTCACACAATAGAGGAGCCATGAACGTGAATCATGAATCCGACCAACTTGATGCCATCGACCGCAGCCTGCTGCGGTTGTTGCAGGAGGATGGGCGTCGCACCACACTCGATCTCGCCGCCCGTGTCGGCCTGTCGCCGACCGGCACCAGCCAGCGCGTGAAGCGCCTTTTCCGTGAGGGTTTCATCACCGCGGTCCGGGCCGTGCTCAATCCGCAAAAGATCGGCCGTGGCACGCTTGTCTTCATCGAAGTCAGGCTCGACCAGGCGGCGCCGCATGTGTTCGACCGTTTCGCCGAAGCGGTAGCAAAGGCCCCCGAAGTGCTGGAGTGCCATATGGTCGTGGGCGGCTTCGACTATCTGGTGAAAGCGCGCATTTCGGAAATGGCCGCCTATCAGGATTTTTTGAAGCGCGTGATCCTGCCGCTGCCGGGTGTCAGGGAAACGCACACCTATGCGTCGATATCGGACGTGAAGCCGGACGCGCTGCTGCCGGTGTGAGACGGGCCGGACCAACGCAAGCCGTTGCCACGCCTCCGCTTCAAGCGGCCTGGGAAACCTCCGGCGCCAGCGTCACATTCGCATCGCCCCAGACCTTCAGCGCGGTGATCACGGGCTCCAGGCTTCGGCCACGAGGCGTCGGGCTGTACTCGACCTTCGGCGGCATCTGCGCATAGACCTTGCGGGCGATGAGCCCAGTCTGGCTCGCTCGGCTATGCGCAGGCGGCAGCACTGCCGACGACGGCGATCACCGCCTTTGAGGCGCTGTTCGACCGCCTCGATGTGAAGAAGCTAGTCATCGGCGCCGCGAACACCATCCTGATCGTCGGCGGCGCCGGCGGCGTCGGGTCGATCGCGGTCCAGCTCGCGCGCCAGCTGACCGATCTGACGGTGATCGCCACCGCATCGCGGCCCGAAACCCGCGACTGGGTCGCAAGAGCGTTTCGGTCCACTGGGAGCCGATGTTCACCCGCTCGCTGTATGAAACGCCCGATATGGCCGCGCAGGGCGAACATCTCAACGAACTGGCGCGCCTTGTCGACGCCGGCACCATCCGCACCACGCTGGGCGAGACGTTCGGCCCAATCAATGCCGCCAATCTGAAGCGCGCCCATGCGCTGATCGAGACCGGCAAGGCCAAGGGCAAGATCGTGCTCGAGGGATTTTGAGAGGCAGCGTCTAGTTCCGCAGGAACGACGCGATCTCGCTGAATACCTTGACGAACATCGCTTCGGTCAGCACCCCAGTGTTGGTGTTGTAGCGCGAGCAGTGATAGCTGGAAAACAGCGTGACGCCGCCGGCCGGCAACTGACCGCCGTGCTTGAACGGATAGGCGGCGACGCGCTGGCCCAGCGCCCTGACGGTCGACTGGTGGGCGATGGAGCCCAGCGCCAGCAGGGCGCGCAGTTTGGGAAAGCGTGCAATCGTCGGCACCAGAAAGCTGCGGCAAGTGGCGATCTCGGCGCCGACCGGCTTGTTTTCAGGCGGCACGCAGCGCACCGCATTGGTGATCGCGGTGCCGATCAGTTCGAGCCCGTCATCCGGCCGCGCCTTGAACTCGCCGCGGGCAAGACCGTGAGCGATCATCGTTGAGTAGAGCAGGTCGCCGGCATAGTCGCCGGTGAACGGTCGCCCGGTGCGGTTGGCGCCGCGCAGGCCGGGCGCCAGCCCGACGATCAGCAGCTCGACGGCGTCCTCGCCATCAGGCGGCAGGAAAGTCGGCACCGGCGCATTGAACCACGACGGCTCGCGCTGCCGCCAGTCTGCGATGAAATCATGCAGGCGCGGGCAGAGCGGGCAGTCGCGGTCGGGTTCGGGAGCGGCGTCCAAGGCCGCCGCCGTCAATAGTCTTCCTCTTCGACTTCGGCCGGCTCGGGCCTGCGCACCGGCCGTTCGGAGGGATCGCGGCCGACCTCGTTCTTCAGCGAGGTCAAATCGATGAAATGGTCGGCCTGGCGGCGCAGATCGTCCGAGATCATCGGTGGTTGCGAGGCCATGGTGGAGACGATCGAGACCTTGCGGCCGCGCCGCTGCAGCGCTTCGACCAGTGTGCGGAAGTCGCCGTCGCCGGAGAAGATGACATAGTGATCGACAACATCGGCAAGTTCGAGCGCATCGACGGTCAGTTCGATGTCCATATTGCCCTTGATCTTGCGGCGGCCGGTCGAGTCGGTGAATTCCTTGGCCGGCTTGGTCACCACCTTGAAGCCATTGTAGTCGAGCCAGTCGATCAAAGGGCGGATCGAAGAGTATTCCTGATCCTCGACCAGAGCGGTGTAGTAATAGGCGCGCAGCAAATAGCCGCGCTTCTGGAAGCTGGACAGCAGTTTGCGGTAGTCTATGTCGAAGCCGAGTGCGCGCGAGGTGGCGTAGAGATTGGCGCCGTCTATGAAAAGAGCGATTTTTTCACGGGGGTCGAACATGGCAATATTCCTTTTTCGAAATAGGTGGCGGACTAATCGAAATGGGTCGTTATATCGGTCGGCTCGTAAATAAACCGGCTGACCTTTCGTAACCGAGATAGCGCCAGTTTTACGGCAATCCAAGGGTGCCGGGGCGCACTGCAAGCAATTGTGATCGGAGCCGTGTCGTCGCCGGTAGGCGGGCTTTGCCGGCAAGGCATTCACCGGCGCCAGAGACTGGCATTCGCCAGCCGATGGGGCCACGGCGCCATAATGCTTGTATTTTGGCGGCGTTCGGGTTATGGACCGCGCCTGTTTTCCATCAAATCCAGGCATGAAAGGGGCAATCAATGGCCCGCGTAACCGTTGAAGACTGCATCGACAAGGTCGACAACCGCTTCGAGCTCGTGCTGCTCGCCGGCCACCGTGCCCGCCAGATCAGCCAGGGCGCGCCGATCACCGTGCCCCGCGACAACGACAAGAACCCGGTCGTAGCGCTGCGCGAGATCGCCGACGAGACGCTGTCGCCCGACGACCTCAAGGAAGATCTGATCCACTCGCTGCAGAAGCATGTCGAGGTCGACGAGCCCGAGGCCGACGGCGAGGCGATCGCCGACCAGACCGGCAACGCAGTTGCAGCTACCGACGCCGACGACGCCGAAGAAAACGTCACCTTCGATCGCATGACCGAGGAAGACCTTTTGGCCGGCATCGAGGGCCTGGTTCCCCCGGAAAAGAGCGACGACTACTAATCGCTGCCCTGGACCTGCCGGGAATATGGTTCCGGCACTTCCGTCCCGTGAGTTTCGTGGCTATCTATGAGATGCGCCGTACATCAGTGCGGCGCATCAATCATTTCAGCACCGTGAGAACCCGCCCATGATGCGTCAGTATGAGCTTGTCGAGCGCGTTGCGCGCTACAAGCCTGACGTCAACGAGGCGTTGCTCAACAAGGCCTATGTCTACGCCATGCAGAAGCATGGCCACCAGAAGCGCGCTTCCGGCGATCCCTATTTCTCGCATCCGCTCGAAGTCGCCGCCATCCTCACCGAAATGCACATGGACGAGGCGACGATCGCCGTCGCCTTGCTGCATGACACGATCGAGGACACCACCGCGACGCGGGCCGAGATCGACGATCTGTTCGGCCCCGAAATGGGCAAGCTGGTCGAAGGCCTGACCAAGCTGAAGAAGCTCGATCTCGTCTCCAAGAAGGCCGAGCAGGCGGAAAACCTGCGCAAGCTGTTGCTGGCCATCTCGGAGGATGTCCGCGTTCTGCTGGTCAAGCTCGCCGACCGTCTGCACAACATGCGCACCCTCGACCACATGCCCGAGGCCAAGCGCCTGCGCATCGCCGAGGAGACGATGGACATCTATGCGCCGCTCGCCGGGCGCATGGGCATGCAAGGCATGCGCGAGGAACTGGAAGAGATCGCCTTCCGCTTCATCAATCCGGAAGCCTATCGCGCCGTCACCGCGCGGCTTGCCGAGATATTCGAGCGCAACAAGGGCGTGCTGACCGACATCGAAAAGGCGCTGTCGGCGCTGTTCGAAAAGCATGCCATCAACGCCGGCGTGAAGAGCCGGCAGAAGAAGCCGTGGTCGGTGTTCCGCAAGATGGAGGCCAAGGCGCTGTCCTTCGAGCAGCTCTCGGACATCTTCGGCTTCCGCGTCGTCCTCGACAGCGTCGAAGACTGTTACCGCGCGCTCGGCGCCATCCACACCACATGGTCGATGGTGCCTGGCCGCTTCAAGGATTACATCTCGACGCCCAAGCAGAACGACTACCGTTCGATCCACACCACCATTGTCGGCCCCTCGCGCCAGCGCGTCGAACTGCAGATCCGTACCCGCGAGATGAACAAGATCGCCGAATATGGCGTCGCCGCCCATTCGATCTACAAGGACACCGGCGGCAAGACGAACGGCGCCGCCCATGCGATCTCGAAGGAGACCAACGCCTATGCCTGGCTGCGGCGCACCATCGAGCAACTGGCAGAAGGCGACAACCCGGAAGACTTCCTCGAAAATACCAAGCTGGAGCTGTTCCAGGACCAGGTATTCTGCTTCACGCCCAAGGGCATGCTGATCGCTCTGCCGCGCGGCGCCACGCCCATCGACTTCGCCTATGCCGTGCACACCGATGTCGGCGACACCTGCGTCGGCGCCAAGGTCAACGGCCGCATCATGCCGCTGATGACGGAACTTAAGAACGGCGACGAGGTCGAGATCATCCGCTCCAAGGCGCAAGTGCCGCCGGCGGCGTGGGAGTCGGTGGTGGTCACCGGCAAGGCGCGTTCAGCCATCCGCCGCGCCACCAAGAACGCCATTCGCAAGCAATATTCAGGTCTTGGTGCCCGCATTCTCGAGCGCGCCTTCGAGCGCGCCGGCAAGACTTTCACCAAGGAAAGCCTGAAGCCGGTGCTGCACCGGCTGGCGCGCAAGGACATCGAGGATGTCCTGGCCTCGGTCGGGCGCGGCGAACTTGCCTCGACCGACGTCATGAAGGCGGTCTTCCCAGACTACAAGGACGAGCGTGTCACTGTCAGCGCCCCCAAGCAGCGCGAGGAGGGCTGGTCGAAGATCCGCAACGCCGCCGGCATGCTGTTCCAGATGCCCGGCACCCGAGCCGCGCGCAAGGACAAGGACCAGCCGCGCGATGGCGCGGTGCCGATCCGCGGCGTGCGCGGCGACCTGCCGGTGCGTTTCGCGCCGGAAGGGGCCGTGCCTGGCGACCGCATCGTCGGCATCGTCCAGCCGGGCACCGGCATCACCATCTATCCCATCCAGTCGCCGGCGCTGCAGGCCTTCGACGACCAGCCGGAGCGCTGGATCGACGTGCGCTGGGACATTGACGAGCAGACCAAGGAGCGCTTTCCGGCGCGCGTCTCGGTCACCGCCATCAACGCGCCGGGCTCGCTCGCCGACATCGCCCAGGTCGTTGCCTCCAACGACGCCAACATTCATACGCTGTCGATGGTGCGCACCGCGCCCGACTTCACCGAAATGCTGATCGATCTCGAAGTCTGGGATCTGAAGCACCTCAACCGGCTGCTGTCGCAGCTCAAGGATAATTCGAGCGTCAGCGATGCGCGGCGTGTGAATGGGTGAATAGTGAATAGTGAATAGTGAATAGTGAATAGTGAATAGTGAAAGAAGGCGTTCTCACTACCATTCACCATTCACCATTCACCATTCACCATTCACCATGGACATGGGGTGAGTTATGAATACCGATGAAGTTCTGGCCATTTTCCGCGAGGCAGGCGCTGTTCTGGAGGGACATTTCATCCTGACGTCGGGTCTGCGCAGCCCGGTCTTCCTGCAGAAGGCGCGCGTCTTCATGCACGCCGACAAGACCGAGCGGCTTTGCAAGGCGCTGGCCGAAAAGATCCGCAAGGCGGTGCCGGGCAAGATCGACTACGTCGTCGGCCCGGCGATCGGCGGCCTGATCCCGGCCTATGAGACGTCGCGCCATCTCGGTGTGCCAGCAATCTGGGTGGAGCGCGAAGGCGGCGAGTTCAGGCTGCGCCGCTTCGAGATCGCGCCGGGATCGCGCGTCGTCATCGTCGAGGACATCGTCACCACTGGTCTCTCGATCCGCGAAACCATCGACTGCCTGCGCGCGATTGGCGCCGAGGTCGTGGCGGCGGCCTGCATCATCGACCGCTCGGCCGGCAAGACCAATGTCGGCGTGCCGCTGATCGCGCTTGCCGAATATGAGGTGCCGGCCTATCCCGCCGACCGCCTGCCGCCGGAACTTGCCGCCATCCCGGCGATCAAGCCGGGTAGCCGCAACATTTAGGGGACATCACCATGATCGCCGGCATCGATCATTTCGTGCTGACGGTCCGCTCGGTGGAGGACAGCTGCGCCTTCTACCAGCGGGTGCTTGGCCTCAAGCGCCTCGACGAGCCGGAGCGGCCGACGGCGTTGCTGTTCGGATCGCAGAAGATCAATCTGCATCAGGCAACGCACACTTTTGAACCGAAAGCCAAGATGCCGATGCCTGGCTCCGGCGATTTCTGCCTGATCGCCGCAAGGCCGCTTGCCGAGATTTGCGCCAGTCTGGAAGCCAATGGCGTTGCCATCGAAGTCGGTCCGGTCGAGCGCACCGGCGCCCGCGGTAAGATGATGTCGGTCTATTTCCGCGATCCGGACAGCAATTTGGTCGAAGTCAGCGAATATCGGGAATAGTCTATCCGCCTCGGCGTCGTCTTCCCGGGCAGGCCTGATCGTCGTCATGAAAGTCTCGCTTGGATGTTGTGTTGTCCTCAGTTTCGCCCCAATGGCGCTCTTGTTACCCGCCTGCGGCAGACCATCGCGGCGGCGTTTCATTGTTCCGCCGCAAGGCAGTCGCTATATCAAAGTCGTTGTTGCCTTTCTGCGCCCTCGAAGCGCAAGATGGAGCGACCGCGCCCGGCCAGGGATGGTTGCAATTTGGGCGTGACGAACCGGGAACTGGAACAGAGTGCTTTTTCGACGCCGAAAGCCTGATGGCATTCTGGAGCGGGTGCGTACCTATCTGTGGCCGCGCCGCTCGTTTTCGCGCTCGTTGCAATATTTCTCCAAGCGCATCCTGCGGCTGAAGGCGACACCGCATGCGGTCGCGGCCGGCGTCGCGGCCGGCGTTTTCGCCTCCTTCTTTCCGCTCGGCTTCCATTTCGCCGTCGCCGCCGTGCTCTGCTGGGTGGTCGCCGGCAATCTGGTGGCCGCCGCCCTCGGCGCGGTATTCTTCGGCAATCCGCTGACTTTCCCGCTGCTGTGGGGAGCGTCCTGGGAAGTCGGCAAGCTGATCCTGCATGAACGCCTGCCCAAGAACGGACCGCCTGCGCATCTTGGTGAGATGATGCACACGCTGTCGTTTGCAAAACTGTGGCATCCGGTGCTCGAGCCGATGCTGATCGGCGCTGTGCCGCTCGGCCTGATCTTCGGGCTGATCTTCTACGGTATCACCCGCTGGGGGATGACAGCCTTTCGCGAGCAGCGCAGGAAGCGCATGGCAGAGCGGGCGCATAAGGCCGGGCACCGCGGACGGGAAGTTCCGGCGGAATGATCATCGGCATCGGCAGCGACCTGATCGACATCAGACGCATCGAAAAGTCGCTGGAACGGCATGGTCAGCGCTTCATCCAGCGCATCTACACCGAGGTCGAACAGGTCCGCTCGGAAGGCCGCAAGGGCCGCGCAGCCTCCTATGCCAAGCGCTTCGCCGCCAAGGAGGCCTGCGCCAAGGCGCTTGGCACCGGCCTGGCGCAGGGCGTGTTCTGGCGCGACATGGGGGTCGCCAACCTGCCCAGCGGCGCGCCGACGATGGCGCTGACCGGGGGAGCGGCAGCACGGCTGGCCAAAATCCTGCCACAGGGGCATAGAGCGGCGATCCACCTCACAATCACCGATGATTTCCCGCTTGCTCAAGCCTTTGTGATCATCGAGGCGTTGCCCGCCGAACAAGCGCCACATTGATTGCATCAGACGACCGCTATCTAACGCCGACTTGACGTTGCCCAGCGCGCGCCGAGACTCTATACCATCCAACGCACAATCGAGGACGACATGAGCGTGGCTGAAAAATCCGAGAAGAAATCCGGCGGGCTTGGCGAAATCGTCAGCGTCATCATCCAGGCTTTGCTGCTGGCCATGGTCATCCGCACCTTGCTGTTCCAGCCCTTCTCGATCCCGTCCGGCTCTATGCGGCCGACCTTGCTCGAAGGCGACTATCTGTTCGTCACCAAATGGTCCTACGGCTTCTCGCGTTATTCGCTGCCATTCGGCCCCGACATCTTTTCCGGCCGCATCTGGGGTTCCGATCCGAAGCGCGGCGACGTGGTGGTCTTCAAGTTCCCGCCGGATCCGTCGCTCGACTACATCAAGCGCGTCGTCGGCCTGCCGGGGGACAAGATCCAGATGAAGGACGGCCAATTGTTCATCAACGGCCAGGGCGTGCCTCGTGTGAAAACCGGCCAGATCCAAAATCCTGATATCACGGAAGTGCCTGAGCCGGTCGACGTCTATCGCGAGACCCTGCCCAACGGCGTCAGCTACGACACGCTCGACCTGACACCGAATTCGATCACCGACAACACCCGCGAGTTCGTCGTGCCCCCCGGCAACTATTTCATGATGGGCGACAACCGCGACAATTCCTCCGACAGCCGCCTCAGCGTCGGCTACGTGCCGGCGGAGAACCTTGTCGGCCGCGCTAACATCGTCTTCTTCTCGATCGCCGGGAAGGCGAGCCCGCTCGAGATCTGGAAATGGCCGTCGCTGGTGCGCCTGTCGCGCCTGTTCCATTTCGTGAATTGATGGCTTTGAAGCGCCCGACGGGTGAAACTCTGGCCGATTTGGTGACAGCCAAAACCGGCCATTCCTTCCGGGATGTCCGTTTGCTCGAGACCGCGCTGACCCATTCCAGTGCGGTAAAGGCAAGCAGCAACAACCAGCGCCTCGAATTCCTTGGCGACCGCGTGCTCGGCCTGATCGTTGCCGACCTGCTTTTCGAAAAGTTTCCTGAGGCGCCGGAAGGTGAAATCGCCCCGCGCTTCAATGCCCTGGTCGATGCGCGGACATGCTCCGAGATCGGCATTGAAATGCAGCTCGAAGATCTGGTTCGGGCCGACGCTGCCTTGAAGGCGCGCTCGCGCGGCTCGGGCGGAAACTATCTGGCGGATGCGGTCGAGGCGCTGATCGCGGCGGTCTATATCGACGGCGGCCTCGATGCCGCAAGGCAATTCGTCCTGCGTTACTGGGAGCCGCGCTCGCAAAAGGTGGTGGCCAAGCCGCCCAATCCGAAATCCGACCTGCAGGAATGGATCGCCAAGACCAGCGATGTCAGGCCCGAATACGCGATCGAGAAACGCGAGGGACCTGAACATCAACCGGTTTTCACGGTGTCCGTGAAGGTCGGCGGTTTTGCGCCGGCAAGCGGCACGGGCGGCTCTCGCCGCGCAGCCGAAGAAGCGGCGGCATCGGCGTTTCTTATGCGCGAGGGCATCTGGGCCAACCAAGGGAGTGCGGCGTGACCGGCAGCGAAGATCTCCCTCCGGCAGCGGAGGCCACGCATTCCGGCTTCGTTGCCCTGATTGGGGCGCCCAATGCCGGCAAGTCGACGCTGGTCAACCAACTGGTCGGCGCCAAGGTGTCGATCGTCACCCACAAGGTGCAGACCACCCGCGCCATCGTGCGCGGCATCGCCACGCATGACAACGCGCAGATCGTCTTTGTCGATACGCCCGGCATCTTCAAGCCGAAGCGCCGGCTCGACACCGCGATGGTGACCACCGCCTGGGGTGGCGCCAAGGACGCCGATATCGTGCTTCTGCTGATCGATGCCGAGCGCGGCATCAGGGGTGACGCCGACGCCATCCTCGAGCGGCTGAAGGACGTCCGCCAGCCGATGGTGCTGATCCTCAACAAGGTCGACCGGGTCAAGCACGAGGCGCTGCTGGCCCTGGCTGCGGCAGCAAACGAAAAGGTGCCGTTCAAGCGCACCTTCATGGTCTCGGCGCTGACCGGCTCCGGCTGCAAGGATTTGCTCGACTATCTCGCGCAAGCGCTGCCGGTCGGCCCCTGGTACTATCCGGAAGACCAGATCTCGGACCTGCCGATGCGCCAACTGGCCGCCGAGATCACCCGCGAGAAGCTGTATCTGCGGCTGCATCAGGAGTTGCCCTATTCCTCGCATATCGAGACCGAGAAATGGGAAGAGAAACCGGACGGCTCGGTGCGCATCGACCAGACCATCTATGTCGAGCGCGACAGCCAGAAGAAGATCGTGCTCGGCCACAAGGGCGAGACCATCCGCGCCATCGGCCAGTCGGCGCGCATGGAAATAGCCGGCATTCTCGAGCAGAAAGTGCACCTGTTCTTGTTCGTCAAGGTGCGTGAAAACTGGGGCGACGACCCCGAGCGCTACCGCGAGATGGGGCTTGAGTTTCCCCATTGAGCTTCATCGTCTAGAAATGCCGCCCGGCAGTTTGAGACGATGACATGCCTGATCCAAAACCGACCATCGATACCGATCTCGTGCGCCGGTTGATCGCCGCGCAATTTCCGCAATGGCGGCATCTGCCGGTGAGGCCGGTGGCGTTTGGCGGCTGGGACAACCGAACCTTCCACCTCGGCAATGATATGACTGTGCGGCTGCCGAGTGCCGCACCATATGCCTTGCAGGTCGAAAAAGAGCACCGCTGGCTGCCCAGGCTGGCGCCGCTTCTGCCGCTGCCGATCCCGGTTCCACTGGCGATGGGCGAGCCTGGGGAGGACTACCCCTGGCAATGGTCCGTCTACCGCTGGATCGACGGCGAAACAGCCAAGACCGCCGAAATCGCCGATAGCCGACAGTTCGCGGTCGATCTGGCCAAGTTCCTCATTGCGCTCCGGCGGATCGATCCGGCGGGCGGGCCGCCCGCGGGCCAGCACAATTTCTTCCGCGGCGGATCGCTGAGCGTGTATGACAACCAGACAAGGGAAGCACTCCAGGCGCTGGAGGGGCAGATCGACACCCAGGCGGCCACCGCTGTCTGGTATGCGGCCCTTGCCGCCACCTGGCAAGGGTCGCCCGTCTGGTTCCACGGAGACGTCGCTTGGGGCAACCTTCTGGTCCAAAACGGCCGTTTGAGCGCCGTCATCGACTTCGGCACCTCCGGGATCGGCGATCCCTCTTGCGACCTGGCGATCGCCTGGACGTTCTTCCAGGGCGAGAGCCGGGAGGCGTTCCGTGCCGCCATCGACGTCGATGAAGCGACCTGGGCGCGCGGCCGCGGCTGGACGCTGTGGAAGGCGCTGATCACCGTTGCCGGACACGACGCCAACCAAGCCGAAGCCGAGCGATCGCGCCGCGTCATCGACGACGTCCTGGCCGATCACCGGGAATTCGTGTGATCAGAGCCTTTCGACGATGTGTGGGGATCCAATGTCAGCACAGATCGCACGCGGCGCGCCAAAATCTTGATTTCGCCACGCAACCGGTGACAAGCTCCTGCCATGGAATGGCGCGACGAGGGAATCATACTCGGCACCCGCAAGCATGGCGAAACCAGCGCCATTCTCGAGGTAATGACGCGTGCGCATGGCCGCCATCTCGGCCTGGTGCGCGGCGGGCGCTCGCGCAAGCAGCAGCCGGTGCTGCAGCCCGGCAACCGCGTCGACCTTTTGTGGCGGGCACGCCTCGACGAGCATCTCGGCACCTTCCAGGCCGAGGCGATCGAGATGAATGCCGCCCGGTTGATGGACAGCGCAGTCGCCGTCTACGGCCTGCAGACCATGGCCGCGCATCTCAGGCTCCTGCCGGAGCGCGACGCCCATGGCGGCCTGTATGAGACGCTTGCCGTGATGATCGCCCATCTGGACGATTCGGATGCCGCCGGCGAACTGGTGGCGCGCTTCGAACTGCTCATCCTCGACGAACTCGGCTTCGGCCTCGATCTCAGCCAATGCGCGGCGACGGGCGCCAGGCAGGATCTGGCCTATGTCTCGCCGAAATCCGGCCGTGCCGTGTCGCGAGCCGCCGGTGCGCCGTGGCGCGACAAGATGCTGGCGCTGCCGGCCTTCCTGCGGCGCGGCTCCGGCTTGCGGGCGGACCACGCGGCACTCGAGGACGCCTTCCATCTGACCGGTTTCTTTTTCACCCGCCATGTCTACGAGCCGCGCGGCATCGAACAGCCCGATGCCCGTGCCGGCTTCCTCGCCGCCTTGCGCAAGCATCATTCGGGCGGCAAGGCCGCCCTTACGGCAGACGCTGCGCCAGAAGGGGGAGGGAGACTCGGTGGGTGCTGACCTCCGCAAACCGTCCAGGTTCACACCACAAGCTGCATGCGGCAGCATTCCCTCCCCCTTGTGGGGAGCGTTAGGGTGGCGGTACTCGTAGGGCAAGAGCCTCAGCCGGCTTTGCGATGCTCCATGAAATCATCGAGGATGGCGCGCTGACCGCCGAGGATCTTGAGGCTGGCCTCGGCGAAGGAAAACCAGCCGGCCCTGTCGATTTCGGGAAATTCCCTCGTCACGCCTGACCTGGGCGGCCATTCCATCGTGAACATGTTGCTTTTAACGGCATCGGGATCGAAATCGGCTTCGACACTCCAGGCGATGACGATCTTGCCGCCGGCTTGCCGATAGCTGCCGACAGGCTCGAAATCACCCTCGATGCTGACTCCGAGTTCTTCCCCAGCCTCGCGCCGGGCGGCGGCCAACTCATCTTCATTGTCCTCGACGAGGCCCTTGGGGATCGACCAAGCGCCTTCATCCTTCCTTGCCCAGAACGGGCCGCCGGGATGGACGAGCAGAAATTCGAGAATGCCGGCCCTTGTTCGGTGGATCAGCAGCCCTGCACTTCGTTTCGGCATTCGATTTCCTCACAGTTCATCCGAGGATAGCATGGCTCCTGGGCAAGTGGCGGCGGCATGCCATTCCTGGCTATCTCAGATGATGGATGAGGATAAAGACCGTAGGCCGCTGGAAGTTGCCGACGAAACATGCTCGATAACTTCTTTTCGGCACCATTGCGGTGGCGTGACTTGAATAGCCGTCTGGGGTGGCCGTGTGGCCGCCGCAATTGTCAGTGAAAACTGGCCTGGTTTGGGGGAACCGCCATGTTTGAAAGCCTGATTGGCGCCGTCGTCGTTATCGTGCTTTTTGTCCTCGTCTTGCGCCAGCAGGGCCGCGTCAGTCTGATCGAGCGCGAGCTCGGAGCGCTGCGCAGCCTGGTTCTGTCCGGCGTGCATACGACACCGCCCGTTACCAAACCGGTCGAGCAGGCTGCAAGCGCACCGGCGGATGCCGCTCACGCTAGCGCACCAGTTGCCAACATAGCTTCGCCAACAACAGCCGACGCGGCACATGCCCAGGCACCGGCCGCCGAAGCCGAAGCGGCCACCAGCGAGGCCGTGCCAGAGCTGTCGCCTGCAGCCAAGGCGGCATTCACCGGATCCGCGCATGCCGCCACGGCGAAGGCAGCTCGCCAGTCCGAGGTCGAAACCGCGCTCGGCACCCGTTGGGCGGTCTGGGTCGGCGGCGTCGCATTGGCTTTGGGCGGCCTGTTCCTGATCCGCTACACCATCGAGGCCGGCATTTTCGGCCCCGAAGTACGGCTGTCCCTGGCGGCGCTGCTCGGCCTGGTGCTGATCGGCGGCGGCGAGTTCATCCGCCGCACCGGCTTCAAGGTGCCGGTGCAAGGGGCTGCAGGCGCCTATATTCCGGCGATCCTGACGGCTGCCGGCGCCTTCATCCTGTTCGGTACGGTCTATGCCGCGCATGCCATTTACGGTTTCGTCGGGCCGGCCTTCGCCTTCACCGTGCTCGGCGCCATCGGCGTGGCGACCATTGTCGCCGCCCTCGTCCACGGCCAGGCCCTGGCCGGCATCGGTCTCGTCGGCTCGATGGCGACCCCGGCGCTTGTGTCATCGCAGGCGCCCAACCCCTGGGCGCTGTTCGTTTATCTCGCGATCGTGCTTGCCGCCACAGCCATGATCGCCCGCATACGCGACTGGAAATTTCTGATCGCGGCCGCCTTCTTCGGCACCGGCGCCTGGACCATCGTCTACATGATGAGCACGCTCGTCGCCGACCTTGCCGTCATCCTGTTCATCGACGCGGTGACGCTGGCGGTGCTTGCCTTTGTCTGGCTGGGCACACGTGACAGCGAAGCGGAGACGGCGAAGACCGGCTTCGACTGGCCCTCGATCGTGCCAGGCGTTTTCGTTGCGTTTTCAGCGCTAGGCCTGTCCGTCGACACGACGCTGGTCGCCGCCGGCGGCGCCTTGCCGGGCGCCTTCATCCTCGTCGCCCTTGTCGCCACCGCACTCTACCGGCCGCGCGCGCTGCCGCTGCTGCATGCCGCCGGCGTGGTGAGCGTGATGATCCATCTCGGCATCATTCCGCCCACCACCATCGGCTCCGACATAACCCAGGGGAATATCGGCTTTGACGGCATGCCGGTGGCGGCCGGAAATCCGTTGACGCTGCGCATCGGCATTGGCCTCGGCCTGGTTTTCATCGGCGCCGGCTTCTGGGCCGCACGCCGCTTCGCCGCCTCAGCACGGGTCCGCGCGGCATGCTGGGCGGCATGGGGCGTCGCTGCGCCGCTGCTTATTCTGCTGACGCTGTGGCTCGCCTACGGCAATCTCGACCGCGACCTTGTCTACGCAGCGATAGCTGCCCTTCTGGTCGTCGTCTTCGCCGCCGGCGGCGAATGGATTGCGCGCGCCGAACAGCCGCCGCTCAAGGGCGACGTCGCCGTCTCCTTCGCGCTTTGCGGCTCGGCTCTGGCCGGCCTGCTGATGCTGCACATGGCCTTCGGATCCGGCTGGACGACCATTCTTGCCGGCGTTGCCGCCATCGTGCCGGCGCTGGCGACGCGGTGGCGCAGCTATCCGGTGCTTGGCTGGATTTCGGTCGGCGCGGTCGTCGCCGTGCTCGGCCGCGTCGCCTTCGATCCGACCATCGTCGGCGCCGAGTTCCTGACGACGACGCGGGTGTTCAACTGGCTGCTGCCGGGATACGGCGTACCGGCGCTAGCCTTCGGCTTTGCCGCCTGGCAACTCGCGCGTACCACCCCCGCACTACCAACAACTGGCAATGGCCGGCCGCGCCTTGCGATGGAGGCGGGTGCAGCCCTGTTTGCGCTGCTCACCGTCGCCATGCTGGTGCGCCACGCCATGCATGGCGGCGTCATCGACACCGGCCCGGTGACGCTCGCCGAACAGGCGATCTATACGCTGATCGCCATCGGTGCCGGCGCGATACTGGTGGCCATCGACATGCGCTCGCCAAGCTCTGTGCTGCGCTACGGCTCGATGGCCGCCGGCGTGCTCTCGATCGCCTTCATCGTCCTCCAGCATTTCCTGGTGCTCAATCCGCTGTTCACCGACGAATCGACCGGCCAGATCCCGGTGTTCAACCTCTTGTTCCTGGCTTACCTGTTGCCGGCCATAGCCGCCGCCGGGCTGGCGCTCTATGCCAGGGACAAGCGGCCGCCATGGTATGCGCAGATGCTGGCGGTAGTGGCGGCATTGCTTGTCTTCGCCTACGCCACACTGTCGGTCAGGCGCGTGTTCAAGGGCGAGTTCATCGGCCTGTGGAGCGGCCTCGGGCAGCTTGAGACCTACACCTATTCGGCGCTCTGGCTGATCATCGGCGTCGTGCTGCTGACCGCCGGCGTCTGGCTGAAGTCGCAGGTGCTGCGCATTGCCTCGGCGGCGCTGATCGCGATTGCCGTGGTAAAAGTCTTCCTGTTCGACATGTCGGAACTGGAAGGCGTGCTCAGGGCGCTGTCCTTCATCGGTCTTGGCGCCGTGCTGATCGGCATCGGCCTGTTCTACCAGCGGCTGCTGACGCGGGCGGCGAGGGAGGCCAACGCTGCAACTTGAAGTGATATACGAGATGGAATATATGAATATCCAACGGAGGATATTCGATGCCGCTCTATATCCGCGACGACGAAGTGGATGCGCTGGCCAGCAGATTGCAACGTGAGACGAACGCTCCGAGCAAAACGGAAGCGGTGCGGGTCGCGCTCGTGCACGAACTTGAGCGCAATCGGGCGAAGGTGCCGCTGCGCGATCGGATCGCCAGTCTTCAGGACAGGGCCAGGAAGCTTGGCCTGCCCAATCCCGATTTCGATATGAAGAAGTTCACCGACGAGATGTGGCAAGACTGATGTTTGTCGACGCGTCGGTGATCGTCGCCATTCTCAACCAGGAACCTGGGTGGGAGGAATTGCTGAAGCAGCTATCCGGTTTTTCCGGGCAGGTCTGGGTTTCTCCGTTGGTTCACTTCGAAGCAACACAGGCATTGGCACGGGCCGGCGCCGGCCCGCGCAGACCCAGCGCTGAAGCCCTTCTCCATGCCCGCGATCTGATCGATGAGTTCATTGTGGAGATCATGGGAGAGAGTCTGGCCATTGACGACAACATCGGCTCTCGGGCCATTGACGCGAGTGCCCGCTACGGCAAAGCCGTTGGCCACAAGGCGGATCTGAATCTCGGGGACTGTTTTGCTTACGCCTGCGCGAAAAGCCGCGATCTTCCACTGCTGTACAAAGGCCATGATTTCGCACTGACCGATTTAGGATAATTCGGCCCTTTTGTTGATTGCGGGGAATAATTTAGCCGATCAACTCGTTATCTCACTGCTTGGGTGACCGGGGCGGCAGACCGCTTCGCGCTGGCCGCTTGCGCCGCGCCGGGAAGGCGCGTTCAATCGGGTTAAACAAGGGCGACCTCAGAACCAGCGGTCATGGACGAAAAGAAGGCAGCAATCCTTGGCGAAATACCGCGCCTGCGCCGCTACGCACGCTCGCTTCTGCGCGACCGCGAATCCGCTGACGATCTCGTCCAGGATTGCCTCGAACGAGCGCTCTTGCGGCTTGAAAGCTGGCAGACGGGAGAAAGCCCCCGGAGGTGGCTGTTTACGATCATGCATCATTTGTTCATCGATCAGATGCGCAAGGTGAACCGGCGCGGTGAGGCGGCGATCCTACCGCTTGACGCAAACGAGGCGCAGGCAGTCCCCGCCGAGCAGGCGGAGAACGCCACCTCGCGCGAGATCATCGACGCATTGCAGGCGATCAGCCCCGACCGTCGCGCCGCACTCGTCATGGTCGCCATCGAAGGATTCTCCTATGCCGAAGCCGCCAACATTCTCGGCGTGCCCGCCGGCACGCTGATGTCGCGCATAGCGCGCGGACGCGAGGAGCTGCGCAGCCTGCTCGATGACACGGCGCGCCGTCGCTCGATAAGGATCGTCGAGAAATGACCCGCCGCGATTTTTCCGAACGCGATATCCACATGGCTCTCGACGGCGAGCTGCCGGGCGACGAGCGCGCCGCCTACGACGCCTGGATCGACGCCAATCCCGAAATGAAGGCCAAAAGCGCCCGCTACACCGCCGACCGCACCGCGTTGCGCGCCGCCTTTGCCGGTGTGCTCGACGAGCCCGTGCCGGTGCTGTTCAAGCAGATCGTTAGCGGTGAAGGCGCGACCAAGGCGGCGGCGCGGCAGTCGCGCTGGTGGCTTGCGCCCGCGGCGGCCGCAGTGCTCGTCATCGGCGGTCTTGGCGGCTATTTTGCCGGCATCGACGGCATCGGCAGGGAAGATGGCGCCGATGACCAACTGGCCGAAGAGGCGATCGCCGCCCATGTCATCTATGCCGCCGAACAGCGCCATGCGGTGGAAGTGCCGGCAAGCGACAAGGATCACCTGCAGACCTGGCTGTCCAACCGCGTCGGCCTGAAACTGGTGGCGCCGGATCTGGTGGCGGAAGGCTTCCAGCTGGTTGGCGGCCGGCTGCTGCCGGCCGGCCAGGGCAAGGCAGCGATGCTGCTTTACGAGGACGCCAAGGGTCAGCGCATCTCCTTGTTCGTTACCGCTGATTCCTCAGCCAAGTCCAAGGGCACCTACATGGCCGAGGCCGACGGCCCCGAGGCGGTCTACTGGCTGGACAAGGGCTATGCCTGCGCCGTCGTCGGCTCGCTGCCGCGCGAGCAACTGGCTGCGGTCGCCAAGCGGGCCTACGGTCAGCTTCTGGCTGGTATCGCCAGTTAAGCGCATTCCGTTTCGGGAATGCGCCGGGGTAGAAAGTGTCACAATTCGGCCCTATTCGAAGTGCGATAGCGCTTGATGGATATCGGCGTTTCGGCTGATGTTTGCGACGTTTTTGACCGCGGCCTTTTCCTCCACCCAATCGAGGTTTTCCAAACCCGCATGCCTGCCGAGATTCGCAAGGCCCGCGCGTCCGACGTCGATGACCTCGCCGCCATCGAGAAGGCGGTCTTTTCCAGTGACCGCATTTCCCGGCGCTCCTTCCGCCTGTTGATCGAACGCGAGACAGCCGAGATGCTGGTCGCCGAAAGCGATGGTCGTGTCGCCGGCTACGCCATCGTGCTGTTTCGCAAGGGCAGCGGCGTCGCCCGGCTCTATTCGCTTGCCACCAGCCCGTTTTTCAGCGGCCGCGGCATTGGCCGCATGCTGCTTGCAGCGGCCGAAGAAGCTGCCTTCGAGCACGACCGCATGATGTTGCGTCTCGAAGTGCGCGAGGACAATCTTCGCGCCATTGGCATCTATGAGCAGAGCGGCTACCACAAGATCGGTCGCGAGCCTCACTATTACGAGGATGGCGCCACCGCGCTGCGCTACGAAAAGACCTTGCGCGGCGATATTCCGGTCGCCACCAAGGTCCCGTTCTACCAGCAGACCTGCGAGTTCACCTGCGGTCCATGCTGCCTGATGATGGCGATGGCCAATTTCGATTCCGGCTTCGTGCCCGATCCGGTCATGGAAATCCGCCTATGGCGCGAGGCAACGACCGTGTTCATGATGTCCGGCCCAGGCGGCTGCGAGCCCTTCGGCCTTGCGGTTTCCGGCTACGAAAGCGGGCTTGCGGCGGAAATCTTCGTGTCCTTCTATGGCGCGCTGTTCTTGCAATCGGTGCGCAGCGACGACAAGCGCCGGGTGATGGAACTTGCCCAGGTGGACTTTCGCCGCCGCGCGGAACTTTACGGCATCCCGGTGAATTACCGTCCATTCACCATCGACGATATCCGCGGCGCCCTGGCTCAGGGAAAACTGGTGCTGGTGCTGATCAGCGGCTTCCTGATGTTCGGCAAGAAGGTGCCGCATTGGGTGCTGGCTATCGGCGACGATGGCGACCACATCCTGATCCACGATCCCTGGGTCGAGGACGAAAGACAGGAGACCATCCTCGATGCCGCCAACATTCCCGTGCCGCACGGCATCTTCATGAACATGGCGCAATTCGGCCGCGACGGACTGCGTGCTGCCATCACTCTTGGGAAACGCTGATAACAATGACCTGGGTCATCCTCACCGGCCGTCAGAACGATCTCGACCCGGCGGCGACGCCGCACAAGATCATCACCAACCGTGACTATCTTGCGCATCCGGCGCTGTTTCGCGGCCAGCAGCCGAAGGTTATCAACCTGTCGAACAATTACGCCTACCAGAGCCGCGGCTATTATGCCTCTCTGCTCGCCGGTTCGCGCGGCCACAAGGTCATCCCGACGGTCGAGACGATGATCGACCTGTCCGAGCGCAAGCTCTACGAGCACGCGCTGCCGGAACTGGAGCTGGCGCTCAACAAATGCCGCAAGGATCTCGGTGGCGTTTTCCCGCAAAAAATCTGCATCTTCTTCGGCATCGGACCGTCGAAGGTCTGGGACCGCTTCGCCAAGCTTTTGTTCGACTGGTTCCGCGCTCCGGCGCTTGAGGTTCACATCAAGGACAGCGCCGAATGGGCTTCGATCCGCAAGATCGGATTCCTGCCGCTGGCCAGGATGGCCGAGGAGGAAGAAGCCTTATTCGTGCAGGCGCTCGAGACGTACACCAACCGCGAGTGGCGCGACACCAAGGGCCGCACCCCGGCACGCTACACCTTCGCCACGCTGGTCGATCCGCATGAGGAACTGCCGCCGTCGGAGATTTCCTCGCTGCGTTACTGGGCCAAGATCGCCGAAAAGATGGGCGTCGAAATCGAGCCGATCACCAGGAAGGACTTGGCCAAGCTAGCCAATTACGACGCGCTGTTCATCCGCGAGACCACCTCGATCTCAAACCACACCTACCGCTTCGCGCGCCGCGCCCAGCAGGAAGGCATGCCGGTGATCGACGACCCGCTGTCGATGATCCGCTGCACCAACAAGGTCTATCTCAACGAACTGATGGCCTACAACAAGGTGCCGGTGCCGCCGACGGTGATGATAGCCGGCATCTCGGACCTCGAACTGGCGGCGCAGACGCTGGGCTTTCCGCTGGTGCTGAAGATCCCGGATTCATCGTTCTCGCGCGGCGTCAAGAAATGCGGCAACTTCGAAGAACTGAAGACGCTCGCCACCGAGTGGCTGGAGGATTCCGATCTTCTGATCGCGCAGAAATTCATCCCGACCGAATATGACTGGCGCGTCGGCGTGCTCGGCGGGCAGCCGCTGTTTGCCGTGCATTATTTGATGGCGAAAAAACACTGGCAGATCGTCAACCACAAGGCCAGCGGCAAGCCCGACCAGGGCGGCATCAAGACCTTCACGCTAAAAGAGACGCCGCCGCATGTCGTCGACACCGCGGTGAAGGCGGCGCGCTGCATCGGCGACGGGCTTTACGGCGTCGATCTCAAGGAAACCAAGGATGGCGTCTTCGTCATCGAGGTCAACGACAACCCGAACCTCGACCATGGCTGGGAGGATTCCGGCGAAAAGGACGAAGTCTGGGTGCGGCTGACGCAATGGTTCCTGGAGCGGCTGGACCGTCCCGGGCGTTAGTTTGCCGTCCCGGGCGGTAATTCAACCGAGGGGGAAAAATGCAGTTCATCGTCATCGAGGATTTCACCGGCTGCGACCGCAAGGAGATCTACCGCCGTTTCGGCGAGCGCGGCCGATTGAAGCCGGACGCGCTTGTCGTGCACCACTCCTGGATCGCGGCTGATATGAGCCGCTGCTTCCTTTTGGTCGAAGCCGATGACGTCACGCTGCTGCAGCGCTGGGTTATCGAATGGGCTGACCTGGTGGAGTTCGAGATCATTCCCGTGGCGACGAACAAGGACATGGTCGCCGCACTGGCCGGCCATCTCTGAGCAGCTCGGGCCATCAGCCGAGCACCGGCGAACCCACCGACCGCCGGCATTCCTCAATCAGCCAATTGCGAAACGCCGCCACCAGGTCGCGCCTTGCACTGCGTTCCGGGATCGTCAGGCAATAGGGCTGACGCAGCGCGATCGATAGGGCATTAGCCCGGACCAAACGGCCCAATTCCAGCGCCCCGGCGCAATAAATGCCTTGCGCCAGCGCCACGCCCAGCCCTGAAATGGCAAGGTCGAGCGCTGCCCGCGACGAGTTCGCCGACAGGCCGCGCTGCACTGTGCGGCCGGGCTCTATGCCCGCCGCCTCGAACCATGTGCGCCAAGACGGAAACGACGCGCCGGTCGGTCCCCAGTCGGTGTGAATCAGTGGCAGACCGGCGAGGCTGTCGGTTTTGGCGGTGAGTTCTGGCGCGCAGACGGGGTAGACGGCGTCCCTGACGATCTCCTCGCTCGGGTGTTCACGATAGTGCGGGCCGAAGGAAAGCCGGATGTCGATCAGTTCGCGGTCGAACGGCACCGGATCGTCATCGCCGCGCAGGGATATGTCGACGGCGCTGTGGCTGGCGACAAAGCCGGCGAGGCGTTCGGAAAGCCAGCCCATCGCCATGGACGGCGGCACCGATACGACAAGCCGCGGGCGGAAGGCATCGCTGCCACGCGCGATGCTGCCGATCTCCCGAAAAGCCAGGGTCAGCCGGGGCAGCATCTCGACGCCGGCTTCCGTCAGCACCACGCGGCGGTTGACGCGATGGAACACTTTTCGACCCATCTGCTCCTCGACGGTGCGAATGAGCTGGCTGACCGCAGCCGCCGCGATCGAGAGCTCATCCGCCGCTGCGGCGAAACTCCCCGAGCGCGCCGCCGCCCCGAAGGCTTGAAGTCCTCTCAGGGAAGGAAGCGCGGTCATGGGCTATCCGATAGTAAGGTAAGCTTATCTATGTCGCAGAAATCCTCGTTTTTCGAAAGCTTTCTTATTCGAGTAGCTTGGCGCCATGACCGTATCGGCCCAGTTTGAACCCAGAGACCATCGCGACGTCGTCGCGTCTCTGACCAATGAGCAGCGCAGCCGCCTGACCGGCAAGTCGGACGGGCCGGGTCTGGTCCAACTCGCCTTCCATCTCGGCGCGATTGTGGCTATCGGCGGGCTGATTGCGGCCAAGGTGCCGTACTGGCCGCTGTTGATGTTGCCGCAAGGCATTCTCATCGTCTTCCTGTTCACGTTGCTGCATGAGACGGTGCACAGGACGGCGTTCGAGACGCAGTGGCTCAACGATGCCGCCGCAAGGGTCTGCAGCCTGGCGATCGCGCTGCCCGCCGACTGGTTTCGCTATTTCCACTTCGCCCATCACCGTTTCACCAGGATCCAGAGAACGATCCGGAACTCGCCTTCCCGAAACCGGAGACGATGCGGCAATACATCGTCCACGTCTCGGGCCTGCCGGTGTGGTGGGGGCATTTGCAGACACTCTACACCAACGCGATTGGCGGCTGCCACGACAGCTACGTGCCGCCGAAAGGCCTGCCCAAGGTGCGCACTGAAGCCCGCGCCATGATCGCTTTCTATGTCGTGGTCGCCGCGCTAGCCCTGTGGTTCGAGGCAAGTGTACTGCTCTATGTCTGGATCGTGCCGGCGCTGCTCGGCCAGCCCTTCCTCAGGCTCTATCTGCTGGCCGAGCATGGCCGCTGCCCGCTTGTCGCCAACATGCTGGAAAACACCCGCACCACGCTGACCAACTGGCTGGTGCGCAAAGTCGCCTGGAACATGCCGTATCACGCCGAGCACCACGCCAATCCCGGCGTGCCCTTCCATCAGCTGCCGGCCTTCCACCAGCTGATCGAGCGCCATCTCAAAGTCGTCGAACCCGGCTATGTCAGCTTCCACGAGAAATACGTCGAGACCTTGCGCTGAGGCGCTCGGCCGTCAGCGTAGCGTCTGCTCAACGAGCGTGACGAAATAGCGGAGCACGGTGGGGACGATGGCGTCGTTGAAGACATAGCGATCGCCGTGCAGCCCTTCGCCCAGTCTGACCGCTCCTGCGCCGACCCAGGCATAGCAGCCGCCGGCTTCGCGGACCATGTAGGCAAAATCCTCGCAGCCGAGGCTCGGGTTGAATGCGGTCTCGACCTGCTCGCGGCCGACAACCGCGGTTGCCGCCTGGACGGCTTGGGCCGTCGCGGCTGACGTGTTGACCAGCGGCGGGTAGCCTTTCTTGTAGGCGAGCTTGGCGGTGAGGGCATGCGCCGAGGCAATGCCTTGCGCGATGTCGCCGATCAGCCCTTCGCAATGGTCCGACAAAGCGGGCTCGAAGAAGCGGCAGGTTCCCTGCAGCCAGACCTTGCCCGGCACGATGTTGCCGACATTGCCGCCATGGATCTGCGTAATCGAGACGACCAGCGCCGCCTGCGGGTCGACCGAACGGCTGACGATACGCTGAACGGCTTGAACGAAGGCGCTGGCCGCAAGCACGGGATCGTCGCCAAGCTGCGGCATGGCGGCATGCGCGCCGGTCCCCTCGAAGCTCAGTTCGAAAGTGTCGACGGCCGCCATCATCGACCCGGCCCGGGCCGCGATCTTTCCGAGCGGCAGCCCCGGCCAGTTGTGGACGGCGTAGACGGCTTCCACGGGGAAGCGCTCGAACAGTCCGTCCTCGATCATCCGCATGCTGCCGCCTTCATTTTCTTCCGCCGGCTGGAAGATGAAACAGACGGTGCCGTCGAAGGCTCTGTTGTCGGCGAGCAGCTTGGCGGCGCCGAGCAGCATCGCGGTGTGGCCATCGTGGCCGCAGGCATGCATCACGCCGTCTTTTTTCGACGCGTAGGACAGTCCGGTCTTTTCCAGCACGGGCAAGGCATCGAGTTCGGCCCGAAGCCCGATGGCGCGCACGCCTGGCTGTCCCCTGAGAACGCCGACGACGCCGGTGCCGCCTATGCCTTCATGAACCTCGTCGAGCCCGAAGGTGCGCAGCTTGTCGGCAACGAAGCGCGCGGTCTCATACTCCTGGAAACCGAGTTCGGGGTTGGCGTGGATGTGATGCCGCCATTCCACCACCTGCGGGGTTAGGGCGGCGATGGGGTCGTTGTGCAGCATTGCGCTCTCCTTGCCGGCTATCGTAAATTCGGCCTTGTCGATGCCAGCACGTAGAGGATTTGCGCCGGCGGCGTCTTGAACAGGATTGACCGTGTCTGGAATTCAACAGCCTCAGGAGACGACGCAGTTCTGGCGTCATCCGCGCTTTCGCGATCTTGGCATGCTCAAGGCGCGCTTCACGCGGCATCGCTACCAGCTGCACACGCACCCCACCTATGTCGTCGCCCTGATCACGCAAGGGTGCGAGCGGGTCCGCATCGGCAACGAGACTGTCCTCGCGCCGTCGGGCACGGTTCTGCTCGTCAATCCGGAGATATGGCATGACGGCGAGGCGGGTGCCGACCAGGGTTGGGTTTACCGCACCTTCTATCCGTCGGCCTCGCTCATGGGTGCGATCGCGGACGAACTCGGGCAGGATCGCCCGCCGTTGTTTTCGCAAGCGATCGTCGATGATGCCGATCTCGTCCAGGCAGTAGGCGTCGCGCACTTGGCTTCGACATCGGGTGATGCCACGAGCGCCGAAACATCCATGCTGATCGCCTTGCGCAAGCTCATCCTGCGCCATGGCGATTGGGGCGGCCGGCGGCGCGAGGCGGTCGAAAGCTTCGGATCGAAAAGCCGGCTCCGGGTCTATGAACAGGTCATCGAAGACCATCTGAACTCGGACCTCGATTTGCAGCGGCTCGCTGAAGCCGCAGGCGTGACGCGCTTTCAAGTTATCCGCGATTTCAGGAAAGTGCTGGGTCTCACCCCTGCTGCCTTCATCCGTGACCGCAGGCTGCGCCGTGCCGATCTGCTGATCCGGCAAGGTTCAGATCTCGCCGGTGCCGCCTTTGCGGCCGGCTTCTGCGACCAAAGCCATCTCTCGCGCACCTTCCGCGCCGCGCATGGAATGACGCCGGGGATGTTCAGGCGCGCCGGGACGCTGCCCTCGTCTTGAGAAGTCGAGCCATGTCGGCGGCCTTTGACGGCATGCCGATCAGAAAGCCCTGCGCCTCGACGCAGCCAGCCTTGCGCAATATGTCGAGCTGCGCTTCGGTCTCGACGCCTTCGGCGGTGACAGTGATGCCAAGTTCGGCACCAAGCCCGATGATCGTGCGCACGATCGCCGCCGTGTCCTTGTTGTCGATATCGTGGATGAAGGAGCGGTCGATCTTGATCTTGTCGACGGGAAAACGCCTGAGATAGCCGAGCGACGAATAGCCGGTGCCGAAATCGTCGAGCGCGATGCGGATACCGAGTTCGCGCAGCTGTCTCAGCGTCTTCAGCACCGTCTCGCTCTCATCCATCAGCACGGTCTCGGTGATTTCCAGTTCGAGCCGGCTGGCCGGCACGCCGGAAACGGCCAGCGCCGAAATTACGCTGCGGGCAAAGTCGGCGCTTCTGATCTGCACTGCCGAGACATTGACGGCGATGCGCATTACAGGCGGCCAGCCGGCGGCCACGCTGCAGGCCTGTTTCAGCGCCCATTCGCCCAGCGGAACGATCAGCCCGCTGTCTTCGGCGGCTGCGATGAAATCGTCGGGCGCCACCAGGCCGCGCGTCGGTGAATTCCACCGCATCAACGCTTCGGCGCCGACGATCTTGCCCGACGCGATGTTGGTGATCGGCTGGAACTCCAGCACGAACTCCCGCCGTTTCAGTGCCGTCTCGAGATCGGTTTCGAGCGCCAGGCGCGCCCGCACCAAGGCATCCATGCCGGGCTCGAAAAAGCGGTAGACGTTGCGGCCTTCGCTCTTGCCGCTGTAAAGCGCCATGTCGGCGTTCTTCAAAAGCGTGTCGGCGTCCTTGCCGTCACCGGGATACAGCGCGATGCCAAGGCTGATGCCGACATGCATGTCGCGGCCCTTGTCGCGAAACGGCTGGCTGACGACAGCGACGATGCGTTTTGCCAGTTGTTCCGCATCGGTGGCGCCTTTGGGATTGAACTGCAGGATGGCGAACTCGTCGCCACCGAGGCGGGCGACCACATCGGTGTCGCTGCGCAGGCTGTGCCGCAACCGCTCCGCCACGCATTTCAGCAGCCAGTCACCGGCCGGGTGTCCCCAGGTGTCGTTAACGGCCTTGAAGCGATCGAGGTCGAGCGAGAAGATCGCCAACGGTGTATCGCCGGCCATCGCCTGGTCGAGCCGTTCGCGAAACATCGAGCGGTTGGGCAGGTCGGTCAGCGTGTCGTAATGGGCAAGGTGGCTCATGCGCTCTTCGGCGCGCCGGCGCTCGGTGATGTCTTCGAAGGTCGCCACCCAGCCGCCACCGGCAAGCGGCCGGCGCGCAACCAGCAGCGTTCGGCCATCGGCAAGGCTGCGGTCTGTCGAACGCTCCTCACCGGCCTGCAGGCTGGCTCTGGTGTTGGCGATCTCGCCGTCGATGTCCATCGACGGATAGATGCGCAGTCGCACCATCTGTTCGAGCAGGGCGCGCTGGCTCATGCCGAGCGGGAAGTCGTCAGGCGTGACCTTGTAGAGGTCGAGGAAGCGCTGGTTGCGCACGATCAGCGTGCCTTCGGCGTCGTACATCAACAGGCCTTGCGACATGTTGGCGAGCGCCGCATCGAAGCGGCGGTGCTGCTCCTTCAGTTCCTGCTCGGCCCGCCTTTGCTCCGTAATGTCCTCATAGATCGACACCCAGCCGCCTGAGGCCAGCGGCCGGTGCGTGATGGAAACGATACGTCCGTCCGACAGTATTTCCTCGTAGGTCGAGGCTTGCGCGCGCTCGATATAGGGCTTGCGGATGGCATACAGGTCTTCGGCGCTCTGTGAGGCGACACCGATGTCGACGCTGTGCTTTAGAATGTCCAGGAACGCGATGCCGGGCCGCACGATCTTCGCGTCGAGGGAGAAGATGCTGATATAGTTGCCGTTGCAGATGATCATCCGCTCGTCGGCGTCGAACATGCACAGCCCATGCGACATATTCTCGACGGCCGCGGAAAAGCGTTCGTTCTGGTGGCGCAGTTCGTCGGCGATCTGCCGTGGCGCGGCGACGCCTCCGGCTCCCCGTCTGCGGACGGGCGAACCACCCTTGACGTGCGCAACGGACATGAGGCGTGCCTGCTGACCGTGATCGAAACCCGGTACTGTGGTTACCGCTGGTTAATTTAGCGTATGTTCACTGCGCCGAATGCACGGCAACCGTTGCCTGGCGTTGCTTTTCAAGCGTTGCGTAGCGTTTGAGGAAGGCAGCTTGCGCCGAGGTCACCGAGTGCGGCTTAAAGTCGAAGCGGTCGGCATTGAACCCGCGCGGCCGGCCGAAGAACTCGGTTGCTTCCGCGGTCGAGAAACCGGCAAGCAGCGTCGCCTCGTAATAGGCGGCGATCTGGTCGGCGCGCTTGATCTCCTTGCGCAAGCCGACGCCGAGTTCGGGCGGCAGCGAAAAGCGCTGATGGATGGCGCGCTGGAGACGCAGCTCACACTCCTTGTAGGAGCCGCCCATTACCGATTTGAACGGCGAGATCATGTCGCCGATGACATATTCCGGCGCGTCATGCAGCAGTGCTGCCAACTGAGCATTGGCCGAGGCGTCCGGCTGCAACTCGCTGAACAGCGCCTCGACCAGCAGCGAATGCTGGGCGACCGAAAAGGCGTGATCGCCGCGGGTCTGCCCGTTCCAGCGGGCGACGCGGGCAAGCCCGTGGGCGATGTCGGAGATTTCGATGTCGAGCGGCGAGGGATCTAGCAGGTCGAGCCGCCGTCCCGACAGCATGCGCTGCCACGCGCGCGGTGGCGCTCCGACGCGATCGGCAGCCATCAGGCGTCCTCCGCGCCGATGGCTTCCCTGGGAAAGCTGAACTTCGCCCAGGACGGGATGGCGAGCGAGACGGTGACATCACCGGCCAGTACCGGCTGGCCAGCGTCGAGCGCCGCCTTGACCCGGTCGATGCGGGCAATGGCGAGTCCGGCCGTGCCCGCGCTGGAACCGAGCGTGCCGACCGGCCGCCCCGCAACCGTCAGCTCCGTGCCGGGCGCGGGTAAGGCGCGGTCGGCCGAAACGATCAGCACGCGGCGCCTGGCGGTGCCGCGATGCTGCATGCGCGAGACCACTTCCTGGCCGACATAGCAGCCTTTCTTGAAGCCGACGCCGCCGGTCTCGTCGAGCAGCACGTCGTGAGGGAAGGCATCGCCGAGCTGATAATCGGAACCGCTTTCGGCAATGCCTTTGGCGATGCGGAGCGCCTTCCACGCAGCCGGGTCGCCACCTGCGGATGCGCCGCCATAGGAACGGCTCACAACCACATCGCGGAAGCGGACATCGGCAAGTGTCGTTGAATCAGAAGGTGAGGCGCTTGAATCATCGCCCCAGGCAACCGTCACAAGCACTTGATCCTGCCTAGCAATCTCGGCCTTGGCGCGCAGCTTGTAAAGCATCAGCCGGCGCAGGAAGTCGTCTGCGATGTCGGCACGGCAATCCAGCCGGAATGCGTCTTCGCCGCTACGCGAGATCAGGAAATCAAACAGGATCTTGCCTTGCGGCGAAAGCAGCGCACCGGGCTTTGCCGCGTCGACGGCCAGCGTGTCGAGGTCGGTGGTGAGGATGTTCTGCAAAAAATGCTCGGCATCCGGGCCTGACACGGAAATGAGAGCGCGGTCTTTGAGCAGGGCAAAAGGCATGGGCGGCAAAGAACCTGATCTTGCAAAACGGTCGGCCTTTACGTAAGCCGACGATACTCCCCCCGCAAGAGACCGAACGCCCATGGCCACCACCTACGACCTCATCCTGACAGGCGGCACGGTGGTCAACCATGATGGCGAGGGCGCGCGCGATGTCGGCGTCAAGGGTGGTCGCATCGTCGCAATGGGCGATCTTCGCCAAGCTTCGGCCGGCGAAGCGATCGACTGTCGCGGGCTGCACGTCCTGCCCGGCGTCGTTGACAGCCAGGTGCATTTTCGCGAGCCGGGGCTGGAGCACAAGGAAGATCTCGAGAGTGGATCTCGCGCCGCTGTTCTGGGCGGGGTCACCGCCGTCTTCGAAATGCCCAACACCAATCCGCTGACCACCAGCGAGGCGGCGCTTGCCGACAAGGTGCGCCGCGCCACCAGCCGGATGCATTGCGACTTCGCCTTCTGGGTTGGCGGCACACGCGAGAATGCCAATGATGTCGGTGAGCTCGAGCGGCTGCCGGGTGCTGCCGGGATAAAGGTGTTCATGGGCTCGTCCACCGGCGACCTGCTAGTCGAGGACGACGAGGGTGTCGCATCGATCCTGCGCAACACCCGCCGCCGCGCCGCCTTTCACTCGGAGGACGAGTTCCGGCTGCGCGAGCGCCTGGGCCTGCGCGTCGAGGGCGACCCGTCCTCACACCCCGTCTGGCGCGACGAGATCGCGGCCTTGCGCTGCACCGAGCGGCTGGTGCGCATCGCGCGCAGCACCCGCGCCCGCATCCATGTCCTGCACATCTCCACTGCCGAAGAGATCGTGTTCCTCGAACAGCACAAGGATGTCGCCACCTGCGAGGCGACGCCGCACCATTTGACGCTCACCGCCGACGACTATGCGCGGCTGGGCACGCTGATCCAGATGAATCCGCCGGTTCGCGCGGCCCGCCATCGCGACGGCGTCTGGCACGGCATTGCGCAAGGCATTGTCGATGTGCTCGGCTCCGACCACGCCCCCCACACGCTGGCCGAAAAGGCAAAGCCCTATCCGGCCTCACCGTCTGGCATGACCGGGGTGCAGACGCTGGTGCCGATCATGCTCGACCACGTCAATTCAGGCCTGCTGACCCTGCAGCGCTTCGTCGACCTCTCCAGCCACGGCCCGCAGCGCATCTTCGGCATGGCCCGGAAAGGCCGTATCGCCGCAGGCTATGACGCCGATTTCACCGTTGTCGACATGAAGTGCCGCGAGACCATCACCAATGCGCAGGCCGGCTCCAAGGCCGGCTGGACGCCCTATGACGGCAAGGAAGTCACCGGCTGGCCGGTCGGCACCATCGTGCGCGGTCGTCGCGTGATGTGGGAAGGCGAGATCGTCACGCCCGGGCAGGGCAGGCCGGTAGAGTTTTCCGAGGCGCTGCCGGCTTAGCGGTTTCTTGCTGCGTTGGATTTTTTAAGCGCTATCCACTACGTTAAGGGCATTATGAACGCAGATATCGCGCCCATGATTGTCCCTGCGGAGTTTCCGGAGCTCCAGGCGCTCGCCTGGAACCGCGATGCGGCACGCCCGATTCCGGCCGAAGAGGCATTTGCGCTGTATGAGCGTAATTGGCGGTTTGTCGATCAAAAGCGTCTTACTGTGCGTGAGAAGATGCTTATCCAAAGTTTGGCAGACAAATTCGGTCACGGCGTGCTCTTGACCGCCGGCTGATTTCCCTCACCTGATCGTTCCTCGCAGCCGGAATATCAACAGGACACACCGCGAGCGTCATGATGGAATTCAAGAGGCCCGAGCACCAGATCATTGCCGAAGCGCTCGGATTGATGGATCGCCATTTCCTGACCGCAAACCAGTGCTGGTTCGGCGGTGGCACTGCGATCGTTATGAAATTCGGGGAATATCGCCGCTCACTGGATGTGGACTTCCTGTGTGCCGACAGTGATGGCTATCGCGAATTGCGGACCTCCGCAGCCGAACGTGGCGTCAGAGCATTCTTTCCTGAGCCGGTCGAGGCTGTTCGGGACTTCCAGATCGATCAATATGGCTTGCGGACGATCGTGCGGTTGAAAGGCCAAACGATCAAGTTTGAAGTCATCCGCGAAGGCCGCATAAAACTGCGAGGCCATTTCGACGACGATCTGAATGTATCCGCCCTGGTCCCGGCGGATATGTTTGCCGAGAAGTTGCTGGCGAACGCGGATCGATGTCAGGACCGTGCAATTGCATATCGCGATGCCATCGATCTTGGAGTGCTGGTTGGCATCTATAAGGAAATCCCGAGCGACGCTGTTGGCAAGGCGAAGGCGGCCTATGGCGTGGATATCGAGCGCAAGGTGGCTTGGGTGGTAAACAGGCTGCGGGACAAGGAAGAATTGCGGCATGCCGCCGAGGTGCTGCAAATGGATCCCAACGCGGCGGTCGAAGCGATTTCGGCCCTTCGAAATGAAGGTATCCGCATATGGCCTGACACAGGCCTCGAGCTTTCTAGCCCTAGCCAGTAGCCATCCCAGGGGAACCGCCGTTCAATCCCCGGCGACGAAAAACGTCCACTGCCCGGTGGGCGTAATGCCGACGCGGTAGAAGATGTAGGCTCCGAACTGCTTCATGTCGTCATAGTCGCCGGCGGTGACGATCTTGAACAGTTCGACCCGCTGCCTGGCGTTGAGCTTGTCCAGCGGCAGGGCGAAGAAATATGGCCAGACATAGAGTTCCTGCGGTGTGCCGACGTCTACATGGACATAGCCGGCATTGAGCACCTCTTCCAGGATAGCGAGGATTTCCTGACCTTCCTTGTCGCCCGATAGCCCTTTCAGGAAGGCGATCGGGTCGCCCTCGATTTCGCCCAGCGACAATTGGGTCATGGTGTCGCCCTTGCCGATCAGCGGCCGCAGCTTCTCGATGTCGCCGCTGACGCAGGCCTCGACCATCAGATCGCGCATGCGCCTGACGGGCTCGGGCAATTTGGAAAGGTCATAGACGACTTCGGGCACCGGCGCTTCTGGATCGGCACGCGGGTTGGCCACGCCGCCATCGTTGGCGGGGGCTTCCGGTTGGCTTTGTTCGGGCTCCGTGGGCGATTTCGGCTGGCTGGCGGCCGGTGGCGCCGTGCGGGGCAGATCGGGCATTGGCACTGAATTTTCAGACGGCGCCGTCTCACCATTGGCTGGTGGCCCGGCAGGAGCTGGAAGCTCCTCGCGCTTGATCTCGCTCAGCGCATAGGCAGGGTTGCTGGTCAGGACAAGCGCCAGCGGAACCGCGGCGCAGGAAGCGGCAAGCCAGATGCTGAGGACCACGCCGCGAGGCCGGCCTGACATCGAAAAATTCACCGCTTGCCTCTCCTCGGGCCTAGGCTCTTCAGGCATGATGCCCAAACGACTCGCCGTCGTCAAAGAACCGGTAAGCTGGCAGTGCACCCTCTGAGACGCGCGACGCCTAGTGCCGAAACCGCTCCGGCTCGAAGGCGCCGGCGATCACCTTTTCACGCATGCGATCGAGCAGGGCAAGGGCCGAGGTTTCGCCATTGGCTCGCAGCATCTCGCCGAACGCGGTTTCAAGCGCTGCCTCGGCGATGATTTCAGGTTCTATGCCGGCCGACAGACCTTCCGCCCAGGCCTCGCTATGGCTTTCCACCGCGGTCAGGCGCTTTTCTTCCCTGACCAGCGCGTCGATGTCGTTGACGCCATGTTCCATTTGCGATGTCCACCTTTTCAAGCGGCGGTCCGACGGGTCGGATCCGGCTTGGGCTGCCCCTATCTCACGCAGGCTAAGTAAGTATCTGTAAATACGACATTTTTTTGATCATCTTTACAAACTTCGTCGCCTGCGTTCGGTCCGATTCAAACTTAGCCGATTAGACCGGTGAGCGGGATGAAAACCTTCAGTTTGAGTTAATTCCGCATTCGCGCGCTAACGTTTCGTTAATACTGTTGCGCAAGTGCAACACCAAGATTGCATCAACGTGCCGTGGATACAAGGCGGGTGCTCGAAAAGGCGTTAGCTAAACGCCGTCTGGCGCTCGTCAGTTGCCGTAACGCGAGGCGATGTCGCGCGACAGCGTCTCGCCTTCCTTCATGTAGCGGCTGATGGCTTCGGTCGCTGACGGCGTGCATTGGGTATAGGTGCCGCCGAAGGAACGGTAACCGCGGTTGAAGCTGGCGATGAAGCGGGCACGCCGCTCCGGATCGGGATTTTCCGAATCGATCAGCTTTTCCATCTCGGTGCGCCACTGGTCGCCCTTTTCGCCGCACAGATTGCGCAGGAAATGCAGCGACCCCAGCACCTCGGCCAGTCGCATCAGCCCGGGCTCGAACGGCGACTCGGCGGCCAGCGCCGGCTGCACGGCAAAAGCCGTGGCGGTGGCGATGCATGCGGCAAGGAACAGCGAGGCGCGGGTCATAAGTCTATCTGACGAAACATTTTGTCGCCTGCAAGGCGATTCTCGGAGCGGCAGATATGGGCCTGCTTCAGGCCAAAAGCTCTTCAGCCACCTCCATGACGTCACCCGCGAGCGGCAGCGTCGCCATTTCATCAAGACTATAGAAGGCGGCGGTCTCGGCATCGTCGCTGGCCGTCGCTTCGCCGCCGGCATAAACGGCGCCGAACACGGTCAGCAGATAGTCGACCGGGTGATTCTCGCCGCTGCCGTCGATGTGGATGTCGCGAAGCGGACGATAGTCCTGCGCCCGCAGCCCGGTTTCCTCCAGCAATTCGCGCACTGCTGCTTCTTGCAGCGTCTCGCCGGGCTCGACCTTGCCGCCGGGAAAGGCATAAAGCCCCTGCGACGGCGGCCGCGCCCGTTTGACCAGCAGCACCGTCCTGCCGCGCACGACGGCGACCGAGACTGCGGGAAGTGTCTTGCGCTGCTCGTTCATCGATATCGATTCGCTTATGTGAGGCCCACCCTGTGGACCGGCTGGCAGCGAGCAGCTTTAGCGGTTGCGCAGCGCCGGTTCCATCGCCACGTTCGCGATCGGATCAATTCATCGAGCTTGCCAATGTGCGGACGCTTTGCCCTGACCGCGACGCCCGACCAGACCGCCGCCTTGCTCGGCCTGGCGGAGCTGGACGATTTTCCGGCCCGCTACAACATCGCGCCGACGCAGCCGGTGCTGATGGCGCTGTCGGGACCGCCGCGCATGCCGGGCTCGAATTTCCCGGATCGCCAGGCGATGCTGGTGCGCTGGGGGCTGATCCCCACCTGGGTCAAGGACACCAGGGAATTTCCGTTGCTCATCAACGCGCGTTCGGAAGGCGCTATTGAAAAAGCCTCGTTCAAAGCCGCCATGCGCCATCGCCGTGCCTTGGTGCCGGCCTCCGGCTTCTATGAGTGGCAGCAATCCGGCAGCGGCAAGAAGGGCCAGCCCTACTGGATACGGCCGAGGCATGGCGGGTTGATCGCCTTTGCCGGGCTGATTGAAACCTATGCCGAGCCGGGCGGTTCGGAAATGGACACCGGCGCCATTCTTACCATCAACGCCAATGCCGGCATCGCCCATATCCATGACCGGATGCCGGTGGTGATCGCGCCTGAAGATTTTGCCCGCTGGCTGGACTGCCGCACGCTCGAGCCGCGCGATGTGGCCGACCTGCTCAAACCCGCGCTGCCCGATTTCTTCGAGGCAATTCCGGTCTCCGACCTCGTCAACAAGGTCGCCAACACCGGGCCGGAGATACAGGACATGGGCATCGTCGAGCCCGGCAAGGTCAGGCGCCAGAAGCCCGGCGCGGACGACAGTCAGATGACGCTGTTTTAGAGCGCGCTCCCAAGAAGCCAGGTCCGGTCTTCGGGAAGAACCTGCTCAATAGGAAGAGCTGTTGTTTTCAGGCGCGCTATGGGCGCCTCAGCCTTCCGTTCCGGCGCACGCCTTGTCGGCGGCCGGCACGATGCCTGTTCAGGCAGCGCGGGGCGAAGTGATTTTCGGCGCCGGCTTTTTATTCTTCGCGGTATGGAGAAGGGCGGCGACGATCGCGGCCGGGCCGATCGCACGGTAGTGGTTGGCGAGCGCCGGTTGCTTGGCGCGGCTCGATTCCTGCTTGGTTCGTGACATCGATCTCTTCCCTGGTAACATTTCCGTGTCTGCGTTTGCCGGCCGAATCTGACCGAATCGTGACCTATGGTGGACTAGCCGGCGAATGTTTCATGACTGTGCCGACATGTTTAATAAAATGTTTCAGCGGCTCCTGACCTATGATCCAGCGACGCTTTTGCCGGAAGTTGCGACTTGACGGCAACACCGGCCAAGGCGATAAAGCCGCCGATGAAAACGTTTTCCGCCATTTGTGGCATTTGCATTATTGGCTAGCTTCGCGCTGGTCCGGACGTTTTCGCCTCATCTTTCCCCAGAGTGGACAAACGCCCCGGCCAGCAGGCTGGAGCCGATTTGTGCCTTGGCACAGGTTAGACTCCATCCAGAACTTAACGGGCCGGAAGGGCACGCATGTCTGACGCATCGAAGGGTCTCAGCCTCTACAACACGCTAACGCGGACGAAGGACGTGTTCCTCCCGATCGACCCGTCGAATGTGCGCATGTATGTCTGCGGCCCAACCGTCTACGACTTTGCCCACATCGGCAATGCGCGTCCGGCGATCGTCTTCGACGTGCTGTTCCGTTTGCTGCGTCACCTCTATGGCGAGGCTGGTGTCACGTATGTGCGCAACATCACAGATGTCGACGACAAGATAAACGCCCGCGCGCTGCGCGATTTCGGCGCCGAGATCGCGTCGGGAAGCCTGACGCTCAACGAGGCGATCCGCCGCGTCACCGAAAAAACCGCCGATCAGTACCACAAGGATGTCACCGCACTCGGCTGCTTGCCGCCCACGGTCGAGCCACGCGCCACCGAGTTCGTCGCGCGCCGCGCCGACGGCAAGGTTGACATGATCACCCTCATCGAACGTTTGATCGAACGCGGCCACGCCTATGTCGCCGCCGGCGAAGTGCTGTTCGACACCGCCTCGATGCCGGATTATGGCGAGCTGTCGAAGCGCAATCTCGACGAACAGCAGGCCGGTGCGCGAATTGCCGTCGACGCTCACAAGAGGAGCCCAGGGGATTTCGTGCTGTGGAAATTGTCGTCACCGGAGGAGCCCGGCTGGGACAGCCCATGGGGCAGGGGCCGGCCCGGTTGGCATATCGAGTGCTCGGCCATGTCGGCCGCCTATCTCGGCGACGTCTTCGACATCCATGGCGGCGGCCTCGACCTGATCTTCCCGCACCATGAGAACGAGATCGCCCAGTCGCGTTGCGCCCACGGCACCGACGTCATGGCCAATGTCTGGATGCACAACGGCTTCCTGCAGGTCGAGGGCCAGAAAATGTCGAAGAGCGTCGGCAATTTCTACGCCATCGCCGAACTGCTGGAAACCGACACTTTCGGCGGCCGCAAATGGCCGGGCGAGGTGCTGCGGCTGGCGATGCTGATGACGCATTACCGCGAGCCGATCGATTTTTCCGTACGCAAGCTGGAAGAGGCCGAGAATACGCTGCGCAAATGGAAGCGCGCCGCCGATCTCTCCCCGTCGGCAGGGCAAGTTCCGGCGGAGGTTGTGGCGGCGCTGTCTGACGACCTCGCCACCTATGCCGCCTTCCAGCAGCTCACGCAGCTTGCCGGTGAGGCCGCGGAGGGCAACGAAGCGGCCGCATCGCTGAAGGCATCGCTGTCGTTCCTCGGCTTCGATATCGGCGCGGCCAAGGTCGACGAGGCAGCGATCGCCAAGGCGATCGCCAAGCGCTTGGAACTGATCGCAGCGAAAAACTGGGCCGAGGCCGACCGCATCCGCGACGAGCTTCTGGAGCAAGGCGTGCAGCTGAAGGACGGCAAGGATCCTGTCACCAACGAACGCGTGACGACGTGGGAGGTGAAGCGGTGAGGGTGGCGCGAGACACCGTTGTAAGATTGGCGAAGGCGGCAGCGACAGCCAATCTCCCCCCTTGCGGGGGAGATGTCCGGCAGGACAGAGGGGGGTTCGAAGAAACGCCAGCGTTCCTTCTTGCCCACTTTCATTTCGGCCATTTTCTGAGAACGCAATGGCTGCCGGTTGAGACGCTGGCGGGACAGCACCCCCCTCTGTCCTGCCGGACATCTCCCCCGCAAGGGGGGAGATCAGCCCTCGCCTCGGTTTTCGCTAATCGCCAGCGCGGAGTGGCCTGAGCATGGGTCACGACCTCGTTCCATCGCGTCAGCGCAAGAATGCAAAGTCCATGCGTCGCGTCATGGCCGATGCCGAGCTGAAACTGTGGAATGAGTTGCGGGCTCACCGGCTGATGGGGATGAGCTTTCGCCGACAGGTACCGATTGGACCCTACATTGTCGACTTCGCCTGTTCGGCCCATCACCTCGTAGTCGAGGTTGATGGCAGTCAGCATGCCGACGTAGAAGATGCAGAACGCGACAAGGCACGCAGCGCTCAATTGAGTGCCAGTGGCTGGACCATCCTGCGCTTCTGGAACGACGACGTCATCCGCGATATCGACAATGCCTGCCAGCACATCGTCATCGGGGCCGGCTTGGCCGGCGCCGACGTGCCGGCGCCAGCAAGGGAGGAGCTTGTTTCATGATCGACCATCTCGGCATCAATGTCGCCGACTTCGACGCGTCGAAAGCCTTTTATGACCAGGCGATAGCGCCGCTTGGCGCTTCGCTGATCTACATGGTGCCACTGGAATATACCGGCGGCGCCAAGGTCGGTGGCTATGGCCGCGACCGGCCGGTGTTCTGGCTGCAGGCCAGCGATGACAAGCCGAGGACCCATCAGCACGTCGCCTTCACCGCGCGCAGCCGCGCCGAGGTCGACGCCTTCCATGCCGCGGCGCTCGCCGCCGGCGGCAAGGACAATGGCGGGCCGGGGCTGCGCCCGCATTATCACCCGGACTATTACGGCGCCTTCGTCTTGGATCCCGACGGCAACAATGTCGAGGCCGTCTGCCATGCGCCCGAATGACTATGAAACGGAGTGAGACGCCATGAGCCTCGACAACCGGCCGATCTACACCGGCGGCTGCCAGTGCGGCGCGGTGCGCTTTCGCGTCGAGGGTGCGCTGGGTGACGCCTCGATCTGCCATTGCCGCATGTGCCAGAAGGCGTTCGGCTCATTTTACGCGCCCCTGGTCTCGGTGCGTGGCGCCAAACTCGACTGGACGCGCGGCGAACCGAAATATTTCGCCTCGTCCAGCCATGTCGATCGTGGCTTTTGCGCCAATTGCGGCACGCCGCTGACCTTTACCGCGCCCGACGGCATCGGCCTCGCCATTGGCGCCTTCGACAATCCGGCTGATATCGTGCCGCTGATCCAGTGGGGCACGGAGGCAAAACTTCCCTATGTCGATACCATCCCGCAATTGCCGGCCGAGGACACTATGGCCGACATGTCGTCGGCGCCTTATCTCGCCGAGCTCGTCTCCTACCAGCATCCCGACCATGACACCGACCAATGGGACACCGAACACCGGCCGCCAGAGGGAAAATCATGACGGATGAAGTTCGAACCGGCGGCTGCCAGTGCGGCGCCGTGCGTTTCCGCATCAAGGGCAAGCTCGGCCGGGCGTCCATCTGCCATTGCCGCATGTGCCAGAAACAGTTCGGGTCGTTTTTCGGCGCCCTGGTGACAGTGCCCAAGGATGGCGTCGAATGGGTGCGCGAGGAGCCGACCTACTTCCAGTCGTCGGTCAACATCGATCGCGGCTTCTGTGCCCGCTGCGGTACACCGCTGACCTATCGCCAACCTGGCGCACTGGAGATCGCCATCGGCGCCTTCGACGACCGCTCCGATCTGGCGCCGCAAATCCAGGTCAACTACGCGGTCCGATTGCCTTGGGTGGAAACGATCTTTGACCAGCCCGTGCATCAGGATCCGGATTTCTACTCCCGCCAGGAGCAGATCATCTCGTTCCAGCATCCCGACCACGAAACCACGGACTGGCCCGCGCACGGCCTGAAGATATGAGCAATGAAATGAACAGTGAACTTCGTACTCTTTATCCCGAGATCGAGGCCTTCGAGTCCGGCATGCTCGATGTCGGCGACGGCCATCATATCTATTGGGAGCGCTCCGGCACCAGGGGCGCCAAGCCGGCCGTGTTCCTGCATGGCGGTCCTGGCGGCGGCTTCTCGCCAAAACATCGGCAATTGTTCGACCCGAAGCTTTACGACGTCATCCTGTTCGACCAGCGCGGCTGCGGGAAATCGACACCCAACGCCTCGCTCGAGGCCAACACCACCTGGCACCTGGTTGCCGACATCGAGCGGCTGCGTGAGATGTGCGGCTTCGAAAAATGGCTGGTGTTCGGCGGCTCGTGGGGCTCGACGCTGGCGCTGGCCTATGCCGAGACGCATCCTAATCGCGTCAGCGAGCTTGTCGTGCGCGGCATCTACACGCTGACCCGGGCCGAGCTCGAATGGTACTATCAGTTCGGCGTCTCCGAGATGTTCCCCGACAAATGGGAGCGTTTCCTGGCGCCAATTCCTGAAGCCGAGCGCGGCGACATGATGGCCGCTTACCGCAGGCGGTTGGTCGGCGCCGATGGCAAGGCGCAGCTGGAAGCCGCCCTTGCCTGGAGCCTGTGGGAAGGTGAGACGATCACGCTGCTACCGGAGCCGGAGACCAGCGACAAGTTCGGCGAGGACCACTTCGCCATCGCCTTTGCCCGCATCGAGAACCACTATTTCGTCCACGCCGGCTGGCTGGAGGAGGGGCAGCTTCTGCGCGATGCCCATAAGCTCGCGGATATTCCCGGCACAATCGTCCACGGCCGCTACGACATGCCGTGCCCGGCGCGCTATGCCTGGGCCCTGCACAAGGCCTGGCCGAAGGCGGATTTCCACCTCATTGAAGGCGCCGGCCATTCCTATTCGGAGCCGGGGATTCTGGATCGGCTGATACGCGCGACGGATGGGTTTGCGAGGAAATGACAGCGCGTGGCACCCCCCTCTGTCCTGCCGGACATCTCCCCCTCAAGGGGGGAGATTGGCTGTCATCGGCGCTTTCGCAAATCTTCATCGCTGCAGGAAACGATCCGACGCTAAAGCTGCCGATCTTCCCCCTTGAGGGGGAGATGGCCGGCAGGCCAGAGGGGGGTGCTCGCGCGCCAACAGAACAATGACCAAACAACGCCTCTATCTCTTCGACACAACCCTCCGCGATGGCCAGCAGACGCCGGGCATCGACTTTTCCGTCGAGGACAAGATCGCGATTGCCAAGCTGCTCGATGAGTTCGGCATGGACTATGTCGAAGGCGGCTATCCCGGCGCCAATCCGACCGACACCGCCTTCTTCCAGCAGAAGCGCACGGCGAAGGCAAAGTTCGTCGCCTTCGGCATGACCAAGCGGGCAGGCGTGTCGGCATCCAACGACCCGGGCCTGGCAGCGCTCGTGCAGTCCAAGTCCGACGCCATCTGCTTCGTCGCCAAGAGCTGGGACTATCATGTCCGCGTCGCGCTCGGCTGCACCAATGAGGAAAACCTCGACTCCATCAAGGCTTCGGTCGAAGCAGCAATCGCCGCGGGCAAGGAAGCGATGGTCGATTGCGAGCATTTCTTCGACGGCTTCAAGGCCAATCCGGACTACGCACTGGCCTGCGCCAGGACTGCCTATGAAGCCGGCGCGCGCTGGGTGGTGTTGTGCGACACCAATGGCGGCACGCAGCCCTCGGAAGTGCGCGCCATCGTCGACAAGGTCATTGTTTCAGGTATTCCGGGCGGCCATCTCGGCATCCATGCCCATGACGACACCGGCCAGGCGGTGGCCAATTCGCTCGCCGCCGTCGAGGCCGGCGTGCGCCAGATCCAAGGCACGCTGAACGGCATCGGCGAGCGCTGCGGCAACGCCAATCTGGTCTCGATCGTACCGACGCTGGCGCTGAAGCCGGCCTTCGCCGATCGGTTTGAAACCGGCATCTCGGCCGAGGCGCTGACCGGGATATCCCGGCTTTCCCGCGCCTTCGACGAATTGCTGAACCGCGCTCCGGAAGCGCAGGCGCCCTATGTCGGCGCCTCGGCCTTCGCCACCAAGGCCGGCATCCATGCCTCCGCACTGGCCAAGGAGCCGGCGACCTATGAACATGTGCCGCCCGAGGCGGTAGGCAACCGCCGCCGCGTTATGGTTTCGGACCAGGGCGGCAAGGCCAATTTCCTCGCCGAGCTGAAGCGGCGCGGCATCGATGTGCCCAGAGACGACCATCGTCTCGATGCGCTGATCTCGGTGGTCAAGGAGCGCGAGGCCGAGGGCTACGCCTATGAGGGCGCCGATGCCTCCTTCGAGCTGTTGGCGCGCAAAATGCTGCACGGCCTGCCGGAGTTCTTCAACGTCACTTCGTTCCGCTGCATGGTCGAGCGCCGCTTCGATGCCAACGGCCAGTTGAAGACGGTCTCCGAAGCCATCGTCAAGGTGATGGTCGAGGGCGAGGAGAAGATGTCGGTGGCCGAAGGCCACGGCCCGGTCAACGCGCTCGACATCGCGTTGCGCAAGGACCTCGGCAAATTCCAGAGCGAGATCGCCGACATGGAGCTCGCCGATTTCAAGGTGCGTATCCTCAATGGCGGCACCGAGGCGATCACCCGCGTCCTGATCGAATCGCATGACGGCACCGGCGCCCGCTGGTGGACGGTCGGCGTCTCGGAAAACATCATCGACGCCTCCTTCCAGGCGCTGATGGATTCGATCGTCTACAAGCTGATGAAGAACCGCGACATGGCGGGATTGGTGGCGGCGGAGTAAGCTTGCAGGACTTGGGTTCCTCGCCCCTCGAAGTGGGGCGAGGAACTGCCGGCGCCCCTTGAACCATCAGCGGAAGTCCATTGATCCATCATAATTTTGCGATGGTTTTGGATGGCCCACTGGGCCATAGCGTTTGCCATGGCCAGCAACACGATCCAGCCCGACGCCGACTCCAAAGCCCGTAGCGGCTTTCTCCTCGCGCTCGGCGCTTATCTGCTATGGGGGCTGTTGCCCTTCTACATGAAGGCGGTTGCGCATCTGCCGCTGATCGAGGTGATCGCCCACCGCATCGTCTGGTCGGTGCCGATTGCTGCTGCAGTGCTGGTCTGGGCCGGCCGCACAGCCGATTTCAAGGCGGCGATCCGCTCGCCGCGCAGCATCGCCATGGCGGCGCTGACGGCGACCCTGATCTCCGTCAACTGGGCCATCTATGTCTGGGCGATCTCGGTCGACCGCACCGTCGAGACCGCGCTCGGATACTACATCAACCCATTAGTTAGCATCGTCGTCGGCGCGTTGTTGCTCGGCGAGAAGCTCGACCGGCTGCAGATCGCGGCCGTGTTGCTGGCGGCGGTCGCCGTTGCCGTTCTGACCGTCGATGCCGGCAAATTGCCTTGGGTGTCGTTGGCGCTGGCGTTTTCCTTCGCTGCCTATGGGTTCTTCCGCAAGACGCTGCCGATCGGCCCGAGCCAGGGCTTTCTGCTCGAAGTGCTTTTGCTGTCGGTGCCGGCGCTTGCCTACATCGTCTTCCTGGTCGTCAACGGCCAGGACCATTTCATCTCCAGCAACGGCACCGATATGGCTTTGCTCATCGGCTGCGGCCCAGTCACCTCGGTGCCGCTGCTTCTGTTCGCCTTCGGCGCCAAGCTTCTGCGCCTCTCCACCATCGGCATCATGCAGTACATCGCACCGACCATGGTGTTCCTGATCGCCGTGCTGATTTTCGACGAGCCGTTCGGCACCACGCAAGCAATTGCCTTCGCGCTGATCTGGGCGGCATTGGCGATGTATTCCTGGTCGATGTTTCGTGGCCGTGAAATCAGCCCGGTGGCGTTGGCCCCGAAGTAGGGAGCCTTTCGATGTACGTGCTGCATATCGCCAACAAGAACTATTCGTCATGGTCGCTGCGGCCATGGGTGCTGATGCGCACCCTCGACATTCCGTTCGAGGAGCAATTGACGCCGTTTCCGACCGGGCCCAGTTTCGATCTTTACCGGGCGTTCTCGCCCAGCGGGCGCGTGCCTTGCCTGGTGGATGACGGCTGGGCTGTCTGGGATTCGCTGGCTATTGCCGAGTATCTCGCCGAGCGCCACCATGGTGTGTGGCCTGCCGAGGCCAAGGCGCGAGCCTGGGCGCGCTCGGCCGCCGCCGAAATGCATTCTGGTTTCACGGCCTTGCGCGGCGCATGCCCGATGAATTGCGGCTTGCGGGTGAAACCGTTGCCGATGTCGGACGCGCTGAAGCAGGATCTGTTCCGTTTGGGCGATCTCTGGAACGATGGCCTTGCCCTGTTCGGCGGGCCGTTCCTTGCCGGCGGCCATTTTACCGCCGTCGACGCCTTCTTTGCTCCGGTGGCGTTCCGTGTGCTATCCTATGGGCTGTCTTTCGAAGGGGCAGCTGCAGCCTATCCCCCGCAATTGCTTGGCCTGCCGGCCATGCAGGAATGGTATGCGGCGGGTCTCGCCGAGACCTGGCGGGAGCCGGACCATGAGGCGGAGGTCGCTGCCGCCGGCACCATCGTCGAGGATCTTCGCGCTACGGCGTGATGGGCATTCCAGGAAAAGCGCGCCGCGTTCCCTTGGGAATTGCGTGAAAACAAAGGGATCGGGGCGTTACGTCCGCCCGAGCCGCCTTACGAACATGTAGGTCGCCGCGGCGATCACGATCGAAACCGCCGAGACCACCCAGAAGCCCATCGGCGTATTGACCATGGGCAGGCCACCGACATTCATGCCGAACAGGCCTGATATGATGGTCATCGGCAACAGCACCGCCGTCATCACCGACAGCACATAGAGCAGCTGGTTGGACTGCATTGTCAGCTTGGCCATCAACTCGTCCTGCAGCAACCTTGCGCGTGCCTGCAACTGCTCGCCGTCGTGATAGAGCGTGTGTGCCCGGTGCGAGAGCCTTGTCGCCATGTCATTGATCCGATCGGGCAGCTCATTGCGATGCGAATGGTCGAGATGGCGAAAAAGGTTTGTGAGCGTCGCCATCTGCCGGTGGATGACCACCAGTTGACGGCGCGCCTCGACCAGCGACTGCCGCTCGCCGTGCCAGGCATCGCGCACGATACGGTCCTCGATGCCGTCCAGCGTATCGCCAAGACCGTGGAGCTCGGCCGCCATGCCGTCGAGCGACTGGCCCATGACCGCTTCGACCAGGTCGGCGGGGGAGCGGAATTTGCGCGAGCCGCTCTCCACCGCCTTGCGGATGAGATCGACCGATTCCAGTGGCTGCTTGCGCGCGCCGATCAGCGTGTTATCGTTGAGCGCAAAACGGAAATGGCCGAGCCCGCGCGCTTCCGCCGAATAGTCGTGGCGCAGATCCGGCAGGTCGCCATAAAGCCAGGCATCCTCGAGATCGATGTGGCAACCCTGGCTGGCGCCGAGGAAAGCTTCGCGAACCGGCCCGGGCAGAGCCTGCTCGGCGGCGATCTCATGACGGGCGCGCAGGTCGGACAGCTGGTAGCTGCGCCATGTCCATGCAACCTCGGCCGCGTCCTTGGTGCGCAGGCCCTCGGCGGTGAAATGGTAGATGAAGAACAGCCCGTGCTCGTCGGGCAGGCAAGGCGACAGGCCTTCCGTGTTGAGAGCAATGTTCACGGCTCGCCTCGCCAAGAAATTTCGACCAGGTTCAGATTTCGACTATGCCGACGCGCGGATGCCGACCCGTCCTTCGTAACACGAGTGAGGCGGGTTCCGTGTGACGGTTTCTTGACAGGCGATCACAGTTTGTCGAGCAGCGTTTAGAGTGTTTGCTGCTATCGCCGACGAATGGAGCTCACCCATCGCAACGGTCCGGTCAATCGCCAGCCGCGTGACGCAAGCGCCGCATCGCGCTCCGCCACCAGGTCGTCTCGGATCCTGGCCAGCGCGCTACGCTCGGCTACGAGGCCGTCTTGGGCCAGGGCGAGCGCGTCACGCTCCGCCATGAAGCTGTCTCGGGCTTGGATGAGGTCCTGCTGGGCGTGAGCAAGCGCATCACGCTCCGCCATGAAGCTGTCTCGGGCTTGGATGAGGTCCTGCTGGGCGTGAGCAAGCGCGTCACGCTCCGCCATGAAGCTGTCTCGGTCTCGGATGAGGGCCTGTTGGGCGTCAGCGAGGGCGTCACGCTCGACGATGCCCTTTTCCAGTTCGCCGTGTAGCCGTTTAGCGGCCAGGTTCCCTGCGGCAACGGCCTTGCCAACCACATCGCAGCTCTCATCGAACGTCGCCCGCACCCTGTCGAGCTGGTCGCGCAAGTCCTGGCTGTCGCCTTCAGACGCCATACTGCGCAAAATGGCATAGGCACTGCGGACTAACGGCGTGGCATCCGGATGGTTTTGCAGATCAGCGACCGAGGCCCGCTGATGATGCAGATCCTTGTCCAGGAACTCGGCGATTGCGGCGTCGGCGTGATCGGACGTGACAGGCCAGACGATTCCGGTCTCCCTGGCCGCGCGGTCCATCTGATGTCGCCAGTCGCTCAACAGGTCTTCGTGGCGCAGGATACAGCGCGGCATGTGTCGCGAATGATGCTCCGCTTCGAGCACGTGCCTGAGCCACAGCATGAACGCTGTCGGCAGTGCCATTTGATCCCGTTCCTGCAGCGAACAGGCGACTTCGAGCGGGTTGCGAACAGGCAGAAATGCGATCGGGTCAATCCTGAGATCGGCCAGGATCGAGGCTATGAAGGGAAGGAACCGGCAGATCCGCGGATCCTTGACGAAAAACAGGGGGGCATCGCCGAACTCGCTGGCAATGATCGCCGTCATCATGGGCCGAAATCGCTCGGCTGCCGGCGACTGCAGCCACTGCCGATCTAGCGGCAGCCAATCTTGCCAGGAGGAGGCCGCCGCCGTGAGCAGGTGGTCGTCGGCGATGGTGAGTGGGGTACTTTCCCAATGTCCCTTGGGATTGTGGAGGCTCCCGGGCAGCAGATGTTTCGGCGGCGTGGCTCCATGCGCGGCGACGAGGGCGCCGAGCGCCGAGGTGCCGCTGCGGTGCATTCCGAGGACCAGGATCGCCGTCCTTGGTTCCGACGCGATCTCGCCCTTCGCGGCCGTCAATCGCTCGCGCGGATTCATCTCCCCTTTGTCTCGCTCTCCAAATTTCCGTTCCCGCCCAATGTTCTCCGATAACCAACTGCGAAGCGGGCTGCAAATGGAAATCGTCGCCAACGTGCTTACATTGCGCACAAGACGGAGCTCAAGAAAAGCTGGACAGATCGAAGTCAGCTGCCCCAACGCTACAGATCCTTGCCAAGCAGATGCAGTCGATCAGTGGCTTCGCATTGGACTTCTGCTTCTGGGCCAGGCTGGCCTTGTTGCTGTCGCCGATCCAGGTGTTGCCCAGTGTTTCGTAGCCGGCAGCCTTGAGCGCCAGCACGACGCGGCGCAGTTGGTGCGCCAGGCCGACGACACCAACCGGGCTCAATTCCTGGCCGCCTGCGCCAAGGCCGGCTTCGTCCTCACATCTTGTCAATTACAGACTGCACGCCTTCCGTCGGCGCATCGACCGACGACCCCGCCACCATGATGGCGGCGACGATGGCCTCGGGGTCTTCGACCACCAGCGGCTTGACCCGTTGCGCGGTGTGGATGAAGCCTTCGCTGGCCATATGGTCGAGCAGCGCCAGCATCGGATCCCAGAATCCTTGAACGTTGGCGAAGACGATCGGCTTGCGGTGATGGCCGAGCTGGCCCCAGGTCATGATCTCGACGATTTCCTCGACCGTGCCGATGCCGCCGGGCAGCGCCACAAAGGCGTCGGATTTCTCGAACATCTTGTGCTTGCGCTCGTGCATGTTGTCGGTGATCAGCAACTCGTCGAGCCGGTCAAGCGCGGTTTCGGTCGCCTCCTTGTTGATGAGGAAGCGCGGAATGATGCCCGTTACCTTGCCGCCGGCCTTGAGCGCGCCTTCGGCGACTGCGCCCATAATGCCTTTGGTGCCGCCGCCATAGACCAGCCGCAGGCCGGCTTTGGCGAGCGAGCGGCCAAGCAGGTGCCCGGCCTTGGCATAGATTTCATCGCGGCCCGGAGACGAGCCGCAATAGACGCAGACGGATCGAATCGTGTTCATTCGTGATTGGTGATTGGGTCTGAATGCGGGGTCAAGCCCCAAGGGCTGACAAGCCCGGGCTTTTTCTTGTCGGTGCCGGCAAAACACGCTAGACCGGCTTCAGGTGGCTAAGGGGTAGGGGAAATATGGCTGGTAATCCATTGAAGGCGTTTCTGTTCGCGGCCGGTGGGACCGTCGCGGTCGTCGGAACCGCCTATGTATCGGGCGCACTCGACCCGTATCTGAATCCCACGCCGCCTGCGGCGATTGCATCGCTGACGCCGCCGGCTGAAAAGCTGGCCGATCCGGGGACCGAGGGAAGGCTGCCGCCGGCGCCCGCCGCGCCCACCGATGCCAAGGCTCCCGCAGCACCCGCGCCTGCCGACGCAACGGCTCCCGCGACCGAAGCTGCGGCTCCGGCGGCACCTGCCGCGCCCGCTGCTGCCCCAACAACCCCAGCGCCGGCCGCGGCCGGCCCGGTTGCGCCGAGCTTCGACGTCGTGCGCGTCGAAAGCAACGGCTCGATCGTCGTTGCCGGCAATGCTGCGCCCAATTCGAAGATCGAGATCCTCAACGGCTCCTCGGTGCTTGGCTCGACTGTCGCCGGTCCGGACGGCGCCTTCGTCATCGTTCTCGACGATCCGCTGAAGCCCGGCGACTATACGATTGCGTTGCGCGCGACGGCCGGCGATGTGGTTACCCCTTCCGTGCAGACCGCCGTCGTTTCGGTTCCCAAGGACGCCGCCGGCCAGGTGCTGGCGATGGTCGAGGAACCCGGCAAGCCGGCCGAGCTGCTTAGCGTCCCGGCGCCTGAGACCAAGCCCGCGGCACCGGCCGCCGGCGATCAGGCCGCTGCCCCAGCCGCTGAGGCGCCTGCTACGGCTGCGCCTGCCGTGGCCGCTGAAACAGCACCTGCTGCTCCGGCTGTGGAAGCCGCAACTGCCCCTGCAGCGCCAGCAGTACCTGCAGCGCCGCCGGCGGCAGGCGTGGCTGCACCCAAGATCGTCGTCGAGGCGGTCGAGATCGACGGCAACAAGATCTTCGTCGCCGGTCTGGCTGACGCCGGCCGCAAGGTGCGCGCCTATGCCAACGATATCCTGCTTGGTGATGCGGTGACCTCGCCCGACGGTCATTTCCTGGTCGAGGCGACGCGCGACATCCCGGTCGGCAGCTACACCATCCATGTCGACGGTCTCGACGCCGACGGCGTGAAGGTCGTGGCCCGCGCCGCCGTGCCGTTCGAGCGCGAACCCGGCGAAGCGATCGCCGCCGTGGCGCCCGCGGAGGCCAAGCCCACCGAGACCAAGCCCGCCGAAGCAAAGCCTGCTGAGCCGGCCGCACCGGCTGCTGCCGAAGCACCGGCCGCTCCGAAGCCTGCGGCGCCAGCCACTATCGCGGCTGCCCCTGCGAAGCCCGCACCAGCTGCTGCCGCGTCCGCACCAGCCGCTGAAGCGCCGGCTCCGGCTGCCCCGGCGGTTGCCGGGGCACCTGCGGCACCGGCAGCGCCTGCCGCTGAGGTTCCAGCCGTCGTCGCGGCGGCAACGCCCGATGTGCCAGAGACGGTGGCGCCAAAGCTTGAACATGCCGACGGCGCGGTGATCATCCGCAGACACGACACCCTGTGGCGGATCTCGCGGCGCGTCTACGGTCACGGCGTGCGCTTCTCGACCATCTATCTCGCCAACCAGGACCAGATCAGCGATCCCGACCGCATCTGGCCCGGGCAGGTGTTCAAGGTTCCGGAAAAGTCCAAGGAAGGCGAAGCCGCCGACCTCAAGGCGATGGGCGAGCAGGTGACAACGGCGCCGGTGAAGACGCAGTAGCGGCCGAGCGCTTGATCTCCCCCCTTGAGGGGGAGATGGCCGGCAGGCCAGAGGGGGTCGCCGCGCATAGAACGCCGACCTTCTCTTTGCTGCAAACGACGTTGCGTCAGGACGTACCGACCCCCTCTGTCGCCTTCGGCGACATCTCCCTCTCGAGGGGGGAGATTAGGTCGCTCTACCCATCGGGTTAGCTTGCCACGCACCCGTTCATCGTCTATCGCCGATGAACGATGGCAGACTCGCTCGCTGAACCAGACCACGCAAACTGCGCACCGCCCCAAAGCCGCGCCGTTGCCGCCCGCTTCGCGGCACTCTCGCATCCGGCGCGCATCGAGATCCTTAGACATCTCTCGGCCAGCAATTCCTGCTGCTGCCGCGAGGTGGTCGATCATCTCGATCTGGCGCAGTCCACCGTGTCCCAGCATCTGAAGATCCTGGTCGAAGCCGGGCTGGTCCGCTTCCAATCCGACCGTCAGCGCTCGCGCTACGAAGTCGACCGCGCCGCGCTCGCCGACGTTTCCGCATCGCTGACCGCACTCGTCAATTCCTGCTGCTCCGGCCGCTGACCTCTCACCCCAAAGGCAAGACAAGTGGCAGAAAAAACCGTTTCCGATAGCTCGACCTTCGGCACCTTGCGCAATCTGTGGCCCTATATGTGGCCGGCCGACCGCCCCGATCTCAGGGCACGCGTCACCTGGGCGACGCTGCTTCTGGTTGTTGCCAAGCTGACGCTGGTTGCCGGGCCCTATTTCTTCAAATGGGCGACGGATGCCCTAGCCGGCGACGCCAAATCGCCGCCGCCGCTGCCATCCTTCCTGCTGGCGCCGGTGATGCTGGTCGTCGCCTACAATGTCGTGCGGCTGGTGCAGCTTGGCTTCAACCAGCTGCGCGACGCGCTGTTTGCCCGCGTTGGCCAATATGCGGTGCGCCAGCTCGCCTTCCGCACCTTCGTTCACATGCACCAGCTGTCGCTGCGCTTCCACCTCGAGCGCCGCACCGGCGGCCTGTCGCGCATCATCGAGCGCGGCACCAAGGGCATCGAGACGATCGTGCGCTTCATCATGCTGAACACGGCGCCGACCATCCTCGAATTCGCGCTGACCACCGGTATCTTCGCCTACACTTATGGCTGGAAATATGTGGTCGTGGTGGCAGCCACGGTGTGGCTCTACGTCTGGTTCACGGTTCGCGCCAGCGACTGGCGGATCTCGATCCGCCGCGACATGAACGACAGCGACACCGACGCCAACACCAAGGCGATCGACTCCCTGCTCAACTACGAGACGGTCAAATACTTCAACAACGAGGGTATGGAGGCTGAGCGCTTCGACCGTTCGATGGCGCGCTATGAAATGGCGGCGACCAGGATATGGACCTCGCTCGGCTGGCTGAATTTCGGCCAGGGCATCATCTTCGGTCTCGGCACCGTCATCGTCATGTGCATGTCGGCGCTGGAGGTGCAGGCCGGCACGCAGACGGTCGGCGATTTCGTCTTCATCAACGCCATGCTGATGCAGCTTTCGGTGCCGCTCAATTTCATCGGCTTCATCTACCGCGAAATCCGCCAGGGGCTGACCGACATTGAGCAGATGTTCGACCTGCTCGATGTGCCGCAGGAAATCACCGACAAGCCGGATGCCAAGCCGCTCACTGTTACAGCCGGCAAGGTCGAGTTCCGCGACGTGCACTTCGCCTACGACCCCAGCCGCAAGATTCTGAAGGGCGTCTCCTTCGAGGTTCCGGCCGGCAAGACGGTGGCCATCGTGGGCCCGTCCGGCGCCGGCAAGTCGACGATTTCGCGGCTCTTGTTCCGCTTCTACGACGTCCAGGGCGGTCAGGTGCTGATCGACGGCCAGGATGTCCGTGATGTGACGCAGGCGAGCCTGCGCGGCGCCATCGGAATGGTGCCGCAGGACACCGTGCTGTTCAACGACACCATCGCCTACAACATCCGTTACGGCCGCATCGGCGCCAGCGAGGAAGACATGCAGAAAGCCGCCGAGCTTGCCCAGATCGGCCCGTTCATCGAACGACTGCCCGAAGGCTACCGCTCGATGGTCGGCGAGCGCGGGCTAAAACTGTCGGGCGGCGAAAAGCAGCGCGTGGCGATCGCCCGCACCATCCTGAAGGCGCCGCCGATCCTGATGCTCGACGAGGCGACCTCGGCGCTGGACAGCCACACCGAACAGGAGATCCAGGCCGCCCTCGACCTGGTCAGCAAGGGCCGCACCACCATCGTCATTGCCCATCGCCTATCGACGGTGATCACGGCCGACGAGATCATCGTACTCAAGGACGGCGAGATCGCCGAACGCGGCACCCATGCCGAGCTGATGCAAAAGCATGGCCTCTACGCGTCGATGTGGGACCGCCAGCGCGAAGCGACAGAAGCCGAAGAGAGGCTTCGAGTTGCACGCGAGAGCGATGAGCTGGGTGTGGTTGTGCGCAGGCGGACTTCGGAGGTGAGCTAGGCGGCGGAGCGCCGATCTCCCCCCTTGAGGGGGAGATGTCGCCGAAGGCGACAGAGGGGGTCACCGCGCGTGGAGCGCTAACCTTCATCGGTCGCAAGGGGGGCGCATCCAGTCGACCGACCCCCTCTGGCCTGCCGGCCATCTCCCCCTCAAGGGGGGAGATATGCAGCGTCGTCGCCATCATCACCACCGAAAATTTCCCCTTGACCTCAACCTAAGTTGAGATCGCAAACCCTTTCCTGAGCCACCGAACCCAAGTCGTTCAAGAACGGAGACAGATTCAAATGGATAAACTTGCCGAGGCAGCCGTGTTCAGGGTCGACAAATTCGTCGTTCCTGCCGAGGCCCGTGAAGAAATCCTTCGCAAGGTCAGGGCGACTCATGAATTGCTGCGTCTGCAGCAAGGCTTCGTCTAGGATTTCGTGCTCGAGCAATTTTCGGGCCCGGGCGAGTTCAACCTGGTCACCATTGTCGAATGGGAAAACCAGGCGGCCGTCGACAATGTCGTGCCGATCGTCAAGGCAGCCCATGAGCGGGCGGGCTTCAACCCGCAGGAGACCATTGCCCGGCTGGGTGTGAAGGCCGATATCGCCAACTATCAGCGTCTACCCGAGATGTAAGACGGCCAGCCGACGCCATGTGCGGGCGCTTCGACGCTCAGCACCTGGCCAGTGCGGGCATCGCTGATCATGTTCTCGAAACCACGCCATTCGGCGGCGACGATGAACAGTGTCGTGCCATCCGGCCCGCCCAGCATGCAGGCAAAGCAGCCGCGATCGGCATCGACTGTCTGCAACACCTCGCCACCTTCGCGCACCCGCACGCAGCGCTTGTTGGGAACATCCGCGTACCAGGCAGCCCCTTCGGCATCGAGGCAGATGCCGTCGGGAAAGCCATCGAGATCGGCCCAGACCCGGCGGTTGGAAAGCCCGCCATCCTCCGCGATATCGAAGGCGGTCAGCCGGTTGGCATGCGACTCCGCCACGATCAGTGTCCTGTTGTCCGGCGTCACCGCCATGCCGTTGGCGAAAGCGATGTTCTCGGCCACTTGTCGAACCGAGCCGTCCGGCGTGATCAGCACGATGGTGCCGGGCCCGAAATGCTCGCCCGGTGCAGGCGCCGACCCGCCGCCATTGACATAGATGTTGCCGCGCCCGTCGACGACGATCTCGTTCCACGGGCTGTTTGACAGTTCTCTCAAATCGGCATGGGTGGCGAGCGTGCCATCCGCCTCCTGTCGCAGCAACAAGCCATCCCGACCCGAGACGATCAGCAATCGGCCATCCGGCAGCCAGTCGATGGAATAGGGCAGGGTGGCTGGTATCTTGAGCAGGATCTCGCTGTCGCCGTCTGCATCGACGGCGACGATCTCGCCGGTGCCCCAATTGCAGAGCCACAGCCGTCCGTCATGCCAGCGCGGCGACTCCCCGAACGCGAGGCCGGCGGCAACGAGACGCGTCTGGTTCAGCATTTTGGGGTAACTCCTTGTTGGGTGCGCAATCATGGCAAGGAACCATGATCGCCGTCTCACCAAGGACGGGTGAGGGGTGGTTTTGCCGACAGCAAGCCTACTTTTTCTCCGTCAGGAAGAACGTGCCATCGGCATGGCCGTTGGCACCGCATGACAGGGGCTCCGATCTGCCATCCTTGCCGGCGCCGCTCTGCTCGACGACAAGCGCATCGCCGTCGCGTCGGAAGGTAAAGACAAAACCGGTTGGGTTGTCGTTGTCGACGGCACGGTCGACCAGCCGCAGAGTGTTGCGCTCCTCGACCGTGCCGTCGATCTCGCATGACCCACTTCCCGAGACTGGATTGGAAACGACATCTTCCGAGATTTCGACCTTGCCTCCGCCAACAGCCTTGATGTCGACGCTGCCGCGCACGCTGCTCCATGTGCCGATCAAACCTGCATCGGGGGGCTTGCGTATGCCGGACAGGAAGGTTGCGCGGTCGCGCAGGAATTCGCCGAGATCGAAAGTCTGCTGGTCCTTGGGCGTGTTCTCGTTGAAACCGGCGATCTGATCGCGATAGGCGATGAAATCGCTTTGGTCGTCCCGCAGCGCCTTGCCGGCATGAGCATCGAGCCTCTTCAGCAGCGCGGCATAATTCTTCGCGAGGTCGGCATCGGCTTGCGCCAGGACCGGATCGGCGCAAATGGCCTTTTCCGCCACGCTGGCGGCCTTGGCGCAGTCGAAGGATGGCTTGCCTTGCGCAACTGCGTGGTCGCTCGCTGCCACAAGTACGGTCAAAACGGCACCCACGGCTGACGATCGTATGGCAACAAGATACGTTTTGCCTGAATTTGGCGCCATGGCAGTCGGCCTTTTCGCCGCGCGTTCAGCCGGCGTTGGCCCGAATTCTGGCGGCAAAGCAGCCGACAGGCAAGCACGTCACCGTTCCTGCCGGCTGCGGACGATGCGGCCTTGCCCAATGTTGCGTTGCGGCAGCGGAGCCTTTCCGGTATTGAGGCCGGACCTGAAACAGGGACCGCCCCATCCCATGAGCCCCATCCGATGAGCCTTGTCGATTCGATCAAGAATGCCTTCGTTCCGATCCATCGCGAGGGCTATCCGTTCATTGCCGCCTTTGGTGCGGGCACGCTGTTCCTCGGCTATTTCTCCTCGGTGCTGTTCTGGATCGGCCTGATCCTGACCGCCTGGTGCGTCTATTTCTTCCGTGACCCCGAGCGTGTCACCCCGGTCGATGACAGGCTGGTGGTCAGTCCCGCCGACGGCGTCATCTCGGCGGTCGGCCCGGCCGTGCCGCCGCGCGAGCTTGGCCTCGGCAACACCGAGATGACCCGCATCTCGGTGTTCATGAACGTCTTTTCCTGCCATGTGAACCGCGCTCCGGTGCGCGGCCGCATCACCAAAATCGAGCACCGGCCGGGCAAGTTCCTCAATGCCGAACTCGACAAGGCAAGCTCGGAGAACGAGCGCAACGGGCTGGTCATAGACAGTCCCAACGGCATCGTTGTCGCCGTGCAGATTGCCGGCCTAGTGGCGCGCCGCATCGTCTGCTGGGCCGAGACCGGCGGCTCCATTGCCGTCGGCGAACGCTTTGGCCTGATCCGCTTCGGCTCGCGCGTCGATGTCTTCCTGCCGTCGACCGCGGTGCCGCGCGTCGCCGTCGGCCAGACGGCGGTCGGCGGCGAAACCGTGCTCGCCGAATTCGGCGGCGTCGCCGCAACCCCGCTCGTCAGGATTTCGTAAGCGGTGGGCGCGCCGTTCAAAAAGTTCGAGGCCCATGGCAGCGGCGGCCCGCGCATCCGCGAAATTCCGATGCGCATGGTCCTGCCTAATCTGGTCACCGTGCTTGCCATCTGCGCCGGCCTGTCCGGCATCCGCTTCGGCTTCGAGGGCCGTTTCGAGCCGGCCGTGGTGATGGTGCTGCTCGCCGCCTTCCTGGACGGCATAGACGGGCGCCTGGCGCGCATGTTGAAGGCGACATCCAAATTCGGCGCGCAGATGGATTCGCTGGCCGACATCGTCAATTTCGGCGTCGCGCCGGCACTGGTGCTCTACGCCTTCCTGCTCGACCGCGCCGGCTCCTTCGGCTGGATCGCAGCTCTTCTGTTCACCATCGCCTGTGGCCTGCGGCTGGCGCGCTTCAACGTGCTCGACGAAGACCATGACCGGCCGATCTGGCAGAGCGAATACTTCGTCGGCGTGCCGGCGCCGGCCGGCGCCGTGCTGGTTATGCTGCCGCTCTATCTGTCCTTCCTGCGGCTCGGTCTCGAGCCGGACCGCCTGACGGCATTCGTCGCCACCGGCTTCACTGTGCTGGTCGCTTTCCTGCTGGTCAGCCGGCTGCCGGTCTATTCCGGCAAAAGCCTGAAAGTGCCGGGCGACAAGGTGCTGCCGATCATCCTGGCGGTCGTTCTCTACGTCCTGCTGTTGATGACCTATCCCTGGTACACGCTGACCGCCTCTGTCGCAGGCTATCTCATCTTCCTGCCTTTCAGCGTGCGGGCGTATTCGAAGCGCGCCAAGCGCGAGGGCGAAAAAGTGCCGCCGTCGGATATTGGGTAGTTGTTATCTCCCCCCTTGAGGGGGAGATGTCGCCGAAGGCGACAGAGGGGGTCGGTACGCCCCGGACGCGACCTCGTTTGAGCGAAGAGGACGTCGGCGCTTCACGCGAGGCGACCCCCTCTGGCCTGCCGGCCATCTCCCCCTCAAGGAGGGAGATACGCTAAGCCGCCAGGCCCAGCCCCAGCTTCTCGATCGCCAGGTTCCGCGTCGAGACATAATCCGTCTTACCGGAACCCAGCACCGGGATCTCCTCGACCTTGACGATGTCGTTGGGCACCATCAGTTCGGCCGCACCTGCCTTCTTGCCGAAGGCGCGCAGTTCTTCCGGATCGGCGTCGTCGGCGGTGGTGACCAGCACGATGCGCTCGCCGCGCCTCTTGTCCGGCACCGCCACCGCGGCGTGGCGCTCTTCCGGCCACAGCGACTGCACCAGCATCTCGACGGCGCCCAACGACACCATCTCGCCAGCGATCTTGGCGAAGCGTTTTGCCCGGCCGCGAATGGTGATGAAGCCTTCGCGGTCGACCGAGACGATGTCGCCGGTGTCGTGCCAGCCGTCCAGCGGCTGCAATTCGCCGGGCCGGTCAGCGGTCATGTAGCCCATCATCAAATTCGGCCCGTCGAGCCACAGGCGGCCGGCACCCTCGATACCCTCGACCAGTTCGAGCTTCATGCGCATCGCCGGCAACAGCCGTCCGACCGTGCCGTCGCGACCATGGATGGCGGTGTTGACGGCGACGACGGGAGCGGCCTCCGTCAGCCCGAACCCCTCGATCATCGAGGCATCGAAGCGCTCGCGATAAACGCGCCGCGTCTCCGGCTTCACCGCTTCCGCGCCGGCGACGACGAAGCGCAGGCTGGAGAAATCGCCATCCTTGGCGGTGCGGGCATAGTTGGCGAGGAAAGTGTCGGTGCCGAACATGATGGTCGGCTTCACCTTGCGGGCGATCTCCGGGATGATCTTGTAGTGCAGCGGTGACGGGTAGAGGAACAGTTTCACCCCGGTCACCAGCGGCAGGATGGTACCGCCGGTCAGGCCGAAAGAGTGAAAAACCGGCAGCACGTTGAGCAGGATGTCGGACGGCGAAATGGTAATGCGCGCCTCAGCCTGCATGGCGTTGGCGTGGAGATTGCGATGCGACAGCACCACGGCCTTGGGCGTGCCTTCCGAGCCTGAGGTGAACAGGATTGCGGCGGGCTTGGCCGCATCCTGTCGCTGCAGCGGGAACCGCCAGAGCACCGCTGCTGCGAGCTTTTCCAGCGTCGTGACGCTTGCGCGCACATCCTCCAGCCACAGCATTTTGGCGCCGCCGGCCTCGATCGCGGCGATGATGTCGGCAAGCGCCGCCTTCTCGACGAACGCGCGCGAGGAAACCACCGTTCGGATGACTGCCGTGCGCACCGCGGCGGTTACGCTGGCCGGCCCTGCCGTGTAGTTGATCATCGCCGCTACCCGGCCGGCCGAGAGCAGGCCGACGAAGGACAGCACCACGCCATTGGCGTTGGGCAGCAAAACCCCGACCGCTTCGCCGGGCGCCGCCACCGCCTCGAAACGGCGGCCGAGCACGCGCGCGCCGATGAACATTTTTCGATAGCTGAGCGAGCCGCTGATCACATCCTCGATGATCGGATGCGAGGCGCCGGTGCGATCCGCGGCATCGCGCATGGCCAGGAACAGGCCGCGATCGAGGTTGCTGCCATAAAGCCGCGCCTCGGCGATGCGGTCGAACAACGCATTTGTGTTGGAAGCCTGGTCGGGGTTGCGCGCCACCAGTTCGGCAATCGTCATTGACTCCAGCACGCTGATCGAGAGTTTTGGGAACCAGTGGCGCGGCGCCCGGTTCTTTGGCGTCAAGGAAACCGGCAGGTCGCGCGAGCCGGTGACGAATATCGGCACGATGCGGGCGTCGGCCTGCATGGCGATGCGGGTGACGGCGCGGAACAGGCGAAACGTCTTCACATCGGGCTCGACGTCATCGGGCAGATAGACGGCAAGCCGGCCTTTACCCTTCAGCACCCTGACCAGCCGCCGGCTGACGAAGAGATGCTCGGCGTTGAAGGCGATGGTGCGGCCAAGCTCGCGCCAAGGCTCCATCCAGGGCGAGCGCGCCGAGGCCTCGTCGAGAATGTGCAGCGTGTCGTCGGGCAGCAGCGACAGCATCAGCGCCGGCTCGAAGCGTGACTGGTGCGAGACCACATAGATCACCGGCGTCGGCGCGTTGCGGGCAATGCGGATGCGCCGGTCATCGATCCGGTAGGCGAGCTTGAACGGCACATAGAGCAGCGCCTGGGTAAAGCGCAGGTCGAGACGAAACGTCTCGATAGCGCCAATCAGCAGCCAGGCCAGCACGAGGCCTGCAAGCAGCGCCAGTGTCAGGATCATGCCGCGTCTCTCCCAACGGTCCGGTATGCGGCTCTTCGTCCGCTTCGAGAGCAGAGGGTAGCGCAATGGGGAGCAAGGTCAATGCGCGGGTGCGAGGGAGCGGTGTTCCACCTGACCTCACCAGGCAATGACCCAAACGCAGGCCTTGAAATGTTGCGACACGTGTCGTAAATAGAGCGACACGTGACGGAGAGGTAATATGGCCAGTTCCCCGCTGGGTTTTGCCGAGGCACCACATATGGAGCCGGAGTTCGAACGAATGGTCGACCTGTTTGGTGGACGGAAGGTTCTTGGATTCTCGGTAGCCAGTCCTCTTGAGGCACATGAAATGATCCTGCATGGAATTCCGGGCCAGGCGCTCGAAAGCCTCGTCAGGCATCTGATGGTCATTGATCCCGCCGATGCGTTTGAGACCGCATTCGGCATGAGCGAGCGGACATTTCAGCGGCACAAATCGGATCACTCCAAGACCCTCAGTCGGGAGCAAGGTTCCAGAACCTGGAACTTCGCCAAGCTCCTGACAAAGGCCACGTCCGTGCTCGGGACTCAGGAAGACGCGGAAAAATGGATGATCGAGTCTGCCATGGGTTTGGACAATCGCCGGCCGATCGATCTGCTGGCCACGGCGGCGGGCACTGCGCTTGTGCAGGAGTTTCTTGAGCGGCTCGACTATGGTGTCTACGCGTGACGCCTTTGCCGGGCTCCCTCGGAACAGGGCAGTTGTTGGGCTGGAGGCTTGATCACAGACGCTTCAAGGCGAGCTGGGACAGTGGCGAAGGAGCCTTCAAGCTTGGGGGAAGGTGGAACAGCAAAGGGATCAGAGCCGTATATGCGTCCATCGACCCATCGACCGCCATTTTGGAGGTGGCGGTCCACAAGGGGTTTCGCACGCTGGATACTGTCCCTCACGTGCTGACGGCATTCGACATCGTCGATCCATCAGAGATTTATGTGGTCCAAACCGACGATATTCCGAACGCGAACTGGCTGCGTCCCGGCATCCCGGGCGCGGGACAGCAGCAGTTCGGCGATGGTCTGCTGGCAAAGCATCCGTTCTTTCTGATCCCCAGCGCGGTATCCCAGCACAGCTGGAACCTGGTGTTCGATCCCAACCGGGCGGCAGGCCTTTATAGCTTGCATCTCCGGGAAGATTTCGCGCTTGATACAAGGCTTCATCCTCCCGCTGGGTAGCAATCAGGCCGTGGCCTTCAGCCGCCCACTGATGAACCGGAACTCCTGCGACTTGCCGCCATAACCGTAAGCAGCGGCCGGGACTTCATGCACGAAGGCATAGCTTTCCTCGTGCACACCACCCAGCAACTTACCAAAGGCCTCAAAGATCGCCTTCAGATAGGCTTCCAGCTCCAGCTTGGTGTTGGTGCCGTCGACCACCTTGATGTCGAGCCAGAACGTATTGGCGCCATGCTCTGCCAGCGATTTGCCGCCGGCGAACCAGTGCTGCGGGTCGATATAGGTGACAGCGACGGCGGTGATCGTCGGGTCCTTGCGCAGATGGGCTGCGGTCAGGCCGGTGATTTCCTTGGCGATTGTGGCGGACAGCTTGGCGTCGGGCTTGCCGGTGACGCTGATGTTGATGATGGGCATTTTTCTCTCCTTCGTTTGAGCGGCGTCTGTTTGCCGTTGGAGAGACAGTGCCACCGTCTTTAAATCAAAAAAATCGAATTGTTTCGAACAAAAGGTTCTGTATTATCGAAGTATGCAAGCTCTCGATCCCGATCTGCTCAAAACCTTCCTTGCCTTTGTCGATGGCGGCTCGCTGGCTCAGGCTGCGTCTGTTGTCGGCCGCTCGCCCTCGGCGGTGACCGCGCAGATGCAGCGTCTGGAGGAGATCGTCGGCGAACCGCTGCTGGTGGCGCAGGGGCGCGGGCGCGGGCTGACGCCGGCCGGCGAGGATCTTGTCGGTCATGCCCGCCGCATTCTTGCCGTGCACAGCGAGGCCTGGCTGGCGCTCAAGGGCGCGCGTGCCGCCGGTCGCGTCGCTATCGGCACGACACAGGATTTCGCCGATAGCGGCCTGCCGGAGCTGCTGCGCGCGTTCGCGACCAGCCATCCACGCGTCAGGGTCGAACTCCGCGTCGGCCGTTCGGCCGAGCTTGGCGAGGCGCTGCAGGCCGGGCAGCTCGATCTGGCCGTTGTCATGCGCAAGACGCCGGCCAATGACGAAGTCGGGCTGTTCAGTGAGCCGATGCTGTGGCTGTGCTCGCAAAAAGGGCTTGCCGTGCGGGAAGAGGAATTGCCGCTGGCGCTGCTCGACCCCTATTGCGGCTTTCGCGAAGCAGCACTCGCGGCCCTCGATGCTGCCGGCCGCCGCTACCGCATTGCCGCCGGCAGCGCCAGCCTTGCCGGCTTGCGCACGGCGGTCAATGCCGGCATCGCGCTGACCTTGCGCACCGCCCGCTTTGCCCATTCAGGCATTGCCGAAGCACCGCGCGAATTCGCCCTGCCGCCGGTGCCGACAGCGCAATTCGCGATAAAACTCGGCCAGGGCGCCGAGCGGCCGGCGCGCGATCTTGCCATCCTGCTCAGCGACAACCTCGCCTTGCCCGGCTTTGCCGGCTGATGTCCAAAGAAAAAGCCGACCTTTACGGTCGGCTTTGAGGAAGACGGGTCGAGGGGTTTGGGGGGACTTGGGGGGTGACCCGTCGCACATAAAACTGCCTGATCCGCATGATGGTTCCATGACTTGGAAAATAATTATTGGGTTGCCGCACTTTTTCTCGCGGCCAGCCAGTCGCGCACCGCATGGGCGAAAACCGCGCACAGTACTATGGCGCCGCCGATCAGGCTGGCGGCCGGCGCGATCTCGCCGAGGAACAGGAAGGCGAACAGGATCGCAAACGGCACTTCGGCGGCACCGAGAAGGCCGGACTCAGGCGCAGGGATCAGCCGCGAGCCTTCCGTCCACAGGATCGACGCCGCTGCGAACGATCCTCCGAAGGCGACGAGCAGCACGGCGTCGGGAGCAGAAATCGCCAGGGGGTCGGTGACGAACCAGCCGAGCACGAACAGCAGAAGCGCCGAGACTGCGCCCGCCCACACCACCGGCGTGTCGCGGAAGGCGCGCACCATGATCATGTAGAGCGCGCTGCCGGCGGTCATCAGCAGCGCGAGCCCATCGCCAAACAGATGACCGCTGCCGAAGCCGGAGCCGACCATGATCGCTACGCCGCACAGCGAAACGGCGGCGGCGGCAAGCGTCTGCGCCCGGAACGGCTCGCGCACCAGCACGAAGGCGAGCAGCGCGGTGATGAAAGGCGCGGTGGCGTAGATGACCGCGACATTGGCGACATAGGTGAATTTGAACGCCGAGATGAAGGCGATGCTGGCCGCGGCGCCCTCGAGGGCCAGCAGCCAGCCGCGCCAGCCAAGCCGCAAGCTTTCCCGCCCGCCGGAGCGGCGCCGGCGCCACAGCACATAAAAGGTGATCAGGATCGCGCCGACAAAGCCGCGCCAGCAGGTGATGGTCAGCGGGTCGGCGTGGATCGATTTGGTCAGCACGCCGGTGAGGGCGAAGAAAGCCGCCGAGGCCGCCACCAGCATGATGCCGAGCGTACGCTCGGCAGCGGTATCTGTGGTGCCTGGGCCGTCGAGCGCTTCCGTCATCTCAGCAGCCTATCCGTCTTCTCCTGCCACCATGCTGTCAGCACGGGGGTACTCATAGCCGCTTGCGGAAATGCTCGTTGCCGATGATCAGCAGGCCGGCGCCGACGATCAACGCCGCCCCCAGAAACACCTCGCGACGCGGCACGTCGCCCCAGATCGCAAAGCCGAGCCCGAAGGCCCAGACCAATGAGGTGTATTCGAACGGCGCCACGATCGACACCGGCGCCCGCTTCATGCCTTCGAACAGCATAAATTGCGCCACGCCGCCGAGCGCGCCGACGCTGATCAAAAGCAGCAACTGGCGCCAGTCCGGCATCTGCCAGACCAACAGCACCGGCACCGTGGAAAACACCAGGAAGTAGAAATTGTTGAGCACAAGCTGGATCAGCGTACGCTCGGCCAGCGCCGTCTTGCGCAACAGCACCACGGCAATGCCCCACAGCACTGCCGCAGCCAGTACCAAGAGCATCGGCACGGACAAGCCGAGACGAGTGGGATCACAGGCGATGAAGACGCCGACGAAGCCGATGAACACCGCCAGCCAGCGCAACAGCGGCACCTTTTCGCCAAGCATCACCACCGACAGCACGGTGACGATGATCGGGGCGGCGTAATAGATGGTGGTGAGTTCGGCCAGCTGCAGGGAGCGGGCCGCGTTGTAGTAGCAGAGCCAGGCGCCGAGCGTGAAGGCGCTGCGCACCAGCATCGGCCGCACGATGGGCGAGCGCATTGTGTCGGCAAAGATGGGCGGTCCGCCGATTGCAGCACAGCCGATAAGCACAGCGATCGAGCGGAAGAACATGATCTGCCAGACGCTGATGCCGACGACCAGAAGCTTGATCGCGGCGTCCTGCGTCGAAAACAGGAAATAGGCGCAGCCGGTGAACAGGATGCCGGCAAGCACCCTTTCGCGGGTTTCCAGAATGGCAATATCGGCCATGCGGCGTGTCCGGCGCTGTCAAGAGGACGAAGAAGAAGCCTGCCCCAATCAGGCTCCCATTGCAGGCTATACGGGCGAAAGCCTGCGGGGCGCTACGCCAGTGGCAAGCTTGCGTTGGCGCAGCCGCCTGGCCGACAGCGTGGGCACGCCGTTCACTGTGTTGCCTGGTAGAGCTGTGAAGCGGCCTCCTTCAGGGCGCGCCGGCCGCCCGGCCTGAGATACATCATGTGGCCGCCTTCGACGACGTCGAGACGGATGGGTTTTGCCGCGCCCAGCGTCGGGATTTGGCTCACCAGATAGCGTGAGGCCAGATAGGGCGTGACCAGATCGGTGTCGCCGTTGACGATCACCACGCCGAGCCCCGGGTTGAGCGAGCGCGCCCGCTGCAGATCGTCCATCACCCCGGCATAGCCTTGCCGCGAGCCGCCATAGTCCCAGGCGTGGGTCACATCGCCATTGAGCAACCTGTAGCTGACATCGGTGCGAAAATTCAGCTCGTCGCGCGCATAACCGACAAAGGCCGAGGTCAGCGCCGGCACGCTGCGGTCGAGCACCGGATCCGGGCCGGCGCTGCGGGCGCTCTCCGGGGCGATGTCGCTGGTGGCGATGGTGCCGTCATACGGGCTGAGCACTTTTCCACTGGGGCGCTGGAATTCGCGCGCGAACAGGGCGGTCGGGATGCGGGCGAAATTGCGTTGCACGAGGTCGAGCGGCAGGCCGGTGATCTCGGCCACGCGCTGGCTGGCCAGCCGCCCACCCTGTTCCAGCCCGCCGGCCAGAGCGGTGAGGTAGTCACCCATAGCATAGTGTTCGACCTCGGCGAGCTTTTCGCGCAGCGCCTCGCCGCTGAGGCCTTCGCTGCGCAGGCGCACCGCCGCCAGCGAGGGCAGTTCCAGCGCCCAATGCAGTGGCTGGAATTCGTCGGGCAGCACCAGCGTGAACTCCAGTGCAGGCGAGATCAGCACGATGCCGTTGGGGCTCAGGCCGACATCTTCCTGCAGGGTCCTGGCGAGAAGTGCCGCGCGGAACCCGCCATAGCTTTCGCCGGCAAGGAAGAGCGGCGATCCGGTGCGGCCGTTCTGGGCGAGATAGAGCCGGATGAAAGCGCCGATCGAACTGGCGTCCTGGCTGACGCCCCAAAAATCTTTCGTGTCCTGGCCGGGGGCCTCGCGGCTGTAGCCGGTGCCGACCGGATCGACGAAGACGAGGTCGGTCATGTCGAGCCAGCTGTCGGGATTGTCGATCAGCTTTTGCGGCGGCGGCAGGAATTGGCCATCGGCGCCGGTCGCGACGACACGCGGGCCGAGTGCGCCGAGATGCAGATAGGCGGATGCCGCGCCCGGGCCGCCATTGAAGACGAAGGTGATGGGGCGAGCCTTCTCCGCGCCCGCCAGTGGCGGCAGCGTATAGGCGACATAGAAGATTTCCGCGGTGACCTCGCCCTTGCCGGATAGCAGTGACAGCGTGCCGGCCTTAGCCTGATAGTCCAGCTTGCGCCCGGCAATGGTGATTGAATGGCTGGTCGTCTGCGGTGCCGGCAGCAGCGACAGCACGCCGCCTGCCGGTGCGGGGCGCTCGGGCGTTTCGGCGAGGACTGGCTGCGCGAAGGCTGCAAGCACCAACAGGGTAAGCGAGATCAGTTTCAGCTTGAACGGCATGATGTCTCCGCGGGAATGACTCTGCTTAGGTATGGCCGGGGCGGTCGAAGTCAAAGTAACTCTTCGTGAGGTAGCATTCCTTCAGCCCCCTCTGTCCTGCCGGACATCTCCCCCCACAGGGGTGGAGATTGGATGTCGCGACCGCCTTCGCTAATCGCCGGCGTAGAAAGCGCCATCGGCGAAGCTGCAGATCTCCCCCCTGTGGGGAGGTGGCCGGGCCAGAGGGGGGCGCTGTCTCGCTGGCATATCAGTGCTATCAAAGCGCGACGGACTCGAAAAGGAATGCAACATGGACGCCACCGCACTCAAGGCCATGCAGGCACCGATCAAGGAGGCTTATCGCGACGATTCCTCGCGAGCGCTGATCACGCTTCGCGCCAAAGGCTCCATCGACGACCAGTCGATTGCCTGCAAGGTCGAGACGGGCAGGGCGCTGGCGGTCGCCGGCCTGCATCCGGCGACCGGCGGTTCCGGGCTCGAATTGTGTTCGGGCGATATGCTTTTGGAGGCGCTGGTGGCGTGCGCCGGCGTGACGCTGAAGGCAGTGGCGACGGCGCTGGAATTCAGGCTTGGCGCAGCCACCGTCGAGGCCGAAGGCGATCTCGACTTTCGTGGCACGCTGGGCGTGGCCAAGGACGCCCCCGTGGGCTTTCGCGCCATCCGGCTGAATTTCAACCTCGACACCGACGAACCGCAGGAGCGCATCGATGCGCTGATCAAGCTTACGGAACGCTATTGCGTTGTGTTCCAGACCATCAACAGCAAGCCGGAACTGACGGTGAAGGCGCGGCGTTGACGCTGCCAATCTCCCCCCTTGTGGGGGAGATGCCTGGCAAGGCAGAGGGGGGCGCTGTCCCGCCGGCCTTTCAAATTTCTGGAGGCCAAGCTCTATACGTTCGGATCGGCAGATAGGCAAAGTAGCCAAGGTTAGCGTTCCTTCGCGCCCCCCTCTGGCCTGCCGGCATCTCCCCCACTTGGGGGGAGATCAGCAGCGTCGATGCCTCGCCCTACTGCGCCGCCGGCTCTTCCGCATCACCCTCATCGGTGAAAGGCGAGGCGCTCGGCACGCAGTTGACCGCCCAGCCGGCCGGCGTCGGCTGCTTCTGATATTCGGTAATCGCGTTTGTGCACTGTTCGCGGGTGTCGAAGGTGCTGGGCAGCACCACCATGCCGCCTTGCGGGCCGGCGATCACCAGGTACCAGACCAATGCTACGCTGGGAGCAGCCATGGGAATTCCTCGCTTTGCTGGGTGTCGGAGTCGGGTCGACCCTAGCAACTCCCGGCTGATGGCGAAAGCAGGGCGATGGGGGAGGGACCTGCCGGACCATCACAGACCCGTGAACGAACCGCTCCCAGACGTCTCTCAGTTCGCGGCAAAGCAGTAGAACAGGCCGTCGCCGCCGGTGCCTTTCAGCGCCTCCTGGCTGCAGCCGCCGCGCGAGGCATGCGAGGAGTTCCAGGATTTCGCCGCCGCCGACTCATCAAGGCCGGTGCGGTCGTGATGGCCCATCATCGCCGCGCCCTCCGCCCCGCTCAAGGTCCAGTCGCCGCAGGTCTGGTCGGCGATCTTGGTGCCGTCAGGCTTCGAGCCGGTCAATATGTCGTGCCGGTTCGGCTTGTCGCCGCGGCCATTGACCACTTGGCCCTTCTCGGTCAGCGCCGTCTGCTTGTTGATGGCGTTGGCGTCGCTGTGCAGCGAGGCGACGTCATCGGCAATCTTCTCGCCCTTGGCGTTGACCCAGGGACCCTTGCCGATACGGTCGCGCGCATCGACATTGGCGCTCGAGAGATAGGCGTGCCATTCCTTGCCGGTAACCCCAGCCGCTTCCGCCAGCGAGGCGCAATGCGCGTCGGCACCCTTGAGACCGCCGAGATCGGCGCCTTTGCCGGAACCGACGCTGGTGACGAAGAAACTCATCTTTGCGTCTTGCGCCAGCGCCACGCCGGCTGTGGCGGCAATCGCGGCGGCGGCAACGAGAAGAAGTCTACGCATGTCGGTCCTCCGGTTTCGAATGTCCTACATTCGAAGAAACGTAACTGGAGGCCTGTTTAATCCCGCTACAACCCGGTTTATTCCGGCTGCCGGTAGGCGACGAAGCGGTTGTTCTTGACCTGGAAGATCAGCCCCGTCTCTTTCATCTCGGGGCTCGCCAGCGGCACGATGCGTTTTGCCACCTCTGAGGGGTGCGGCAGCGTTTCCGGATCCTCGCCGGGCGCGGCCTGCGCACGCATGGCGGTGCGGGTGGCGCCGGGGTCGACGGCATTGACGCGGAGCGGCAGGCTCTGCGTCTCATGCGCCCAGGAACGCGTCATGGCTTCCACCGCCGCCTTCGACGCCGCATAGGGCGCCCAGAAGGCGCGCGCCGAATGCGCGGAGCTGGAGGACATGAGAATGGCGCGGCCGGCGTCGGACAGCCTGAGCAGCGGGTCGACCGAGCGGATCAGCCGCCAGGTCGAGGTGACATTGATGGTCATTACCTTCTCGAAGGTTTTGGCCTCGACATGGCCGATCGGCGAGATGACGCCGAGCACGCCGGCATTGGCCACCAGAATGTCGAGCTTGCCCCAACGCTCGTGAATGGCCCCGCCCAACCGGTCGATGCCGGCCATGTCTGAGAGGTCGAGAGGCACCAGCGTCGCTTCGCCCTTGCCGGTTTTCGCGCGTTCGGCCTTGATCTGGTCATCGAGTTCTTCCAGCCCGCCGACGGTCCGGGCAACCGCAATGACATGGGCGCCAGCGGCGGCAAGTTCCCTGGCGATGAAGTAGCCGATGCCGCGCGAGGCGCCGGTAACGACCGCGACGCGGCCGGAGAGGTCGAGGGTCATGCGAGCGCTTTCAAGGATAGCAGTTGGGCTTTACGCCCCGTTGTTCGCCAGCAGCGACAGCGTGCGCACATTGTCGTGGCCTTCGAAGTCGAGCAGGCGGGTCGGGTACTGGCCGGTGAAACAGGCGTCGCAGAATTGCGGCTGCTCATTGTCGCGGCTGGCTTCGCCGACGGCGCGGTAGAGCCCGTCAATGGTGAGGAAGCCGAGCGAATCGACACGGATGAACTCGGCCATTTCCTCGATCGACATGCGCGATGCCAAAAGCTTCGACTTCTCCGGCGTGTCGACGCCGTAGAAGCACGACGCGCTGGTCGGCGGCGAGGCGATGCGCATATGCACTTCCTTGGCGCCGGCGTCGCGCACCATCTGCACGATTTTCTGGCTGGTGGTGCCGCGCACGATCGAATCGTCGACCAACACCACGCGCTTGCCCTCGATCATCCGGCGGTTGGCGTTGTGCTTGAGCTTGACGCCCATATGGCGGATCGAATCGCCGGGCTGGATGAAGGTTCGGCCGACATAGTGGTTGCGGATGATACCGAGTTCGAAGGGGATGCCTGCCGCCTGGGAGAAGCCGATTGCCGCCGGCGTGCCGGAATCCGGCACCGGCACGACGATATCGGCCTCGACCGGGCTTTCCTGCGCCAATTCGGCGCCGATACGCTTGCGCACTTCGTAGACATTGCGGCCTTCGACCGAGGAGTCCGGGCGGGCAAAATAGACATATTCGAAGATGCAGAAGCGGGTCTTCTGCGGCTCGAAGGGGAACAGGCTCTCGATGCCCTTCGAGGTCACCACGACCATTTCGCCGGGCTTCAGGTCGCGCACGAAGCGGGCGCCGATAATGTCGAGCGCGCAGGTTTCGGAGGCCAGGATCCAGGCGCCGTCGAGGTCGCCGAGCACCAGCGGGCGGATGCCGAGCGGATCGCGGCAGCCGATCATCTTCTTGGAGGTCATCGCAACCAGCGAGAAAGCGCCTTCAACCTGACGCACGGCGTCGATGAAGCGCGAATTCAAATCGCGTTCCTTGCTGGTGGCAACGAGATGCAGCAGCGTCTCGGTGTCGGAGGTCGACGAGAAGATCGCGCCCTGTTTCTGCAGCGCGCGCTGCACGGTCATGGCGTTGGTGAGATTGCCGTTATGGGCGACGGCAAAGCCGCCATCGGCGAGTTCGGCGAAGAAGGGCTGGATGTTGCGCATGCCGGCGCCGCCCGTCGTGGCATAGCGCGTGTGGCCGATGGCACGGTTGCCTTGCAGGCTGTCGATGACGTGCTGCTTGGTGAAGGTGTCGCCGATCAGGCCGACATGGCGTTCGACATGGAACTGCGTGCCGTCATAGGAGACGATGCCGGCCGCTTCCTGGCCGCGATGCTGCAGCGCATGCAGGCCTAGTGTGACGATGGCCGCAGCGTCCTGCCGGCCGAAAATGCCGAACACCCCGCATTCATCGTGGAAATGATCGTCTGCTTCGGCGGAAAGGACGTCGTCCGCGTCTGCCTTCGAAACTGCCATGGGGCTCAAGCTCCGCTAAAATGGCCATATAGTGCGATAGCACCGCGAAAGCAACGTAGTCAGGCCGGAACTGCCGGGATGGCGCCTGTCCGGCACCATCCGTCCGTATCAGTTTGCCGGCGCGGCCGGAGCCGGAGCAGCGGGCGCGGGTGCGTTATCGGCTGGAGCGTCGGTCTCGTCGTCGGGCGCGGGAGTATCGTCACCGGTTGCCGGAGCATCCGCCGCCGGTGCATCTGCCGCCGGAGGCGTCTCGGCTGCCGGCTGATTCGGATTGAGCTTCTTCAGGATGGCGTTTTCCGGATCTTCGGGCAGCAGGCTTTCCAGCTTGGCGCCGATGGTCTCGAGCAGCGGCTTCGACTTGGCGTTGGCGATCCAGGCAGGCGCCTTGGCGCCGGCCAGCCAGTTGAAGAACAGCAGCGCCACGGCGACGACGAGGACGCCGCGCGCGGCGCCATAGAGGAAGCCCAGCGTACGGTCGAGCGCGCCGATCCTGGAATCGATGATCCAGTCGGCTAGCTTCATGGTGATGACGGAAACGACGATAAGCGCGATGAGGAAGACGATGCCGGCGGATGCCGCCATGGCGATCTTGTCGCTTTCGACATAGGGCTGAACGTAAGGCAGCACCGGCTTGTAGAAGAAGAATGCCGCCGCGGCGGCAGCCGCCCAGGACACGACGGACAGGATTTCGCGTGACAGGCCGCGAACCATGGCGAGCATCGCCGAGACCAGGGTGAAGCCGACGAGAATTCCGTCCAGCAGCGTAATCGGCATGTCTTTCGCCCCACTCAGATTGTCTTTTCACGGCTCGGGCGAGCCGCGTCAATCTTCCACGTCGACACGGCTGCGCCGTGAGCCGGCTATGCGTGCGACGAGATCGGCAAGTTCGGTCGGCTGGAAAGCGCCGGCCCCGATCCCCCCGACAACCTCCTCGCTGCCCAAGGGCAGAACCGCACTTCCAAAACCCAGCTTTTCGGCCTCTTTAAGGCGCTGCTGCGCATGCGCAACCGGCCTCACTGCGCCCGACAGGCTGATTTCGCCGAAATAGACGCAATCGGCGGGAAGGGCAAGACCGGTGAGCGACGAAACCAGTGCAGCGGCAACCGCCAGATCGGCCGCCGGCTCGGAAATCCGGTAGCCGCCGGCGACGTTGAGGTAGACATCGTGGGTGCCGAAGCGCACGCCGCAATGGGCTTCGAGCACGGCAAGGATCATCGACAGCCGTGCGCCGTCCCAGCCGACGACGGCACGGCGCGGCGTGCCCAATGTGGACGGCGCCACCAGCGCCTGGATCTCGACCAGCACCGGACGTGTGCCTTCCATGCCGGCAAATACCGCGGCACCCGGCGATTTTGCGTGGCGTTCGCCGAGGAACAGCTCCGACGGATTGGCGACCTCGCGCAAGCCCTTGTCCGACATCTCGAAGACGCCGATCTCGTCGGTCGGCCCAAAACGGTTCTTCACCGTGCGCAGGATGCGGTAGTGATGGCCGCCTTCGCCTTCGAAATAGAGAACGGCGTCGACCATGTGCTCGACGACGCGCGGACCGGCGATCTGGCCTTCCTTGGTGACATGGCCGACCAGCACGATGGCAGCACCGGTGGATTTGGCGTAGCGGATCATCGCTTGCGCCGAGGCGCGCACCTGGGTGACGGTGCCGGGCGCCGAGTCGGCCATGTCGGTCCACAGCGTCTGGATGGAATCGAGGATGACGAGGTCCGGCCTTCTGCCGTCGGCTATTGTTGCCAGGATATCCTCGACATTGGTCTCGGCGGCAAGTTCGACCGGCGTGTCGGCGACGCCAAGCCGCTGCGCCCGCAGCCGGATCTGCGCGACAGCCTCTTCGCCCGAGACATAGACGATGCGGTGGCCTTTTGACGCCAATGCTGCTGCGGCCTGGGTAAGCAGCGTCGACTTGCCGATGCCGGGATCGCCGCCGACCAGCAGCGCCGAGCCGCGCACGAAGCCGCCGCCGGTGGCGCGGTCGAGTTCGCCAATGCCCGAGATGATGCGCGGCGCGTCCTCGATGTCACCGGACAGGCTGGTCAGCACCACGGCGCGGCCCTTGCGCGCATTGCGCGTGTTGGCCGGTCCCGAGCCTATGCCGCCCGAGGTGCCTTCCTCGACCAGCGTGTTCCACTCGCCGCAGGCATCGCATTTGCCGGCCCAGCGCTGATGCACCGACCCGCAATTCTGGCAGATGAACTGGACGCGCGATTTAGCCATCAGGCGCCGCCTGCTTCGAGCGTTGCTAGAAAGGCTGGTGGGGCACCACCCCCCTCTGGCCTGCCGGCCATCTCCCCCTCAAGGGGGGAGATCAGCAGCTTTGGTCTCGGCGCCCACCGTGCCACGTTGATAATTGGCGAAAGCCGACATGACATCCAATCTCCCCCCTTGAGGGGGAGATGTCCGGCAGGACAGAGGGGGGTGCGAAGGAATGAGGCCTTTCTCAACAGACTACTCGAACCTCTCCGCAATATGATGCTCTTCGGCGAGGTCGGAAAACCGTGTGAACTCGCCATGGAAGGCGAGGCTCACCGAACCTGTCGGGCCGTGGCGCTGCTTGGCGACGATGACTTCGGCCTTGCCGCGCATCTCGTTCATCTCGTGTTCCCACTTGATGTATTCGTCGGTGCCGGGCTTCGGTTCGCGGTTCTTCAGATAATATTCCTCGCGGTAGACGAACATCACCACGTCGGCGTCCTGCTCGATCGAGCCGGATTCGCGAAGATCGGACAGCTGCGGGCGTTTGTCTTCGCGGCTTTCGACCTGACGCGACAGCTGCGACAGCGCGATGATCGGAACGGAGAGTTCCTTGGCTAGCGCCTTGAGGCCGGTGGTGATCTCGGTGATTTCCTGCACCCGGTTCTGCGACGATTTCGCGCTCGACCCCTGCATCAGCTGGATATAGTCGATGACGATGAGGTCGAGGCCGCGCTGACGCTTCAGCCGCCGCGCCCGCGCCGACAGCTGCGCGATCGAGATACCGCCGGTCTGGTCGATGAACAGCGGGATCTTCTGCATGGTCTGCGAGCAGGCGACCAGCTTTTCGAAATCCATCTCTGAAATCTCGCCGCGGCGGATTTTTGACGACGAAATTTCCGTCTGTTCGGAAATGATGCGGGTGGCGAGCTGCTCGGACGACATTTCCAGTGAGAAGAAGCCGACGACGCCGCCGTTGGCTGCCTTGAACGAGCCGTCGGCCTGTTGCGCCGGCTCATACATCTCGGCGATGTTGAAGGCGATGTTGGTGGCGAGCGATGTCTTGCCCATGCCCGGACGGCCGGCAATGATGATCAGATCCGACGCCTGCAGGCCACCCATGCGGCGGTCGAGATCGCGCATGCCGGTGGCGAGGCCCGACAAATGGCCGTCGCGCATATAGGCGGCGTTGGCCATGTCGACGGCGGTCTTGACCGCATCGGTGAAGCTTTCGAAGCCGCCATCGTAACGGCCGGTTTCGGCCAGTTCGAACAGCCGCCGCTCGGCATCCTCGATCTGTTCGGACGGCGCCATGTCGACCGGCGCGTCATAGGCGATGTTGACCATGTCCTCGCCGACGGTGATCAGCGCGCGGCGCGTGGCCAGATCGTAGATGGCGCGGCCATAATCGGTGGCATTGACGACGGTGACGGCTTCGACCGCCAGACGAACCACATATTGCGCCACCGTCATGTCGCCGACCTTCTCGTCAGCCGGCAGGAAGGTTTTCAGCGTGATCGGCGTCGCCACCTTGCCCATGCGGATGAGCTCGGCCGCGACCTCGAAGATTTTCCGGTGCAGCGGCTCGTAGAAATGGCCGGCCTTGAGGAAGTCGGAGACGCGGTAGAAGGCATCGTTGTTGACGAGGATGGCGCCGAGCAGCGCCTGCTCGGCCTCGATGTTGTTCGGCGCTTCACGATAAAGCGGTTGCTGCTCCGCCACGCCGAATTTTCGCGCTGCCTCTGCCATGATGTCCCCGATTTTGATCCCGGCTTCTCGATATCAGAACGAGATAAATCGGTGCTGACCTTTCTGCATCACCGCACGACCAATCAACCTCGATGCCCCGTTGTTCACAGGGGCGGCAAACCGTCCACAGAAGAGTGTTTCCGCGCCCCGATTCCGGTTGACTCAGAAAGGCGCTGACTTTTATCCGAGTCGTTGGAACAGAGCAAGAACAATCTCGGTGATTATCCGCTTCTTCCGTCCAATGTATCGCCCCAGTCCAGTCGCCGCGCTGCCTTGAACAACTCGCCCTCGCGCTTGGTGAAAAGTGTCTCGCCGGCGCCGCCATCCGGCTGGCACAGTTTGAGCAGCACCTTGCCGGAGCCCGATTTCGGCGGCGCAATCACGCGCGGCTGACGTACAGGCGCGGCTTGCCGCGACGCCGCGACGTAGATGAATTTCTCGTCCTCCCACGGCACGTCGGCGTCTTTGGCCAGGCGGTGCAGGCGCGAGCGGGCGACGCGGCGAGAAAAATGGCACCAGTCGGGCGGCTCAAGCGGGCAGGGCGCCTCATGCGGACAAGGCGCCAGCACATGCGCCCCGGCCTCCAGCAATTGCCGGCGCACTGCCAGGATGCGCTGCCAGCCTGCCGGTGTGCCGGGCTCGACGATCAGCAGTGTGTCGCCGGTCAACTGCCAGAGCCGGCCGACAAGCTTCGGCAGCGATGCCGGCGCGATCTCGTCCAGCACATAGGCGCAGGTGACCAGATCGGCAGGCTTAAGATCGGCAAGGTCGATGGTCACGTCGCCGGCGCGCCAGTCCATCCTGGTGGCGATGGTATCAAGGGCGAGCGACTGGCCAACCTTGCGCACCGCGGCGCTTGCTTCAATCAGAACCGCCTCTTCGAGGTCGGGCCACAGGTCTGTAGTGGCCCAAAGCACCGTGCCAGGACCGGCGCCGACATCGAGCAAGCTCGTTGGCTGGAAATCGGGCCGCGCATAGGCGAGTTCGTCGAGACCGGCCCGTACCGCCGCGTAGGTCGCCGGCAGCCGCGTCGCCAGATAGGCTTTTACCGCCATCTCTTCGGCCATGTGCAGGCGGCCGTCGCGCAATTCGGCGCGGTAGCGGTCGGACAGCGTCTTCGCCGCCTGGCGCAGCACCGCCAGCGGTATCGTTTCGAGCAGGCGCTCGACGCCTTGTCGCAGCGAGGCGGGGAGTTCCACGCTCAGGCTCCGCGTGGCGCGAGCACCGAGGCGCCGGCGAACTCGACAAGGGTGGTGGCTATGGTGGGCAGGCAGGTCATTAAAAAAGGTCTCGCGAGAACGAGACCTTTTTTCAGTGTCAGAGCCGTCAATGGCAAGCGGCAATCGCAATCGAGGCGTTATTCGCGATCCGCCACCTTGCGACGGCGCGCTGGCTTGGCCGCAACGGACCTGACAGCAACGGACCTGGCAGGCACAGACCTGGCGACAGCAGGCTCGGCGCCCGCCGTCTCCTGGCGATGCCCCATTTCGCGCATTTCGAGCGCCTTTTCACATTTGGCCATGTAGTCGCGCGTCATCGGCAGCGTGTCGTTCTTCTTGGCGATCTGGATCTGGAAGATCACCAGATCCTGCCAGCGGAAGGCGGCTTCCGAAGCCGCCAGATAGAACTCCCACATCCTGCAGAAGCGCTCGTCGTAGATGGCCTTGGCCATGTCCCGGTTGGCGGCAAAGCGCTGGCCCCAATGCTTCAGCGTATCGGCATAGTGCAGCCGCAGAATCTCGATGTCGGTGACTACAAGGCCCGACTTCTCGATCGCCGGCATCACCTCCGACAGCGAAGGAATGTAGCCGCCCGGAAAAATGTACTTGCGGATGAAGGCGCTGGTCGCCCACGGCACGCCGGAGCGGCCGATCGTGTGCAAGAGCATGACGCCGTCGGGCTTCAACAACGTCGCCGACTTGTCGAAGAAAGTGCGGAAGTGGTTGACGCCGACATGCTCGAACATGCCGACCGAGACGATGCGGTCGAAGCGTTCGTTGAGTTCGCGGTAGTCCTTGAGGTCGAAATGCACGCGGTCCTGCAAGCCTTGCGCATGCGCCCGGTCGGTGGCGACGCCGTGCTGCTCGGTCGACAGCGTCACGCCTTGCACGTCGACATCGAAAGCCTTGGCGAGATAGAGGCCGAGCCCACCCCAGCCGGAGCCGATATCGAGCACGGTCTGGCCGGCCTTCAGCCTGAGCTTGGCGGCGATATGGCGTTTCTTGGCCATCTGCGCCTCGTCGAGCGTCATGTCCGGCTGTTCGAAGTAGGCGCAGGAATACTGCATGTCGTCGTCGAGGAAGAGCCGGTAGAGGTCACCCGACAAATCATAGTGGCGCTGCACGTTGCGGCGCGCCCGTGATGCGGTGTTGATCTGCTGCAGGCGGCGAAAGGCGTGGCGCAGACCCTCGATGGCCTTCGACCAGGTGGCGTCGATACCGCCACTGCCCATGTTCTGGAAGGCGATGCGCATCATACCCAGTACGCCGCCCTCGATGATGTCGAGTTCGCCGTCCATATAGGCTTCCGGCACGGCCAGCATCGGATCGAAGGTAATGGCGCGCTCGGCATGCGCGGTCTTGATGTGCATATGCACCGGCTCGCCGCTGCCGTCGCCGAAAACCACTGTCGAGCCCTTCGGGCCGGTGACTTTCAGATTGCCCGTACGCACCAGGCGGTCGAGAACGCGTTTCAACAGAATATTCATCACCAAATGTCCCCTCACGGTCAGACTGGCGGACCAATTCTGCAACAATATATAGGGGTTCGAAAAGTTCCATTTGGCACAAAAATGCCCGGGCGAGAGGCCCGGGCATTGGTCCAGAAAGGCTGGATGACGACTTGGAGCGCTGCTCCGCTCGCTTCCTGTGCGATCAGGCCCGTGCGAGATCAGGCGTTGTCTTCTTCGCCGCCTTCGAACTCGGTGTTCGGGTCGAAGAAGTTCTCCGGCCGTGCGTTGTCGTTGATGTCATCGCCATAGATGGCTTCGGCGGTGGTCAGCGTCTCGCCCTTGGCCTGGCGTTCGGCTTCGTCGGCCGTGCGGGCGATGTTGAGGCTGATGGTGACCTCGACTTCCGGATGCAGCGCAATCGCCACATTGGTGACGCCGATGGTCTTGATCGGCTGGTTGAGCTGGATCTGGTTGCGGTTGACCGAGAACCCTCCGGCGGTCAGCAGGTCGGCGATGTCGCGGGTCGACACCGAACCGTAGAGCTGGCCTGTCTCGCCGGCCGAACGTACGGCGATGAAGCTCTTGCCGTCGAGCTTTTCGGCAACCTGGCTGGCTTCCGACTTGCGCTCGAGGTTGCGCGCTTCGAGCTGCGCGCGCTGCCCTTCGAACTTCTTCTTGTTGGCTTCGTTGGCGCGCAGCGCCTTGCCCTGCGGCAAGAGGAAGTTGCGGGCAAAGCCGTCCTTGACCTTGACGGTATCGCCCATCTGGCCGAGGCGGGAAACGCGTTCGAGAAGAATCACTTGCATGGTTTTGTTCCTTCGTCTGGGCACCGACCGCGGGATCGGCGCCGAATTGAATGGAACAGGTCAGGAAGCTCTGAGCGCCTTGGCGCCGGTGTCGCTGTCCTGCCTGTCGCGGCAGTTAGAGGCTTTTCACCTCAACTCGGGATTTCAATGCATGTCGCCAAAAGTGGTCCCGGTTTTGGGACAACGACATGCATCATCAAATTACCCCTGCGGCGCCCGTCGCCGTGGGAGAAGGAAGCAGGCGGCGAACCGCCCGCTCGAAAGTCTTAGCGAACCACGTAGGGCAGCAGGCCGAGGAAGCGGGCGCGCTTGATCGCCTTGGCGAGTTCGCGCTGCTTCTTCTGGCTGACGGCGGTGATGCGCGACGGCACGATCTTGCCGCGCTCGGAAATGTAGCGCTGCAGAAGACGCACGTCCTTGTAGTCGATCTTGGGCGCGTTGGCGCCGGAGAACGGGCAGGTCTTGCGGCGGCGATGGAACGGGCGCCGGGTCGGGATCTGATTGATGTCGACCATTATTCTGCACCTCCTTCAACGCCTTCGCGCGGACGGCGCGGACCACGATCACCACCGGCGTCGCCAAATGAGCGCGGCGGACGATCGCCACGGTCGCCGCGATCACGGTCGCCGAACGAGCGCGGACCACGATCACCACGGTCGCGGTCGCCGAAGCCGCCGCGTTCCGAGCGCTCTTCGCGCTTCTGCATCATGGCCGACGGGCCTTCCTCATGCGCCTCGACCTTGACGGTCAGGAAACGCAGCACGTCCTCGGACAGGCCCATCTGGCGCTCCATCTCGTTGAGCGCTGCCGGCGGGCAGTTGAGGTCCATAAGCGTGTAGTAAGCCTTCCGGTTCTTGTTGACCCGGTAGGTGAGGGACTTCAGTCCCCAGTTCTCGACCCGGCCGACGGACCCGCCATTTGCGGAGATGACGCCCTTGTACTGTTCGACAAGCGCATCGACCTGCTGCTGCGAGAGGTCCTGCCGGGCAAGGAACACATGTTCGTATAGAGCCATAGTGGTTCAGTGCCTTTCTTCGTTTCTCTCCCGGATCCTCGCGGCAAAAGCCTCTGCAACTTCTCTGACCCGCTGATCCCGAGGGGGCGGGGAAGAAAGGAGCATTTCGAGACGGTCGAGAGCGGAGACACGGGAGGCGGAAGCGCTTCTGGCTTCACACGAAGGTTTTGGGTAAAACCTCCGGCCCTCCGTTCAGCCCCCAGCAAGGACCGGCAGATTGCGGGCGTCTATATAGCAAATTGGCTGGAAGGCAAGGGTAACGCATGCTCCGGACAGCGTCCTAGCGTCGCAGGGTTGGATAAAGAAGGCATCAACTCGTATGCGGGGTACGACCGTTGATCGTTTCGGGGAAGAAGTCCGGAGCCGCCTTACGCTTGCCGAACATCATATCGTATTGCAGCAGGCGGAAGTCGTTGATCGCCGGATCAACGTCCTTCTGCCGCGCCCAGTCCGGCGTGGCCTCACCTGACGGTGTCAAAAGCAGATTGCGGTCGACGACGCGATAGCGTTCGCGCAGCGCGCCCAGGAAGCCGGTGTAGTAGGGGTGCGTGATCCCGGCCGTTGTCAGGATGTGGTAGGGCAGGAAGGCCGGGCTCACGGCGCCCATATCCTGCGCCGGACCGGTGCGGTTAGACCAGATGACCAGCGGCGTCTGATGATGCTCCAGTGCCGCCGCCGGCGTCGGTTCCTTGCGCGGCGCGACATTGTCCTTCAGGTAACCGGTTTCGACATAGACGGGGCCGAGCGGCGGCAGATGGTCGCCGAAGAAGGCGATGACCGTCGGCCGGTCGCGCTTCTTCGCCCATTCGATCAGCCGCTCGAGGCCGCGATCGGCATCGGCGGAGCCTTCGGCATAGCTGAGCAGCGATTCCCGCGCCCATGTGCTGATCGGCGCCGCGACCTTGTGGGTCGGATTGTAATAGCGGTACGGCTCGTAGGGACCGTGGTTCTGCAGGCTGACGGCGAAGAAGAACACCGGCCGCTCGCTGGCGTCGGCCTCTGCGATGATCTCGTCGGTCATCGACGCATCGGAAGCCAGCGGCCCGCGCTTTTCCAGTGGCGGCAGCGTCTCTTCCGAGCGGAAATCGTTGAAACCGAAATCGGCATAGACGGCGCCTCTGTTCCAGAACCAGTTGGTGCCCGGATGGATGGCGCGCGCCCGGTAGCCCTCGCTTTTCAGGAAGGTCGCCAGCGACGGCGTCGGCGTGCGCACATATTGCTGGTAGGGGATCGAGCCCGCCGGCAGGAAGGCATTGGAAAAGCCGGTCAGCGCCTCGAATTCGATGTTGGCGGTCATGCCGCCGAATTCCGGCGAAAACATATAGCCGGAACGCAGCGCCCGCACATTGGGGATCGGGTCAGGCGTGATTGTGACGCCGGGCAGCTTGGTCGGATCCCAGAAAGATTCGCTCATCACCACGATGATGTCGGGTTTCTCATCCGGTACCGAGGCCGCCACAGCAGGCCTGTCGATCGCGTCGATCGCCTTGTCGGAATAGCCCGCCGGCGCCGAGACATGCGCCATCGGCACGTTGAGTGCGAAGGCCAGCGCAAACCCGTTGGAGGCGTAGTTCTCCTTCTGGTCCCACATGATCGGGATGATCTGCAGCCGGTCGCGGGTCCACGAGAAGGTGGCGTAGTCCATTATCGAGACGAAGAAGGCGAGCAGCGGCACTGCCAGCGTCAGCCGCGCCAGCCGCCCTTTGCGGCTGAGGATCGGAACCTTGCGGCGCCACAACCGCCAGCCATAGATCAGCAGCGACAGGCCGGCGACGATGCCGACCGCCATGGCGAGCGCCGTCCAAGGCCGTTCGCGCACCAGGAGCGGCATCAGTGCCATGATCTGGCGCGAATAAAGAAAATCGGTTGGGTAGAGCGGATCGCCGAGATAATGCGACTTCTGATGCCCGACAAAGGCCAGCGCCAGCGTCAGCGGCGCCACGATCATCAGGCTCTGGTGACTGCGGCCAAGCACGGCGTCCAGTCCCATCAGCACCAATGCAAAGACAATGATGGTGGTCCAGCCCGGCTTGATTGGCTGCAGGAAGAAGTCGACTGTGCCGAAGAAGTCGCCGCGCACGATCCATTCGATGGCGAACACCAGGATGGCGGAGGCAAGCAGCGTGACCAGACCGTAGCGGATGACCGGCCATCTGCGCCCCGGCAGGTAGCCGGTGGACGGATCGTCTTCCAAGAACTGTGGCGCGGGTACGGCCGCGCCCTTCCTGATCCTAGCCACGTCTCTTCCCCCGGCCCAAGCAACGCGCATTTCCACTCGCGCCACCGTTCTGTCATAGAACTGTCATGCAAAAGCTAGCGCCTGTGGCGAAAATAAGAAGAGCCAGCAAACGATTCGTGAGCGGTTTTCATCAGGTGTGATCGGCAAAAAGCCTTTGGGAACAGGGACTCGAGGTCAGCTCCGGTTCAAGCGAGAGCGGAAATGCCGCCTCCGGGCTTGACTTGACGGTCCGCCTTGCGTCACAGGCAGGAAAAATCAGCCGCTGGAGAGCGCCCAAATGGCCGTCGCATTCACCTTTCCGGGACAGGGCAGCCAGGCTGTCGGCATGGGCAAGGACCTCGCCGACGCCTTCCCCGAGGCACGCAGGGTGTTCGAGGAAGTCGATGATGCGTTGGGCGAAAAGCTGTCGAAACTGATCTGGGAAGGCCCGGAAGAGGCGCTGACCCTGACTGCCAATGCCCAGCCGGCGCTGATGGCGGTCTCGCTGGCGGGAATCCGCTCGCTGGAAGCGCGCGGCTTTTCGCTGAAGGACAAGGTTGCCTACGTTGCCGGTCATTCGCTCGGCGAATATTCCGCCCTTGCCGCGGCCGGTTTCGTTTCGGTCGCCGATGCTGCCCGGCTGCTGCGCATCCGCGGCAACGCCATGCAGGCGGCGGTGCCGGCCGGCGAGGGCGCCATGGCGGCGATCATCGGACTGGAACAGCCCGACGTCGAAGCCGCTTGCACCGAGGCCGCAACGGGATCCGGCAAGGTCTGCCAGATCGCCAACGACAATGGCGGCGGCCAGCTGGTGATCTCCGGCGCCAGGGCGGCGGTGGAACTCGCCGCGAAACTGTGCACCGAAAAGGGCGCCAAGCGGGCGCTGATGCTGCAGGTCTCCGCACCCTTCCATTCGGCGCTGATGGCGCCGGCGGCCGATGTCATGCGCGAGGCGCTGGCCGGCGTGACCAAGAATGCACCGGTCGTGCCCGTCGTCTCCAACGTCACTGTAGCCCCGACCAGCGACCCCGACGAGATCGCGCGCCGCCTGGTCGAGCAGATCACCGGCCGCGTGCGCTGGCGCGAAACGGTGGAGTGGTTCGGCGCCAATGGCGTCGCCACGCTCTTTGAGATCGGCGCCGGCAAGGTGCTTTCCGGCCTGGCGCGGCGGATCAACCGCGACATCGCCACATCGGCCGTCGGCACGCCGGCCGATGTCGAGGCGGCGCTGGCCGCGCTTGCATAATCCACTGGCGATTCAACCCCTCCCGTGGGAAGGGTGTTCTCTTAAGATCAGGAGACGAAAATGTTCGAACTGACCGGCCGCAAGGCGCTCGTCACCGGCGCATCCGGCGGCATTGGCGAGGCGATTGCCCGGGTGCTGCATGCGCAAGGCGCCATTGTCGGCCTGCACGGCACCCGCATCGAGAAACTGGAGACCCTGGCCGGCGAACTCGGCGACCGGGTAAAGCTGTTCCCGGCCAATCTTGCCGACCGTGACGAGGTCAAGGCGCTTGGCCAGAAGGCCGAAGCCGAACTCGAAGGCGTCGACATACTGGTCAACAATGCCGGCATCACCAAGGACGGCCTGTTCGTGCGCATGGCGGACGCGGATTGGGACAGCGTGCTGGAGGTGAACCTCACCGCCGTGTTCCGGCTGACCCGCGAGCTGACCCATCCGATGATGCGCCGCCGCCATGGCCGCATCATCAACATCACCTCGGTGGTCGGCGTCACCGGCAATCCTGGCCAGACCAATTATTGCGCCTCCAAGGCCGGCATGATCGGCTTTTCGAAGTCGCTGGCGCAGGAGATCGCCACCCGCAACATCACCGTCAACTGCGTCGCCCCGGGCTTTATCGAATCGGCCATGACCGACAAGCTCAACGACAAGCAGAAAGACGCGATAATGGCCGCGATCCCGACGCGCCGCATGGGCACGAGTGGTGAAGTGGCGTCGGCCGTCGCCTATCTCGCCTCCAACGAGGCAGCCTACGTCACCGGCCAGACCATCCATGTCAACGGCGGCATGGCCATGATCTGACGGGATATTGCCGGGTGATAAGAAGACATGGCCGGCTTGTGAAAAGAGACCATTTCGCCTTGGACCTCAGCCATTTTTCGTGTAATGCGGCCCGCAACCCGGCGGTTCGGGCAAAAACCGGTCCGGCATCGTTGCGTTTCTGGCAGGACCATCTTTCAGCTTGATTAGCGGCATTCTGCCCGCTAACGAAGACAGACAAACAAAAGACGAGGATGCCCCAAATGAGTGACACCGCAGAGCGCGTCAAGAAGATCGTCATCGAACATCTTGGCGTCGATGCCGACAAGGTGACGGAGCAGGCGAGCTTCATCGATGATCTGGGCGCGGACAGCCTCGACACGGTCGAACTCGTCATGGCCTTCGAAGAAGAGTTCGGCGTCGAGATTCCGGACGATGCGGCCGAGACCATCCTGACCGTCGGCGATGCCGTGAAGTACATCGACAAGGCTTCGGCCTGACACTATCCGCAGTCATCACCGGGGAGGACCTGCGATGAGGCGTGTCGTCGTCACGGGCCTTGGCCTGGTTTCGCCGTTCGGCATGGGCTTCGAGCACAGCTGGAAGGAACTTCTGACCGGCCGCAGCGCCGCCAAGCGCGTCACCGAGTTCGAAGTGGAAGATCTTGCCTGCAAGATAGCCCACGTCATTCCGCGCGGTGACGGCACCAACGGCACGCTCAATCCCGAAGCCGTGCTCGAGCCCAAGGAACTGCGCAAGATCGGCGACTTCATCCTTTACGGGATTGCGGCCGCCGACGAAGCGCTGAAGGATTCCGGCTGGGAGCCCAGCACCGAAGCCGAGCGCTGCGCCACCGGCGTCATGATCGGCTCCGGCATTGGCGGCCTCGAGGGCATCGCCGAGAACGCTATCATCCTGAAAGAGCGCGGACCGCGCCGTATCAGTCCATTCTTCATTCCCGGCAACATTATCAACCTGGTATCTGGCCAGGTATCGATCCGGCATGGGCTGAAAGGCCCCAACCACGCCGTCGTCACCGCCTGCTCGACCGGCGCGCACGCCATTGGCGATGCCGCCCGGCTGATCATCTTCGGCGATGCCGACGTGATGCTGGCCGGCGGCGCGGAATCGCCGGTGACCAGACTATCGCTTGCCGGCTTCGCTGCTTGCCGGGCACTGTCCACCGACCGCAACGACACGCCTGAGAAGGCCTCGCGTCCCTATGACCGCGACCGTGACGGCTTCGTCATGGGCGAGGGCGCCGGGGTCGTCGTGCTGGAAGAACTCGAACACGCCAAGGCGCGCGGCGCCAAGATCTATGCCGAGGTCACCGGCTACGGCCTGACCGGCGATGCCTATCACATCACTGCACCGGCCGAAGACGGCGACGGCGCCTTCCGCTGCATGACGGCGGCGCTGAACCGGGCCAAGCTGACGCCCGCCGACGTCGACTACATCAACGCGCACGGCACCTCGACCATGGCCGACACGATCGAACTCGGCGCCGTCGAGCGGCTGGTCGGCAACGCCGCCTCGAAAATCTCGATGTCGTCGACCAAGTCGTCGATCGGCCATCTCCTGGGTGCCGCGGGCGCCGCCGAGGCGATCTTTTCGATCCTCGCTATCAGAGACAACATCGCGCCAGCCACCATCAATCTTGACAACCCGGAACGCGAAACCGCGATCGATCTTGTTCCGAACACGCCACGGCATCGCCAGGTCGACGTGGCGCTGTCCAACTCCTTCGGCTTCGGCGGCACCAACGCTTCGCTGGTATTCCAGCGTTATACAGGCTGATTGCGGTATCGACCGGCGCGCCAGCGGTCTGTCGTCAATTTTGCCATATTCAAGCCTACTCTGCCGCTGGGGATTCGTCGCATCGGCCTGAAACCGAAGGCGCTTTTTTTAAAAGCACGATGCGTGGGCTTGAAATGTTAGGGCACGCTGTGCGTCCAATCGGGCGCATGGTCGCTCTAAGAGATCAGATGGTAGGGCGCTAATGAACACCAATCCGGGCGGCAGCGGACAATTCGGACAAAACCAGCAGACCGGCCCGATCGTGCCGAAGACCGCGGCCGAAGCTTTGCGCCCGGAAGCCGGCACACCACCACCAAAGCGCTCGCGCGCCTCGCGCAGCCAAGTCGTCGTGTTCATGAACTTCGTCATCTCCGCGGTGATGTTGATGATCCTCGCCGCCGGCGTTTCGCTCTATTTCGGCAAGCAGGCATTCAACGAACCGGGCCCGTCGGTGGCCGGCGACACCTTCCTGGTCAAGCCGAGCACCGGCGTCCAGGATATTGCCGACCAGCTCGAACGGCGTGGGCTGATCAGCGATGCCCGCATCTTCCGCATCGCCGTGCGGGTCTATGGCAATGATTCAGCGCTGAAGGCAGGCGAATACGAGATAAAGCCGCGCGCCTCCATGCGCGACATCATGGAGCTTCTGAAGAGCGGCAAGTCGGTGATGTATTCGCTGACCATTCCCGAGGGCCTGACGGTCGAGCAGGCGCTGCAACGCATCGCCGAGCAGGATGCGCTGACCGGCGACATGCCGGCCGCCAAGCCGGCTGAGGGCAGCCTCGCCACCGACACGCTGCGCTTTACCCGCGGCGCCACGCGCCAACAGATGGTCGACAAGCTGCTCGCCGACCAGAAGAAGTTGGTCGACGAGGTCTGGCAGCGGCGCGCGCCCGACCTGCCTCTGGCCAATGTCGACGACTTCGTCACCTTGGCCTCGATCGTCGAAAAGGAAACCGGCCGGGGCGACGAGCGCTCGCGCGTTGCCGCCGTCTTCCTCAACCGTCTGGCCAAGGGCATGCGGCTGCAATCCGATCCGACCATCATTTACGGCCTGTTCGGCGGCAAGGGCAAACCCGCCGACCGGCCGATTTATCAATCTGACATCCAGAAACAGACGCCTTACAACACCTATCTGATCAACGGCCTGCCGCCGACGCCGATCGCCAATCCCGGCCGCGCCGCGCTCGAAGCCGTCGCCAACCCGTCCAAGACCGATGATCTCTATTTCGTCGCCGACGGCACCGGCGGCCACGTCTTTGCCACCACGCTTGCCGAGCACAATGAGAACGTTGCCCGCTACCGGGCACTGCAGAAGAAGCAGGCTGAAGACGCCGCCAAGGGCGCCAAGACTCCGGGCCAGACCGATGCGCCGGCGGATGGCGACGACAACGGTGACGCAAGTGGCGATGCCGCCGGTGACAGCGGTGATGCCGGCGATACGGGTGCCGCCCAGTAGCAGGCCGGCGCTTTCAGACGGATCGACCTTAAGCGATGCGGACGGAGGCGGACGCGCTGCTGCTTTGAACGAGTAGCGCCGTTCGAAGCGTCTTCGGTCTTGCTCGGGTGCCTCTGCTTCGCTCGATTTCAGCCCCGCGAGATCGAAACGACAGCGGAAATCAAGATCTTGCCGGTATTGCGATTCTGACATTCGCGCTGCCCGTGATATCGAACGCATGCGCAATTGTTAGAATCGGACCATCAGGGAGACACGAGCCGCATCATGAATTTGCAGAGCATGACCGGATTTGCACGCACTGTTGCCGAACATGACGGCGCCTCGATCGCCTGGGAGGTCAAGTCGGTCAACGGCAAGAGCGTCGAGGTCAGGTTGCGGCTGCCGCAAGGTTTCGAGCGGCTCGAACCGACTGTGCGGCAGACGCTGCAGAAGCGCTTTTCGCGGGGCAATTTCCAGGCGACGCTGACGGTCGGCCGCGCCGCCGGCCAGCAGGCGCAGCCAGTGGTCAACGAAGCCTTCCTCAGGGATCTGGCGGGCTTGGCCAAGCGGCTGCAGGACCAGTTCGGTGTTGGTCCGGCAACTGCCGACGGTCTGCTTTCCCTGCGCGGCGTGCTCGATATCCCTGAAACCAGCGAAACCGAGGAGGTGCGGGCAGCACTCGACGCGTCAATCCTGTCCGCGCTGGAAACGGCGCTTACAGGTCTCGAGCAGGCACGCCAGAACGAGGGCGAAGCGCTGCGTTCGCTGCTTTCCGGCCATATCGACGCCATTGAGGCGCTGACGCTTCAAGCCGAGGCCGACCCGTCGCGCGAACCGGCGGCGATCCGCGAGCGGATCGCCGAACAGGTGCGGCTGCTGATGGATGCGTCGGCCAATCTCGATGCCGGCCGGCTGCACATGGAAGCGGCGTTCCTGGCCACCAAGGCCGATATCCGTGAAGAGATCGATCGGCTGAAGACGCATGTGGCGTCGGGCAGAGCGCTGCTGGCAAATGGCGGCGCCATCGGCCGCAAGCTCGATTTTCTGGCGCAGGAATTCAACCGCGAATCGAATACGCTGTGTTCCAAGTCGAACGCCGCCACTGTCACCGCCATCGGGCTGGAACTGAAGGCGGTGGTCGACCAGTTTCGCGAACAGGTCCAGAATCTGGAGTAAACCCGAATGGGTGGCAAGGAGCCGATGGTTGCCAGGGATCTCGGATCCCGCATTCGCCGCCGCGGGCTGATGCTGGTCCTGTCGTCGCCGTCGGGCGCCGGCAAGTCGACGATCGCGCGCAACCTGCTGGAAAGCGACGGCAGCCTGGAATTATCGGTCTCGGTCACCACCAGGCCACGCCGCGGCTCGGAGATCGAGGGCGTCCACTATCACTTCCGCACCACGCGCGAGTTCGAGCGGCTGCGCGATTCCGACGCGTTGCTCGAATGGGCCGAGGTGCACGGCAATTGCTACGCGACGCCGCGCGAGCCGGCCGAACTGGCGCTGGCGCAGGGCCGTGACATGCTCTTCGACATCGACTGGCAAGGCGCCCAGCAGCTCAAGGAGAAGATGCGCGCCGACATTGTCTCGATCTTCATCCTGCCGCCGTCGATGAAGGAATTGAAGTCGCGCCTCAAGCGCCGCGCCGAGGACCAGGAGCACGTGATCGAGACCAGGCTGAAGAACGCCCGCAACGAGATCGAGCACTGGAAGGAATATGACTTTGTCATCGTCAACGACGATCTCGACCGCGCCTTCGCCGAAGTGCGTGGCATCGTGACGGCGGAAAGGCTGCGGCGCGACCGCCGGCCCGGGCTGTTCGATTTCGTCTCGGGGTTGCTGGACGAGAAGACGGAATAGCTCGTCCACCGCTGGCAATCTAAATAGCCGCATCAGCTGCCTGGCAGATCGTCCGGCCAACGCTGCGCTCCGTGAAGCACGCGCAGGATTCGAATCGTGCTGTTGGTCAGCTGATAGGCCGCGACATATGGCGTGCCGACGATGACGATCTCTCGTGTCCCTGCAAGCCTGCCGATCCGGCCGCTTTGGGGAAGGTCCCGAAGACGGTTGATTGCGGCGACGATCCGCTCATCGGTGGCGATCGCGGCCGCAGGATTGTCGGCCTCGATATGCGCGAAGATGCCGTCGCGATCTGAAAACGCGAATGGCGACCAGACGATCTTCAAGATTAGGTTCACCCGAACGCCGCGCCGCGGCGCGTCTCTCGGCAAAATGCGCCTCGACTTGATCATCAGGAATGTCTTGTCGGGTGTCGTCGAGCGCTTCGCGAACCTTGGCGCGAAACCATAAATCATACGCCTCGTTGTTTGTGACGAGACCGATGGGCAGCGCACCCTCGTTGGCGGTTCGGGTGAGCAATATCCGCACCGCATCCGAGACCGTCAGCCCCATGCTTTCGAGCACCGCCGAAGCTCGATCCCGGATGTCGGCGTCGATACGCGTCTGGACCAGTGCATTTGCTGGCATGGCAATCTCCTTCGACGTCAATGTAATGCGTTTGAATGACGATTGCTAGGCGGCGCTAGCGCCGCCGGTCAAACCGCGTTTGTCAGCCGCACGAATTCCTCGACGCTGAGCGTCTCCGCACGCCGGGTCGGATCGATGCCGGCGCGCGTCAGCAGTGCCTCGCCACCCAGGCTCTTCACGCTCTGCCGCAGCATTTTCCGGCGCTGGCCGAAAGCGGCTTCGGTGACGCGACCGAGTTTTTTCACGTCGGTTGACAAAGGGCTGGCGCGCGGCACCAGATGCACCACCGAGGACGTTACCTTGGGTGGCGGCGTGAACGCTTGCGGCGGCACGTCGAAGGCGATCCTCGCCTCGGTCCGCCAGCCCGCCAGCACGCCGAGCCGGCCATAAGCATCGCTGCCGGCACCGGCGACAATGCGCTCGGCCACCTCGCGCTGGAACATCAGCGTCATCGATTGATAGAAGGGTGGCCAGTCCGCCACGGTCAGCCAACGGATCAACAGCTCGGTGCCGATATTGTAGGGCAGGTTGGCGGCAATCCTCACCGGGCCGTCTTGTGACGCGGTCTTGGCAAGCGCGGCAAAATCCGTCTTCAGCGCATCGCCGCTGATCACCTCGAGCCGGCCCGGATAGTGGTTGGAGACCTCGGCCAAGGCCGCAAGGCAGCGTTCGTCGCGCTCGATGGCGACGACGCGGCGGGCACCGGCAGCGAGCAGCGCCCTGGTCAGCCCGCCGGGGCCGGGGCCGACCTCGATCACCGTGCTGTCGGTGAGGTCGCCGGCGACCCGCGCGATCTTGCCGGTCAAATTGAGGTCGAGCAGGAAATTCTGGCCAAGCGCCTTCTTTGCCTGCAGTCCATGGCGCTCGATCACCTCGCGCAGCGGCGGCAGCCCGTCAATGCTCATGAATTTGGCTCATGATTTTGGGCTCATGCAGCTGCGGGCTTTGCGCCGGTATCGGCCAGCCGGCGGGCCAGCTTCAGCGCCGCGATCAGGCTGTCGGGACGTGCGATGCCCTTGCCGGCGATGTCGAAGGCTGTGCCGTGATCGGGCGAGGTGCGGATGAACGGCAGGCCAAGCGTGACGTTGACGGCCTCGTCGAAGGCCAGCGCCTTGGCCGGGATCAACGCCTGGTCATGATACATGCAGACCGCCACGTCGTAGCCGGCGCGGGCGCGCGCATGAAACATCGTATCGGCCGGCAGCGGCCCGAAGGCATCGATGCCTTGCGCCCGCAACATGTCGACCGCAGGACGAATGATGCGCTCGTCCTCTGTCCCCATGGCGCCGCTTTCGCCGGCATGCGGATTGAGGCCGGCAAGCGCGAGCCTCGGCCTGGCGATGCCGAAACGGCGTGCAAGATCGCCGGCGGTGATGCGCGCGATGGCAACGATCAGCTCCGTCGTCAGCGTCTTCGGCACCTCGGCCAGCGCGATGTGGATGGTGACCGGAACGGTGCGCAATTCGGGGCCGGCGAGCAGCATCACCGGCGTCACCGTGCCGCCGGTGTGGAGCGAGGCCAGATGCGCCAGATATTCGGTGTGACCGGGAAAGCCGAAGCCGGCATCGTAAAGCGGCTTCTTGGCGATCGGGCAGGTGACGACCGCGGCCGCGTGACCGGCAAGGCAGTCGGCGACCGCGCGATCGATGGCCTCGATGATGCCGGCGGCATTGGCCGGGTCGGGCCGGCCGGGATCGTCGGTGAAGTGGGCCGCCAGCGGCACCACGGGCAAGGCGTGTTGAAAGACACCAGCTGCTTGGGCCGGCACCGTCTCGGCGATTGCCACCGCCGCGCCGAGCCGGCGCGCCCGCGCGGCAATCAGCGCCGGATCGGCGAGAAGATAGAAGGGCGCGGCACCGGAACCGCGGGCGCTCTGCCACGCGGCAATGGCGATTTCCGGACCGACGCCGGATGGATCGCCGACGCTCAGCGCCAGCGGAAGCTCTGTCTCATGCACGGCTGGGCCGGTTCAGCGCGTAACGATCTTGGCTTTCGCCTTCAGCTCTTCGACATACTTGGCCGAGAGCTCGTCGGCGTTCTTGTCGCCGCTGCCTTCGCTCTGGAACACCATCTGGGCCGCCTTGTCGTCGGAAACCTCGCGCGACGAGCAGATGCCGATGAATTCGATGCCGCGATCGGTCTCGCGCACGGCCGTGGCGCCGCCCAGCTTGGTGGCCTTGATCTGCTCGGCCCAGTCCGGCGGCAGTTGCGGCGCCAGCAATCGGGGGAGGTCGCGAACGGTGACGTCGATCAGGCCCTTGGCGAATTCACGCGTGGTGTTGCAGCCATTGAAGCGGGCGCGCATGGCTTCGGCCTCGCGCTTGCGTTTGGCGAGTGTGGCACTGCGCTCGGCCTTCGGCACCACGAAGATCACCTGCTGCAGCATGTACTCGGTGGCGCTTGGCTTGGCGCCGCCTTTTTCGAGCATGCGCTTGACCAGATCCTGTTCGCTCACCTGCCCGCCGCCGCCGCTGTAGCGTGCGCTCAGCGCCTGGTTCCACGCCATCTGGGAGCGGATGAATTCCTTGAAATGCTCCTTGGTCACGCCGGACTGCGCCATGACACCGTCGAGCTGCTTGAGCTGCATCTTGTTGCTCGAGGCAAAGCGCTGATAGGCCGCCTCTACCTGGGCATCGGAGATGCGGATGCCGAGACGCCTGGCCTCCGCCATACGCAGCGTCTGGTCGATCATTTCCTGACCCGCGTCACCCTTCTTGCGCTGCAGTTTCAGGAAGGCAGCCCGGTGCGCGATGTCGCCGGTGGTGATCGGCATGTTGTTGACGACATACTTGATTTCACTGGCGAAGGCCGGCGGTACCATCATGGTGACAGAGACCGAGGTCGCCGCCAACAGGAGCGCGAATCCTGCCGAAAACAGGTATTTCCTCATCGAAAGCATCCCAATTCTAGCCCGGTTTTGGCCGATTCCAGCCCGATATTGGCGAAATCCGTGCCCGCTTTATGCGGCAAAACGATGTCGTCAGCCGGCTCTACTGGATGGAGTCGATCGAGCTTTGGGACGAGCCGAAATCGCCGAGCGTGCGGAACGACAGGTTGAAGCCGACATTCTGCGACACTTCCTTGGTGTTGATGTCGCGTGATTCCGAGTACGTCATCAGGTAGGTGAAGCAGGAATCATTGTAGGCAAAGCCGACGCCGTCCTTGACCAGCACGCTTTGTTGCAGGTCATAGGTGCCGGTGCCGAAGACGCGCCAGTTTTCGGCCAGGTGTGTCGAGGCGCCGAGCGTGACTTCGTGGCGGTCGGTGGTGAAACCATAGAGCGGCTGCGCCTGGATGAAGGCGTATTTGGCGCTCAGCGAAACCGGCAGCCCGGAATAGGCGGCCTTCACCTCGGCACGGCGAACTTCGAAGGTCTGCTCGTCGAAGCGGCCGCTGAGCGAACCGGAGAAGCCGCTCGGGCTGCTGAAGCCGACAAGGCCGACATAGTCGGAGGTCGAAGTCTCCAAGCCGGAATCGGCGCCCGCATTGACCAGATCCGGTGAATCGAACGAGTTGCGCCCGCCCAACTGGTAGGATTGGCCGAAGATCGCGTTGGTGCCCCAGCCATTGTCGTAGGCGCCGGAATAGCGGAACCCGACATTGGCGCGGCTGCCGCCTTCGACGCGGTCGTAGCCGGAGAACTTGTCGCGCTCGAACAGCGTCGTGGCGTCGAAGACGAAGCTCTGTGCATCCTCGTTGGGAACGGCGAGCCCGCCGACATACTGCTCATTCGGGCGCATGAAGACCTGCGCCATCGGCTCGACGATATGGCTGGAGCCGGTCATCGAGAACAGCACCGGCCAGCGCATTTCAAGTCCGGCGGTCGCCATGTACCGGGCGAAGGAAGACCGCATGTCGTCGGCGGCACCGACATTCGTTGCCATCTGGTTTACCGCAGTCAGCGAAGCCGAAGAAGCGTTGAGATAGTCGACGTCGCCCTGCAGAGCCAGAAGGGGCGTCAACTGCAATCCGCCGTCCGTGGTGAAGGTACGCTTCCATTCGGCCTCGGCGGTGAGGCGACCGGATTCGCCCTCGATGCCTCGCACGCGCTGGACGCCTGAGCCCGGCACATAGGGGGTAAAATAGGCCTGATCGAGATCGTCGCGGCGGATGATGCGCGCATTGACGTTGAACGACAGCTGGCCGCCGGCCACCGACATGTCGGGGATGTAGGCATAATCGAGCGACGGCAACACCCAGGGCTGCTTGTCGCTGCGCGATGCGACGTTGCCGTCCGGTGTGTTCTCCTGAACCTGGAAGCGCATGGCGCGCACATCGAAATAATTGCGGTCGTTTAGGCCGGTCAGGTAGACCGACGATTGATGCACGGCGTCGTTGTAGCCTTCGATCGTATAGGTACGCGAAAAATTCTTGTCGGTCTGAAGCAGGATATCCCAGCCGAAGTCCCAGCGCGGATTGATGGCGAACTGGCCCTTGGTGCCCATCATGCCGCGGAACTTGTTCGGATCGCCTGCTGGCCCCGAATTGACATTGTAGCCGCCGGGGAAAGCCGCGAAATCACGGAAAGCGCCAGGGTCCTGCTGGTTGATTCCGGCAAGCTTCAGCGTGTATTGGCCATTGTTGAAGCGCTGGCGCCACTCGGCCTCGCCGAGGAAACCCTGCTTGGTATAGCCGCTGCCGGTAACGGTGAGGTCGTAGGTCGGCGACAAAGCGAAGTAGTAGGGGACTTTGACGCCGACGCCGAGACGATTGTTGTAGCCGATGCTGGGGATCAGGAAGCCGCTTTTGCGCTTGACCGTCGGGTCGGCGATCTCGAACGCCGGCAGATAAGCCAGCGGGAAACCGAAGAATTCGAAATTCGCGTTCTCGAAGCGAACCGTTTTCTTTTCGCCGTTCCAGATGATCTTCCTGGCTTTGATCCGCCAGGTCGGCGCCTTGTCCGGCTTGTCTTCGCAAGGCTCGCAGGCCGTATAGACGCCGTTGTGGAACGTTGTCAGCACGCCGCCCATGCGCTCGGCGCTTTCGGCGGCGAAATAGGCTTTTTCGGGCGTTTCGACGCGCAGCGCATTGACGAAACCGTCAGCGAAATCGTCGGTAATGTCGATATGCTGCGAGTTGATCTTGGTGCCGTCGCTGTTGACGATCTCGACATTGCCGCTGGCAACCAGCCGCTTGGTGTTTCGATCATAGACGACGCGCTGGGCGACGAGCTTGTTGCCGCCATAGTCGATCTGGACGCCGCCGATGGCGGTGACCGTCTGGTTGTCGTTGTTATAGACGAGCGTGTCGGCCGCCAGCAGCATCTGGGAGCCGGAGGGAACCTTCGTTGCCACGTCGGTAACGTCCTGCGCCAGCGCAGGGCCCGTCAGCACGCCGCAGGCGAGCAGGCATGCCAAGGCGCTCGCCGAATAGAGGCGCGCCAAACCGGCCTGCCTATGGCTGCGCAAAGCCGCCTCCCTCACTAGCCGTCTTCCTTGTATAGCAGGAATGTCACCCCAAAGAACATAGCCACGACAACCGGAACCCATGCAGCCACGGCTGTGGGCACGAATCCCGCAACGCCGAATGCCTTGACCAATACCGAAACGACATAAAGCAGAAAGCCGGCGAGGACGCCACCCAGAATCATCGTTGCCGACTGCCCCATCCTCGCAAATCGCATTGAAACTGTTGCCGCAATCAGCGTCATGGCCACAAGCAGGAACGGTAACGCCACCAGCGAATCGAACTGCATGGCGAAGGCATTTGCCTTGAGGCCGAAGGAGCGGGCAACCTCAATCTTGCCGGGAAGGTCGTAAAACGGGATGGTTTCGGGGCGCGCCAGCCGTTCCTGCACGAATTCCGGCTTGAGGTTGGTCGGCAACTGGTCGGTCGTTTCGGAACGGATGTTGCCGTCCTTGAACACCTTGACGTCCTGCAATTCCCAGTAGCCGTCGCGCAGAAAGGCCCGGGCGGCGTCCTTGCGCTCGACGATATTGCCCTGCGGATCGAGGACGAAGAACACGGTGTCGGCCATTTCCAGGCCCTGGTTCAGGATGGCGCGGGCGCCGATGATGGTATCGCCGGAGTTGGTTTTCTGGCGGATCCACGGCGTGGCATCGGCCGCCACCGCGTTCGAATTGCCGGATCGCAGCTGGTTTTCCATCTGCTCCGACCATGAGAAGCCATGCGCGGCGATCGGATTGAGCACGCCGACCGACAATATGCCGAATAACAGCGCACCGATGCAGCAGGGCAACAGAAACTGCCAGGCCGACACTCCGGCCGAGCGCGCAATCACCAGCTCGTATTTTCGGTTGAGCGAGACCAGCGTCGCCATCGCCGAGAACAGGCCGACGAACGGCACCGTCTGCAGCATGATCATCGGCATCCTCAGCGCCGAGATGGCGACCGCCGTGCCGTAGGTGAAGCCCGGCAGGCCGGTGATGCGGCCGGACAGCTCGGTGAAGTCGATCAGGAACACCAGCGCCAGAAGGCCGATGAAGAACCAGATCGTGATCGACACGTAGCGAAAGAAGAAGTAGCGGCCCAGGGTCCAGCCCATCGTCAGGCTCCCTGGCCGGATGTGTAGCGCCGATTGAGGCGCAGCTTGAGCGCCGTCCAGCCATCGCTGACGCGGCCGGCGAAATTCGTCATCCAGTCGGCCCAGCTGCCGGGCAGTTCCATGCTTCGCGAGGTGACGATGAACCAGATGGCGACCGCCGAGGCGATGACCGGCACGCCATAGACCATATAGGCGTATTGCGGGATCTTGTCGGCCTTGCCGGCGGCAAAGAAGCCCAGCCAGCGCACGAACAGCGCAATGGCGATGGCTGTGATCAGCGGGTGGATGCGCGCCTCGCGGTGTGAGCGCGCATCGCCTGCCACGGCCAGCGCGATCAGCGCGAACACCAGCGAATAGGACCATTCGGAAAAGCGCTGGTCGAGCTCGGCCTTGTAGGCGCCGGGCCTGCGCTGGAAGATCTTGTCGTTCGGATCCGGGTTGAGCAGGTATTGCGTCGTTCGGTCCTTGGGCAGGAGCATGATATCGTTCGCCGCCGACATGAAGGCGGAAAGGTCGAAGGCGTAGGACGTGAAGCGAATGACCGACAGGTCGCCGGTCAGCGTCTTGCGATGAATGACGCCGTCATTCATCATCAGCACCTTCTCGTCACCCTTTTCGACGACGCTGCCGCTCTTGGCATAATAGATCAGATTGGCGCCTTCCTCGCGCGAATCGGCCACGAAGATGCCGCCGAGCCGGTTGTCCGGCAGCCGCTCGCCTATCTGCAGGAACAGCCCGTCGTCGATCTTGCGGAACGTGCCTTCCTGGATGATCAGCGACAAGAGATCGGCGCGCGAGGATGCTATCAGCTGGCGGTTCTTCTGCCTGGCATAGGGTTCGACGCCATTGTCGACCGCGAAGGAAAAGACGCTGGCCGCCAGCGCGATCAGCAGGACCGGCCGCACAATCGTCCAGCGCGAGGCGCCGGCGGCGTTGATGACGGCCAATTCCGAATCGGAGTTCATGACGCTGAGCGTCTGGGCCACCGCCACCACCAGGGCGAATGGCACCACGATCGGGATGATGGTGGGGATGATGAGGCCCGCGACCTCGAAAAAAGTGAGCGCCGATTGGCCACTGTCGGTGACCAGGTCGATGCGGGCAAGCACCTGCGTCGTCCAGACAATGGCCAGCGTCCAGATCAGCGCAGCGAGAAACACCGCCAGTGCGCGACGCATGATGTAGCGTTCAACGACCTTCATGTAAGGCTTTTCTCGATTTGCCGAACGGCATCATGCCCGCCGACAAGGTAGTCGTCCGGCTGCGGCTGTACAACTGGGTGCGTTTGGCCATTTCTTTCAGGCGGTTCGATCCGATTCTCCGTCCCACATCGCCCGTTCCGCAGGCCGGAGTGTCGGCGGCAATGAATAAGAAACGGAGAACATCAATGGTTAACAACAGGTTGCGGCAGGAAAGCGGAGCCGTGCCGCGACGAATCGTTATCGATTCCGCTGCGCATATGATCCCTGATTCCGGCAAAGTCTTGCCAAATCAAGGAAAACGACCAAATGTCGCGCATCTTCCCTGAGAATGCATTTTTCCTGAAAATCTGAGCCGTTTCCCGAAAGCAGGACCTGATGACTTTGAGACCATTGATCGCCTTCGCCAAATTTGCCGCACCCAAAAAGGGCAGCATCATCGTGCTGGCGGCCGACGATGGTGGTCTTGGCGAACCGGCAAAGGCCTGCGACCCCTCAGGAACGCTGGCGCGGGCGTTTCCGGTGGCGGAGTTTTCCGGAAAATTCGCCGGTGTCGTCGAAGTGCTGGCGCCGCAGGGAACATCGCTCGACCGACTGGTGGCGGTCGGCGCCGGCAAGGTCGCCGGCCTCGATGACTTTGCCTGGCTGAAGCTTGGCGGCACCATCGCCGCGTCCCTGCGCAAGGCAGCGGAGGTGGCCGTCATCCTCGATGTGCCGGGCGCAAAGATTGGCGGCAGGCAAGCGGCGAACCTTGCCGCCGGCATCATTCTTCGCAGCTACTCCTTCGACAAATACAAGACCAGGAAAGACAAGGTCGATGCCGAGCCGAAGAAACCGGTCAAGGTGACCATCCACACCGCCGATCCTGCCGCGGCGAAAAAGGCCTTCGCCGACGAGGTTGCGGTCATCGACGGCGTGCTTCTGGCGCGCGACCTTGTCAACGAACCGGCCAATACGCTCGGCCCGATCGAATTCGCCGCCCGCGCCAAGGAACTGGAAGCGCTCGGCGTCGAGGTCGAGATCCTCACCGAGAAGGAAATGAAGAAGCTCGGCATGGGCTCGCTCCTCGGTGTCGCGCAGGGTTCGCCGCGCGGCGCCCGGATGGCTGTCATGCAATGGAAGGGCGGCAAGGCCAAGGACGCACCGGTCGCCTTCGTCGGCAAGGGCGTCACCTTCGACACCGGCGGCAATTCTATGAAGCCGGCCTCCGGCATGGAAGACATGAAGGGCGACATGGGCGGTGCCGCGGCCGTCATCGGGCTCATCCAGGCGCTGGCCGCGCGAAAGGCCAAGGCCAATGTCGTCGGCATCGTCGGGCTGGTGGAAAATGCCGTCGACGGCCATGCCCAGCGCCCCGGCGACATCGTCACCTCGATGTCGGGTCAGACCATCGAGGTGCTCAACACCGATGCCGAAGGACGCCTCGTTCTGGCCGACGCGCTGTGGTATTGCAACGACCGCTTCCAGCCGAAATTCATGGTCAATCTGGCGACGCTGACCGGCGCCATCATGGTCGCGCTCGGCCAGCATTATGCCGGCCTGTTCTCCAACAATGACGAACTTTCGGACAGGTTGACGGCGGCCGGCCAGGCGAGTCAGGAGCGGCTGTGGCGCATGCCGCTTGGGCCCGAATACGACAAGCTGATCGATTCCAAGAACGCCGACATGAAGAACATCGGCGGCCGCTATGGCGGCGCCATCATCGCCGCGCAGTTCCTGCAGCGCTTCGTCAAGGAAACGCCGTGGGCGCATCTCGACATCGCCGGCACCGCGATGGGCTCTCCGCCGAGCGAGATCAACCAGTCCTGGGGCTCGGGTTTCGGCGTCAGGCTGCTCGACCGGCTGGTGCGCGACAATTACGAGGGATAAGGCAGGGAATGGCCGATGTCCTGTTCTACCACCTGACCGAATCGACGCTGGAGGATGCGCTTCCCGGCCTGCTCGAGCGCAGCGTCGATCGCGGCTGGCGCGCCGTGGTGCAGACAGGGACCGAGGAGCGGCGCGATGCGCTCGACCTGCATCTGTGGACATTCAGGGACGATTCGTTCCTCGCGCACGCGACCGACCGTGAAGCCCATCCGGCCGAACAGCCAATCCTGCTCACCACGAGCGACGCCAACCCCAACCAGGCGCAGATACGCTTCCTCGTCGATGGCGCCGCACCCGCCGATCTCGCCGGCTACGAACGCGCCGTGTTACTGTTCGACGGCCATGACGCGGCCCAGGTCGAAGGGGCGCGGACGCATTGGAAGGTGTTGAAAGAAGCGGGCCACGCTGTCACCTACTGGCAGCAGACGCCCGACCGTCGCTGGGAGCGCAAGGCGTAAGTCGCGTTATCGGTCGCTGATCGTAACCTTGTTTATCTTCGCGCCCTGCGGGAGATCTTTCACCTGCCGATGGATTTGGCCGGCGATATGCACCTTCACAACGAAAAACGTCGTTTCCATCTCTCGCAGACTCATTTCGCCGCCAAGCACCGGCGGCTTCTTGAAATCATAGCATTGGCCGGCTGCCGGAATCAGTCGGTTCTTTCGGGCGGCAACGACAAGGCCCGCCAGCAGCAACTCGTCGCGGCGCGCTTCATTCTGCAAGTCGGCCTGAAATTCCGCCCAATGACCCGCAATTCTGGTCAATTTCCCGTCGAGCATATCGAGATGACGAACCGACCCGTCGCCGGCACGGAAAAATATGTCGCCGAAAGCTGACACCGCAGCTGGTTCAAGGCCATCCAGTCCGATCCACTTCCAGCCGTCCAACGCTTCCGCGACTTCGTTCGCAGGTGGTTCGATAAAGAGGAACTGATAGTCATGGGGCCATTCGGCTCTGATCAAGCCCCCTGTATTGGCTCTGTTGGCCTCGGCTTTTCCTTCCTGTCTGGCGTCGGACGCGCCAAAAATTGAAGAAATAAAGCGGAAAAAAGATCTGGCCATAATCGCCCCCGTACGGGTCTTTATACTTGCGAGAGATTCTAGCCGCAATCCACTGAAGGCTCCATAGTTCCCACGCATTCGTCTTGATGATGGCCATCACATTGGATCCGTTTTATGGATTGACTGGATGCAGGCTCATTGGGCGGGCTGAGAATGCGGATCAGGATCATCGGAACCGGGCGGGCCGTGCCGGCTCAATGCGTGACGTCGCGCGCCCTCGATGCGCGGCTGGGGTTTGGCGATGGACATTTCGAGGCCGCGACCGGCATCATCGAACGCTATGTCTGCGAGGCCGAATCGCAGGTCGACCTTGCTTGTGCCGCAGCCCGTCTGGCGCTTGCCGATGCCGAACTTGAGGCAGGCAGTGTCGATCTGGTCATCGGCGGTTGCGGCGTGCCTTACCAGCCGTTGCCGTCGACGGCGCCGCTGGTCATGCAGCGCCTCGGCCTTGCCGATGGGTCGGCGGCCGCCTTCGACGTCAACAGCACCTGCCTCGGCTTCCTCACAGCCTTCGAGACCGCGTCGCGCCTGATCGAGGCCGGGCAATGCCGGACGGCGCTGGTGTTCTCGTCTGAAATCGCCTCGCGCGCCCTGCCGTGGCAGGACCAGCCGGAAATTGCGGCCCTCTTCGGCGATGGCGCGGCGGCCGCCGTGCTGCAACAGGCCCCAAGCGAGGGTCGGGTCGCGGCCAACCTGATGCGCACCTACCCTTCCGCCTATGAGGCCTGCAGCATCGGCTCCGGTGGCACCCGGTTCGACTTTCATCGTGAGCCTGAGGAATTCGCCCGCCACAGCCTGTTCCACATGGAGGGTAAGGAACTGTTTCGCGTCACGTCACGCCATTTCAACGGCTTTGTAGCGGAGTTGCTCGATCGCGCCGGCTGGCGGCACGACGATGTCGACCTCGTCGTGCCGCATCAGGCGAGCCCTTTGGCGCTCGCCCACATGGCGCGCCAGACCGGCTTCGCCAGGGAAAAGCTGGTCGACATCGCGGCGCGCTACGGCAATCAGATCGCCGCTTCCATCCCCTTTGCGCTCGACGTCGCGCGCCGCGAACAACGCATTGTGCCCGGCGCCAAAGTGCTGTTCCTCGGCACCTCGGCCGGCGTGTCGTTCGGCGGCATGGCGCTGGAAGCATGACCGTGGGACGCGTCCTCGTCACCGGCGCCAGCGGCTTCCTCGGCGCGCATGTCATGGCGCGGCTGGCTGCACTGGGTACACCGGCGCTGGGTCTTGGCAGGGACGCCAAACGCTGCGCGGCGCTCGAAGCCGCTGGTCATCGGGTCGTTCGGCTCGATTTGTCTCAACCGTTCGATGCAGCTGCCGCGCGCGCTCTCTACGGAGTCGATGCGATCATCCACTGCGCGGCACTTTCCGCGCCCTTCGGCAGGTTGGCGGATTTCCAGACGGCAAATGTCACAGCTACCCGCAACCTCAGCGATTTCGCGCGCGGGCAAGGCGTGCGCCGCTTCGTCCATATCTCCAGCCCGACGGTCTGTTTCGCCTATCGCGACCAGCTCGGAGTTTCCGAGAATGCGGCCTTGCCCCCTCCGGTCAATCACTATGCCCGCACCAAGCGGCAGGCCGAGGAGATCGTGCTGGCGGCGCCTGAGATCAGCCCGGTGGTGCTGCGGCCGCGCGGCCTCTACGGTCCCGGCGATCGCACGCTGCTGCCGCGTCTGCTGCAGGTGGCACGGCAGCGCCCGCTGCCGCTGTTTCGCGACGGCAAGGCGCGCATCGATCTCACTTATATAGAGGATGTCGTCGATGCGGTGCTTGCCGCGCTGTCCGCCGGGAGGGCTGCCGAGGGACAGATATTCAACATCTCCGGCGGCGAAGTGGTGCCGGTCCGCCGCATTGCCGAGGCGGCCTGCGCCCGCGCCGGCGTGCAGCCGCGCTGGCGCAGAATGCCGCTCTGGCCCGCCATGCTGACGGCCGGGATAGCGGAGGCGGTAGCGAATATATTGCCCGGCCGCCCGGAACCGCCGGTGACGCGCTACGGTCTTGGCCTGTTCGCCTATGCGCAGAGCCTCGATCTTTCCAAGGCAGGCCGCATCCTCGGCTGGGCGCCGAAAGTGTCGTTCGAGGAAGGGCTCGATCGCACATTCGGCAAGGCGATGGAAAGCAGGAGGGCAGCGTGAAGATCGTCTTCGCCAACAGCGCCTCTGTCAGCGCAGCCGAGCGCCTGATCCTGCGCGGCGGCAGCTGGGCGAAGGTCAGGCTACGTGTCCGCTACGGCCTGATCATGCATCCGCGAGCCGGCCCCGTCCTGATCGATACCGGCTACACGCCGCATGTGACACAAGGCAGTGGGCGCAGCACGGCGCTGCGTCTTTACAGTGCGATCCTCCGGCCCCAGCTCAACGAAGCCGAGCAGCCGCTCGCGGTACTGGCGCGCTTCGGCCTCTCGCCGCAGGACGTGCGCACCGTCATTGTCACGCATTTCCATGCCGACCACATGTCGGGCCTGTCGCTGTTTCCCAACGCTCGGCTTATCGCCAATGACACCGCCTGGGCGCGGGCGAAGGCCAAGACTTCCCAGCAGAATCTGCGCCATGGCGTCTTCAAGGAACTGTTCCCGTCTGACTTCGAGGCCCGACTCGACGGGCTGTCGTCGAAGCGGCGGATCGAACCTCGCGGCGGCGTGCCAGGCGGCGCCGATCTGTTCGGCGACGGCAGCGTCGTCGCAGTCGATCTGCCCGGCCATGCCGATGGCCAGTTCGGCCTTTTGTTCCCCAATCTGGAGCGGCCGCTGCTCTACGCCGTCGATGCGCAATGGCTGATCAGAGCATTGGTGGAAAACCGAACTCCCGGTCTGCCTGCAACCCTGCTGGCCGAGGATGCCGCCGCGATCGAGCCGACCAGCGTAATGTTGCGTCGGTTTCTGGCGACCGGCGGCGAGGTTGTTCTTTGTCATGATCCGGCGGTGACGGCCTACGATGTGGCCGGAGAGAGCGCGTGAACGGGCCGGCCGAAGCGATCCGTTCGTTTGCGCTGACGCAATGGGTTTCGCGCAAAAGCCGCGAGAGTTTCGAGCGCTGGCAGGCGCAAGCCTTGCGCCGCTTTCTCGACCGCGACCTGCCGCGCGCGCCGTTCTACGGCAAGGCGCCGCGTCTTCTCGGCGACCTGCCGGTGACCGACAAGGCGACGGTGATGGGCAATTTCGAGCGCTTCAACATTCATGGCGTCTCGGCCGCCGAGGCCTGGAAGGCGCAGGCCGGCGATAGCCGCATTGGCGAGCTGACTGTCGGCTCCAGCACCGGCACGTCGGGCAATCGTGGCCTGTTCGTCATTTCCGAGGCGGAAAAATACCGCTGGCTGGGCACCATCCTGGCCAAGGCCGTGCCCGATCTGCTCTGGCGCCGGCAGCGCGTTGCGGTGATCCTGCCGCAAAACACCGGGCTCTACGATAGCGCGCGCAAATCGCGGCGTATCGACCTGCGCTTCTTCGATCTGACGCGCGGTCCGGAGAGCTGGCGCGGCGCTCTCGAAGATTTCGCGCCGACGGTGATCATCGCGCCACCGAAGATACTGCGGCACTTCGCGGCCGAGGGCTTTCGGCTCAAGCCGCAGCGTGTCTTCAGCGCCGCCGAAACGCTCGACCCGGTTGACCGGCCGGTCATCGAGGCATTCTTTGGTGGTCAGGTCGACCAGATCTACATGGCGACCGAAGGGCTGTTCGCCGTCACCTGCCGCCAGGGCGGGCTGCATCTGGCCGAGGATTCGGTGTTCTTCGAGTTCGAACCGGCCGGCGACGGCTTGGTCATGCCGCTGATCACCGCCTTTCGCCGCCGGACCCAGATCATGGCGCGCTACCGCATGAACGACTTGCTGCGGCTGTCCGAAAAGCCATGCCGCTGCGGCTCGCCGCTGCGCACGCTGGACGAGATCGTCGGCCGCATGGACGACGCTTTCCGGCTCTCCTCGCCGCACGGGCAGCTCCTCGTCACGCCCGACATACTACGCAATGCGGTGCTCAAGGCCGACCGGCGCATCGACGATTTCCGCCTGGTCCAGACCGCTGAAGATGCAATCGAACTCAGCCTGGCCCCCGGGCTTGCCGACGAAGCCGCCACCGCCGCCCATCAGTCCGTGCGCAATTTGCTGGCGGCGCGCCAGGCGACAGCTTCGGTCAGCCTTGTTCGCAGGGACCTGCCGTTGGAGACCGGCCGCAAACTGCGTCGGGTCGAATGCCACCTGGGAGCGGCATCATGAACCGGCCCGCTATGTTGCCACTCGATCAGACGAACCGGGTAGAAAACAACCCGCGTGAGGTCGAAGCCTTCGTTCAGCTTTTCAACGAGGTGCCGGTGCGCGACCTCGTGCGCAATCTGACAGTGGCTGTCGAAACCTTCGAGATCGCCGGCCGCTCCTTTCCGCTGACGCTGAACGACAGAAGCGAAGCGCCGAACTGCTACATCTGCTGCCCGTCCAGCGCCTATATCGACTATGCCATCGACGAGACCCGCAATTTCGTCTCCTCGCCCTTGCTGCAAACAACGATGCGGATGCTGATCGGCCTGTGCGCGCCGCTGGTCAGGATGAGCGGCCTCGACCATCAGGTTCAGGTCAACAACTGGCTCTATTCGACCAATCCGGTGCCGCTGCTCGATCGCAACGCGGTCGCTGCGATCCGCGACGATCTCACGGCGCGTTTTCCCGATCGCGCTGTTCTCATCCGCTCCCTGAACGAGATCGCCGATCCCTCGACAATCGCAGCGCTGAAGGCGGAGGGTTTTCGAATGCTGGCGGCGCGGCAAATCTACATCTTCGCCGGCCGCGGTTCGGCCATGACCAACGACATGAAGCGCGACCGCAAGCGGCTGCGCACGACACCGTTCGAGCGGGTCGGCAATGGCGACTTCACCGAGGCCGACTATGCGCGCGCCGAAGCGCTCTACCGGATGCTCTATCTCGACAAATACACGCCGCTCAACCCGCACTACACCGCCCGCTATATCGGCGAGACGCACCGTCGCGGCATCCTGCAACTGGCAGGCCTGCGTCGTCCCGGCGGTGAACTGGTCGCCGTCGCCGCTTTGTCTCAGAACGGCAGGACACTGACGCAGCCCATCGTCGGCTACGACACCGGCCTCCCGGTGAGCGAAGGCCTTTACCGCATGATGATGGCGCTGGCTCAGGATCATGCGATGGCGCACGGCCTGTTCTTCAACATGAGCGCCGGTGCCGCCGCCTTCAAACGCTTGCGCGGCGCCGTGGCGACGGTGGAATACAACGCCGTCTATGCTGCCCATCTGCCGCGCCGCCAGCGCGCGGCAGTGCGTATCATGGAATTTGTGCTCGCGAAGATCGGCATTCCCCTGCTCAGGAGATTTGAACTTTGAGCGACACCCGGCAGCAGAAAGACAAAGACTATTGGCAGGCGGTGATGCGGTCTGCCGACATCAAAGCCAAGCCGAAGCGCATCCTGTTCGACGGCGCGCCACTGGTGCTGTTCCGCTCGGCGAAAGGCATTGCCGCCCTCTTCGACCGCTGCGCTCACCGCCTGGTCGAACTCTCGACCGGCAAGGTCGTCGGTGGCGAGATCGAATGTCCCTATCATGGCTGGCGCTACAATGGGGAAGGGCGCTGCACCGCCATTCCCGGCCATGTCGGCGACGTCCCGCATTACCGTATCCGCCGCTACAGCGCGATCGAGCGCGACGGCGTCGTCTTCGTCTCGGCAGGCACGCCTGAGGGCGAGCCCTATCTCCATTGCATGCAAGGCAAGGATGTCGTCGTGAAGCGGGTGCGAAGCTCGGCGCGATCGACGGTGCTCGACGCCGCCGAGAACATTCTCGACGCCACTCACACCCACTTCACCCACAAGGGTGTGCTGCGCGGCCTGACCGCAAAGCGCCATCTCGTGCGCGTCGAGGTGACCGGCGGCAAGGGCTGGGTCGAAAGCTGCTACACCGGCGAGGACCGCCAACAGGGGCTGGTCAGCCGGCTGCTGGAAGGCGAGCGCGCCAGGACCATCGGCCGCTACCGCCATCCCGGCATCGTCGAACTCGAATATTGGGGCAAGGGCGGCTTGGCGCTGGCGACCACTTTCCATTTGCGTCAGGCGGACGAACGGACCGTCGAAGGCGTCGGCTGGCTGATCGGCCCGCGACAGGGCCTGTTCGGCGAACTCAAGGCGCTTGCTTTCCGGCCGCTCTTTGCCTTTGCCCTGCAGCAGGATCGCCGTGTGCTGAAATCGGCCAGCGACAACGCCCGTATATCGCCGCAGGTTCAGCCGGCGATCGGCCCGCTGGATTTCCTGCGCCGCGACATAGCAGCGATCATCGACGGCAAGATGCCACCGGCGGCGGCAGAGCCGCGGGTGCACCAAATCGAGCTGTAATCTAAAGTTCACGGCACTTGATTCCAGTTCTGCTGTAAATTATAGTTCACGGATGATCGAAGTTCGATCCACTGACGAATTCCGAAAATGGCTCAGAGGGCTCACGGACATTCGCGCCGTAAAGAAGATCACCCAACGGATTGTCCGCGTTCAGGCTGGGCTGGCGGGAGACGCCAAGTTCTTCGATGGCATAGGAGAATTGCGCGTAGATTACGGTCCGGGATACCGCGTGTACTTCGTCCGGCGCGGCAACACGGTCATTATCCTGCTCTGCGGCGGTGACAAAGGCTCGCAGGACAGGGACATCGGAAAAGCCAGGAAAATGGCAAAGGAAGTTTGATATGACCCTCAGAACCACACCATTCGACGCCGCCGAATATCTTGATGATGCTGAGTCTCAAGCCGAACTGCTCGCTGATGCGTTCGAGACCGGGGACGCGACTTATATTGCGCACGCCCTCGGCATTGTCGCGCGCGCCCGCGGCATGACAAGCATAGCGAAGGACGCCGGCGTGACCCGAGAGGCACTCTACAAGGCGCTGAGCGAAAAGGGCGATCCGCGCCTCAGTACATTGCTGGGCGTAACCAAGGCGCTTGGCCTGCAATTGTCCGCAAAGCCAGTTAATCCCGTTTAGGCAACCTTAGCAGGACTTACGCACTCAGCTGAAAACGGGAAGTTCCGCTTCAACTCGACTAGTCCTGCTCCGGCCCATTCCACTCGATATCGCGCGTCGACGCAGCCTGAAGGCTGATGCGCTGGCGCAGTGCTGTGCCGGCGATCTCGGCCAGCGTGCGCCACTGCGCCCGCTTCGGCGCGGGGTCGCCCGGCCAGTCGAGCAGCTCATCGGCATCGTGCATCGCCTGGCGAAAGCTGCCGAGACCACCGGAGCGCAGTGCCGCCGGCATCCCGTAGATCCACATCGCAAGCCTCACCGTCTGCGGCGCCGTCACGTCGGGCTTCACCTCGGCGCCATCCTCCAGGACCGCGTCGGCGAAGCGCCGCGGATCGCGAAAGAAGTGCAGTCCGCTCACGGCGCGCGGATTGCACTCCAGTGGCAGCACCGTGCCGTTATTCTCGCGCATCAGGTCGAAGGAGATCTGGCCGGTCCAGCCGGCGCCGGCGACGAAGGTTTCGACGAAGCGCCGGGCAGCCGCATCCCCGACTGGCTCGAAACAGATGCCGGCGCCCTTGCCGGCGCGATAGAGCGAACTGTAGAGCGCCAGCGCTTTGAGTTCACCCTCGACCGCCACCGCATAGGCGCTGATCTCTTCACCTGCGATGTAGCGCTGCGCCACCCAAGGAGCGGCGGGCGAGGGGCGGACGGCGTCGAGTTCGTCCGGCGATGGCCGCAGCAGTACGTCACGGGCAAAACGTGACCACACAGGTTTGAACACCAATTCGCGCGATTGGCCACGAACGCCGTCGAGATCGGCCTCGCTTTGCAGCAGTATCGTTTCCGGCACGTCGAGCCCAAGGCTCTGCGCCAGCCGGATGAAGGCATGCTTGTCGTGAACGCGGGCGAGCATCGCCATCTCGGGTGCGAAGAGGCGGGCCGGCATGGCGCGGTGCTGCCAGAGACGACCGAGATAAAAGACTTCCTCGCAGGTCGGGATAACGAGTTCGATGCCTTCCGCGCGGACAAGCGCTTCCACCGCCTTGGCATAGGCGTCGGCGGCAAAGCGCGGCGGCGGCAGGCGATTGTAGGCGGCGCAGGCCGTGCTCGCTGCGGCGATCGGCCGGGCCGGGCTGTCGGCCAGGATCACCCGGCAACCGGCGCCATGCAGCAGCCGCGCCAAGTGCAGCGCCACCGGCGCGCGGGCACCGGTGATCAGCACGGTGCTATTGGGCATGAGCCACCGGCATCGGTTGGAAAAGACGAGTCAATGCTTCTGCGGAAGGCTTCATTCGCCATAAGTGCCACATGGCTTGCGTGCCGCCAACGGACTCCACAAAGGTGGCTCCGCTGCGTCAGCCATCGCTTTTTGGCCTTCAGGGCGTTATTGGCAATCTGTCGAACACCCGGATCTCCTCAATGCGCTTTCTGTTTGTCCTGATACTGCTTGCCGGCGCCGCCATTGGCTTCGTGTATCCCTGGGCCATGAGCAATTTCTCCGGCCACGAGATCGGCACCTGGCGCGTCTACGACCAGGGACGGTTTAGGCCTGTGACGGTGACGCTGAAAGCTGGCGACGCGCCGGTCAGAGTGCTGGTCGACCTGACGGCAAAGGCCGAGCGCATTGTCTCGCAGCAGCGCACCGTGCTGACGCTGACTGCCGCCACAGCCGGGCGCACGGTGCTTGCCTCGACGCTGCAATTCAACCACGCCGACAATCCGCGCCAGGTCAGCCCGCAACTGCCCGACAAGATCTTTCGCGACGAGGCCGGCGTGATCGAAACCGTCAGTCCCGGCGCCTATCTCTTCACCGCCGGCCCGGGCGACGCCGACGATATCCCGATACGCGCAGTGGATCTGATACTGCGCTCCGGCGCCGGTGAGATCGATCAACGCGCACGGCCGGTTGGCTATGGGCTGATGGCCGTCGGCCTGATCGGCTTCCTGCTTACTCTGGCTTTCGGCGGTCGCCGGCCGGAGAACCCGAACTCGAAGCCGCCACCGCCGCGTTGGGGCAGAGGCTCCTCGACATGAGCGCGGCATGAACTACCGTCACGCCTATCACGCCGGCAATTTCGCCGATGTCGTCAAGCATGTCGTGCTCAGCCTTCTGCTCGACTATCTGAAGCAGAAGGACAAGGCGTTCCGTGTCGTCGACACTCATGCCGGCATTGACCGCTACGATCTTTCGTCGGCGGAAGCGCAAAAGACCGGCGAATGGCAAGGCGGCATCGGCCGCCTCATCAACGCCCCGATCGAAAAATCGGCGGCTGCGCTGCTTGCCCCCTATCTTGAAGCGGTGCGTTCGCTCAATCCCGATGGCGGGGTGAAGAAATATCCGGGCTCGCCATTGATCGCCAGGCACCTCATGCGAAAGCAGGACCGGTTGTCGGCGATCGAACTGCACGGCGCAGATGCCGCCAGGCTGAAGACGCTGTTTGCCGGCGATTTCCAGACAAGGGTGATCGAACTCGACGGCTGGCTGGCGCTTGGCGCGCATCTGCCGCCAAAGGAAAAGCGCGGCCTGGTGCTGATCGATCCGCCGTTCGAGGAAGCCGGCGAATTCGACCGCCTGGTCGACGGCATGCAGAAAGCGCACAGGCGCTGGCCGGGTGGCATCTACGCGCTGTGGTATCCGATCAAGGACCGCAAAGCGATCATCGCCTTCCGCAAGGCGCTCAAGCAATCCGGCGTCCCAAAATTGCTCGACATCGAGTTCGAGATCCGGCCGGCATCGCGTGAACCAAGCCTCGACGGCAGCGGCATGGTGGTGGTCAACCCGCCCTTCACGCTGGAGCGCGAACTGCGCATCGTGCTGCCGGTCCTGCACAGATTGCTGGCGGTCGAAAAGCCGGCGCACTGGTCGCTGGAATGGCTGGCCGGGGAGTAGCGACGCTTCGCAGCGGGCGACGCCCGCGGCAAAGACACAAAGTCGCTAGAGGTTTTGACGGTGGCGCCATCCGCGAATGCTCAGCTGTGTTCAACGAACCGAAACCATGGAGATGCACATCTAATCGGCTTGGCGTTGACGCTAATCCCAGAATCAGATAGATAGATGTCTAATTATTAGATTTCGAATCGAAGCCAAGATCGACAAAAAAGGAACTGGTCAACGCGATAGGCTTCGCGATGTCGCGCTGGCAGGATGCCGTTGAAACGTTCGATGGGACCGTTGCCGAAATCTATGTGCTGAGCGCTGCCGAGCGCCGCTGTCTCGGCGCGATCAGTCACGGCCCGCGGCCGGCAAACGTCGTAGCGAGGGAGACAAATCTCACGCCGGCGGCGGTTACGACGTTGATTGACCGGCTGGAAAAGCGCGGCTTCGTCAGCCGCCAGGCGCAAGGTCATGGTCGCGGCGGGCAAGAAGACCGAGGAACTCGTCCGGCGCTGCTACCATCCGATCCCCGAGGCGGGCGACGCATTGCTGGAGAAATACTCGGTGGCCGAGATGCAGGTTTTGCTCGGCTTCATCGAAGAGGTCGAAGCGATGCACAATGCGCAGACCGAGAGGCTGCGCGGCAAAGCAAAACCGGTGCCTTGAGAGAAGGCATCGGAGGATGGTCCGGCGCAACGCCGGTCCGGTTTCAACTGTGTACTGTCAAGGAGACCCTATGCCCCGTATGATCTTCGTCAACTTGCCCGTCGCCGACCTCGCTGCGTCGATGGCCTTCTACAAAGCTCTCGGTTTCGACAACAACCCGCACTTCACCGACGACACCGCAGCCTGCATGGTGCTGAGCGAAACGATGAACGTCATGCTGCTCACCCATGCCAAATGGCGTCAGTTCACCGATCGCCCCATCCCACCGGCCACCTCGAGCGAGGTCATGCTTGCCGTGTCCTGCGACAGCCGCGCGGCGGTCGATGCGATGAACGAGGCGGCGGCTAAAAATGGCGGCGCCGCCGACATCAACGCCCAGCAGGATTATGGCTTCATGTACAATCGCAGCCTGGCCGATCCTGACGGCCACGTCTGGGAAGCGATGTGGATGGACCCGGCCGCCATACCGCAGGGCGACGCCAAGCAAGGCTGAACCGGGTTTCGGCGGCCCGCCGGCCATGGGCAGGCCGCTTTTCCTAATGGGCAAGGCGAGCTTTTTCAAAGGTCAGGACGTGGTTTCGCAGCTTCGCACCGGAAAAACCGGTTGCGGAGCGGGAAACCATCGGCAGCGCGACCGCTTGACCGCGCGCCGCCGAATCCGCAAAGTGGGCGCAGTCGACCTTTGAGAGGCTGCCATGACTCGCTTTGCCAAATCCGCTCTTGCTGCCCTGATTTCGCTTTGCACGCCGCTGGCCGCACCCCTCGGCCAGCCAGCACAGGCCGCCGACCTTTCCGTCTATTCCGACGAGGACAGCGGCGTTTGCGGCGAGGCTTGGGTGCTAAGCAAGATCTCCAGCCGCTTCTCCTACCAGGTGCATCACGTGCCGCATCTGCCGGATGTTTCGATCACAGATTTCCAGCGCATCCACCAGCATCGCTATCTCCCGGCCAGCGAAGAATGGCCGATCGGCCGCCGCTATTGCGGCGCCACCGTCAGCCTTTCCGATGGCCGCGCCCGCACCATCTGGTACTTGATCGAGGAAGGCCAGGGTTTTGCCTCGATCGGCGACAATGTCGAATTCTGCGTCTCGGGCTTCGACCGCTGGATGGTCTACAACGGCCGCTGCCGCGTCCTGCGCTAAGGTCGGATAAGAACCGCCGTTGAACCTGCCATCTCCCGCAAGGGGGAGATCTGATGTCGCTCCGGTTTCGCCAATCTCCGAACTGCTGCCGCTGCCTCACACCGCCTTCCCACCAGACACGTAAGCGCAGATCAGCTCGACCAACTGCTTCTGCAGCTCCGGCGCGTCGAGCGTGTCTCGCCGCGCGGCATTGTGGATGACGCCCTCGACCGCCGAGGACAGCACACGGGCCACGGCCTCATTGTCCTTTCTGCGCCTGCGATATTGCGCCACCGCCGTCGTGTAGTGATCGAGATAGCGCGATTGGAACGAGGCATGGGCGGCGCGTGAGCCGCGATCGCCCGGCGCCTCGTCGAGCAGCACCTGATGCAGCGTCGGATGGATGCTGTGCGCATCGATCATGCCGCGCACCAGCTCCTGCGCGAATCGTTTGATCGGCTTGTCGCCTTCTGTTGATTCGGCGATCACCGACAGCACCTGATCGAAATGTCGCCGGCGAATTGCTTCGACCAGCGACAGCTTGTCGGGAAAATATTGATAGAGCGAGCCGATGCTGACGCCGGCCGCATCGGCCACCTTGTTGGTGGTGAAGCCGGCCCAGCCGAGCGCGCTTAGAACATGAGCACCGGCTTCGATGATCGCCTCGACCGTCGCTCTCGAACGCGCCTGGCGCGGCTGCTTGCGCATGCGTGAGCGCGGCTTTGCAATGCGAGTAGACATGTCTGCTCCAGCAGCCAAGAATATAGATAATATACTCACATTTTTTGCAAAGGATACAAACCATGGACGCGCTGGATTTGCTCCGCAGCCTCTTCGTTTATCAAGCCTGGGCGAATGGTGAATTGCTGCAGAAGCTTGCGGGCCTCGACCAGCAGGAGCATGTCGATCAGCGCCACACGGCGACCCGTCTCATCAACCACAACCTTGTCGTATCGAAGATATTCGCCGCGCATCTTTCCGGCACGCGTCATGGCTATGCGTCCGAATTGAGCGCTGGTGTCGCTGCGATGGATCGTTGGTATCTCGACCATATCGAAGCCGTCTCGCCAAAGCTCATGTCAGAGCCTGTGCCTTTCACCTTCACCGACGGCGACAGGGCGATGATGTCACGCCAGGAAATGCTGACACATGTCGTCACGCATGGCGGCTATCACCGCGGCGAGATCGGGCGGATCCTGATGCAGATCGGCATTGCGCCGCCGTGGGATACGTTTGCCGCCCACCTCCACCACGCCGAGCCTTCGCGCCGGCCAGGTGCGCGAGCGGGTTGGCGCTTAGGGGCCTGCACCCCTTGGCTTCCAAGGGATCGCGGCTTCCTGGGAAGGAGGATTCCCCGATCTTCGTTTCCCATTTCCGTTAGGCATCTCTTGCGCCGAAGCTGGCGATCTCCCTTCTCGTCTGGGAAACGTCCGACACAACAGGCTGTCCCTTCAAGTGCTGTCTTTCCTGGCTTCCATCCAACCACTTTCGATATACGAGTAAAAAGCTCGCGTTTAGTTTAGTGCTGTTCCTGCAACCGTGGGGATGAAGCAAGATCAGCCTCTGCGGTGCGATGATTGTTGCCATCCGATAGGCCGCCGATGACCGCGTGAGATCGACGGCGTTGCAAGAGAATGTGAGCTTGACGAGAAGATCGTGTGAGTCGCGATATCAGAGATTTCTCTCGCAATAGTTCGCTGCGAAGCGGGAAGATTCTTTGCCGATTTCTGTGCCGATCATTGCGACCATGCTCTCAGCGTAACCGAAACTTAATCTGCAAAATTCTATGTAATGCTTCGCTGGCTAGATACGCACGAGTCAGATATGCATTAGCTCGCCGGGTCACTCACGGCCATCGGCACAAACGCAAGGGGCATCGCATGGCAAAGACCACGACGAAGGCGCCGGCGGCGAAAGCGCCGGCAAAGAAAGCGGCACCGAAAGCAGCCGCGAAACCTGCAGCAGTAAAGAAGGCAGCACCGAAGGCAGCGGCAAAGCCGGCTGCCAAGGCAGCGGCAAAGCCGGCAGCTAAGGCAGTAGCAAAACCCGCCGCCAAGGCAGCAGCGAAACCCGCCGCCAAGAAGCCGGCCGCCAAGGCTGTGGCGAAGCCTGCTGCGAAGGCAGCAGCCAAGCCCGCCGCCAAGAAGCCGGCAGCCAAGGCAGCGGCAAAACCCGCCGCCAAGGCTCCGATGAAGGCCGCCGCCGCCAAGTCGACGGCCGCTGTGAAGAAGGCTGCACCGGCCAAAAAGCCAGCCGCCAAGAAGAAGTAACAGCGGTCCATCTCAAAGCTCCCGGGAACTTTGCCGACTGGCAGATTCCCGGGAGCTTTTTTGTTGTGATTTAGGTCTTGTTTTGATGCATGTCGTTCTCTCGAAATTGACGCCACTTCTGTGAGACATGCATGGCGATTTCATTGTCGGCGGATTGGCCGCCTGGTTTTGCCCTTCTGGCAGTTGCTCCCTCAGGGAAGATCGGCCAACACTAAGGCGGTCGCATTCGATGGGGTTCAGGCGACACGCTCTAGACCTTTGTTTTACGCGCGTCGTTCTCAAGACCGGAATCGCATTTTTGAGCGACATGCACTGCCCGTCCGAAAACAGGGAACCGATCATGCCGAAGCTGCTCTACGCGTCCTCATCCCCCTACAGTTCCAAGGTGCGCATGGCAGCACTCCATGCCGGCATTGCCGTCGAGCTCGTGCCGGTCAAGACCGAGGACAAGCCTGCTGAACTGATGTCAGCCAATCCTCTCGGCAAGATTCCGGTGCTGGTGCTCGACGACGGCCGCTCGATCCATGACAGCCGCGCGATCACTCAGCATCTCAACCGCGCTTCGAAGAGCCTGTTGTTGCCGCGCAATGCCGACAAGCGCCTCGAGGCCGAAGTGCTGGAGGCGCTGGCCGACGGCATATGCGACTGCGCGCTGTCGATGGTCTATGAGCGGCGCACGCGTCCGGAGGAGATGGTCTATCAACCCTGGCTCGATCGCCAGTGGACCAAGATCACCGCCGCACTCGATTTCCTCAACGCCAATCCGCCGAAGCTGCCGAAGAAGATCACGCTTGGCCAGCTGGCGTTGCGTGCCTGCCTCGGCTACCTCTCTCTGCGCTTCGCCGGCAAATGGGAAAAGGGCCGCGGCCGCCTGACCCGCTGGGCAGCGCGTTTCGATGAGAAGTTTCCGGGGCTGAAGGTGGCTGTGCCGGCCTGACGGGCGAAACAAAAAAAGCCGGGCGCGAGGCCCGGCTTTCTTGTGTCGTGGCTTGAACGACAGTTAGAACTTCATACCGACGCCGAAGGTGACGCGGTTGTCGCTCTCTTTGACCTTGGTGCCGACACTGTCGAAGCTCTTGGAACCGAAGTCGGTGTAGCGGTACTCGACACGGCCGAACACATTGTCGGTGATCTTGATGTCGGTGCCGACGCCGGCCGTCCAGCCGAGCATGGTGTTGCTGTCGCTGTCGCCGGGGACCGAGACCTTCTGGTTCTTCAGGGCGCCGCCGCCGGTGCCGTAGAGCAGGATTTCCGGGGTCACGGCGTAACCCAGACGGGCGCGCAACGAGCCTTCGAAGCCGCCCTTGGAATTGACGCCGCCGCTGTCACCCTTGACGCCATTGTAGCCGAGATCGGCTTCAGCACCGTACACGAAGTTTTCCTGCTGCCACTGGTAGCCGCCGAAAACGCCGCCGACAAAGCCCTTGGTCTTGATGTCGGGGCCGCCGTCCTGGACTTTGGCATGACCGCTGAAGCCGTAGCCGGCGCTGAGACCGGCATACGGGCCGGCCCAGGAAGCGACGGGGAGCTCGGCGATCGGGGCCGGCGCCGGGGGCTCTTCCGAGACGACATCGGCAGCAAAAGCGGTACCGCTGAGGGCGAAGAGCCCGAGCGCAACCGCGAGCGGCGCGAATTTGAGATTGGTTTGCATTGTTGTTTACTCCTTAAGCCACAAGACACGTAGGCTGGTTTGTCCTGAGCGCCATCAACCCGTCCGGGGGGTGAAACGGATCTGGCACTCAACGGTTCCGAATGTCGTGTCAAAATGCGGCGGCAGCGAACCTGAAAATGGGTCATTCCCCGACACGAATGAGGCCGAAGCTTGACGTTGCATCTTCGCAACAGCCAAATGTCAGTACGCAGGCGATGCTGCACTGCACTCGGCTTGGTGCAACGGGTTCAGCGTCCTATATTGCGGTCCTGCCGACCCGAATCCGGGGCGGTGCCGGCGGCGAAAAAGCCGTTTCGCCACATTCCTGCCCCAGGTGGAAACGGCATTTAACCCCTGGACGCGTCACAATGTGCCGCTAGCCGAATTGAGGCGCAGATTGAGGATTGACAGATGATCGAAGCCGCCGGAACGGCGCTGGTGACGGGCGGGGGGAAGCGGATCGGCAAGGCGATCGTCGAGGATCTGGCCGCGCACGGTTTTGCCGTCGCCATCCACGCCAACCGCTCGACCGCCGAGGCCGACGCGCTGGCTGCGAGCATCAGGGACGGAGGCGCCCGCGCCGGCGTGGTAGCCGCCGATCTGACCGACATGGATGCGGTTGGCGATCTCGTCGGCCGCGCCGCGGCAGCGCTCGGCCCGGTCACGCTACTTGTCAACAATGCGTCGCTGTTCGTCGACGATAGCGTCGAGGACTTCGACTGGGCGGCATGGGACCTTCACTTCGCCATCCATGTGAAGACGCCGGCGCTGTTGGCGCAAAACTTCGCCCGCGCCTTGCCGCCAGGGCAGGAGGGGCTGATCGTCAACATCATCGACCAGCGCGTCTGGCGGCCGACGCCGCGCTATTTCTCTTATGCGCTGTCGAAGTCGGCCTTGTGGACGCAGACCGAAATGCTGGCACAGGCGCTCGGTCCGCGCATCCGCGTCAACGCCATCGGTCCCGGTCCAACGCTGAAGAATGCGCGCCAGGAAGATGATGATTTCCAGAAGCAGGTCGATGGCCTGATTCTGAAGCGCGGCCCGCAATTGGCCGAATTCGGCGCCACCATTCGCTATCTCTGGGATGCGCGCTCGGTGACCGGCCAAATGATCGCGCTTGACGGCGGCCAGCATCTTGCATGGCAGACGCCGGATGTGACAGGCATGGTGGAATGAGTCCCGCAGACCAGAAACACAAGACGCGCGCCGGCGCCGCCGACGATATGCCGCCCGACATCGACCTTGAGGATGAAGCGGTCGAGGAGATCGTCGAGCCCGAGGCCACCGGGCCCGATGTCGCCTTCACAGCGATAGACTGGGCGCCGCATGCCGGCGACGCCGACGGCATGGTCGGCGCCGAGGTCATCCAGACATTGGTCAAGCGGCTGCCCAATGCGCCCGGCGTCTACCGCATGATGAACGCTGCCGGCGACGTGCTTTATGTCGGCAAGGCGCGCAGCCTGAAGAAGCGGGTGACCAACTACGCGCAAGGCCGGTTCCACACCGCCCGCATCGGCCGCATGGTGCGCGAGACATCGACGATGGAGTTCGTCGTCACCCGCACCGAAATCGAAGCGCTGCTGCTCGAGGCCAATCTCATCAAGCGCTTGCGGCCGCGTTTCAATGTGCTGATGCGGGACGACAAGTCGTTCCCTTACATCCTGTTGACCGGCGATCACGTCTCGCCCGGCATCTACAAGCATCGCGGTGCGCGCTCGCGCAAGGGCGACTATTTCGGACCTTTTGCGTCGGCCGGCGCGGTCGGGCGCACCATCAATTCGCTGCAGCGCGCGTTCCTGCTCAGGAGCTGCACCAACTCCTTTTACGAAAACCGCACCCGGCCGTGCCTGCTCTACCAGATCAAGCGCTGCGCCGGTCCCTGCACCGGCGAAATCTCGCATGGCGACTATGCCGAGCTGGTCAGCGAGGCGAAGGATTTTCTGTCCGGCCGCAGCCAGAAGGTGAAGACCGAAATCTCTGCCGCCATGCAGCAGGCCTCGCAGGAGCTCGATTTCGAGCGCGCCGCCATTTATCGTGATCGGCTGGCAGCGCTGTCCCATGTGCAGAGCCATCAGGGCATCAACCCGGCCACGGTCGATGAGGCCGATGTCTTTGCTATCCATCAGGAGGGCGGCCAGGTCTGTATCCAGGTGTTTTTCTTCCGCACCGGCCAGAACTGGGGCAACCGCGCCTATTTCCCCAAGGCCGATCCGGCACTGGAGGGGGCGGAAGTGCTGGGCTCGTTCCTGGCGCAGTTCTATGACGACAAGCCGACGCCACGGAACATTCTGCTGTCGCGAGGCGTCCAGGATCAGGAACTGCTGGCCGAAGCGCTGTCCACCCGCGCCGGCCGTAAAGTGTCGATCTCGGTGCCGCAGCGCGGCGAGAAGAAGGATTTGACGGACAACGCGCTGCAGAATGCGCGCGAGGCGCTCGGCCGCCGGCTGGCCGAAACCTCCACGCAAGGCCGGCTGCTCGCCGGCTTTGCCGAGACCTTCGGCCTGCCGAAGCCACCGGTGCGCATCGAGGTCTATGACAATTCGCACATTATGGGCACCAACGCCGTTGGCGCCATGGTCGTCGCCGGGCCGGAAGGGTTTGTGAAGAACCAGTACCGCAAATTCAACATCCGCTCGACCGAGATCACGCCCGGTGACGATTTCGGCATGATGCGCGAGGTGATGGAACGGCGCTTTTCGCGGCTGCTGAAGGAACATGGCGATGTCGTTCCCGACGACGCGGCAGCCGGTGGAGCAGGCGACGACATCGAGGAAGACATCTCCGGCAGCTTCCCGGCCTGGCCCGACGTCATCCTGATCGATGGCGGCCAGGGCCAGATGAGCGCAGTGCGCAAGATCCTCGCCGACCTCGGCATCGAGGATCGCGTGGCGGCCATCGGCATCGCCAAGGGCCAGGACCGCGATGCCGGCCGCGAGCGTTTCTTCGTCAGAGGCAGGGACTCGTTTTCGCTGCCCGTCCGCGATCCCGTGCTCTATTTCGTCCAGCGGCTGCGCGACGAGGTCCATCGCTTCGCCATCGGTTCGCACCGCGCGCGACGCAAGAAGGAATTGGTCAAGAGCCCGCTCGACGAGATCGCCGGCATCGGTCCCGGTCGCAAGCGCGCGCTGCTGCTGGCCTTCGGCACTGCCAAGGCGGTCAGCCGCGCGGCAGTCGAGGATCTGGTCAAGGTCGACGGTATTTCAGAGCAGGTCGCCAAGCTCGTCTACAATCATTTCCATGAGAGCTGAGCGCCGGTGACGCCGCCGTCCCGATGAAATGGCAGCAGCCGTTCTTTTCTCGCAGGCCACTCGAATCCCGGCAATCGCGCGCTATTTTCGTCTGGCCAATCGAATCTCGCCTGTTGACCCCCTACATCCGGTTCTGATTTGAGTACGCAGGCAGAAAGAGTCCCTGAGATATGGCCAAGCGCGCGTTCAACCTGCCCAACATGCTTACCTACGCCCGCATCGTCGCGGTGCCGCTGGTGGTGCTGTGCTTTTTTCTCGAGGGGCATCTGAAATCGAGCGACTTCGCCCGCTGGTCGGCGTTGATCATCTTCCTGCTGGCTTCGATCACCGACTATCTCGACGGCTATCTGGCGCGCGCCTGGCAGCAGACGTCCAACATCGGCAAGATGCTGGACCCGATCGCCGATAAACTGCTGGTCGCCACCTGCCTGCTGCTGCTCGCCGCCGATACGGACCGCCATGCCGGCATCGCAGGCTGGTCGCTGTGGGCGGCAATCATCATCCTGTGCCGCGAAATCCTGGTCTCGGGGCTGCGCGAATATCTGGCGGCATTGAAAGTCTCGGTGCCGGTGACGCAGCTCGCCAAATGGAAGACCGCCATCCAGATGGTCGCCATCGCCTTCCTGCTGGCCGGGCCTGCCGGCGACAAGATCTTCCCGCTGACCACGCAGACCGGACTGGTGCTGCTGTGGATCGCAGCCCTCGTCACGCTCTACACCGGCTACGACTATTTCCGCGCCGGCCTCAAGCACATCATGGACGAGTGAGATGATCACCCGGCTCATTTATTTTGCCTGGGTGCGCGAACGGATCGGCAAGCCTGAGGAAGACGTCGAATTGCCCGCCGGCATCGAGACGGTCGCCGACCTCCTGCGCTGGCTAAAATCGCGCGGCGAGGAATATGGGCACGCGCTGCAATATCCTGATGTAATCCGCGTCGCCATCAATCAGGAACATGTCGAGCATGGCGAAAAGATAGCCGGCGCGCGCGAGATCGCGCTGTTTCCGCCGATGACCGGGGGCTGACACCATGTCCGGCGCGCCGACGGTGCGCATCCAGCGCGACGATTTCGACGTTGCCGCCGAGATCGCGAAACTGACCGAGGGTCGCGCGGACATCGGCGCCGTGGTGTCCTTCTCAGGACTTTGCCGCGACGAGCAGGGCCAGCTGTCGGCGCTGGAACTCGAGCACTATCCAGGCATGGCCGAGGCGGAAATCAGCCGGATCGCCGGCGAGGCGCTTCAGCGCTGGCCGTTGCAAGGCCTGACCGTCATCCACCGCCACGGCAAGATCGCACCGGGCGAAAACATCGTGCTGGTGGTGGCGGCGTCGTCACACCGGCAGGCGGCGTTCGAGGCGGCGAATTTCCTGATGGATTTCCTGAAATCGCGTGCGCCTTTCTGGAAGAAGGAGCACCGCGTGGACGGCAGCGATGGCGGCTGGGTCGAGGCCAAGGACGCCGACGAGCAGGCTGCGGCGCGCTGGAAGGCGCGGCCCGAATAAATCTCGGCGCAGCCATGTATTGACCGCATTCCCTTGGCCAAATCGCATCGGCAAAAAGGGAGCAAGGGCATGCTGGACAGGATCGCCGAATTCTTCGTCTTCGGTTTTGTGCCGCTGGTATCGGCGTTCTGGCCGTTCCCGAGCCTTCCGTCGCCGCCGAGAAAACCCTGAAGGGCGAGGTGATGTATCGCGAGCGCATCGCGCTGCCGCCCAACGCCGTGCTGTCGGTTCAACTTGCCGATGTATCGCTGGCCGATGCGCCGGCCGCCATTGTCGGCGAGCGCAAGGTAGCGCCGGCCGGCCAGGTGCCGATCAAGTTCGAGATCAGCTTCGATCCAACGGTGATCCGGCCCAACATGACCTATGCGCTGCAGGCGCGCATCACCGCCGACGACAAGCTGCTGTTCCTCACGGACTCGCGCTATCAGGTCGATCCGCTCAGCGAGGCGCCGCAGGCCATTGTGCTGAAAATGGTGGCGCCGAGCGACAAGCCGACCTCGGCCTCGCTGTCCGGCCAGAGCTGGCTAGTCGAATATATCGACGGTATCGGCGTGATTTCGGAGCCGCAGGCGACGTTCCGGGTCAGCGAAGCCGGCAAGGCGGGCGGCAGCGGCCCGTGCAACGCCTATTTCGCCACCGCCAAAGTCGATGGCGAGACCATCGTCATCAGCGACATCGGCTCGACCTACAAGGCCTGCGCGCCGGAGATCATGGCCGAGGAAAAGGCCATGTTCGAGGCGCTCGCCAAGGCGGCGTCATACCGTGTCGATGGCGGCAAGCTGATCATCGCCGACAAAGACGGCCGCGACATTTTGCGATTCAACGCAGCGAGTTGATCACGGGCAGCAACGAAAAAGGCCGGCAATGAGCCGGCCTTTTCGATTCAAAGCTGATGGTCGGCTCAGCCGACGATCTCGGTGTCCGAGAACCAGTACTTGATCTCCTGGGCGGCGGTTTCCGGCGCGTCGGAGCCGTGCACGGAATTCTCGCCGATCGACAGCGCGTGCACCTTGCGGATGGTGCCTTCGGCGGCGTTGGCTGGATTGGTGGCGCCCATCACTTCGCGGTTCCTGGCGATGGCGTTCTCGCCTTCCAGAACCTGCACGATGGTCGGCGCCGACGACATGAATTCCACCAGTTCGCCGAAGAACGGACGATCCTTGTGGACGGCGTAAAACCCTTCGGCCTCGCGGCGGCTCATCCATACCCGACGTGAGGCAATGACGCGCAGGCCGGCCTCTTCCAGCATCCTGGTGATGGCGCCGGTAAGATTGCGCCGGGTCGCGTCCGGCTTGATCATGGAAAAGGTGCGTTCGATCGCCATTGGTCATCCTTGTGATGAAGAGAGGAATTGGGTGATGAAGAGAGGAATTGGGTGATGAAGAGTGGAATTGGGAGTGGCGGGCTCTATACAAGCCGCCCGGCCCATTGCCAAGGGGACGCGCCCCGGCAGCGTTATTCGGCCGCGACCGCCCGCATGGCTGTTCGCAACGCTCTGGTCAAAGGCAAGGCTTTGCGGGAAAATGGCGATTGCGCAGGCACGCACGGTTTCGAAGGGAAATCAGCGGAACGGAAAGACATCGGACCATGTTTGACGGGACGCGCTGGCCCTACCACCACCTCAGGCCGGGCGACATAAAAGGGAGCCTATTGGTTATCGGCATTTTTGCTGCCGTGGGCCTTGTTCTGCTGCTCTTTCTGGGTCGCCGCACAGATACGAACTTCGGCTTCGGCCCCGAATGGCAATGCACGCCGATGCCGAAGGGCGACCCGATCTGCGTCAAGCTGGTCGGCAAAGAAGAGACGAAGTGATGGGCAGCCTTACCGCCTGATCACCACCGGCTGCCGCCGCTGCTCCCAGCCCTCGCGTTCCAGCGTCGGCAGATCATGCTCCTCGCTGGCATAGCCGAGGCAGAAATAGCCGATCAGCGTCCACTCAGGCGGGGTGTCCAGGATTGCGGCCATCTCGGCGGCGTCGAGGATCGACACCCAGCCCATGCCGATGCCTTCCGCCCGCGCCGCCAGCCACAATGTGTGCACCGCCATGACGGCCGAATAGTCGATGGTTGCCGGCATCGTCATGCGGCCGAGCCCATGGCCCTGTTGCGTCGTGCGGTCGGCGAAAACCGCGAACTGGCAGGGCGCTTCATTGAGACCGGCGAGCTTCAGCCGGGCATAGAGAGCGGCGCGCTCGCCCGAAAAGCATGCCAGCGCCTCGGCATTGCAGCGCTCGAAACAGTCTCTCACCGCGCCCCGCCGCTCGGCGCTGTCGACCACCACGAAGCGCCACGGCTGGCTGAGACCGACGGAGGGCGCGATGCAGGCAAGCTCCAGCAGCCGCTCCAGCGTACCCTCTGGCAAAGCCGTCCGCTCGAAGCGCCGCACATCCCGGCGCCAGCGCAGCAGCGTGACCAGCCCGGCGCGAAAATCATCGGTGAAATCGGGGGGTGGTGGCATGGCGATCAGGAGACTTGTGTGGGGAATAGGCAGTAGGCAGTAGGCAGTAGGCAGTAGGCAGTAGGCAGTAGGCAGTACAGCGCTCGGACCCTATTGCCTACTGCCTATTCCCTAAGCTGCTGCCGCCGCCTCCTTCCAGCAATGCGGGCTGAACGGACGGGTCGCGTCGTGTCCGACGAGTTCATGGAACAGAATGGTCATTGGCGGCTGCGCCCTCGCGGTCTAATTAGTCGCCTGCGGCTGAAGCGGAACTCGTCGGCGGGAAAAAAGATGAAACAGCATTTCATGATGTTCGCGGCCTACAATCAATGGGCCAATGGCCGCATCTACGATGCCGTGACCGAGCTCGACGAGGAAGAGTTCAACCGCAATGTCGGTGCCTTCTTCGGCTCCATGATGGGCACGCTCAATCATCTGCTCGCCACCGACCGCATCTGGATGAAACGCTTCACCGGCGAGGGTGACGCGCCGACGAAGCTCGACGCCATCCTGCACCGGGCGCTGCCTGGCCTCAGGCTGGCGCGTGAGGCCGAGGACAGGCGGATCGCCGACTGGGTGGGCGCCTTGAGCGACAAGGCCTTGTCCGGCCGCTTTTCCTACATGACCGTTTCCGACATGCGCACCGTCTCGCAAAGACTGGCGCCGGCGCTGGGCCACGTCTTCAATCACCAGACCCATCACCGCGGCCAGGCGCACGCCATCCTGACCATTCTCGGCCGGCCTTCGGTGCAGCTCGACCTGGCGTTTTTCCAACGCACCGACGAAGGCCGCGCCTACGCCTGATTTCTTGACCGCGGTTTGCGTTGAAGACGCCGGACGCGACATCCCTCGGTGCTTTGTGCCATCTGCGACCTGGCCGCCGATCCCAGTGAACCGCCTCTGGACGCGACGGACAGCGCCAAAGCCTCAACCTCCAGCCTGAATCCCAAGCCGGGTTTTTGAAGCCCGTGGTTGCACGACGCTGCCAGGTGGCTTGTGCCGCCCTTTGGCGCCGCCCCTTGCTCGGCCGGCCGCTACAACCGGCTCCATTTTTCAGTAGAGTTTCTATTTAATAAATTCAACAAAGTTTAAATATTGAAGCAAAAACATATTTTTTTTTAGAAACCGAGTACACTGATTGAGAACTACAACGGCCTATGTCGAAAAAAATAAAGAAACTATAAGGAAGACTCGTGCGTAGCTGTGAGTGCATAAGCATATGTCTGCTTTGGTTTGCTGGCATGTTGCAATGCACAAAGCAGAACGGCAACAAGGAGAGTGTCATGGTTAATATCACTCAGAAAATCGCTAGAGCACTGGCGGCGGGTGCAATTATCGTTATTTTTGCCGCTCCCGCGAATGCAGGAGGCGGAATTGGCGTCGGTGTCGGCGCATCTATCGGCGGTGCTGGCGGCATCAATGCAGGTGTTGGCGCTTCGATCGGCGGAAGCGGCGGGGTCAAGGCCGGTGCCGGCGCCTCGGTCGGCGGCAGCGGCGGTATCAAGGCGGGTGCTGGCGCAACGGTCGGCGGCAATAGCGGCGTTACTGCGGGCCTCGGCGCCTCAGTCGGCGGTAGCAGCGGCATCAAGGCCGGCGCTGGCGCGACGGTCGGCGGAGCCGGTGGCATCAAGGCCGGTGTTGGGGCCACGGTCGGCGGCAGCGGAGGTATCAAGGCCGGTGTCGGCGTCAACGTCGGCAGCGGCATCAACGTCGGTGTCGGCGTCGGCATTGGCGGAACGCCGGGCATGCCCGGTACCCCCGGCACTCCAGGAACTCCTGGAACACCAGGCACCCCTGGGACACCCGGTGTCGTCGCCAGCATGTCGAACAGCCAGCTGACACGTATGAAGAAGCGCTGCGTCGATGTGCTCGCCAGCGAGGGCACCTACGACAGCGATCTGCGGCAGCTATGCCTTATGATCTCGCGTCGCTGAGACAGGTTTCGCCGGGAGTGTCGAGCCAACCGTGAGGCTTTACGGCACTCTCCTACCGCATGGCCCAGACTTCCCGAGGGACATGCGCTGACGAGAAGCCTCCGGCCAGTCGGAAAGCCCGCCGCGCAAGTGGCGGGCTTTTTGTCGCCACTCACAAGGCAACCGATCGCGCCTTTCGATTGCCGGAGCGTTTTATCGTTTAACGGAAACGGTGAAACGCGCTATCCCTTTGTCTTGGCAATTCTCAGGGAAAGCGCTGCGCACTTTTCCCGGGAAAGTCGCTAGCGCTTTTGCTGGCATTGATCTGGTTAACCACATTCGAATTGCAGGTAAGATTTTAGGGTTTCATTTGTGTTCCCGCTGCAAAATGGCGAACACAGTGGGAGAAATGGCATGCGGGTCGATCTTTCGCCCACGAGCTTGGGCAGGGTCATAGCAGTCACGGTTGTCGGCACGGCGATCTGTATCGCGGCGGCCTTCCTTGTCGATTCCTACAATTTTCCGTCGCTGTCGCCCGAAGCGTTGCGCTGGGCGCAGCTCACCGACCTGTTGCTGCCGCTCGTGCTGGGTGGATCGTTCTTCTCTTTCCTGATGTACAAGATGCGCCAGCTGGCGATCGCCCAGAAGAATCTGAGCATCGTCGCGGCGACCGACAGCCTGACCGCGGTGTTCAACCGCGGCGCGTTTTCGATGCTGGTCGAGGCCTATCTCGAACAGGCGCGCAGCCAGGCCGTCGTCGATGCCGGCGCCCTGCTGATCGTCGACGCCGATCATTTCAAGACCATCAACGATCGATTGGGCCACGATTGCGGCGATCAGGCGCTCAAGCTGATTGCGCAGACGATCAAGGCCCAGTTGCGCGGCGCCGACATCGTCGGGCGCATCGGCGGCGAGGAGTTCGCCATCTTCCTGCCTGGCGCCGACCCGTCGCAGTCCTGGCTGGTTGCCGAGGGGATCCGGCGGCGCATCCGCGAGGTCGAGTTTGCCCCGGATGGACGGCCCTGTCCGCTCTCGGTGAGCATCGGTGGCGTCGCCTTCAGCGGACCCACCACCTATGCCGACATGTTCCTGACGGCCGACCGGCACCTCTACAAGGCCAAGTCCAACGGCCGCGACCAGGTCAGTTTCGAAACGACCGGGCCGCGCGCCCTGCTGGCCGGTGATCCGACGTTGCATTGAAATGCGGGCGCCAGGCGAGGCTCCGGTCGGGCGCAGGCGCTTTTCAAACGGATCGCGGCAATGCGACCTGGAACACGCAGCGGCGCCGTCAGCTTCCATGGTGTCGACTGCAGCAGGCCTCGTTCCTTAACGCAAGTGTTTCGGTCTAATGGTGGCGCTGCGATCCGTTGGCCTGCCGCATCGATATGATGCCTTCAGATGTACCTAAAATAGTCCTCGCTTGCTGCGTCCGCCGCTGCTTGCGGGTTGGCCGTCCATTTCTGCTTCGAGGTGTGGATCAACCCGATGGCGAAACGGTGGCTGCAGCGTCGCTCGCTATCGCGCGTGGTACCCGCCTCGGCGGCTTGTACCGTTATCCACTGCTCATAGATCGGATGAGTCAGTGATCCAGAAGTCGGCCTAAACTGTTGGAACGACAATTACTTAGAGAACAAATAATCCGTAGAGTTTCCGTTGTTCCATCCTTTCATCAAGATCATGATATATTCAACTTCCTGATCAGCCATAATGGATTTGTGTCTGACGTCTCAAAGGCCAGTTAATATCTCAGAGATGGGCAAGCATCTGCAAAAACTCAAAGGAATTTTAACACGGCATCTAGGCCGGGGGCCTTTTCACTCCTCGAGTTCGCCTCAAGGTATGGATGCGTGACGCGGCACCTTGTAAAGGATGAAGACATCGATCTCGTCAGTTCCGATTATCCACAAGCGATTTCTTTCCTGGCTAACGAATTCAAGATTAAAGCCATTCAGTCGCGATCGATACCGGAGGAGGGTTTTGGCAGGCTCTATGATGCAGTCCTTGCGCTTTCATTCTTTTCCCACATGCCGATAACAACTGGGCGCGATGGCTGGTGCGTCTGTTCAGCTTTGTGCGGCCTGGTGGCATTCTGGTTTTCACAACTCACGGCTCGCGATCCCTGCCTCTTCTTCAAATGGAGACGTACCGAGTGAATTTGGCTTTCGGTTTGCATTGAACAGTGAACAGGCCGATATCGCGGTTGAGAATACGGCATGATGGCCATGGAACTTGGGTTCGTGATCAAACATCTCAAGACGCTTCCAATGCCGAGTTACTCCAAGATGAAGTGGACGCTTGGTGGGATCACCAAGACGTGTTGTCGTTCGACGTCTGCCGGCAAGTCCGAGTGATCTTTTTGCTGGGCAGGCCCGGTCCCGGCCGTCTCAGACGGCGTAGCCGCCATAACCATGTGCGACCGGCTTGACCGAGACGGCCGGCTGGACCGCGGGCCAGAGGATGCCTGCCGTGACTGCAAAGGTGATCAGGGCATCGCGTGCGGCCTCAGTCGAGATTTCGCCGGCGCGTGCCGCCTCGCAAGCCCTCACGGCCGCGCCATAGCTCAGGCGCCGGCGTGACGGCGGAAATTCGGTCAGGAAATCATGCATCTCGAACAGCGAGGCGAGCATGCGTTTGTGGCCGGCGCCAACGCTAACGGCAACCGGGGTGAAGAACATCGCGTCGTGCATTCTGGCCTCTCTGGATGGGCGGAAGGGCGGCGGCCGCCGCCCTCCGATCGCGGGTTGGACGCCAGAAAACGCGGCTGGCGGCCCGAGGTTCCCTGAGAGATGCCATGACAGGACGATTTGCTCTTGAGGTCGCTCCCTGCCGGCATTCGCGGTTGCGGCTATTTCCACATGCCGCGCATGCGGGCGCCGAGGTCGACGCGGACTTCAGGTCTGTGGCGCGGATCGTCCTTGGCGTGGACGCTCGCCCACGACGTCTGCTCGAAGGCGCCGAGGATCGAGGCCGGGATGAAACGGGTTCGCGAGGCATAGACGTGGCGGTCGCCGCGCGCTGCCTGGCCGTGAGTGAAGAAGCGCTGCGGCGTCACCAGATGCAGGCCGTCCTTGGCCCGCGTCATCGCGACGTAAAGCAGCCGGCGCTCCTCCTCGATGTCTTCCTTGGTGCCGACGCCGAGATCGGCCGGGATGCAGCCATCGACGGTGTTGAGCACGAAGACGTTCTTCCATTCCTGGCCCTTGGCCGAATGAATGGTCGACAGGATCAGATAGTCCTCGTCGCGGTGCGGCGGCCCGGCCTGGTCGCTGGTCGCATCCGGTGGATCCAGCGTCAGCTCGGTCAGGAAGCGCTCGCGCGAAGCATAGCCGGAACCGATCTGCTCGAGCTGCATGAGGTCGGCTCGCCGCGTCGTCGCATCCTCGTGGATGCGCTCAAGATGCGGCTCGTACCACAGCCTGACCTGTTCGAGATCGGCCGGCCATTTCCCCGACCGGGCGCGCAGGCCGGAATAAAGCGCAACGAAGGCTGGCCAGTCCTCAGCCGCGCGTTGCGGCGGCCGGTAGCGGGCCAGCCCCATTTCCTCGTCGAGCGATGTCGCCATGGTCTCGACGATGGTGCTCGCCGCCGAAGGGCCGATGCCGGGCAGGAGCTGCAGCACGCGGAAGCCGGCGACGCGGTCGCGCGGGTTCTCGGCAAAACGCAGCACCGAAAGCACGTCCTTGACATGGGCGGCGTCGAGGAATTTGAGCCCGCCGAACTTGACGAAGGGGATGTTGCGGCGCGTCAGTTCGATCTCCAGCGGGCCGCTGTGGTGCGAGGCGCGAAACAGCACCGCCTGCGATTTCAGCACCGTGCCGGCCTCGCGCTCGGCCAGGATGGCCTGGCAGACATAGTTCGCCTGCTCGGCCTCGTCGCGCACGCTGACCAGTTTCGGCCTTTGCGAGGATTTGCGCTCCGACCAGAGGTTCTTGGTGAAGCGCTCCGACGCCTCCGAGATGACCGCATTGGCTGCCGCCAAAATAGTCTCGGTCGAGCGGTAGTTGCGCTCCAGCATAATGACATCGGCGGCTCGCGCGAATTGTTGCGGGAAATCGAGGATGTTGCGCACTTCCGCGGCGCGAAACGAATAGATCGACTGCGCGTCGTCGCCCACCACTGTCAGTCCGGCGCCGTCCGGCTTCAGCGCCGAAAGGATCGAGGCCTGCAGCCGGTTGGTGTCCTGGTATTCGTCGACCAGCACATGGTCGAAGCGCGAGCCCAGATGCGCCGCGATCTCCGGCTCGGCGGCCATCTGCGCCCAGTAGAGCAGGAGGTCGTCGTAATCGAGCACGTTCTGCGCCTGCTTGGCCTCGACATATCCGGCGAACAGCGCCTTCAGTTGTTCGGCCCAGCCGGCACACCACGGAAAGGCCGAACCCAGCACCTCGCCAAGCGGCGCCTGCGCGTTGACGGCGCGCGAATAGATCGCCAGGCAGGTGCCCTTGGTCGGAAAACGGCTTTCGGTCTTCGAGAATCCAAGTTCATGCCGGGCAAGATTCATCAGGTCGGCGGAATCCTCGCGGTCGTGAATGGTAAAGGCCGGGTCGAGGCCGATCGTCAGCGCATAGTCGCGCAGCAGCCTGGCGCCGATGCCGTGAAACGTACCGGCCCAGGCCAGCGCGTCGGCGATGACGGACGCGTCTCGGCCCAGCACCTCGCCGGCGATGCGTTCGACCCGCCTGGCCATTTCGGTGGCGGCGCGGCGCGAGAATGTCATAAGCAGAATGCGTCTGGGATCAGCGCCCTTGACGATTAGATGCGCGACCCGGTGGGCGAGCGTGTTGGTCTTGCCGGAGCCGGCGCCGGCGATCACCAGCAGCGGCCCGGCGATCTGGCCGTCGCCATGTTCGACGGCGAGCCGCTGCTCGGCGTTGAGCTTCGCCAGATAGGCGGGCTGCAAGGACGAATCATTGATGGCGATGGTCATCGCCTATCAAGCATCGTTTCCGCTTTGTTCGCAACGGGCCGAAGTCGCCCCTATCGCCGTGGCGCGACACCCGTCGCCGCCGACTGGCGCCGCAATGTGGCGCGTTCGTCGCCAGGCACCGGCAACGGATCGAAATTGTCGGGCACGTCCTTGATGATCTCCTTGGCGATGCGATAGGTCGCGTAAGCGAAAAGGCCGGTAATGAGCAGACGGATCATGGCGCGATCTCCTTTGGGCAACCAACCTCAGAGCCGCCGTTTGGTTCCAGCCGACGCGGCGTCGTTTGCGAGCGTGCAACCAAAGCCGAACCACCTCGTTGCCTTATGAAGGAGAGGGCAGACCTAGGAGGTCGCCATGAAGAGGCTTCTGATTCTGTTGGCCGCCAGCTTGGCGCTCGCCGCCTGCGACGGTGACATCCAGCCAACCAAAGCCCCGGTGCTCGACCAAACCCCGCAGACGGATTCGGCGCCAAAGCCGGCGGCCAGCGGCGATCAGCCGGCGCAATGATCGTTTTAGCGGGACGATAAGGCTGAGGTAGCCTTCGGGAGAAGAAGGCCGGCGCCGCTTGGGAGGTGAGCTGATAGCGCCGGCCAGGCGGATATCAGGTCCGCCGCAACAACCGAAGATAGCTGAGTCTCTCGCCTGCGTCATGAGGTGGGCCGCATCGACCTGCTTCATGACGGCGCTTCTGCACAAAACAACTTCGATGTCAGATGGCGTGTGGAACGAAACTCGGCGGGAGGACGTCAGGCCATCGCCTGCCGCAGCACCGGGCCGCCGGCAATCCCGGCGTCCAGCTGGCACTGCGTCAGCGCCGCCTCGGCCATGATCCACTGCTTGAACAGTTCCACCTTGCGCGTGTAGGGCGCGGTGACCGGGCAGACGAAATACCAGCCGGCGGTGTTGGGGTGATGCACGGCAAACGGCGCCACCAGCCGCTCTGCGCGGATCTCGCTCGCCATATAGGCGCGGTTGGCGACTGCAAAGCCCATGCCGGCATTGGCCGCCTCATAGGACATCATGCAGGAATCGAAATAGATGCTCTTGGTCTCGCCGAGCACGGAACTCGCGCCGGCAAAACCCAGCCACGACTGCCAGTTCTGTGTGCAGGTGTCGGAATGCAGCAGCGTGAAATGCCTGAGGTCGTCGGGCGTCACCTGTGACGGCGGCGTGTCGCCGAGAACCTCGTGGAACAGCTTCCTGCTGCACACCGGCGTCAAATCCTCCTTGAACAGCAGGTCCGCCTTGAGGTCGGGAAAGCTGCCGTCGCCATAGCGGATCTCGAGGTCGAACTCGGAGGTGGCGAACTCATTGGTGGCGTAGGAGGTCGAGACCCGCATTTCGATTTCGGGATATTGCCGCTGGAACAGCGGCAGGCGGGCAAACAGCCAGCGCGCCGCGAACGTCGGCAGTACCGAAATCTTCAGCACATGCGCCTGCGACTGTCCGGTCGCCTCCATGCTGGCCGCCACGATGCGCTCCAGCGCCTCGCGAACGCGCGACACATAGGTCTCGCCTTCGGGTGTCAGCGACACCGCATTGCCGCCGCGCTGGAAGATCTTGAAGCGCAGCTGGTCCTCGAGGCTTTTGACGCGCTGGCTGACGGCGGAAGCAGTAATAAACTGCTCTTCGCCCGCGCGCGTGAAGTTACGGTGCCGGGCGGCACTTTCGACAATCTTCAGCGAATTGAGGTTGACCTGACTGAGCAGACGCACGCGTTTCGACCTTAAGCTGGGCTTACACTAGCACCAGCATTCCTAATTTTACAGGGGTGGGGAAATTAATCGACAGTTTACCAAGTGATGCCCCCATCCTGGAGAAGTAGAATGAACGCCCATACCATACCTGAACTGCGCTACGCGATGAGCCGAGAAGCCATTATCGGCCATGAGACGGCCTGGAAAGTGTCGGGTTTCGGCGTTGCGCAGTATCTGCATGGCTACGACCCGGCGCTGCTGGCGGCGATCGAAGAGGCGGCGTTGAAGCTCAAGGCCAGCCACGCCGTGCACAAGCACCTCGACCTGACGTTCATCACCGGCGCCGATCGTTTCATCCCGGAGATCAAGGAACTGCTGCACGACAAGCTGCGGCTGGAGCGTCTGTCCGACATGATGGGTACCAAGCTCGAGCCCTATCCGCTGTCGATCGTCGGCTCGACCGTCACTTTCATGAATCCCAAGGACGGCGCCGTCGATTGGCATTGCGACGGTGTCCCGGTCACCGAACTCATTCCGCTGTCGATCAGCAATCCGCTGGTCGGCGGCCATCTCGAAATCTACTGCGACGATTCCGAGACCGGCCGCGCCATCCTTGAATCCGGCCGCGAGATTCCGCGCAACCAGGTCATGCGCATCGACCACAAGAAGAACTACGCCACGCTCGGCCAGTTTCTCGGTGTGCTGCACCGCACCGCGCCGATACAGCTCGGCTCGCGCGTCACGCTGGTCCTCAACCAGCGCTCTGTGGCCAAGCCCTACGTCGACGACAATCGCATGTTCTATCTCGCAGCCGACAATGATCACGATCGCGAATGGGTCAACGAACTGGCCGAAGACGTCTGGACGAACCAGCTGCCGGCCTATCGCCGCTTCGAGGAAGAGCGTCCGGTTGCGGCGGCGACCGATGCGCCGGTCCCGGGCGGATCAAGGGAATCATGGTAGCCAGGGCATAGAAGTGGACGCCGGTTTGACCGTCGGTAACATCATGGTCGGCGATAAGGACAAGGCACCGTCGCGCCGATTCCGGGATGGATCCGGCTCGCCATCGGCCCTGGTCTTCGCCGCCGGCGCGGTCGCCCTGTGGTCGACCAACGCGCTGGTCGGCAAATCCCTGCTGGCCAGCCATCCAGTATCGCTCGTGCAGTTGCTGCAATTTTGTGGAGCGGCTCTGGTGTTCGCCGTCATCCATCTGGCGAGCCGGAAGGGGGACACGCAAGACGCAGCCTTTTCCAAGGGTGCTGACGGCACCCTGGCGCCGGTCGCGGTCGGCTTTATTGGCCTGGTCGGCACCATGGTGCTGCAATACATCGCCTTTGCCTCCATGCCGGTGATCGAGGCCAATCTCGTCGCCTACACCTGGCCGCTGATGGTCGCGGCGGCGGTCATCGTGCTGGGCAAGCGGCAACGCCCCGTGCTGCTGGGGTTGACTGCCGTGCTCGGCTTTGTCGGCGTGGCGCTGGTGATCTCGGGTGGTCGCGGCCAGCCTTTTCTCCAAGGCAGCATCGTCGGCTATCTCGCTGCCTTCGGCTCGGCGCTGTGCATGGCCTTCTATTCGATTGCGGTCGCCCGCCTGGCCACACCGTCGGAGCGTTTGCTTTTGCCTTCGGCGTTGGTCGGCGTCGGCCTGACCTTGCTGTGGTGTATTCACGACGGCGCTGCCTGGCCATCCAGTGAGCACCTCCTGCTTGGCCTCTATCTCGGTGCCGGCCCGATGGGGCTGGGATATTATTTCTGGTCGCGCGCCTTGAAGCTTGAAGGCGGCGGCAAGGTTGCGGTCATCGCCTATCTGACCCCGATCGCATCGACGCTGCTGCTGACACTTTCGGGCGAAAGGCTGACGCTGACCGCGATAGCCGGTGCGGTCCTCGTCATCGGCAGCTGTATTGCGGTGGGCATAGAACGCTCGGAGGCTGAACATGCTTGACGACGATGAACGCCTCGCCAGACAGGAAGCATTCTGGCTGCTCAAGGAGTTCGGCGCCGAGGCGCCGCTCTACGCCGCCATGAAGGCCGAAAAGGCGATAGAGCAAAAAGATTTCGGCCGGTGCGCCCGCTGGAAGCGCATTCTGGACATACTGGCCGACTCTAAACCTGCGGCGTCCGTGCAGTTGAAATCTGCTGGCGCGAAGTGGGCCGTTTCCAAGTATTAGATTTTCTAATTTGCAACGTTGCAACCTGTTGTGGAAACATCCTCCTGTTCCGATTCTTGATCGTTTATTGAGACTTTAGCGACCCGTTGGGGGGTGCAGCTAGGTCGATACATCAAGAGAAGTCTTAAAAAAAGCCGGCAACTTCATGACCGGCGGGAGAAACAGAATTGCACACCATCGACAGCAAGACCGCTATTGAACTGACTGCTGACATCGTCTCGGCCTATGTCGGCAACAATCCTCTCCCTGCGTCTGGCCTGCCGGATCTGATCGCCAGCGTCAGCGCATCGGTGCGCAAGCTGGGCAGCATTGCCGCCGTGGAAAGCCCCGCGCTGAACCCGGCTGTCAATCCGAAGCGGTCGGTGTTTCCCGACCACATCGTCTGTCTTGAGGACGGCAAGAAATTCAAGTCGCTGAAGCGCCACTTGATGACCGACCATGGTCTCAGCCCGGAGGAATATCGTGGCAAATGGGGCTTGCCGTCGGACTATCCGATGGTGGCGCCGAACTACTCCGCGACCCGTTCGGCACTGGCCAAGTCTTCGGGCCTCGGCCGCAAGCCGGCCGTTCCGGCCGCCGCGGCCAAGGTGACGAAGCGCAAACCCAAAGCCTGAACCAGGCAGCCTCTGAAAAGTCAGTCTGCTGTTTGCAATGGACGGCGCGCTTAAGGCGCGCCGTTTTCATGCCTTATGCCCCCGCCGGCGCCCAGGCCCTTGCGAAGCGCCGCCCTCCCGTGCAAAAGCCCCGGCATGCTTATCATCAACGATCTTTCGCTCCGCATGGCCGGACGCTTGCTTCTCGATCATGCCTCGCTGACCTTGCCAGCCGGCACAAAGGCCGGCCTCGTCGGCCGCAACGGCACCGGCAAGACGACGCTGTTCAAGGCCGTCACCGGCGACTTTCCCTCCGAGACCGGCTCGATAAGCCTGCCCAAGAACACCCGCATTGGCCAGGTGGCGCAGGAAGCGCCCGGCACCGAGGAGCCGCTGATCGAAATCGTGCTCAAGGCCGACCTCGAGCGCACCGCATTGCTCGAGGAGGAAAAGACCGCCACCGACGCGCACCGCATTGCCGACATCCATATGCGGCTGGCGGATATCGATGCGCATTCGGCGGAATCTCGCGCGGCCACCATCCTCGCTGGCCTTGGCTTCGACGACGCCGCGCAGCGCCGCCCGGCCTCGTCCTTCTCCGGCGGCTGGCGCATGCGTGTGGCGCTCGCCGCGGTGCTGTTTGCCGAGCCCGACCTTCTGCTGCTCGACGAGCCGACCAACTATCTCGATCTCGAAGGCACGCTTTGGCTGGAAAACTACGTGTCGAAATATCCGCACACGGTGCTTCTGATCTCGCACGATCGCGACCTGCTCAACCGCGCCGTCAATTCCATCGTTCATCTCGACCAGAAGAAGCTGACCTTCTGGCGCGGCGGCTACGACCAGTTCGAGCGCCAGTACACCGAGCAGAAGGAATTGCAGGAGAAGGGCCGCGTCAAGCAGGAAGCTGCGCGCAAACACATGGAGTCCTTCGTCGAACGCTTCCGCGCCAAGGCTTCGAAGGCGAGACAGGCGCAGTCGCGCATCAAGGCGCTGGAGAAGATGAAGCCGATTGCCGCGATCGTGAACGACACGGTGCGGCCGTTCTCTTTCCCCGAACCGGTGAAAACGGTGGCGTCGCCGATCATTGCCTTGAACAACGTCAATGTCGGCTACACCGAGGGCCAGCCGATCCTGAAGAAGATGACGTTGCGCATCGATGCCGACGATCGCATCGCGCTGCTCGGCGCCAACGGCAACGGCAAGTCGACCTTCGCCAAGCTTCTCTCGGGCCGGCTGAAGCAGGAAACCGGCACCATGACGGTGGCGCCGGGCCTGAAGGTGGCGATCTTCGCGCAGCATCAGCTCGACGATCTCAGGCCTGATGAAAACGCCTACGAGCATGTCCGCCGGCTGATGCCGGAGGCGCCGGAATCCAAGGTACGTGGCCGCGTCGCCCAGTTCGGTCTCACCACCGAGAAGATGAACACCGCCGCCAAGGACCTGTCCGGCGGCGAGAAGGCGCGCCTGCTGATGGGCCTGTCGGCCTTTGAGGGGCCAAACTTGTTCATCCTCGACGAACCGACCAACCATTTGGACATCGACAGCCGCGAGTCCCTGATCCATGCGCTGAACGAGTTTCCCGGCGCCGTCATCCTCATCTCGCATGACCGCCATCTGCTGGAAGCGACCGCCGACCGGCTGTGGCTGGTCAAGGACGGGGCGGTCAACCCGTATGACGGCGACCTTGAGGACTACAAGACGCTGGTCACCGGCGTGTCCGGCGACCGACGCGGCAAGCGCGAGGCCGAGAAGGCATCCAAGGCCGATCGCCGCCGCGATGCCGCGGCGCGCCGCGCCGCCTTCGAGCCGCTGGCAAAGGAAATCCGCGCCACCGAAGCGCTGATGGACCGCATCCGCAAGCGCATCGACCTGATCGAGGATGAACTCGCCAATCCGGCGGTATACGAGAAGGATCCATCGACGGCGACCCGGCTGGCCAAGGAGCGCTCGCAACTGGCACAGCAGCTTGCCGGTCACGAGGAAAAGTGGCTGACCATGTCGGCCGAGTACGAGGAAGGCACGGCGGAGTAGGGGGGAGGCGCCGTCTCCGTGCTAGCGGATGCTGTCACGTCTGATTGTGTGTTCTAAAAGAAAGCGCCGCGCGGCAGCACACATTTTTTGTGGCTGGTTGTAGATAGCTCGCGAGACGATGAGTCGGACGTCCCAGCCGTCAACGATCGTGTTTATGCCGCACCTTGGCGTCGAGGAGCATGGATGCACCTGGTCGGCAATTCCGTCTTCCACGATACTGCTGTCGTAATCATCATCGCGGATGCAGTATTCATCGGATTTAACTCTGGGATAGAGGCTACTGTTGCTTAAAGTGATATTCAAAAAATTGTCCTTAAGCCGTGCGGGATCGGACAACACAGCCGGCGTCAATTGATCCATCTTGAGGTCGATAACCGTCTCAAAATCTATGAAAAAGGTTCTTCGCGCGGGCCATTCATACCAGCGGCTTTCTCTTCGTCCTCCCGGGGCGATCGCACCGTTGGTGCCTATCTCTATGGTCACGAACGCTCGTGGCAAGACGACGCGCCACTCAAGGGGCTTTGCCTCAGGCGGAAGACGTTTGCCCCCTTTGAACGGGGTTCGTAGTACGACCCCATAAGGCTCCATGCTTTTGGAAATCATACGAGATGCGCCGAACATTGAAGTGGTGAGGCTTGCGAGAGCCCCGCCCAACAGGAGCAAGGCGCCTGACAATACGACAACCGCAAGAACCAGCCCGACCGCGAGCTTTCGATATTTCATGGATACGGTCCTTCAAAGCCATCTCCATGAATACCCTAGGAAACCAATATCCGCAGTTGAATTTGAGATATGAGCCTAACAGCATGCTAAGCGAGGTGCAGCCCAGCGCCGCGCCGCCTTCGAGCAGCTTGCCGGCCATGAGGAGAAGTGGCTAACCATATCGGTCGAGGATGAGGAAGGCACGGCGCAGTAGGGAGCGGTCCTCCCTTCTCCCCTTGTGGGAGAAGGTGGCCGAGCGAAGCTCGGTCGGATGAGGGGTGTTCCAGGGAACGCCAACGTCTCACTCCGCTGGAACACCCCTCAACCGTCTCGGCGCTGTGCGCCGATCCACCTTCTCCCACAAGGGGAGAAGGAAGAGGTGCCATCTGGCCCTACACGTCGCCGTCATAAACGGTTAGTTTGACCCCATGAACCAGCACGCCAAGCTCCGCATCGGCCACTCCGCCTGTCCGCATGATTGCCCGTCGACCTGCGCGCTCGAGGTCGAGCTGCTCGATGGCAACCGCATCGGCCGTGTCCATGGCGCCAAGTCCAATACGTATACGGCTGGTGTGGTCTGCGCCAAGGTCGCGCGCTATGCCGACCGTGTCCACCATCCCGACCGGCTGCTGAAGCCGCTTGTTCGCGCCGGGGCCAAGGGCGCCGGCGTCTGGAAGGAATCCAGCTGGGAAGCGGCACTCGACCTCGTCGCCGAGAAATTCATCGCGGCCGAGAAAAAATACGGCTCCGAGACCGTCTGGCCTTATTTCTATGCCGGCACGATGGGGCTAGTGCAGCGCGACGGCATCGACCGGCTGCGCCATGCGAAAAAATACTCCGGCTTCTTCGGCTCGATCTGCACCAATCTGGCCTGGACCGGCTGGATGATGGGAGCGGGCGCCTTGCGCGGTCCCGATCCGCGCGAGATGGCGAAGTCCGACTGCGTGGTGATCTGGGGCACCAATGCCGTGGTCACGCAGGTCAATGTCATGACCCACGCCATCAAGGCGCGGAAGGAGCGTGGCGCCAGGGTCGTCGTTATCGACGTCTACGAGAACGCCACGATGAAGCAGGCCGATATGGGCCTTGTGCTGAAGCCCGGCACCGATGGCGCGCTGGCTTGCGCGGTCATGCATGTGCTGTTCAGGGAAGGCATGGCCGACCGCGCCTATCTCGAAAGATACACCGACGATCCGAAGGGGCTGGAAGCGCATCTGGAGACGCGCACGCCGGAATGGGCGTCCGCCATCACCGGTCTTGCCGTCACCGAGATCGAGGCTTTCGCACGCCTCGTCGGCACGACGAGGAAAACCTATTTCCGCCTCGGCTATGGCTTTGCCCGCCAGCGCAACGGCGCGGTCAACATGCACGCGGCATCCTGCATCGCCGCCGTCACCGGCGCCTGGCAATATGAGGGTGGCGGCGCCTTCCATTCCAATTCCGGCATCTTCAAGCTCAACCAGGATGTGCTGGAAGGCACCGCGATGCGCGATCCCAATATTCGCCATCTCGACCAGTCGCGCATCGGTCCGGTGCTGACCGGCGCAGCGGACGCGCTTTACGGTGGCCCGCCGGTGACGGCGATGCTGATCCAGAACACCAACCCGGTGAATGTCGCACCCGAGCAGCGGCTGGTGAAACATGGTTTTCTCCGTGATGACCTGTTCACCTGCGTGCACGAACAGTTCATGACCGACACGGCAAAGCTTGCCGATGTCGTGCTACCGGCAACGATGTTCCTCGAGCATGATGACGTCTACAAGGGCGGTGGCAACCAGCACATCACGCTCGGTCCCAAGCTGATCGAACCGCCGGAAGGGCCGCGCACCAACCACTTCGTCATCGAGCAATTGGCGCAGCGTCTCGGCGTCTCCGACCGGCCGGGCTTTGGCCTGACCGAGCAGCAGCATATCGACATCATCCTCGGCAAGCGCGGGCTGGGCTCCTTCGCCAGCCTCAAGGAAGACAAATGGGTCGACCTGCAGCCGGATTTCGAGGCGGCGCATTTCATCGATGGTTTCGGCCATGCCGACAAGAAATTTCACTTCCGCGCCAACTGGAGCGGGCAGGCGGCGCCCAACCGGCCGCCGAAAAGCATGGGCCTGTTCGGGCCGGTGGCGGAACTCCCCGAATTCCCCGACCATGTCGACCTGATCGAGGTCGCGAATGCCGAGCATCCGTTCCGGCTGACGACATCACCGGCGCGCAACTTCCTCAATTCGACCTTCTCGGAAACGCCGGTGTCGAAGGCCAAGGAAGGCCGGCCGGAATTGTTGTTGCATCCGGACGACGCTGCCGCGCTTGGCTTGGGCGACGGCGACCGTATCGAGGTCGGCAACCGGCGCGGCGAGGTGGTGCTGCACGCAAAGCTGTTCGAAGGCCTCAAGCGCGGCGTGGTGATCGCCGAGGGCATCTGGCCAAACAGCGCCCATGAGCGTGGCGAAGGCATCAATGTGCTCACCGGCGCCGACGCACCAGCGCCCTATGGCGGTGCGGCCTTCCACGACAACAAGGTCTGGCTGCGGCCGGCTGGCTGAAGCAATTCCAGGAAAAGTGTGAGCGGTTTTCCGTCCGGAATTGCGTAAAAGTGACTGGCTATCCCGGCAGAGGCACCGTCAGCCCCACCTTGACACGGTCCATGGCAACGAAGGTGCGGAATTTTCGGACATTCTTGCTGTCGAAGAACAGTCTGCGCGTCAGGGCCTCATAGGCCCCCATGTCGGCCGCGGTGATGACTAGGATGAAGTCGGCCTCGCCGGTGACGTAGTAGCATTGCTGCACTTCGGGCTCTGCCGAGAATTGCCGCTTGGCCGCGTCGATCAGGTCCGAGCGTTCGCTCTCCAGTTCCACTTCGACGAAGATGGTGATGGGATGGCCGACCGCCGCCGGGTCGACCACGGCGACATTGCCCGCAATGACGCCGGACTGTTCCATGCGCTTGATGCGCCGCTGCACCGCCGGCGCCGACAGGTTGACGGCTTCGCCGATCAGCCGCTGCGGCGTCGTGTTGTCCCGCTGCAGGATGGCAAGGATGGCGAGGTCGAAACTGTCGAGCGAAGGCGATCGAGGCAAAGCGCTATCCTGGCGAAACAAACTTGCATTTCGAAGCGCCAATAACAGCGCTATTTGCGCCTCGGCTGCAATATGATTTCGTCACACCCAAAGGAGGCCACCCGTGTTCCTGCTCAACAGCAATGCCTTGCACCGTCGGCCGCTCGATCCGGTCGAGGCCGAAACGCTGGGGAATGCCGGCGCCGATACGGTCGAGCGCTTTCTGGCCCATCGCGACAATCACCTGGCAACTCCGTTGCATGCATTGCCGACGCTGGCCGGCGAACTCGGCCTCGGCGCCGTCCACATCAAGGATGAAGGCTTTCGCCTCGGTCTCGGCAGTTTCAAGGCGCTCGGCGGCGCCTATGCCGTTTTTCGACTGGTGCTGGAGGAGGCGAGCCGATCGCTTCATCGGCCCGTTGACGTGGCCGATCTCAACCGGTTCGACGTCCGGGCGGTCGCTGCCGGCATGACGGTTGCCTGCGCCACCGACGGCAATCATGGCCGCTCGGTCGCGCAAGGTGCACAGTTGGTTGGCGCGAAAGCGGCAATCTTCGTTCACGCCGGCGTCAGCGAGGCGCGCATTGCAGCAATAGCCCGCTATGGCGCCGAGATGATCCGCGTCGACGGCAATTATGACGACTCGGTCAGGCAGGCCGCCGAGGTTTCAGCGGAGCAAGGCTGGACCGTGGTGTCCGACACCTCCTGGCCGGGCTACGAGCGCATCCCCGGTCTGGTCATGCAGGGCTATACGGCGATCGTGCGCGAAGCGTTGGGCCAGTTGCCGCAGCCGCCGACCCATGTCTTCGTGCAGGCCGGTGTCGGCGGTATTGCCGCCGCCCTGGCCGGCCATCTCGCCATCGTGCTCGGTGACGCCAGGCCGACCTTCATCGTCGTCGAGCCGGCCCGCGCCGCCTGCGTTGTCGCAGCCGCCCGGGCGGGCCACGTGGTCAAGGTCGCACACGATCAGCCGACGGTGATGGCGATGCTCGAATGCTACGAGGCCTCGCAAGTTGCCTGGCGCGTTCTGGCGCGGGTTGCCGATGCCTTCATGACAGTGGATGAGGAGGAGGCGGTCGCGGTGATGCGGCGGCTGGCACGGCCGGCTGGCAATGATCCAGTGATCGTCGCCGGCGAAAGCGGCGGCGTCGGTCTGGCCGGGCTGATCCGGGCGGTGGCCGACCACAAGGCCGCGCTCGGGCTCGACGACAAATCCCGCGTGCTGCTGATCAACACCGAAGGCGCCACAGACCCGCATCGCTATACCGAGCTGGTCGGGCAGAGTCCCGCCGATGTGCTGGCCGGCAAGCTGAAGGCCGAGGCATAGCCATGATCGGGATCGATGCACAGCGTCTGCTTGGCCGCATCCGGGAACTCGGCGCCGTTGGCCGCGACAGTGAGGATAGGCTGATCCGGCTCGCCGCCTCCGACACAGACAGACAGGGCCGTGACCTCTTTGTCGGCTGGCTCAGGCAGGCCGGGCTGGAAGTCGCCATCGACCGGGTCGGTAATATCTTCGGCATCTGGCAAAGCCCCGACAATGCCGGGCAGGCGCCGCTGCTCATCGGTTCGCATATCGACACCGTTATCGATGCCGGCATCTATGATGGCTGCTACGGCGTGCTGGCCGGGCTGGAGGTGATCGAGACGCTGCAGGCTTCGGGCTTTTCGCCGTCGCGCCCGGTCGCGGTCGCCGCTTTCACCAATGAGGAAGGCGTGCGCTACACGCCTGACATGATGGGCTCGCTATGCCATGCCGGTGGCGTCAGCGCCGAGGCCGTGCTGGCCGCCATCGGCACGGATGGCAGCGTGCTCGGCCAGGAGCTCGCCCGCATCGGCTATGCCGGCGACCGCGAACCCGGCTTCCTCAAGCCGCATGCCTATCTCGAACTTCATATCGAGCAAGGGCCGGTGCTGGAGCGTGAAGGCGTGCCGATCGGCGCGGTCGAGAATTTGCAAGGCATTTCCTGGCAGCGCATCACCATCGACGGCGCCGCCAACCATGCCGGCACCACGCCGATGTCGATGCGCAGCGACGCCGGCCACGCCGCCGCCCGCATCATCACCTTCCTGCACGATCGGGCCAGGGCTTCAAATGGGCCAACCGTGGCCACGGTCGGCACGATGCGCTTCGAACCCAACGCCATCAACGTCATTCCCGCGCGCGCCGTCTTCACCATCGACCTGCGCGATCCCGACGAACAGCGCCTGCAGGCGCATGAGGCGGCCCTTGCTGCCTATCTCGAGGAGCTTGAGGTTTCGGAGAACGTATCGATCTCGGTCGAGCGGCTCGCCCGTTTCGAACCGGTGCTATTCGACATCGGCATCGTCGAACGGATCGAGGCGGCCGCGAAGAACCGCGGTCTCGGCGTCAGGCGCATGACATCGGGCGCCGGCCATGACGCGCAGATGATGGCCCGCCTCGCGCCGGCGGCAATGATCTTCGTGCCGAGCGCCGGTGGCATCAGCCACAATCCGCGCGAACACACTGAAGATGCCGAGCTTGTCGCCGGCGCCAACATCCTGCTTGATGTCGCCAGTGAGCTTGCAAAATAGGTCGGGGAGAAAATGGCTGAGCTCGATCGTGATGTGCTGAAGCAGGAAATGACCGGCTGGCGGCGCGATTTGCACGCGCACCCCGAGTTCGGCTTCGAGGAAAAGCACACCGCTGCCTTTGTCGCCGCGAAGCTGCGCGAATTCGGGCTGGACGATGTTGCAGAGGGGGTCGGCGGCACCGGCGTCGTTGGCACGTTGAAGCGCGGCAGCGGCAACCGGGCGATTGCGCTCAGGGCCGACATGGATGCGCTGCGCATCACCGAGCAGTCCGCGACAGCCTATGGCTCGCAGAACCCCGGCATCATGCATGCGTGCGGTCATGACGGCCACACCACCATGCTGCTCGGCGCGGCAAAGCTGCTGGCCGCCGAGGGTGGTTTCGACGGCACCGTGCGTTTCGTTTTCCAGCCGGCCGAGGAATGGGGCAAGGGCGCGCTGGCAATGCTCGATGACGGGCTGCTGCAGCGCTTCCCCTTCGACGAGATTTTTGGCCTGCACAACATGCCGGGCCTGCCCGTCGGGCATTTCGAGACCCGTGCCGGCCCGTTCATGTCGGCGGAGTACAATTTCGAGATCGTGCTCAAGGGGATCGGCGGCCATGCGGCGCGGCCACATTCCGGGAACGAGACGCTGGTCGCCGCCTGCGCGCTGGTCACCAATCTGCAGACCATCGTCTCGCGCCGGCTGAGCCCGGCCGACATTTCGGTGGTTTCGGTGACCGAACTGATCACCGACGGCACCCGCAACGCCTTGCCCGGCCCGCCCGCATCCTCGGTGACGCCCGCAGTTTTCGTCCCGAGGTCAGCGCCGAGATCGAGCGCCAGATGCGGGTCATCACAGCGGGTACCGCCGCCGCCTACAATGTCACCGCCGACGTGACCTATAGCAGGGAATTCGTGCCGCTGCAGAACGATGCCGACCTGGTGGACGCGGCCTTTGTCGCCGCAAGGCGCGTGCTGGCCGATGGCGCCGCCAGCATCGCGGCGGAGCCGATGACCGCCTCGGAGGATTTCGCCCGCTTCCTCGATCACGTACCGGGCTGTTTCGTGTTTCTCGGCAATGGCGAGACCTCGCCGCCGCTGCACAATTCCAGCTACGACTTCAACGATGACGGGCTGTTGCACGGCACGGATTTCCATATCGCGATCGTCAGGCAAAGACTGGGCGGCGCGATCGGGAAATGACGCCTGATCGCCTTCGCAACTGGCCCAAGCGGCACTGCTATCGCCAGCCAGCACCCAGGTTTAGGGAGATTGCCTGTTGCCGGAGATCGCACGCCGATGACCAGGGTTTCGCTTCTGGGAATACCACATGACGAGAACTCGTCCTATCTCAGGGGCGCGGCTGCAGCGCCGGCCCTGATCCGGCGGGAACTCAAAAGCGACGCGCACAGCTCGTGGAGCGAAACCGGCTTCGATGTGGCGGACAATTTCGTCGACCACGGCGACATCGACTTTTCAGGCGCCGGCGATCCATGGGAGCGAATCGAGGCCGAGGTCGGCCGCGCGCTGGATGCCGGCCACCCGTTGATCAGCCTCGGTGGCGATCATGCCATCGCCTGGCCGGTGCTGCGTGCCGTGCGCCGCCGCCATGCCAGGCTAACGATCGTCCAGATCGACGCCCATCCCGACATCTACGATGCCTATCAGGGCAACAGGCGGTCCCACACCTCGTCCTTCGCGCGCATCCTGGAGGAGGGGCTGGCTGACCGGCTGATCCAGATCGGCCTGCGCACCCTCAATGATGAGCTTCGTGACCAGCTCAAGCGCTTCGGCGTCGAAATGATCGAGGCGCGGCATTTCAGCGAGGATCTGCAGCTCGATCTCAAGACGCCGGTCTATCTCTCGGTCGATCTCGACGGCCTCGACCCGGCTTGTGCGCCCGGCGTGTCGCACCGCGAACCCGGTGGTCTTACAACCCGGCAAGTGATCAACCTGATCCAGCGGATCGACCAGCCCATCGTCGGCGCCGATGTCGTCGAATACAATGCAAGCCAGGACGTCTCCAATCTCACCGCGCTGGTTGCCGCCAAGCTGGTCAAGGACATCGCCGGCATGATGCTCAAGACGCATGGCGCCGGCTGAATCAATCTGGCAGGGCGGCATGGTAGATCATTGTTGTGACTCGCATTTCCAGTGAAAGCCGCCATGCCGCATCCATTGAAAATAGCCATAGCCGGCGCGCTCGGTCGCATGGGCCGGCAGATGGTCGATGCCGTCGAGACCGATCCCAGGCTGGCGCTCGTCGCCCGCTTTCACAGGCCGGGCAGCGCCGGCGAGGGGCTGGTCGAACGCGACGAAGCACTGGCGCTTGCCGATGTCATCATCGATTTCACCACGCCTTCGGCCTCCGTCGATCTTGCACAAGCTTGCGCGGCCTGCGGCGGCCCGGCGCTGGTCATCGGCTCGACCGGCTTCGAGCCGGCCGATCTCGCTGCCATCGCTACTGCTTCGAAGTCCGTCGCCATCGTTCGCTCCGGCAGCTACTCGCTCGGGCTCAGCATGCTGACCGGGCTGGTCGAGCAGGCGGCGCGAGCACTTGGTCCCGACACCGACATCGAAATCCTGGAAGCGCATCACCGCATGAAGGTCGACGCACCGTCGGGCACGGCGCTGATGCTGGGCGAGGCGGCCGCTCGCGGACATGGCGTCAGGCTGGACGATGTGGCGAAACGCATCCGCGACGGCGTTACAGATCCACGCCCTGCCGGCGAGATCGGCTTTGCCGTGCTGCGCGGCGGCAGCATCGTCGGCGAGCACAGCGTGAGCTTGCTGGCCGAGGGCGAGACGCTCACGCTTTCCCATTCGGCCGGCCACCGCTCGATGTTCGCGCGCGGCGCCATTGCGGCAGCACGCTGGGTCGCCGTCCGGCCGCCCCGCGAATACGACATGCGCGACGTACTGGGTTTCACGACCTTTTGAGGTGCAAAGGGTAACGCAACGAGGGGCGTTGCGAGGTCGGAGCCGCCTAGAGAATAGAATATAGCAACAACTACGCCATTTCGCCCTTCCCAGACCGAACCGAACGGTTCGGTTCGCACATTTTTGTGATTGGCAGTGGCAGCAACGCACACCCATTTCGGGGTGGTCCGAGCGACGCGAATTCCTCCCAAGGCACGCCACTTGACGGACAGAACTGAAAAAAACTGGATTACCTGAAATGACCAAGATCGCACTTACCGCTGCTGCCATCCTCCTTGCCACCGGCACCGCTTTCGCAGGCAGCGACCACTACGGCTCCGACGGCGTCAACCAGCCTGCTGTGACAGCGCCCGCCGGCAACATCGACCACAGCTATACCGCCTCGATCCGCAAGCCGGCCAGCCTCGGCGATTTCACGATCAAGGGCGACTCGAACCAGCCGGAATCCGGCCAGGGCATCTGGGGTCGTTGATTTTCTGAGAAATCGACGACCACAAAGAGCGGTGGGCCTGGCCCACCGCTCTTGTTTTTGTGCAATCGACTCGGGCCGCAAAGATCTTGAATCAATCCGCCAGCAGCTGGTCCTACCTCCTTGTTTGGCCGTGATCTTTTCAAAACACGGTTTGCGGCTGTCACCTGCGGCTAGCCCGTTAGGCAGCTTGGTCTAGCTTAGATCCTTCGGCTTGATACAATGCGTCAACCGGGCCGCGCCGAAGCCGAGATCCGCCCAGTCGCCGTCGATGACAAAGCGGGCAAGGGCGCCGGTCGGGAATTTCTCTTCAAGTTTCCTGAGAGCAGCCACACCCGATCGCGGACCGGCGAACCGGCGGGCAAAATCCTCCAGGCCGGGATTGTGGCCAAGCACCAGGAGACAGCCAGCTGATGCGACTGCCTGCTGCACCTCGGCCAGAATGTCGCCAGCCGTGGCTTCGAAAAGCGCCTCGGCGAACTCCACCGTTACGCTCGCCGACAGTTCCGCCGAGACCAGCCGCCATGTCTCGCGCGTGCGCAGCGCCGGCGACACCAGCGCCAGGTCGGGCAGCCAACTGCGCCGGGCCAGTTCGCGCCCCATCAGCGGCGCCGTCTTCAGCCCGCGCGGCCCGAGCGGCAGCCCGCGCGGCCCGAGCGGCCGGTCGAAATCAGCGAGCGCCGGGTCGTCCCAGCTCGACTTGGCGTGGCGCAGCAGGAGCAATTGTCTCGATGTCGCCATGCCGGCCTACGGCGTGATCCGCGCCAGATGTTCGAGATCGCGCTCTTCGCGCAGCGGGTCGGGGGCCATCACCACCGAAGTTCCGTTTTCGGCATCGTCAGCGAAATGCGCCAGCACAGTGCGGCCGCCTTCCATGCGCGCCTTGCCGTCGGCGACGAGGCCGAGCGCCAGCGCGTAGAGCCGGTGCTCGGCTTTCAGAACGCGGGCGGCCAGTGTGTCCTCATTGTCGCCGACCATCACCGGCACCGCGGCTTGCGCGATGATCGGGCCGTCATCCATCTCAGGCGTAACGAAATGCACCGTGCAGCCATGGATACGCATGCCGGCGCGCAATGCGCGTGCATGGGTATCCAGGCCCTTGAAGGCCGGCAGCAGGGCAGGGTGGATGTTGATCATGCGCCCCTGCCACTTCTCGACCAGGCCGCGGGACAGGATGCGCAGATAGCCGGCCAGCGCCACGATCTCGGCGTTGAATGCAATCAGCGCGGCGTCGATCGCCGCATCATGGGCTTCCTTGCTGGCATGGTCGGCGCGCACGATGACCTTGGTCGGGATACCGCGCGCGGCCGCGATGCCGAGGCCGGCGGCGTTGGCCCGGTCGGAAATGACGCCAACGATCTCGGCCGGATAGGCCGGGTCGCTGGCCGCCGCGATCAGCGCCGTCATGTTGGAGCCGCGTCCCGAGATCAAAACAACCGTGCGTTTCCTGCTCATAGGCCGATCGAGCCCCGATAAATGACGCCGGCGTCGCGGCGCGGCACGATGCGGCCGATCGGCGTCACCGTCTCGCCGGCCTCCTGCAGCACGGCTGCGACCTGTGCGGCCTGGCCGGAGGCGACGACGAGGATCATGCCGATACCGCAGTTGAAGGTGCGCATCATCTCCTCCGGCGCCACGCCGCCAGTCTTCGCCAGCCAGGAAAACACCGCCGGCACGTCGATGGCATTGAGGTCGAGCTCGGCGGAAAAGTCCTTCGGCAGGACGCGCGGGATGTTTTCAGGGAAGCCGCCGCCGGTGATGTGGGCCAGCGCCTTGATGCCATGCGTGTTGCGGATCGCCTTCAGGATCGACTTCACATAGATGCGCGTCGGCTCGAGCAGTGCCTCGGCCAGCGTCGCCTCATCGTTGAACGGCGCCGGATCGCTCCAGGCAAGCCCGCTGACGCCAACGATGCGGCGCACCAGCGAAAAGCCATTTGAATGCAGGCCCGAGGAAGCCAGCCCCAGCAGCACGTCGCCTTCGACGATATCGTCTGTCGGCAGCAACTGGCCGCGTTCGGCCGCACCGACGGCGAAGCCGGCAAGGTCGTAATCCTTGTCGTTATACATTCCGGGCATTTCGGCCGTCTCGCCGCCGATCAGCGCGCAGCCGGCCTGTCGGCAGCCGATTGCTATGCCGCCGACGATTGCCGACCCCTGGTCGGGATCGAGCTTGCCGGTGGCAAAATAGTCGAGGAAGAACAGTGGCTCGGCGCCCTGCACGACGATGTCGTTGACGCACATGGCGACGAGGTCGATGCCGATCGTGTCGTGCTTGCCGGCATCGATGGCGATCTTCAGCTTGGTGCCGACGCCGTCATTGGCGGCGACCAGCACCGGATCCGTGAAACCCGCCGCCTTGAGGTCGAACAGGCCGCCAAAACCGCCGATCTCGCCATCGGCGCCCGGCCGGCGCGTCGCGCGCACCAGCGGCTTGATCTTCTCGACCATGAGGTTGCCGGCATCGATGTCGACGCCCGCCTCGGCATAGGTGAGCCCGTTCTTGCGCTTGGCCCGGTCGCCCTTGCTCATCGTCGGCGCATCCCTGTTTCCCTCGGCGGCTCTTCGCATGAATGGTTTCGGGGGGCAAGGATGACGACAGGATACCGGGCTTTTGCCCAAGATAAATACGTGGACAGTCGCCCCTTCACCGCTGGTCCTTGCAGCCACAATCCATCTCCATCATCTATCTGCAGAACAAGCATGGCGGGACATGCCTTTGACCATTCCCAACCTCGTCACCATCCTGCGCTTCGTGCTGGTGCTGGCGATGCTGAACATGCGCTGGGACTGGGCCTTTGCCGGATTTCTCGTTGCCGGAATTTCCGATGGCGTCGACGGCTTCATCGCCCGCCGCTTCAACCAGCATTCGAAACTCGGCGCCTATCTCGATCCGATGGCCGACAAGGTGCTTCTGGTCTCGGTGTTCGTGGTCATGGGCTTCATCGGGCAATTGCCGCTGTGGCTGGTGGTGACCATGGTGTCACGCGATGCGCTGATCATCTGCGCCGTGCTTTTGTCCACGGTCATGGCGCATCCGGTCGAGATGAAGCCGCTCTATGTGTCGAAGGCCAACACCGCCGCCCAGATCGTGCTGGCGCCGTGGTGCTGGGCGAACTTGCCCTTGGCCTCCACCTCGACCCGCTCAGGCCTGCGCTCATATTGCTGTCCGGGGTCTTGACCGTGGCTTCGGCCGCGGCCTATCTCGTGGCTTGGCTGAGGCATATGAGCGGCTATGGCGAAGGCTCCACCCCGGGTAGTTGACAAGAATGCCGCGACTGCCGCGTTAGCAGACGCGGCTGCGTCCCTGGCGTTTCGCCGCCAGATTTTCTTCTGGCTGGGCACGGCAATCTTCCTGGCGCTGTTCCTCTACATTTTTTCCAGCATCCTGTTGCCGTTCGTTGCCGGCATGGTGCTGGCCTATTTTCTCGACCCGGTCGCCGACCGGCTGCAACGCCTCGGCCTCTCCCGGCTGATGGCGACGGTGGTCATCCTGATTGCCTTCATCGTCCTTTTGGTGCTGGCCTTCGTCATCCTGGTTCCGGTACTGGCCACGCAGATGGCCGATTTCGCCAGCAAGCTGCCGGAATATCTGACCCGGCTGCAGTCGCTGATCACCAGCTTCGATCCGAAATGGCTGGAGCAGAAATTCGGCGTCAATGCCAATGGCCTGCGCGACGGGCTGAATTCGCTGCTCACGTCCGGTTTCGGCCTGCTGAGCACCGTCTTCACCTCGATCTGGAGTTCCGGCGTTGCTCTGGTGTCGGTGGTCAGCCTGTTCGTGGTCACTCCGGTTGTCGCTTTCTACATGCTGCTCGACTGGGATCGCATGGTGGCGGTCGTCGACAGCTGGGTGCCGCGCGATTATGTCGGGACGGTCAGGGCGATCTCCAGGGACATCAACACCGCGACCGCCGGCTTCGTGCGCGGCCAGGGCACGCTGTGCCTGGTGCTCGGCGGCATGTATGCCACCGGCCTGACGCTGACCGGGCTGAATTTCGCCATCCTCATCGGCCTCTTCGCCGGGCTGATCTCGTTCATCCCTTATGTCGGCTCGCTGACCGGACTGGTCCTGGCCGTCGGCGTCGCCTTCGTCCAGTTCTGGCCGGACTGGACCATGATCGTTGCTGTCGCCGTGGTGTTCTTCATCGGCCAGTTCATCGAAGGCAACATCCTGCAGCCCAGATTGGTCGGAAAAAGCGTCGGCCTGCACCCGGTCTGGCTGATGTTTGCGCTGTTCGCTTTCGGCGCCCTGTTCGGCTTCGTCGGCCTTTTGATCGCCGTTCCTGCTTCGGCGGCGGTTGCCGTGCTGGTGCGGTTTGCCATTGCCCGCTATCTCGAATCGCCGCTCTACAAGGGACACTCCACCGAGCCCGTCCCGCCGCTGCCCGCCGCTCGCGGCGGCGGCCACCGGTCGCCGCGCGGCTGAACGTGACGGATCATAAGACCGAACCGCCGCGCCAACTGCCGCTCGACCTTGGCCACGGCACCGGCTACTCGCGCGACGAGTTGGTGGTGTCGGCCACCAACCGCGAGGCGGCAGCCCTTGTCGATCGCTGGCCGGACTGGCCGTCGCCGGTGATCGTGCTCGCTGGCCCGGCCGGTTCCGGCAAGACACATCTGGGCTCGATCTGGCAGGCGCGGGCCAACGCTGTGGCGGTCGATGCCCAGCGCATCGGCAATGCCATCACCGGGCTTGGCGGCAGGCCCGCGCTGATCGACGATGTCGACAAGACAGCCATCGACGAGGCGGGCCTGTTCCATCTCATCAATGAAGTGCGCGGCGCCGGGGCCACCTTGCTGTTGACGGCGCGGCGCTTCCCCGCCGCCTGGAGGGTGACGTTGCCCGATCTTGCCTCGCGGCTGAAGGCGGCGGCAACCGTCGAGATCCATGAGCCGGACGATTTGCTTCTGGCCGGTGTCATCACCAAACTCTTCGCCGACCGCCAGGTCGAGGTCGAGCCGCATGTCGTGCAATATCTGGTGCGCCGCATCGAGCGCTCGCTGGCCACCGCCATGCGCGTGGTCGAGCGCCTCGACCGCACCGCGCTCGAGCGCAAGACGCCGATCACCAGGGCGCTCGCCGCCGAAACCGTCAGCGCAATGGACGAAGGGCAGGGCGAGTTCGAGGTGTAGGCAGTGGAAGGAGAAGACTCCGCTCCTGTCCCATTTCGAGAAGAAACCTCTGGCATCCATCTTGCAACACTGCGTTTGCCGGCTGACCCCGGTCCTGATCGCGTTCCTGATCGGGTTGTAGGCTCGCCGGGAGTGATGATTGGGGTTCTCGCCCGGCGAGCTTACCTTCAGATAGAATCGCCGCAAGGCCTACGATTGCGCGCCAGCTGTCATTCAGACTTCACCAAGCCGCATCTCATCGTCCTGCATTGAAATGGACCATTAGATGGTCTACTTTTTGAGTATGGACCAGAGCATGGTCCATAAAGGAGTGGTCAATGCAGGTATCCGTTACAGACGCCAAGGGGCAGCTCACCGAACTGGTGCGTCGTGCCGAGGCTGGGGATGAAATTATCCTGACCCGCCATGGTCATGCAGCCGTGCGCCTTGTTCCCGTGAAGGCTGCCCCTGACAGGAAAGGCCGCCGGGCATTGCTGGAGGCAATGCGAGCATCCGGCGCTGCCAAGGCGAAGGCCGGGCCGGATGCAGCGCGCAGTCAGGATTTCCTCTATGGCGCTGATGGCCTGCCCGAATGATCGTGGTCGATACCTCGGCCCTGATGGCGATCGTTTTTGCCGAACCTCAATCCAGTGCCTGCATTGCGGCGCTGGAAGCCGAAGACGATATTCTGATCTCGGCTGGCACAGTGGCCGAGGCGCTGATCGTGGCGGATAGGCGCAATGTCGGTGAGGAAATGGCCGGCCTGATCGACGGGCTCGGCTTCGAGGTCACGGCGGTGACACCAGCCTCTGGCCGGCGCATAGCCGAGGCGTATGGGCGATGGGGCAAGGGTATTCATCCGGCCGGGCTCAATTTCGGCGATTGCTTTGCCTATGAAGTGGCAAAGGATCGAGCCTGCCGCTTGCTCTATGTTGGCGACGATTTTTCGAAGACCGATATCGAGAGCGCTCTATAGAGCTACGTTTATGCCCACAACGCCGCCAGATACCGGACCAGCAGATAGACCACCGTATGCGCTGCCACGTAGCACGCGGCAACGACGACAAAGAACAGCACGCTGGCGGGCCACGAGCGGGGAGGGCCTTGCCTCTTGCTCGGCCGGTTGTTCCAGATCCACAGGGCTGCACAGATAATGGCCCAGACTACGACGAACGGAACCGTGATGCCGATCAAGGCGAAGTAGGCAGGGCCAATCAGCGAAAGCCATGCCTCGAGACCAAGCATCCAGAATCTCCCCTTTGCCCGGAGTCTAATGCATGTCGCTCAAAAGTGGTCCCGGTTTTGACAGAACGACATGCATCACCTGGATACGTTTCAGCGCGACGTGCTTTTAGACCGGCGGTAGAGGTGGAAGCGGGGGGATTATCCCTGCGTCGGATTTTCAGCCAAACCCGCAGAAGGGATGCTGTCGATGATACCGGCGCCTGATGCATGTCGCTCAAGTGGCCCCGGTTTTGAGAGAACCACATGCATCAAACAAGACCTCAAGCGCGTCGCGTGAGTCCGTTCGCGCTTTAGGTCAGATTGGTGCTCCGGCCGCCAACTCGGTCCGAAGCGACCGGATCAGCCGCAGACCCTGACCTCTTCGACGACCCTGTGGTGATGGCGCCAGTGCCTGACCAGTTCGATATGGCAGCGGTGATGGCGGTGGTGGCGCCGCCATTGGCCATCCTGGTTGTCGCTGTAGTCGTCGCCATAATCGTCGCTATAGTCTTTGTGGCGCTGGTGATGGCGACGAATCTGTATATCGCCATCGTCGGACGAATATTGATCGTCGTCATCGGACTGGATAGTCAGACTGGCGGCTTGCGCCGGTGCGATCAAAGCCGCCGTTCCGGCGAACGCGATCATCGAGGCGATGAGAAGGGTTTTCATTGTTGGCTCCTTGGTTGAACATACACAACTCTCGGAGCGAACTGGTGTTCCAATGTAGGGTCCGATCGGCGAGCGGCTGCTGCTTGGGCAATGCGTGCCGCCATGCGCTACCGGCGAGGCAGCCATTGGCGACCTTGGGAGTGACCTTGGGCAAGGACTGGCTTTGTGGGAAAAAATGGTCGGAGTGGAGAGATTCGAACTCCCGACCCTCTGGTCCCAAACCAGATGCGCTACCAGGCTGCGCTACACTCCGAGGCCCTGCGGCGTATACGGTTCCGGACCCTGTCGCGCAACCCCTAAATCGTCAAACGGGGCTTGGCGGTCTGCGCTCCCGTGCAATCCTGGCTGCGATCGCCTTGGCCTGGATGCGGGCATTGGCGAAGCAGCCGCGGATGCTTGGCCGCATGCCGGTGAACCACAGGCCCGGCAGTTTCGGGTCGCTGTCCGCGCCGTTGAACAGCGGCACGCCCTTTTCGTCGAGCACGCCGAGCTTGCCCAGCATGGCCTCGAGCCCGGTGCGGTAGCCGGTCGCGGCGATGACGATATCCGGCTGGATCGTCGCGCCATCGTCGAAAACGACCGTGTCGCGGGTAAATTCCCGCACGGTTGGCAAGACGATGATCCTGCCGTCCTTGATGGCATCGACCGCGCCGTCATCGGTGGCGATGGCGGTATAATCCGACGCCAGCCGGCTTGCGCCGCCCGAAGGCGTCGGCGGCACGCCGTAGGCCGTGAGGTCGCCGAAGGCCCATCGCTGCGTCGCCGCCATCACCGCATCGGCGAGCTTGAACGGCAGCCGCGCCAGGATCGGCGAAAACCGATGGACGGCGATCTGGCCGAGGCGCTTGGGCAGCAGTGCCGGACCGTTGCGCGCCGACAGCCAGATCTGTCCGGTGCCGGCTGCCACCAGGTGATTGAGCACGTCGAAGCCGGAATTGCCGGCGCCGACGACCAGCACTTTCTTGCCCGCATAGGCCTTGGCGTTACCGAATGCGGCCGAATGGATGATGCGTCCGGCAAAGGCCTTCATGCCTTTCCAGGCCGGAATGAAGGGCTGCCGGTCGCGCCCGGTGGCGATGACGACATGGCGCGCCAGCCGCGGCCCGGCACTGGTCCGCACAAGCCAGTGGTCGCCCTCGAAGCCTATCTCCTCGACCGCAATGCCGAACTCGACCGGCAGCCGGTGCATGGCGTGGAATTCGTTCAAATGGCCGATGATGGTGTTTCGGTGCGGAAAGGCAGGGGTGCCGGCAGGAAAGGAAACGCCCGGCAGCGCCGAAAGGTCGCGATGCGTGTTGAGATGCAGTCGCTCGTGCCGCCCGTGCCATGGCTCGGCCAGCCGGGCTTCCTTTTCCAACACCATCACAGGCACGCCGGTCTTGAGCAGCGCATGGGCTGCGGTCAAGCCGGCTGCCCCGGCGCCGATCACGATCGCGCCGTCGAAAATCGCTTGGCTGTCGGCCTCGGCGTGCAAAATCCCTGCGTCCATGCCTCTTTGTGTCGCCATCATGACCATGACTTTTGATGCTACGCCAGTGTATCGGGCCGATGCCGCTGCCGAAGCGGCCTGGTTGCAGGCCGCTTCGGCCTTGCCGTCGGCAGTGTTGCACAGTATTGACTGAAATAAGGCGGCGCTACCGCCAACGCAGCTACGAGGTGCCCATGTCCGCGCGAATTTTCAGCCCAGCCAAAACCGCGATGCAGTCCGGCAAGGCCAAGACCGGCCATTGGGTGCTGGAATTCGATCCCGCCCAACGCAAGAAGATCGACCCGCTGATGGGCTACACCACATCGGGCGACATGCTGAGCCAGATCAGGCTGACCTTCGACACCAGGGAAGAAGCGGTGGCCTATGCCGAAAAGCAGGGGCTGGCCTTCCGTGTCGAGGAGCCGAAAGAGACCAAGCGCCGGCAGATTTCCTATGCGGAAAATTTCCGCTATGACCGCAGGATACCCTGGACGCATTGACCGCCGGTCAGCGCCTGGCACATAGACATCAGCCGGCCAAGATATCAAATGCCGGCCAGCGGTCCCGTAGCTCAGCTGGATAGAGCACCGGCCTTCTAAGCCGATGGTCACAGGTTCGAATCCTGTCGGGATCGCCAACAACTTCAAAGAGATAGTGTTGAGGCCTGAGTGGGAATTGAACCCACTACGTCGGTTTTGCAGACCGATGCGTCACCGTCCCGCCCTCAGACCATGGCTCCTTGTGCATTGACCGCGACAGCTAGTCAACTTGGCCGGCCCCTGCTCGCAGGTTCGGGCGGCGATCCGGCTGCCACGAGTCGAGATGTTCGGAACACGGCCGGCGCTCAGGTGTTTATGGCAGATGGCACCGAAAACCCCGACGATTGCGCGCATCTGGCGCGGCAGGACCTTGCCTGACAAGGCCGACGCCTATGAGCGCTACAATTACGAGGCCGGTATCAAGCCGCTGATCGAGAAAGCGCTGGGCGTGCAGACTTTTCGCGAGGACACGCCGACGCATTCGGAATTCATCACCATCTCCTATTGGGAGAACGTCGAGGCGATGGCCGCCTTTACCGGCGGCGATCCGCAAAGCATCCACCATCTCGACCGCGACAAGGAGTTCCTGATCGAATTGCCGAAGGGTGTCCAGGTGCTGCGAATCCGTTCCAGCCACGGAATGGTTGGCGGCAGCTGATGTTTGCGGGCTTTGACGCCAGGACCGTTCAAATGGAGGAGACATCGATCTTCGTCAGGGCCGGTGGCTCAGGGCCGCCGCTGCTGCTCCTGCATGGCTTTCCCGAAACGCATGTTATGTGGCGGGACATCGCCGTGGCATTGGCGCCGCACTTCAGCGTGGTTGCCGCCGATCTGAGAGGCTACGGCCAAAGCGGCTGTCCGGCTTCCGGAGCCGATCATGCCGCCTATTCCAAACGGGCCATGGCGCGCGACATGGTGCAGGTTATGGACGTTCTCGGCTTCGGCCGCTTCACGGTTGCCGGCCATGACCGTGGCGGCCGCGTCGCCTACCGGCTGGCGCTCGACCATCCCGAAACCGTGTCGAAGGTCGCCGTTCTCGACGTCATCCCCACGGCCTCCGCCTGGGATCGTGCTGATGCCAGGCTGGCGCTGGCCTTCTGGCCGTGGAGCCTGCTTGCCCAGCCCGATCCGCTGCCGGAACGCCTTCTGGCTGCCGCACCGGATGTAGTCATCGACAATGCGATCACCGGCTGGGGCTCGGCTCCAGATGCTTTTCCCGATGAGGTCAGGGCCGCCTATATCGAGGCGCTGCGTGATCCCGCCCATGTCCACGCCATTTGCCAAGAATATCGCGCCGCCGCAGGCATCGACCGCGAGCACGACGCGCAGGACCAGGCTGACGGCCGTCGCATCAGATGCCCGCTGCTTGCGCTCTGGAGCGGCGAGGGTGGGTTGGAAAACTGGTATGCGGAGGAGGGCGGCCCGTTGGCGATCTGGCGGCAATGGGCTGATAACGTCGAAGGCGGCTCGGTCAAGGGTGGGCATTTCTTCCCGGAAGAGCACCCCGAAGCCACGGCGGCAAGGCTGTCGAGATTCTTCGCAAGCTGATTGCGGGCCGATTGCTAAAATCCGGGCCTGTGTGTTCCTGTGTCGACTATCTAAGATGGCCGAGGGATTGCAGGATCAAAGTGCTCGAAAGACCAAGCAGGGCGATACCGTAAAACCGGTCGATCCACACGGCGTTTGGCCCAGCCAGAAGCCTTGCAGCCCGCGCGCCAAGGGCTGCGTAAAACGTCAGCACAAACACATCGGCAAGCGCGGCGATAATGGCCAGGATGCCATACTGGATCGCGATCGGCTCATCCACGCGGACAAAATGCGGCAGGATCGCGGGGAAAAGCAGCCAGGCCGCCGGATTTGTGACCGCCACCAGGAAGCAGCGCCCAATGAGTGCCTTGGCTGAATGGCGTGTTTCGGGAAGGTTAGGGTTGAACGAAGGTCGGGATGCTGTGCGCAGGGTACCGATGGCGACGAAAAGCAGATAGCCCGCGCCGAACATCCTGAGAGCCGAGAGATAGAATTCCGAAGCCAGCAGAAGAGCGCCGAAGCCCAGCGCGACGATGCTGATAAGAACGAAATCAGACAGTACGACGCCGGCCATGCCGAGAAACGCGCGTCGAAAACCGTAGCGGGAGCCGTTGGTAATGGCGAGCACGACGTCCGGTCCCGGAACCGCCATTCCGAGCACCGACACGAAGGCAAATGTCACCAGCGGCAGGTTTCCCATGACGCCGCGTAATGTACCCGGCGCTTACCGTCCGTAACGCCCTTCACACAGCGGCTGGGCTATCGCCGTTGTTGGCCACCTTGGCTCAGTGCCCGCCGCGCATCTTCACCACCACCGTCCGCACCGCCAGCACCAGCACAGTGATGATGATCAGGATCACCGAGAGCGCGGCGATCGCCGGGTCGATGTTGTCGCGCAGGCCCATCCACATCAGCCGCGGCAGCGTGATGGCGTTGACAGAGGTGATGAACAGCGTGACGCCGATCTCTTCCCAGGACAGCACGAAGGACAGCAGCGCGGCGGTGACGATGCCGAACTTGATGTTGGGCATGATGATGCGCGTGGCGCGCTCCCACACACCGGCGCCAAGGCCGCGCGCGGCAAGGTCGATGCGGCGGTCGAGCTGGCTGAGCGAGACCAGGATCAGCACCGTGGCGAAAGGCACCGTCATCACCGAATGCGCCATGGCGACGCCAAGCCAGGTGTCGTAGCCGAAGAACGAGCTCATGCCCGAGATCGACGTCAGCAGGAAGTAGAGCGTGATCGCCGAGACCACCGGCGGCACCACCATCGGCAACAGCACGAAGCCGACAAGGGTGGCCGTGAAGCGCGGCTGGAACATCCAGACGCCAAGGCTGAAGCACAGCGCCAGCACGGTGGAGATGACGCTGCTGACGATGCCGATGCGGATCGACAGCAGGATGGCGTCGAGCCAGCGCGGATCCTCGATCAGCGCGCGGTAGTGGCGCAGCGACAGCTCGCCCGTCGGCATCGCCAGCATGCGGCTTGGCGTCAGCGACACCGGGATGACCGCCAACAGCGGCAGCAGCAGGAACAGCGCCACCAGCACGGCGAGGATCAGCGAGACGGGACCGGGGCGATAGGTCGGCATCAGATCAGTTGCTTCGGTCTGACATAGCGGAACAGCAGCGCCATGAGCGCGCCGACGAACAGCACCAGCACGACGCTGATCGCCGCACCCAGTCCCCAGTCGGGACTCTGGAAGATGCGGAGATAGATCAGCTCGGCGATCATCACGCTGCGGCCGCCGCCGAGGATCGCCGGCGTGACGAAGAAGCCGAGCGAGAAGACGAACACGATCATCGCCGAACCGATGATGCCGGAGCGCGTCATCGGCACGAACACGGTCCAGAAGGTGCGCATGCGGCTGGAGCCGAGCCCGCGCGCCGCGAGCAGCACGCGCTCGTCGAGGCTGCGCATGGCGGAGGCCAGCGGGAACACCGCGAAGGGAATGAGGAAATGCGTCATGCCGACGATGACGCCGAACTCGTTGCGCACCAGCGCCAGCGGCTCGGAGATGAAGCCGATCGATTGCAGCCAGGTGTTGATCAGGCCGCGGTTGGACAAAAGCGCCACCCAGCCGAAGGCGCGGGTCAGCACCGAGATCCAGAAGGGGACGAGAATGCAGAATTCAGCGATTATGCGCTGTGCCGGGCTGCCGCGCACCCAAACCATGGTGATGGCGTATGCCGCCGCCACGGAAACCACGGTGACGATCAGCGCGATGCGCAGCGTGCGGATGAACACAGACTGCACCAGGGCATCGGTGGCGAGCGCGCCATACTGGCCGAGCCCCGGTGTCGGCAAGGTGACACTCCACTTGACGACGCCGAGGAACGGCCAGGCGTAGGCCAGCACAAGGAACAGGAGCAGCGGCGCCATCAGCACCGCCGCGCCCATCCTGTCGGAGAGGGCGCCTCTCATCGAAGCTCGTGCCCGGCCTGGTCAGGCCGAGATGATCTTGGTGTATTCGTCGAGTGCTGCCCCGTAATTCTTGGCGTACCAATCCATGTCGAGCGCGATCTGCTTCTTCATGTTTTCGGGATCGACCGGGTTGATGCGCTTCTTGTCGGCGGGGATCAGCGCATCGGCGGCCGGATTGGCCGGACCTTGTCCAAGCTTGTCGAACATCACCAGTTGCTTCTCCGGATCCTGGGCGCTGGCGATGAACTTCATCGCTGCGTCCTTGCCGCCGGGGTTGCCCTTGAGCACGGCCAGCGCGCCGGGCGAAATCAGGCCCTGATCCCAGATGAACTTGATCTTGCCGCCGGAATCCTGCTCGATCAGCGAGGCGCGGGTCGACCACACGATCGCCATCGAGGCTTCGCCGTTGAGCAGCACGCTCTGGCTTTCGGCGCCGCCGCCCCAATAGGCCACGACGTTTTCCTTGAAGGCGGCGATCTTGTCATGCGCGCGCTTCAGGTCGAGCGGGTAGAGCGATGCCGGCGCGATGCCGTCGGCGAGCAGCGCTGCTTCCCAGCTCGACACGCCCCATTTGTAGAGCGAGCGCTTGCCAGGAAACTTCTTCACGTCGAAGAAGTCGGCCATGCCGGTCGGGGCGTCCTTGCCGTATTTCTCGGAATCATAGGCGATCACATAGGAGAAGAAATAGGTCGACGCCGCGTATTCCCAGCCGAACCCCTCGCGCATCTTCTTCTTGTCGACGATGGCGTAGTCGATCGGCTCGAGCGCACCCTGGGCGCCGAGCGTGATTGCCGAGAACGGGTCGACGTCGACCAGATCCCAGGTCGGCGCGCCGCTCTTGAACTGTGCGGCAATCGCGCCTTCGGTCGGGCCCGAGCCGTCCATCTTGACGGTGATGCCGGTTTCCTTGGTGAAGGCCTGGCCGTAGGCGGCGTCATAAGCGGTAAGGGCATCGCCACCCCAGTTGACCAGCACCAGCTCCTTGGCCTGCGCAAAGGCACCGGTCGAGCGCAGCAGCATCGGTGTGCCGGCCAGCACGAGGGCTGCAAGCTGGGTGAATTGCCGGCGCGAAATCTCGCCGCGCACAGCCCGGGCGGATAGCCCGTCCATGGCTTGTTTTTTGCTTTGGTTTGTCATTTTAGTTCCCCTTTTTCGTTGTTGGTTCCGGTGGTTATGGCGCGCTCCAGATTCTTTGCTGGAAGACTTCGCCGTTCTCGTCGTCATCCTCCGTCCGGAAGGAGGAAACCCTTTTCCGCCGGCCAGGTCAGCCAGACGGAATTGCCTTTGCTCAGCGCCGCCGCCGCGACCTCGTTCGGCACCGAGACGGTCACCTTGGCGCCCTGGCGCGTCGTCAGATCGAGTTTGGTCGCCGCACCCAGATAGGTCGAGCCGATGGCGGTGGCGGCGATGCCATTCTCGCCGGCGGCGGCTTCGCGCGCGATCGACATATGCTCGGGCCGGATCGCCAGGATCGCATCGCCACGGACTTTCTCGGCCTTGCAGAGCATGTTGACCGCGCGGTCCTCGCAGAGGCCCGTCGAGCCATTGTCGGCGGGCTTGACCCCCTTCAACGGCAGCATGTTGATCTCGCCCAGGAACTCGGCGACGAAGCGGTTGGCCGGCCGGTCATACACCTCGTCCGGCGCTCCGACCTGCAGCAATTTGCCATGGTTGAAGATGGCGACGCGCGACGACAGCGCCAGCGCCTCGCTCTGGTCGTGGGTGACGAAGACGAAGGTGGTGCCGGTCTCCTGATGCAGCCGCTTCATTTCGGCCTGCATCTGGCCGCGCAGGCCCTTGTCCAGTGCCGAGAAGGGTTCGTCGAGGAGCAGCACGCCGGGTTCGAACACCAGCGCGCGCGCCAGTGCCACGCGCTGCTGCTGGCCGCCGGAAAGCTGCGCCGGCAGTTTCGTCTCATGGCCCTTCAGCCCGACGCGCTCGATCATCTCGGCGACGCGGCGTTTGATCTCGGAGGCCGATTTCTTGCGCACCTTGAGCGGGAAGGCGATGTTGGCCTCGACCGACATATGCGGAAACAGCGCATAGCCTTGGAACACCATGCCGGCGGCGCGCTGCTCTGCCGGCCGATCGGTGATGTCGAAACCGTCGCTGAAAAGCTTGCCGGCGGTCGGTTGCACGAAGCCTGCCAGGATCATCAGGAAGGTGGTCTTGCCCGAGCCGGAGGGGCCGAGCAGCGTCAAAAACTCGCCACGGCCGATATTGAGCGTCAGGTCGTCCAGCGCCCGGAACGAGCCGAAGCTCTTGCCGATCCCGATTGCCTTGATCTCTGCGGCCCGGCCGGGTTGCTGCATCCTGCCTCTTCCTTGGTCGTGGCTTGAGCGTAGGGCAGGGCCCCGGCTCACCGCAACCGAATAGTTTTCGCCTGATCGGCAAATTTGATTCACGGATGGGAGGCTAGTACGGGCTGATCCGGTTCTCCGACAGCTTCGACCTCAACCACCCATTGAATGCTTCCAGCACCGGGTGGCTGGCCTTGGCATGTTCCGACACCAGGAAATACGAGCGCGGCGAGGGGATCGCGATATCGAAGGGGCGCACCAGACGGCCTTCGCTGAGCGCGCGGCGGCTGGTCAACTCGTCGCCCATGGCGATGCCCTGGCCGGCGATCGCCGCGGAAAAAACGAGGTTCATGTCCGAGAAGAAGATGCCGCCTTCGGTGTCGGGGTTTTCCACCTTGGACAGCGCCAGCCAGCGCGCCCAGTCCTCGGTGTCGCCGAGATGCAGGAGATTGGCGCGCAGCACGTCGGCCGGTTTTGAAAAGCCGCCGACCTTGTTGAGCAGTGTCGGGCTGCAAAGTGGCGTGAACGAGATTTCGCACAGCAACTCCACCGAGCGGTTCGGCCAGTTGCCGACGCCGAAGGCAATGAACGCATCGGCGTCCGGATTGCTGACATCGTCCAGCCGCCGCGGCGTCAGGATCGACAGCGCCACGTCCGGATACATTTGCCGGAACTCGCCGATATGCGTGCATAAAAACAGAGAGGCGAAGCCGGGCGTGCAGGAAACGGCGAACGAGCCGCCGACGCCCGTGCCGGCCTGGCGCGTCACCGCATCGCCGAGCACCGTCAGCGCCTTTCTCACATCGGCGGCATAGCGCTGGCCGCGCGGTGTCAGCGCCACGCCCTTGCCGATGCGCTCCAGCAGGTCGAAGCCGAGGTCGCGTTCGAGCAGCCGCAACTGATGGCTGACGGCGCTGCGGGTCAAATGCAGTTCATCGGCTGCGCGCCAGACGCTGCCGTGACGGGCAAAACTGTCGAGGGCGCGCAACGCCTGTGTGGAAGGTATTCGCAAGAGGCCTCAGGTGAACCGAATTTGCATGAACCGGAAAAACATATCACTTTTTGCAATGCCGCTTCACTGCTTTCTTGGGCCGCATGGAGAAACCGGTGACGACCTCGGCGCAAGCCACCGCGCTTGCCTGTCTCGATGGCATCCAGCCGTCGCTGTCGGCGTGGACGCGCACCATTTTCGATTTCGGCGAAACAGCCTGGCGCGAATACCAGTCGGCGGCCTGGTATGTCGCGCGGCTGAAGCATGAGGGCTTTTCGGTCGAGGAAGGGTCGGCCGGCATGCCGACCGCCTTTTGCGCCCACTGGACGAATGGCCCGGGGCCGACCATCGGCATGTACGGCGAATACGACGCCGTGCCTGGCAACTGCCAGGACGCGGCAACGGTGAAGCGATCGCGGCCGGGCCTCGGCAGCGAGGCCGGCGGCCACACCGATCCGCATTCCGGGCTTGGCATTGCCGGCCTCGGCGGACTTCTCGCCACCAAGGCGGCAATGCAACGCCACGGCATCGAGGGGACGTTGCGCTTCACCGGCGAGCCGGCCGAGAAGGTCAGGGGCTCGAAGCCGATCCATGCGGCCAAGGGCTACTATGACGGCCTTGCCGGCATGATCTCCTTCCACCCCTTCTATATGCTGCCGCTCTGCAACACGGCGCGCTGGGACACGCATTGCGGCGCGGCCTACGCGATGATCTACCGTTTTGTCTGCGACGAACCCGAAAACTGGGTTCGCGCAAGCGATGGCGCGCCGATCCCGCAGGCGCATTCGGCGGTGCGGGCGCCCGGTGCCAATGACGCGCTGATGGCGATGTACATGACCTCCAAGGCGCTGCGCGATTCCATGCTGCCTCACCAGGGCGGCTGGTCGATCAGCGAGGCGATCCTCACCGCCGGGCAGGCGACCGCCGACAATCTGCCGGCGGGGCTGGCCGAGATCCAGTACATGATCCGCGTGCCGACCATTGCCATGGCAGAGCAGGTCACCGCGGTGCTCGACCGTAATGCGGCCGCGGCCGCGGCGATCAGCGGTTGTCGCTATGAGCGCCATTGGGTGTCGAAGTCGCGGCCGGGCCTCGCCAATCACGCCATGGCGGGGATTGCCTATGAGGCGCTGTCCACCGTTGGCGCTCCGAGCTGGGACGAGGCGGCGAAAGCGATCGGTCGCGAGGTCCAGGTCAATGCCGGCGGCACCGCGACCGACAACCCTTTCATCGACGAGATGGAGCGGCTGGTTGCGCCGCAAGAGGCCGAGGCAATCCTGCGCCGCGATTTGCCTCCGTCGCAGATCAACTCGACCTCCGACGACTACACCGACATGTCGTGGCACACGCCGACCGCACGCTTCTATGTCGCCCGCCCGGCGCTGCGCTCCGCGAATGGCCATGCCTATCCATCCTGGGCGATGAACGCGCTGGGCGGTATCTCGGCCACCATCGACCCGATGGTCATCTGCGCCGCCAAGACGATTGCGCTTGCAGCCCTCCGCCTGCTCGAGGACAAGGCCGCGCGCGATGCGGCCATGGACGAATTCGTCACCCGCACCGGCGGCGGCATTGGTGGCTCCAACTGGATCGCGCCGCTTTGCGACTATGACCCGCCGATCAATTTCCGCTGGCCGGAATATGTCACCACCGCGCGCGGACGCGATTGGTGGATTCCGAGCAGCCAATCCAATCAAAGCTGCATAGTCAAATCGAGGAGAACCTTATGACCGTCCATGATCGCATCGTCGCCGAGCCGTTTTCGCTGCAGCGCCGCAACCCCGCCGGCGGCACCAAGCCGCTGACATCATGGGGCTTTGCCAACGAGACCGACGTGCTGACAGACGTGTTGCTCGGCTCGCCAAACTTCCTGCGCCACCTCTCGACCAGCTCGCTCTCGCGCAAGCATTTGCGCGAAGCGCCCTGCAACGTTCAGATCGCCCAGGCGCAGCACAAGGACCTCGTCGCCGCCTATGAGCATTTCGGCGTCAACATCCACTGGCACGAGCCGACGCCGGAACTGCCGATGCAGGTCTATTCCAGAGACTCCAGCGTCATGACGCCCTACGGCGCCTTCATCACCGCCATGGCCAATTGGTGGCGGCGCGGCGAGAACTATGCCGCCATCCGCACCTATGAAAAGCTCGGCATCCCGATCTACGACATGGTCACGGCTGGCACCTTCGAAGGCGGCGACTTCAACGTCATCGAGGAGGGCGTGGTGCTGATCGGCTGCGGCAGCGCCCGCACGCAGGAAGAGGGCGCCCGCCAGGTGCAGGACTGGTTCGAAAAGGAAGGCTGGGAAACGCGCCTCGCCTTCATCGACGAATATTACGTCCATATCGACCTGATGGTGGTGCCGATCGCCGAAAAACTCACCGCGGTGTGTCTCGCCTGCACCGAGCCCGGCATCGTCGACTGGCTGAAGGGCAAGGGCCACGAGATCATCGACGTGCCGTTCCAGGACACGATGGCGCTCGGCTGCAACTTCATGTCGCTTGGCAAGGACAGGGTGATCGCGCCGACGTCGAGCCAGTCGCTGATCGGCCAGCTCAAGGCACGCGGCTTCGAGGTTGCTGCCGTCGACATGAGCGAGATTTCCAAGACCGGCGGCGGCATTCACTGCATGGCGCAGGCGCTCAAGCGCGAGCCGGCGTAAGGGCACGAATTGCCGCCGGGACCTGTGACGGACTGCTGCCAGATTTGACAAAACAGGCCCGGCAGAGGAAATTGATGCCGTTAGAGGAGGGATTCTGTGAAGAAAACTTACGAAAAGCCGAGTCTGGCCAAAGCCGGCAAACTCGGATCGCTGGTCGCTTCAAACCCGTCGAAGCCCGCCCCCTGAGCGCAACCAGCCGCTGAGGCCGAAATTCGGTCGTCCTGGTTATCGACGACCGGATCGCGCTGTATGATTGAAGGGAGCCCGCCGGCTTTGAACGGCGGGCTTTTTGCTTTGCGCCAGAGCGCTGCCGCGTCAACTGGCTAGCCCAGTCTTCCCGACCCTGAATTGAACTTGCTCCGGGCGTTTTCCAGATGCGCCCGCATCGCTTGGCCGGCCGCTTCCGGGTCGCGGCGCTCGATCGCCTCGAACACCGCCTGGTGGCCGGCAAAACTCGTGCGGTTTCGATCTCCGTATTGGCCACGTGGATGCGCTGATTGATCAGCCATTCGACCTAGCCGTTGATTTTGAAACCAAGCCAGCTTCCCCAAAAGATCATGCCCAAACAAAGCCATAGCGCGAAGACCACATGCGCGCCGTTCCCGCCCGCCCGGCGATCAGGGAGTGGCTGGCGTGAGATGGCCGCGCTGACGACGGAACGAGATCGCCTCGTCTGGCCGGCCGGACTCGCGACGGCGTGGTCCGGCCGGAGTTCCATCTGCTATGCGGGTATCAATACGGCGATGCGATGCACGCCGACCTCCTTGCTTGTATTCGTCGCTTCATCGGTCTTGCCCTTGGAGCAGGTGTACATATCACCCGTCTTGAGCTTGAATTCCTTGTCCGCTTTCTTGATCGTGAATGCACCTGAGGTAATGGTGCACACCATGTCGTTGTCCATCAGGGTTTGAGGAGCATGTGCTCCGGGCTGAAACACAACGTCGATAATTGCGATGCTCTTGTAGGCGGGAATGTCTGCATTGCCGGTGCCGACCTCCACCACCCTGACACCGGGCGCAATCTCCTTGCCCTCTTTCGGGCCGTATTTCTTGATTTTTGCCGATGCCGCCAAGGTGAACAAAGGCGCTATCGCGGCGGTCGTCAGACCGAGGGCAATTGCAGACCTGCGATTCATGGTTTTCATTGCATCCTCCCGATGCTCGTCATGCATGGATATGCACGATCCTCGATATATTAGCACAAACGAATTTACTTGTATGCAAAGTGACTGTGGCGCAGGCCAGCAAGAAATGCTCCGCCGGATAATGTCGCTTCACTGTACCTTTTGCCGGAATTTCGAATGACAGGTCGAGCAATCCTGCAGGATGAGATGCAGGATATGCTCCGCCGGCAGTTTGGTCGGATCGGCTTCCTCTGGAATCGAGCGCTTGCCGAGCAGGCTGCCGCCGCCCATCGCCAGGCCGGTGCCCATGCGCATGTCATCGGTGATGACGGCCGGCGCGCTTTCGGCCTTGGCGGCCAGAGCGTCGGCCAGCGTTCCGATATGATTTGCCAGGGCCTCGAATTCCGCCCGTGACTGATCGATCTCCAGCCTGGCCTGCGAAGGCGGTCCAAGCGAGCCGCTCGGAAATTCGGCAATCAGGGCAGGGCCGGTGCGCGCGCGCAGCGTGTCCGCTGCCGCCTTGAAGGCTGCCGCGTCATAGGCTTGCCTGCGGTCGAACATGTCGGCAATGGTTTTCGCAGCCGCCGCCATCTCCTTCATCGACGCCTGGCGGGCCGTGACGATCGGTCCGCTGCCGACGGAGGCGCCCATCGTAAGGGCACAGACCAGCCACAGCAGCGCCGCTTTCACAGTCCATCTCACGGCGCCATGTCCTTGCCCCATCCATCCGTGCTCAGCCAGCCGCAGCAGGGGTTCGACCTGCAGTCGGATTCTTCGGTGGTGATGCCGGTTCTCATCGGTAAATTTCCGTCGCCGGAGGTCTCCGTCTCTGAGCAGATAGACCTTCCAGCCACCGGAAGGTCAACTGATTGAGAAGGCCGATCAGCGGGCAATCAGCACAGGCTTGCAGCAGGCTGACGCAGCGTTTCCTTGACTTGGATCGCAAAAACGGGCAGCAAGGCGGGGGTGAGGGAGAGCATTCTACCGTGGCGCAGACCATGGAGTGCTCTTTTTTTCGTATCAGGCGCCGCATAATCGGTGGCTGATGGAGGGATTGGTTAACCAACTTTGTCCATCTTTTGATTCAATCGGCAACAGACGCGAAAGGTGCAGGGGGCACCAGCGAACTGTGGATGTCACGGATGCGAGGGTCGCAAGCCTGCATGCCGATTGAGAGTGGTTGTATGGCGTTTTTGCGTTTGAAAGACCGGGGCGATACTCCTGAACGGGGTTTGACTTCGAAGAGATCCGGCCAGCGCTGGGTGGTGGTGCCGGTTGTCGGCGCGGCCTTGGCGCTGTGGTCGGTGGCAACCATGGCCGGCCTCTATTCGCTCGGTACCTCGCTCACCGCAGCCTCCAACAGCCTTCCGCACAGTCTGCTTCTGCCGAACGCAGCACTTGCCGATTCGCGCCGCAGCCTCGCCAATTCGTGGGCGCCGCGGCTTTCGGCGCAAAAATCACAGGCCTCGCTGCTCAGCCAATGCGACGCCGGCTGCGCGCATGCCGCCGCGAACTTCGCGCATGACGGCAAGATGGCGCGGCTGAAGCCGGCCACGCACGCTGTGGCCCCGAGCAGTGTCGCCTCAAACATTGCGCCAAACACCAGCGTCGCTCTCGCCACTTCGCGCGGCATGCGCTTCGACGGCGTGGTGGCCAAGGCAGAGCTGTCGCCGCAAAAGCTGGCTGCCGCCTTCGCCAAGGCCTCGAATGCGCCCTTCATGCTTGCCAGCCTTCCGGTCGCTGCCCGTTTCGCCGAAGTCCGGCTGCCCGATCAGCATGGCCCGGCCTCGGAACGCTTTGGGCCGGAAGTGGCTGAGATCGAACGCTCATCGCGCCTGGCGCTGGCGCTGGCCAACAGCTTGCCGGAAGACGCTGACATGCTGGCCCCGCCGCCGGCCGTTGAAGCAATCGCCGGAGGGCAGGATCCTGAGCAGGCCGAGGTTCAGGTCGCTTCGCTGCCGCCGCAGGACGATCTGCCCGACAACATTGCGTTGCCCGGTTGGCGTCCACGCGCCGAAACCGCTCAGCCTGCCGAGGCTCGGCAAGCCAGCAAGCCCAGGGCAGCCAAGCCACAGACCGACAGGACGGCCGAGAGCCCCGCACCCCAGTCGCCGGGCAATTCGTCGCCGCGCTCGCCCCGCAGTACTTCGGAGGTCGCCGCACTGCCTGGCGTGCCAGACAGCCAGAGCATCCAATCAAGCCGGATCAAGCCTGGCAAACGGTCGAAGACACAGGCCGGCGAGATGCTGGCCTATGCCAAGCCGGACGTCCCGGCGGGCGGTGTCGGTCGCGCCTTCAAGGATCTGTTCGCCACGCCCGGAATGGGCGGCGGCGTCGCCGTCTACGATATCTCGGCCAAGACCGTCTATATGCCGGACGGCTCGCGGCTGGAGGCCCATTCGGGGCTGGGTTCGATGGTCGACCAGCCGCGCTTCGTGCACAAGAAGAATGTCGGCCCGACGCCGCCCAACACCTATGATCTGCGGCTGCGCGAATCCCGCTTCCATGGCGTCGAGGCGCTCCGTCTCACTCCCGTCAGCGGCGGCAACAAATACGGCCGCGACGGCCTGCTTGCCCACACCTACATGCTGCGCGGAGGCCGTGCGGAGTCCAATGGCTGCGTCGTCTTCAAGGACTATGCCCGCTTCCTTGCCGCCTACAAGAAGGGCAAGATCAAGCGCCTCGTCGTCGTGCCGCGCCTGACCAAGCCGCTGACGCGGGTCGCTCAGGAAGGCCGGGGAGCGTAAGGCAGTAGGCAGTAGGCAGTAGGCAGTAGGCAATAGGCAATAGGCAGTAGGGCCCAGGAGCGTCCATCGCCTGTTCCTTGTTTTTCTGCCCCTATTGCCTATTCCCCACTGCCTATTCCCTTTTGACCCCCAGGCAGATTATGACTGACCCCTGCGGGTCGGCTTCACCACGAGGACATCATGATAATACGCGCTGTCGTTTGGGGCGAGAACATCCATGAGCGGACCAATGAGGTGGTCGCAGCCCTCTATCCCCAGGGCATGCACACGACCATCGCCAAGGCGCTGAATGCCGACGAGGCGATCTCCGCCTCGACCGCCACGCTCGAACAGCCCGAGCATGGCCTGCCCGAGGCGCGCTTGGCCGAGACCGACGTGCTGGTCTGGTGGGGCCACAAGGACCATGGCGCCGTCGCCGACGAGATCGTCGAGCGCGTCGCCCGCCGGGTCTTTGAAGGCATGGGGCTGATCGTTCTCCATTCCGGCCATTTCTCGAAAATCTTCAAGCGGCTGATGGGCACGCCCTGCACGCTGAAATGGCGCGAGGCGGGTGAGCGCGAGCGGCTCTGGGCGACCAGTCCCAGCCATCCGATCGCCGAAGGCGTCGGCGAATATTTCGAGCTCGAGAATGAAGAAATGTATGGCGAGCAGTTCGCCGTGCCCGAACCGCTGGAGACCGTCTTCATCTCCTGGTTCCAGGGCGGCGAGGTGTTCCGTTCTGGGCTGACCTATCGCCGCGGCGCCGGCAATGTCTTCTACTTCCGCCCGGGCCACGAGACCTATCCGACCTATCACGACGCCAATGTGCACAAGGTGCTGCGCAATGCGGTTAAGTGGGCGCACAATCCGCAGGGCACCAAGTCGGCGATCCTTGAGGCGCCGAACGTGCCGGTCGAAAAGGCGCTGGAGCCGATCGTCGAGCGCGGCGGCAAGCTGCACGTTTCGGGCGAGGCCGGCTACCGCTAAAGCAAAGTCCAGGAAAAAAGGCGCAGCGGCTTTCCGCATGGGTTTCCTAGACCGTATCTGCGCCATATGATTGAATCGAACCAATTCGCTCGGAGTGCAGAGAATGCGGCTTTTGATACTGGGTACCGGCTGGATGGCGCAGGAGCATGCCCGCCGCTTCGGCGGTATCGACGGCGTCGAGATCGTCGGTGCTGTCGACGTCGATGAAAAGCGCGTTGGCGAATTTGCCGACGGGTTCAAGATACCGAAGCGATTCACATCGCTGGAAGACGCGCTGGCGTGGGGCGAGTTCGATGCGGTCGCCAACGTCACGCCCGACCGCATTCACCACCCGACCACCATGGCGCTGATCGCGGCCGGCAAGCCGGTGCTGTGCGAAAAGCCGCTGGCCGAAGACTTCGGCAAGGCAAGCGAGATGGCCAAAGCGGCTGAGGCCGCCGGCATCGTCAACATGGTCAATCTCACCTATCGCAATGTCGCTGCCTTGCAGAAGGCGCGGCAGATGGTGCTGGCCGGCGAGATCGGCACCGTCCGCCACGTCGAGTCCTCCTATCTACAGAGCTGGCTGGTCTCGAAATTCTGGGGCGACTGGCGCACCGACCCGAAATGGCTGTGGCGGCTGTCGCGCGACCACGGCTCCAACGGCGTGCTCGGCGATGTCGGCATCCACATCCTCGATTTCGCCAGCTATGGCGCCGCACTCGACGTCGACCACGTGTTTTGCCGGCTGCGCACCTTCGACAAGGCGCCAGGCAACCGTATCGGCGAATACGACCTCGACGCCAATGACAGCTTCGCCATGACGCTGGATTTCTCCAACGGCGCCTTTGGCGTCGTTCACGCCAGCCGCTGGGCGACCGGCCACATCAACGAATTGCGCCTGCGCATCTATGGCGACAAGGGCGGCATCGAAGTCGTGCACAATCTCGAGGGTTCGGAACTGAAGGCGTGTGTCGGCGAGGATATCGAGAACGCCAAATGGCAGGTGCTCGACGCCGGCACGGTGCCGACCAATTACCAGCGCTTCGTCGATGCGGTTCGCAGCGGCGTGCAGGCCGAGCCTTCATTCCACCATGCCGCCGAACTGCAGAAGGTGCTGGATCTAGCCATGGTTTCGGAACAGAAGCGGACGGAACTGAGGGCCAGCGCCGATACGCAGTGATGTGAAGGGGAGGAAGAAACAATGGTCACGCGCCGCGCGCAATGTCTCTGCGGCCAGCTTTCAGCCGTCTGTTCGGGCGAGCCGGTGCGCATCTCGGTCTGCCATTGCCTCGACTGCAAGCGCCGCACCGGCAGCGCCTTCAGCTACAATGTCCGGTTTGCGCAAGCTGATGTATCGATCGAGGGGCGGGCGAAGCAGTTCACGCGCGCCGGCGACGAGGGCGGCCGCGTCATCTACAATTTCTGTCCGGAGTGCGGCGCCGCCGTCCACTATCGCATCGACACGCAGCCCGGTGTGATCGCCATTCCCGTCGGCGCCTTCGCCGACCCGTCGTTCCCGCCGCCCTTCCAGTCTTTTTACCACGAAAGCCGTCGCTGTGAGTGGGTCGAGATCAACGCCGAGCCGCTGGCGACGTTCGACTGAAGGCCGCTTTTTGGATACCCGGAACCGTCCGCACGCTCCGCGCCTTTGAGAGGGCATCGCCCCCTGATTGCCATTGCCGAGCCCTTAGCCACCGCGCTCGGCTGCCCCATGAATAGGCATAAGTCAAGACGAATCCGGCTTGCGGCCCGATTGCTGACATGCTTACCTGACGGCATGTGTTCAATGGGGGTATATGGATGGCTAAGGAATCTTCGAATTCCGCTTCTTCAGAAAAGAAGGCGGACGTAAATCTGATAGGTAACACAGAAGGAAACGGGCTGAACTTCATGGGAGTTCAGGCCCGCGAAAACGGAACCGCCGGCGACGCCGTCGGTGTCGACAAGATCCGTGACCTGCTCTTCGGCAACCAGATGCAGGACTATGACCGCCGTTTTTCCAAGCTTGAAGAACGGGTGTTGCAGCGCTTCAAGGATGTCGAGTCCGAGGCCAAGCGCAATCTCGAAATGTACGAGTCGAATGCAAAGAAGCAGATCGATTCGCTTGCAGGGCAATTGCGGAGCGAAAAAGATTCACGAGCCGATGCCGACAAGGAGATCGACCGGAATCTTCGCGAGCAAAACCAGGCTCTTGAAAAGCAGGTGCGCACGTTGTCGGATCAGTTGAGCGCGCTCGAGCGCGACGTTTCGGACCGGATAAATCGAAACGATCATTTGCTGCGTGAGGAAATCAAGCAGAAGAATGAAGGCGTTCAGATGCTGATCGAGAAGATGTTTGCCGACCTCAGCAACGTCAAGACCGACCGAAATCTTTTGGCTGGCCTGTTTGTCGAGGTTGCAAAATGTCTCAATCAGGATCCCGTCGGGAGCAAGAGCAACTCGGACCGCAGCTGGAAAGTGAGTTGATGGGACCTTGACGTCCACCGTCGACCCATTCAACCTTCCGCAAAGAACAGCCTCGAACGATACAGAGATTGATCGCGAGGCTCTGGCTCGTCTTTTGATCGAAATTGCCCGGAACGTTGATCCGGACTACCGTGCGCAGTTCGAGGCGGTTCCAACCGCCGATCCGCGCATGGAAACGCTGCGGCAGTTGCTGGTCAGCCGCGAAATCTCCGAGCTTTCACGCGTCACGCATCTGCTCGACGAACCCGAGCAGCTTGCGGCGGCCGTGGGCGACGTTCTTCCCAGTGCTGCCGGACGAGCGCCTTACGCGCAACTCGGCGAGGCGCTTGCGCCAGCTGTCGAACGGGCTGTGCAACGATCGATCCAGAAGAGCCCGCGCACGCTGACGGACATATTGTACCCGGTGTTTCTGCCGGCAATTCGCAAGTCGATCGGCGAAAAGATCGACCAGACCTTTCAGTCGCTGAATGAAACTCTAAGGCACATATTCACCTGGCACGGGCTCAAGTGGAGACTTGAAGCCTGGAGAACAGGGGCAAGCTTCTCGGCAGTTGTTCTGAAGCATTCCCTTGTCTACCGTGTGGAACATGCCTTTCTCATTCATCGGAATTCCGGCCTTTTGATAGCGCATGTAACTGCCGACAATGCGACGAGCGAAGATCCTCAGCTCATTTCTTCGATGCTCAGTGCGATTCAGGATTTTGTAAAAGACTCATTTAACGAGAAAGAGCAGAGCGGCCTGGACACAATCCGTTTCGGCGAGCTTCGTCTCTGGTCGGAAGTTGGACCGTTTGCGACACTGGTTTCGGTGATCCGGGGAAATCCGCCGGAGGAATTGCATGAAATCGTTCGCGATGTGTTGCTTCGCATCCATGAGCAATCCTCAGAGGCTTTAGAGCAGTTCGACGGCGACGGTTCGCAGCTGGCCTCCGTAGAGGCGCAGTTGCAGACCTGCGTCGAGCTGAAGCAGGAGGAATCAAACGACGGATTTCCGTGGCTGGTGGCGGCCGTTGCCCTGCTGCTTTTGAGTCTGGCAGGCGGTTGGTACTTTCTTTCCTGGCAGTCAGCGCAGCGCTGGCAGGCTTACGTGTCGCGCTGGCAGGCTTACGTGTCGCGAGTGGAGGCCCAGCCGGGCATCATCGTTGCCGAACAGCAGGTACGCGATGGCCAGTTCTATATTGCCGGCCTGAGGGACCCGCTTGCCGTCGACCCGCAGTCGCTGTTGTCAGGCACGGGAGTCGATCCGGCCGGGGTTCATTCGCAATGGCAATTCTATCAGAGCCTTGAGCCGGAGTTCGTGCTGAAGCGGCTGACGGCGTCGCTGGCTCCGCCGGATTCAGTGCGACTTTCGATTGTCGATGGCCGCATCGTCGCCGAGGGTGAGGCTCCCGACACCTGGATCAGCCGGGCGCGCGCGGCGGCCCAGCAGCTTTCGGCAGGCGGGCCGGTCTTCGATATCTCGGGGGTTCGTGACGTAAGTCCCCAAGTGCGCGAGGCGGAGCGCTGGCACGCCTATGTGTCGCGACTGGAGACCCAGCCGGGCATCATCGTTGCAGACCAAAAGATAAGCGACGGCCAATTCTATATCGCCGGCCTGCGAGACCCGCTTGGCGCCGATCCGCAGTCGCTGTTGTCGGGAACAGAGGTCGATCCCGCCCGGGTTCATGCGCAGTGGCAGTTCTATCAGAGCCTTGAGCCGGAGTTCGTGCTGAAGCGGCTGACGGCGTCACTGTATCCGCCGGATACAGTACGACTTTCGATCGTCGATGATCGCATCGTTGCCGAGGGTGAGGCTCCCGACACCTGGATCGATCGCGCGCGCGCAGCGGCCCGGCAGCTTTCGGCAGGCGGACCCGAATTCGACATCTCCAAGGTTCGTGACGTGAGCCCCGAAGCACGCGCGGCGGAGCACTGGCAGTATTATGTGTCGCGACTTGAGGCCCAATCGGGAATCATCGTCGCCCAACAAAGCGCGAGGGGCGGACATTTCTACATTTCCGGCTTGAGAGACCCGCTTGCCGCCGACCCGCAAGCCCTGCTCTCCGGAACGGACGTTGATCCTGCCCGCGTTCATGCACAGTGGCAATTCTATCAGAGCCTTGATCCGAAGTTTGTGGTGAAGCGGCTGACGGCGGCGCTGTCCCCGCCGAAAACCGTTCAGCTCTCGATCATCCAGGGTCGCATCGTGGCCGTGGGTGAGGCTCCTGCCGGCTGGATCAACCGCGCGCGGGCCGCCGCTGAACAACTTTCGGCGGACGGAGTGGTTCTGGATGTCTCGCAGCTGCGTGAGCTGAACCTTGCAGAACTTAATCATTTGCGGCAGGCGATCCAGACGACCGATATTTTCTTCTCTTCCGGCAAGGTTGTGCCGGGACCGGAGCAGACGCCGGTTCTCGACAGGTTGGCGGATCAAATAAAGGAATTCGCCCAGAGTGCCCGCAATTCCGGCGTAACGGCGCGGTTCATGTTGACCGGGCATTCGGACACCACGGGCCGTGAGACGGCCAACGCGTCGATCAGCGCCGCCCGCGCCGAGACAGTTCGTGCGCTTCTCAACAAGCGCGGCGTTGCTCCCGAACTGCTGCTGGTTCGGGGCGCGGGCACTTTTGAGCCGGCTGTACCTGAAAACAGTCTAACCGGTAGCTCCACCAATCGCCGGGTTTCGATTACGGTAAACCTGGACTAGCGGAGCCCAACATGTTGCAAAAAAAGATCTGCATGCTGGGCGGCTTCGCTGTCGGAAAGACGAGTCTGGTCCGCAGGTTTGTGCAGAGCATCTTCTCAGAAACCTACTTGACCACCGTCGGAGTGAAAATCGACAAGAAGAGCGTCGCGCTCCCGGACAAAACCGTGGATCTGATTTTGTGGGATTTGGCCGGCGAAGACGATATCGGCTCATTCCGCGTCAGCTATGTTCGCGGTGCAACCGGGCTCGTGCTTGTCGTCGATGGAACCCGCGCCGCTACTCTTGCCGTGGCACTCACGCTGCGCGAACGGGTCGAGGCCGAATTCGGCGCCATGCCGTTCGTATTGCTGTTCAACAAGTCCGATCTGGCCGATCGGTGGGCGATATCGGATGGTGAGATCAACGAGTTGAGGCAACGTGGATGGCAAATCTATCTAACAAGTGCGCTTTCGGGCGAGCAGGTCGATGACGCCTTTCGTCAACTTGCCTTGATGGTCACCAAATAGACCATGCACGAATTGCCAAAAGAAGTCAGAAATTGGTTTTTCAATTTCTTCTTCGACGGGCACGCTGTCGCTTATCTGAAAATCGACCCTGAGCTTTGCATAGCTGCCAAGGGCGGTAATGTTGAACATTACGGGCTGTCATCACTTCGCATCGGCAAGCCTGTTGCCGAGCAGCTTGAATTCATGGAGGGCTTGCTGCCTTGCCCGGAGCTTCCGTTTCGCATGGACATGGTTGAACTGCCCGGCGGGCGTGTCGCCGACCTCCATTTTTTTGCTGACAATGCGTTCGTGTGGCTGCTTTTTCTGGACGCCACTGCCGAACGAGACAACAGGCAGCGGCTTCAACAGAAGGCCTATGAAATGACGCTCCTGCAAGAGAGGGAGCGTCAACTCAACGAAAAATTGCAATCGACGAACGAGGCGTTGAGGAAGAGCCAGGAGGGATTGGCGCGTGAATATCAGCGCGCCGAAAACCTGCTCCTCAACATTCTCCCGGCCTCGATCGCGGAGCGATTGAAAGCGCAAAAGAAAATTGCCGACAACCACGCAGAGGTGAGTGTGCTTTTTGCCGACATCGTCGGTTTTACGGAACGAGCGCGCAGCGTCGGAGCGGTGACGACGCTCGCTATTTTAAACTACTTCTTCAAGGCGGCGGATCGGCTCTCTGAGCGATACGGCTGCGAAAAGATCAAAACAATTGGCGATTGTGTGATGGTGGTCGCCGGCCTGCCCACGGCGCGATCCGATCATGCAAGGGCCCTCACGCGCTATGCGATTGAGCTGCGCAAAGCGGTCAAGCGGGAACGCTTCGCAGGAGAACCGATAAGGCTGAGAATTGGAATTCACTCAGGACCGATCGTCGCCGGCGTCATAGGCAAGAGGCGGTTCGCCTATGACCTGTGGGGTGAGACCGTTAATCTCGCCTCACGTATTCAAACGTCCGCGGAGCCCGATGAAATTCGTATTTCCGATGCAACTTGCCAACTGCTTGGACCGAAATTTGCTTGCGACCCACTCGAGGAAACGGAATTGCGTGGTGCGGGTCGTGTGCGAATGTGGCGGCTCCCGAGCTGATCCGTCGCCTGCGGTGCGACCCTGGAGCGCCGATAGCGGCGCCCGACAGGCGTTGGCGTGACCTGATCTTGCGATCGGAAAGCACCCTTTGCGCTTGCCCGGAAGGCCTCTATTCTGGAGCACAGTGGCCGCTGGTGGGATAGAATGTCGGTACTGCCTTTTCTGAGAATCTACGCACCGCTAAATGCGGTGCTGGCTGCGCCTGGGCTTCTGGCGGTGGCTGCGCTCACGATGCCGAACATGTCCGGACGAAGCAGACTGGCTCTGGCTGCCGTGCTCGCTGTCATTTGGGCCGCCTATCTTCTGCAGATGGCCGAGACCCTGCTCAAGCGCTGGGCGGGAGACCTTCGGGACAGGACGCCGGCAATCGCAATCGATGTGCTCGCGGTTTTGGTTCCACTCGCCGCATTCCTGCTCGACGGCACGCCCGACCGCAGCCTCTACTGTGCTGTCTGGCTGCTGAAGCCGCTGCGCGACTCGACGTTCTTCCCGCTGCTTGGCAGGGTTCTGGCCAACGAAGCGCGCAACCTGGTCGGCGTCACCACGGTCTTCGGCCTGGTTCTGTTCGGTGTCGCACTTGCGGCCTATGTCATCGAGCGCGACGTCCAACCGGAAAAGTTCGGCAGCATCCCCGAGACAATGTGGTGGGCGGTGGTCACGCTGTCCACTACCGGCTATGGCGACGACATTCCGCAAAGCTTCGCCGGCCGCGTCCTTGCCGGGGCTGTCATGATGTGTGGCATCGGCATCTTCGGGCTCTGGGCCGGCATTCTTGCCTCCGGCTTTTATCAAGAAGTCCGTCGCGAGGATTTCGTCCGCAATTGGCAATTGATTGCCGGCGTTCCGTTGTTTCAGAAGCTTGGCCCGGCCACGCTGGTCGAGATCGTGCGCGCGTTAAGACCTCGCACGGTGCCGGCGGGCGCCGTGATCTGCCGCAGCGGCGAGACCGGCGATCGGATGTTCTTCGTCGTGGAAGGCCGCGTCAGCGTCGCGACGCCGAACCCGGTGGAGCTTGGCCCTGGCGCCTTCTTCGGCGAGATGGCGCTGATCAGCGGCGAACCGCGTATGGCGACCGTCAGTGCCGCAACTTCTGTCTCACTCCTGTCGCTGCATGCGGCGGATTTCCAGATGCTGTGCAGCAGCAGCCCGGAAATCGCGGAAATCATCCGCAGGACCGCGCTCGAGCGGCGCGGCGCGGCGCCGGTGGCTTGACCGTACAGCCGATGGTGGCCCGGCTGGAACTGGATGGTACGGCTCTATCGACCACGCGCGGAGGTTATGGACGGCACGTGGAAGTTCCCAGAGGCGTAGCCGGAGACCTAAACGTAGCCGATCCACTCTACCGGCGGCTCGTTGTTTGGCGCTGTGCGTCGACAGTTCCTGCCCCGCGGCCTTTCGGACGACCGGCTTTGGCTAAACTCTAATGCCTTAGAATCTTGCTTAGAAAAGCCCGGCTGCGGTCGGTCTTCGGGTCGGAGAAAAACGCCTCCGGCGTGCCGCTTTCGACGATGGCGCCGGCGTCCATGAACACCACGCGCTGCGCCACCTTGCGGGCAAAGCCCATTTCGTGCGTCACCACCATCATGGTCATGCCTTCCTCGGCCACCGCGACCATGACGTCGAGCACTTCGGAGATCATCTCGGGATCGAGCGCGGAGGTCGGCTCGTCGAACAGCATGATCTTGGGCCGCATGCCGAGGCAGCGTGCGATGGCCACACGCTGCTGCTGGCCGCCGGACAACTGTGACGGGTATGCATTGACCTTGTCAGCGAGGCCGACCTTGGCCAGCAAGTCGCGCCCGGCCTGCTCGGCCTCGGCGCGGGGGATCTTGCGCACATGGATCGGCGCCAGCGTGACGTTTTCCAGCGCCGTCTTGTGCGGGTAGAGGTTGAATGACTGGAAGACGAAGCCGATCTCGGTGCGCAACTGCGTCATGTTGGTGGCGGGGTCGCCGAGGCGCTGGCCGTCGACGACGAGGTCGCCATCCTTGATCGCTTCCAGGCCGTTGATGCAGCGGATCAGCGTCGACTTGCCCGAACCACTTGGGCCGCAGACGACGACCACTTCGCGCGGCTCGACGCTGAGCGTGATGTCCTTCAGCACATTGAGCGAGCCGAACCATTTGTTGACGCCGCGAAAGTCGATCATGCCCGTTTTGGTCAGGTTTGGTTTGGTCGGGCTCGGATTGGTCATGGCGGTCAGCCCTTTGGGGTTCGATGTCACAGCTGCACCTCGCCATGCGCCGCGCCCATGCGTCGCTCCAACCGGCGGGCGAGCATGATCAGCGGATAGCAGACGACGAAATAGCCGACGCCGACCAGGAAGAAGACCAGCAGGCCGTTGGGCACACGCTGCACCACAAGCCAGCCGACGCGGGTGAGGTCGGTCAGCCCGATCGCCGAGACGACGGAGGAATCCTTGATCAAGAGTACATATTGCCCGACCAGCGGCGGCAGCACGATGCGCATCGCCTGCGGCAGCACCACCTGGCGCATGCGTTGCCAGCGCGACAGGCCAGACGCCAGAGCTGCCTCAACCTGGCCGGTCGGCACCGAGCGGATGCCGGCGGCGACGATCTCGCAGATGAAGCACGCGGCGAGGTTGGTGAGCGCGATGATGCCGGCGGTGAAGGCATCGAGCTCGATGCCGAATTCCGGCAGGATGAAGAAGATCAGGAAGATCTGCACCAGGAACGGCGTGCCGCGGATCAGGTCGACCCAGGCCCCGATCACGCTCGAGATCAGCCGGTTGCCGCCGGTGCGCAATATGCCGAGGCCGAAGCCAAGCAGCGTGCCCAGCACCAGGCTGATCGCCGACAGCATCACGGTCATGCCAAGGCCGCGCAAGGCGAGGGGGTAGCTGCCGGCCAGGCTTTGCAGCTGTTGCCAGATCATGTGCTGCTCCTTGCCGGCTGCAGACCGAGCCACCGACTGGACAGCCCCGCCAGTCCTTTGAGGCAGTAATAGAGCAGCAGATAGAAAGCGGCGATGGTGAGAAAGCCTTCCGCCGGCATGAAGCGGTCGGACGCCAGCAACTGGCCGGCGCGCGTCAGTTCGGAAACCGAGATCAGCGATAAAAGCGCGGAATCCTTGACCAGCACGATCGCCTGGCCGAGCAGCGGCGGGATCGTCACCTTGAAGGCTTGCGGCAGGATGACCAGGCGCATGCGCTGGACATAGGTCATCCCCGAGGCGACGCCGGCCTCGACCTGGCCGCGCGGGATCGACAGGATTCCGGCGCGGATGATTTCCGCGACATAGGCGCCGCTGTTCAGCGACAGAGCGATGATGCCGACGACCAGCTCGGGCAGGACGAAGCCGAGACGCGGCAGGCCGAAATAGAGGAAGTAGAGCTGCGCCAGCAACGGCGTGGCGCGCACGGCATCGATATAGCCCTTGGCCAGCACGCGAAACAGCTGGCCGCGCTGCAGGTTCATGGCGGCGAGCACGATGCCGACGGCCAGCGCGCCGGCAAAGGACAGCGCCGACAGCCATACCGTCGTGATCAGACCCTGCCCGAACAAAGGCAGATATTCGATGATGGTGCGGAAGCTGAAATTTTCGAGCATGGCGGTGAATGGTGAATGGTGAATGGGCAGTAGTGAGTAGTGAGTAGTGAGTAGTGAGTAGTGAGTAGTGAGTAGTGAAGGGCGTCCGGAATGGCCATTCACCATTCACCATTCACTACTTCCTACTCACTATTCCCTGCTTACCTCTGCTTAGTGATCCTTCTTCCAGGCGTCGGAATTGACCCAGTAGTCAAGGTTCTTCTGCAGGCGGCCGTCGATGCTGACCTGGTTGAGGAACAGGTTCATCCAGATCAACAGGTCCGGCTCGTCGTAGCGGGTGGCGAAGGCAAGCGGCTCCTTCGACAACAGGTCCGGCATGATGGTGAAGGTGCCGGCGGGATAGGCTGTCGACTGACCCTTGACCGCCGAGACGTCGTTGACGCCGCAATCGGCCTGGCCGTTGTTGATGGCATCGAGCAGCAGCGGGCCGCCGCCCTTGTAGCTCTTGATGTCGGCATCCGGGAAGGCGTTCTTGGCTTCCTTTTCGCCGGTGGCGCCCAACAGCACGGCGATCTTGGTGCCCTTGGCCTTGCAGTCCTCGGTGGTCTTGAACTTGCTGTCGGCCTTGGTGAAGACGGTGCTGCCCGTATACATGTAGGGCGTGGTGAAGGCGACCTTCATGCCGCGCGCCAGCGTCGGCGTCATGTCGGCGACGAGCAGGTCGGCCTTGCCCGAAAGCAGCGCCGGGATCAGCCCGTCCCAATCATAGTCGAGGAAGGTGATCTTGACGCCCATTTCCTTGGCCATCAGTTCGGCGAGTTCGACCGAACTGCCGGTGCGTTCGCCATTGGCGCCAACCAGCGAGAAGGGCGGTCCCTGCGTCTGCACCGCGACGCGCAGCTCGCCGCGCTTGGTGATCTCGTCGAGGGTTCCGGCACTGGCAGCAGCGGTCAGGCCCGCAAGCGCAAGTCCGGCGATGAAAAGCTTGGCAATCTTCATTTGGCATTCCTCCTGTTATCGTTGTTGTTCCACTTTGTTGTTCCACCCTTTTGGGTGTTTTTTGAGCGGCGGCACCGTTTGCCGGCGGCAGCCACCGTTCGAAAATCGTCAGTCCCAGGCCGCCGTTTCGGTCACCTTGATGCCACGCTTGGCGAGCTCGTCGAAGAAGGGTTCGTCCGGCACATGCAGCAGCGGGTTGAGCAGGCCAGGTGTGGCGATCTCGCGCCGCGCCAGCATCTGCGCCACGATGCTGGCGGGATAGCCGACGCCAAGGCTCATGCCGAACAGGCCTGATGCCAGGTCGCGTTCGATGATCAGGTCCGACGTCACCGTTTTGGCGCGGCCGCCTTCGAGACCGGAAAAGACATTGCGCATCACGCAAAGGTCCTTCTCGTCGGCGCCATATTGCAGTTGCGGGCCGAGCAGACGGCCGAGAAATTCGCGTGGGCTGGCGCCGGTGCCGGGCACCTTGTCTTCGGAGAGGAAGCCGAGTTCCTTCAGCGGCGCCCAGAACGCCGACCATCCCGGCCAGCGCAGCGTATAGCGGCCCGAGCGTTGCAATCCCTTGGCGGCTGCCAGCATCTCGACATAGTGCAGAGCGTCGCCATTGGGGAAAGCTTCCAGCCGGCCGAGGCCCGCGACCTCGATCTCGTGGATGAAGGCATTGTCGTGCTGTCGGCCGGCCGGCACTTCGACGCGCTTGCCATGCTCGATCATCACGCTGTCGCGGTTCTGGCTGACCAGGACCATGTCGAAATTCCAGCTCACCTTGTAGCAGAGCGGCTTGGCCATCGCCTTCGGTTCGGGGATGCCGCCGCAATAGGATTCGATCGAAGAAATCGTAGAGAACTGCTTTGCGGCGCGCGCGTAGAGCACGAGGTCGATGCCGGGATCGAGCCCGCATTCGGTCATGATCGAAACGCCGGCCTGTTCAGCCTCCGCCGCCAGATCGGCAATCGCCTTGCCGTAATTGGTGGTGACCAGCGGCGTGCGCGTTGCGATCGCGGCCTGCACCGCCTCGCGCATCAATGGCTGCGGCAACAGATCGATGGCGGCGTCGACATCCGCCAGCACGGTGGCAAGCGCCGGACCGATCGCGCCCTCGGGCATGACGAAACGCACGCGGGAAAGGTCGGTCAGCCCGGCAAGCCGGGCAGGGCCGTCGGCCGACGTATCGACGCAGACGACTTCCTCGACGCCGGCGCTGGCGACGAGATCGGCGATGGCCGCCCGTCCCTGCAGGCCGAGGCCGCCGAGAACAGCTATTCTCATGCCGGCTCCTTGCGTGACGGTGTTTCTTCCGACCAGCAGCCTTCGGGAAGGCTGACCCATTTGTTGCATGAAGCCATGACGACGAAGGTTTCGCTGCGCACGACTTCGCCGGGAATGCCGGCGCCCGGAATCAGTTCGCTGGTGATGCGGTAGAGGTCGGCGACATCGCCGGCGACGGTCACGTCGACGATGATGTCGAAGCGCCCGGTAACCACCGAGGCCGAGTTGACGAAAGGCAGTTCGGCAATGCGCTGCGCCAGTTCCCGGGCGCGGCCACGTCCCTGCGCATTGATGCCGACAATGGCCGAGATCAGCTCGGGGCGTTCGGTCAGATTGAGCAGCCCGACGATCTTCAAGAGGTTGCGGTCGAGCAGATTGCGCAGCCTTGAGCGCACCGTCGGCACCGAGATCGCCATCGTCTCGGCGAGCCGGTTGATGCCAGGCTGGGCATCCTGCGACAACAGCTTTACCAGCCGTCGATCGGTTTGATCGAGATGCTCACGCAAAAGGCAAGGCTTTCATAAAGGAGAAAAATGTGGTGAAATTTCTTCCTGATATGAAAATAGCCTACGAGATATTTATAATAACAGCAAGAGGTCAGTTTGTTGCTACGCTGATCGAATGGACTGGAACATCGCCACCGCTGCCGCCGTCAGCGCGGCATTGCCGGCCGCAACCGTGCCATCCGGCAGATGCTTCCCATCCTCCAGCCCGACGCGCGTCGACCAGTTGCGATCCGCCGCACGGCGCACGAACGGCCACACCGTCGCGTTCTCGCCATGCAGCAGGATGGCACGGCGAATGCCGGCGCGCTCCAGGACCTGTTCGATGCCGCCGGCGACCGCAAAAGCCTCGTCTAGCGTCTGCTCGGAAATCTCGATCAGCACGCGCAGCACGCGCCCGCCATGGTCGAGGCTGACGAGGCGCTCGGCGTCGGCGACCGAGGCCAGACCCGCCTCGATGCCGATGCCGCGCTGGCGCAGGCTCTCCATGACGATGGGTGCCGCCGCCTCGCTGAGATTGACGGAGGCATAGTCCGGCAATTCGCGCCAGCCGGCGATGGCGACCAGCGTGCTTGTATCGTCATTCTCGATCCAGGCGCCGGTGGAGACGCCGATCAGCGTACCGGGGCAGGCACGGCGCAGCCCTGCGATGGTCGGATCCATCGCTGCCGGCGCAAGGCTCTCGCGGCGGTCCGCGCTGCGGGCATGGACATGCAGCTCAGCTGCGCCCGCGGCAATCGAAGCCGCCCCGTCGCGCGCCATAGCGTCGGAGTCGAGCGGCAGCGCGGGGTGAAAATCGGCGGCGCGCGCGCCATTGATGCAGGCCTGGACGATCATGGCTCTCGCGATCCTGTTGCGGATCGCGCGAGCCTACCGCAGGGCAGGGCGGAGAGGGAACGGGCGTAGTGAAGATTGCTGACAGGGTGCCGCTTCTGCGGAGGTTGCGGTATCCGCCCAGGACATACCATATAGCGGGACAGGACACGCCACGGGCGATCCTTACCCCTTTGCCGGACTGCCGGCCAGAAGGATTTGCGATGGCTGAGTTGAAGGTCAGGACCCGTGTCACCGGCGCGACGGCGACGCTTCAGCTAGGCGGCTTGCCGGCTGTCACGACGCCGACCGGCGGCGCGGTCGACGTAGTCACCGGCGTGAGCGCGCCGGGCTTCAATCCGCTCGACCTGCTCTACGCCTCGCTCGCCGCCTGCATGGTGCTGAGCGCGCGCATCGCCGCCTCCCGCCTCGGGGTTGCCGCCGCGCTTGGCGAGGTGCGCGCCGAGGTCAGCGGCGAGAAGGCCAAGGACGAGCCGTCGCGCGTCGAAAGGCTCAACATCAGGCTCGACATCTCAGGCGATCTCGACGCTGCGACCAAGCAGCGGATCGTCGAGGACGCCGAAGCGATCTGCACGGTGTCCAACACGCTGCGCGCCGCGCCGCAATTGCATACGACGCTTGGGTGAGGGCTTCGCAGAATGCCTCGCTGCCACCAACCAAGGACCGTCCCATGGCCATGATCCCGCCGATCGACTACGCCTCGGCATCGCATGACATCCGCGCCGAGCACGACAGGGAGCTTGGCCTGCGCGGACGCATGACCAACATGAAGCGCATCCTGCTGCATTCACCGGCGGCCCACCGCATCTATGCCGAATGGTTCACCCTGCGCGATCTGCTCAAGCCCGCACTCGACGACCGCGCTGTCTGGCTGTTGTCGCTGGCGATCTCCGAGAGATGCCGCGCCGAGATACCGCTTACCTTCTTCCGCCGCGCGCTGATCGATGGTGGCCTTGATCCCGAGGCAATCCAGCCAACCTCCGATGAGGCGTTGCTGATCGAATTTGGCAAGGCAGTCGCCGCCGATGCCAATGTCATTCCGAACGACATCTGGGCAGCGCTGAAGGCTCGCTATGACGACACGCTGCTGGTCAACCTCGTCGCCTTCGCCGGCATCATGGTGGCGACCTGCCTGTTCACAAACGCGGTGAGGGTCGATCTGGACCCTGAGTTGGAGGCGTATCGCCGCAAGGGTGCCGATCCGGTCTGATGCGATCGATACGCAGTCGATCTGCAGTGGATATCGCCCGGAAGGATCAGCCGTAGTAGCCGGCTCCAAACAGCAAAAGTGTTTCCACCTGGGAGTCCGCTTCTTTTCCTATGGCTGTCCAGATGCTGATGCCGAGAGCATTCGAAATCGCGCTATCGATCTCGACCTTCACATTGGGGTCGGTTTGTCTCAAGAACCTCAGCGCAACCTCCATGGAAATCGGAAACAGCGACGCGCCACCCAGTTCCAAGATCGCAGGCGAGGTGAATTCTAGCGCTTCGAGTGCGCCATCGGCCTTGTAATAGGCGAATACTCCAAGGTCCGGCCAATAGTCGGCCGGAACGCTGGTTGGGCTCCGCCGGAAGACCTTGAGCTCTCCTGAAAAGAAGGATCTGACAGTCGCCTTAGACGATCCGAGAGGAAGCCCTTTGACGCCATTTAGCGGTTCGATCGAAAGATGCATGTACACAATTAATCGCTGCCGGCAGCAGATGACAATGTTCATCGCAGGAATCGGGTGGCCCGCACCTCTCGTTCGCCCCACTTTGATCACATCAAAGGAGGCATCCATGACCATCCATTCGATGAGCACCAAACGCGCAGCCCATTCGGCCGAAGCGCGCGTCGCAGCGCAGGACTGGAGTGCTCTGATCGGCGAACTGAACAGCCACGGCAGCACCGTCATGCCGGCGCTGCTTTCACCCGAGGAGTGCACCGAGATCGCCGGTCTCTATCCGCATGAGGACCATTTCCGCAGCCATGTGGTGATGGCCCGCCATGGCTTCGGCAAGGGCGAGTACCGCTATTTCCGCTATCCGCTGCCGGATATGGTCGGTGGCCTGCGCACCGCGCTCTATCCCAGGCTGGCCGGCGTCGCCAACGACTGGAACGAACGCATAGGCGCGGCACAGCGCTATCCCGATGACCACGCCGCCTTCCTCCAGCTTTGCCACGAAAGCGGCCAAACGCGGCCGACGCCGCTTCTCCTCCAGTATGGCCCCGGCGACTTTAACTGCCTCCATCAGGACCTCTATGGCGACCTCGCTTTTCCGCTGCAAGTCGCAATCCTGTTGTCGCAGCCGGGCGAGGATTTCGCCGGCGGCGAATTCGTGCTGACCGAGCAGCGCCCGCGCATGCAAAGCCGCGCCGAAGTGGTGCCGCTGACCCGGGGCGATGCGGTGATCTTTGCTGTCCACAACCGCCCGGTGCAAGGTACGAAAGGGCACTACCGCGTCAACCTCAGGCACGGCGTCAGCCGCCTGCGTTCCGGCAGGCGGCATACGGTGGGGATCATCTTCCACGACGCGAAGTAACGTCGTCCGCTTCGGCGCGGCTCCTTCGTTCCACTCCGAGATCGGCTAAGATTCACACTTGGTCGACGTCGAACAGGAGCATCGTCAAGTCATCGTCTCCTGGGGCGAGTATACGCCGGTCAGCGGCGCAGGCAATGCCGATTTCGGTGGCAAATGCGCTCTGCATATCGGCGAGGCTGTCGAAATAGAGTGTCCCGACCAGATACGGAATCTCGCCCGCCGAGCGCTTGATGATGGGCCGCCTGCTGATGTCGTAGCGCCGCAGTCCGGGAAGCTTCTTGGCCAGCGGCACATGAACCTCGAAATAGTGCCGGTCGAACGCCTCCGGATCAGCCGGAGTTTTGTAGATCACGAGCATCTTGGCCATCGTCATATTCCTGCCTGTTGGTGTCGCTGTTTGGGGGCCATGCAGGCCGCCGTGCCAATGTCGTTCCGCGAGGGCGGTTTTCGACAATCGCTGGATTTTTGTTTCGGGCGCGATGACGGGTCCTCGCCACCATCTGTGGCGCTTCTGCCTCTTTCCTCCTTGCGCTCATTCGCGTATGGCCCCGGGCAAATCCCTCAACTTTGCACCAACTCCCCCGGACCGCCTCATGATCCGTCTTGAAAGCATCAGCAAACAGAACGGCCGCCAGCTTGTCTTCATCGAGGCCTCGGCCTCGCTACAGAAGGGCGAGAAGGTCGGCCTTGTCGGCCCGAACGGCGCCGGCAAGACGACGCTGTTTCGCATGATCACCGGCCAGGAACAGCCCGACGAAGGCCAGGTGCAGGTCGATCGCGGCGTCACCATCGGCTATTTCAGCCAGGATGTCGGCGACATGGCGGGCTATAGTGCTGTGGCCGAAGTGATGAACGGCGCCGGGCCGGTCAGCGACGTGGCGGCCGAAATGGCCGAACTCGAGGCGGCCATGGCCGATCCCGAGCAGGCCGACCGGATGGACGAGATCATCGAGAAGTACGGCGAGGCGCAGCATCGTTTCGAGGAGCTCGACGGCTATGCGCTCGATGGCCGCGCCCGCGAAGTGCTCGACGGCCTCGGCTTTTCCCAGGAAATGATGGACGGCGATGTCGGCAAACTGTCCGGCGGCTGGAAGATGCGCGTGGCGCTGGCCCGCATCCTGTTGATGCGGCCCGACGTCATGCTGCTCGACGAGCCGTCCAACCATCTCGATCTCGAAAGCCTGATCTGGCTGGAGCAGTTCCTGAAGGGTTATGAGGGCGCGCTGCTGATGACCTCGCACGACCGCGAGTTCATGAACCGCATCGTCAACAAGGTGGTCGAGATCGACGCCGGTTCGCTCACCGCCTATTCCGGCAATTACGAATTCTACCAGCAGCAGCGGGCGATCGCCGACAAGCAGCAGCAGGCGCAGTTCGAGCGCCAGCAGGCCATGCTGGCCAAGGAGATCGCTTTTATCGAGCGCTTCAAGGCGCGGGCGTCACACGCCGCCCAGGTGCAGAGCCGGGTGAAGAAGCTCGACAAGATCGATCGTGTCGAGCCGCCCAAGCGCCGTCAGATCGTGAATTTCGATTTTCAGCCGGCGCCGCGCTGCGGCGAGGATGTCGTGACGCTGAAGAACGTGCACAAGGGATATGGCAGTCGCTCGATCTATGAGGGGCTGGATTTCCAGGTCCGCCGCCGCGAGCGCTGGTGCATCATGGGCGTCAACGGCGCCGGCAAGTCGACGCTGCTGAAGCTGGTTGCCGGCGCGTCTGACCCGGATGCCGGCACAGTTGCTCGGGGGCCGAGTGTGAAAATGGGCTATTTCGCCCAGCACGCCATGGAGGTGCTGGAGGGCGAGCGCACCGTGTTCCAGACGCTGGAGGACGCGTTTCCGCAAGCCGGCCAGGCGCCGCTCAGGGCACTCGCCGGCTGCTTCGGCTTTTCCGGCGACGAGATCGAGAAGAAATGCCGGGTGCTGTCGGGCGGCGAAAAGGCGCGCCTGGTAATGGCGCTGATGCTGTTCGACCCGCCCAATCTGCTGGTGCTGGACGAGCCGACCAACCATTTGGACATCGCCACCAAGGAGATGCTGATCACAGCGCTGTCGCAATACGAAGGCACGATGCTGTTCGTCTCGCACGACCGCCATTTCCTGGCCGCACTCTCCAACCGCGTGCTGGAATTGACACCCGAAGGCATCCACACCTATGGCGGTGGCTACACCGAATATGTGGAGAGGACCGGGCAGGAAGCGCCGGGCCTGCGCAGCTGACGCAGTTCCTGCGTCCGCTTCTGCATCAAACAAAGCCCCGGGTCCGTCAGCTCGCCGCCAGCCATTTGCGGGACTGAGCGAACGTCTTGAAGGCTTTTGCGTCCATCGGGTAGCCGAAAAGGAAGCCTTGCAGGATATCGCAGCCAAGCTCTTTCAGAATGCGCGCGTGCTCCATCGTCTCGACACCCTCGGCGATCACTTCGATCCCGAGCGACTTGCCGATGTCGATAATGGACGACACCAGCTGCCGCTGTGCGATTGAGCTGGAGATGGGGGTGACCAGTTGGCGGTCGATCTTGAGGCGACGCGGCCGCAACTTCAACAGCGAGACGATCGAGGCATGCCCGGTGCCGAAATCGTCGATCTCGATGTCGATGCCGAGCCCCTTGATGTGTTCGATGTTCCAGCTGACCAGCTCGTCGTTTTCGTCGAGGAAAATCGACTCCACCAGTTCGAACGACACGGTCCCTTCCTTGATGGGAAGCTTGCGCAAACCCTTGATCAGATCCCTGTCTTCCAGGCGCCTGGCGGAAACGTTGACCGAGACGCGCGGGATGTTGAGGTGGCTGCGCGACCAACGCTCGAAATTATCGAGCGCCTGCTCCAGGACGGTGCGGTCGATAAGCGACACGACATTGAGTTCTTCAGCCACCTTGATGTAGGCGTCGGGAGTCAGCATGCCGCGTTGCGGATGATCCCAACGCGACAGCGCCTCGACGCCAACGATCTCCAGCGTCTTGGCGTCGAACTGCGGCTGATAGTAGACGATGAATTCGTTCCGCTCGAGCCCGCCCAGAATCTCGTCGGCGGTCTGCTTGGTCCGCACGATCTCGCTCTGCAGCTCTTCGTTGAAAAACTCGTAGCGGTTGCGGCCGCGGCCTTTCGCCCGGTACAGCGCCAGATCGGCATTGACAAGCAACTGCCTTGCATCGACGCCGCTATTGGCCGCAATGCCGATGCTGACGCCGAACCGGCACTGGTGACCCAGATAGTCGACCGGCTGGCGCATCGCATCGATAATGTGGTCGGCCAGCGCGGCGAGTTCCTTGTCGTCGCGTCCATGGCTCAGCACGACAAACTCGTCGCCGCCGATGCGCGCAACGAAATCGGCACTGCCGACGCTGGCCTTGATGACTTTCGAAGCATGCACCAGCAATGCATCGCCCGCTGCATGGCCGAGCGTGTCGTTGATCTGCTTGAACCGGTCAAGGTCGAGATGCAGCAACGCCGCACGGCCGTCGGCTTCGCGGTTTTCGGCAAGCATCTCGTCCAGATACCGACGGTTGGGCAGACCGGTCAGCGAATCATGCATCGCGACATGCTCGATGCGGGCTTTGGCCAGGTTCAGTTCGGCATTTTTCGATTCTGAAAGGCGACGTTCACGCACGAGATTCTCGTTGAGCAGCACGTCGCCTGTCACATCCCATTCGGCGCCGATCATTTTTGGCGTGCCGTCGATGTCCCGGAAGAAACTGGCGCGGGTGCGCACATGGCGAATGGTGCCGTCCGGCCGCAGGAGCCGATACTGCGAAGAGTAGGGGCCTTGTGTTGCAACAGCCGAATCGAAATCTGCTTTAGCCCGTTCGAAGTCTTGGGGATGGATCGCCAGCGCCCAGTCGTCATAGCTACGGGTCTTGCCGCCGCCGGGTTTGCCATAGATTTCGTTGATGCGGTCGTCCCATACGAGTTCGTTGCTGACGGTATCGTGCTCCCACACGCCTATAGCAGAGGCTTCCAACGCCAACTCCAGCCGCCGGGACAGGCGCCTCAACTCGGCGTCACTTTTCTGCCGCTCACCGAAAAGACGTCCTGCCACGAGGATCGGCAGCACCACCAGCGCGCCGGCAAGCGCCATGAGCAGACGCAACAGCCACTCATTTTTCGGAGCGGTCGGCCAGCCGCCCTTCGGTATGGCTGAAATTTGCCAGGAGCCTGAAGGCAATTGCACCTCTGCCATCACCGGATTGCCGGACACGACATTATCGCCGCCGAAGAACAGTTCCCCGCCGCCGCCGAGCGCATCCTTGCCGATAAGCGCCACATCGATATCCAGATCAGGGTCGGTCAGTCCGCTGGCAGCGTAGAGCCGATCGACATCGATCACGGCCGAGACGATACCCCAGAAACGGTCGCCGCCACCCGCCGTCGGCACGAAGACGGGGATACGGCCGATGAAGCCACGTCCGCCTTGCGCCAGTTTAACCGGCCCGGCGAGCACCAGCGCGCGCTGGTCACGGGCGCGAAGCGCGGCCATGCGTTGCGTATCGCTCTTGCGGTAGTCCAGCCCGATGGCTTTTTCATTGCCTTCCAGCGGATACATCAGCGCGATGACGAGGTCGGGGGCGCCGGCAATATCGCGCAACTGCGATTTTTGCTCGAACAGATTACGGGCGAGTGCCGCAAATCTTTGCTGGCCCATATAGGGCTCGGTAACGATTGTCGAAACGAGACCCTGAACCAGCTGGAGATTGCCGCCTATGTTGCCTTCGAGCTTGGCGCGTATGATGTTGACCTTGGCCAGGACGTCGGCCCGCGCCAGCTGATCGGAGACTTCTCTGTTCCTCTGGTCGGCAACCAGGGCGCAGACGAGAAGCACGACAAAGGCAATCGCCGCCGGCAAGTTGGCGGAAGAAAAAACGGCCCGTTTCAACCGGCCGGAATTGAGCATTGCGCCTGCCAACTCGATCCGAAGACCTTTCCAGGACAGTAGTCCTTCGGTCGACCATAGTAGCTAAAGCTTAAATTTGAGCTTCGAGACGAATCCGAGAACAAACGGTAAGCTTTTGGTTGCCAGGGTCCAGCCGAAATCTGAATGAGTGTCCGAAAGTAGGACGCCAGGTTGCAGAGTTCTGCAACCCAGCGGCGAAGTCATATTCGCCTCAGATTGCAACAAGCCGCCTGATCTTGCCGCGCGGGCCCTTGCGGGAGGCTTACTTCCCAGCCATTTGATCGGCCAGCGCCTGCGCCTGGGCGAGCAGCGCCGGGAAAGCCGGGTCAGCCGGCAGGCGCTGCGCCATGCAGGCCCGGTAGTCGCTGTCGCCCTTGTCCCAGGCGGCGTTGGAGGACTCGAACGCTTTTTCGTCCTTCAGGTCCGATGCCTGGTAGGCCTCCTGGAATTTCTGCGCGGCGGCGTCCGCAGCAGCCCACACGGCGTCGCAGGCGGCGATCTTCGGAACGGCAGGGGCTGCCGGCGCTGCGATAATTCTCACGCTGTTGCCTTTGACGAGCGTAACGATGACTTCCTGCTCATAGATCGGCCCGACGTCCTGCGTCCAGCCGCCGAGCCGTGCGAAGGCGATGTCGGCGCCTTCGGGTTTCTTCAATGGAAAGTCGAGCGTTCCCTCGAAGGCGGCGTCGCTGTTGATCGCCTGGGTATAGAAGGCATCCAGCTTAAGCGCCTCATCGATGCCGGCGGGCAGTTTGAAACTTTCGTCGGTCTCGGCGGTTCTGGACTGGAGCCACCGCTCCAGCAGCCCTCGCGTCGTTGCCACCAGGCTGGGGCCGTCGTCGCCCTTGGTGTATCGCAGCCCATCGAGCATGCCATAGCCGATATCGGAGTCGCTGAGGCTTTCGATATTGATTGTGCCGGTTGGCGGAAAGTCCTTGACCGCCAGCGGCCCGATAATGCCGGCAAGACGCTGCTGGAGGTCGGCCAGCGCCTTCTCGTTCTCAGCGTCGATGGTCTCGATTGCCGCGTTCGCACTGTTCAGCGCTGCGATATCAGCAATCGCCTTGTCACGCGCGGCCACATAGTCGTCCTCCGGCGGGGCCGCGAAAGCCACGCTGCTCACCAGTGCAAACAGAAACGTCCAGACCCACCGCATGATATAAACCCTGCTCTACGTTCGATTCCAAGGATACATGACAACATTGGGCTGAAAAAAGACGGCGTTGGAGCTGCCCCCTTGAGGGGGAGATGGCCGGCAGGCCAGAGGGGGTCGCCCCGCGTGAAGCGCTGACTCCTTTTGCAGCGCGAGACGACGTTAGCGCTTCACGCGCAACGACCCCCTCTGTCGCCTTCGGCGACATCTCCCCCTCGAGGGGGGAGATTGGCGCCTAGTCACGCCTTGCGCTTCTCCACCTCCGCCTTCCTCAGCAGGAAGCGCTGGATCTTGCCGCTCGGGGTCTTCGGCAGTTCGGTGATGAACTCGACCTCGCGCGGGTAGGCGTGCGCCGACAGCCGTTTCTTGACGTGCTGGGCAAGCTCTTCGGCGAGGTCGGGGTTGCCCTTGTAAGCCGGCACCAGCACGACGAAGGCCTTGACGATCTCTGTGCGCTGCGGATCGGGTACGCCGACGACGGCCGCCTCGTTGACCGCCGGATGCTCGATCAGCGCGCTTTCGACGTCGAACGGGCCGATGCGATAGCCGGCCGAAGTGATGACATCGTCGGCGCGGCCGATGAAGGAGACCGAACCGTCCGGCTCGTACTCCACCGTGTCGCCCGTGCGGTAGTAGCCGCCCCTGATCGCCGGCGTCTCGGCTTGGTGATAGCCGTCGAACCAGCGCAGCGGCGACTTCGCGATGTCGACGGCGAGGATGCCGGGCTGGTTGGGGCCGAGCTCGTTGCCGGCCTCGTCCAGTACCACCATGCGATATCCGGGCATGGCGAAGCCGGCCGAGCCCGCGCGAACGACATGCGAGAGCCCATGATGGTTGTTGACCATCATGCCGTTCTCGGTCTGGCCGTAATGGTCGTGAATGGGCGCGGCGAGATTTGCGTCGAACCAGCGGATGACTTCCGGGTTGAGCGGCTCGCCGGCGCTGCTCACCACGCGCAGTCTGCCTTTGACGCGGGCCGCAGCTTCCGCGCCTTCCGCCATCAGCAGGCGATAGGCGGTCGGCGAGCCGGCAAGGCTGGTGACGCCGAGCCGCTCGATGATGTCGTAAGTGCTCTTGGCGTTGAAGGCGCCTTCATGGAAGGTCGTGGCGATGCCGAGCTGCAACGGGCCGGTGATGGCGTAATAGAGGCCGTAGGCCCAGCCGGGGTCGGCGATGTTCCAGAAGATGTCGTCGGGCAGCAAGCCGATGGCGTCACGCATATAGGCGCCGAAGGCGAGCAGGGCGCGGAGCGGCACCGGCACGCCCTTGGGCAGGCCGGTCGTTCCCGACGTCGACATCATCATGAACAAGTCGTCGCCCTTGCGCATCACCGGCTGGCAGTCGGGCGAGGCGGCGGCAAGCGCGGCGCGGAAATCGATGTCGCCTGCAGGCAGCACATCGCCATTGCCAAGAATGGTGGCGATTTGCGCTGATGTCTCGACCTCGTCGAGCTTACCGCGATCGGCCGGGTTGGTCACCACGATCCTGGCGCCGCTATAGCCGAGGCGGTGCTCGATGGCTTTCGGACCGAAGGCGGTGAACAGCGGCTGGTAGACCGCGCCGATGCGCCACGTCCCGAGGATCAGCGCCACCAGTTCGGGGACGCGCGGCAGCATGCCGGCGACGACATCGCCGGCACCGACGCCGGCGGCCTTGAGCACATTGGCGGCGCGCCCCGACATATAGGCGAGATCGTCGAAGCTGAATTCGCGAAGCTCGCCGCCGGCCGAGATCGCGCGCAGCGCCAGCCGGTCTTCTCCGGTGTAGCGGCCGCAGCATTCGACATAGGCATTGATGCCGGTTCCAGGGTTGCCATACAACCGCGCGATCTCATCTTCGATGCGAAAGCGCTGAACGGCATCCTCATAACGCGGCATTTTGCTCATGGCGATCCTCCCTAGGTGTTTGATCCCAGGCTTTGATGGCGCATACTTTTCGTCCGAATCAAAGGATGCGCTATGGGCCAGGTTCTTCATGGGAGCGCCACGACGACAGAGGCGATCCGTCGAGCGATACAGCATAGTCAAGAGAGCCTGAGGGCGCTGGCGAAGCGCTACGGCATCAATCAGAAGACGGTTAGGAAGTGGAGGAACCGGACGTCGGCCGCCGATCTTCCGACTGGCCCCAGAGATCCGAAGTCGACAGTGCTATCGACTGAGGAAGAGGCGGTCATCGTCGCCTTTCGGCGTTATACGCTGCTGCCACTGGACGATTGCCTCTATGCTCTCCAACCGACGATCCCGCATCTGTCGCGGTCATCCTTGCATCGCTGCCTGCAGCGTCACGGGATAGGCAGGTTGCCGGATGTCGAGGGCGACAAGCCGGCAAGGAAGAAGTTCAAGGCCTATCCAATCGGCTACTTCCATATCGACGTCGCCGAGGTCCGAACCGAGCAGGGCAAGCTGCATATGTTCGTGGCCATAGATCGGACCTCGAAGTTCGCTTTCGTCGAGCTGCACGAGAAGGCAACGACAGCGGTCTCCGCCGATTTCCTGCGCCATCTTCTTGATGCTGTCCCTTACAAGATCCACACAGTGCTTACCGACAACGGCATTCAGTTCACGACCCCAGGTGCCGGCGGCTCGGCCGTTCCGCTGATCAAGGAAGCCATGGCGGCGGGAGAAATCATATGGGCGCACGCCTTCGAACATACTTGCGCCAAGGCCGATATCGACCACCGAACGACAAAGCCAAGGCACCCATGGACCAACGGCCAGGTCGAACGCATGAACCGCACGATCAAGGATGCGACCGTCAAACGCTTCTACTACGAGAGCCATGACCAACTGCGCCAGCATCTCGCCGATTTCGTCTTAGCCTATAATTTCGGCCGTCGACTGAAGACCCTCAAGGGCCTCACGCCCTTTGAATACATCTGCAAAATCTGGACAAAAGAGCCCGAACGATTCAGGCTCGATCCAACCCATCAAACCTTGGGACTAAACACCTAGGCGGCGCCCATCTCCCCTTGGAGCGCCTTATCGGTGAGATTGCCTGAAATTGCTGCGCTGGTCGATTACGGCGATAGTCGGGGGATGCGAAGGATCGCAGCGCAGCGACAATCCGCGCCGAGCCACTGCTGTTGACCGAACCGTCCATCCGGCCGATAGCACCGCCAGAATTGCCCCGAGGCCCCAATGACCCCAGACTCAACTTTCGATGACGCGGCCATCGCCGACGAAGGACGCGATGCCGACACCGCCTGGCAAAACGACATCCGCGCGGGCGTGCGCCACGTCCGCGATCTCGCCTCCCTGCCGCTGTCACCCGCCGAGCGCGCGGCGGCGCAGGAGGCGGTCGTACGCCACAAGGTGCGTGCCCCCAAAACCTATCTCGACCTGATCGACTGGAACGATCCCGCCGATCCGATCCGCGCCCAGGTCATTCCATCGCCGGATGAGCTGACGGAAACGGAAGGCGAGCTCGACGATCCGATCGCCGACCGTGCCTTCAGTCCGGTGCCGCGACTGACGCACCGCCACGCCGACCGCGTGCTGTTGTTTGCGACCTACCAATGCGCGGTCTATTGCCGCTTCTGCTTCCGCAAGGAGTCTCTGACCTCGATCGGCCGCGGCTATACGCGCGAGGCGCTCGAAGACGCCTTTGCCTATATCGAAGCCCATACCGAAATCCGCGAAGTGATCCTGACCGGCGGCGATCCGCTTTCGCTGCCCGACAAGGCGCTGGCTGAAATCCGCGCCCGCATCGAGGCGATCGCGCATGTCAGGCTGCTGCGCATCCACACGCGCGTGCCTGTCGTACTGCCCGCGCGCATCACGCCGGGGCTGGTTGGCGCGTTGCAGGGCCGGCTGATGGTCACAATCGTCACCCATTTCAACCATGCGCGGGAGATCACGCCGGCCACCGAATTGGCCTGCCGCGTCATGCGCCAGGCAGGCTTCGTGCTGCTCAACCAGAGTGTCCTGCTCAAGGGTGTCAACGACACGGTCGAAGTGCTGGAGGAACTCTGCCGCGAACTGATGTACCGGCTCGGCGTCAAACCCTATTACCTGCACCATGGCGACCTCGCGCGCGGCATGGCGCACAGGCGCACCACGATTGCGCAGGGACAGGCGCTGGCCGGCGCGCTGCGCGCCCGCCTGTCGGGCATCTGCAATCCGGTCTATGTGCTGGACCTGCCGGAAGGCGGTGGCAAGGTGCCGCTCGGGCCATGCCATGTCGAGGGCCGGGACGGGCAGGACTGGCGCATCCGCGGCCAGGATGGCGAGGTGAGGGTATATCGGGACGTGGTGGTGTAGGCACGGCGCAGCGGCGACGATGACCGCCGCCGTCACATTGTCGATCGGGATGACCATCGCACCAAACTCTCGCCACGACGCGTTCGCTTGCATTCCGTATGTTGACATAAAGATATCCTTATGTGATGGTTGTCGCCTCAAGGATAAAAAATGTCGCAGAATTCTGCATCGCTGGACGCATTGTTCGGCCCCGTCGCGGCCAGACCCGATGGGTCCGAAGTGCTTGCGGCGCTGACGGCAGCGGCACGCGAGCGCATCCTCATCCTCGACGGCGCCATGGGCACGCAAATCCAGGGTCTCGGCTTCGACGAAGAGCATTTCCGCGGCGAGGCTTTTGCCGGCTGCACCTGCCACCAGCAGGGCAACAACGACCTCTTGATCTTGACGCAGCCGAAGGCGATCGAGGAAATCCATTATCAATACGCCATCGCTGGCGCCGATATCCTCGAGACCAACACCTTCTCCTCGACCTCGATCGCCCAGGCGGACTACGGCATGGAGGATGCCGTCTACGCGCTGAACCGGGACGGCGCGCGACTGGTGCGTCGGGCAGCGGCGAGGGCACAGCAGGAAGACGGCAAGCGGCGCTTCGTCGCCGGCGCGCTCGGGCCGACCAACCGCACCGCCTCGATGTCCCCCGACGTCAACAATCCCGGCTACCGCGCGGTGACCTTCGATGAATTGCGCCTGGCTTATAGCGAGCAGTTGCGCGGCCTGGTCGACGGTGGCGCCGACATCATTCTCATCGAGACCATCTTCGACACGCTGAACGCCAAGGCGGCGATCTTTGCCTGCAACGAGATTTTCCTCGAAAAGGGCGTGCGCCTGCCGGTGATGATTTCGGGCACCATCACCGATCTCTCCGGCCGCACGCTGTCGGGCCAGACGCCGACCGCCTTCTGGCATTCGGTGCGCCATGCCAACCCCTTCACCATCGGCCTCAACTGCGCGCTCGGCGCCAATGCGATGCGCGCGCATCTGGCCGAAATTTCAGGCGCCGCCGACACCTTCGTCTGCGCGTATCCGAATGCCGGCCTGCCCAATGAATTCGGCCGCTATGACGAGAGCCCGGACTTCATGGCCGCACAGATCGAGGATTTCGCCAGGGAAGGGCTGGTCAATGTCGTCGGCGGCTGCTGCGGCTCGACGCCGGAGCACATCCGCGCCATCGCCGAAGCGGTGAAAAAATACCCGCCGCGCGCCATTCCCGAGATCGAGCGCAAGATGCGGCTGTCCGGGCTGGAGCCATTCACGCTGACCGACGAGATTCCCTTCGTCAATGTGGGCGAGCGCACCAACGTCACCGGCTCGGCCAGGTTCCGAAAGCTGATCACGGCGGGCGATTATGTCCCCGCGCTCGACGTGGCGCGCGACCAGGTCGCCAATGGCGCCCAGATCATCGACATCAACATGGATGAAGGCCTGATCGATTCGAAGAAGGCGATGGTCGAGTATCTCAACCTGATCGCCGCCGAACCTGATATCGCCCGTGTTCCGGTCATGGTCGACTCCTCGAAATGGGAGATCATCGAGGCCGGGCTGAAATGCGTACAGGGCAAGCCGCTGGTCAATTCCATCTCGATGAAGGAAGGCGAGGGAGCGTTCCTGCATCACGCGAAACTGGTGCGCGCCTACGGCGCGGCGGTGGTCGTCATGGCCTTCGACGAGGCCGGCCAGGCCGACACCAAGGCGCGCAAAGTCGAGATCTGCACCCGCGCCTACAAGCTGCTCACCGAACAGGCCGGCTTCCCGCCCGAAGACATCGTCTTCGACCCCAATGTCTTCGCGGTCGCCACCGGCATCGAGGAGCACGACAATTACGGCGTCGACTTCATCGAGGCCACCGGCGAGATCACCGCCACGCTGCCGCATGTCCATATCTCGGGCGGCGTCTCGAACCTGTCCTTCTCCTTCCGCGGCAACGAGCCGGTGCGCGAGGCGATGCACGCGGTGTTCCTCTACCATGCCATCCAGCGCGGCATGGATATGGGCATCGTCAATGCCGGCCAGCTTGCCGTCTACGACACGATCGAACCGGGACTGCGCGAGGCTTGCGAGGACGTCGTGCTCAACCGCGCGCCCAGGGCCGGCGGCACCGCCACCGAACGCATGCTGGAGATCGCCGAGCGCTTCAAGGGCACCGCCGGCAAGGAAGCCAGGGAGCGCGATCTCGCCTGGCGCGACTGGACAGTCGAGCAGCGGATTTCGCATGCGCTGGTCAACGGCATCACCGAATTCATCGACGCCGACACCGAAGAGGCGCGGCTTGCGGCCGAGCGGCCTCTGCATGTCATCGAAGGCCCGCTGATGGCCGGCATGAATGTCGTCGGCGATCTGTTCGGCGCGGGAAAGATGTTTCTGCCGCAAGTGGTGAAGTCGGCGCGCGTGATGAAGCAGGCGGTGGCCGGATTGCTGCCGCACATGGAGGCCGAAAAACTGGCCAACGCCGCCAATGGCATCGACAATGGCGAGCGCCAGACGGCCGGCAAAATCCTGATGGCGACTGTAAAGGGCGATGTCCACGACATCGGCAAGAACATCGTCGGCGTCGTTCTGGCGTGCAACAATTACGAGATCATCGATCTCGGCGTCATGGTGCCGGCGGCGAAGATCCTGCAGACGGCTCGCGAGCAAAATGTCGACATCATCGGCCTGTCCGGCCTGATCACCCCGTCGCTGGACGAGATGGTGCACATGGCCGCCGAGATGGAGCGTGAAGGGTTTGACATTCCGCTGCTGATCGGCGGCGCCACGACCAGCCGCGTGCACACGGCGGTGAAGATCCACCCGCGCTATTCCAAGGGACAGACGGTCTATGTCAATGACGCCAGCCGCGCCGTCGGCGTCGTGTCATCCTTGCTGTCGAACGAGACCAAGGGCGGCTACGTCGACACAGTGCGGGCCGAGTACAAAAAGGTCGCCGACGCGCATGCCCGCTCCGAGGCCGACAAGCAGCGGCTGCCGCTGGCCAAGGCCAGGGCCAATGCGCACAAGGTCGACTGGTCGACCTATGAGCCGCCGAAGCCGTCCTTCACCGGCGTCAAGGTTTTCGGCAACTGGGACCTGACGGAGCTCGCGCGCTACATCGACTGGACGCCGTTCTTCCAGACCTGGGAGCTGAAGGGGCGTTACCCCAAGATCCTCGACGACGAGAAGCAGGGACCGGCGGCACGCCAGATTTTCGAGGATGCGCAGGCGATGCTGACGAAAATCATCGCGGAAAAATGGTTCTCGCCGCGCGGCGTCATCGGCTTCTGGCCGTCCAATGCCGTCGGCGACGACATCAGGCTGTTCACGGATGAGGCGCGCTCGCAGGAGCTTGCCACTTTCTTCACGCTGCGCCAGCAGCTGACCAGGCGCGACGGCAAGGCCAATGTCGCGCTGTCGGATTTCGTCGCACCGGCCGACAGCGGCAAGCCGGACTATATCGGCGGCTTCATCGTCACCGCCGGGATCGAGGAGGTGGCGATATCAGAGCGCTTCGAGCGCGCCAATGACGATTATTCCTCGATCATGGTCAAGGCGCTGGCCGACCGTTTCGCCGAAGCTTTTGCCGAGCGCATGCACGAGAAGGTGCGCAAGGATTTCTGGGGCTATGCATCAGACGAGAAGCTGGCCCCCGACGAACTGATCGGCGAGCCCTATCGCGGGATCCGCCCGGCGCCCGGCTATCCCGCGCAGCCCGATCATACTGAGAAGGCGACCTTGTTCCGGCTGCTCGACGGCGAGCGCAATGCCGGCGTCAGCCTGACCGAAAGCTATGCGATGTGGCCGGGCTCGTCTGTGTCCGGCATCTATCTCGCCCATCCCGAAAGCTATTATTTCGGCGTCGCCAAGGTCGAGCGCGACCAGGTCGAGGATTATGCGCGCCGCAAGGACATGCCGCTCGCCGAAGTCGAGCGCTGGCTCGGCCCAATCCTCAACTATATCCCGGTGGATTATGCGGAGGCGGCGGAGTAGGCGGCGGCGCTCTGGCCGGCTCGACGAATCCGGACGCGCAAGGTCGGTCAGACCTTAGTCCGTCGCGCTCACATCTCTGGAACAAGCGCTGATGTCCCGCATTCTATCAGCAGGGACAGAAGGAGTGTCGAATGAAAGCCGTTCTCGGATTGGTCGGCGGCTTCGTGCTGACCCTGGCGGTGTTCAGCAGCGGGCTGGCCTTTGCCACTTGGCTGCTTGCCGCCAAGCCCCCGCGCGAGGCAAGACCCACCGTCAGCGTGGCGGAGCTGTGGACCCGGAAAGCGCTTCCGGTCAACAAGGGGGCGCAGGACTTTGAACGTCTGCCGGCCGAGCAGCCCGCGCCTGCGGACATCGCCGTCATGGAACCGGAGCAGGACAAGCAGCAGCCCGATCCCGCCGTCACCGGCGCTATCGCGCCGGTCGAGCTGCCGCCGCCGCATCTCGCCTGGTGCGTCAGCCGCTACCGCTCCTACAACCCTGATGACAACAGCTACACGTCCTATAGCGGACAGCAGCGCACCTGCGTCTCGCCCTATCTCGGCGCCGAGCGCGCCGCGCCGCGAGCCCCTGAGGCGCGTGCCACGGAGGCAAGCTATGTCGTGGGCGCGGGCGCCTACGCGGCCACCAGCGGCGACCATGTCGCCTCCTGCTTCAGCCGCTATCGCTCCTACCGTCGGGAAGACAACAGCTACCAGCCATATTCCGGCGGGCCGAGACGGCAATGCGAATAGCCAGCGCGAAGGGCGCCGCGAACGATTGCGACCGCGCGATTTCTGGGGTCGTTCGGATCGTCCTCAAAGCCCAGGGGAGGAACCACCATGGAAGACGACCGCCATCATAAGATACAGCAGCGCGCCTACCAGATCTGGGAGCGCGAAGGCACTGGCGACCCCGAGCACCACTGGCACCGGGCCGAGGCCGAAATCGACCGCGAAGCCGCTCTGCCGCTGACCACCGACGACGCCCTGCCGCGCGAGATCGCCAGCACCGACGTGCTGACCGTCGAGGAACTCGCCGTGCGCACCGGCATATCGGGCGACGAGGCACAGGAGCTGATCGACAGGCTGGGCGCGGACAGGGCGGCGGTTGAGCAGGCGGCGCGGGGGATTGAGGGAAAGAGGCGGGCGACGTCCTGATCAGAGGCCTAGGACGATCTTTCAGAGTGTCTTGTTGACACTTATCACTTTGGCAGTCGCGACAGAGGCCGTCATTCTCTGACAGCTTTGCGCCTAAATTGATCCGTGCTGGCCATAGCAACATCCGTAAGCGGACGGTGCCGATGCCGGCGAAGCAGCCCAGATGCCGCGATACGAAGTGCCAACCACTTCGCGGCACCAGCGTGCCTGTAGACACTCTCGCCACTTTCTCTATACGACGTCGAGACGGGGTGGCGAGCAACGATGATCACAGTGTTGGTGCACGAGTTGAATCAGACGCCGATGCGGCGGCTGATTTCGTCGGCAGGGCACTTGTTGCCGCTTTTGCGCATGGAAACCTATCAGTCAGTCTTCCGCCGACTAAACTTTCCCGCGGGTACCTTGGTTTTTACTGATTTTGAGTATCTGAATGGCATGGAAATGATGGCGGCGGCGGATATTGCCGAAGCCGCAAAGCGCGCCGACCCTGATGCTCGAATTCTAAACCATCCCGCGACTGTCCTGGAGCGGTTCGCCCTGCTCCGCCGGCTTCGTATTAGAGGAATCAACCCGGTCGAAGTATCGCGTCTGGAGCAGGATGAGCGACCAACCCGTTACCCTGTTTTTATCCGGATGGAAGATGGCTTTTGGGGGCCGGAAACCAAGCTTCTGGAAAACCCACGCCAACTTGAAGAGGCGATCGCCGTGCTCCAGGGCAACGCCAAGCCGATGAAGCGGCGCATCGCCGTCTCCTTTGAAGCCGATCGCGATTCGAACGGCTACTATCGAAAGTATGGCGCATTCCGCATTGGGGACGCGATTGTGTCCCAGCACATACTTAGGTCCGTCGACTGGAACGTTAAGTCATCGGCAAGCAGCACCGACCCGGATTTCGTGCGCGAGGAACTCGCCTTCGTAAAGGACAATCCGCACGCTGAGGACCTGCTTCGCGCCTGCAATACGGGCCATATCCAGTTCGGCCGCGTGGACTACACGTTGCGAGACGGCGCATTGGTGATATTCGAGGTCAACCCCAATCCGACTTTTCCGAAGTTCAAAGGTGGCGCAGCCGCCCGTGAGGAACGACGTGGCCACATTATCGCGGCGTTGAAAGTTGCATTCGAGGCAATCGACAGTTCCGGCACCGGGAGAATCGACTTCCTGCCTTCAGCCGGATCTTACCAATTCATTCAGTCGGGCCGCTGGATATGGCCGGTGAGATGGCTTTGGAGAACAAGAATGGCCCGGCGAAGGAAGATGCAATCGCAATGAACGGCCCGCGAGAAAGCCCACCGGCAGGACAACGGCTCTCGATTTACACCGACGAACCACTCACGCAACTTGCCCGTTTTTCGTTTGATTGGGCTGAGGTGCTGTGTGACCCGAGCCATGGGTGTATGCCCTACCATCGCACGTGGAGCATGATCCGCCTGCTGGAATCGAAAGGTGCCAAGCCGGCCGGCGGGGCGTTCTTTGGACGTGAATTGGCTGCCGTGGCCCAGGAGGGACGCTGTCGGATTCTCCTGTCGGGCGCGGCCGACACCGGCCTGGCGGCAATGGTTCTGGGCCAAACGAGGCCGGTCGGCATCGAGCCCGAATTTGTGCTGATCGATCGCTGTGAAACGACGGTCGAACAGAACAGGCTGTTTGCCCGCTCCGCCGGTTTTGCGCTCGAGACCCACCGCGCCGACATTCGCGGTTGCGACTGTGCGCCGGTGCAGGCAGTTGTCGCCCATAGCGTTCTTAATTTCTTCGACCGCAGCGCACGCCAGCAGGTGGTCGACAGTTGGGCGCGTAGTCTCAAGCCTGGCGGACGCCTGCTTCTCTCCCAGAGGTTGCTATCGGAAAAAGACCAGCCGAGGGGGCCTCGCGGCAGCGCTGAAATCGGCCGCAGGCTTTCGACCATCGAGAAGGCCGCCGTCGCGGCGCATTTTCCTGCCGCTGCCGTGGCGGAGCTGAAGACGGCCGTCGAAGCGCTCTGGGGTGAACCGCTGCATGAAGATCGCACTACATATTCAGACCTTGCGGATATGCTGAAGCAATCCAACCTGACGATTGTCGGCTCGGAGCAGCATCATACCGGGAAAAGCGTTTCCCCGCTTGCCGCTGCCGACAGCGTCCAGACAATTCCAAGATACGAAATCGTCGCCGTCAGGATGTAGCCCGACCACTAGAATAAGTGCGACATCGCAGAAGCGGGAAGGTCGATAGCGGCTATCCGATCGAGATAAAACCAGGTCGCGACTGCGACCGCAACCGAGGTGCAAGATGCCAGTGTCGCCGACTTCAAGGTCAGCTTCTGACCGGCTGCAATCCATGCCAGGGTAAACAGGGACAGCGCCGCCGGGACGCCCGCCAGCCAGACAGCGACCGGCAACAGGAGCATCATCATCAACGGCACACGATGGCTTTCCGGGATCGTATAGGTCCGTTCGCCTCCCTGTTTCTCGTGGCCAACAAGCGAGATCGTTTGCACAAGGGCGACCGCGAGCATCGCAAACAGACAACACCAGGCCACGGCCTGCGCGAAGATCGAATAGCCTGGCTGCCCTTGGAGCGATATCGCTGCCAGCACAGCGCATCCACCGGTCAACAGCCATGCGACTGCGGCATCGGCACGCTTTGGCTTGACACGTCGCGGCGGCAAAACACCACCGCGCACGATCCATGCGAGGGAAAGCGCGATTATGACCATGATCGTCAACGACGCCGGCCGTTGTAGAGGGTTCAGCCTGCCGACACGGGCCAACTCCACACTGAGCGCCAGGTTTCGCTCGATGAAGCCGCCCAGGACGAATGATATGACAAAAGGAATTTGCGGCCAGTCGAGGCGCTTCAGCATGTAGCCGGCCAGCCCGAAAGCGACGGCTACGTACAGATCGATCAGCAGCCCGTTTAGCTGCACGATCGTCACGAAGCTGACGACAATGATCGGGAGCGCGATGCGGTCGATCCTGAGAGCAGTCAGGCGCGCAAAATATGGTGTCAACGCCAATCCCACTGCGGACGTCAGCAGGTTCGACACCAGCAGCGCGGTAATCAACGTGAACGTCAGGGGCAAGCCGGTCGTCAGCATCGGTATGCCCGGAACGATGCCGTGTACCGTCAGGACTGTCAGCAGGATCAAGCCGCCCTCGCTGCCGGGAAGGCCGAAGGCAACGGTCGGCAGAAGCGAGCCTCCGTCCTTCGAATCGACGGCCGCTTCCGGCGCAATGATGCCCCTGATGTCACCAGATCCGAACCTTGAGCGCTGGTCCTTGGGGGTTGTCTGGATCGCCTGCCCGTAGGCAACGAAGCTGGCGACCGTTCCTCCAACACCTGGAATGATGCCGACCAACACGCCGATGGCCGACGATCGCATTGTCAGTCCCCAATGACGAAAGACAGCAAGCATACCGGTCCAGATCGAGTCGTTCGCGTTTTCCAGGCCAGCCGCTTTTTCAAGCTGCAATCTTTTTCGCCACGAGATGATTTCAGAAACGGTGAAAAAGCCAAGCAGCAGCGCGACCATGTCGACGCCGTCGAAGAGAGCGATGCTCCCAAACGTCCAGCGTGGTTGGCCATAGGTCGGATCAGTTCCGACAAGACCGACCAAAAGTCCCAGCAGCGCCATCGCCAGCGCTTTCAGACGGGACGCGCTTGGAACCGCAATGATCGTCGACAGGCCCCACACGCCGAGCAGCACGTATTCAAACGGTCCGAATTGCAGGATGAACGGCCGAATGATCGGCATGAGCGCTATGAGGACGAGGACGCCAAAAACCGATCCGACGGCCGAGGCCGTTGCCGCGGCGGCTATCGCGGTGCGAGGCAGGCCGGCCCTGGACATCGGATGGCCGTCGAGCAGGGTTGCCGCGCTTGGCGCGTTGCCAGGTATGTTGAAGAGGATAGCCGTTATAGATCCCATGAAGGTCGCGCCGCCGGTCAGGGCGCCAAACAGCAACAACACCGATACCGGATCCCAATGCACGGTTGCGACCAGCAGAAGGGTTGCAAGGCTGGCGCCGCCAATCCCTGGAAGAAAGGACGTAGCCATGGCAACCAAGGTGCCAAGCACCGGGATCAGTATGTTCGGCCAGGAGAATACATTGCCCAGTCCAGTGCCGAGGGCAGCCCAATATCCGGTCATCAGCGCGTTGCTCGCGCATCCCGCTCGAGTTCCGGGTGTTTTTTCAGATACGCTTCCGCCTCATGGAAGGCACTGAGCATATCGTTGATCACGATGACGGTCTGGTCGGCGTCGCGCGGCTCGATTGGACGTTTCTGAGCTTCAAGCGCCACCTTGAACCCATCGCTCTTGACCGCGGCGGAGACGGCGTCACGAAGACAACCTAGCGATTTCTGCTCCATGTCGGCAGGGGCAAAAAATCCCCGCGCTGTCGCCGAAGCTTTCGCGACGGCGATGGCCAACCGCAATCGTTCTTCCTGCTTCTCCTTGGAAAGGCCTTGGCTGCGCTGCCACACCAACCCTCCTTCACCCGCCAGGAAAGCCACGCCTGGCGCGTTCGGGTCAGGTCCCTCCGTGAGAACCAGACCGACTTTGGCTTCGCCTGCGGCGGTCGAGCGCAAGCCTGTCGTCAATGAATTGGATGTCATATCGCCTTCGCCACGCAGGAGCGCGGACATGAGTGCGCCGCTGCCTTCATAGCCCGAGACCACGTCGACCTTGATATCGAGGAGGTGCGCGGTGAGCACTATCGGCAGGATGCCGGCTTCAAGCGATGAAACCGACGCGACCAGATGTTTGGCGCTTTGCAAATCGACATCGTTCCGAACGATCCACGCTTCGGGATCGATGTGAATCAGTCCTATCGGATTTAGCCGATTCATCCAGTTGTCGACGCCAGCCGGAATGTCACCTTGCGAAATTATGTCGGAGACGCTTTCAATCATAAGGACCAGTTCGTCGGATGGCGCATTGGTTACACGCTTTAGCGCCGCAAATCCGCCTGCCGCGGGCATATTCACGACCCTGACATCGAGCTCGGTCGTGCTGGCAAGGGCCGGCGCAAATGCACGGGCATAGGTATCATAGCCGCCGCCGGCAGCGTTGGGGACAACGAGGGTGATTCGCCGGCCGGCGTAGGTGGTTGCGCAAGCGATCTCGCCGCCGCTTGCCGCGGACGGCAGGTAGATTGCCGCGGCGGTGATTGCCGCCAACGCCACACGAAAGAACTTCATCTCGCCAAGCCCCAGATTTCACCCAGTGGTGATACTTTAGATAGCCCTTGCAACGCCAGCGTTGTTCCTTAGCAATCGCGCTTAGTTTCGTGAATGTCGCGGTCTGTGTCGCCAATTGGCGTCCGATCTGCCATGCGGTTATTCAGTTCATTAACCTTTCATTAACCATACCACGGCTAGCGTTTACCTCTCAGTAAGGAATCGCCCGCCGTGACCTTTGCCGCTCCCCTCGAGGCCAAGTCCATTCGCTTTCGCGCCCGCTCCTTCGTCGCTTTCACGCTGACGCCAGAGGCGCCTTTGGATGTTTGGCTGGAGAGCCTCGATCGCTGGGTCGGCAATTCGCCGGGCTATTTTGCCGGGCGCCCGGTGGTGCTCGACCTGAACGTGCTGAAGCCCGATGTCGTGGCCATCGAAGCGCTGGTCGATCTGCTCGGCCAGCGCGGCATTCGCATCTACGCCATCGAGCTCGACGGCGGCACTGAGCTTGGCGCGCATCTGCCGCCGGTGCTGGTCGGCGCCAAGGAGGCGACCACCGACGGGCTGCTGCTGCAGCCGAGCCGCAAGGCGGGCAGGGCGGAGGACGCCACGCCGGCAGGCGATACGAAGGCGGCCGGTGACATCAAGGCAGAGGCCGGCGATTTGAAGGCGGGCGATTTGAAACCGGCGAGCGATGCCAGGGCACAGCCGAAAGATGCCAAAATTGCCGCACCCGACGCTGGCACGTTGATGATCCGCTCGCCGATCCGTTCGGGCCAGCTCATCTTCCATCCGCATGGCGATGTCATCGTGCTGGGCTCGGTCGCGTCCGGATCCGAGATCGTCGCCACCGGCTCGATCCATGTCTATGGCACGCTGCGCGGCCGCGCTTCGGCAGGCGCTCAAGGGAACACGGCGGCGCGCGTCTTCTGCCGCAGGAACGAGGCCGAGCTTCTGTCCGTGGATGGCTGGTATTGCACGGCCGAGGAGATGGACCCGTCAGTCCGGGGCAAGCCTGTGCAGGCATTTCTCGACAACGGCATGCTGCGCATCGCCCCTTTCAGCTAATGCGTCTCGCCCGACAACGACATAACGAACAACAACGGAGGCTTTATTGATGGGCAAGGTAGTGGTGGTCACCTCGGGCAAGGGGGGCGTCGGCAAGACGACCTCTACCGCGGCTCTGGGGGCGGCGGTCGCCAAGACCGGCAAGAAGGTGGCGCTGGTCGATTTCGATGTCGGCCTGCGCAACCTCGATTTGATCATGGGCGCCGAACGGCGCGTGGTGTTCGACCTCGTCAACGTCATCCAGGGCTCGGCAAAGCTGTCGCAGGCGCTGATCCGCGACAAGCGGGTCGAGACTTTGTTCCTGCTGCCGGCCTCGCAGACGCGCGACAAGGATGCGCTGACCGAGGAGGGCGTGGCCGAGGTCATCGGCAAGCTGCGCTCGGTGTTCGACTATGTCTTCTGCGACAGCCCGGCCGGCATCGAGCGCGGCGCGCAACTCGCCATGCGCTTTGCCGACGAGGCGGTCATCGTCACCAATCCGGAAGTGTCGTCGGTGCGCGATTCCGACCGCATCATCGGCCTGCTCGATTCCCGCACCTTGCGGGCCGAGGAGGGCGAGCAGATCGCCAAGCATGTGCTGGTCACGCGCTACGATGCGGGACGCGCCGCGCGCGGTGAAATGCTGTCGATCGACGATGTGCTGGAGATACTGTCGGTGCCGCTGCTCGGCATCATTCCGGAAAGCCAGGATGTGCTGCGCGCCTCCAACCTCGGTTCGCCGGTGACGCTGTCGGAGCCGCTGAACGCCGCCGCCAAGGCTTACATCGACGCGGCCAAGCGGCTCGAGGGCGAACAGCTGCCGGTCATCGTGCCCTTCGAGCGCAAGGGCTTCCTCGATCGTCTTTTGGGAAGGAGGGCGGCATGAACCTGCTCGACATCTTCAAGCGGCGCACCAGCGCGCCGGTGGCGCGCGAACGGCTGCAAGTGCTTCTCGCCTATGAGCGCCGCAACCGCAGCCAGCCCGATCTCGTCTCCATCCTGCGCGAGGAGATCATGGCGGTGATCGCCAAGCATGTGCAGATCGACCAGGATTATCTCCAGGTCTCGATGGACCGCGGCGAGACCATGTCGACGCTGGAGATCGACATCCAGATCCCCAACAAGAGCGCAGTGCCGCTGGCCATGGCTGGGTGAGGGCACTTTACCCTCCCCCTTGTGGGGGCCCGAAGGACGGGCGAGACCCGTGGCTCGCCCCGGCAAGTCGATCCGCAAAGCGGATCGGGGTGGGGGTCTGCGCGGACCTCCGCCATCTTGGGTTCCTCTCCCAGACTTTCGTGAGGGAAGAGGAAATCCACATCCCCCACGGTCAGCGCTAGTACCCCCGCCCGGACCTACGGTCCGACCTCCCCACAAGGGGGAGGTAGGGGGCCAGCGCCTCTCCCCAAAAAACATTCAACCAACTAGTTGACTATCTAAAATCTCGCCTCTATATTCAACTACATGGTTGAATTAGAGGCGCCCCAGATGGACCAGGTTTTTCACGCCCTCGGCGACGCCACGCGCCGGAACATGCTTAACCACCTCGCCGGCGGCGAGCGTACGGTGAGCGAGTTGGCGCAGCCCTTTGCCATGTCGCTGGCCGCCGCCTCCAAGCACATCAAGGCGCTGGAGCATGCCGGGCTGATCCGGCGCGAAGTGCGCGGGCGCACCCATGTCTGCCGCCTCGAGGCCCGCCCGCTGGCCACCGCCTATCAGTGGCTCGGCCAATACGCGCGTTTCTGGAACAGCCGCCTCGATGTCCTCGAACAGCTTTTGCGCGAGGAGGCGGGGCGCAAAACGTCGACAACGCCGGCACCGGCAAATCCAGAACCATCGAAGCCGGAATCACCCAAGCCAGACACATCCAGGCCAACATCATCCGAGGGAGACGACCGATGAACCAGATGAACAGCTTCGACGGCTACGCCCAGCTGATCCAGCCGGCCACGTTGAGGATCGAACGGCTTTTGCCCGGAACCAGGGAGCGCGTCTGGGAATATCTGACGCAGAGCGATCTGCGCCGCCAATGGCTGGCGGCCGGCGACATGGAGATGGAGGAAGGCTCTTCCTTCGATCTGGTCTGGCGCAATGACGAACTGACCGACCCGCCCGGCGACAGGCCGGCCAGCTTCAGTGGCGGGGAGCAGCGGATGCACAACCAGATCGTCGAGTGCGATCCGCCGCGCAAGCTCACCATCACCTGGAACGGCAGCGGCAATGTCACCTTCGAATTGGCGCAGCGCGGCGACGACGTCCTGCTCACCCTGGTCCACCGCCGCCTGCCGGACCGCTCAAGCCTGATGATGCATGCCGCCGGCTGGCACGTGCATCTCGACCTCCTGGTTGCCCGCGTAGCGGCCGAGAAGCCCGAACCGTTCTGGGACAGCTTTAGCCGTATCGTGGCGGAATACGACCGGCGCCTGCCGGCCTGACCTGACCTAACGCATCGCCCGGTCCAACCGGGCACCATCGATCCCTTGCGCCGGATGCCGGCGCAAGGGCCGGCGAAACACGCGCCTTCGCCAGACACCGCGGCGCGCCAGCGGAAATGAAACCAGGCAACGTGCTTGCATCCCGCAAGCCCGAAGGAGGAAGTCATGCGTAAATTGATCACCGGAATGAAGATCTCCATCGACGGCAAGATGGAAGGCCCCGAAGGCTTCGCCGACTGGGTCGACAACTGGTCGGAGGAATACGGCCTGATGCCTGAGATCGACGCCTGCCTGCTCGGCGGCGTCATGTATGCCGGTTATGAGCGCTACTGGAGCGCGATCCAACAGAACGAGCCGGACCAGCCATTGCCGATGACCGGCAGACTGGTCGACCCGGCCGAACTCGAATGGGCGCGCTTTGCCGCGAAAACCCCGCACTATGTGCTGTCGAACACCATGACGACGTCAGCCTGGGCCTCGACGCGCTTCCTGCGCCGCCTCGACGACGTCGCGGCGCTGAAGCGCGAGCCCGGCAAGGACATCTACCTCATGGGCGGCGCCCGCATCACCGCCAGCCTGATCGAGGCGGGGCTAGTGGATGAAATGCGGCTGATCGTCTATCCGCTGCTCGCCGGCGACGGCAAGGCGCTGTTCGGCACGGTGCACGCCCGGCACGGACTGGAGCTGCGCCAGGTCGGCCAGCTGTCGGATGGGCGGGTGAGCCTGGTGTATGGGCTGGCGAGCTAGCCTCTTTTCCTCTCCCTCCGGAGGGGGGAGAGGTGGCGCCGGTGTCCGAACCGGATAGATAGGTAACAGAATGGACCGATAGCATGGGTGACAGTTTTCTTGTCCGCCGGAGGACCGGCGATGGTTTGGCGAGAGACTGGCATCATGGACGAGCGGCTACGGTTTGTTGTGGAGTGTCTTTCTGGGGATGAGACGATGGTTGCGCTTTGTGCGGCCTACGGGATCTCACGCAAGAACGGCTACAAATGGCTAGGACGCTATCGGACGTTTGGGCCTGAGGGTTTGCACGACCTGCCGCGAGCCCCGCTCAATCATGGCCGGGCGACAGCTCAGGATCTGGTTGAGCGGATTGTGGCGGCCAAGGAGCTGCATCCGCTTTGGGGTCCAAAGAAGATCGTGGCACGGCTCAGGCGCACGGCTCGCGAGTTCATGTGGCCTTCAGCCTCGACGGTCGGCGCGATCCTTGCGCGGCATGGGCTTGTCCGCGCCCGCAAGCGACCCCGCCTGCGGGCCTGCGGCAATGGACCCTGGCCACAGCCGCTGGAGCCGAACGCGGTGTGGACTGGCGATCACAAGGGCTGGTTCCGGACCCGCGACGGCTGGCGTTGCGAACCCTTGACGGTGATGGATGCGTCGAGCCGCTATCTTCTGGCGCTCGAAGCGACGGGGTCGACGGCCGATAGCGAAGCCTGGCCGGTGTTTGAGCGGCTGTTTGAAGAGCATGGCCTGCCGGATCGCTTCAGAAGCGACAATGGCCCGCCCTTCGCATCGGCCGGCGTCACCGGGCTGACGCCGCTTGTCGTGCGCTTCATCAAGCTCGGCATCACCTTGGAGCGGATCGCACCCGGCAGGCCACAGCAGAACGGACGTCACGAGCGCTTTCACCTGACCATGCTGCCGATGGCCGAGGCACCGGAAGCCGACCGAACGGCACAGGGCCAGGCCTTCGAGACCTTCCGCCACAGCTACAATGAGGAACGTCCCCATGAGGCGCTGGGCATGGATACGCCCGCCCAGCACTACCGGTCCTCACAGCGCGCCATGCCCAGGACACCACCCGAGCCCGTCTATCCGGCCGAGGCCTCGGTCCGCCGCGTGCGCCACAATGGCGAGATCCGATGGAATGGCGGCTTCATATATGTCTCGCAAGCGCTGGCGGGCGAACCGGTCGCTGCGTTGGAGACCGAAGACGGACAATGGACACTCTCATTCCATGCCCACCCGCTCGGCATCATCGACACACGGCACATGAAGCTTGTCCGCCGCAGCGCCGCGCCAACCAATCCGCTTGGCGCTGCGGCGGACGCATAGGGGGAGAGAAGTGTCACCTATGTATCCGGTTCAAAGTGTTACCCATCTATCGGCTGGACACCGCGAAGCGGCGACGGAGTGGGGGAAGGCGCTCATGAAACCCACGGTCGCCGCAAAACAGGAGCGACGGAGCGAGGGGCGAAACGCCTGCAAGCAGGCAATCAGGCGGATGAACGGTCGACCCCCACTCCGTCGAGCTACGCTCGACACCTCTCCCCTGATCGACGGGGGAGAGGAAATGCGTCGGCGTTCGCCTCCCACCCTTGCCCTATCAACAGCCCGCTCGTGCCACACGACAGCCAGGCCCTTTATCCCTATCTCCGGCCTGCGCTACGGCCGGCTGGTCGCGCGGGGAGGGACTGGAATTGACGTCGACGCCGATTGCCGCAGCTGAAGCGAAGGGCTTGCCGATCGGCGCGTTGCTTGGCGCCATGGTGTCGATCCAGATCGGCGCCACCTTCGCCAAGGGCCTGTTTCCACTGATTGGCGCCAACGGCACCACGGCGCTGCGGCTGGTCGTGGGGGCGCTGATGCTGGCGGCGGTGCTGAGGCCGTGGCGGGTGCGGCCGTCGCGCGCCGTGCTGCCCTGGCTCATCGCCTACGGCGTCAACCTCGCGGCGCTGAACCTGCTGTTTTATGCAGCGCTCGCCAGAATTCCGCTCGGCGTCGCGGTGGCGCTCGAATTCTCCGGCCCGCTGCTCGTGGCGACGCTGTCGTCGCGGCGCGCCACCGACTTCGTCTGGGTGGTGCTGGCCGTTGCCGGCATATTGCTGTTGTCGCCCTTCATCCACTCCGGCAGTGCACTCGACCCGATCGGCGTGATGCTGGCGCTGGCCGCCGGCGGCTGCTGGGCGCTCTACATCGTCTTTGCACAAAAGGCCGGCGCGGAGCTTGGCAGCCAGACCACGGCTTACGGGCTGGTCATTGCCGCTGCCGTCGGCCTGCCGTTCGGTCTGGCCGAGGCGGGCACGAACCTCATCGCACCCGCGATCCTGGTCAGCGCGCTGCTGGTCGGGCTGTTCTCCAGCGCCTTGCCGTTCTGGCTGGAGATGGTGGCGCTGACCCGGATGCCGGCCAGGCTCTACGGCACGCTGACCTGTCTGGAGCCGGCGCTGGGCGCGCTGGCCGGCTTCCTGTTCCTGCACGAGATCCTGAGCCCGTTGCAATGCGCGGGCATCGCCGCCGTGGTCGTCGCCGCCTTCGGAGCCGCGCTGACCACCAAGCCGCCGGTGCCATCGCCGGAATAGGTGCCTGAAATGGGTATGTGACGCCGATGCCGTGGTCCGCCGGTCCCGTGTCCGGTTGCTCAAGCGCCTGCAGCATCGATATATGGATCGATGTATGTGCAGGAGATCCAGATGAGCAGGGCCGACAGCATTGCTTGAGCCGTCCGTGATCAAGGCAATACTCCTTGTCGGGTTCGCCGCTGTCGTTGCGGCTCTCGCCTGGCGGCTGGCGCGGTCTCGTCTCAGAGCCCGGCTTCGTGAAGATCCGGCCAACGACTACGCCGTGCGCCGGGACTGGTCGGGCAACCACGGCAAGCTCAATCATTCGACCTTTGTCTACTTCGATGCCGATCGTGACGGCCGCTACGGGCTCGGCGACCGCCCGATGGCCGGCATCATGGTCAGACTGCATGATGGCGACGGCTGCTTCGTCGCCGCGGCGCGGAGCAATCGCGGCGGCTTTGCCAATTTCCTGGCGTCGGCGAAACGTCGGGCCGCGCCCATCCATGTGCCGGGCAGCTACCGCTTCACCGTGTCGGTTCCGCCCGGCTGGCGCTCCAGCAGCGCCAACGAGGTCCAGTCGCAGCACCTCCGGCCGCTGCCGGGCTCGCCCACCGGGCTGGTCTCGGAAGCAATGCTGCAGCCGGTCGGCCTGTTTGCGATACGCCGGCTCAGCGGCCGCGTAGCGGACGGTGCTTCGGCGAGCATCTCGGTGATGGCGAAAGGGCAAGAGGTGGCAGTGCATCCGCTAAGTGCTGGGGCTGGCTTCCGTCTCGATCTGCCCGATGACGCCGACGCGATCGAAGTCACCGGCGATGGCATGGAACGACGACTGGCCTTGTCGGCCTACCCGACCGAACTCGGCCTGCTGTCGCCCGAGAACGCGGCTGTCGACAGCGCCGCGTCCTCGCAGGCCATCGGTTTCGACGACATCACCACGCGCGGTCTGCGCAAGGTGCCGTCCGGTTATGCCGGGTTGACCTGGTTCAACCTGAACGCACTTGCGCGCGATCATACCGAAGGCAGTGAAGGTTACGTCAACGGCAATATCTCGGGAGACCATGTCTGCTATACGAGCAGCGGACATCCGGCCGAATTCTCGAGCGACAAACCGTTCGGATTCCATTCCGTGATGCTGACGGCGGCATGGTTGAAGTCCGAAGGCGAAACCGCACTGGTCGAGAGCTGGCTTGGCGACCGGCTGATCGCCAGCGACACGATCGTCCTGTCGGCACTGGCGCCCGTCCACTACGCGCCGATGCTGGCGGCGGTGACGCGCGTGCGCCTTTCAACGAGCCACTATTGGCAGCTCGTGCTCGACGATCTGGTGGTTGTGCGCTGAACGGTCCCGCCGCCTGCGGGAGATCATGCTCCGGAAACGATCAAGCCGCCCGACTCTGTCAGGAGGATCTCGATCTACCGGGGGAACGAGTTTAGCCCGGAATAGGAGCAGAAGCGCCGTTCGCGGTGATCTGCGAGAGCTTTCCCTTTTTTACCAGCACCGGCTTGGAATAGATCTTCCTCATTTTCCACTCTCCACGTCGGGCAAAGCCCTGTTCCCGGCCAGACGGCACGAGGCGTCCGGATGATCGGCTGTTAGTCGGCGACCGGCCCGGAGCCGTTACCATTATCGGCTGTAACCTGCGAGAGCTTGCCATGCCGCATCTCCAGTGTCAGGCGAGGCCGCCAGATCAGGCGACAGTCCGAACTCAACAACTTCACTCGATCGGGCCGGAACCCGCGCCATTGGCGACCGCTGTAACCTGCGAAAGCTTGCCTTTTTTGACCAGAACAGGCTTCGAATAGTTTTTCTTCATAGTAAATCCTCCAAGCTTACGCGATAATGCCAGACGGATCGGCACTGTCAACCTTCGCGGCGCCGTCGTCCCGCCCCGGGTTTTCTTGGTCCCGATGCACTAACCGCAAGTCCACCTTCATCGACAAAGCGTTGTTCTTGGGCGTGCATGGCGTGGCCGGGTTGCGGTGCGAAAAATGTCCGAAACTGCGGCGGGTCTGGCCTGGTTGGTCGGCCTGCTCAAACAGAGCGGCAATGCAGCGCGGACGGGCCCAGCCTAAACATTGGCCTTGCCGTCGCGCCGCACTCACAGTTCCCTCTCCGCCAGTTCCCTGAAAGCATCGGGAACCGAGCGCCGGGCTTCCAGCGCCACGGCGCCATAGCCGACAGCCTCTCTGCCAAAGCGCTGGCGGATCTTGTCGATGGCGCGGTCGGCGCCAAAGCGCGCCAGGCCTTGCCTGCTGCCGGGTCGCTGCTTTTCATCGGCAAGCCCGAGCGGCAGCTCCAGCTGCAGCTCGGCACTTTCTTCCAGCTGCGACACCGAGATCGCCAGCAGCGAGATGGTCTTCTCCCGAGGGTTGGCGGCCAGCACGCCGCGCACCAGCTCCCCGGCGATTTCGGCCAGCATCGCGGTTGCCGAAATCGGCTGATCGAGCGTCAGCGAGCGTGTGACGGCGTGCAGATCGGCGAAACGCACGCGCACCGTCACCGTGCGCCCGGGCCGTGATTTCGCCCTGGGCCGGCTGGCGACCCGGTCTGCCATATGCAGCAGCACGGGTCCGAAGATACGCGCTTCGGCCGGCCGTCTGCCAAGCGCCGACTGCGCGCCGGCGGAATGCGACCGCCTGTGGGTTTCGAGCTTTCGCGGGTCGCGGTTCCATGCCAGCGACGCCAGCTTTTCGCCGGCGGCGGGCCCGAGCAACCTTCGCAGCGCCCCGCTATGCGTCTTTGCCAACTGGCCGATGGTCTCGATGCCGATCTCGGCCAGCCGCGCCTTGGTCGCCGGGCCGACGCCCCACATCAGGCCGACCGGCAGATCATGCAGGAAGGCAAGTTCGGTGTTCGGATCGACCACCACTAGGCCGTCGGGCTTGGCCACCTGCGAGGCGATCTTGGCCAGATGCTTGGTGCGCGCCACGCCGATCGAGATCGGCAGGCCGAGCTCTGCCCGGACGCGCCGACGCACCGTGGCGGCGATCTCGGCCGGCGGTCCGAACAGATGCGTGCAGCCGGCCACATCGGCAAAGGCTTCATCGATGGAAATCCGCTCGACCAGCGGCGTGAAATCGTCGAGCACCTTGATGGCGGCGTCGCCCAGCCGCTGATAGTCGGCGAAATGGCCGCCGACGAAGATCAGTCCGGGGCAAAGCTCGCGCGCGCGTCGTCCGGGCATGCCGCCGCGCACGCCGAAAGCCCTGGCTTCGTAGGAAGCGGCAAGCACGACGCCGCCGCCGACGGCGATCGGCTTGCCCCTGAGCGCCGGGTCGAGCAGCTGCTCGACCGAGGCGTAGAAGGCGTCGAGATCCGCATGCAGGATGGTGGGCTCCATCCCGACCGTTCCCTTTGCGGCGTTGCAGCATTAGCCGCGTCTGTTGTGAGAGGCGTTTTTGCCGAACAAATAGAGAACAAACAGGGCCTATTGTCAAGCGAAGCGGTTGTCGCCGGCCGGCCCGTTCCAGGGCGGGCTGTCGAGTGCTCCGCCTGGGCATCGGACCTGCGGAACATTGTCTCTCGCCTCGGCGTTCATATCCGCGACGGGACGCTGTTTTTGTGGAGGCCGGTATGGGCCAGTTCGAGATGATCGACCTCGTCAGCGTCATTGACGCCTGCACGAGCGATCGCGTTGCCGGGCACTGCGTGTCAATGGCCAGGGCGGTGGAGGAGTTGCGAGTGCTGACCGGTGATTTCGTATCGCCGGACGAGACGGTGGCCAACGCGCTGTCGGCAGTGGCGCTGGGGCGCGGCTGCGCGGTGGTGTTCGACGAGCGAGCGGGCGCCGACATCTTGCTGACGCCGTAGCGCGGCGGCGCCGGGTTGTGGCAGCCAGAAAAGTCGAACAGCGTGCAAAAAGCTGTGCAGGCATGGCCCCATAACCGGGGCGTGGAAAAGTTCTGCGCGTGGGTGTATTCTCCAGGTCGCAAGCGGTCGCAGACCGCATAGGGGGAGAAATGACATGCCGAGGGTTTCAGAACTCTTTTTCAAAACTGCCATCTTGTTCCTGATGTTGGGGATTGCGGCCGGCCTGCAGATGGCGATCTCGGGTGACCACGCCGCTTTTCCGGCGCACGCGCATATCAATCTGCTCGGTTGGGTGACGAGCGCCATCTTCGGCGGCTACTACGCGCTCAATCCGCAAAAGGCGGCGCGTCGCATCGCCATGATCCACTACGGGCTCTACACACTCGGCCTGGTGATCATGCTGCCGGCGCTGTATGTGATGCTGCAGGGAAACCCGGCGCTTGAACCGATCGTCGCCGGCGGCTCGGTCATTATCGCCGCTGCCGTTCTGGTTTTTGCTTTCGTGGTGTTTTCGCCCGAAACGGCGCGCTCGGTGTCCGGCGTGGTTCCGGCCTCTCGCTGACTGTTCGCGCGCGGCGATCAAAGTCCGACCCGCATTCGCGACCCGCGACACGGGTTGGCCAGGCCGATGGCCGCAGCCGCTGGCTGCGGTGTCTATCGCCGCGTCGGCGCTTAACATACCCGAGTCCCACCACGTATTATTTCGTGACTATTTGGCGCCGGAACCTTCCCAGATATCGCGCGTTGCGGCGACTGTATTCGCGCTGCCTTATATATAGGCAGACTTGAGTACGTCCACAGCATGGGTTGGGGGAGGAGCAGGCCACCATGTCGAACAGAGAAATCGGAACGTCGGCCTCACTGGGCCGACGCATCGCCGATCTGAAAGCCAGGATGCGAGACGCCAGCGTTACTGAACACGAGATGCAGACCTTCCAGAAGGTCGCGGCCATCATGGGGGGTGTCGAAGGCTCCCTACGCCTCGACGCCGACGACCTGATCGCGGCGTCCTTCGTCACCGAGGCGCTCGGCGATCCCGGGTCGAATTGAAGGTCAGAGCCCGTCGGCACTCAAATGCCGGCGGGCGATGGCCCGGTTCGCAGCGTTGCGATGCTGGAGCGTGTCTACGCCGCCCGCGGCGGGGATATCTTGCGCACTTTGAAGATTCAGGCGAGCGGCCTCAACGGCGCTTGAGATATTGGGCTTCGCGTTCGTGCTTCTCGGCTGCCTCGCGGCTGTCGAACGTGCCGAGATTGCGTCGCCGCCGGCCCTTGACCACAAGGGCTAAATTTAACCAAACCGCCAAGGCGCCTTAAACGAAGGATCAGACCAGCCGGATCCTTCGAAATATCAATCGCGATGCTCCGGCATCGCCTTCAGCTCATCCTTGGTCCAACTGGTGACGGCGTGGACGTCCCGGGAAACCTCTCGAAAGTCCGCGGTCGCTGCCCTTACACCTCGTCGAACGGGCCGCCGCGCCTCGCCAGGTCGTGACCAATGGCGGCTTCCTCGGCGTCGTCGGGCAAGGCATCGTCACTGTCCTGGTAGGGGTTGTCGTCATCCTCCTCGGGCAGTTCGCCTTCCTTCTCGACTCCGGTGGTGTCCGGCAGGCTTTCCTCATCTGCTCCGTCGGGCAGGACCGTTGCGCCACGCAGCGCATCCCAATCCTGCCGGCGCGGCGTCGGCGCCTCCACCTCGTCATTGGCGATCGTGTCGCGGGCATCGTTTTTGCTCGGTGGCGCCTCGACCTCGTCATTGGGTTTTCTGTTTCGTTCTTCCATGATTGCCTCCTCTGGGCGGCTTTGCGTCGAGAAGGTGGAACTCACTTCCGGCTGTCAGGTTCCGGCAACCACTCCATCTCCGTGGAACCAATTGCCGCCAGTCTGCTTTGCCAAGGACTAGTCTGTTTTGCCAAGGAGATGAATCCAGAGGAGCTGGACCATGAAGACTTTCCCCCTCATCCCATGCGTGCTGCTCTTGGCGCTGGCCGACCCGGCGGCTGCGCAGGACAATGGCGACCGGAACGGCCCTGCCGCGCCTTGCCAGGCGCAGCCTCAGGACGATGCTCGGAAGCCGCCGGTCGCCAATGGCGGTGGCGAATCGACCAGCACGCTCGGTCCCTGCGGCGGCGTGCTGCAGCCGCCGCCCAGTGGTGACCAGGGTATGACGCAGCCGCCGCCGGACCAGGGCAAGACGCCGGTGATCAAGCCTGGCGAGGTGCCTGCGCAGCCGCCGAAGCAATGACCTTTGCTTGAAACTTCACGGCGTGGCACGAAGGCGGTCGGTTCCGGTCTTGGCCGGGCGACGCGGTCACCGGATCAATGCCGGCGCCGGCCGCGATCGCCACCGGAATTTGGAGCCGTGCATCGTCCACGTCGAAGGTCTCCTGAGGGATTGTGCTTCAATGCGAATCTTGCGGGTGCGGGTTCTGCTGGCATGACCGGGAAGCCGATCAATTTAGTCTCCGCTTGCGGAACAAGACCGTACCGGCTGCGTTTGCCTCCAGGAGCCCGCCACCTCGATCTGCGCTGTTTTCGCCTCATGCGGGAACACGGCGGAGCTCGCCAACAACGACAGGAGACGAAGATGAAAACCATCCTTATTCCCGCCGTCGCCGGGCTCGCCATGATCGCTGGTATCGGCATTGCCGCCGCCGACGAGGTCATCGTCACGCAGCCGGCACAGCAGCAGGTGATCATCACCCCGGAACAGCGCACGGTCGTGCACCAATACGTAAAGAAACATCCGCTTGCCTCGGTCAATCTGCTCGGCGTCGAATTGAATGTCGGCACTGCCTTGCCTGACACTGTCGAGCTGCAGGAGGTTCCCGACGTTCAGTACAGATACGCCGTCGTCGACAACCATACCGTGTTGGTCGACCCCAGCACGCGCAGGATTGTCGAGGTGGTCGAGTAACGCTCGACAACCTAACCATTCATCGGTGATACGGCCCTGTCGTTCTTCCTAAAAGGGCGGCAGGGCCGAATGATGAACATGATGAAGGAGAATTGCCATGTTGCCGCATGTCGAGACCCCGAACTCCGCCAATGTTGCGGCGTGTTGCGACAAGTTGCTGGCCGAGCGCAACACGGCGCTGTTATCGATGAAGGAAGCGATCGCGCTCCTGCGGGAGCGCACCGGCACCGATCGTTCGGATGCCGACCTCGCGGGGCTGATCGTCAAGAAGGCGGCGCTGCTCGGCGTTGCGGTGATTTCCGACCCGCGCTGAGATGTCTCGTCACTCAAGACGCCGGCCGAATTTTCGGCTAATGTTTTCGTGGAATCTGGACCAACCGACCGGACCCAACCACGGAGGCTTAAGTGACGGACGACAAACAGGACCGCATTCGCCAGCGCGCGCACGAGATTTGGGAAAAGGCCGGCCGGCCTGAAGGCGCGCATCAGGAACACTGGGAGCAGGCCACGGCTGAAGTCGATGGCGCGGTCGCCAAGCCAAAAAAGGCGGCGAAGAAAGCTGACGCCAAGCCCGCCAAGGCAGCCGCCAAGCCAAAGGCAGCGAAGCCTGCCGCCGCAAAGTCCGGCAAAGCCAAATCGAAATAAGGCCAAGTTGAAACGAGGCCAGTCGAAATAGAGCAAGGCCGGAATTCGCTGGCCGGGCCATCCTTGGCGCCCGCCGTTCAGGCGCGCCCGAGCCTCTCAACCTGACGAATTGCGCCTGCGACGGGCAGCGCAATTCCTTGTGTTTGGCGACAGCCGCCCCTCATGCCTCCCAGGCATAACTCGACAGCGCAAAGCGAATCCCGGCAGCTGTCATAGCCAGTTCGCATTCGGTGATCTGGCGCAGGTGGCGCAGATAGCGCGTCACGGTCTGTGGCAGCCAGCCGGCGCAGGCCTCGACATAGGCGCGGCTGTGAACAAGGGTGCCGGTCGACAGCCTCTCGTTCTTCTCGGCAACGACTTTCAGATATTGGCGGATGAAGCGGATGTCGTCGGCGATGTCCTGGCTAGCCATTCGCCAAGCCCCGGCGAGGCGTTCGCACTGATCGAATGACAAGGGCAACAAAGGGGGCGGCAACAAAGGCGGCGGCAACGACGGGGGTGACAGCAAAGGACGAGAGAGATCGGCGAAGGCAACATGGTTCGCTGTGCTCAAGGACATTCCTCTCTGCGAAAAGAGATATCGTACTTTATGTACGAATCAGCGTCAAGCCAATTTCGTACGGTTGGGACGATGGCAATGAATATAGCAGCGGTCGCTTCAGCTAATCACGCATCGTGAATCCTTCAGGAGTCGCACCAATTTCGCGGAGGGCTTTTCCCAGGATGGTGTTGACTGTTTCCCTCGTGTCGGCGTCGAACAGGTTCAAGCCGCGCCGGATCGTCTCGCGCCAGTTTTCGCCCTTGTCCCACGCTTCCATGAAGGCGAAGGCAAGGTCGTCCTGGCGACGTGTGGCTTCGAGCGCTTGGGTCAGCAGGCGCGCTTGATGGAGATCCTTCTCCCGCTTGGCGCCAGCGCTCGGCCCGCGTCGCGAGGCGACGATCAGCTTGTGGATGGCTTAGCGCTGGGCGAGGGGACCAGCACAGGCAAGCCCGAGCGATGCAGCAGCACAGTTCGGATGGGGTCGCGGATAAGGAAATCCAGAAACCGTAAGGGCTGGGCGGAGGCTCTGCCGTTTTCTTATAATTACGTTTATCAGCTTGAATTCCAACGCAGTTATAAGAAATTCGTGGAAATCTTATAACGCAACGAACTGACGAGTCGCTCTGAACGCCCGGGCGCCCGGCCCGTCTGGCCCAAAACACTTTGCCGCAGTGCCTTCAACAAACGGCTTCCCCAATGTCGCGAACAATGCTTTAACCCGCTCATCCACAGGGGTGCTCCGTATGGTCGGGGCTGAGATGAGGGCGGCAAGCCTTCGGACCCTAAAGCTGATCTGGATAATACCAGCGGAGCGAGGCGGGCGATGTTTTCAGGCGCACAGATTTCCCTTTATCCCATGACCGACGATTTCGTCGGCGTCATCCTTGGCGCGCTCGGCGCGCTCGATCCGTGGCGCGACCGGCTGCGGATCGAAACCGACGACATCTCGACGCTTATGGTCGGGCCGCCCGAGGTGCTGTTTCCCGCCATGCGCGACCTGTTCGTCGCGGCGGCCAGAAGCGGCAAGCACTGCGTGCTTTCGGCAGCGGTCTCGCGCGGCTGTCCGGGCGAGCCCGACGATCCGATCTGCCGCTCCGACGAGACCGGCGGCCCCGCCATTCCGCTGGACGAGCGCAAGATCGCCGCGATCCGCGCTGTCCAGGCCACGCCGTCGACCGGCCAGCCGGTGGCGGCGCAGTTCTCGCTCTACGTTATGGGCACGGGCGACCATATGGACGAGATCTACGGCTGCATCGATTTCCTGAAACAGTCCGGCGTCTTTGAGCGCTCAAAGAACTTCTGCACCAAATTTCGTGGCGATGCCGGTGCCGTGTTTGCCACGCTCAACGAGGCCTTCTGCCGCTTCGGCCCCGGCGCCGGCCACGTCACCCTCGACATCACGATCTCGGCGAACAGCCCGAGCGCCGTCTGAGCCGCGGCTCAAGCGTCGTTCCTTGAGGATGTTGCCGTGGCTGGTTTATCTGACCCATTGCGTGGAGGAGATGCCCCTGACCCCTCAGCACAAAGAGGAGGGGAGCCATTGGCGATTGGCGAAGACCGCGATGCCCACGAATCTCCCCCCTCGAGCGGGAGATGGCCGGCAGGCCAGAGGGGGTCCCACCGCGTGGAGCGCCGACGTCCTTTTCGCATCGGCAAGGCGTGGCCGCTCTATGCGAGACGACCCCCTCTGTCGCCTTCGGCGACATCTCCCCCTCGAGGGGGGAGATTAGCCGCAGCCATCGCCAAGACCATCCCCGCCGCCTGCGCCTTCGCCCTGCTCCTCGCGGCCTGGGAGCTCTACGCCCGCTATGGCGGCGCTGCCCCCATCATGCTGCCGGCGCCGTCGCGCGGTTGTGTGCGTCAAGTTCTGCAAAATGGGGCGGCCATGATGCTGGTCATGCGGCTTGGCGCAGAGCGAGCTTCTTGTGCTCGCGCAGGACGTCCATATTGATGTATCGGTTGGCCTCCATCCAGTTTTCATTGGTCTCGACGGCCAACGCCCTGACCAGGCGCAGGCAGCTTTCGGTGTTGGGGAAGATGCGCACGACATAGGTGCGCCGGCGGATTTCCTCGTTGAGCCGCTCCAGCATGTTGGTGGATTTGAGATGCTTGTGGTGCTGTCTCGGCAGCCTGAAGAAGGTCAGGGTTTGTTCGATGGCATCCTCGGCCCAGCCTGTCAGGCGCGGATAGCGTGCCGACCATTTGGCAAGCCATGCGGCAAGATCAGCCCTGGCCTCTGCGAGATCGCGCCGGTCGTAGAGCCAGCGCAATTCCTGCAGGCAGTCGTCGCCGTGCTTCCTCGGCAGATGATCGAGCGCGTTCCTGAGGAAGTGCACGTAGCAGCGTTGCCAGGCGGCTTCGGGGATCACCTCGCCGATCGCTGCCACCAGGCCGGCGTGATCGTCGGACACGACCAACTCGACGCCCTTGAGGCCGCGCGCCTTGAGGCCGACGAGGAAGTCCCTCCAGGCCGAGCGGCTCTCGCGATTGGCCATCTCCACGGCCAGGATCTGGCGCCTTCCGTCCCAGTCGATACCGACCGCTATCAGCACCGCCTGGCTCATGACAACACCGGCTTCACGCACCTTCTCGTAGCGCGCATCGAGGATGAGGTAAGGAAACGGCTCTTGAAGGGGGCGCCTGGCAAAGGCAGCGAGGCTCTCGTCCAGCCGCTTGTTGATGGCCGAGATCGACGAGGCCGAGAAGGCATGGCCGCACAGTTCTTCCGTGATCGCCTTCACCTTGCGGGTCGACACGCCCTGCACATACATCTCCGCCAGCGTCGCCACCAAGGCCCGCTCGGAACGCTGGTAGCGCTCGAACAGCTCGGTGGAGAAGCGCCCGGCACGGTCCTGCGGAACCCGCAGCTCGAGCTTGCCGACCCGCGTCACAAGGGTACGGCCGTAATAGCCCGAGCGATAGCCAAGCCGTTCGGGCGTGCGCTCGCTCTTCGAGGCACCCAGCGCCTCGTCCATCTCGGCCTCAAGCACCTCCTGCATCACCGCACGGAGCACCTCGTGCAATCCATCCGGGTTCGAAAGCAAAATGTCTTTGACGGCAGCGCTGGCGGTCTTAACTTCAGTCTTGGTCATGGTGGCGTTCCTTCGCGGGAATCAGGTGACGTGAACAATCACCAGCCTGCCATGACCGCCCCCTCTCAGCGAATTTGCAGAACTCTCAGCACACTACCCGTCGCGCGTGCTGCAGCAGGCCTGGGAGCATCGCGCCGCCCTGGCCGACAACACGCTGCCTACCATCCGCGCCACATCAGCCGGCTTCGCCTGCTCGTTGGTCGCTGCCTTCGTGTTTTCGGCGCTGGTCGATTTCTTGGCCCCGCTGCGCCGCGCGCTGTTTCCGCTGCTGATCGTCAGCCAGACCTTGCCGCTGGTCGCGATCGCGCCGCTCATCGTGCTGTGGTTCGGCTTCGGGCTGATGCCAAAGATCCTGCTTGTGGCGCTCGTCACCTTCTTCCCGATGATGGTCGCGCTGGTCGAAGGTTTTGCTGCGACCAGCAAGGAGATTTCGCAGATGCTCGCGGCCATGGGGGCAGGGCGCTGGCGTATCTTCTGGCTGGCGCGCCTGCCTTCGGCGCTGCCCTATTTCTTCGCCGGGCTGCGCATCTCCATCACCTACGCCGTGGTCGGCGCGATCTTCGCCGAATATGCGGGGGCGGCGAAGGGGCTGGGCATCTACATGCTCAATGCCAAGAACAACTTTCGGCCCGATCTGGTGCTCGCCGCGGTCGCCGTGAGCGCCGCGCTCACGCTTGTCTTGTTCGCCATTTCGGTGCTCGTCCAGCGCTTCGCCATGCCTTGGGAGAATGCAGGGAGCGAAAGCCGCGACGGCAAGGTTGAAGCTGCAGAAGAGAACCGTCAATGACGCGGCTCGAACTCCGGGACATCAGGAAGAACTTCGGCGCGCTTGAGGTGCTCGCCGGCATTTCGCTTCATGTCGCGGCCGGCGAGTTCGTCTCCATCCTCGGCCCTTCCGGCGCCGGCAAGTCGACGCTGTTCCAGTTGCTGACCGGCGCGCTGAAAGGTGAGGGCGACATGCGCTTCGACGGCGCGCCATTGCAGGGCAGCCCCTTCGCCTTCATGCCGCAGCGCGACGCGCTGATGCCGTGGCGACGCGTCATCGACAATGTGACGCTGGGGCTGGAGGTGCAGGGCATGAAGCGCCGTGAGGCGCGCGCGTCCGTTGCGCCATTGTTCGCTGAGTTCGGCCTTGCCGGCTTTGAGCGCGCCTGGCCGGCCGAGCTTTCCGGCGGCATGCGCCAGCGCGCCGCCCTTTTGCGCACCGTGGTGCAGCAGCGCGACATGCTGCTGCTCGACGAGCCCTTTGGCGCGCTGGATGCACTGACCCGCGCGGGTATGCAGCGCTGGCTGGAAGGCATGTGGCAGCGCCACCGCTGGACCGCGCTGCTGATCACCCATGACGTGCGCGAAGCCGTCTACCTCTCCGATCGAATCTATCTGATGTCGGCGCGGCCGGCCCGCATCGTCAGCGAGATTGCCGTGCCGCTTCCGCGCCCGCGCACCACCGGCAGTGATGCCGCGCACCAGGCGGCAGCACTTGAAGCCGAAATCCTCGACACGCTGCTCGATCCGCCGATCGACCGTGTCTCGTCCCCGCAGACCGCTCAAAGGAGTTTTTCATGACCGAATTCACCCGCCGACAAGCCCTGCTTTTGACGCTGGCAGCCGGACTGCCGCTGGCCTCGCGCGCTCATGCGGCTGCGCAAAAAATCACCGTCGCGCTCGACTGGACCGTCAATACCAACCACATCGGCCTGTTCGTTGCCCGCGACAAAGGCTTTTATGACGAGGCCGGGCTTGCCGTCGACATCCTGCCCTATGGCGATACCGGCGCCGGCACACTGGTCGCCAACCGGATCGCCGATTTCGGCATTGCCGGCGTCGGCCTGTTCACCCAGCGCGCCGCGGGCGCCGATCTCAGGGCGGTCTACGCCGTGGTGCAGCAAGAGACCGGCCGGCTGGTCTTCAACGCGGATCGCGGCGAGATCAAGAGCCCCAGGAATCTCGACGGTCTGACCTATGGCGGCTTCGGCAGCGCCTGGGAAAACACGCTGATCTCGACCATCATCCGCCACGATGGCGGCAAGGGCAGTTTCGAGACGGTGACGCTCGGCACCTCGGCCTATGAGGCGCTGGCCAACGGCTCGGTCGACTTCACGCTGGAAGTCTCGACCTGGGAAGGCGTCGATGCCGAACTGAAAGGCATCAGGCAGCGTGGCTTCCGCTACGCCGACTACGGCGTGCCCGACGAGCACACCACCGTCATTGCCTCAAGCGATGCCTATCTCCAGGCAAACCCGAAAGCGGCGTCGGCCTTCGTCGAGGCAACGCGGCGCGGCTATCAATTCGCAGTCGACCATGCGCAGGAGGCCGGCGATCTGCTGATCGCTTCCAACAAGGACGCGCTGACTGATCCGGCGCTGATCCACGCTTCGCTGAAGATGCTGGTCGACGGGCACTTCTTGCGCAGCCAAGACGGCGTTATAGGCACCATCGACAAGGGCAAGATAGAGGCGATCGGAACCTATCTCTTCAACGCCGGCATCCTGCTCGACGCCGACGGCAAGGCGCTGAAGGAGCGGCCGGGTTTTGAAGGATATTTCAGCAACGCGTATCTAGGGTAGGGTTCGAACTGCTGATCTCCCCCGCAAGGGGGGAGATTAGCTGTATGGCCGCCGGCGCCACTCCTCACATATCGATCATCGAGCGCTTCACCCGGCCGATGATGGTGATGGCGCCTTCGAGCGCCGGCGGCGGGATGTCCATATAGGAGGCCGGCTGGAAGGGCGGGTTCTCATTGGGGCGATAGCGCTTGTAGGTGGCCTGGCCGGTTTCGTCGGAGATGACGTAGCAGCCATTGGTCACCAGCCGCTTGTCCCTGAGGTTGACGAAGATGATCGAATCCGGCGGCGAGATCTTGTTCATCGACGGGCCGTCGACGCGCAGCGCGATCCATTCGCCCTGCTCGAGATCGGTGGTGGGGATGGTGGGATAGTCGCTGAGATTGACCACCATGTCCTGGCCGCCGAGTTCGCCGGCGCTGATCCACGAGACGATGGGCACGTCGACCGTGGCCAGCGACGGCATCGGGATCTGCCGGCCCGTCTCGTCAAAGCCGAAATGGCCGCCCGCGAGGCTGCCGCCATCGCCATTGAACAGCAGCCAGCCGGGATCGACGCCGAACAGGCGGCCATATTTCTCCGCCGCCTTGCGCGACAGCGGCCGGTTGCCGTTCTCATGGCTGATCAGCGTGTTCTTGTTGATGTCGCGCAATGCCCGTGCGGCATCGCTGGGCGAGGCATAACCCGCCTCCGCCCGCGCCTGCTGCAATCTGTGCCTCGGTTCCTGCATCGTACAAATTGCCCGATATTTATCGTCCAATACGTACGATTTCGCTTGCGTACGTTTCGTACATATCGTACGCTTAGCGCATGATCGAACAAATCGCAAGCGTTTCCGCAGGCATCGTCAGCTTTCTCGAATCGTCCGGGCTGTCCTCCTCCCCGGTCCGGACGCAAACCGGGGCTTTTGCCCCGGATCCGGTCGACCTCCCCCTGTCGATCGGAACGGCCGGAGCCGTTCCTCTCCCGGCTCCGGCCACCTCTTTGCCTCAGGGCACCGCCGGTGCGCCAAGGGCTGTCTCCGGCGGGCAGGGTATTTCCTGCATCCGCACGGAAGATGGCACCGTCATCCTGTTCGACCGGCTGACGGGCAGGGCGGTTTCCGCCCTCACCAAAGCGGCCGCAGAAGCCGCCTTGCGGCATCTCGCCGGCTCGCTGCCGGCCGCCAGTATCGGCTGACCGCACCGACCATCCGCTCTGATTTTTCCCGTGGGCCCTCGGGGCCGGCGCTCGGCCTTTGCGCGCGCAATCAATGGATACCGACATGACTGCCTATACCGAGACCGAACTGCAGGAGATCGCCGTCTGGCTGAGGGATGGCCTGTCGGCAACAGGGATCGCCGTCCGCTTCACGGCGCTGCGCGGCAGTCCGGTCTCGCGCAATGCCATCATCGGCATCGTCCACCGCAACAGCGCGTTGAAGACCATCGGCTTCGCCAACCCCATAGGCGGCAGGTCCGGCGGCCGACCGAGGAAGAATGCGACGGGGAAGACTGCGGCAAACGAGAATACCGCCAAGAGGAATCCGCCGGCGCAGCCAAGCAAGCTCGTAAGGGAAGTAGGAGTTTCGAAGCAGGCCGCGCCGGTCAAACCGGCCGCCAAACCGAGCCGTCAGCCATCGGCCAGGCCTCTGTTGCCAGCCCGTCCGGCGCCCTCGATCCCGGGCGAAGGACGGCTGGTGGTGGACGGCGAAGTCTATCGTTTCAATGTGCCGGCGCCGCGCCCTGCTTCGCTCGGGCGTCAGCCGCATGTCGCCGCCATGCGCTTCATCGACTGCCTGTTCAACCGCTGCCGCGCGCCGCTCGACTTGACGCTGGAGGAAGACCCCGACAACGATGCTCCCGGTAGCCGGCCAGGGCCGGAGATGCTGTGCTGCGGCCTGCGCACAAGGGCGCTGAAAAGCTACTGCGAATATCATCAGACGCGTTTCCACCGACCTGTGGCGGAGATGGTGTGAGCGGCTGGGCTCCGTTCCTCGCCTCCGGACGACCCCACCAATGATCGAAAGCCGGCGGGACAGCGCCCCCCTCTGTCCTGCCGGACATCTCCCCCACGCGGGGGGAGATTTGCAGCTCGCCCGCACTGCCTTCCAACGGCGGTGGTGATTGGCGAAAGCCGACGCGACATCCGATCTCCCCCCAAGTGGGGGAGATGCCCGGCAGGGCAGAGGGGGGCGCGAAGGAACGCCAACCTTCCGGCTCAACAACCCAATCCCACAAGGATCCCCCGATGAGCAAAAAAACCGCGCAGAAAGCCAAACCGCCGAAGCTGCCGGCGGGCGAAGTCGAGCAGGTGCGCATCCGCCGCGAGATCGGCCATGATTTCGCGCTGAAGGACGATCGCTTCGGCCGCAAGCGGTTGAGCGTCGGCACCGAAGAGGCGCGGCGCGTCTACGAGGTCTCCAATGACGGCTACACCGCGACCGGCGGCATCGTGCGGGTGCGCAATGTCGATCCGCTGGTCGGCATCACCTCGCTGACCCGCCAGCAGCGTGAGGCCGGCCAGCGGTTTCGCGACGATTTCGAGCGCGCCTCGCGTGACGGGCTGCGGCCGATGCCGTGGGAAGAGCGCATTGACGGCGGCCGCATCAATGGCGGCATCCCCGACCGCGTGCTCAACGCCAGCCGCGCCCACACCCATGCCATCGCCGCCATGGCCCACTGGGAAGTGGCGGAGGTGGTTCGCAAAATCTGCCTCGAAGGCCAGTCGGTGAAGGCGCTCGCCGAACGCACCGGCGAGGGACGAGATGTGGTGGTGAAGCTGTTGAAGGTCGGGCTCGACCTTTTGGCCGTTGATTACGGGATGATGATGCGGAAGCCGCGATAAGGCCGGCAGCCGCGTAGTGAAGCGGCCGGCCGGCAGATGCCGGCCGAACCGGTTTCACCCTATCGGATCACCGTTCGCAAACGCGAATTTCCTCGACGATCCTGTGATGATGGCGCCAATGCTTGACCAACTCTATGCGGCAATGGCGATGGTGCCTGTGATACCTGTGGTACCTGAAGCCGTTATCGTAGGCATTATACTGGTAGTAAGGGCGAGGAGCGTAGCGATCGTAATAGTCGCCATAGCTGTCATTGTAGTCATCGTCATAGTAGCCGTTGCCGATGCCGATCACGACGCGCCCGCCGGCATTCGCCGGAGCGATCATCGCCGCCGCCGCAGTGATAGCGATAGCCGAAGCAAGCAGGAGCTTTCTCATAGCTGCCTCCTATTCAAGGTTGCGCTAATATAACTCGCTGGACACGACCTCGTTCCATAATTTTGCAAGATGCGAACGACCCCTGCGCCGTGCATTGCGAGGAAAGTCAGCGTCACCTCCTGTCAGCATCGTCCCCCGATTTTTGAACCCTTCGCCGCCCCAGCCATTAATCCGGCATGAATCAGCAAGGGAAGGACGAGACCATGCATGTCATTCTTGGAGGTACCGGCCATGTCGGCTCGGCGGCGGCAATGGCGCTGTTGCGGCAGGGCGAGGATGTCACGGTGGTGACGCGCGACGAGTCGAAGGCCGCATGGTTGGTTGAACAGGGCGCGGAGGCCGCGGTTGCCGATGTGCTCGATGTCGAGGCGCTGCGTGAAGTCTTGCGGCGCGGCAAGCGGGCGTTTCTGCTCAACCCGCCGGCCGATCCATCGACCGACACCGACGCCGAGGAGCGCAAGACGGTTGGCGCCATTGCGACGGCACTGGAGGGGTCCGGCCTCGAAAAAGTGGTAGCGGAATCGACCTATGGCGCGCAGGCCGGCGAGGGTGTCGGCGATCTCACCGTCCTTTACGGCCTCGAGCAGAAGCTGAAGGCCCAGGCCATTCCGGCAAGCATCAACCGCGCCGCCTATTACATGAGCAACTGGGATCAGGCCCTGGAGACGGCGCGGCGCGACGGCGTCATCACCTCCTTCTTCCCGGCGGATTTCGAGCTGCCGATGGTGGCGCCGCAGGATCTCGGCGAGGCTGCGGCGAGACGTCTGCTGGAGCCGGCGGACAAGACCGGCACGCACTATATCGAGGGTCCTCGGCGCTACTCCGCCGCCGATGTCGCCGCAGCCTTCAGTGCGGCGTTGCGCAAAAACGTGCGCGTGGTCACGGTGCCGCGGGAGCGCTGGACAGAAACCTACGAAAAACTAGGCTTCTCCAAAGCGGCGGCCGAGTCCTATGCCCGCATGACCGGGGCCACGCTGGACAAGCCGATGCAGCCGGAAAACCCGGAGCGCGGCACGACCAGCCTGGAAAGCTATATTGCTGCGCTCATCGAGGGCCGGCCGGAAGACCTGTTGAAGGGCGCAGCGTAAAGTGAAGGGTTGCTGTTGAGAAACAGGCGCTTCGACGACCTACGTGGCCCGCTATTCCTATTGCCTGACCGTTCGGCAGTTGCCCGCCGGCGGCGTGGTCTTGCAGATATCGATGGAGGTGCGCGTGTCGCCGTGACCGGTTTCGGTTATCAGATTCAGGCCAAAAGTTCGTATGTCACGAGGTATCGTATGCTGTCGTCGGGTATTTTTTGCATGGCCGATACGATCCACGAACCTGCTTTCATCTCGGTGAAATAGCTGTCGACCTTGCGTTCATACCATTTGGGTATCGGAACGAGGACGATGGTCTTCTTGCCGTGGATTTTCTTGGCGGCCGGCAGCATGATCCGGTGAATGCCGACAAAGGCGCGGCTGTCTGCCAGGCGCCGTACGCCGCCCGCAAGAACCATCGTACAAGCTGACGAACAGACTGCGCCGACGGGGTTGGCGACGCCGAAGCGGAGGTCGCCCGGCCCGCAGGCTTTTGTGTCTGGCGCGCATTCGGAGAACTCCGTCTTGCCAACCATCGTGTCGAGCCCGCTGGCGCGGATCATATGGCCAAGCGCCATCGCCGCATCGGTCTCGCCGCCCGGGGAATTCAACGCCAAAGGCAATTTGCGGGGGCCGAGTTTTTTCAGCAAAGCCTTCAGCAAAGCTGGCGTGCCGGCCACGATGTGACCTTCCGCCGAAATCCATTCCGGGCATGTCGGCTCGCATCCTGGCGTGCTGTTGCGTACAACGACGAAGTGCATCGGCGGTGTATATGCCAGTATGGCAGGCTCAGGCGTCGTTTGGGCGATCGCGCCGCCAATCGCCAGCAGCACGAAAACCAACGTCCATGCGAATGTCTTCATGCCGAGCCTCGCCTGGCAGAGCATCACTTGAGAAATGGGTCTTTGCAAGCATTATCAAAACAAGCCGAGCACGTGTTTCTATGGGCCGCGCACTATCTCTGCATGATGGACAGGCAGCTACTGGCGGCCCCTGTCTGAACCGTCGTCGCTTTCCGCCGCCCCCTCCCACCCGAACACACTGCGCCCTCCAAGCAGATGCGACTGGTCGAACTCGCCGGCGACGATCTCCTTAAGGCTTGGCCCGGTGACGTAGCGCTCCAGCCGCCGCGCTTCGCCATCCAGCCGCTGCAGCGCGCCGAGCTCTTCCTCGCGGCCGAGCTTGGCCTTGCCGACGGCCGATTTCAGCACCGCGATCGTCTCGTCATAGACTTTCAGCGGCACCGGGAAGGGGTGGCGGTCCTTGCCGCCATGGGCGAGCGAGAAGCGCGCCGGATCGGAGAAGCGGCAGGGCGCGCCATGCACCACTTCCGCCACCATGGCCAGCGCCCGCACCGTGCGCGCGCCGACGCCGGGCACCAGCAGCAGCTCGGGAAAGTCGGCCGGCCCGCTTTCGATGGCGGCGGAAATGTTGCCGTGCAGCCGGTGCATGACGATGTCGCTCTCGCGCACGTCGTGATGCGCCGGCATCACCAGATTGGGCAGCATCGGCTGCGCCGCCGGTTTCGCAGGCGCTGCTTTCGGCGGCGGCTCCAGCACGGCAAGCTCGTCGAGGATCCGTTCCGGGCTCATGGTCTTCAACAGGTCGATCTGGCCGCTACGTGACGGCGCGGCGCGATGGTCGGTCAGGTTGACGATCTCGCCCTGCCGCTCGCCCTCGATCGCCGCATGCGGCTGGTCGACGAAGCTTGTCAGCCCTTCCGACAGCCAGTGATAGCGCCGCGCCTGGCGGCTGTCGCCGTTCATGCCTTGCTGCACCACCACCCAGCGGCTGTCGTCGGTGACGATGAAGCCGTGCAGATAGAGGTCGAAGCCGTCCTGCACGGCCGCACTGTCCACTTTGGCGACCAGGCGGCTGGCGGTGGCGAGTGCCGCGCCATCGATGCCGACGCGTTCGCCGATCGCGGTCAGCTCCTGCGGCGTCTTGCGCGAATGCGCGCCGCGCCCGCCGCAGACATGGATGCCGAGCTCGCGCGACATCGGGTTCAGCCCGCGCTTCAGCGCGCCGACGACCGAGGTGGTGATGCCCGAGGAGTGCCAGTCCATGCCCATGACGGCGCCGAAAGACTGGAACCAGAACGGATGCGCCAGCCGCCGCAACAGCTCGTCGCGGCCATAGTGATGGATGATCGCCTCGCACAGCACAGCGCCCAGCCGCGTCATGCGATCGCCCAGCCATTTCGGAACCCGCCCGCCATGCAGCGGCAAATCCGCACTGCCGCTTCGCTGCGTCAAGTGAAAGCTCCGTGGCTAAGGCGCACCGGCGGTGCGCCTGTGATCTAGATGGCATTTGGGGGGCGATTTGCAAGTGGGGTGGGGGCGGCGACTATCGTCGCCCTACGCTCTTCTTGGCGTCTCGCCGAAAGATGCAGTTACGCCGCCTGTCGCACCTGGCAATAAGGTCGGCTCCATGCTTGTAGGCGAGACAGGTCTCGAATAGAGCTTACCCAGCCGACGGCAACTATTAAAATCAAAAACGATGTCGCAATTCTGGTGGGTAAATCACAGTCAGACCGCCTGCCAAGAGATCGACGGGCAATATCTCTGGTCGCCCAAAACTCAGAAGAATGGGGCACGCAGCGAGTTCTACAAAAATATGCGTCGGGCGACACCTGGTGACCTCGTGTTGTCTTTTTTCGGTCAAGCCGTGCGCTATATTGGTCGGGTAGCGGAGTTTGCATTCACAGCACCGAAACCACCGGAGTTCAAGAACACTGGAGCCAATTGGAACGAGGAAGGTTGGCTTCTCCCGGTGTATTGGGCGCCGCTCCTGCCGACGGTGCGCCCGTCGGACATAATTGGCGAATTGGGTCCGCTTCTGCCTGCCCGATACTCGCCCATCGACCCAAACTCCGGATCAGGCCGTCAAAACGCCTATCTCGCGAGCGTATCGCAAGAGGTGTTTCACACAATTGTCGCGGGTACAGCTTTCGACCGCGAAGCTTTGAGGCGTGGTGGCGCAAACAGTCTCACTTTCGAAGTCGTCAATGAAATTTTAGAGGACGTCGTTGAGCGCCGTATCCGAGACGACCTCCAACTCGAGGACACTGTAAAGACGAGCGTCATTCAAGCTCGTCGCGGCCAAGGTAAATTTCGTTCCAATGTCGAAGCCATGGAGCGCTCGTGCCGACTCACAGGGGTCACCAATCCCTCGTTGCTGATTGCAAGCCACATCAAGCCTTGGCGCCTATGCGCTTCCGCGCAGGAGCGCTTGGACGGCATGAACGGGCTGCTCCTCACGCCTGATGCCGACCACCTCTTTGACCGTGGCTTCATCAGTTTTGAAGATAGCGGGCAGGTCCTCATATCCCAGCGCGTCGACAAGACTGATTTGCGGCGGCTCGGATTCGAGCAATTGGTGATGCAGAGTTTCGGCTTTGCCGAAGCCCCCGCCGTCTGGCGCACTAGCACCTTCACCCCGCCGCAGCAGGCTTACCTCGCTCACCATCGAGAGGATGTGTTTGTGGCATAGCTCGCATCAACTGAGCGTCAGCCGTCAGGTCCCCCTACCTCGCCGCCCCCTAAAACACCGCCTTCTCCAAGAGCGGCTCCAGTGATTCAGCAAATGGCGTCGCCAGGTGGTGCCGGTCGCGGAAGGCGAGTTGGCCGTTGATGAACACGTGGCAGGTTTGGGCGTCGCAGAACTGGCTGGTCAGGTCGACATAGGTGGCGCCGGGCACGCTGCGCACGACGTCGCGCTCGGCCGCGGCGATGTCGTCGTTCGCCGCCGCGTCCCTCGGCGTGTCGCAGACTTCAGGCACCTGCCCGCGCCACAGCGCCCGCGCCACGCATTTGTCGGCATAGCTTCCATTGTAGGGAACGTCCCGGATTACCGCGACCTTGATCCCGGCCCGGCTGAATGCCGCCAGCGTCCAGCGCAGGCCGGTCTTCCACTCCTCGTTCCCATCGGCGTGCTTCAGTTCCTCGGGCGATTCCTTCATCACATTGCCGATCGAAAATTCCGAGATCACCACCATGTGCGGGTGCAACGCGATAATGTCCTTGACCGATTGCTCCCGCCACTGGTCGCATTCGGTGTAGTCGCGCTTCAGCCGCCAGTTCCAGGTCGTCACCCGCGAGGCACGGCAGGACGATTTGAGATAGGTGACGAGGCGATAGTTGTTCTTGGCCGCCGCCTCGATCAGCGGCGTCGACCAGTGGTCGGCATGCGAATCGCCGAACAGCGCAATCGAGCGCGGGGCGTCCTTGTTGCCGAACACGCAGGCCTTCGGCGTCACCGTCTCGAAGGAAAGAATACAGCCGGCCGCGCGCGCCGTGGAAGGCTGCGCGGCGCTGGCGGCAATGCTGCGCTGCTCAGGGTCCAGATCGTGGACGGCCAGCCTGGCATTGGCATATGCGGCTGCGACGCTGGTGCCGGTCAGGAGGACGGCCGGCACCAGCGCCCGCGCCGCACTGGCCATCAGCCAGCCATTGCGACGGATCGGGTTCTCGATGACATGATAGGTGAAGACCGACAGCGCCAAAGTGAGCGCCAGGCAGGCGAGGCGTCCGAGCGGCGACAGCTCGGGCACCACCATCGTGGCATAGACGATCACCGGCCAGTGCCAGAGATAGAGCGAGTAGGAGAGTTTGCCGACCCATTGCAGGGGCGGCAGCGCCAGTGCCGCGCTCGGGCTTTTCTCAGCGCTCTGCCCTTGCTGCGCATGCGCTGAACCGGCGAGCAGCAACAGCACTGTGCCGGCCACCGGCACCAGGGCGAGGAAGCCGGGGAAGGGGGCTTCCTCGCTGAAGGAGAGATAGGCGCCGGCGATCAGCGCCAGGCCGAGCCACGCCAGCGGCGCGGCGAGCCGCGGGCGGTTTTGCCAGACTTGTTGCGGCACCATGCTGGCCAGCCCGCCGGCGGCGAACTCCCAGACGCGCAGCGGCGAGAAGTAGAAGGCCCAGGGCTGTGAGACCGTGGTGAGCCAGGCGCAGACGGCGAACGAGACGAGACCGGCAATGCCGATCACCAGGATCGCGCCGCGCTTGCCGGGGCGCAGCCATGCCGCCAGTGCAAGCAGCGCCGGCCAGGCGAGATAGAACTGCTCCTCCACCGACAGCGACCAGAAATGGACAAACGGGTTGCTGGCCGCATCTGCGGCGAAATAGTCGAACGACCAGCGGATCAGCCACAGATTGATCATGTAGGCCGAGGCGAACATGGCGCCCCTGGAATAGAGCGATTGTTCCTCCGGCGACAGGATGAAGGCGCCGGCCACCAGCGTGGCGAGAATGACGAACAGCGACGCCGGCAACAGCCGCCGCGCGCGCCTCGCGTAGAAGCGCCACAGGTTGAGCCGCCTGGTCTCGGTGATTTCGGCAAGCAGGTGTTTTGTGATCAGATAGCCCGAGATGACGAAGAAGATGTCGACGCCGGTAAAGCCGCCGGGCAGGCCGGTGAAGCCGAAATGAAAGGCGATCACGCCTGCCACCGCCAAGGCACGCAGTCCTTCAATATCGGGCCGGAACGATGCTGACACGATTTGCCACCTCGTGCTGGTGCATGACCCCGCCTCGGCGAGTAACGATCGCGCCGGGATCATACGTGCGGCAGCTTTGCGCCCAACGGGACACGGCGCTGCAACCGTTCACAGTCGGACCAAGACTCCGCCCTATGGGTCGATATCGCAATGCAACAAATCTAACGCAGTGCAACATTGGAGGAGGCGACGCCGCTGATCTCCCCCCTTGAGGGGGAGATGGCCGGCAGGCCAGAGGGGTCGGTTCGACCGGACTCGGCCCAATCCTGCAAGTGAAGGCAGGCGCTCCACGCGCGGCGACCCCCTCTGTCGCCTTCGGCGACATCTCCCCCTCGATGGGGGAGATTAGGTCCCCGCCTCCTTCGCCAAATCTCCGACATCCGGGGTCGGCCCTTGCGTTGCCCCCGTCACACGCATCGGCTATCCAACCGGCAGCCATGCAATTCAAACGGAGCCTCCCATGACCAACACCACCATTTTCAAATTCGGCGCTGTCGAGCATGCCGAGGGCGGCGACTTGCCGGGCTGGATCGTTGTCGCGGGCCGGCCGACCATGCAGACCGCCGTGCAGCACACCACCGCCGACGGCAAGGTGCTGTCGGGCACCTGGCGGGCCTCGCCCGGCACTTATCACGCCACCTACACCGACTATGAGTTCGTGCACATGATCGCCGGCCGCATCATCATCACGCCCGATGGCGGCACGCCTGTCGAGGTCGGTCCGGGCGATGCGTTCGTGGTCGAAGCCGATTTCAAGGGCACCTGGCAGATCCTCGAGCCGGTAACCAAGCACTTCGTCGTCAAGCTTGCTTGATCGACGTAGTCAAGCTTGCTTGATCGACGTCGCCAGGGTCGCCTGATCGGCTCGTCGTCAGGCTTGCTTGATCGCGTCGTCAGGAGTGCCTGATCGGTGCCGATACACGTCGGCCGGCGCGGTTCATCGCCAGCGTCCCCCTCGCCCAGCAGGGGGAGGGGGACGTAGCGAAGCGAATATCGGTTAAGAGGGCGTCACCTCGTTCGCTTCGAACCGATGCGGATCGAAAAGCTGAGACGATGGCGTTCTGCGGAGCCTGGTCGAGATAACGCAGGCCAGGACTGCTGCCGGGTCGCCGGCGCGTCAGCCAAGAGCGAGCGGCGCACTTCGAGAGTGCATGCCGCCCGTCCGGCGCCGGGCCGTCAATGCTGTTGTTACGAAACCCCCCAGCCCCGTCTCAACCGCCACGGCCATGGCGTGACCCATGGCTTGCTATACGCATGCAGCACCGCGGTCTGTCAACGCCGCCCGCGATGGCCGCGGGGGGTCGCCTTTGCACCTCCCGGCCAGCTTCCAACCGGCCGCGCGGACGCCATTCGCCGCTACAAAATGCGCTTGAAATGGCGGTTTTCCGGGTGTTCCGGCCGCTCCGGAGCGGACCTTTGGCGCGACAGAGGTCGCGATCTAGGCGATTGGATGAATTTGTCTTTCGCGGCTGAAACGTTTCAGGAGCCGGATTGTAGACCTGACTTTTTTTGGGTGTATTTCCCTCACGTCAGTTTTGCACTCCAGCCGGCCCGATCGACCCGCCGGAGGGCAAGCCTCAGGGGCCGGCGTCGGCGCTCTGAGTCTCTCGGACCGACGGGCGCCGGACCATGCCGCTGACGACATAGGCCGCCGCGCCCAGCGCCGTGATCCAGAAGCTCGTCGGCCAGTCGGTCAGGAAGGCGAGCGTCAGGCTGATCCAGGCGATGATCACGGCAAGCGCGATGGACGTCAGCACGCCGGCTCCGACGCCGCTAGTAAGCCTGAGCGCGGTGGCTGCAGGCGCCACCATCAGCGCGAAGACGAGCAGCACGCCGACGATCTGCACCGCCTCGGACGTGGCGACGGCGACCAGCACCATGAACAGGGTCGAGACAAGAGTGAGCGGCACGCCGCGCGCTTCGGCGAGTTCCGGCTGCAGGCTGGCGAACAGCAGCGGCCGCGCGATCAGCAAAAGCGCGACAAGGATCGCCACCGCCAGCACCGCAAGCACGATAACGGTGCGCAGGCTGATGCCCAGCACATTGCCGAACAGCACGTTGGTCGCCTGCGAGGCGAAGGCGGTGTAGAAATGCAGAAACAGCAAGCCCAAGCCGAGCGACAGCGTCAAAACGATGCCGATGGCGACGTCGCGATGCGCGCGTTCGCCGAGCAGGCCGATGCCGATGCCGGCGGCGACGGTAAACACGGTGAGGCCGAGAAACGGCGACAGCCCGATCAGGCCGGCGCCGGTGGCGCCGGGAAAGCCGACATGGGAGAGCGCATGACCGGCGAAGGTCTGGCCCCGGAGCACGAGGAAATAGCCGACCGCGCCCGAAACGATGCCGACGATGGTGCAGGCATAGAAGGCGTTGCGCATGAATTCATAGTCAAAGATCGTGGACATGCGCCCCGCTCTCCAGTTCGACATCGTCGGCCATGACGAAGATGCGGCCGGCAACCCGCACCACATTGATATGCGTGCCATAGAGTTTCGACAGCACCGGACCGCTGATGACCTCGTCGACGGAACCGATCGCCGCCTTGCGGTTGCCGAGATAGAGCACGCGGTCGACGGCGCGCAGCAGCGGGTTGATCTCGTGCGAGCAGAACAGCACGGCAATGCCGAGCCGCTCGCCGATCTGATGCACCAGGTCGATGATCGCGCGCTGATGGCCTGCATCGAGGCTGATCAGCGGCTCGTCGAGCAGCAGCAGTTGCGGATTGCCGATCAAGGATTGCGCGATCAGGATGCGCTGGCGCTCGCCTCCGGAAAGCTCGCCCAGCGGCCGCCGCGCAAGGTCGCCGGCGCCCACCTCTTCAAGAGCCTTCCACGCCGCCTCCTTCTCGGCAGCCGATGCGACGGGCCAGCCCCAGCGATGCCCGCCGGCGGCACTCAGCACGAAGTCGAGGCCGCTGACGCCGACATCGCCAAGCGCGCGCCGCGCCTGCGGCATATAGCCGATGTCGGCGTTGCCGCGCGTCGGCGATTTGCCAAGCACCGAAATGGCGCCGCCGGCCGGTTTGATCAGGCCGAGAATGGCGCGCAGCATCGTCGTCTTGCCGGCGCCATTGGCGCCGAGCAGGCCGACAAAGGCGCCTTGCGGTAGAGAAAAGGAGACGTCGGATAAAACCCGGCGTCCCCCATAGGTCAGCGTGACCTTGTCGAATTCGATTGCGTTCATTTAGTCACATTCATTCGCAGTCACATTCATTGTGTGCGGGCGGCGAGCGCCTTCTGGACCGCGTCGATCTGGCCGCCGAACCAGGTCTGGATCGTCTGGCCCGCCGGTTCCGTCTCGGTGACGCCGATGACCGTGACCTTGTTCTGCTTGGCGATGTCGAGCAGCCTTGTCGTTGCCTCGTCGGTCACCTGCGAATTGTAGAACAGGATCTTGGCCGAGCCGTCCTTCAGGCTGTTTTCGAACGCCGCCACCTGCGTGGCGCTCGGCTCCGCATCGTTCATCAAGGCCACCTGGAAATCGTAGTTCAGCATCTTGAGACCGAGCGCTTCCGCCATGTAGCCGAAGACCGGCTCGGTAGCCGTCACCTCGGTGCCGGCATAGGTGTTCTTGACGTCGGTGATTTCCTTGTCAATGGCCTCGAGCGAGGTCTGGAATGCCTTCAGGTTCGTCTCATAATACACGGCATTGGCCGGATCGCGCTTGGCAAGGTCGGCGCTCAGCGCCTTGGCGATGGCCGGCAGCGTCGCCGGGTCGTACCACAGATGCGGGTTGTCGCCCGACTTCTTGCCGATCAGGTCGGCGGCGACGATGGTCGTGCGATCCTTGGCTGTCGAGGCCGACAGCAGCTTGTCCATCCACGGATCGTAGTCGGCGCCGTTATAGATGACGATCTTGGCGTCGGCGATGGTGCGCGCCGTCGACGGGCTGGTCTCGAACAGATGCGGATCGTCATCGGGATTGGCCAGGATGCTGGTGACGGTGACGTTGCTGCCGCCGATCTGGCGGGCAAGGTCGCCATAGAAATTCTCGGCCGCCACGATGGTCAGCTTGTCTTCGGCGCGGGCAGCCGTGCCGGTCAAAAGCGGCACCGCGACGAGCAGCGCGGCGAGAAAGGGAATGCGACGCATCCGTGGTCTCCTTGCAGTCTGAAATGTATGTCGCCGGAGAGGCGGGCTGTGTAACTGTATAACAGTAACAATATAACGTTTGCGTCGAAAATACGGCTGATGTCAATGGGCTTTTCGAGCCGCGCAGTTTTTCACGCGCACAAACCGTGAGCGGCCTGCGCCGATCAGGCGGAGCCACTCATGCGTGTCGGCTATATGCGAAAGGGCAGGCGATCGCCGGCACCGCGAGGCCGCCGCGAGCACACCGTCGTGGCGGTATCCTGATGAATTCGCGGCGGGTAAGTTCCTTGCTTGTTGCCGTCAGTTTTGCGGGCGCCTTCCCTCCCACGCGTCCTGCAACAGGGCGCGGATTGCGGCGCGGTCGAAAGGCCGCGGATTCCAGTATGGGTTCCTGGTCGCAATCTCAGCGGCGCGGTCGAGATCGGCCTGCTTGAGGCCGAGTTCTTTCAATGTAAGGGGCGCGCCGATCGCCTTGGCGAAATCCTGGAGACCGCTACCGGCGCTGCCGCCAAACAAGTCGGCGACCGGCTTCAACAAGTCGGGCACCGCGACGGCGTTGAAGCCGATCGTGTGCGGCAACATCACCGCATGCGTCTCGGCATGCGGCATGTCGAAAGAGCCGCCGAGCGTATGACAGATCTTGTGATGCAGCGCCATGCCGACGGCGCCGAGCACCGTACCGCACAGCCAGGCGCCGTAAAGCGCATCGCCGCGTGCATCGATATTTCCAGGCTCCTTGGTCAACACTGGCAGCGCCGCCGTCATGGCGTGCAATCCTTCTTTCGCCATCAGGGTGGAAATCGGATTGCGATCCTGCGCGTAAAGCGCTTCGGCCGCGTGCGCCATGGCGTTGAGTCCTGACGCGACGCTCATCGCTATCGGCAGGCCGACGGTCAGCTCTGGATCGTAGATCACCACTTCCGGCAGGATCCTTGCGTCACGCATTGTGGTTTTTTCGCCGTTCTCGGTCTGACCGAGGATCGGCGTCACCTCCGAGCCGGCATAGGTGGTCGGGATGACGATCTGCGGCAGGTCGGTGCGCCAGGCGATCGCCTTGCCGAGACCGGTGGTCGAGCCGCCGCCAAGCGCGACAACGCAGTCAGCCTTGACCTCGGTTGCCTTGGCCATTGCCGTTTGGGTTACCTCGACCGGCGTGTGCATGGCGGCGCCCGAAAAGATGCCGGCCGCCAGCGCGCCGAGGGACTTGGCAAGCGCCTCGCCGTCGGCAGCCCGATGCGGCGTCGACAGCACCAGCGCGCGCTTGCAGCCGAGTTTTTCGATCCAGGTGCCCACCTCGGACGACGCGCCATTGCCGAAGACAATATGCGCAGGGCTGCCGGAGTAGGTGAACGTCCTTGTCATGCCGATCCGCTCCCTTTGCATATTGTCACTGTGACGGAGCCGAAATCGAGCGACCAGCTCTCGCCGCCGGCGACATCGTTTGCGTCGTCACCGTCTCGCAAGCGGGGCCTGATCTCTCCCGCGTACTCGCAAACGTATCGCCTTGACCACAAAAACGTCAAAAAAGTATCAGTGAGGTGGACACACCGTGGTGGCGGCTGCATGAATTGCCGCCTAAGCTTCGATCACTGCAGAGAGCGGCAAACGCGGCCTGCGGGAGATGGCACTGCAACTGGTCGCATGACCGGACCGGCGCCGGGAGGAACTGACATGAATCCGGACTTGGAAGTCGTCCAGATCAGACGCGGCGAGTCGTTCAAGGCCTGGGCCCACGGCTACCCCTTCCACACGGTGCGCTGGCACTTCCACCCCGAATACGAAATCCATCACGTCGTCGCCACCACGGGCCATTATTTCGTCGGTGACTTCATCGGCGAGTTCGAGCCCGGCAACCTCGTGCTCACCGGCCCGAACCTGCCGCACAACTGGGTCAGCGACGTGCCGGCAGGCGCCAGCGTGCCGCTGCGCGGCCGCGTCGTGCAGTTCTCGCAAGAGTTCATTGCCGACGCCACCGCCGCGTTGCCGGAACTTGCCGGTTGTGAAAACATTCTCGAGCTCAGCCGCCGCGGCGCGCTGTTCTCCACCGCTACCGCCAAGCTCGCCGCACCTGTGCTGGCCGAACTGGTCGAAGCGCAAGGCGTTCGCCGCATCGCTTTGTTCATGGAACTGATCGATATTCTGAGCCGCGCCGCCGATGTGCGGACGCTCACCAGCGCCAGCTATCTGCCAGATCCCTCAGGCTTCATGTCGGCCGGCGTCAACAAGGCGCTTGCCTATATCAACGCCAACCTGACCGAGCCGTTCAGCGAAAGCGATCTGGCGGCGATTGCCGGGCGCAGCCCGAGCGCGTTTTCGCGCAGCTTCCGCCGTCATACCGGCATGGCGCTGGTGCAGTACGTCAACCGGCTGCGCATCAACCTTGCCTGCCAGTTGCTGATGAGCGAGGCCGACATGCCGATCACCGAGATCTGCTACGCCGCCGGCTACAACAACATCTCGAATTTCAACCGCCAGTTCCTGACCCAGAAAGGCATGTCGCCTTCGCGCTTCAGGGCCCTGCTGGCGGAAAACATCAGCGCGGAGATTGCCGCCTAACAGGGAGGACCGGGAGGAGCCTAGACGTTTACTGAGGTAAGAACGCGGGGTGCGTTGGAGGCGCCCCGTGCTGGAGATCGCTTGTCCCGAAATCCAGAGATATCAAGAGGATGCGCAGCACGGATCAAGTGCTCCGTTGTTCCTCGCAACAGCCCGACTGCAGTCAAGGCCCGGCGCCATGTGGTGTCCAGGGCTTCATGAAACCATTCCTTGAAACGGAGCTATCGAAATGACCAGATTTGCCTGGAAATCGACGGGAGCCATCGCGCTCACTCTTTCTCTTCTTGGCGGCACCGCTGCCTTTGCTGCCCCGGTTACCGACGCCACGGTCGCCTTCTTGATGCCCGACCAAGCCTCGACGCGCTACGAGCAGCACGACTATCCCGGCTTCGTCGCCGAGATGAAAAAACTCTGCCCCGGCTGCAAGGTGATCTACCAGAACGCCGATGCCGACGCCTCGCGCCAGCAGCAGCAGTTCAACTCGGTGATCTCGCAAGGCGCCAAGGCGATCGTGCTCGACCCTGTCGACTCGACCGCCGCCGCCTCGCTGGTCAAGCTGGCGCAGAGCCAGGGCGTCAAGGTCATCGCCTATGATCGCCCGATCCCGACTGCACCTGCCGACTTCTACGTCTCGTTCAACAATGAAGGCATCGGCAAGGCCATTGCCGACTCGCTCGTCGAACACCTCAAGGCGCTGAAGGTCGACCCCGCCAGCGGCGGCCTGCTGCAGATCAACGGATCGCCGACCGACGCGGCCGCCGGGCTGATCAAGAAGGGCATCCATTCCAGCCTCGACAACAGCGGCTACAAGATCCTTGCCGAATACGACACGCCGGAATGGGCGCCGCCGAAGGCGCAGCAATGGGCAAGCGGCCAGATCACCCGCTTCTCCACGCAGATCGTCGGAGTCGTTGCGGCCAATGACGGCACCGGTGGTGGCGCCATCGCCGCCTTCAAGGCCGCCGGTGTCGATCCGGTGCCGCCGGTGACCGGCAACGACGCGACGATCGCCGCACTGCAGCTGATCATCGCCGGCGATCAGTACAACACCATCTCCAAGCCGAGCGAGATCGTTGCGGCGGCTGCCGCCAACGTCGCCGTCCAGCTTCTGTCGGGCGAGACGCCGAAGGCCGAAATGACCCTTTACGACACCCCATCGCAGCTGTTCACGCCGGCGGTGGTGACGCAGGAAAACCTCAAGGCCGAGATCATCGACAAGAAGATCAACACCGCCGAAGAGCTCTGCGTCGACCGCTATGCCGAAGGCTGCAAGAAGCTCGGCATCACAAAGTGACAATGCAGGTCGCCCAAAATCGCGCAGCGGTTTTGGGATAACGACATGCATAAAACGATGACCTAGAATCCTGATCCTGCTTTCCGGCCGCCCTTGCGGTGGCCGGAAGTTCGCAGTCACTCTTGACCGCCCATCCGGAAAGGTTTGCCACCATGTCTGACATCTCTGACGGACCGGTTTCGGCAGGCGAGCTGGTGCTCAGCCTGCGCGGCATCTCGAAGAATTTCGGCGCCGTTTCGGCGCTCACCGATATCGATCTCGATGTCCATGCCGGCGAGGTGGTGGCGCTGGTCGGCGACAATGGCGCCGGCAAGTCGACGCTGGTCAAGATCCTGGCCGGCGTCCACCAGCCGAGCTCGGGGACCATCAATTTCCGCGGCAGGCAGGTGACCATGCCTGACCCGAGTGCCGCGCTGACGCTCGGCATCGCCACCGTTTTCCAGGATCTGGCGTTGTGCGAAAACCTCGACGTCGTCGCCAACATCTTTCTCGGCAAGGAGATCAACCCGCTGCGGCTGGACGAGGTGGCGATGGAAATTCGCGCCTGGACGCTGCTCAACGAATTGTCGGCGCGTATTCCAAGCGTCCGCGAGGCGGTCGCCTCGCTTTCCGGCGGCCAGCGCCAGACCGTGGCGATCGCCCGCTCGCTGCTGCTCGACCCCAAGGTCATCCTCCTCGACGAGCCGACCGCCGCGCTTGGCGTCGCCCAGACGGCGGAAGTGCTGAACCTCATCGACCGGGTGCGCGAGCGTGGGCTCGGCGTGCTGATGATCAGTCACAATATGGAGGACGTGCGCGCCGTCGCCGATCGCATCGTGGTGCTCAGGCTTGGCCGCAACAACGGCGTCTTCGAACCCGACGCCTCGAACCAGGAACTGGTCAGCGCCATCACCGGCGCCGCCAACAATGCAGTGTCGCGCCGCGCCGAACGGCGCAAGGCCGCCGAACAAGCGCACAACCAGGAGCAGCGGCCATGAGCGCGGAGCCCAAGCAGGACACCTCTTCGTCGACGGCGCTCGACCGCAGCGACGTCCGCGTCAAGCACCAGGCCGGCGTCGGTGGCGCCATCAGCGCCTTCTTCGACCGCGTCCGCTCCGGCGACCTCGGCTCGTTGCCGGTCATCGTCGGCCTGGTCATCATCTGGAGCGTGTTCACTGCCCTCAATCCGGTCTTCGTCTCGTCGAGCAATCTGGTCAATCTCCTGTTCGACTGCTCGACCGTCGGCGTCATCGCGCTCGGCATCGTCTGCGTGCTGATGGTCGGCGAGATCGACCTGTCGGTCGGCTCGATCAGCGGCTTTGCCTCGGCCATGGTGGGCACGCTGTGGGTCAACCAGGGCTGGCCGGTGGCGCTCGCCATCCTCGCCGCGATTGCCGTCGGCGGTTTCATCGGCGCGCTCTATGCCTTGCTGTTCAACCGGCTCGGCATGCCAAGCTTCGTCTCGACGCTCGCCGGCCTGCTCGCCGTGCTCGGCCTGCAACTGTATATTCTGGGCTCCACCGGCTCGATCAATCTGCCCTATGGCTCGAACCTGGTGAATTTCGGCCAGTTGCTGGTCATGCCGGACTGGCTGTCCTATGCACTGGCGGCATTGCCCGGCATCGTCATGCTGATAACCGGCCTGCGCACCGTCAGCCGCCGCCGGGCCGTCAATTTGTCGGCGCCGTCGGTCGGCGGCCTCATCGTGCGCGTCGCCGCCCTGACCATCCTGCTCGAACTGATCGTCGGCTATCTCAACCAGGCGCGCGGCATACCGTGGATGTTCGGCCTGTTCGTCGGCCTGGTGGTGGCGATGAACTATGCGCTGACCCGCACCCAATGGGGCCGCTCGATGACCGCCGTCGGCGGCAACCGCGAAGCGGCGCGCCGCGCCGGCATCAAGGTGCGCTCGATCTACCTCAGCGCCTTCGTCATGTGCTCGATGTTTGCCGCCCTCGGCGGCGTGCTGTCGGCGGCGCGGCTGGCCTCCGCCAGCCAGCAGGCCGGCACCGGCGACGTCAACCTCAACGCCATTGCGGCGGCGGTCATAGGCGGCACCAGCCTGTTTGGCGGCCGGGGCAGCGCCTATTCCGCGTTGCTCGGCATCATCGTCATCCAGTCGATCGCCAGCGGGCTGACCTTGCTCGATCTGTCATCGTCGCTTCGCTACATGATCACCGGCGCCGTTCTGGCGATTGCGGTCATCGTCGACTCCCTGGCACGCCGCTCGCGGGTTTCCCACGGCCGCGCCTGAACCAACAGAGAATACGAGGATAGAAGAATGGCTCAGGATTTGAGTGGAAAAGTCGCGGCGATCACCGGCGCCGCGTCGGGCATAGGCCTGGAATGCGCCAGGGCGCTGATTGCCGCGGGCGCCCGCGTCGTGCTCGTTGACCGCGCCGAAGACGCGCTGAAGAGCGTCTGCACCGAACTCGGTCCCAATGCGATCCCGCTGGTGATCGATCTGATGAAGCCGGTCAGCGTCGCCACCATGATGCCGCAGATTCTGGACAAGGTTGGCCAACTCGACATCTTCCACGCCAATGCAGGCGCCTATGTCGGCGGCCCGGTGCTCGACGGCGACCCCGATGCCTGGGACCGCATGCTGAACCTCAACATCAATGCGGTGTTCCGTTCGGTGCACGCCGTACTGCCGCATATGGTCGAGCGCAAGACCGGCGACATCATCGTGACGTCCTCGATCGCCGGTCTGGTGCCGGTGGTCTGGGAGCCGATCTACACAGCGTCGAAACACGCCGTGCAGGCCTTCGTCCATACGGTGCGCCGCCAGGTCGCCCCGCATGGCCTGCGCGTCGGCGCGGTGCAGCCGGGGCCGGTGGTGACAGCGCTGATCAGCGACTGGCCGAAGGACAAGCTTGAGGATGAACTGGCCAAGGGGGGCCTGATTCAACCGGTCGAGGTCGCCGAAGCCGTGCTGTTCATGCTGACGCGGCCAAGGAACGTCACCATCAGGGATCTGGTGATCCTGCCGCAGAGCAATGATTTGTGAGGCAGTAGGCGTTAGGCGCTAGGCGTCAGGCAGTAGGGAATGGGGAGAGGCTCTTGCAACTGACCATTCACTGCCGACCATCTCGCCTACTCCCTACTCCCTACTCCCTACTCCCTACTCCCTACTGCCTAACTTCTGAGGTTCCCCATGTCCCACTTCCTCGGCATCGACGTCGGCACTGGCAGTGCCAGGGCGGGGGTGTTCGACAATAAGGGCACCATGCTTGCCTCGGCGAAGCGCGACATCGCTCTGTTCATCGAGCCCGGCGAAATCGCCGAACAGTCGAGCGAGGACATCTGGCGCGCGGTTTGCGCCAGCGTGCGCGAGGCGGTGACGAAGTCGGGGCTCGCTGGGCGCGACATTGCCGGCATCGGCTTCGACGCCACCTGTTCGCTGGTCGTGGTCGGCAAGGACGGCGCGCCGTTGCCGGTCGGCAGTTCCGGCGACAGCCAGCGCAACATCATCGTCTGGATGGATCACCGAGCGCTCGATCAGGCGCAGCGCATCAATGCCGGCAAGCACGCCGTGCTCGACTATGTCGGCGGCACCATCTCGCCGGAAATGGAAACGCCGAAGCTGCTGTGGCTGCGCGAGAACCTGCCCGCCACCTTCGATGCGGCCGAGCATTTCTTCGACCTCACCGACTATCTGACCTGGCGCTCAACCGGCAGCCTAGCGCGCTCGATCTGCACGCTGACCAGCAAATGGACCTATCTCGGTCATGAGCGGCGCTGGGACGATGCCTATTTCCGTGCCATCGGCCTCGGCGCGCTCGCCGATGAAGGCTTTGCCCGCATCGGCACCGAAATCGTCGAGGGTGGCACGGCACTTGCCCAAGGCCTCACTGAGGCCGCCGCGGCCGATCTCGGTCTGCTGCCGGGAACGCCGGTTGCGGCCGGCCTGATCGATGCCCATGCCGGCGGCGTCGGCACGGTTGGCGGGCAGGGCTCCGTCGGCACCTTGCAGTCGCGCATGGCCTATGTTTTCGGCACCTCGGCCTGCACCATGGCCAGCACCAGCGAGCCGGCCTTCGTGCCCGGCGTCTGGGGCCCGTATTTTTCCTCGATGGTGCCGGGGCTTTGGCTCAATGAAGGCGGGCAATCGGCGGCGGGTGCTGCAATCGACCACCTCGTCGCTTTCCATCCGGCCACGGCTGAGGCATCCGCAAAAGCCAAGGCGGAAGGTCTCGGCCTCACCGCTTGGCTTGGTCAGCAGGCGGCGAAGCAGTCCGCCGACCTGTCCGCCGTAGCGCACCTGGCCGATGGACTGCATGTCGTGCCGGAATTCCTCGGCAACCGCTCGCCCTTCGCCGATCCCGAGTCCAAGGCCTTGATCGCCGGGCTTGGCATGGACACGTCCCTCGACAGTCTGGTCGCGCTCTATGTCGCCGGCCTGCTGGGCATCGGCTATGGCGTTCGCCAGATCCTGGCGGCGATGGCCAAAAAAGGCATTGCCATCGACACTATCGTCGTCAGCGGCGGTGCGGCGCAAAGCGAGCTGGTACGTCAGCTTTTGGCCGACACCACAGGCCTGACCGTCGCCGGTTCGACCTCGCCCGAACCGGTGCTGCTCGGCTCGTCCATATTGGCGGCGGTGGCGGCGCAAAAATATCCCGATGTGATCGCGGCGATGACCGGCATGTCGCGCATCGGCGACATCTATCGCCCGGCCGGTGGCGACCTCGTGCCCTGGCACGACAAGCGCTTCGCCGCCTTCGAATTGCTGCAGCAGGCAGGCCGCGCCATCCGCGATTGAACGGCTTCGCTCACGTCCAGAAATAGCGGACGATGTGGAAGAACACCGGTGCGGCGAAGACCAGGCTGTCGGCGCGGTCCATCATGCCGCCGTGCCCCTCGATCAGGTGACCCCAGTCCTTGACGCCCTGGTCGCGCTTGATCGCCGACGCCACCAGCCCGCCGAGGAACCCCATCAGGCAGGCGATGAAGGCGACGCCTGCCGCCGCGAGCGGCGAGAACGGCGTCAGGAACGACAGCAGCGCGCCGAGCAGGCTCGATGACACCAGCCCGCCGATCAGCCCTTCCCAAGTCTTTGATGGCGAAACGGACGGCGACAAAAAATGCCGGCCGAACAGCTTGCCGAAAATGTATTGCAGCACGTCGCTGCCTTGCACGGTGATGATCAGGAAGGCGATGAGCAGGAGGTTGCGGCCCTCGAAACCGGGCACGTTGAGCGTCAGCAGCGCCGGCACATGGCTGACGCAGTAGACCGAGATCATGACCGCCCATTGCTGCGCGGACACGCGCTCGAGGAAGCGCTCGGTGTCGCCGTTGAGCGCGGTGATCGCCGGCATCAAGAGGAAGCAGTAGACGGGGATGAAGATGGTGAACAGCCCGTACCAGGCGGTCCACACCAGCCAGTACTGGAAGGGAATGATGATGCCGAACATGCCGAGCAGCACCCAGTGGTCGCTGCGCCGGCTGTGCGTCAGCGTCACGAACTCGCGCAGCGCGGCAAACGAGATCAGCGCAAACAGGATGGTCATGCCGGTGCGGCCGAAGAAGAAGGCGACGGTGATCGCCAGCACCATCACCCACCAGGCGTTGATGCGCTGGTTCAAGTTGACGAGCGTCGAGGGCAGCGGCTTCGGCGCCCGCCATGAGAGGATACCGGCAACGATGCTCGCCATGGTCAGCACGCAGATCAGGCCGGCCAGCAGGATGACGGTTTCATGCATTGGCGGCAGTGTCATACGAAGTCTCTTTGCCTGGTCATGCTAGTGGTCCCGATCGGGACGCGGGTTGAGCGACAGCAGCGTCTGGCGCGCGCGCTCGAGGAAGGTGCGGCGTTCTTCGCCGGGCGCGATCGCCACCGGCGGACCGAAGACGACGCGGCACAAAAGCGGCACCGGTAGGAACTGGCCCTTGGGCAGCACGCGCGACATGTTCTCGATCCAGCACGGGATGAGTTCGACATCCGGCCGCGCCATCGACAAATTGTAGAGGCCGGAGCGGAACGGCAGCAGATCCGCCTCCGTCGTGTTGCGAGTGCCTTCGGGAAACAGGATCAGCGAGTGGCCGTCGTCGAGCACCGACAGCATGATCGAGATCGGGTGTTGCGTTTCGTCGGTCCACTGCCGGTGGATGAGCACGGACGACAGCATGTCCTGCGCGATGAAGCGGCGCAGCCGCGACTTGCTCCAATATTCGGCCGCCGCGATCGCATGGGTGCGGGCGCGCACCTTCTCGCTCAGACAGGCCGACAGCAGGATGAAATCACCATGGCTGGCATGGTTGGCGAAGTAGATGCGCTGCCGCTCCGACGGCTGGCTGCCGTTCCAGATTGGCCTGACGCCGGTCACCACCCAGGCCGCCGCCGACAGGCCGACCGAGGTCACCGTCTGCAGCAAGGTGAAGGTGTTGGCGCGAAGGTGGAGCTTTGTCATGGCTCAAACAAACGCTGCGAAAAGGGATGCCGCAGCAAACATGGCGAGTGCTATGCGCTGCCTTGTCAGCAGGCGGCGCGTGCCTGCAATGCGACGGTCAAGCGAGCGGCCGCCGGCAGCGGTGGGCTTCAGGCGCATGCGCGTCAGCACATCGTCGACCGCGGCACCCCCGGCGGCCTCGCTGGCGTGGCTTGCCATCAGCCGGAACAGCAGCGCATCGAACAAAAGCAAGGCCGAAAGTGCCAGCGTGGCCACGGCGCTCGCCGCCGCGACCAGCCAGGCCGCCGCCGACAGCGCTGTCGTCTGCGGTCCGGCCACCAGGCCGATGACCGGCGCTGCCATCACAGCCGCGACCACCAGCAGGATCGGCCACACCGCCTGCACCATCAGCCCGGCGGCGAATATTTCGGCCTTCTCGGGAAAATTGTCGCCACTCATGCCGGCCAACTCATGTCGGTTCTTCCAGCCCCGGTTCTTCCAGCCCCGGTTCATCCAGCCCGATCTGAAGGTGCACGGGCCTGCCCGACGCGGCGAGTTTCTTGCGCGCCTGTGCATCTGTGTGCGAGCGTCCGGTCACAACCAGCCAGTCGGCGACGACGGCTGCACTGCGCTGAAAGCCGAGCGCGCAGCAGACCAGAACGGTGCCGCGCCGGCGCGCCAGCTCGATCGCCGCCACGGCCCGCTCCAGCCTGTCGTGAGGCGGCGCCACGAGGTCGAGCATCGCGTAGCTGATCCAGCGGCAGGTCACGCCGCGCGGCCGTTCCATCTCGCCGGCAAGGTCGATCACTGTGCCGAAGCGGTTGGCCTCGTCGGCACTCGGAAACCGGCCGAGGAAAACACCGTCGGTGATCTCCGCTTGCGGCGCCAGTTGGCGGGTCCATACCCACACATTGATCCGGGCGCCAAGCCGATAGGGCAGGAGCAGGATACGTTTGGCCAGTGAGACGCTACCATCGGCTGCCTTCTGGAACACTTTGGCCCCGGCCCCAGCATAGGCGAAGGCGACGATGGCCAGCGCCAATGCCGGCCACAACAGGATGAGAAAATCGGCGGAGACCAACGCGCCCTCGGCAGCGCCGGCCAGGGCAAGGGCCGCCCCCAGCCCGTAATAACACGCCAGCCGCCGCGCCCTTGGGTCGGCGGTCAACCGAAAACCCCAGAATGGCAGCTCGCCCTTGGACGGAAACAGCCACAGCGCAAACAGGCCGAGCAGGGCGCCGGTCGGAATGTCGATGAAATGATGCTGCCAGGTCGTCAGCACCGAGGCGCCGATGAGAAAACACCAGACGTGCCAGACGGGGCGGAGAATGCCGCCGAGACGGTGACGTGCCAGAACGTGACGCCAATGGTCCCAAATGATCACCAGCAGCGCGATGTGCAGGGACGGCGCCTGGTTGAACGGTTTGTCGAAGCCGCCGAGCACCGCAAACAGGAAGCCCGGCAGGCCGGTGGTTGCCGGCCGCACGAAGGTCGCCGTCAGCGGGAACGCGATGAAGCAGGCGACGGCAATGATCTGCGCCGAGAGATAGCGGCCGGCGAGCCGGTCGACGCCGCGCCTGGTCGTGTTGAGCAACAGCGATAGGCCGTAGAACAGATTGATCGACCAGTAGGGCACGATCGTCCAGGCGACGAGCGGGACGGCGTGCTCCCAAGCGTAGACGATGCTGCCGACATGGTCGCGCCGCGATGCCAGCCAGTTGGCAAAGCCGTAGGTCGCGTAGAAGAACGGCGCCAGCAGGACCAGCCAAAGGGCGGCCCTCAGCACGATGCCCAAATAGGGTTCCCGCGCCGGGGCAGGGTCAGTGACAGGCAGGGCCATGGTCTCAGACGCGCCGTGCGACCGAGACGGTGAAGATGCCCCATTGGTCGATGCGCTGGTCGATCTTCTCGAAACCGGCCGCCCTCACTAACTGGTCCATCTCGCCTTGCGTGCGCCGCCGCATCACCCAGGCCTGGCCGCCGCGATGCGAGGTCAGGCTGCGCGCGATCATCTCCAGCTGCGGATGCCATGGCTGATTGGTGTAGACGAGCAGGTTGCCGGGCTGCATGGCGCTCGCCAGTCCACCGAGCGAACGGGAAATCAGTGCATTGTCGGCGAACAATTCGTAGAGCCCGGAGACGATGGCGAGGTCCGGCGCCGGCTTTTGCCCGGCCAGCATGTCGGCATCGAAGGCGTCGGCCTGATGGAAGGTGACGCTGGTCGGCAGCTGCCGCTCGGCGATCAGCTTCGAACCCAACCCGACATTGAGCTCGGAATAATCCTGCAGCCGCACGCTTGCCGGCGGTTCAGTGCATTTTGCGACGGCATCGAGCACATAACGGCCGTGACCGGCGGCGATGTCGAGCATGTGGACGGGACGGCCGGCTGCCTTCAGGCTGGCGGCGGCGTTGCCGATCAGCTCTTCCAGATGCAGCTTGCGCTGGCGGATGCCGCGCCAGCCGATGGCGTCGAGGAAGGTGCGGTCGATCATGCGGCCGATGAAGCCGATGCCGCGCGCGTCGTTCTCGTAGACATAGTCGAGCGTCGAGCCGGAATCGAAGCCGGTGGCGATGCCAATCTTCATGCCCGAAGACAGCCAGGCGCCGATGCCGATCGAGGCGCGGCTTATCGCCCAGTAGATACCCTTTGGCGACAGCAGCGCCAGCGGCGAGGCCAGCCTCTCGGCCTCGTCGCGGGTGTAGCCGGCGCGGTCGGCCTGAAGCAAGTCGATGGTTTTCTCCGGCGTGGCAAATTGCTTTTCGAGGAATGGCCGGATCAGGTCCAGCGCCTGCTTGCGATCGCGCTCGCCCAGCGTGTCGTGGAAGAAGCCGGGCAGCACATGCCGCTCCTTGGCGCTGCTGCCGAGATTGACGAAGAACTCGTGCTGCGGTCCATGCCGCACCACCCAATCGCTGCCGGAGATCAAGAGCTGCGTCGGCACGGTGATGGCGCGCGCGTCCGAGACGATGCGGGCAGCGTGGTCGTAAAGCTCGACCAGGATGTTGGAGGCGATCGGTCGCGTGATCAGCGGATCGGCGTCGAAGGAAGCGATGCGCTCGGCATCATGCGTCAGGAACTTCGCCTTGACGTAGGAATTGACGAAGAAGCGGCCCTTGAGCTTCTGCCACAGCGCAATGCCCTCTTTGGCGAAGGGCACGTAGAGCTTGACCGAAAAGGCCGGTGAAGCCACCACCAGCGCGCGGATGTCGGGCGCATAGTCATGCACCCAGGCAGCAGCCAGCACGGCGCCGAACGACTGCGCGATCAGCGCGATGTCGCGCTGGCCAAAACCATCCCGGCCGATCTCACGCACCAGGCAGTCGATGTCACGAACCAGGGCGGCAAAGGATGGCGCATAGCCGCGCTCGCCGGCCGAGCGGCCATTGCCGCGCACGTCCCAGGCGTAGAAGGCATGGTCGGGCATGGCGAGTTCGTCGACCAGATGCGCCATGCGGCCGCCATGCTCGTGGCCGCGATGGAACAGAAGGATCGCACCCTTTGGCGTCGACCCGGCGGCCGGCCAGTAGCGGTAGAAGATCTCGGTGCCGTCATGGCTCTTGAACGTGCGCTCCAGCGCGATGCGCTCGAGGCTTGCCGGTGCTCCGGCTGCAATGGTCTGGTGGATCATGGTTTCCCTCTGGCGGTCGGGCGCCTGACGCTTTGGCATCATGCGCCGCCCGCTCTAAGGCCGCCGCGTATCCGGTTGATGGCGGTTACGACTGACAGTGTAGCCATGACCGGAAACACAAAGGGCACAATCGCTTGGAACCACAGGCCGCAGGCGATGAGGAAGGCGATGACGCCGAGCGCCAGGGCCCGGTCGCTCTTGCCGAACGGCCCGGCATAGTTGCGCCCGCTGCCTGCGGCAACGCCAAGCACGCCGGCGAACTCGACCAGCATGGCGGTAATAGCGAAGGCGACGACACTCCAGGCCGGGAACAAGGTGGCAAAGGCCAGGATCAGCGCCAAGTCCGAGACCACGTCGCAGAGTTCGTTGAGATACATGCCGAGTTTTGATGCTTGCCCATGTTCCCTGGCCAGCATCCCGTCAATGGCGTTGAGCGCCATGCGCACGAACAGCACCACCGGCATCAAGAGGAAAACCAGGGGATGGAAGGCAAAGGCCGCGACCACCAGGCCGGTGGCGATGGAGAGCGCGGCGGCGAGAAGCGTGATCTGGTTGGCGGTGACGCCGGCATCGGCCAGCCGGTCGGCCAGCGGCCGCAGCCTGGCCTGAAAGGCCGGTTTCAGTTGATAAAGCGTTGGCATGTGCGATCCCCCAACCGCGGCTCATGACAGTGTCGGCGAGATTGGTCAATCGGCAGGCAGGGCGCAAGGGCTCGCACCAGCATCCGCACCGTTGCGGGACTCGAAACTCCCGGCATGGATGCAGAGGCGCAGCCGAAGATCTCGGCCAAGCAGGATGTTGCGCGCTACAAACCGCCTCGCAAAGGAGAGCTTTACAAATATTCGTACTTATGTGAAGTAAATCACTGAAAGGTCGATCATGACAAACAGTCGCTTCGCCACCCGCCTGAATTCCTTCGCCTCGCGGCCGCAAGCCGAATGGCCTGATCTCACCGGCAAGCCGTCCATGCTGCAGATGGCCACTCGCGCGGCCAAGGTCGACGGGTTGACCGATCTTGATCTTAATTTCCCCGACCATGTCAGTGAAAAGCCGGCTGAAATCGCCCGAAAGCTCGGCGGTCTCGGGCTTTCCATCAATGGCTTTGCCATGCGTTACTACTCCAATCCGGCCTTCAAGCTCGGCGCCTTCACCAATCCGGACCCGGCGGTGCGCCGCGAAGCCATCGACTTGACCAAGGCCGGTATCGATGCGGTGCGCGCGGCCGGCGCCAGTCTGATGACGCTGTGGCTGGGCCAGGATGGCTTCGACTATGCATTTCAAACTGACTATGCGACGCTCTGGCAGCACGAAATCGAGGGGATTCGTGAAGTTGCCGCGCATGATCCCGGCTGCCAGATCAGCCTGGAGTACAAGCCTAACGAACCGCGCTCCTACTCGCTGATGCCGGATGCCGCGACCACCTTGCTGGCGATCCGCGAGGTCGGCCTACCCAATCTCGGCGTCACGCTTGATTTCGCCCATGTGCTCTATGCCGACGAACAGCCGGCTTTCGCCGCGGCGCTGATCGCTCGCCACAGCAAGCTGCTCGGCGTCCATCTCAACGATGGCTATGCCAAGCGCGACGACGGCCTGATGGTCGGCGCGGTGCACACGCTGCAGACCATCGAACTGCTGCGCCAGATCCGCCGCGACGGCTACGCCGGCGCCATCTACTTCGACACCTTCCCCGACATGACCGGGCTCGATCCGGTGCGCGAATGCGAAGTCAACATCGCCACCGTCAAGCGCCTGCTGCGCGTTGTCGACCGGCTGGAGAAGGATAACCGCCTGTCCGCCGCCATGGACAGCCAGGACGCCGTGACGTCGCAGGCTATCGTCCAGGAAGCCATGCTCGGGTCGTGACGAGGGGACGTGGATGACGTTGAGCAATCTCGATCCGAAAGCCGTGGGGCCGCGCATCCGCATGATGATGCCGCATCTCACCCCGCTTGAGGCCAAGGTGGTGGAAACCGTCTTCGGCCGGCGCGGTTTCGACGAGACCATTCCGCTCAAGCAGATCGCCGAGGAGGCCGGCGTGTCGGAGGCGATGGTGGTCAAGATCGCCAAGAAACTCGGCTTCTCCGGCTACCGCGACTTCCGCACCGCCGTCTATGAATACAGCCGCCTCCCGACCGCCGAGATGCACCAGGAACTGTCGGTCGACGACAGCTCGGCCGAGATCGTGCAGAAAGTGTTCCGCACCTCGATCCAGGCGCTGGAGGAGACGCTCGCGATCCTCGACATGGACGATTTCGACCGTGCCGCCGATCTGCTCTACCGCGCCAGGAACCGCGATTTCTATGGTGTCGGCGGCTCCGCCCAGATCGCCCGCGACGTCTCGCACAAATTCCTGCGCATCGGCATCCGCGCGTCTGTCTATGACGACTCGCACATGATGCTGATGTCGGCCTCGCTGCTCGGCGCCGACGACATCGCCGTCGGCTTTTCGCATTCCGGCAACACGTCGGCCGTCATCGACGCCATCCATCTTGCCCGCAAGAGCGGCGCCCGCACGCTGGCCATCACCAACTACGACAACTCGCCGCTGGCCCGGATTGCCGACATCGTGCTGTGCTCGACCGCGCAAGGCTCGCCGCTGATGGGCGAAAACGCAGCGGCGCGCATCGCGCAACTCAACATCCTCGACGCTTTGTTCGTGGCGGTGGCGCAGCGCGACTACCAGGCGGCGGAGCGCAATCTCGGCCGCACCATGTCGGCGGTCACCTCGAAACGAAAAGACCGGGGCACATGACGGTTCCGCTGGTCACCGTCTTCGGCAGCCTGCACTACGACATCATGGTCGACGCGCCCGACCGTCCACGCAAGGGCGAGACGGTGACCGGCCATGCCTGGCAGCCGAAATGCGGTGGCAAGGGCGGCAACCAGGCGGTCTCGGCGGCACGCGCCGGCGTGCGTGCGGCGATGATCGGCGCCGTCGGCGACGACGATTTCGGCACGGCGCTGCTGGCCAATCTAGATCGCGCCGGCGTCGATCGCCGCTTCGTGCGCGTGGCGGCAGGCGCAGGCTCCGGCATGAGCGTGGCGATCTTCGACAGCGATGGCGACTATGGTGCGGTGATCGTCTCCGGCAGCAATCTCACGCTGGACGATGATGACGTCGTGGCAGCAAGGGAGGTGGTGGTACAGACGGCAGTGCTGTTGCTGCAAAACGAAGTGCCCGACGCCGCAAACATCGCTGCCGCGCGCGCGGTGAAGGCATCCGGCGGCCGCGTCGTGCTCAACGCCGCACCGGCGCGAACACTGTCGGCCGAATTGACCGCGCTGATAGACATCGTCATCGTCAACGCCATCGAAGCGGAATTTTTGGCCGGCGTTCCGGTCGTCGATACGCTCGCCGGCGCAACCGAAGCCGCGCGGCGGCTGATCGATACCTACCCCTCGGCGATCGTCACCGCCGGCGGCGAAGGCGTCGCCTATTGCGACCGGATCGGCGCGGCCTTCGCGCTGGCGGCCATTCCGGTAAAAGTCGTCAGCACCCATGGCGCCGGCGACGAATTCGTCGGCGCCTTCGCGGCAGGCCTCGCCCGTGGCCATCCGATGGAAGCGGCGATCGCCACGGCCAATGCCGCCGCCGCCTCGCTGGTGGCGACACCGGAGGGAAAGCGCAGCTCGCGTTGAAAACTCAGGCCGCATATTGCCGCCTCCAAACCCGTGCCCCCGTCGATGAGCGAAACGGCAAACCGGGCGCGGCGAGAACCTGCTTGGCTTTGCCCTGATGGAGGCGCGGGACCAAGCTGCGTGGTCGAAAGTAGGGAGCTTCAGTCCGCTTCGCCGGCCGAACTTTTGCCGCACTGCGCCAGCACCTTACCGATCGCAGCGCTCGAGCCCGTCAGCGGAAAGCTGTTCTCGCCATATTTGTCGGCCGTAACCGTGACGTCGCCCTTGCTGCGCAACAGGCCGAGCAGTGGATCGTCTTTGCTCAGCTCAGCCGTGAAGTAATTATACATGGCCTCGAGGTCGAGCTTTTTGGTCACGCTCTTGTCACCGCCCTTGAAGGTGAAGGAAGCGCTGATGCCGGGTTCCAGCTGCTGGCCGGCCGCACCCAGATCGTAGCTCAGCACCGGCTTGTCGAAACAGACGAGCATCAGATGCGCATCGGCCTTCGGTCCGCCGCACACCGAAGCCGTCAGCACGCTGCCGCCTTCGTCTTCTTCCATCTTGGCGCTCCAGTTGCAGGACGCGGCAAAAGCCGGCTGCGCGGCTTGCAGCGCGGCCAGAACGGAACCTGCCATCATGAACTTCGCCAATGCACTTTGCATGATCCCCTCCCAAGCTACATTCAACGAGATCATACAGGACAAAAGGCCTGGTGACAGCGGCATATGCCGTCTTAGCCCCCGGCGCGCCCCATTGATCAAGCCTTTGAGACCGGCCTCGACGTCCAGGGCGGCTCCGGCGCGAAGCGCTTGCCGATCCACTCGGCGAAGGCGCGTGTCTTGGCGGCTTGTCCCTTGGCCGAGGGCATGACGACATAGACCGCGCCTTCGTCGGCCAGCGTCCAGTCCGCCAGCACCGGCACCAGCCGTCCGTCGGCGAGTTCGCGTCCGACAAGCCAGTCGGTGCTCATCATCAGGCCGAGGCCTTGCACCGCGGCTTCGACCAGCACCTCGGCATCGTCGCACACCATCGGCCCCGAGACGTCGACGTTGACGCGGCGTCCCGAACTGTCGGTCATCTCCCAGGTTGGAAAGGTCTGGAAGCCGGAGAAGCCGAGGCAGGCGTGTTCTGTGAGCGCTTCCGGCGCTTCCGGCGTGCCCCGGCGGGCGACGTAGGAGGGAGCAGCGCACAGCAACCGCCGCCGTGTCGCGATCTTGCGCGCCACCAGGCGCGAGTCCTCCAGCGCGCCGAGACGGACGGCGACATCGAAGTTCTCTGCAACGAGATCGACGAACCGGTTGGAGAACTTGGCCTCGATGCTGACATCCGGGAACGTCGCTAGAAATTGCGGCAGCAGCGGCCCGATCCACATACGGCCAAAGGTTCCCGGCAGCGCCAGCCGCAGCAAGCCGCGCGGCGTCCCGCTGGCATGCGCGGAAGCAGCAGCCTCGGCTTCGTCTACCGAGGCCAGGATGGCGCGGACGCGTATCAGGAACTCCGCTCCCGCCTCCGTCAACGATACGCTTCGGGTGGTCCGGTGCAGCAGCCGCACGCCGAGCCGCTGCTCCAGCGATTGCAGGCGGCGTGACAGAACCGTCGAGTCGCGCCCGACGCGCAACGCTGCCTTGGTGAAGGAGCGCGCTTCGGCGATGGCCGCAAAGGCGGCCATTTCGGCAAGGCTGGCGGGGTCGTGTGATTGCTGCATAAAGCACAGGACTCAAATGTAAAAATTCCGGATTATCTGCTTGTAGCGCAGCAGATAGCTTCACTCAATCCTGATGATTGACCCCTTAAACAGGAATGCGTGAGCCATGAAAGCCATCGAACTTACCGCCGCCAAGCTGGACGCCTTTCGCGCCACCACCATTGCCACGCCTGAACCGCAGCGCGGCGAAGTGCTGATCCGCCAGCGCGCCGCGAGCCTGAATTTCGTCGATATGGCGGTGGCCAGCGGCAATTATCGCGTGCCCGGCTTTCCGCTCATTCCCGTCGCCGACGGCGCCGGCGAGATCGTCGCGCTGGGGGAGGGCGTTACGGATTTCGCCGTCGGCGATCGCGTCGTTGCCCATGCCAAGCCGCGCTGGATCGGCGGTCCGCCCCGGCCTAACGAGATGACACAGATGCGCGGAATTTCGCTGCCGGGGTCGCTCGCCGAATATGTCGCGCTGCCGGCCAACTCGCTCGTGCCGGTACCGGCTCGTCTCTCCTTCGAGGCGGCGTCGACGCTGCCGATCGCCGGGACCACCGCCTGGAACGCCGTCCGCGCCGCCGATGTCGGGCCGGGCTCGGTCGTCGTGCTGCTCGGCACCGGCGGCGTCTCCATCTTCACCCTGCAACTGGCGAAAGCCGCCGGCGCCACCGTCATCATCACTTCTTCGTCGGACGAGAAGCTGGGGCGGGCGAAGGCACTCGGCGCCGATCATCTCATCAACTACCGCGCGACGCCCGACTGGGACGGCAAGGTGCTGGAACTGACCGGCGGCCTCGGCGCCGACCTCGTCGTCGAGACCGCCGGCACCGCCACCTTCGCCCGCGCCGTCAACGCCACCGCGCCTGGCGGCACGCTGTTCACCATCGGTTTCGTCACCGGCGCCGAGGCCACGGTCGACCTGCTGCCGATCATCATCAAGGCGCTGAAGGTGGTCGGCAATAACACCGGGTCGGTATCTGACCTTCGCGCCGCCGTCCGCGCCATCGCCGCCGCCCGCATCGACCCGGTCGTCGACAAGGTGTTCAGCCAGGAGCAGGCGGCCGAAGCCTACGCGCACATGTCGGCAGGCGGGCAGCATTTCGGCAAGCTTGCCTTTTCGTTGGAGTGGTAGCCCACGGCTGGTGCGACGTTTTGGGTTGGCGAAAGCGGTTGAGCGCGTAATCTCCCCACTCGAGGGGGAGATGGCCGCGAAGCGGTCAGAGGGGGTCGGTCCGACCGGGCTCGACCTACTGCGGCGGAAGGAGGTTGGCGCTCTACGAGAGGCGACCCCCTCTGTCGCCTTCGGCGACATCTCCCCCTCGAGGGGGGAGATTACGCACGCCGCTTCCTAGATCAACTTCTCCAGCGTGATCGGCAAGTCCCGCACTCTTTTTCCCGTCGCATGGAACACCGCATTGGCGATCGCCGGCGCTACGCCGACGATGGCCAGTTCGCCGACACCCTTGCCGCCGAGCACCGAAGAGTGCAGGTCGGGAACGCCGACCGAGATGACCTCGATATCGGGGATGTCGGCATTGGTCGGCACCAGATAGTCGCCGAGATTGTTGTTGACGATGCGGCCATGCCTGCGGTCGACAATGCCTTCTTCAAGCAGCGCCTGGCCGATGCCCATGATGATGCCGCCCTTCCACTGGCTTTCGGCCAGCTTGGGGTTGTAGAGCCGGCCCGAATCCAGCGCCGATACCACGCGCGACACGCGCACGGTGCCGAAATCCTCGTCGACGCGCACCTCGATGAAATGCGCGCACCAGGAGTGGCGCGAATAGTCGCCCTCGGTGTGCGGCAGCGCCGCCGCGATGGTGGTGTAGTTCTTGTAGCGATCCTCGGCGGTCGAGTTCGCCGGCATGGTGTCGCCGGTGGCCTCGATGCGGTCGCGGCCGACGCTGGCCAGCAGGTCGGCGATCGAGACATCGGGACCATCGCCGCGCGGCGACCTGATGCGGCCATTGGCGACGACCAGCGTGTTGGCCTGCAGCGCGTGGAAGGGCGAGCGCGGATCGCTGATCGCCAGCCCGACAAGCTGGTCGAGCGCCGATGTCGCCGCCTTGTAGACCGCGCCCGTCATGACGCCGGCCAGCCGCGACCCGCCGGCGACGCCGGCGCGGGGATACCGGGAATCACCGAGCTTCACCACGACATGGTCGGCCGCCACGCCTACCGTTTCGGCCGCTGTCTGCGCCAGGATCGTGTAGGTGCCCTGGCCCATGTCGATCGAGGAGCTTTCGACCTCGACCGAGCCGTTGGCAAGGATACGCACGATGGCCTCGCCGTAAGCGCGCCGTACCGGATAGGTGCCGGCGGCGACGCCCCAGCCGATCAGCTGGTTGCCGTCGCGCATCGAACGCGGTTTGGGCGTGCGCTGGGCCCAGCCGAAGCGTTCGGCGCCAGCCGCGAAAGCCTCGCGCAACTGCCGCGTCGACCAAGCCTTTTTTGCGTGCGGATCCTGCTCGGCGTAATTCCTCAGCCGGATCTCCAGCGGATCGATGCCGACCTCGTAGGCGAGCTCGTCAATGGCGCTTTCGATGCCGAAGGCGCTAGGGTTTTCGCCCGGCGCGCGCATCGCGCCAGGCACCACCGAATTCACCCGCACGACATTCTGCTTCGAGGAGAAGTTGGGCGTCGCATACATGATCGAGGTGACCACGCCCAAAGGCTCGACCCACATGCCGTCGATCGACGTTTCATTGACGCCGCGATGCACGATCGACTGGATCTTTCCGTCACGGTCGGCGCCGATCGTCACCGTCTGGCGGGTCGCGGCGCGGCCGCCATAGCCGGTAAAAGTCTGCGGCCGCGTCATCACGACCCGCACCGGACGTCCCAGCATCTTGGCTGCGGCAGCAGCCACCGCGCCATGGCCGAGCGCCAGCGCCTTGGAGCCGAAGCCGCCGCCAATATAGGGCGAGACCAGGCGCACATTCTCGAACGGCACGCCGAACCATTCGGCATAGGTGCGGGCCATGCCGTCGAGCCACTGGCTCGGTTCCCACACGGTGAGCTTGTCGCCCTCCCAGCGGGCGATGAGGCCATGCGGCTCCATCGGCGCCTGGTATTCGCGCGGCGTGTTATAGGCGCCGCAGACGCGCACCGGGGCAGCGGCGAAAGCGGCCTGCGCATCGCCCCATTCCTTGGTCATGGCGGCGATCGGAATGCCGTCGCCCGCCTTGGCGTCGCTGAGGTCGACGATGGCCGGCGTCTCGTCATAGCTGACCTTGACCAGGGCTGCGGCCGCAACGGCCTGCTCGAAGGTCTCCGCGATGACCGCGGCGACATGCTGGCCCGAAAAGGTGATATCGCGCGCCAGCGGGCAGTAGGGCTTGTCCGGCGGCGGTGTGCCGAACCAGTCCGATGCAGTCTTCAGCGGCATGATGGTGTCCGGCGTCAGCACCTTGAGCACACCAGGTGCCGCCTCGGCGGCTGACGTGTCGATCGAGCGCACCTTGCCTGACGCGATCGTGCTTTCGACCAGGACGCCGTAGGTTAGCCCGTCGAGCTGCTGCTCGACGGCATATTTTGCCGCACCGGTAATCTTGGCCGGGCCGTCGACGCGCGACAGCCGCCCGCCAACCTGATCGGCAGTGCCGTCCGAAGCGTCGCCGTGCCGTGTCCTCGGGTCGTGAATGGTCATGACATGGCTCCCGTCTTGAGGATGGCGCGGGCAACGACGCGCGGCGCCAGTTCGATCTTGTAGTGGTTGGCGCCGTGGTCGATCGCCCCTTCCATGGCGAGCAAGCTGGCTGCCCGCACCCTGTCTTCGCTGAGCGCCTTGCCCTTCAACGCCGCTTCCACGGCGTGCGCCCGCCACGGCTTCGTCGCGACGCCGCCCAGCGCGACGCGTAGGTCGCGAATGGTGCGGCCATCGGCTTCGAAGTCGATGCCGACTGCGGCACTTGCAGCCGCGAACTCATAGGACTGCCGGTCGCGGATCTTGAGATAGGTCGAACGCCGGGCAGTGCCGGAAGCCGGTATGCTGATGGCGGTGATCATCTCGCCCGGTTGGATGGCATGTTCCCTGTCGGGCGTGGCGCCGGGCAGGAGAAAGAAGTCGTCGACGGCAACCTGGCGTTCGCCAAGATGAACCACGGCGTCGAAGGCGACCAGCGCGGTGGCGAGGTCACCGGGATACATGGCGATGCAGGCGTCGCTGGTGCCGAGCACGGCATGGCCGCGGGTGACGCCGCCGATCGCCGAGCAGCCGCTGCCGGGCGAGCGCTTGTTGCAGGCGGAAAAATTCGCGGGATCGCGGAAATAGGGGCAGCGCGTGCGCTGCATCAGATTGCCGCCGATGGTCGCCATGTTGCGCAGTTGCGCGGAAGCCGCCTGCCACAGCGCTTCGGAGACCGCGGGAAAGCGGCTCTTGATCTCGGCATGGTCGGCGACGTGGCTCATCTTGGCCAGCGCGCCGATCATGGCACTGTCAGCGTCGACCTTGATGGCGTCGAGCCCTTTGAGATGGGTGATGTCGACCAGGCTGTCGGGTTCGGCCACGCCGCATTTGGCGAGATCGACCAGCGTCGTGCCACCGGCAAGCAGCATGGCCCCAGGCAGGGCGGCTGCCTGTCGTGCCGCATCGATGCTATCGGCGCGAACGTAGGAAAAATCCCTCATGACGCGACCTCCAGTGCCGCCTGGCGCACGGCGGCAACGATGTGCGGATAGGCGCCGCAGCGGCACAGATTGCCGGCCATGTATTCGCGGATCTCGTCATCCGAGCCGGCATGGCCCTCGCGGATGCAGGCGACCGCCGACATGATCTGTCCCGGCGTGCAGTAGCCGCACTGGAAAGCATCCTGGTCGAGGAAAGCAGTCTGAACCGCGTTGAGCGTGCCGTCATCGCCGGCCAATCCTTCGATGGTGGTGATCTCGCGGCCTTCGACCTGTGCTGCAAGCGTCAGGCAGGACAGCACGCGCTGTCCCTCGACATGCACCGTGCAGGCGCCGCACTGGCCCTGGTCGCAACCCTTCTTGGTGCCGGTCAGGTCGAGGCGATCACGCAAGGCGTCAAGCAGCGTGACGCGCGGCTCGACCTGCAGTTCGTGACTGTGTCCGTTGATGGTGAGACGGATTGGGATAGTGGTGGATTTGGTTTGGTCGGTCATGAGGCGTCTGGCTCCAGTTGCTTGACGCTAGGGGATTGAAATGGGCTCGAGTGGGAGAGGACAAGGGAAGAGGCGACGGTGCGCCTAATCTCCCCCCTTGTGGGGGAGATGTCCGGCAGGGCAGAGGGGGGCGCGAAGGAATGCGACGTTCCCGATTTACATGCGTCGAAATAGACCTTTCCAAGCGGGTGTTGGTCAGGCCTTGATAGGCTGGCGGGACAGCGCTCCCTCTGTCCTGCCGGACATCTCCCCCACGAGTGGGGAGATTGGCAGCTCTGCCGCCCCAACTCTCCAGCGGGCAGGGATGCTTCAGTCTTCACAATCTCAACACGTGACATACCGGCTCCCCTGATTATATGATAAGACTGCTCCACTAAAACGGAGGCGCCTCCGTTTATCTAGTTGGGGACTTACCCCTTTGGGTTCAAGCCCCCATATATCGACAGTGGAGAAAAAATTGACCGAGCAGTCGCAAGCAATTGCCGACGAGAAGCGCGAAGCCGCAGCGCCAAGGCCGCTGCGCGCCGATGCGCAGCGCAACCGCGACCGGCTGGTCGAGGTTGCGGCAGCGGCCTTTGCCGAGCACGGTGTCGATGCCTCGCTGGAGGAGATCGCGCGCCAGGCCGGCGTCGGCATCGGCACGCTCTACCGGCATTTCCCAACCCGCGAGCATCTGGTCGAAGTGGTCTACCGGCGTGAAGTCGAGGCGCTCTGTGCGGCGGCCGATGACCTCGCCAGCCACCATTCGGCCGACATGGCGCTGGAACAGTGGATGCAGCGCTTCGTCGACTACATCGCCACCAAGCGCGGCCTGGCGGCCAGCCTGCGCATCCTGTTCAACACGAATTCCGCCGTGTTCTCCGACATGTCGGGCCGGGTGTCGCTGGCCTTGCGGCAACTGGTCGAGGCGGCGGTGGCCGAAGGCTCGATCCGCAGCGACGTCGATGCCTCCGATGTGCTGCACGCACTCGGCGGCATCTACTCGGCCCCCGACACCAAGGACTGGCGCGACCGCTCGCGCCGGCTGGTCAAGCTGCTGATGGACGGGCTGCGGTTCGGGGCAGGGAAGAGGTGACCTAGCGGCTCAAGCCGAACCATCGACCGCATAGAACGGAAACGCGCCGGGCAGCCCGCTTGCCGCCATTTCGCCACGCTTCTCGAACCGCAGGCCGGAGCCGACCACGAGATCGCGCACCGTCCTTGATGCGATGATTTCGCCCGGCCGCGCATGGTCAAGCAGACGCGATGACAGTTCGATCGCCGCGCCTGAAAATTGATGGCCCCGCTGCTCGCACTCGCCGATATGCACCGCCGAGCGGACCTCGACACCGGATTGCCGCAAGCGATCGCGGATGGCGATCGCGCACTGGATCGACCGCGTTGGCCGCTGGAACACCGCGAGCACCTTGCCGTCCGATCGCCTGATCTCTCTGCCTTCGGCCGCGAGGAGTTCGCCACGGAGCGCTTCGGCGTGCCGCTCGGCCGGGTCGATGCCGAAAGGCGAGCCCGTCATATCGAGGGACAGCACCGACACAAGCAGCCGTTCGCCTGGGGCCGCCGGCAAGGCGCCGGTGACGAAAGCCTGGATCTCGTCGACGATCCGATCGGAATTCTCGCCCCAGATGACGTGGTCGCGGCCGGCGAACTCAATGTATCGGGCGCCCTCGATGTGCGTCGCCAGGTAACGTCCTTCTTCCCGCTTCACCCAGCCGTCGCCAGTCGTCTGCATGATCAGTGTCGGAACATGGACAGCAGGCAGAATGTCGCGAACATCGATTTCGGCTCCCCAGCGCCACAGGGCGATCGCGTCGGCGGGCGAGGCAGAATTCCTGAGATAGGCGGCGAACCATTCTGTCTCGAACGTGTCGCTCATCAGACTGGGCGCCGCGTTGCTCATATCCGCCGCCGCTCCCCATTCTTTCTCGACGATCGCCAGATCCTCTTCCACCTGCTCGCTTGTCTTCGCCCACGGATAGTCTTGTGACCACCTGCCGCGGGCGTAGGCCCCATTGAGCACGAGTGCCGCTGTGCGCTCGGGATAGGTCGCCGCGAACAGCATGCACATCGGGCCGCCCTCGGAGCTGCCGAAAAGCACCGTGCGCTTTGAGCCAACCGCATCCAGCACTGCCCGCACATCTTCCATCCGCTCTTCCAGGGTCGGCAGACCGACATTGCGGTCCGAGAGCCCGGTGCCGCGCTTGTCCATGCGGATTAGGCGCGAGAAAGTGCCGAGCCGCCGGTGCACATGCGAAAGCCGCGGCGAGCCCCAGGCGTGGTCGAGGTTGGAGACCCATCCCGGCACATGGATCAGGTCGACCGGACCGTCGCCGGTCACCTGATACGCGATGTTGATCCCGGCCGATTTGACATAGTGGGTCGGGGGGGCTGCGAGTTCGTGGCTGAAGCCGGTAGCGTCATCCGCATCAGTCGTGGGTGGCCGTGCCGGCGCCATTGTGCGGCGTGTGCGCAGCGTCTCGAACAATTGCCGCGTCTCCGGCTCCGGCTGCAGCTTGAGATCGCGTAGAAGCGCGGTGCGGCAGTGCTCATATTGCTTCAGCGCGAGATTGGTCCTGCCTTGCGCCGCATAGGCGCGCATCAGGGCACGGTGGACATCCTCCCTCAACGGGTCCATGGCCAGCAGGCGCGCCGCCGCGCGCATGCATGCGGCAGGATCGTTCGTCGCGGCATAATGCGCGACGAGCCTGTCGAGCGCCGCGACGGCCAGTGCCCGCAGCCGCTCGCGTTCGATCCTCAGCCAGTCCTCGAATGGCTCCTCCTTCAGGCCGAAGCCGTCGAGCAGGTCGCCGCGGTAGACATTGAGCGCCAGTTCGAGGTCTTCGGGTGCCGGGCTGGCGACCAGCGCCTCGAACCGCGCGACGTCGAAATCAAGGCCGTCGAGATGCAGAGCGACGCTGTTGCCATCGGTGAGGAAGCGGCCGCCGCCGCACGTCTGCATGGCCTTCCTGACAGACGATACCGCTTGCCGCAGGCTCATTCGCGCCTGCGCCTCGCTGTTGATGCCCCAGAGCAGGGTCGCCAGCTTCTCGCGCGACTGCGAATGCCCCGACTGCAGCGCGAGATAGGCGACCATCGCACGCGCCTTGCGGCTGATGGCTGGAACCGTGGCCCCGACGCCGGCAAAGTCGAAACCACCCAGCAGGTGAAGATAAGGTCCGGTCATCGGATCCGCCACGGTCACAGCGCGACGACGATCCGCTCAAGCTCACTCCATTTCAACACTTATTCCGCCGCCGAGGCGCTTTTCACGATTCCATCACGCAGGTTCCCACGCGTTGCTCACGGCGCTTGAGGAGATTGTTCGCACTGGATCTCTTTTCGCAGGAGGATACCGTGCATCACCCTGGCCCGACCGAGTGGCCCATCTGGCATGACGACCCCGGGCGCGACCGGCAGGAGCTTGGCGCACCATCGCGTCACGATATTGCGCTGGCCCGCTATCTCGAAACACAACAGGCCCATCGGGCATTGGCGGCTCGCAGACTCGATCCGGCGGCGGTCGTGGCCTCTGCACTGGCAGCGTTCGTCCGCTGCCTTTTCCGTGCAGCGCTGCGCCGAATTGTCCGCTGGCCAACCGATGCCGCGACAGGGATGGACGATTTCGGCTTGACGTTGTCCAAGGCTCATGCGGATCTTAGCAAGACCCTTTGGGGCCGCTGAGTGCAGCGCCCTTGGTCGACGATCTCATCCCCAACCGCCGCCGCCGCCGCCAGCCCCACCGCCGCCTCCGCTGCCGCCGAGAGAAGGAATCACGGGCGGCTTTTGCGGGATCTCCTCGGCCGGCTTGATCACTTTGCCGGTGGCCGCCTTCTTGAATCTGACCACCTTTGGCTGGGGTGCTGCGCGAACCACCTTGCGATGTTTCACCGGCGATGCCGGCTCAAACATCGGCGACACCGAGGTGCAGCCCATGAGCCCGGCCAGAACGCCGGATAGAATTATCCCGATGAATGCCTGCCCGAATGTCTGCTTGAATGCCTTGCCCACCATGGCCTCCTTATTGTTCAGAACAAATCCCGACGCGGATTGGCTTCTTCCCAGACCCCCCGGGCCGCATTGACCAGTTGCGTGTCCAGCGAACCGGACGCGGGAATCTTCGACTTGAGCTCTCGACGCAGGGCGTCCAAAGCTGCCGTTTTCGGCTTGGTGCCGAACTGCGCCAGGCCCTTTTTGGCGTCCGGCAGCTCCTTGCGCAGATCGAGCGCGACGGCGAATGCCAGGAAGTGCACCGCGACAGCCTGATCGGCCTTGTCGCCTTTCGCCATTTCAAGCGCCGCGCGATCATAGGCGCTCGACGGATCGCCGCGCGTGGTCGCCAGTTCGAACAGCCTTTGCGCTTCCGCCGGGTCCTGGCGCACACCGGCGCCATCCCTGTACATGCGGGCGAGGCTGCCGGGCGCGTAGGGCTGGCCAAGATCGGTGGCCTGCTGGAACAGGGCCTGCGCCGTCTTCGGATCCTTGTCGATGCCCTGGCCGGCGAGGTAATTGCGGCCGAGCAGGTTCATCGAATACATGTCTTGGCGCTGCACCCCCGCTTGCAGGAAGGCGACGGCGCGGGCCGGATCGGCAGGCACGCCATTGCGGCCCTCGGTGAAGATGGCGGCAAGATCGTTCATGGCATAGGTGTGCCCCATGGCCGCCGCCTTGAGCAGCAGGTCGAGGCCCTTGGCCGTATCGCGGTTGACGCCATAGCCATTGAACAGCGCGCGTCCCCACGAGGTCATACCGTAAGGATCACCCTTGTCGGCGGCAGCCTTGTAGAGAGCGTTGGCCTGGGTGCGGTCTATGGTCGTTCCGGTTCCGGTTGCGTTGAGATAGCCGAGTTCGAAGACGGCGCGCACATGGCCTTTCTTGGCGGCGTCCTCGATGGCTGTCCTGGCCTCTCTAACCTGGCCTGCCGCAAGCAGGGCGCGGCCGAGCTCGTAGTGGAAGCGGGCGACGTCTGGATAGGTTTTCACGGCCGCCTCGCAGGCTGCCACCGCACCGGCGCCGATCTCGTTCGGCAGCAGGCCGGGCACCACCCCTTGCAGGTCGAGAGGCTCGCCGGCGGCGGTATCGCAGGCATCGACCGTCGGCGACAGCTTCATTGTCGCGGGCTTAGCCGAGCTGCTGTCGGCCCGGATTTCGAAGCCGACCTCGACCGGCGCGCCGGCGCCGATCTGCGGCTCGTAACGGAGATGGTCGACTTCACCGGCCAGAAGGCTGGATTGCGGCGACAAGGTTCGATCAGGCAATGACAGCGTTCCCGTTGCCGGATACCCCGTGACCTTCAGGCTGACCGCCGGATCGTCGGTGGGGAAATCCAGATTGAGCGCGACCGGGCCGACGCCGACGGGAATATCAAGCTCGCGGTTCTCGATCGCTTCGGCAGCGCCGGTGATGTGGATGCCGCGATCCAGCACCTGCTGCTTCTGCTCGGCCTCGAGCGAAGCCATGATCTGCTGACCCGCCGCACCTTCGCCGCTCTTGACGCGGAACACGAGTATGCCCTGGCTCCCGCCGCCCCAATTGTCATGCGTGGCATAGGCCAGCATATCCACCTCGTCCTGCGTGGCGGCGCCTTTGGGGACATCCATTTGCAGGCGCGGCAGGTCCTTGCCGGCGATCGGTTCGCCCACCGCGACGTCTTTGCCGTCCAGCACCAGACGGCCCATTGCCGGCGGACGTTCGATGCTGACGCTGATAGCGCCGCCATCGACATCGACCGGCTCCGGCAGGCCGAGAGCGACAGGACCGACCCCCGAGAGCACTACCTTCTCCAGCACTGGCGGCAGCGAAGGCCGGTTGTTGCGGCGCACCAGCACCACGTCATCGATCAGCGAGGAATTTTCCCAGGGCACCTGCATGCCGTTGGTGGCCTGCACGACATCGCGGCGCACCGCCGACATGACCGTGCGGATCTCCTGGTTCGGCGCCAGCGCGCGCCGCGAAAAGGCCGATGAAAACGGGCTGAGGTCGCCGCTGCCGTCATAGGCGACCGCGCCTGGTTCGGTGGCGAAGGCAATCAGCGTGTTGAGCGAGCTTCGCACCTGCGCCAGCCCGGTATTGCCGGCGGTGACAAGCTGGTCGCGCAGCCAGTAATTGTTGCGCGGGAAGGGGTTGTTGCGGCAGGCATCGAGGATGATCACCTGGATCTTCGACTTCGAGCGCAGCTGCTCCAGCACGTCGTTGAGCTTGATGGCCTGGACCTCGATGTCGGCCGCCTTCTTCAACGAGGCGTCGACGGGTATCAGGAAATTCTCGCCGCCGATCTGAAAGCCGTGCCCGGAATAGTAGACGACGGCGAGATCGGCGCCGTCGGCGGCGGCCAGATAGTCCCGGAACTGGCCTTCGAACTGCTGCTTGGTGAGGTTCTCGGCGACGAAAACCTCGAAGCCGGCCAGCCGGAACGTGGCCGATACGTCCTGGGCATCCTTGGCCGGGTTCTTCAGCGCCGGGATGTCGCGATAATCGGAATTGCCGATGACGAGCGCGACCCTTCGATCGGCGCAGGCCTCGAAGCTTGTGAAGCCGGCAAGGATGAAGGCCGCGATGAATCCGCAAAGTCGGAGCATGACAAAACTCCTGGTCGCGGCCTGACGCCGACGAGAACACCGCTTGCGGCATCAAGGTCCGTTGAGAGTATGCAACCTGCCACAGCATAAAGTGAAAGGCCCGTCACCGCCAGACCATGGCAGGCGATTTCTTTCGGCGTCGACCGACCGCAGGGTGCAAGTAGCACGCGCTTCACGAGCAGGTATGTGACAAGTCTCACAGTTCGCTGTTTGGGGAATGCCTGGTGCCGGCGGCTGCGCGCCTATTCCTTGAAGAGCAGTTCCTTGTCGTTCGAATATTTCACCAGCAACGGAATGCTGGCGCCGCCGATAACGGGGCCGAGATGGCCAAACGTCCCCTCGATGACGGAGAACGGCTCGGGGCGATCGACAAGGATCCGTGCCAGCTTTCTGCGCATGGCCTTGGCGATCTCCTTGCGCACGCCATTCGGTATGGCGCCGTCGATCACCACATTGTCGATGTCGAGCAAGGCAACGGCACTGCGGGCGGCATAGGCAAGCCCGTCCGAAACCTCATCGATCCACGCGGTGAGCGGCTCTCCAAGGTCGCCCCAGTCGTCGGGCGACGACCAGATGCGGCCGGCGCCCTCGTCCCCATTGTCCTGGTCGTTGAGCTTGCCGGCCAGCGAATGCAGCGAAGCGACGCGCAGCAACGGGGTCATCCCGTCGCCCTTGCGCCCCGGCGCGGGCACCGGCATGTCGCCCAGCGCCCCGGCCAGCTTGTTGCGGCCGGGGAACAAGTGATGATCGAGCACCAGGCCGCCGCCGATGAAGTGCCCGACATAGGCATAGAGAAAGTCGGCGCGCGATCCGCCGGCGCCAAACATCAGTTCGGCCGCGGCCGACACCGTGGCGTCGTTGTAGAGGAACACCGGCCAGTCGAACGCCCGGTCCAGTTCGGCGCGAATGTCGATTTCCCTCCAGGCATCCAGCCTGCTCGCCGGCACCGCGCCCTCTTCGCTCAGGTTCCACTGATGGAATGGCGAGGCGATGCCAAGACCCGCGATGCGGTCTTGCTCTATCGATCTGTGCTTGCGGCACATGCGCGCGATGGCGCCCTTGGCGAATTTCATCACCTCGACGGGCGTCGGATAGTCGAACAGCGTCCGTTCGAACGCCATCACGTCGCCGACGAAATTGACCAGGGCGACATCGGCGCTGCGATGGTCGACCTTGAGGCCGAAGGCGTACGCGGCTTTCGGGTTCAACGCATAGGGAACCGAGGGTTGCCCCAGCCGTCCGCGCAAAGGCTCCAGGCGCAGCAGCAGCTTGTTGTCGGCGGCGCGGTTGACGATGGTGGTGATGGTTTGCGCGGCCAGCCCGGTCAGCCGCGTCAAATCGGTCTTGGCCAGCTGGCCGTGCCGGCGGATCAGCGAGACGATCAGGCGTTCGTTGTAGACGCGGCTCTCGGCCTGCGTGGTTCCGCCGCTGCGGCCCTCGGCGATCTTTTCGAGACTGAAGAAGCTGGTGCCGGTCACGCTTTCCCCTGCGCAAGGAGTTTGGCCGCAAGGCGAGCCGATCAAAGCGCTGACGTAGCAATGCGGGCCTGGCAAGGCAACACTTAAATCCACCCGATGGAAAAATGTAGTTGACGCCAGCCGGCCTGCTGTCGTTCAAAGTATGCAAGCCTGGAGGAGCAATGCCGTGACGCAGACCCGGACCATCATGTGCTTTGGCGATTCCAATACCTATGGCGCCATTCCCACCCTGGCCCGCGTCGGACGGCACCGCTTCACGCCCGACCGCCGCTGGCCGGGCATCATGCGCCGCCAGCTCGGCAACGGATGGGATGTGATCGAAGAAGGGCAGGGCGGGCGCACCACCGTGCACGACGATCCGATCGAAGGTCTCCACAAGAACGGGCTCAAATCGCTCCCGGTGTGCCTGGAAACGCATATGCCGCTCGACCTCGTCATCCTGATGCTCGGCACCAACGATCTCAAGCATAGGTTCTCGGTAACGCCGAATGACGTCGCTGATTCCATTGAGATTTTGGCCAGAATTGTCCTGCGCAGCGAAGCTGGCCCCGCGGGCGTGGCGCCCGCGGTCCTGATTGTTGCGCCGCCGCCGATGCTGGAGGTCGACTGGTTCGGCCAGATGTTCCTGGGCGGCGCCGCAAAGTCGATGCACTTTGCCGGCCTGTTCCGCGATGCCGCCCGGCGCGCCGGCGCCGCCTTCTTCAACGCCGGCGACGTCGTCGAATCGAGCGCGGTAGACGGCATTCACCTCGACAGCGACGCGCATCGCGTGCTCGGCACGGAATTGGCCAAAGCCGTCCAGTCGCTGATCGCCAAGGCGTGATCGAGTGAGCGAGCCACCCGACTATCTCTGATTAATTAATTCCACTGGAAAAACTTTTGACTTGCAAGCGGGAAGGTGGGTATCTGGGGAGACTGGGAAGAGTAGCGACCGCGAGGCTTACGAAGCGCGGCAACAATCAACGACAGGGAGGAAGTAAAATGCGATCTGACAGGAACATGATGTTGGCGACGCTGCTCGGCGTTGCCGCTGTGCTCGCGGGCGGTACCGTCCTGGCATGCGCGCAGGACGGCCCGGCCGGGCTCACCAAGCCGGCGGTATTTGCGCCGTTCGATCCGAAGGCGCCGGCCTGCAGCCCACCGCCCGGCCTGAACAAGGTGCTGGCCTTCGCGCAGGATAACGAGCGTGAATTCATGCAGGGTGTCGACCGCGGCCTGGCCGCCGCCGCCAAGGATCGCGGCCTGGAATATCGCCGCGCGCTTGCCAACAATGACGCCGCCAAGGGCGTCGAGCAGGTGCAATTGTTTCTCGCCTCCAAGATCGGCGGTCTGGTCGCAGCCCCCGTGGACCCGGCCTCGATGAGCCGCAGCCTGCAGGAGCTTATCTGGTCGGGCGCCTATGTCGGCACCATCGTGCCGCCGCCGGCCACGTCGCTGCTCAATGCGCCGCAATATGAGACTGGCAAGGTGCTGGCCGAAGCGGCCGCGGCCTACATAAAGGACAAGCTCGGCGGCAAGGCCAATGTCGTCATCCTGTCGCATGACAGCATGGAATTCCTGGCGCCGCGCTTTGCCGCCATGCGCGACATCTTCAAGGCCATGCCAGGCGTCACCATCGTCGCCGACATCTCGCCCAATCCCGTCAACAAGGAAGGCGGCTTTGCCACGATGAGCACCATTCTCCAGGCCCATCCCGACGTCGATGTCGTGCTCGGCGCCGACACCGTCGTGCTCGGCGCGCTGGCTGCGCTGGAAGCGGCGGGCAAGGCGCGGCCGGACCAGTTCCTTGGCGGCATCGACGGCGAGCCGGAGGCGGTCGCCGCGATCAAGAAAGGCGGCGGTCCCTACAAGGCAAGCATCAGCCTGGCGTCGCCGGTCTTCGCTTATGCCATGGGCCAGCACGCCGCCGACTGGCTGGAGGGCAAGAGCATCCCGCAGGCGATGGATATCCTCCCCGTGGCGCTGACCAGCGACTACATGGCCCAGTACGAGGCCGATGTCGCCGACCCGGCCGCGGTCTACAAGGACCCGAAGCGCCGCGATATCTATCTCAGGATGTACGGCAACATCTGCTACGATACGCGCGACCAGTATGTGAATTTCCCCTGGTCATCCGAGGCAAAGTAGCGCCTGTTTTTCCCACGCGATACGGGCGGGTTCAGCCTGACCTGAAACCGCCCGCTTCAGTGAGAGGCAAGCATGAGCACAGACAGCTTTCGAACGGGGACGACACCGCTGCAAACGGGCCGGTTTTCATCCTTGCTGCCGGGCGTCAAGGCACCGGGCGAAGCCTCTGGCCGCATCGGGCTGGCGCTGGTCGCGCTGGGCTTGATCATCGCCTTCTCGCTGTTGAACAAATCGTTCTTCGGCCTCGACAATTTCGTCGTCATTGGCGTCAACTCGACCTCGATCCTGATCGCCGTGCTCGGCACCTCCGCGCTGCTGATCGCCGGCTATGTCGACCTCTCCATCGGCAGCATGGTCGCCTTGATCGGCATCATCACCGCCAAGGTTGCGGTGGCGACGCAGAGTGCGCTGCTGGCGATCTGCGTCGGCCTGGGTCTTGGCCTCTTGCTCGGTCTGCTCAACGGCCTGCTGGTGCGCAGGCTGAGCATCTCGCCGCTGATCGTCACGCTGGCGATGCTGGCGCTCTATGGCGGCCTTGCCTTCGTCGTCTCCAGCACCGCGGTCTATGGTTTTCCCGAGGCTCTGCTCGAATTGGGGCGGGGCAAGATCTTCGGCATCCAGTACACCGTAATCATCGCCGCATCTGTCTTTGTGACCGGAGCCTTTGTCCTGACCAGCACGGTCACCGGCTTGAGGCTCTACGCCATAGGCGGCGATCCGCGCGCAGCCGAACTCTGCGGCATTCCGGTGGGGCGCACGGTGGTCGGCCTCTACGCCGCCAATGGCTTGCTGATCGGTCTGGTATCGGTGCTGATCGCCGGCCGCCTCGGCAGCATCACGCCGACCATCGGCGTTCGCTTCGAGCTCGACGTGCTCACCGCCGCGATCCTTGGCGGCGTCGCTTTTTCCGGCGGCTCCGGCCGGCCGCTCGGCATCGCCATCGGCGTTGCCACCATCGGCATCCTCAATGCAGGACTGATCTTCGTCGGCCTGCAATCATGGTGGCAATCCATTTCGGTGGGAAGCATGCTGTTGCTGGCGTTGGTGGCCGACCAGGCTGCGATCGGTTTTCGCGGGCGCGCTCGGGCCGCCGCGACCAACTTCACGGTGGCGGACAATGGTGCCGTCGCCTCGGCCGGCCCTGCCGTGACGGAGGGCAATGGAGAAGCCCCGCAAGGTCCGGCATTCTCGATTGCCGGCGCCCGCAAATCCTACGGCGCGCTGACGGCCCTGGAAGAGGCGAGCTTCACGGTCGGCAAAGGCGAGATCGTCTGTCTGCTCGGCGACAATGGCGCCGGCAAGTCGACGCTGGTGAAGATTATTTCGGGCGCCATCCAGCCCGATGCCGGCGCGATGACCCTCGAGGGCCAGCCGATTTCCTTCAGGAGCCCGCAGGATGCACGCGGCGCCGGCCTGGAGACGGTCTATCAGGATTTGGCGCTCTGCCCAAACCTCAGCGTCGCCCACAACATGATCCTCGGGCGTGAGGAAACGCGGCGTTGGCTCGGTGTCTTCCCGGTTCGCGACGACCGAAAGGCCGCCGAGCAGTGTCGTGCCCGGCTTGCCGCGCTGGGCGTCACGCTTCGCGACGAAAACGTTCTGGTGCGCTCGCTGTCGGGCGGCCAGCGGCAGTCCATCGCCATTGCCCGCGCGCTTGCCGATCACGTCAAGCTGATCTGCCTCGACGAGCCTACCGCCGCGCTCGGCGTCAAGCAGACCGCGCAGGTCGTCAAGCTGATCCGTTCGATCGCCGTCAGCGGCACCGGCGTCATCCTGGTCACGCACGACCTGTCCACAGTGCGGGCGCTGGCCGACAGGATCGTGGTGCTCAGCCTCGGCCGGGTGGCCTACGACGGCTCGGCCAGACAGCTGACGGCCGATCAGCTGTGGGGCCTGATGGCAAGCGGGACGCTCGCGCCGGCCGCTGGGTAGGAATGCCGATCGCAGGGTCTAAAGCTCGAGGCAGATCTTGCCGAAATGCTTTTGCGCTTCGTAATGCCTGAAGGCGGCGGCGATGTCCTGCAGTGGAAAGCTGCTGTCGATGACGGGCTTCAGGCGGTTGACCTCTATGGCACGGATCATGTCCTGCTGGTCGGCTTTGCTGCCGATGGAAATTCCGGTGATGCGGATCTGGTTCGAAAACAGCGCCGGGATCGAAACTTCTGCTGCAAAGCCGGTCAGGACGCCGATGAGTGCGATATGCCCGCCTGTCCGGCAGGCCGTTATCGACTGCGCCAGCGTCGCCGGTCCGCCGACCTCGATCACATGATCGACGCCGCGTCCGTCCGTCAGTTCCCTGGCCCTGCCGCCCCACTCCGGCACCGCCTTGTAGTTGATGACGCTGTCGGCCCCGAGTCGTCTGAGCTTCTCCAGCTTCTCTTCATCGGACGACGTGGCGATGACCCTTGCGCCGGCGGCCTTGGCAAATTGCAGCGCAAACAATGACACGCTGCCGGTGCCAAGGATCAGCACCGTGTCGCCGGGCTTTACCTTGCCGCATGTCACCAGGCCGCGCCAGGCGGTGACGCCCGTGCAGGTCAGCGTTGCCGCCTCGAGATGCGTATAGCCCGCCGGCGCCTTGGTGAAGGCTTGCGCCGGCATGCACACATACTCGCTGGCGAAGCCGTCGAAACTGTCTCCGGGAATGTCGCGGCTTGTATCGGATCTCATGTCGCCGGCCAGCCACCAGGGGTAGAAAACACTGACGACGCTGTCGCCCGGCTTGAACGTGTCGACGCCGTCACCGATCGCGATCACCTCGCCGGCTCCATCCGACAGCGGCACGCGGCCGTCGGCGAGCGGCACCTTGCCTTGTACGGCGAAATCGTCGCGCATGTTCAGCGCAACGGCGCGAATCCTGACCAGCATTTCTCCCGGCCCAGGCCGGGGCTGATCCTCCTCGACCAGGTCGAGCTTGTCCAACCCGCCCGGCGCTCTCAGCCTGACCAGCTTCATAGTCTCTCTCCGACGTAAAGAGCGTTAGCATGGCGGCGACGGTCCAGCCTATCGCCGGACCGGCCGGCCGGAAATCACGCGCAGCCAAGGCGCCAGATGGACGGCGCTCATCAAGAGATACATCACCGGCATGCCGGTGAGCGGGGAGGCATCGGCCCCCAGGCACGACATGACGCCGTCGCCAGCGTGAATGCAGGTAAGCAGCGCCATCACGGCGAAAACAGGGGCCGCGGCGAGGCACAGCCACTCGGCGGTGCGGAGAGAAACTGCATCGGAGCGTTGAGGGACCTCACTGCCGGTGCCTGTGCCGATATCGCTCATGGTCGTAATCCCTTGATGATCAATGCCCGGGTTTCCTGTCCCGTGAGGGACAGGAAACCAAGCTGGATGGGCGCCGCTCCAGGTCCTTACTTGCCGTCCTTGTTGCGGAACGCGGCTTCGCCGGCCGCCGACACTTCCTCCCACGTCTTGTCGGGTGCGGCGTCGTAATTGTCGTGCCAGTTCCACCAGCTGTAGAGCTCGGTCTGCGGATAGCCTTCGGGCGAATCCTCCCAGATTTCCTGGCGGCCGAGCGGCGTTGCGTCGAGGTAGCTCCAGACCGTGCCCATCTGCTCGTCGCCGCGGTTGTTGATGAAGTAGGTGCGATACACTTTCTTGCCGTCCTGGATGAACACGTTGTGGCCGTGCCATTCGTCGACGCCGAAATCCTTGTCGAAACTGTCGGTGATTGTGTACCAGGGCATCTCCCAATCCATCCGCTGCTTCAAGCTGGCAATGTCGGCCTGCGGCGCGCGGGAGGCATAGGCAAGCGTGGTGTTACGGGCGTTCAGATGGGCGAGATGGCCGACCTGGTCGGCGCCGAGCGAACAGCCGCGGCAGGCATGTTCGGGCCAGCCGTGGACGCCGGGTTCGTAGAAGGCGCGGTAGACGATCAACTGCCGCCGGCCCTCGAACAAATCGAGCAGGCTCGCTTTGCCGTTGGGACCCTCAAACACATAGGCCTTGTCTACTTCCATCCATGGCATGCGCCGGCGCTCGGCCGACAGCGCGTCCCTGGCGCGCATCGTTGCCTTTTCCTTCACCAGCATCTTTTCGCGCTCGGCTTCCCATTCCTGCCTTGAAACGACCGGTGGGGTCTTCATTGCCACGTGCTTGGTCATTGCTTGTTTCCTTTGCCAGTTGTTGAGCCGTTGTGGCTTGTCGTTGCCTGTTGATCGTGAGGCAGGCTAGGGCCGCGAGGCGGCGAGGGCGGAGTTACAAATGTGACGGCATTTGCAGGCGGGCCACCGCAGCAGGGGTGGCGAGGCCGCACGGTGGGCTCGAAGTCCTCGGAAGCAGGCATGGTCGGTTTTTCCTTATTGAGAAGCTTAACGAGACTGTCTGAGATGCTCAGGCTAGCGAATGCGAATATTGCCGTCAACGCAGGCCTGGGCGTCTTCAACCAGTCCAGATGGCTAGGTCGCCGTCCGCGGCTTGCTGCTTGGCGGTGGTGACTTAAGTTAGGGCCGGTAAGGGGAGCGGTGGGAGTTACAAATGTGACGGGATTTGCATGGACTCGCTGATCACCGCGGCAGGGCTGGCGCTGGCGGCGGGCAATCCGCTGGCGGCACTCGACCGCGTCGCCTTGCGCGAGGATGCCCCGGCGCTGGCGTTGCGCGGCATTGCCATGGCGCAGCTCGGCGATTTCGATCGCGCCAAAGTACTGTTGCGTAGGGCCGGCCGTGCCTTCGGTCCAAAGGAGGCGGTGGCGCGCGCCAGGTGCGTTGTCGCCGAAGCCGAGATCGCACTTGTTTCGCGTGATCTCGGCTGGCCGTCCAAGGCGCTCGACGCGGCGCGGTCGACATTGGAAAAGCATGGCGACCGGCTGAACGCGGCGCATGCCGGGCATCTCAAAGTGCGCCGCCTGCTGCTGATCGGCCGCCTCGACGAGGCTGAAGACGTGCTGGCTGGGCTCGATCCGTCGCCGCTTCCGCCGGCCTCACGCGCCGCGCATGAACTCGCGGTTGCCGGCATCGCCATGCGGCGCCTGAAGACGAAGGCCGCGCGCGCAGCCCTTGAGTGGGCGCGCCATGCCGCCCGCCGGGCCGGCATTCCGGGTCTCATGGCGGAGGTCGACAGCGCCTTCCTGGCGCTGGAGACGCCGGCGGCGCGGCTGATCGCAGGCGGCGAGGAGCATCCGCTGTTGCTCGAAGAGGTCGAGGCGCTGCAGGCGTCGCGCGCGCTGGTCGTCGATACGTTCCGCTATATCGTGCACAAGCAGGAAACAACGATCTCGCTGGCAACGCGGCCGGTGCTGTTTGCGCTGGCGCGCGCGCTTGCCGAAGCCTGGCCGGCGGATGTGCCGAGGGCGACGCTGATTGCCCGCGCCTTTGGCGGCCGGCATGCCGATGAATCGCATCGCGCCAGGCTGCGGGTCGAGATCGGCCGGCTGCGCGCCGAATTGCGGCCGCTGGCGGGCATCGGCGCGACCAGCCAGGGCTTTGCGCTAAAGCCGCGCGAAGCAGGCTCCGTGGCGGTGCTGGCGCGGCCGATCGAGGAGCGGCACGCCGCGGTGCTGGCCTTCCTGGCCGATGGTGAATCCTGGGCCAGCTCGGCGTTGGCGCTGGCGCTGGGCGCCGGACAGCGCAGCGTACAGCGGGCGCTCGAGCAGTTGGCCGAGACCGGCAAAGTGCAGTCCTTCGGCCACGGCCGGGCGCGGCGCTGGATGACGCCACCGGTCGCTGGTTTCACGACCACCTTGTTACTCCCGTCGCCGCTGCCGAACGGCTAGGAAAGGTGACCATGATCGAGGACCAGGACATGAAACATTCAGCAGCGGAAATCCTGCGCGAATACGGGCCCTTTCCTGATGTCGACACCGTGCACGGCGTGAGCTTCGACGGACAGAATGTCTGGTTTGCGACGGGCGAGCGGCTGACCGCCTTCGATCCGGCAAGCGGTGAGACGCTGCGCTCGATCGATGTCGCCGCCCATGCCGGCACCGCCTATGACGGCCGGCATCTGTTTCAGCTCGCCGGGGACCGCATCCAGAAGATCGACCCGGATACCGGCAAGGTGCTCTCCACCATCCCGGCGCCCGGCGGCGGCCGCGATTCCGGCATGACCTGGGCCGAGGGCACGCTCTGGGTGGGGCAGAACCGGGAGCGCAAGATCCACCAGATCGATCCCGAGACCGGGAAAATCCTGCGGACCATCGACTCGAACCGCTTCGTCACCGGAGTGACCTGGGTCGATGGCGAGCTCTGGCACGGCACCTGGGAAGGCGACCAGAGCGATGTCCGGCGCGTCGATCCGCAAAGCGGAAAGGTGCTGGAACGGCTCGACATGCCGGCAGGGGTGGGCGTTTCCGGGCTCGAATCCGACGGCGGCGACCGCTTCTTCTGCGGCAGCGGCCCCGGCGGCATGGTGCGATCGGTGCGCCGGCCCAGATCGGCCGGCAGCGTATAAGGCCGCGGCCGGCGGCGTTCGCCTTATGGTGCGAAACGTCCCGCCGAGATCATATCCCGGAGCCGTCGAGCAGCGGGACGTCTTCGCCTTGCCACGGACTTGGCATTGAAGCCCGGCTCAGATTGGCCGTCGGCAGCGGCATCCAGCATTTCAACTCCGGTTCGGGGTATTCGATCACCCGTCCTGGCGACGAATCGGAAGAGCGCCAGCCCTCCGTGCCGAACTGGTCGGCGCGCGACCAGTAAGCGAGGTCGACCTCGGCCGGCCCCTGTTCCGATGGCCTGACCGTGACCAGGATGCGGCTGCCGTCCTTGGGCGCGCTCGCCATGTGCCGCCAGCGATCGGGTTCGTCCATTCTCATGTCCTCCTGCACGTTGCAGGGATAGTCGCTGCGCTCTTGGCAGCGGTCAACCCGAACTTTGCCCAAGCACGAGATCTGTTTAGTACTCCCGCGCCGTCGGCCGAAACAAGATCTGGTTCATGTCGACCTCGTCGGGCTGGCTCACGGCGAACGCCCCCATGGCGAAAGAATCCGGATGCCGGGGCGCAACAGGAAAATCGAAGCCGGCATGTGAACGGGCTCACATGCCGCCACTGCAAGGAACGCTATGGGACGTCCGGCCATGACAGGGGTTTCGGATGACACTTGCTGATCTGTCTTTTTATCTCTTCACTATTTTCAATGGCTTGCGCGTGGTGTCCTACCTGCCGCAGATCGTGCGGGTGGCCCGGGACAGGCACGGGGCGTCGGCGATTTCCTACGCGACCTGGCTGTTGTGGACAGGCGCCAACGCCACGACGGGACTCTACGCCCACATCAATCTGAACGATCCCGCTCTGGCGGCGATCAACTGGCTGAACGCCGTACGCTGCGTGCTGGTCATCGCGCTCACCGCCTACAAGCGCCATCGCGCACGGCTTCCAGTTGAGGAAGCCGCAAGCCGGTCGGAAGCGACCGCTCTGATGGTCGACAATGTCTGCTGAAGATCACCGCGGCAGATTGCGCTTTTCGAGGCCGCTCTCAGACATGCACGGTGCCATGCGAAAGCTCGCCCTCGTCGCTTGAGATGAGGAAAGCGGCTGCGAGCAGGCCGACATAGAACAGCCCGACCATGCACGCGACATAGATGCCTGGAACCGGGCCGAGCTGCGCCACGCGCGCGGCGTCGAGAAATGACGCGCCGAAGCCTATCGGCGACCCTTCGCGCTGCAGACTGGGCGTCGTGATCTTCAGCACCCACGCCAGCATCAGGATCGTGTACATGAAAATGTAGTTGCGGCGCAGCCGGCGCACCAACGCCGCGCGTTGCGAGATCAGGAAGCGCGGCGAACGCAGGCCTTCGCCGACGATGGCCAGCCAGTTGGAGGCGTAGTCGGGCTGCGGCGAGAAGATCTGCGCGAAATAATAGCGCTCGAACTGGCGCACCCTGGCCCGGTAGACGTCGAAGAAACGATAGCGCCGCGCCTCGATCCATAGCAGCAGCGTGGTCAGCAGCATGGCAAAGAGCAGCACCCCGTGATGGGCGCTGGGCGTCGACAGTGAGACTGAGAGCATGGCGGCGACGACAGTAATCGCCCAGTTGCTGGTACGGTCCAGCCGGTCGCGCCAGCCGGCCATGCGGGCGATTTCGGCGCGGTGGAAATGCGACATGGTGGCCACGAATTCCGATGAGGTGAGCTTCAGCGCGAACGCATCAGAGGCCCGCGGCGCTGCAGCCGCTTCGTCGGTTTTCACGGTCTTGACCTGGGACATCCCTTGCCACGCGCCTCCCAACGCCATGGCCGGCCGAAACGACGCCGGTCATCCCCATCCGCGCAACGCGCAATCGGTTGAAAATGTTCCGTCGCCGGCCCGGGTCTCGGCGGTTTATCCGCAGTCAGATAGGCCCGTTATGCGATTCAGGTAATGAGGAACCCGCGGCGCGCCAAGGGAGCGTGGCGTGCAACCGATCTTGCCCGCAAACGTTATACCGGGCACGATGAGGGGGTGCATGTCCTTCGTGGTCAACCGGCGCCGGCCGGTCGCGCTTGCCGCGGCAGCTTTCGCATTCATGCCGGCCGCATCGTTGGCAGCCGAAAAGACCGGCATGTCCAGCGAGGGCATTTTCGTTCTCGAAATCCTCCTTCTGCTTCTCGTCGGCCGCGGCATCGGCGAATTGCTGGAGCGTCTCGGCCAGCCGGCGGTGATGGGTCAGCTCATCGGCGGCATCCTGCTCGGGCCATCGCTGCTCGGCTGGCTATTGCCGGAAGCAGAACGCGTGATCTTTTCAGGCGACGCCACCCAAAAGAGCATGATCAGCGCCATCGCCCAGCTCGGCGTGTTGATGCTTCTGTTGCTCACCGGGATGGAGACGGATCTGCGGCTGGTGCGCAGGGTCGGCCGTGCGTGCTTTTCCATCTCCGCCGCGGGCGTCGCCGTGCCTTTCGCGCTCGGCTTCACCGCCGCACAGTTCATGCCGGCCTCGCTGCTGGCCGACGGAACCGAGCGCATTGTCGCCGGTCTCTTCCTCGGCACGGCGCTGTCGATCTCCTCGGTCAAGATCGTCGCCATGGTGGTGCGCGAGATGAACTTCATGCGCCGCGATCTCGGTCAGATCATCGTCTCGTCGGCCATCATCGAGGACACGATCGGCTGGGTGATCATCGCCATCACCATCGGCATCGCCACCAAGGGGCGCATCGAGCTCGGCAGCCTTGCCTTCACCATTGTCGGCGTCGCCGCCTTCATGGGGTTTTCCTTCACGATTGGCCGCCGCATCGTCTTCGACGCCATCCGCTGGACCAACGATACGTTCCGCAGCGAATACGCCGTCGTCACCGTCATTCTCGCCATCATGGGCGCAATGGCGCTGATCACCGATCTGATCGGCGTCCACACCGTGCTCGGCGCCTTCGTCGCCGGCATACTGGTTGGGGAATCGCCGATCCTGTCGCGTCATATCGAAGGGCAATTGCGCGGCGTCATCATGGCGCTGTTCATGCCGGTTTTCTTCGGCGTCGCCGGCCTTTCGGCGGATCTCACCGTGCTTGTCGACCACGAGCTTGCGCTACTCACGGCCGCTTTGGTGCTGATCGCCAGCTTCGGCAAATTCGCCGGCGCCTTCATCGGCGCCGAGCTTGCCGGCATGAGCCGCAAGGAAGGCATCGCCGTCGGTTGCGGCATGAACGCGCGCGGCTCGACCGAAGTCATCGTCGCCTCTATTGGCCTGTCGATCGGCGTTCTGTCGCACAATCTTTTCACCATGATCGTGACCATGGCCGTCATCACCACGCTCGCCATGCCGCCGACCTTGCGTTGGGCACTCGGCCGCTTGCCGATGGGCGAGAACGAGAAGAAGCGTCTGGAGCGCGAGGAGATCGACCAACGCGGCTTCATCGCCAATCTGGAACGACTGCTGGTGGTGACCGATGAGGGCGTTGTCGGCCGCTTTGCCGCTTACCTCGCAGGAGTCGTGGGCGCCGGCAGGCCGACGACGGTGCTGCATGCCCGAGGCGAGGGGGAGGAGGCCGAGCCCGGCACGGATGCGAAGCTCGAGCCGATCGAAAAGGGTGCCGAGGACAGCCGCGAGGCCGCCAGGAGTTCGGACGAGGAGCTGGCCCGCGCGGCGCCTGTCACGCGGCGCCACGAGGCCGAGCTTTCGGCCGAAACGGTTGCCAAGGAGGCGCGCAAAGGCTATGGGCTGCTGCTGATCGGGCTCGGCCGCGCGGTCACGTCGAAAGGTGGGTTTGCCCGCCGCATCAACGAGATCGCCGGCGCCTTCGAGGGCCCGCTATGCCTGGTGCTGAAGGCGACCGGCGCCGGCCGCCAGATGCCAAGGCTAGGACCTGAAGGCGGGAAGATTCTGGTTCCGGTCAACGGCACCGCGATCGCCCGCCGGGGTGCCGAAATGGCGCTGGCGATTGCAGCGGTCACGGGTGCGCGGGTCAAGATACTTTATGTCGCGCGCGTCGGCCGCGACGAACCGCGCGACACTGTCTCGCATCGCCGCAGGGAGGCGGTGCTGAAGGATACCGTCGCACTAGCCGACCGCTATGGCGTCGAGATCGAGACGGCCATCCGCAGCCGGGCCGCCGCCGCCGATGCCATTGCCCGCCAGGCCGGCAGGGGGGGCGGCGCTGATCGTCATGGGCGTGGCGCGGCGCCCTGGCGAGGAACTCTTCTTCGGCGAGACGACCACCGGCGTGCTGCAGCGCTGCCAATGCCCGGTGGTGCTGATCTCGGACGCCAGGCTCAGCCGCGACGACGAGGGCAGGGAAGAGCTGCGCTCGGGAACGGGGACAGGGTGATGAGTATTTCCCCTCGAGGGGAAATTTCGCTCATGCCGCCTGCAGCCTCTCTCGGCCGGGCTGCGGCGGGAAGGCGATGGCGATGCCGGCAGCACCGAGTCCGATCAGCGCCGAGCCGATGAACAGCCAGGAATAGCTGGCATAGGCGTCGAAGATCATGCCGCCGGCGAGCGGGCCGAACGACATGCCGAGGCTGGACAACAGGGTCGCGGCGCCAAGTATCGTGCCGATGATGCGCGGCCCGAAATAGTCGCGCGCCAGAACCGCATAGAGCGGCATGACGCCGCCATAGGTGGCGCCGAAGATGATCGCCAGGAGATAGAACTGCTCGAGATTGCCGACGGCGAGATAGGCGGCGATCACCACCGCCTGGATGGCGAGGCCCACGATCAGCACCGGCTTGGCGCCCAGCCTGTCGCCGAGCACGCCGTAGAGCACGCGCCCGCCAAGCCCGGCAAGGCCCTCGACGCTGTAGATCGACACGGCTGCCATCGGCGCCACGCCGCACGACATGGCATAGCTCACCATGTGGAAGATCGGCCCCGAATGCGCTGCGCAGCAGGCGAAGAAGGTCATACCCAGCACCAGGAATTGCGGCGAGCGCAGCGCCTGGCCGACTGACATGCCGGGGGCCGCGGCAGGCGCGGGCGCGCTGCCATCCGCTGCCGCGACCGCCGTCGACGGCTGGCGCACCAGGAAGACGGCCGGCAGCAACAGCACCCAGGCCATGATGCCGATGTCGAACATGGCGGTGCGCCAGTCGTAGGCGGTGATCAGCCAGCGCGCGAAGGGCGAGATGGTCATCGGCGCCACGCCCATGCCGGCCGAGACCAGCGACACGGCCAGACTGCGATGGGTCTCGAACCAGGCGGTGGTCAGCGCGATCATCGGCGCGAAGAAGGCGCTGGCCGCCAGCCCGAGGATGACGCCATAGCTCAGCTGGAAGACCAGCAGCGATTGGGCTCGGCTCGCCACCACCAGCGACAGGCCGAGCAGCACCGCGCCGGCAAAAACCACCGGGCGGGCGCCGACACGGTCATAGATGGCGCCCCAGGCGAAACCGCCTGCGCCCATCACCAAGAAATTCAGCGTCATGGCGCTGGAAATGCCGGTTCGCGACCAGTTGGTGTCGAGCGCCATCGGCTCGAGAAAGATCGCCAGCGAAAACATCGCGCCGAGCGCCACACAGGTCATCAGCGCGCCGCACGCGACGATCACCCAACGGTAGGAATTGTTCATGCTCTTCTCCCGAGATCGGTTTCGATGCGGCGCCACTCGCTCCAGCTCCGTTGCGCCGCTTGCGTCCGAAGGACGTTGGCGGGATTTCGAATCCGACAATCCGTTGCATTTTTTTATCCGGTCTGCGTGGAAGTCCATCCGGATATGACAAAAGCAGGGGTGTAAGGCTGCCAAGCGCGCCGACAAGATAGACTGCCGAATTGACGAGCCGCTCCGCGGCACTAGCTTTGTGGTCTCGCGACGGGAGATATCGCTCATGGAACTGCATCGCGGCCGCCTCATCGACCACGTCCAGCTGGTGGTCAGGGACCTCAAGGCGAGCCGGCGCTTCTATGAAGCCGTCTTCAAGGTGCTCGGCATTCCGATCGGCGGCGAGGCCGAGGACTATTTCTGGGCCGACGAGCTGTTCATCTCAAGCCTCGACAGCCGGGCGGCGAGGGGACAGCTGACCGGGCGCCATCATCTGACCCTCCAGGCCAGGGACAAGGCCATGGTCGATGCGTTCTACAAGGCCGGCCTCGATGCCGGCGGCGCCGACAATGGCGCGCCGGGTGAGCGGCCCTACCACCCCGGCTACTACGCCGCCTTCCTGCTCGACCCCGACGGCAACAACATCGAGGCGGTGTTTCACGGGCCGGCAAAGCGAAGTGCCGCTTCGGTCGAGATCAATTTCTAGCGCAGGTTCACGAGGAGCGGGTTGCGGTGATCCGTCCGGAGTTCTCGTAAAAACAAAGAGTTGAAGCGGTCCACGGATTCAATCGCTGAACTGCTTCACATTGCCGGCGCGTAGCGGTTCACCACCATTCCGCAGGCATAGGCTTTAGAGCCGAGCAGGCGCAATTTCAGGAAGCCGCCACAGTCGAAAATCCGCTCGCCGTCGCCCAGCGCGGCCGGATTGATGAACAGCTGGAACTCATCGACCAATGCCGCTGCAATCAGCGCCGAGGCAAAGCCGGCGCCGCCGAATACCGCCATGTCGCCTTCACCTTCAGCTTTCAGCGCCTTGACCTCGCGCGGCAGGTCGCCGCTGGCAAGCGTCGTGCGCTCCCACCGCGATGCCGCGAGCTTGTCGCTCAGCACCACCTTGCTCGCCTCGACGATGTGCTGCGCAAAGGCGTAGAAGGGATCGCGCGGATAGTTTTTTGCCGCATTGCCCCAATGGGTTAGATAGCCTTCTTCGGCCATCTTGCGGCTGAGCAGAATGGTATCGATGCCGGCGAACACCGTGTTGAAATCCTGCTTCAAGTCGTCGTCCCACGGGCAGTTGGCGCCCCATTCCCAGAGCTGCCAGTGCTCATCGCCGGCCGCGCCGACAAAACCGTCGACCGATATCTGCATCTGCAGGATCAGTTTTCTCATCGTCGTTCTCCTGATTGAGCTCTGGTGTCACCAGCGCCAGGTCAGGCGGCGTTGGTTTTGCTTTACTTTCGGAACCATTGACATGAGTGAAAAATGATGTCAATAGTAAAGTGATTTAAAAATGGAAGCATTCAAATGTCGACCAGGGAAAGATCCGGCTGCCCCATCAGCCTGTCGCTCGAATTGCTCGGTGACCGCTGGACGCTGCTGATCATCCGCGACATGATTTTCGCGGGAAAAAGGCACTTCCGGGAGTTTCTGCTATCAGGCGAAGGCATCTCGTCGCGCACGCTGGCCGAGCGGCTGCAGACCTTGCAGGATGAGGGCATTGTCACCAGAAGCGACGACCCCACGCACAAGCTCAAGGCGATCTACAAGCTGACGGAGGCGGGCATCGACCTGTTGCCGGTGCTGGCGACGCTCGGCGCCTGGGGCGGCAAATACCGCAACGCCGATGACAAGCTGGCAAGGATCGCCGATGAACTGGCGACGGGCGGCGAGGCAGGCCTGGAGCAGATAAAGAAGAAGCTGCGCGCCGAGCATATCGGCTAAGGAGCAACGCCAGCCCTCCCTTCGGGCCGATGGCGGGCTAGATCGACACGACGTCGCGCAGCCTCACCCTTCCCATCCTGCAAATCGCTGTGGCCAGAGCCATGTCTGCTTCGGATTGCCATCGCCCGAACCACGGCCTCTTCCAGCCAGCGCGCGGTGGCGGGGGCGGCATGCATGCCGATTGGGCCTATGCCGCCATGCACGTAGAGCTCTTCGACCGCGGTGCGGCTGGCGACAGGCAGCCCGTCCGACAGCATGGGGCGATTGCCGGGATAGACATTCGTCACCGGGGGTGAGCCGAGACCGGACAGGATGCGCAGCGTGCGCGCCACGATGCGAAGGCGTCTCGGCGCTAGCGCGCCGATCCACCTTCTCCAACAAGGGGAGAAGGTGAGGCGCGCCTTGTCCCGCCTGCGCTTCTACACGTAGCCTAAGGAGCTAGCGGGAGGAGAATCGCTTGGACACCACTGTCGTTATTGTCGGCGCCGGGCCCGCCGGCCTTGCGGTCGGTGCCTGCCTGAAGCGGGCAGGAGTGGATTTCATCCTGCTCGAAAAATCGCAGGAGATCGCGCCCGCCTGGCGGCGGCACTATCGGCGGCTGCATCTGCATACGGTCAAGTCGTTCTCGTCGCTGCCGTTCCTGCCCTTTCCCAAAAATTATCCGCGCTACGTGCCGCGCGAAATGGTGGTCCGCTATCTCGACGACTACGCGGAAAAATTCGATCTGCGCCCGCGCTTCGGTGTGACGGTGAAAGCCATTCGCCTCGGGGACGGCGGTTTTCTGGTCGAGACAGGATCGGACAACCTCAAGGCGCGCCATGTCGTTATCGCCAGCGGTAACAATGCCGAGCCGATCATCCCCCGGCTCCCTGCCATCGAGGCTTTCAAGGGCGAGGTGCTGCACAGCGCCGACTATACGCAAGCGGCGCCTTTTGCCGGCCGCTCGGTGCTGATCGTCGGCATGGGCAACACCGGCGCCGAGATCGCGCTCGACTTGGCGGAAAGTGGCGCGCGTCCGACCATTTCGGTGCGCAAGGGCGTCCACATCGTGCCGCGCCAGCTGTTTGGCGTGCCGATCCAGATGGTCGGCATCGCCAGCCGGCCAATGCCGCAGGCGCTGAACGACTGGATGTTTCCGATCATCCTCGATTTCGCGCTGGGCAAGCTCGAGAAATACGGCATCGTCAGGCCGAAGCAGGGCATCCTGCAACAGATCGACGAAGTCGGCCGCATCCCGGTCATCGACGTCGGCACGGTCGACGCCATCACCAAAGGCGCCATCAAGATCGCGCCCGACATAGCGGGCTTCACCGAGCGCAGCGCCGCGTTCACCGACGGCAGTCAGGAAAATTTCGACGCCGTCATCCTCGCCACCGGCTATCGCCCGGGCTACGAAAAGTTTCTGCCCGTGGAATTGCAGCCGGAGCGCAGTGGCGTCAACGCCCGCGCCTCGCAACTCGGCCTCTACCTCGTCGGCTTCTACAATCCGGTCACCGGTCTGCTCAGGGAAATTGGACGCGAGGCGAAGGCAGTGGCGGCCGACATTGCTCGGCGAGGCTGAAAGGGGCGGCGTTGGCCAAGCTGCGGATCTCCCGCCTTGCGGGGAGATCGGCTATCCATCACAGCCGCGCCGCATCGCCCTCATCCAGCAGCCATTGCCGCACGGCTTGCGTCGGTTCTGGGTGCCGTTGCTTGCGCGGCATCACGACATAGAAATCGTGCGTCCCACGCATCTCTGCGTTGATCGGCTGCACCAGCCGGCCGGCGGCAATGTCGGCAGCGACGAGAAACCGGCTGGCCAGCGCGATGCCCTGGCCGGCAATGGCGGCGTCGATCGCGAGGCCTGTCTGGTTGAAGCGCATGCGTTTGGCCTCGGTGGCCATCTTCAGCCCGAGCGCTCTCTCCATGAATTCCGGCCACAGATTGTGCGCGTCGTGCAACAGGACGTGATGCTGGATATCGGCCGCCGCGATCTCGTTCGCGCCGGTCGGCAGCAGGGCAGGGCTGCAGATGGCGATGATCTGCTGTGGAAACAAAAGATCCACCATCAGGCCGGCGCCGGAGGGCAGGCGGCCTTGCCTGACCGCAATGTCGACGCCATCGGCCTGAAAACTCGACAGGCTTTCGCTGGCCAGGATTCGCAAATCGACCAGCGGGTTGTGCGCGACGAACTCCGGCAGTTTGGGGATCAGCCATTTGGTGGCAAAGCTCGGCGTGACGCTGATCGTCAGCCGCGCCGGTTCGGGCCGCAGCAGCAAGGTGGCCTCCGAGATCAGCTCGAAGGCGCGGCGGATGTTGGGCATATAGGCGCGGCCCTCATCGGTCAGCGCCAGGCCGCGCGGCAGCCGGTCGAAGAGTTTTGTGCCGAGATCGGCCTCCAGCCCGCGTATATGCTGCGCCACCGCCCCTTGCGTCACGTTCAGCTCTTCGGCGGCGATGCGGAAGTTGAGATGACGCGCGGCGGCTTCGAAGGCACGCAGCGCATTCAATGGTGGCAGGCTCAGGAAGGCTTCAGGCATGCAGGAGTTTTTCTACAGCTTGATTTCAGGCTTTCTGGTTCGAACCAGATGGCAAAACCGTTTATAGCATTGCTCGAAGGTCGGAAACATGGGCTTCAGAGTCCCGCCAACCCGTGCGAAGGAAAATCGAGATGAGTGTAGAAAAAGTAGCAGTCGTCGTCGCCGGTGGCAGCGGTATGGGCGCGGCGGCGGCCAAGCGGCTGGCGGCGGACGGGTTCAAGGTCGCGATCCTGTCGTCCTCCGGTAAGGGCGAGGCTCTGGCCAAGGAGCTTGGCGGCCTCGGCGTCACCGGCTCCAACCAGTCGAATGACGATCTGCAGCGGCTCGCCGATCTGACGCTCGAGCGCTTCGGCCGCATCGACGTGCTGGTCAACAGCGGCGGCCACGGGCCACGCGCGCCGATCCTCGAAATCACCGACGAGCAGTGGCACACCGGTCTCGACGTCTATCTGATGAACGTCATCCGGCCGGTGCGCATCGTGGCGCCGCAGATGGTCAAGCAGAGGGCTGGCGCCATCATCAACATCTCGACCGCCTGGGTGGTCGAGCCGAGCCCGATGTTCCCGACATCCGCCGTGTTCCGCGCCGGGCTTGCCGCCTACACCAAGATCTTCGCCAACACCTACGCCGCCGACAATGTGCGCATGAACAATGTGCTGCCCGGCTGGATCGACAGCCTGCCGGCCACCGAGGAGCGCCGCGACAGCGTGCCGATGCAGCGCTACGGCACGTCGGAGGAGATCGCCGCGACCATCGCCTTCCTCGCTTCCGAAGGTGCGGGCTACATCACCGGCCAGAACATCCGCGTCGACGGCGGCATCATCGGCGCGATCTGACCGCGCCGGTCGCCTCGCGTGAGCCGGCGCGTCACTCCTTCACCGCGCCGGTCATCGACGAGACATAGTGCTCGACGAAGAACGAATAGAGCACTACCACCGGCAGCGAGCCGATCAGCGCTCCCGCCATCAGCGCCCCCCATTCGTAGACGTCGGAGCGCACCAACTCGGTCAGCACACCCACCGGCACGGTCTTGTTTTCCGAGGACTGGATGAATGTCAGCGCATAGATGAACTCGTTCCATGACAGGGTGAAGGCGAATATGCCGGCGGAGATCAGGCCGGGCACCGACAGCGGCAGCACGATCTTGGTGAGGATCTGCCACCGGCTCGCTCCGTCTATCAGCGCGCATTCTTCCAGTTCGAACGGGATGGAGCGGCAGTAACCCATCAACAGCCACGTGCAGAACGGCACCAGGAAGGTCGGATAGGTAAGGATGAGCGCGAAGGGCGTGTCGTAGAGCCCGAGGTTGAACACCATCACCGACAGCGGAATGAACAGGATCGAGGGCGGCACCAGATAGGCGAGGAAGATGCCGAGGCCGACCTGCCGCGCCCCGGAGAAGCGCAACCGCTCGATCGCATAGGCGGCGAACACCGACGCCAGCAGCGACAGGAACGTGGCGGCGGTCGAGATGATGATCGTGTTGAGCAGCCAGCCCGGATAGGAGGTCTCGAACAGGAGATAGCGGATGTGCTCCAATGTCGGATGCACCACCCAGAACGGATTGAACTGCGCATAGTCGGTCATCTCGAGATTGGGCTTAACCGCCGTGATCGTCATCCAGTAAAACGGAAACAACAGCACGAAGACGAACACCAGCAGCGGCAGATAGACCGTCACCACGCGGCGCGGCAGGCTCTGCAGGTAGCCCATGCCGCCTTCGTCGATATCCCCACGTTTCGCCTTCCTTGCCGCGGCCGTCTTGACCATGTCAGTCTCCGCCGCCTTGTTGCCATTTGCGGCGTTGCAGGCCGAAATAGCTGAACAGGATCGCCGCCAGCAGGAACGGGATCATGGCCACCGCGATGGCCGCGCCCTCGCCAAGCTGGCCGCCGGAAATGCCGCGCTGGAAAGACAATGTCGCCATCAGATGCGTGGCATTCACCGGTCCGCCCCGGGTCAGCACGTAGATCAGCTGGAAATCGGTGAAAGTGAACAGCACCGAGAAGGTCATGGTGATGGCGATGATCGGCGTCAGCAGCGGCAGAGTCACATAACGAAACAACTGCCAGCGACTGGCGCCGTCGAGCGTGGCCGCCTCGTAGAGCGACTGCGGAATGGTCTGCAGGCCGGCGAGCAGCGTGATGGCGACGAAAGGAATGCCGCGCCAGACGTTGGCGGCGATAACCGAAGCGCGCGCATTCTCCGGATCGCCGAGGAAATTGATGCGGTGGTCGATCAGGCCCATTTGCTGCAGCGCCCAGGACAGGATGGAGAACTGCGAATCGTAGATCCACCAGAAGGCGATGGCTGACAGTACGGTGGGCACCACCCAAGGCAGCAGGACTATCGCGCGGAAGAACGATTTGAACGGCAGGTTTTCATTGAGAATGAGCGCCAGCCACAGGCCGAGCACGAACTTCAGGATCGAGGCGCTGACCGTGTAGAGCAAGGTGTTGAAGACGGACAGCCAGAAGACGGCGTCACTCCACAGATACTGATAGTTCTCGGTGCCAATGAAGATGCCGGGGCGGCCGATACGGGCATCGGTGAAGCCGAGCCAGACGCCCAGCCCGAGCGGATAGGTCAGGAAGACCAGCAGCAGCGCCGCCGCCGGCAGCATGAAGCCGAAGCCCAGCGCGTTGCGGCTTTCGGAGATCCGCGAAAGCATCGACGGACGCGGCTGGGCGGCAACGGACGGCACGGCCATGGAGGGCTCCTCATCGGGGAATCAGGTCACGGCGTCAACGGCCGCCATGGGATTGTGCGACGGGCCGGGCAGCGCACTAGACGCTGCCCGGCGGTGCCGTGATCAAACGCGGTAGTAGCGGTTGGCGCGCTTCTCCGCCTCCTCCATCGCCTCCTGCGGCGTCGCCTGGCCGGTCACCGCCTTGGCGAACATGTCGACCAGGACATAGTCGGCCATGGTCGCCGCCGAGGCATAGCCGAGCGGCCCGGCATAGCCGTTGGGGCGCAGCGTCGCCGAGGCCTTGGCATAGGCGGCATTGTTCGGGTCGGCCGTCCACACTGGATTGTTGTCGAAGGCCTTCAGCGTCTGGCAGCAATAGCCCGCCGAGGAGGTGATCCAGTCGGTCATCTGCGGATCCTCGAACATGAACTGCAGATAGGCCTTGGCCGCATTGGGGTAGGGCGTGTAGTTGAAGATGACGGCGGTGGTCACCTGGAACAGTTCGACCGATTTCCCGACGGGACCGATCGGCAGGTTGGTGGTGCGGATGTCCTTGGCGATCTCAGCCAGCTTCGGATCGTTGTCCTTGTTGATCTTGGCCGTATTGTAGGCGGAAATGCCGTTGGCGATGACGCCGAGTTCGCCGGCCAGGAAGGCGCGGTTGTTATTGACGTCGAGCCAGCTTTCGGTCCCGGGAATGAAGGTCTTGTAGAGTTCCTGCGCGTATCCGATCGCCTTTAGCGTCTCGGGGCTGTTGATCGCCACCTTGCCGCTCTCGTCGACCATCTGGCCGCCATGGCTCCACAGCAGCCAGTGCGCGTAATTGTTGCCGTCGCCGACGCCGTGGCCGTGCGTGAAGCCGGCCGGATGTCCCTTCGCCTGCAACGCCTTGCAAAGCTCGAGGAAGCCTGCCGTGTCCTTCGGAAATTCGGAGAAGCCGGCCTCCTTCACCCAGCTTTCGCGATAGACGATGGCATTGCCGATCGTGGCCAGCGGCAGGCCGACGAACTTGCCGTCCCGCGTCGCATATTGCTTTGGTCCGTCGTGCCAGCCGCCATATTTCGAGCCCAGATAGTCGCCGAGCTCGGTCACGTCGTGCAGCTTGTCGGGATATTGATGCGGGTCGTCGAACCAGACGAACATGAGGTCCGGCCCGGAACCGACATTGGCGGCGACCGCTGCCTTGGGGCGAATGTCCTCCCAGCTTTCCTTGTCGACACGAACCTCGACACCTGTCGCCTCGGTGAAGCGCTTGGTGTTGGCCAGCCATTGATCCTCATCGCCCTTGACGAAGGGCGACCAGCGCAGCAGCCGCAGCTTTGCGCCTTCCTCGGGCTTGTATTTCAAGCCCTCCTGGGCAAAAGCCGGCGAGCCGACGAAGCGGCTTCCCAGGGCTCCCGCCGCAACACCTGCGGTCGTGCGGATTACGTCGCGTCTCGTGAACTTCATGGTCGTCTCCTCCGGTTTATCTTCCTTGCTATGCGGTCCTTACCATCCGCTACGCGTTTCAAATCGTGTTCCGGTCTTGCCGTCAAAGAGATGAATCAGGCCAGGCGCGGCAGTGAGCCGTATGTTTTCGCCCGGTGTGAAGGCATGGCGTTCGCGGAAATTGGCGACGATCTCGTCGCCGCCGGCGGTGCAGCCGATGATCTGCACTTCCGATCCGGTCGGCTCGACCACCGCGACGGTGACTGGAATGCCTTGGTCGGACGATAGCCCCAAATGCTCGGGCCGTATTCCCAGCACCACCGGATGGCCGTTGGCGACGGCCGGCGCGGCGGCCAGCGGCACGGAAATTCCCCCCGCGCCGCGAAAGGACGGAGACCTGTCGGTGACGATCTCGCCCTTGATCAGGTTCATGGCGGGCGAGCCGATGAAACTGGCAACGAAGAGATTGTTGGGCCTGTCGTAGAGCTCCAGCGGCGGTCCGATCTGTTCGACGATGCCGTCATGCATGACGACGATCTTGTCGGCCATGGTCATGGCCTCGATCTGGTCGTGGGTGACATAGACTGTCGTCGTCTTGAGCCGCTGGTGCAGTTCCTTGATCTCGGCGCGCATCTGCACCCTGAGCTTGGCGTCGAGATTGGAGAGCGGTTCGTCGAACAGGAAAACCTGTGGATCGCGCACGATCGCCCGGCCCATGGCGACGCGCTGGCGCTGGCCGCCGGAAAGTTGGCGCGGATATCGCGTCAGCAATGGCACCAGCCCGAGGATTTCGGCGGCGCGCTGAATGCTGGTAGCGCAATCGGCCTTCGAAACACCTTTGAGCATGAGCGAGAACGCCATGTTCTCGGCGACCGTCATGTGCGGGTAGAGCGCGTAGTTCTGGAAAACCATGGCAACGTCGCGCTCTTTTGGCGCAACGTTGTTGACGACCCGATCCCCGATCGCGATCTCGCCGCGCGAAATCTTTTCCAGGCCGGCGATCATCCTGAGAAGGGTCGATTTTCCGCAACCCGACGGTCCGACCAGCGTGACGAACTCGCCGTCATCGATATCCACACTGACGCCATGCAGGACCTCGACGGTCCCGAACGATTTGTAAACGTCGCCGATCGCGACAGACGCCATCGATCTCCTCCCGAATGCTTCTTGCGACGCCCCGAAGGAAACCGCTCCCTCTCCCGCCTCGCGACCGTCTCCCATTCCCCCATCAGGTCGCGCGACAAGCAGACGGTAGCGCTACCAAGCCTGGCTGTAAAGCGGCCATGCGGCCGGTGCTCTTGTCGTTCGGAACACTCGGCGCAATGACCGGCACACCGGCAAACTACCCCCCATTCACAAAAGCCAGCACCAGCTTCTGCAGGTTTCCGCCGGGGCCGAATTCGACCCGGTCGAAGTCGCGGCTCGCCTGCCGCTGAGCCAGCGAGATCTGGGCGAGTTGCCTCGTCAGCTCGGTTCTGATCTTGCTGCAGGCGGGGTCATCAGTAACGGTCAGGCCGACGCTCACCGCCTCGATCTTGCGCACCATCTCGGCGATGGCTGCGCCATGCACTCTCTCGTGGGCGGCGAGCCCGGCGATGAACACCGTCCAGTTCTTCTGGACGGAGGCCGGCAACGGTTCGGCCGGCTTCGGCAAGGTGTAGGTGATGATCAGTTTCGGGCGCGCCGATTTGAGCACGCAGGCGTCGCCTTGCGGCCTGTAGTCCCTGGTCCATGTCAGCTTGAAATTGGTGTGCGCAATGACCCGACCCTTGCCGAGCAAGGGGCCGGCTTCGCCGATCGCGGCATAGAGTTCCGGGCCGGTCCGCCCTGCGATGGCGTAGGTCTCGACCTTTTCGACCGGCTTCCAGTCGGCGCGTGCCGGCGACGCCAGCAGAGAGGCCGCGAACAGGAGAAAGAACATGGCTGGTCTCATGGAAACGTCAGAGACACTGGGCTGAGGCAAAGATCAACCCGGCGCAATGCACTCAGGTCCCACGGCAGGCCGCGTCATAGTCGGCCAGCACCTGATCGACAGCTTCGAGAAGGATAGCCTCGGGATTGCCCGCCGGCCCGAGTTCGGCCGGCAGCGCCGGCAGGAATTGCCGCATCAGCGTTTCGGGAATGGCAACGTCGTCCAGCGCCTTGCGCAGGCGCTCGACGGCCGCGACAGCGGTGGGGTTGCTCCAATAATAGCGGATGCGGTCGCTGTAGCTGTAATGCCGCTGCACATAGAGCTCTGCTTCATTGCCATGATAGTGGCTGTGCCAATGGCCGGGGGCTGCCAGCATCGCGCTTTCCATGGTCCGGGCGAGCGACCGGTCGCCATAGTCCCTGGCCATTTCGGAGGCGATCAGGTCGAGCCCGTAAAGCGCCTCGCGCAAGGCGAAGGTCAGGCCGGGGCCGACCTTGAGGATAGGAAAGCCGTTTGCGACCAGCGCGGTCAAAGCCGCACGGGTCTGGTAGTCGGTCGAATGCGCCTCGTAGACGAGCGACGGCTGCTCATCGAGCAAGCCGGTCAGGCCCTTGGATTTTTCGGGCGCGTAGGCGACGACATTCTGACTGCCGAATTCCACGCCCGGCTGCACCACCACGGCGATGACGCGGCCGAAGGCCTCGGACAGGCCTTCGCGGGCAAAGATCTCCCGGTGAACCTCGATCGTGCGCCGCGCCGCCGCCGCCTCGGTCGGCTTCAACTCGCTGATCTCATGGTCGACTCCGCCGGGGGCGGGGACTTCGGTGCCGATGATGTAGACTGGCAAGGTGCTGCCTGCGGCGTGCGCGCCCGTTTCAGCCGCCTTTGCCAGCCGCGCCGCCCGGGTGGCGATGGTCTCGTCGTCAAGCGCCGCCGGCTCGCCGGCGCAGCCCATCGATGCGTCGAGATGAATCTTGGTGAAGCCGGCCGCGATGTAGGCGCCGACCATGGCCTCGGCCTTGTCCATCGCCTGCGCCGCCGGCTCTGCGCGCCACGGGTTCGGTCCCAGATGGTCGCCGCCGAAGATGATGCGCGAGGCTTCCAGCCCCTCGCGGCAGGCGATCTCCAGCACGAAGGCGACGAACAGCGCCGGGGTCATCCCGGTATAGCCGCCGAACTGGTTGACCTGATTGCAGGTTGCCTCGATCAGCAGGTTTTTCTCCCTGTCGGCAACGGCGCGTCGTATCGCTGTCTGGATCACCAGCGGATGAGCCGAACAGATAGACGTGATGCCGTAGGGCGAGCCGTTTTTGCGCGCGCTGGCGAGGCCTGCAAGCGGGTTGGCGCTCATGTCCGTCTCGCTGTTCCCTTGATGAATTGGTCAAGCGCATCGAAGCCGGCGGTGCCTTCCATCGGGCCGCGCCGGGTGACGTTGCGGGCGCCGGCGGCATTGGCATAAAGCAGCGCCTTGCCGGGCTCCATCCCCTGGCGGCGGCAGGTCAGGTAGGTGGCGCCAAAGCAGTCGCCGGCGCCTGTCGGGTCGACTTCCTCGACCTGAAAACCGGCGCAGTCGGTCCTGGCGCCGTCGGCGCCGAACCAGGAAGAGCCGTCAGCACCGCGCTTCAGCACGATCTCGCCGACGCCCCTGGCAAACAGCGCCGCCACCGCCCGGTGCTCGTCATCGACGCCGGCCGCAGCCAGCAATTCGTCGCCGGACGGCAGCAGCAGGTCGGCATCGTCGATGAGTGCGGAAAACAGCGCACCGTCGGCGCCGATCAGCTCCTTGCGCACATTCGGGTCGAACGAGGTTGAGCCGCCGCGGGCACGAACCGCCTGCACTGCGTAGCTGACGATCTCCTTCAGCCCTGCCACCGACAGCGTCGATCCCATGATATGCAGATGGCCGGCCCCGTCCGCCAGCAGGCGCGCAGCAGTGGTCAGGTGGATCTGCCCGGCGGCGGATTCGGCGATGTTGTAGACGAAGTCCCTGATACCATCGGGCCGATAGCGCACGAAGGCGCATCCCGTCGGGAAGCGGTCGCTGATATCGACGGCGGAGACGTCGACCCCGTCGCGCTTCAGCCTGTCCAGGTTGAGCGTGCCGAAATCGTCGCGGCCGACGCAGCCGATAATGCCGGCGCCGCCCCCCAGCCGCGCAACCTGATCGATGAAGATCGCCGGCGCACCGCTGGGGAATGGCCCGACGAGCGTTTGCGGCTCGAGGAAGCCGCAACCCCGTTCCGTCGCCATGATCTCGACCAGGATTTCGCCGGCGACGATCGTTGGCCCCACGGCCTCGGCGGCGATCTCGCTGCGGCGCGAAAGGCTCATGCTTGCGATTCCTCCTTGTCACAGACTGATTGCTTGCTCGCGCAGTTGTTCGGCACAAATGTTTATCGGGTAAATCGCACATAGGGCGAAGTCAATAAAACTTACATGCGTATAGTTTACTTATTCTGCGCGTACACATTGCAGGATTCGGGTGGCTGGGATCGTGGCACCGTGCAAATCAGGCGTCGACCGCAGCGAAAGGACAGCCATGCTCACGCTTCATGATTATTTGCCGTCGCAAAACGGTTGGAAGGCGAGGGTCGTGCTCGGCCTGCTCAACATTCCCTATGAAAGCCGCCTGGTGTCGATTTTCGAGGGCGAGAGCCACACCGACGCTTTCCTGAAGCTCAACCCGGCCGGCGCCGTTCCTGTGCTCGAACTCGAGGATGGCCGTGCGATCGCCGAATCGAATGCGATCCTCATTTATCTCGCCGAAGGCACGCCCTTGCTGCCGGCGGATCGCTATGTCAACGCGAAAATTATGCAATGGCTGTTCTTCGAACAGTACCATGTCGAGCCGGTCATCGGCTCCCTGCGCTTCTGGACGCTGGCCGGAAGGCTGGAGCGCAACCAGGCGATGGTTCCGGCCAAGCGCGAAGCCGGCGCCCGCACGCTGGCAGCGCTGGAGCGCAGCCTGAACGACACGCCGTTCCTTGTCGGCGACACGCTCACCATCGCCGACATTGCTGTCTATGCCTACGGCCACCGTGCCGAAGATTGCGGCTTTGCGCTGGCGGCTTATCCGGCGGTCCTCGCCTGGACGGACCGGGTGCGCGACGCCATCGGTCCCGGCTATCCCGTGCATCTCTACAGCATCGATCCGCACTCGGCTGCTTGACGGCAAAAGGCGCGCGTTCACCTTGCTTAGTCGAAAAGAAGACCCAGATTCTGCTTTGTCGGCGGCTTTCGCTCGCAATCCGTTGACTGGATGGCCGGATCCCGGCGTCAACTCGACGACCTGCCGGCACTTAGCATGGAGGTGACCATGACACGCGACGACATCATTTCGGTGTTGGGGCCGGTAGACGAGGCGGTCATAGCCGACATCGCGCTGACCGGCGCCACCCTTCAAGAACTGCGCGAGGCGTTCGCCTGGCTCGGTGCCGACGAGGCGCTGGTCAACGAGGGTCGCCCCTTGCCGGGAACGAAGGTGGCGCGGCTGATCGAAATTCTCGATATGCCGGACGACGAGGACGGCCGGCAAGCGGCGGCGCAGTAGGCCGTAGGCGTAGGGTATCGGTCTGCGCCACCTTATTCCCTATTCCCTACGGCCTATTCCATTCCCTTACGCCCTCGACAGCAGCCGGCGCATGATCAGCGAGGCGTGGCCGCCAACGCCGTGCGCGGCCGTGTGGCGCTCGACCACTTCGAAACCGTGCTTGCTATAGAAGGCGATCGCCCGGTCGTTGCCCTCGATCACTTCCAGCGCAATGCTAGGGATGCCGGCATGCGCGACAAGCACCGCGTGCAGCAGGTCGGTGGCGAGCCCGCTGCCGAACTCTGTCTTGTCGATGTGCAGCCGGTCGAGCAGGACATCGCCACGATCGTACATCGCCGCCATCGCGTAGCCGGCGATCGAACCGTCCGGCCGTTCGGCCACGAACGACATCTTGTTGTCGTCCCCAAGTTCCTCGGCCAGCCGCTCGGGCGCATGCTTGTCGTCCGAGAGCCGCGCAGTGGTCTCTGGCCCCATGATTGCCGAATAGGTGCGCCGCCAGGATTCCCCCAACAGCCGCGACACCGCCGCTATATCTTTCTCGGTCATCGCCCTGATCTGAACCATGGCCTAAATCCTCACCGCCTCACCCGCGACTTCAGCCAACGATCGAAGGCCACGGCCAGGATCAGGATCAGGCCGATGACGATGCTTTGTGTGTAGGAAGAGACATTGTTGAACTGTAGCCCGTTCTGCAGCACGCCGATGAGTGCTGCGCCCACCACCGTGCCGCCGACCGAGCCGATGCCGCCGAATAGCGAGGTGCCGCCGATGACCACGGCCGAAATCACCGTAAGCTCGTAGCCGATGCCGGCCACGGCTTCGGAGGAGTTGAGCCGTGCTGACAAAACGAAGGCGGCCAGCCCGGCGAAGAAGCCGACGATGACATAGACCGAGATCAGAATGCGGTCGACGCGCAGGCCCGACAGGCGTGCGGCCTCGGCATTGCCGCCGACGGCATAGACGGCGCGGCCGTAGCGCGTATAGCGCAGCACGATGTGGCACAGGATGGCCGCCACCGCGAAGATGATCGCCGGCACCGGCACCGGTCCGATGAGCCCGGTGCCGAACCAGCGCATCGAGGCGTCGAAACCGGAGATCGGTCCACCATTGGAGATGGTCAGCGTCAGGCCGCGAAACACTGTGAGACCACCCAGCGTGACGACGAAGGGCGGCACTTTCAGCCTGGTGATGGCAAAGCCCTGGACGCCGCCGGCCAGCGCCCCGACGATGACGGCGGCAAGCAAGGCGGCGAACCAGCCATATCCTTGCGTGCCCGTGGTCGACAGCGACAGCGTGTTGGCGGTGCCGCCCTTGGCCACCACCGCCGCCACCATGCCGCAGAAGGCGAGCAGTGAGCCGACCGACAGGTCGATGCCGGCAGTGAGGATGACGAAAGTCATGCCGAGCGCGATCAGCCCGGTGATCGAGATCTGCCTCAAAATGTTGAACAGGTTGATTGGATCGATGAAGCTCGGCTTCAGCACGGTGAAGATGACGATCAACACCGCCAGGAACATCAGCGGCCCAAAACTCATCAGAAGCCGCGCGATGTTGATGCCGCTGCGCTGGGTCTGTTCGGTGGTGCTGGTCATTGCGTTGCGTCCTGCTTGCGGTCGAGCGCCATCAGTTCCATCAGTTTTTCCTCGGTCGCTTCGATGCCCGGCATTTCGCCGGTGATACGGCCGCGCCGCATCGTAACGATGCGATCCGACACTGCCAGCACCTCCGGCAGCTCCGACGAGATCATCATGATGGCGATGCCGCGCGCAGCCAACTGGACCAGGATCTGGTGCACTTCGGCCTTGGCGCCGACATCGACGCCGCGCGTCGGCTCGTCGACGATCAGTACTTTCGGGTCGCGCGCCAGCCAGCGGGCCAGGATGACTTTTTGCTGGTTGCCGCCGGACAGGCCCTCGATCGCCTGGTCGGGCGAGGCCATGCGGATCGACAGTGCCTTGCGATAGCCGGCCAGCGCCTCGCGCTCGCGCCGTTCGGCCATGAAGCCGGCCCCATTGCTGTAGCGGCCGAGCGAGGCGATCGAGAAATTGTTGAGAATGCCCAGTGCTGCAAAGATCGCCTGGTGCTTGCGGTCTTCCGGCACCAGCCCGATGCCGAGTTTGATGGCGTCTGCGGGGGAGGCCGGGGCGATCGGCTTACCGTCGAGCGCAATCGTGCCGGCGGCGATGCGGTCGGCGCCGAAAATGGCGCGGGCAAGCTCGGTGCGGCCGGAACCGACGAGGCCGGCAACGCCGAGGATTTCGCCGGCCTTCAGATCGAGGTTGACGCCTTCGAGTACGATGGCATGCGGCGCCAACGGGTCGCGTACCGTCCGCAGCCCGCGCAGCGAGAGCCTGACCTCGCCGGCGACATCGCGCTGCGTCGGCCGCGCGTAGAGCTCGGAGGCGGCGCGGCCGACCATCTTCTCGATGATCTTCGGGATCTGGATCGGCTGGCCGTCACGGTCGAGATGACCGGCCAGCCTGCCATCCCGCAGCACGGTCATGCGGTCGCAAATGGCGGACGCTTCCTCCAGCCGGTGGGTGACGAACATGATGGCGACACCGTCCTTGCGCAGCCTGTCCATGATCGACATCAGTTTCTGCACCTCGGTCTCGGTCAGCGCCGAGGTCGGCTCGTCCATGATGATCAGGCGGCTTTCCAGCGACAGAGCGCGGGCGATTTCGACCAGCTGCTGTTCGGCTACCGACAGCGAGGACACCGGCGTCGCCGGATCGATGTCGAGACCGACGCGGGCGATGATCGCGCGCGAGGCGTCCTCCATCCTGCGCCAGCTGACCAGCCCGAGCGGCCCGAGCGGCGCGCGGCCGATGAAAATGTTTTCCGCAACCGTCAGCGTCGGGATCAGGCTCAGTTCCTGATAGATGGTGACGATGCCATGCCGCTTCGCATCCTGCGGACTGGACGGCGCGTAGTCGGCGCCGTCGAAGACGATGCGGCCGCTTGACGGCGGCATCACGCCGGACAGGATTTTCAACAGCGTCGACTTGCCGGCGCCGTTCTCGCCGAGCAGGCCAAGGATCTCACTGGGCCGCACCTCGAGCGAAACGTCGATGAGCGCGGTGACGCCGGAAAAATGCTTGGTCACGCCTTCGACGGAAAGGAGCGGTGGCGATGATGCGGTGGGTTCAACGGCGGACAAGCATTGCTCCCGGATTGCGATAGGCAGCGGGACAGCGCCCCCCTCTGTCCTGCCGGACATCTCCCCCACACGGGGGGAGATCAGCAGTTTTGCCGGCAGCACTATTTCTATAACGTTGGCGATTGGCGAAAGCAGACGTGACGGCCAATCTCCCCCCAAGTGGGGGAGATGTCCGGCAGGACAGAGGGGGGCGCGACAGAGCGCGACCTCCACCCGTCATGGGCCCTACTCTCACTTCGTCTCGTTCAACCTCTCCGCCTTGTCGAGATTGTCCTTGCCGATGACGATCGGCGTCAACAGCACCAGCTTCTCCTTCGGCTCGGTCTTGTCCCTGGCGAAGGCGACCGCGATCTGCACCGCCTTGCGCGACTGTTCGCCGGGGAACTGCTCGACCGTGCCGGCGAGCTTGCCGTCGCGCACGGCGACCAGCGCTTCCGGCAGCGCGTCGAAGCCGTAGATCTTGACGTCGGTGAAGTTGCGCGCGGCACAGGCTTCGAGCGCGCCGAGCGCCATGTCGTCATTGGCGCAGATGATGGCGTCCGGCTTGCCGTTGGCGGCAAGCCCGGCCTCGGTCACCGACAGCGCTTCGGCGCGGGCGAAATTAGCGGTCTGCTCGAAGATGATCTGGTACTTGTCCTTGAGCGGATCGAGCACATTGTGGACGCCTTTGTTGCGGTCGATCGCAGGCCCGGCACCCGGCTGGCCCTGCAAATGGAACAGCTTGGCGCCGTTGGGGAACGCCGCCACCATGGCCTGCGCCTCGGCCTCGCCGCCCTTGACATTGTCGGCGCCGACATGGGCCAGAATGCCCTCGACGCCGTCAACGCGGCGGTCGATGGTGACCACGGGAACCCCGGCCTTGACCGCTTCCTCGATCGCCGGCGCCAGCGCGTTGACGTCAAGCGGCGAAATCACGATGGCGTTGACCTTCTGCACAAGTGCGGCCTCGATGTCGGCGGTCTGCTTCGGCGCCGAGTTCTGGCCGTCGCTCTCGGTCAGATTGACGCCTTGCGCCTGCGCCTCCGCCTTGATCTCGTTCAGCATGTGCACAAAGAACGGAAAGCCGAGATTGGGCACCGAGCCCAATATGGTCAGTTTGTCGGCGGCAAAGGCCATGGGCGCGGCCAGCGCCATGGCGCCGGTCGCCACGGTCGACAACAGGAATTCGCGTCTGTTCATCAGATATCCTCCACATGAACGCAGGAGCCCGAAACCGGGAGCGGCTCGGGACGGTCCTTGCGTCAATTCAAAAATGGAGTGTCCTGTGAACGCCCCGAGGGGACGCGAGGCGCTCCAGCCGGTCCGCCGCAACGTTCTCCTCCGCACGGCGCCGACCCGAGGATGCTAGCCAAGGAAAATCGATTACGCAAGGTGAGGCGAGGGGCTGAAACTGCTAATCTCCCCGCTTGTGGGGGAGATGTCCGGCAGGACAGAGGGGGGCGCTGTCCCGCCGACATTGGCCAATTTCACTTACATCTTTGAGCTAACCCCTACGCAGAATACTTGACGCGGGCGATCCTTCGCGCCCCCTCTGCCTTGCCAGGCATCTCCCCCACGAGGGGGGAAATTGGCAGCTTAGACGCCTCTACCTGTCGATGGTCGTCATCACCCGCTCATTGTAGCGCGGCCCTGAGACCTTGCCCGGCGCGAGTGCCGCGTCGAGCGCAGCCATCTCGGCGGCTTCGAGCGTGATCGCTGCGGCAGCGACATTTTCCTCCAGATACTTGCGCCGCTTTGTCCCCGGGATCGGCACGATGTCGATGCCGAAGCCGTCGCCCTTGCCGAGCACCCAGGCCAGCGCGATCTGTGCGGGCTTTACCCCTTTGGCCGCGGCCACCTCTTGCACCGCAGCCGCTGCCGCGACATTGGCGTCGTAGTTGGCGCCCTGGTAGCGGGGGTCGCCGCGCCGAAAATCGCCTTCCGGATAGTCCTTGGCGCGCTTGACATCGCCGGCGAGGAAACCGCGGCCGAGCGGCGCGAACGGCACCAGGCCGATGCCGAGCTTTTTGAGCAGCGGGATGATTTCCGGCTCCAGATTGCGCTCCCACAGCGAATACTCGCTCTGCAGCGCCGAGACCGGATGCACGGCATGTGCGCGGCCGATGTTGGCCGCACCAGCCTCCGACAGGCCGAAGAAGCGCACCTTGCCCTCGGCGACGAGCCGGCCGACCGTGCCGGCGACGTCTTCCATCGGCACGGCCGGATCGACGCGATGCTGGTAGTAAAGGTCGACATGGTCGGTGCCGAGCCGCTTCAGCGAGCCCTCCAGCGCCTCGCGGATATGGTCGGGCCGGCTGTCACGCTCCGTGCCGACCTGTCTGCCGTTTTCGATGCGGAAGCCGAATTTGGTGGCAAGGGTCACCTCATCGCGCCGGCCCTTCAGCGCCCGCCCGAGCAGTTCTTCATTGGCATAAGCGCCGTAGACTTCCGCCGTGTCGAGGAAGGTACAGCCGAGTTCGATGGCTCGGTGCAGGGTGGCGATCGATTCCGCCTCGTCGGCAGGGCCGTAGGACTGGCTCATGCCCATGCAGCCGAGGCCGATCACCGAGACCTGCAGCCCCTGGCTGCCGAGTTTGCGGGTGCTGAGGGTCATTGCCGTTCTCCTTGGGGCTGAGGAAAACTATAGCGGCCGCTCCTCCAGTTTCCATAGCTGTTCGGCGGAAGAACAGCGCTTCCCTTGACAAAACCCAGCCGCAAGCGCCTTTGCCGGCGGCCATTGGGGGCCATGGGATACCAATGAAGAAGATCTACGAGAAGCCGACGCTGAACCGGCGTCAGCAGCTCTCGCGCGTCACCGCGCTCATAATTCCTTCGGACCACTAACCGAATATTGTCGTCGCCATTGCAAAGTCCGCTGCCGAGGCGCAGCGGTTTTTTGCTGCCGTCGGATCGTAGCGCTGCCAGAAGCAGGCGGTCAAAATTGACAGAGCGGCCGATCTCCAGCATCCTTATGCCGCCGCCATGTCTTGCGGTCTTGTGTATGAGTGAGCCATGGCCAGTTCCGTCACCAGCCAGAATTCCAAGCGCGCCGCGGTGCGCAAGGCGCTCGACCGCCACAAGGTCTACGTCACCGCGCAAAGCTTTTCCGGCGGCGTCTACTCGGCCCGCGTGCTGGTCGACGGCGAGGCCTACTGGGTCGACGAGTTCCGGCTGAGCCAGCTCCAACAAGGGCTGTCCCCGGCCGAGCTAGACCTGACGCCCGCCTCAGACGATTGAGCGTGATCTCCACATTCTTCGCACCACGCTGGGAAATCTGAAATGTTGGCGGGACAGCACTGTGCAGGAACGCGGCGCAGGGAAGGTTCGTCCGCCGCCGCCGCTCCCGCCTGACCCATGCCAACCCCGCCAAAACTCAAGGCCTACCGCGCCAAGCGCGAATTTACGAAGACGCCGGAACCGGCGGGCGGGCTCATTTCAGGCGACGGCAACCGCTTCGTCGTCCACAAGCATCACGCCACCGCCGACCATTACGATTTGCGCCTGCAGGTCGGCGGCGTGCTGAAAAGCTGGGCGGTGCCGCGCGGGCCCTCGCTCAACCCGGCCGACAAGCGGCTTGCAGTCGAGACCGAGGACCATCCGCTCGAATATATCGACTTCGAGGGCGTCATTCCCGAAGGCGAATATGGCGGCGGGCCGATGATCGTCTGGGACACCGGCACCTGGGCGCCGATGGACGATGTCGACAAGAGCCTGCGCACCGGCGCCTTCAAGTTCCGGCTGGCCGGCGACAAGTTGAATGGCGGCTGGATGCTGACCCGTCTGAAGCCCAAGCCCAGCGAAGACAGCGAGAAGAAAAACTGGCTGCTGTTCAAGGAGCGCGATCTCGCCGCCGATACCGGCCTCGACATCCTGGAAGCGCGGCCGGAAAGCGTGAAGTCCGGCAAGCGGATCGAGGAGCTGGTGGCGCCGCCGAAGAAGCCGGCCCGCCTGCCGCCCAAGCCCGGCGCGCTGAAACCCGGCGCGCTGCCCGGTGCGGCCAGGGGCGATCCGCCGTCGCGCATCGAGCCGCAGCTCGCCACGCAGGTGCCGAAGCCACCGGGTGGGCCAGTGGAAGACACAGGTGAACTCTGGCTGCACGAAATAAAATTCGACGGCTACCGCACCATGGCGCATATCGCCGATGGCGAGGTCAGGCTGATCACCCGCGGCGGCATCGACTGGACGAAGCGTTACGGCGACCTGCCGCAGGCATTCGCCCGGCTGCCCCTCAGCCAGGCGATCATCGACGGCGAGATCATGGTGCTGGACGAGAAGGGCATCTCGCGTTTCGCGCTGCTCCAGGATGCGCTGTCGGCGGGTGCGGGCAGCAAGCTCCATTTCTATGCCTTCGACCTGCTGCATCTCGACGGCTGGGACCTCCGCAAGGCGCCGCTCGCAAAGCGCAAGGCCCTGCTCGCCGAACTGCTAGCCGGACAGGGCGCCAACTCCGCCATCCAGCTGAGCGACCATGTCGAAGGCGACGGACAGGGGCTGTACGATCAGGCCTCGATCCTTGGGCTGGAAGGCGTCGTCTCCAAGCGCGCCAACGCCATCTACCAGAGCGGCCGCACGAAGAGCTGGACCAAGGTCAAGGCGCTGGAGACCGGCGATTTCATCATCGCCGGCTACACCGTTTCCGACGCGGCCGAAGGACTGGCGGCACTCGGCATGGCTGAATTCGCGGATGGCGAACTGCACTATCGCGGCAAGGTTGGCACCGGCTTCGATGCCGCTACGGCGGGCGACTTGCTGGCCCGGCTGCAGCCGCTGCGCGACGGCGCGACAGCACCCGAGGGTGTGCCGCGCGAGATCATGCGCGAGATGAAATGGGTGCGGCCGATGCTGTCGGCCCGCATCCACTACGCCAACCGAACGGCGGACAATTCGCTGCGCCACGGTGTGTTTCGGGGCTTGCGCGATGTCGGCCTGTCGACGCCGGTGTCGCCGAAGCGCAAGCGGCTGATCGCCGAAGCTGATCTCGCAACCATCTGGGTGACCAATCCGGAGCGGCGGCTGTTCGGCAAGACCGGACCGACCAAACTCGACATCGCCGTCTATTACGCGCTGGTCGGCGATTTCATGCTGCCGCACATTATGGGCCGCCCGGTGTCGCTGGTGCGCTGCCCGACGGGCCTGCCGAAGGACTGTTTCTTCCAGCGCCACGCCTTCACCGGCATGCCGCCGTCGGTGGTCACTTTTGACGCCACCAACTCCGAAGGTGAAACCAAATCCTATCTGTCGGTCGAGGGAGCAAAAGGCTATCTGGCACTCGCGCAGTTCGGCGTCGTTGAGTTCCACACCTGGGGCACGCATCGCTTGAGCCTCGACAAGCCCGACCAGATCGTTTTCGATCTCGATCCGGGTGAGGGCATCGCCTGGCGCGAGGTGGTCGAGGCCGCCGTCCACATCAAGGGCGAATTGGAGCGGTTCGGCCTGGTGCCGTTCGCCAAGACATCCGGCGGCAGCGGCATCCACATAACCGTGCCGGTGACGCAAAAGCAGAACTGGAAGAAGCTGCACCAGGCGACCAGCGCCATCTCCACGCACCTGGCGGCCACCGCGCCCGACACTTTCACCACCACAATGGGCAAGGAAAACCGCAAGCGCCGCATCTTCATCGACTATCACCGCAACGCGCGCGGCCACACCTCCGCGGCGCCTTATTCGCTGCGCGCCCGCACCAACCTGCCGGCGTCGACGCCGGTGAGCTGGAGCGACCTTGAGACGATCGATGCGCCGCAGGATCTGAACTATTCCTCGCTGCCGGGGTTGTTGGCGACCTCGGGCGACCCCTGGGCGGACATGGAGGATTTCGCGAGGGATTTGCCGGCCTTCAAATAAGGTTTTTCTCCCCATTTCATGGGGGCGAGGAACCCAAGTCCATCGACGCTTCGGACAATTTGAATTATTCTCGGCCTTGGACCTTCAGGGCGACTGGAAGATTTCGCTAGGGATTTGCCTGTATCGTGCCCGGTCGGTGTAGGATTTCCGCAGCACCATTCGTCCTTTGGACGAAGCGCTGCAGTAAGCATGATCCCGAAAAGTGGGAACCGGTTTTCGGATAAGATCATGCTCAGTCTGAAATGTCAGTGCGTGGCCGCGTAGGAGAGTATCATGGCGCCCAGGGCAAGTTGGAAAGGTTACCTCAAGCTCAGCCTCGTCAGCTGTCCGGTCCGGCTCTATCCGGCAACGACGACCAGCGAGCGCATATCGTTCAACCAATTGCACAAGAAGACCCACAACCGCATCAACATGAAGCCGGTCGACCCTGAACTCGGCCTCGTCGAGCGCGCGGACTTGGTCAAGGGTTACGAATACGAGGACAAGCAGTACATCATCATCGATGAGGCCGACCTCGAAGCAGTGCGCATCGAATCCAATCACACGATGAACATCGAGGCCTTCGTCGACGAAGACGAGGTCGACGTCATTTATCAGGATTCGCCGTACTACATGGCGCCGGATGGCGCCATGGCGGAGGAAACCTTCGCCGTGCTGCGCGAGGCAATGCGCAAATCCGGCAAGCTGGCCATTGCCCGCCTTGTCCTGTCCAGCCGCGAGCGCGTGGTGACGATTGGCGCGCGCGAGAACGGCATGTTCGTGTGTACGTTGAGGAACCCGAACGAAGTGCGCGGCACGGCTGAATATTTCGGCAACATCCCGGCTGGCAAGCCGGATCCCGAAATGCTGCAATTGGCCGAAGCGCTGATCAAGCAGAAGGAAACCACCTTCGATCCGAAGAATTATGAGGACCGCTACGAGATCGCGCTGATGACGATGATCCGCGAGAAACTGAAGGGCCATAAGCCGATCATTGCGGCGGCGCCCGAGCGTGGCAATGTCATCAACCTCATGGACGCGTTGAAGGCGAGCCTGTCGCAATCAGCCAAGCCGCCGGCCAAGTCGAAGAGCAAGGCCGACGACGCTGAAAAACCTGCCGCCAAGGGTAAGGCGGGTGCGGCCAAGGAAAACCCGTTGAAGGCCAATCTGCTCAAGGCCGTCGGCAAGAGCAAGGGGTGACGGCGCCGACCGGTATAATCCCGGGCGCCGTCTTCGGCGCCATCGGCGCGCTGGCGGCATTTCCGCTGCGGCTCGCGGCCCGTGAGGTGGAGCGTCAGCACGGCCAGTTGCGGCGCGGCGTCACCAGGCGCACCAGCCATGTTGTGTTCGGCCGAACGCTGATCGCCAAGGCCGGCACGGCGAAGGGCGGCGATGCCGAGATCGAGCGCCGGGTTGCAGCCGAGGGCTCCGCTGGCCGAACACTCCTTAGCGAAAATGGCTTCCTGCGCCTGCTTGGTCTGATGAAGACGCCGGAGGCGTCTTCGCTGTCCAGGCAGTCTCTCGTCGACCAGTCCAGACTGTCCGGTGCCGACCTCGACCTGCTCAGCCTGTTTGACGCCTTCGAGCACGATTGTGAACCCTACTCGTTCCGCGATCTGATCCTTGCCCGCAAATATGCCGGGCTGGTCGCCGGCGGTGCATCCTGGGGCGCGATCGCGCGCTCCGTGCATCGCTCCGGTCCGGTCGCTTCGCTCACCGCCAAATCGCTCAATGTCGGCTCGCAGCATGGCCGGCCCGATCAGATCTATCTCGAGGATGGCCAGAGCGAACTCGACGGCCAGCTGCTGTTCGATCTCGGCAGCGCAAGCGCAGCCGGCGACGACACGCTGGAAGAATTGTTCGCCGAGGCTGAAAGCGCGGAAGAGGAGGGCCGGCACGACGATGCCGCGGCGCTCTACCAACGCTGCCTCAGCATCGATCCGAGCGACGCCATCGCCGCGTTCAACCGCGCCAATTGCTTGCGTGGCGCCGGTCGCGTGGCCGACGCGGCGCATGACTATGCAAGAGCGATCAAGCTCGATCCGGCGTTCGTCGAGGCCTGGTTCAACCTCGCCGGGCTGATGAGCGACGAAGGCAAGATCGCCTCGGCGCGCCGGCATCTGGTCAAGGCCATCGCGCTCGACAAGAGCTACGCCGATCCGGTGTTCAACCTTGCCCGGCTGGAGTTCGACGCCGGCAATCTGACCGAAGCCCGCCGCCACTGGGTGCGCTATCTCGAACTCGATGCTGACAGCGAATGGGCGCGCACTGCGCAAAAGGGGATACAGTTCGTCGATCTGCAGCTGGCGCGGACGGCGGGGTGAGGCTGCCGTGGATAATCTTGTTCAGATTTCGAGTATGGGATTAACCGCGTGCTTCATCGTTTTGGCGGTGCAGGAGGCCCGCGAGCTGCTCTTCTACTGGAGCAATGGCTGGAATTTTTTCGAAGACAGCAAAATCAATTGGGCCACATATTACAACCGCAGAACTTGGCCATTTCCCCAGCGCCCCGAGGACCGTATGTCGAACAAGCAGCGCGTTTGCTTCGGCCGGCCATTCTTCATCGTGCTCGTGGGGTTTTTGCAGCCATTTTCACCCATGTTACCCTGCATCCGGAGCAGTGGCGTAAGGAAGTTTACGGGTCCAAAACCACCTACCACTATATCGGGGTCCCGCAGCCTGATGCCCACTAGCTTCCTCTTCGACGGCTTCGACACCGCTCCCGTCACCATCCTGCTGGCGCACGGCGCCGGCGCATCGATGGATTCGCCTTCGATGACCGCCACCGCCAAGGCGCTCGCCACAGCCGGTTTCCAGGTCGCGCGCTTCGAATTCCACTATATGGCGGCGCGCCGCTACGGCCAGCGCAAGCCGCCGCCGCGCGCCGAGACGGTCAACCCGGAATACATCAAGGCCATCGCCGATCTGAGAGCCATGGGCGTCACCGGGCCGCTCATCATCGGCGGCAAGTCGATGGGCGGGCGCGTCGCCTCGATGATTGCGGACGAAATGCTCGCCAAGGGAGAGATTTCCGGCCTCGTCTGCCTCGGCTATCCCTTTCATCCGCCGGCCAAGCCAGAGCAGCTCAGGACAAAACACCTCGCCGACCTCAAGACACCGACACTGATCTTCCAGGGCACGCGCGACGAATTCGGCACCAGGGAAGAGGTCGCGACCTACGGCCTTTCCGACGCCATCGAAGTGATCTGGCTGGAGGATGGCGACCACGACCTGAAGCCGCGCAAGAGCGTGTCGGGGTTTTCGACCGCCGATCATTTGAAGACGCTGGCCGGGACGGTGAAGGCGTGGACAGGGCGGATCGTTTCCTGATCGCCAAATGAAAATCGCCACCTTCAATATCAACAACGTCAACAGCCGGCTGCAAAACCTGCTGGCGTGGCTGGCGGCAGCCAAGCCCGATGTCGTCTGCCTGCAGGAGCTGAAGGCGCGCGACCTGCAGTTTCCGCGCACGGCACTGGCCGACGCCGGCTATGGCGCGGTGTGGAAGGGCGAGCCGACCTGGAACGGCGTAGCCATACTGGCGCGAGGAGCCAAGCCGGTGCTGACCCGTGACGTCCTGCCCGGCGATACCGCCGACAAGCAGAGCCGCTACATCGAGGCGGCGGTGTCGGGCGTCGTCATCGCCTGTCTCTACGCGCCCAACGGCAACCCGCAGCCGGGGCCGAAATTCCAGTACAAGCTGGCCTGGCATGAAAGGCTGGAGGCGCATGCCGCAGAACTCTTCGACACCGGCCTGCCGGTGGCGCTGGTCGGCGACTACAACATCGTGCCCGAGCCGCGCGACATCTACGCCACCCGCTCCTATGACGACAACGCGTTGCTGCAGCCGGAAAGCCGGGCGTCGTTCCAGCGTCTGCTCGAGCAGGGCTGGACCGATGCGCTGCGCAAGAAGCATCCGAAGGAAACGCTCTACACATTCTGGGACTACCGCCGCAACCGCTGGCCGCGCGATGCCGGGCTGCGGCTCGACCACATCTTGCTGTCGAAGAAACTGGCGCGCCGCCTCACCGCTGCCGGCATCGACCGCGATGTCAGAGGTGAGGACGGCGCCAGCGACCACGCGCCGGTATGGGTCGAATTGAAGTGAATTTGGCTGCGTGATCGCGCCCACTTTCGTGGGCGCAGTTTTGCGCTATTTGTTTCGCTGCGGCGGCCGCATGATGAGCAAGGTGCGGCACCGGAGGGGGAGTCCGATGGACAGGTTGGCCGAAAGGCTGTTTGCGCTTCCGCTGCTGGCGGCCGCTTTGGCTTGTCTGGTGCGGGCGTATCTGCTGCTCGGCGACAGAGATTTCAGCTGGAGCGGGATCGATCACATGCTGCACGGCCCAGCCACGCTGCGACCGGTGGTGTTCCTGACCGTCGGCGGGCTTTGCCTGCTTGGCGCCCTGTTGTTCTGGGCCGGACTGCTGCCGGGTCGGCGAAGCCAGCCTGCTGGAACGCCGCTTTTTGGCCGCGACGCCGAGATCGACCCAAAGGGCCGCCCCGGTCTGCGGCGCGCCTTCCTCATGTTGCCGGTGTTCGCCGTGTTGGCGCTGCTGGCCGACCACTTCCCTTGGGCGCGTGACGCCGGCCCGGGCGCTGAGGTGGCCGCCCCGAACGAACCCAAAGCCGAGCCGAAGGACCAGGGCATCGACGGTGTCCCGCCGGACCTGGCGACGCCACCGGCCCCGCCGAGTTCGCCGCAGGTCACCATGCCGCCCGAGCCAACTCCGCCGGTGCAGGCAGCCAAACCGCCCGAGCCGGCGCAGCCTACGCCTCCGGCTGCTCCCCCTCAGCCGCCACAAGTCGCACTCGCTCCGGCGACACCGCCACCGGAGACTGCTCCACCGCCGGCTCCGGCCACGCCACCGCAAACCGTCGCGCCGTTGCCGCCGCCTCCGCCGGCGCTGCCGACCGAGCCCGACGGCCACCGCGACGCCGTCGTCTGGCTCGCCGTCTCGGCCGATGGCCGCGACGTCATGAGCGCCAGCACCGACCATATGATCAAGCTCTGGGACATCGCCGGCAAGCGGCTGATCCGCAACCTTGGTGAACACAAGGACATGGCGCGCACGGCGCTGTTCATGCCCGACGGCGCAACCGCGCTGACCGCCGGCGACGATGGCGAGATCGTGCTGCGAAAGCTTGCCGACGGCGCGGTGCTGCATGTCTTCTCGTCGGGCGCGAATGGCGGCGTGCGTAAGCTGGCGATCAGCCCGGACGGCAAGCGCGCCGTCAGTGGCCACGACACCGGCAACGTCATCGTCTGGGATCTCGTCAACAAATCGGTGCTGCATGTGATGACCGGACATGACTGGCCGATCAGCACGGTCGCAATCTCGCCCGACGGCACGCGCGCGCTGAGCGGCTCCATCGACGGCACGCTGAAATTCTGGGACGTCGAAAGCGGCAAGCAATTGCGAAGCTGGCACGGCCACGAGCAGGGCACTTACGGCGCTGTCTTCACCGCCGACGGCCATCATGTCGTCACCGGCAGCGGCGACTACACGATCAAGCTCTGGAACCTCGACACGTTTAGGGAATTGCGCCGCTTCGAGGGTCACGAAGGCACCGTCTATACGCTGGCGCTGTCGGCCGACGGCAAGCGCTTGGCCTCCGGCTCGCTCGACGGCACGGCGCGGCTGTGGGATGTCGGCACCGGCGGCCAGACCGCCATGTTCGACAGCCGCACCGGCCCGATCTACGCCGTTGCCTTCGCCACCGACGGCACGCTGCTCACCGGCGGCGACGATCGCACCATCAGGGATTGGCCGGCGGCTGGCGGCGATGGCGAAATCCTGTTCGCCGGCGCACCGCAGTAGCGACATCAAATGCTTTGGATATTCCAGAACAGCCTGGCTTGCGCTATGGATTACTGGTGGCTGCAAATGGATTGGGGACGGTGAGCAACAACGACTGGGCGCCCAAAGTGGATACACCTGTCTACAGCCCGCCCACGTCGCGTCGCCGAGGGGTCCTTACCGTCGTTCTGGTGTTGCTGGCGGCTTTTGTGCTGCTCGGGCCTGGCCGAAATTACTATGTGCAGTGGTCAGCCATTAAGAAGATTCAAGCGGCTGTCCTGGCAAAGGATTATCGCGAGCAATTCCATCAGATCTCCGTGCTGGCCGACATGGGAAATGCTGACGCACAGTACAATCTGGGATTAATGTACTGGCGTGGCCAGGGTATTGCCCAAAATGACAGGCAGGCGACCTACTGGTGGGGCAAAGCAGCCGAGCAAGGAAATGCAGATGCGGCATCCTTGCTCGCCCAGGCCTATTCCCATGGCCGAGGTGTCGAAAGAAACGACCAACTGGCGTTAAAATTTGCCACACAGTCGGCCGACAAGAGCAACGCGAATGGTTACTATGCCATCGGCACCCTGTACGCGCAGGGCCAAGGTGTTCCGCAAAGCTATGAGCAAGCTCTCTCCTGGTGGCGCAAGGCAGCCGATGGCGGCAGTACCGAAGCTGCCTACTGCATCGGTCGGTCCTATTATCTCGGTGAAGGCGTTGAGAAGGACGATCAGCTCGCCGTGACGTGGGTGCGAAAGGCGGTCGACAAGGGTGAGCCGAATGCCCAGTCTCTGTTGGGCACGCTGTATTCGCTTGGCCACGGCGTCGGTCAGGATGACCGCCTGGCCTTCGAATGGTGGATGAAGGCCGCGGTCGCCGGTGTGCCGGAAGCGCAATACTCCTTAGCAAACGCGTATGAATTGGGAAAAGGCATCGGCAAGGACGACGCCCAGTCGTTCGCCTGGTTGGTCAAGGCGGCGGAACAGGACAATGTCCGGGCGCAGTCTGCGCTGGCCTATGCCTATGCTACGGCCAAGGGCACTGCCAAAAGTGATGCCGAAGCATCATCCTGGTGGCTGAAGGCGGCGAGCCGGGGAGACGCTTATGCGCAGGCGAACCTCGGCCTGGCATATTGGACGGGCGCCGGACTGACTCAGAGCGACGCTGATGCCGTTTCGTGGTCGCTCAAGGCCGCAAAGCAGGGGGACGTTTCGTCTGAACTGTACCTGGCTGTTGCCTATGCCCGCGGCAGAGGGATAGCCAAGGATGAAAAATCCGCCGAATTCTGGTTGCTGGAGGCAGCCAAGGCGGGAAATGTCGAAGCAGAACTCAACCTTGGCAAGCTTTATTACACCGGGATCGGCGGCAAGCCGAACTATCCGGAATCTGCCAAGTGGTTTTCCACATCGGCAAGCCACGGAAATGCGGAGGCCAGGACCTTCCTCGAAATGATGAAGGAAAAAGGCCAGTTCGACAGCAAGACGCTGTGAGCTCAGGGTCAGGCAACGCCGATGACGTCGGTGAGGTCGTGTCATATAATGGACATCGGCAGCGGATACCAAAACTGTCTTTCATCAGTCAATTTCGGAGGCCACTTATGCCTGCCGGCCATCTCCCCACTTGGGGGAGATCAGCAGCGTCGCCGTCACGCCTTTCGTTTGCGGCGTGACACTCGCATCGCACGATGCGAAGACTCATTTGCCGCTGCATCTCGAGAATCCCATGCCCAACCTCCAGCTCGTCGAAGCCACGATCGCCGACCTGCGCCGGGCGCTGGAGGCCGGCACCGTCACCAGCGTCGAGCTGGTGGGCGCTTATCTCAGGCGCATCGCGCATTACGACCGCCATGGCATCGCGCTCAATGCCGTGCCGGTGCTTAACCCGGCAATGTTCGAGGAGGCGGCGGCGTCCGACCTGCGGCGGCGCAATGGTGCCACCCTCGGGCCGCTCGACGGCATCCCCTACACCGCCAAGGACAGCTATAAGGTGAAGGGCCTGACGGTGGCCGCCGGCTCGCCCGCCTTCGAGCATCTCGTCGCCAACGAGGACGCTTTCACCATTGCCAGGCTGAGGGCCGGTGGTGCTGTGCTGATCGGGCTGACCAACATGCCGCCTATGGCCAATGGCGGCATGCAGCGTGGCGTCTATGGCCGCGCCGAGAGCCCCTACAATGCCGACTATTTGACCGCCGCCTTCGCTTCCGGCTCGTCCAACGGTTCCGGCACCGCGACCGCTGCGAGCTTTGCCGCTTTCGGGCTGGGCGAGGAGACATGGTCTTCCGGCCGCGCGCCGGCGTCCAACAATGCACTTGTCGCCTACACGCCGTCGCGCGGCGTCATTTCGGTCAGGGGCAACTGGCCGCTGGTGCCGACCATGGATGTGGTGGTGCCGCACACGCGCGGCATCGCCGACATGCTGGAACTGCTCGACGTGATCGTCGCCGACGATACCGAGACGCGCGGCGATTTCTGGCGCGCGCAGCCCTGGGTCTCGATCGCGAAAAGCGCTGCTCTCGGGCCGCCAAGCTACACTACACTCGCCTTGGAGGGCTCGTTGAAAGGCAAACGCCTCGGCGTGCCGAAAATGTATATCGGCCGCGACGGCGGCGCGCCCAAACCCATCGAGACCCGCGCCCCGGTGCTCGACCTCTGGCGGCAGGCGGCGCGTGACCTGGAAAAGCTCGGCGCGGAGGTGGTCGAGGTCGATTTCCCCGTCGTCTCGAACTATGAGCGCGACCGTCCGGGCACAAAAACCATGGTCGAACGCGGGCTGGTGCCGGAAGCCTTTGCAGAGCGCGAAATCTGGGATCTCTGCATCTGGGGCTGGGACGATTTCCTGCGCGCAAATGCCGATCCGGTGGTCCCCGACCTGGCTGCGGTCGACGGCCCAAAGATTTTCCCGCAGCCGCCGGGCGCGCTGCCGGACCGCTATGGCGATGACGGTTTCGATCTGGCGGACTATGTCACACGCGCCAAACAGGGCGTGACGCCATTGCTGGATATTCCAATGCTGGCGGAAGGTCTGAAGGGATTGGAGGCGACGCGGCGCATCGACTTCGAGGACTGGCTGGACGCGAACCGGCTCGACGCCGTCGTGCTGCCGGCGGTCGCCGATGTCGGCCCGGCCGATGCCGACGTCAACGAGACCTCTGCAGCAATCGCCTGGCGCAACGGCACCTGGGTTGCCAACGGCAATCTGGTGTGGCGTCATCTCGGCATTCCGACCGTCACCGTGCCTATGGGAACGATGGCCGATATCGGCATGCCGGTCGGGCTGACCTTTGCGGGCAAGGCCTATGATGATGCGGAGTTGCTGCGGCTCGCCGGCGATTACGAGCGCGCCACCCAACGCCGCACCAGCCCGCCGCGCACGCCGGAATTGCCGGACGATGTGTTTGCGGGGCGGCCTGGTGGATTGCGGGCCAGCGATGCGCCGGCGCCGAGGCTTACGCTTGTTGCCGAGACGACGCGGCGAGGAGACCAGGCCGAGATCGCCGTGACGGTTGAACTCGATGCGGAGACCGCTGGCGTCAAGGTTCACGTCAATGGCGAACCGGTCGCTCTGCGGCGCAGCGGCACAAGCTTTCACGGTCGCATCCTGGTGCCCGCCGGCGAGCACGAAAGAATGCACAGTGTGTGGCGAGGCGCTTACGGCTCGATCGTTACGGCCGTCATACGGCTGGAGGATGGACGCACGGCTGGTGCTTACGTGGTCGCGGGTGGAATCGGGTGAGGTACATGTAATCTCCCCAAGGGGGAGATCAGCAGCTTCGCCGTCTTGACCCTCCCATCGCCCGCGTTATCTTCTCGCCATGCCAAACCTCGCTCCCCTCATCGTCATCGATCTCCAGACCAACATGTTCGACGGGCGCGTCGAGCCGCCGATCCATGATGCGCCGGGCATAGCCGAGCGTACCCGCTCATTGATCGACTGGGCACGGCGCAGCGGGCGAAAAATCGCGTTCGTGCGGCATGACGGGCCGGCCGGCGATCCGCTGGCGCCGGGCGAGCCGGGTTGGCCGGTATGGCCGGAACTCGGCCAGGCCAAGGACGAGCCGACATTCTCCAAGACCGTCCGCAACGCATTCTCGAATGCCGAGCTTGGCGCCTGGGTGGCCGGGCAGGGGGCCGGCGAAGTCGTGCTCGCCGGAGCGCAAACCGATTTCTGCATCGCCGGCACCGTCAAGGGCGCCCTGGCCGATGGCCTCGGCGTCACCGTCGTTTCCGATGCCCATTCCACGCTGGACACTGAAGGCGAAACCGCGACCGAGATCATCGCCCGGTACAATGCGGACTTCACCGATGCCGGCGTCACGCTGGTGACGACGAAGGCGCTGACGGGCGACTGAACCGCCGGCGGTTTGAAGACTGGGAGACTGCCGTGCCAACCCTGACCTTGCCGGCCGAAGGCGGATGCCGCTGCGGACGCGTGCGGCTCAAGATTTCCGCAAAACCGCTTTTGACCATGGCTTGCCATTGCACCGGCTGCCAGCGCATGTCGGCCAGCGCCTATTCACTGAGCGCCGCCATTCCCTCGGACGGCTTCGAAATCATGCAAGGCGAGCCGGTGATCGGCGGGCTGCACGGCACCTCGCGTCAGTACTTCTGCCCGTATTGCATGAGCTGGATCTTCACGCGCCCCGAAGGGCTCGACTGGTTCGTCAATCTGCGTCCGACCATGCTCGACGAGCCCGGCTGGTTCACGCCGTTCATCGAGACATGGACCAGCGAGAAGCTGCCTTGGGCAACCACGCCTGCGGTGCACAGTTACGAGGCGCTGCCGGCCTTTGAGGAATATGAGGGGCTGGTGGCGGAGTTCGGTGAAACCGCAAATCTCCCCCCTTGAGGGGGAGATGGCCGGCAGGCCAGAGGGGGTCGGTGCGACTGGGCTCGACGTCCTTGCTGCAGATGGAAGGTTGGCGCTTCACGCGCGGCGACCCCCTCTGTAGCCTTCGGCGACATCTCCCCCTCGAGGGGGGAGATAAGCCCCGCTAAAAATTTGCATCGAATCGATTGCGCAAACGTTTCGATCATCCTAAGCTCCCTTGAAATCCGCCATCAGAGCGGACGGGAAACGCATAAGGGAGGAGCGCTTGCAGGCGCTGATATGTCTTGCCGACAATGGCTGAAGTGGCGCGGCGCGCCGGTGTGTCGGTGTCGACCGTCTCGCATGTCGTCAACAACACGCGCTTCGTTTCGCTGGAAAAGGCGAGGCTGATCAACGACGCCATCGCCACGATGGGCTATCAGCCCAACGAGCTGGCGCGCTCACTGAAGGCCTCGACCACCAACAGCGTCGGCCTGGCGATCTCGGCGATCTCCAACCCTTATTTCACCGACATCATCTGCGCGGTCGAGGCCGAATGCGCGCGGCTCGGGCTGATGGTCTTCCTGTCGGACACCCAGGAAGATCCCGACCGCGAGCTGCAGGTGGTGCGCGCTTTCCATCAGCGCCGCGTCGACGGCGTCATCCTGGCCCCGTCGGGCTCGCCGCAGCGCGCCATCGATTACCTCGCCGACAAGAAGATGCCATGCGTTCTGATCGACCGTTTCGCCGACGAGCGCTTCGATCAGATCGGCGTCGAGAACGAAACGTCGATGCGCGCGCTGATCGACCATGTCGCCTCCTTCGGCCACAAGCGCATCGGCTATATCGCCGGACAGCCGGGCCTGACGACGACGCGCGAGCGCATCGAGGCGTTCCAGGCTTCGCTCGCCGCCAATGGACTTGAAAGCGTGCCGCGATATCTCTCGGCCGAGAATGTCGACACGGCGGCGGCGACCGCATCCACCCACGCCATCCTGTCGCTGCCGTCGCCACCAACCGCATTGGTCACCGGCAACAACATGACGACGATCGGAGCCGTCCGCGCCATCCGCGAAAAAGGCCTCACCATTCCGGGCGATCTGTCGCTGGCCGGCTTCGACGATTTCGAATGGGCCGATTGTTTCGAGCCGCGCCTGACGCTGGTCGCGCAGCCCTGCACCGAGATAGGCAGGCAGGCCGCGGCCCTGCTCAGCGCCCGCATCGCGGCGACCGCTTCCGCGCCGCGTTCGGTGCGGCTGCAGGCGACTCTGCGGGTGCGCGCCTCCTGCGGGAGGCCGACCCACACGAGGCTAACATGACCGCCCCGCTTCTGGTGATGACGGGCGCCGTCAAACGCTTCGGCGGCGTGCAGGCGCTGCGCGGCGTCGACTTCGACCTGAAGGCCGGCGAAATCCACGCGCTGCTCGGCGAAAACGGCGCCGGCAAGTCGACGCTGATGAACCTTTTGTCGGGCGTCTACACGCCGGACGAAGGCACCATCGAGATCGACGGCAAACCCGTGCGTTTCAACAACCCGCGTGAGGCGCAAGCGGCCGGCATCGCCACCATCTTCCAGGAGCTCGACCTGGTGCCGTCGCTGGATGTCGCGGCCAACCTGTTCCTCGGCCGCGAATTGATGCGTCCGGGCGGCTTCCTCGACGTGCCGGCAATGCGCCGCGAGGCCAAGAAGCGGCTGGAAGCCATCGAGATCGCCATCGATCCGTCCGCCATGGTGGCGGACCTGTCGATCGGCCAGCGCCAGGTGGTGGCGATCGTCAAGGCGCTGTCCTACGCCTCGCGCGTGCTGATCATGGACGAGCCGACGGCCGCACTTACCGTCGGCGAAGTCGAGCGGCTGTTCGACATCATGAGAAAACTCGCAGCCACCGGCGTCGGCATCGTCTATATCTCGCATCGGCTGGAGGAAGTGCCAGGGATTGCCGACCGGGTGACGGTGATGCGCGACGGCCGCGTCGCCGGCATCACCGAGCCGCACGCGCCGCAGGCGGAGCTGGTGCGGCTGCTGGTCGGGCGTCCGCTGGACGAACTCTATCCCCAACGCGCCAAAGCGGCGGGCAAGCCGCTGCTCAGCCTGAGGAACGCCAGCTTCAAGCTCGCCCGCGGCAGCGCCGGCTGGCAGGCGCCGCAAGGTGTTTCGCTCGATGTCCATGAAGGCGAGATCGTCGGCCTGGCCGGCATTATGGGGGCAGGGCGCACCGAACTGCTCTCCGCGCTATACGGCACCGGCCTGTCCGGCCGCTGGGAGGGCGAGGTCGCCATATCGGGCAAGCCGGTGAAACTGGATTCGATCAGTGCTGCCCGCCACGCCGGCATCGCCTTCGTCACCGACGATCGCCGGGGCTCGGGCCTGATGCTGCGCATGGCGGTCGGCCTCAATCTGGTGATGTCGGTCATATCCAGAATCTCGCCGAACTGGCTGGTCTCGCCGCGCCGCCAGGCCGAGGCGGTGAAGGAATCCTTCGGTCAGTTCGACATCCGGCCGAAGAACCCTGATATCGCCGTCGGCGCACTGTCCGGCGGCAACCAGCAGAAGGTGGTGCTGGCAAAAGAAATCCTCGGCAACCCCCGCCTGTTGCTGCTCGACGAGCCGACGCGCGGCGTCGATGTCGGTGCCAAGGGCGAGATCTACCAGCGGCTCAGGGCACTCGCCGCGCAAGGGCTCGGCATTCTGGTGGCGTCCAGCGAGATGCCGGAACTGATCGGTCTGTGCGACCGCATCGTGGTGCTGCGCCAGGGGCGCAATGTGGCGGAATTTTTGGGCGGCGTCGACGAGCACACGGTGCTGGCCGCGGCTAACGGCAGGGAGGCCTGATGTCTCAGGACAACAACCCAGTGGCAGCGAGCCCGGTGATGGCGGCGCCTCAAAAGCATCGCGACCCGCTGGCGCTCATCGTGCGCTTCCAGAGCCTGATCGGCCTGGTGCTGGTGGCGATCGGCGGCATCATCTTCTCGCCGCGCCGCCACGGCGAAATCCTGTTCCTCAACCCCGACAACATCGCCAACATCGTGCGCGCCGTGTCGGAGACCGGCATCATCGCCATCGGCATGACCTTCGTCATCATCACGGCCGGCATCGACCTGTCGGTCGGCGCGGTGCTTGGCCTGTCCAGCGTCGTCACCGCCTCGATGATGATCTCCGGCGGCTTCGGCCTGATCCCCACCATCCTCGCCGTGCTCGCTTTGGGCATCTTCTTCGGCGCCATCCAGGGCACCATCTCCACCCGCTTTCGGCTGGAACCGTTCATCGTCACGCTGGCCGGCCTGCAGGCCGCGCGCGGGCTGGCGCTGGTCGTCTCCGGCAATCAGTACATCAACATTTCCTATGGCGAAGGGCCGGGCCTGGCGCCGCCGGTGTTCGCCGTGCTGGGCGAGCGGCTGTTCAACAACACCGTGCCGGTGGCGACGCTTGTGTTCGTCGTCTTTGCCGCGATCGCCACCATCGTGCTCAACACCACGCGCTTCGGCCGCTATGTCTTTGCCGTCGGCGGCAATGAGCGCGCCGCGCGCATATCCGGCGTGCCGGTGTCGATGGTGAAGATCTCGGTCTACGCCATCACCGGCTTTGCCGCCGCCCTTGCCGGCATCGTCCATGCCGGCCAGTTCAATTTCGGCAGCGCCAATGACGGCATGGGCTATGAGCTGACGGCCATCGCCGCCGTGGTCATCGGCGGCACCAGCCTGTTCGGCGGCGCCGGCTCCATGGTCGGCACCGTTGCCGGCACCATCATGCTGGGCGCGCTCGCCAACATCCTGCAGCTCAACAACATCACGCCCGCCATGCAGCTGCTCGCGACCGCCGCGATCATCGTCCTGGCGGCAGTGCTTCAATCCCTCGTTCGCCGCCGCGAGGGGTTGGGTCGTTAGTGCATGTCGCGCAAAAGGTTTTGCGATGACGACATGCACAAACAAACAAGGAGGAGACGGCAACACGTGAACGTCAAACCAAGGTCTGGCCCCCCGGCCGGACGAGGAGGAGAGTGAGTTATGAAAACGACACTAAGAGGATCGACCCTCAAGGCCGTGCTGCTGGCAGGCGCCGGCCTGTGCATTGCAGGCTCCGCTTACGCCGCCGAGCCGCTGGTGAAAGCCTGCGCCAAGGACGGCCAGTTCGTCATCGGTTTTTCGCAGGCCAACAATGCCGAGCCCTACCGCCAGCACGTCAATGACGAGCTGGAGGCGGCGGCCAAGGAAGTGCCTGGCTTCACGCTGCAGATCGCCGACGGCGCCGGCAACGTCAACACGCAGACCTCGCAGGTCGACAATTTCATCACCCAGAAGGTCGATATCCTTTTGATCTCGCCCTTCGAGGCCGCACCGCTGACGCCGGCGGTGAAGCGCGCCATGGATGCCGGCATCCCGGTCATCGAGCTTGACCGCAAGACGGTCGGCGACCCGGGCAAGGACTACACCGCCTTCATCGGCGGCGACAATTTCAAGATCGCCGAGGAAGCCGGAAAGTACACCGCCAAGACCCTGCTGCCCGATGGCGGCGAGGCGGCCGTGCTGCAAGGCCTGCCGAGCTCGACGCCGGCGGTGGAGCGCCTCAACGGCTTCAAGGAAGGCGTGAAAGGCAACCCGAAGGTCCAGATCGTCGCCGAGCAGGCCGCCGACTGGGTGCCGGACAAGGCGCAGGTCGCCTTCGCCGCCATGCTGCAGGCGCACCCCGACATCAAGGTGCTCTACGCCTCCAATGACATGATGGCCGCCGGCGCGCTGCTCGCCGCCAAGGGCGCGGGCAAGGACGTCAAGATCATCGGCACCGATGGCCTGCCGGGCCCGGCCGGCGGCATCGAAGCCGTGGCCAAGGGCGACTGGGTCGCAACCTTCACCTACCCGACGGGCGCCAAGGAAGCGATCGAGATGTCGAAAAAGATCCTGCTCGATTGCGCCACCGAGGTGGACAAGACGGTGACGGTGGAAACCACCGCGATCACGGCCGAGAATGCCAAGCAGCTGATGGGGAAGTGAGGGGGCTACGCTCAGCACTGAGGTTGAAAGCAAGGCCCCAGGAGGGGCCTTGTTGCGTTGCGGCGAGCTACGGGTGAATGGCCGCTGCCGGCCTTCAGATCAATGCCATCGCTACCCGTAAGCGGACGTTGGTCTGCTTTAAACCGTAAGTTGCGGCTGCGCCGGGGATCGTGATGTTGCCGAATCCGCGCTCGTCGAGATTGCCGGCAGAACGTGATGCGTCGTTAATCACTCAATGTCTGCTGCGATGAACCAATCGTTGATCTCCCGCAATTCCGCACGCGCCTCTTCGAATCTACCCTGTGACCGCAATAGCTTTGCCAGACTATTGGTCGCCTGCAACTCCCAACTCCTAGCGCGCTGCTGCCGCGCAAAGGCAATAGCCTCGCGGAAAGAAGCCTCTGCCGCTCTGTCTCCGACTCCATTTGCAAGTTCGATCTCGCCGCGAATGCGAAGCAAGGCAGCTGTAAAGTAATGCTCGCCAATCTTTTCGGCCTCGCGCAGACCTTTCTCGACGGTCTCTGCCGCTATATCGAATTGTCCAGAGTTAATGAAAGCTTTGGCCAGTAAGCCTAAATAACACGATTTGTCGACTTCCTGATCTTCAAGGTCACTCTCGGTCAATGCCATCATATGGCTTCCCACCAGACTGTCATCGAGGCTTGATGCAGCCAAGCCACCAAAAAAGCGCGCCACCCGTGTCCAGAGGTTGAAACCGTTTTCCTGCGCTAATGGCAGAAGTTCATCCGCCAGCCGAGCGATATCCCTGCTCTCTTCGCGGAAGGCGAACAACACACACCCGTTTCCCAAGCAGGCGGCCAAGCGATAGGCGGATTGCTGCCGAACGGTCGCCTCCGCCTCGAGGTAGAGTTTCAGCGCTTGACGGCGATACCCCAGAATATGCAAGGTCCACGAAAGGTAGATCATGGCCATACTCGGAAAGTCGCTGCCGACCTCGTCTGCACTGCCCTTGTGGCTGAGAGCGCGCTCAAGATATTGCCGAGCCTCCGCCAACTCACCCTGACAGAACAGACTCATGCCCTTAAACTGCAGACCTATAACGAGCGCGTTTAGGTAGCCGCCCTCCTCGCCGACTCGAATTAATTCATCACTGGCCGCGAGGGCCTTACCAAACTGGCCCGAGTTGAAATGGGTACCGAAAAGCCCGTCGAGTGCCCTAATCGTCGCCTCCAGTTCGCCAAGCTTCCCGCTCAGCGCTATGGCCCGCTGATACGCGGCACTGCCTTCGCCCGTCACGTAGCCGAGCGCAGCGTACAGAACGTCGCCCAGTTCCAGTTCGAAGCGAAGCAACCTGCGGCTACGATCGTCGGAGTCAGGCAAGAGTTTCGCTGCTTCAAGCCCTTTCCTGAAGATACGCACTGCGTCAACTTTCGCCCAAGTCTTGGCGGCCTTCAGCCCTGCCTGCAGCCAGTAGTCAGCGGCGCGATCGAACAGACCGGCGTCGGCGAAATGCTCAGCGAGCACTTCGGGATAGGCAAAGCCCGCGTTGGGGTCGCGCAGCTCGATCCATTCGGCAATCGATTTGTGAATCTGTTGCGCACGTTCGTGCAGCATCGTGCCTCTAGCGGCCTGCTGGAGCAGCACGTGGGTGAACGAAAAGCCTGCTCCGGCCGTCCCTCGCTCGGCTACGATCAGCCCTGTGCGCATCAGCTCACCAACCGCAGCGCGCAACTCCGCTTCAGGCCAATCACAAATTTCGCGCAGCATGTCGAAATCGAATTCGCGGCCGATCGCCGCCGCGACCTGCGCGACTTCCTTGGCGGTCCCCAGCCTGTCGAGACGGGCAAGCAACGAGAACTGCAGAGAGTTTGGAATGTTGTTCGTGAGTGACAGACGCTTGGGCTGCGATACGTCTAGGCGCAACCCTGTTTCGACCACGCTTCGAGTAAGCTCTTCGATATAGAGCGGGACGCCTTCACCGCGATCGAGCACCGCTGCTACGTCAGCAGCGAGCGCATTCGGACTAATGTCATGGACAATCGCTTCAGCGTCCGCTCGGCTGAGCGCTTCAAGCCTGATATGGTGCCCGTCAGGGCCGTCGACCCATGGAACGCTTGCGTTGTTCCTGCTCGACACAAGCAAGAGGGCGGGTGTCGAAGCCAGGCTGGCGACGATTTTTTCGAGAAGGTCGCGCGAGGTCGCATCGGCCCATTGCTCATCCTCGAACAAGATCAGGATCGGGGTAGTTCGCGCCAAATAACTGACCAGATCGATGAATGCTTGCTCGGCAATGTTGCGCTGTCGTTCGGCACTTGTCCCTTCAAGCCTGTCCGGCATTGTCGTCGGCATCCCGAGCAGGCCTGAGAAGATCGCCAGCGCGATGTCGCTGGACACCGAGCCTATCGACAATCCGTTGCGGAGCTTTCGAAGCTTTTCTTCCGTTGAGTCACCGTCCTCGATCGTTGCAATCCTCTGCAACTCTGCGAGGAATGGATAAAGGGTGCTGTTCTCAAAGGTCGGAGAACATTGCATGGTCAGTTGCGGAAAGCTGCGCAGACGCTGCTGGATTTCGTTGAGCAACCGGGACTTGCCGATTCCCGACTCCCCCGAGACCAACACTGCATTGCCACGCCTGTCGCGCACGACAGTCTCCCAGTGCTCCATCAGCAGTCGCAATTCGGCGTTGCGGCCGCACAGCTTGGTCATACGCGCCCGCTTTGCAAAGCGGGTCGGCACCATGCGCGCCCTTTGCACCTGCCAAACCTGGACTGGCGCGGCGAATCCCTTCAGCTCATGTTTGCCGAACCCGGTGAAATCAACCGCGCCGCTTGCGGCCTCGAAGGTCGCCGCGTCGACAAGGATCGTATTCGGCTTGGCCAGTACCTGCAGCCGTGCCGCTAGATGCGCGACGTGACCGAAGGCGACGGTGGATACACCGCTCGGTGCGCCGACGAACTCACCCACCACGACTTGGCCGCTCGCGATACCCATCCTCACTTGCAACGGATATCCCAGATTTGCGGAGATGGTGGCCACCGCATCAACGATCTCGAGCGCGGCCAGCACCGCGAACTCGCTGTCGTCCTCACCAGCTGTTGGATAGCCGAAATAGGCCTGAATAGCATCGCCGATGTAACTAGCCGTCACGCCCTTGCGGCGCCGGACGACGCTGCTGCAGGTCTGTAGAAAGCTCTCAATCAGGTGTTGGAAATCCTCGGGATCCAGGCGGTCGGCATATTCGGTTGACCCCACCATGTCGCAGAACAGGATGGTGAGATAACGCCGTTCCGCAACAGGTTTCGCCGGATTGCCGGGCAAAATGGGGCTAGCCAATGGAACCGGCGTGGTCACGCTCCGGGACCCTCCTTAGTGCGGCGACCATGTAGCACCCAGTCATGTTATCGCAAATCCCGGTGCTCACCAGTCGCTTTCGATCGCGTCAGGTGGTTCATTGAGGCTCGCCACACTGAACATCGGCGTAGATCAAATGGTCTGCCTCGCTAAATGCCGCTTGGCTCTGGTCGAAGCAGAACCGTTTGGGCACCAAACGAACTAAGGTGCGTCGGTTGCATTCACCGGGCAGATCGATCTGGAAGGTGCGCGGCGACATCGACGGCGCTGGATCGCTCCATTTCTTGTGACCAGCAAACGAAACGTTCTCGATCCACAAGCTGGAGCCGGCTGAACCGACTGGACCGGAGATAGCCTCGACGCTGATGCCCTTTGCCTGCTCGATGCTTGGATATTCGCCACTTTGCGGCGGATCCCCGTTTGCCGGAATCGTGCCCGCGCTGACTGCCACATTGATCCTGATATCGTCGCGCTCGGGAACACCACCGTAGCTGTTGCGAAAGGTCCAGCTTAAGCGAAGGACACGCGTCCTGACGTCCTCTCCGGGCGGTGGAGGCAAAACCCGAATCTCGGCATCGGCAAGCGAAGAGCCTTCATCCTGCGCTTCTGGCGCCGGGCAGCGCGTGTAGAGTGGGCGGTAGCCACACTCAGGACCGCCGGCTCCCCACAGACAGTCGCTCAGCTTGCGCCAGTCTTCCAAGCTCAATCGAGGCGTTCCTGAGGACAGGTCATTGCCGGACCCCGGCACCATCCAGGGATGGATGCCGCTGCTGCCGATCGCCCAGTCCGTGCGATGTGCTTCTATGCCGGCGTAGACGGTCTGTTCCTCGTGCAGCTCGAGCAATTGGACCCAGGTTGGCGATGTGACCGCCGGTTCGTACCCGACTGCGTCCGCGGCAAAACGGCGGCCGGTGATTTGTGTGGTAAGCGTGTGGCAGCTTGTGCAGTTTCCGGTCGGATCTTCGACCGTCCTGGCTTGGCTAAGTTCATTGGGATAGGTGCCGGTGTAACCGGAGCCGACCACGCGGAACGGCGCGCCCGGCAACCGCGGTCGGCGCGGTAGAAAATCTCCCAGGCTGAAGGCGGTCGATTTGGAATCGCGGGCTGAACGGAAACCGACCCTGCTCTGTTCAATGTGCGGATCTATCACATAGGGGCTTTTGTTGTCATGGCATGCATGGCACGAGATCTGGAACGTCCGGTCATAGATTTTCTCCGCCGCAACCCTTCCGATGTCATCGGAATAGTTGCGCCCGCCTGGCGGAACGAAGGGCTTTGACCAATCGAACTCGCTCCGGTCCTTGCGGCCGTCGAAGAAGATGATTTCTCCGGATTTCCGATTGAACCCGATGGTGCCGAAGACGGAAAATCTCGGATCCGACCGTGTCCAGTAGGGATCGGTGCTGACCTCGTGGCTGATATTGGACTTTCTGCAGAGGAACAGCCATTCCACGTTGCCGCGCACGACCCTTACTGCACGTGAGTTCAGCCCACAGTAGGTTGAGCTGCCAGTTAGCGAAGGCTTGTCGCATCTGGGCAATGTCGCCGTCCATTTCACCACCTCTCCGTTCTCATTGCTGTGCTCGAACTCCAGCGGAGAGCCCGGTTTTGTCGGATTGGGCTTGAGGTCGACGACATTGCCATCAACTTCCAGTGGGATGACCTTCATCTGTGGGCTGCCGCAATCGCCCTCTGGAATAGGACCGAACACCGCCCGCGCTTCATCGCCAGACCTCGTTATGACGTCGGTGCTCTTTGAGGCCGGCGCCCAAAAGATGTCAGGGTTCCATCGCGTAACGGCTTCGGCGAACGCCTTCCCATCGAGTTCAGCGGGAGCGAAAGCGACGCTGCGAGGGCGCAGCGGCTCGAAAGCGGAACTGCGTGGCAATGGTGACGCCGCGCAGTTGCCCGCCTTGCTGCAAATCATGTCGGCCTGATTGGAGCCTTGCCTCTCGCCGGCTCGCGGCGTCGACACGAAAGCTTCATGTCCGATCGTCCCGGACAACAGGAGAAACGCAACGCCGAGGACAGCAGCGATCAGCGCAACAGCACGCATCTCAGCCCAATGGAGCGTGCCAGTGAACCCATGGCCGATCTCTGGGCGTCATCGCTTCTTCGCTGCGACAGAGCCAGCGTCATAGTCAGCGTGGACAGTAAGCGATTGAAATCGCCACATGCCGTCATCGCCCTTTACAACAGACGCGCGGGCATCCGCCGAATAGTCAAGACTCGGTGCCGAAGAGTGGGAGTCCTGCATTGTCACAAGGACTATCGATTTGGTGTTCACCGTCTTGTCGTTAACCACGTCGAACAAGGTGTTGGTCACGAGATGCCGGGTCTGGAGTTTATCGGTTTCCAGTTTCTTAACTATTATTTTCATTTGCACGAGAAGATCATGTGCCGACTCTGGGCCAAGGTCGAGTGTCAGCTCGAGGACACTGCTGCCTGCATCGCAAATCTCATAGTAAGACGATTTAGGTTCCGCAAAGAGGGTGGCGAACGCGGCTGCATTTTTTTCGTCGATCGTCCAGGCGTAGCGGGACAAAAGATCTTGGATTGCCTGACGGTCTTCGGCCGGAGGATTATTATTGACGTTCCAGCCATGAGTAGCCTCTGTTCCACATGAATCAGCCAAAGCAGTGCCGCTGAAAGCAAAACAGAACCCATACGCCAGGGCAAAATACCTCAAAATCGCGCAGACTGTTATTAAGCCTTTCCAACGCTCGCTCATAATGGCCCCCTCGGATGGAGCTTGATGGGAAAGTAGCGGTTCATCTTATACCACGCCAAAAAAGGCGCCAGTGAAAATCGATGTCATTGCAGGCCGGGGATGTCGTATTCCTGAATTTGTGAATTTGTGGTAAGTGGTACTCCCCTGTCTGCAGCAATTTCATTCCTGATTGCCAGATCAGCTGTGGGTGATCCTGGTATGCGTTAGCAAAATAAAAGCTCACGTAGGCGAAACAATAGATTCTAGTCGTGGTTACACAGGAGCAAAAAATGCCAAACATTGTTCGAAATATGGTGTTTCTAATTTCAGCCCTTTTTAGTATAGTTCCTTTGGCGTTTGCGCAGCAGAATCAGGAAATTGAGATAGTTCTGCAATCGCGCCTGACTTCTTTTGGAAACGATACCCCGCTAATTATTGACTTTACTCTCACGAACCGGTCACGCAGCCCGATCAGACTGCTCAGGTGGACCACGCCGATCGACGGCGTCTCGGGCGAGATTTTTTCAGTAGCGAGAGGGTCGCAGCCAATTCAGTATATTGGCCCTTTGGTGAAGCGAGCAGAACCGACCGAGGCTGACTTTATCAATATCGAACCCGGACAATCGATTTCGGTGCCCGTCGATCTGTCATTGTACTACGCCATCTATGAAGCAGGGATCTATGCGGTTACCTATGATACAGAGAGAGTGGGTCTGCTGGTTGGCCCTCAAGGTGCCCTGAGACGCGCCCAGGTTCTGAGCAACGCCGTCACGTTCAGGCTTCTATCCGGTCGAATTCCTCCGGAACGGATACCGCTCTCGGCACCCAAATTCGACCAGTGTGACAGCTCTCAACAGGACGATATTGGCGCTGCGCTGGCTGAAGCAAACAACATAGCCTCGGCTGCCCTGCAGGTTTTGCAGGGCACGCCTTCTGCCCAGCAACCGAATTCCCAACGATATCTGACATGGTTTGGGGCGCATACCGTAGGACTGTACGCGAAGGCCACTGGAAATTTCTCGAAGATTGCGGATGCTCTTGCAAACAAAGCAATATCGTTTGGATGTCACGGCAGCGTCTGCGGACCGGGAGTTTATGCGTATGTGTTCCGTGGTCAACCTTATAATATCTTTGTTTGTCAAAAGTTCTGGTCAGCCGCTCTGAAAGGAACGGATTCAAGATCTGGAACGATTGTACACGAAATTAGTCACTTTGAGGTCGTCGTCTTCACAGACGACTATTCCTCTGGTGGTCAAAATACCGCCAAGCTACTCGCGGTTGAAAACCCCCCGCAAGCCACAGAAAATGCCGATAGTCATGAATACTTTGCGGAGAACAACCCGGATCTTCCGATGTGAGGGACACCCAGGCAACTGATCCAGCGTGGATACGGGTGCCGTATTGCCATCAGAAACGAGAAAAGATCACCGAGGGCCGGAAACATTGCGATCGCATGGTGAATGTCCGCTATCGCTCCCGCACACCGAAAGCGGTCCGGTCGCTCTCGGCCAAAATGCGACATTCAACTTTCGTCTCGTCCTGTCAGGATTTGGCAAGCCGCCCGCCGGCTGGCTCCGAAATGTAGGATCGAAGTCCTGGGCGCGCATGCTAATGCGGACAACACGAACTGGACCGGTTTGGCAGTGATCCACTGCGCGCGCCAAACCCTGGCCGATTCACGGCGCTGCCGTAAACCCGCACTGCTTCTGTTCCATCTCGATCTGCTTGGTGATGCGGATGGCGTTCTGGGCGTAGGCTTCCGTCACCGAGCCGCTGTTGACGGTCTTGTCCTTCAGCGGGCTGACGGCCGCGCAGAGGTGGAAGACATGCTCGGTGTCGGACTTGGCGGCGCCGTTTTCCGGCGCGATCCAGTAGACGATATCCTGGCCATTGGGGTGTGCCGCGTCCTTCGTCGCCGCGGCCACCGTGGTGGAGTCGGTGGCGATCGCCTGCGCCTGGGCGGCGACCTCGGGCGAACAGGCCGTGGTCGGCTGCCCCGCCTTGATCTGTTCCGCGCAGGTGTTCATGTCCTGCGTGTACTGCTCGACCGATGGCGGCTGGTAGCTGACCCCGATCAGCGTCGCCAGCACGGCGAGCACGGCGCCGATACCGCCGGCCACCTTCTTGCTCTTCGGGTCCATGGTCTTGTCGTTGAGGATCAAGAGAACCAGCGGCAGGAAGGCAATCAGCGTGATGATCGCGCCGAGTTGGTTCTGGACAAAGAACCGGAACGTGTCGGATTCGCGGGCCGGGTCCTTCCGGTTGGCCGCCTTCCAGAGCAGGCTGCCGGCGATGGCGAAGATCGCGATCCCGACCAGGATGCCGATCAGCAGCGGCAGGTTGCCCTGGTCGAACTTGTGCTTGTAGAGCAGTACGATCCCGGCGATCTCGCCGCCAATGGCGATGACCCACGACAGCACGGCAAACAGGCGCAGCCGCGTGGCCCCGGACTTCTGGCCCTGCGTTGCCTGCCAGTCCTTGGTAACGTCTACGGTCGGCTTGTTGTCGGTCATGACCAGATCCCCCGGTATCGACACGTTTGCGGGGCGGCGTCAAAGGCGCCCGGCGCAGCGTCATTGATCGAACGTCGCCTGCCCCGGCACGAAAGCGCCACGGCAGACCCCATCCTTATTGCCCATGATGGGATTCGTCCATAGCCGAGGCGGCGGACGAGGATGCGGGCGATGGTGCGGAGGAGGGCAGGGCAATCGCATAAGGCGGCGCCAGCCCCACTCCGTCCGCCGCGGCCATTTCCTCCATGTCCATGGGGAGAGGAACCCAAGCCCATCAAGGCCGCGACCTCGGTGATTGGCATTTCCTCTCCCTCCGCGGAGCGGGGCAATCGCATATGACAGGTTTGCGCTCTACGAATACCCCCACCCTTAATCCCTCCCCACAAGGGGGAGGGAGACTTGGTAGGCGCCGATCGCCGCAAATCGCCTAGGTTCGACGCCAGAAAGGGTGGCTTGCGGCAGCGTTCCCTCCCCCTTGTGGGGAGGGTTAGGGTGGGGGTCCTCTTCGTAAGAACTCATATGTGATCGCCTTGCGCCGACGGAGGGAAGGTGGGTCGCCGAACCCGAGGGAGCGCCATATGCGATCGCCCTGCCATGGGTCGGATCACGCCACCGCGGGAGCGCAACTAATTTGTATACAAATGTTTCTGGCCGGCATCGGTTTGTGAAGCGCTTCACCGTTGCCGCGCAATCGATCGGTTACAGAGGCCGTGCAAGAGCGGGCCTAAGGCAGCGCTTTGCTGCTGCATGGAGGTAACCGATGTTTGAAAGTCTCAGCAGAATTCGCGCTGCCCTGGCGCGCGCCAGCAAGCACAGGAAGACCGTGCGCGCACTGAATGCGCTGCCGACGGAGATCCAGAAAGACATTGGCTGGACGGAGTCGAGGTCGATCGACGAGATAAGGCTGCCGTTCTAGGGCCGCATCCCAGCGTCGCTAATATATCGCTCGCCATCGATTGTTCGGAAGCGTACAGTATAGCATCGTCGGCCACATCAATGGGCGCTGACGCTTGGGAGCGACCATCGCACTCCTGCCCCGACAGGAGGCATTGGAGCCATGGCGGAGCAACCGAGACAGTCCGGTCTGAGCGCCGAGGCGCTCGCGGCCTTGGCGCGGGAAACCGGGGCCTCCGAGCAGCAGATACAAGAGATCGCATCGCTGATCGGCAACGATCGCCCCTCCATCGTGCGCGAAGCGCGCATGGTTGCGGCTGACCGCCCGAAGCGCTGATCCAGGAACAAGCTGCTGGATTGATTGATGGGGCGTCGCCCCTGATTTGTCGGTTTTGTACGAAGTACAATGGCTGAATCCGAGTCAGCTATCGTCCAATGACCGTTTGCATTTGGGCAGGGCGCCGACGGCTGGGAGATGACATGTGCTCTTGCCCTTGGGGAGAGAGCGATGGACCAGTCGGTCAGCAAGGAGAAAAGCGGCCTTTTGCGCCGCATGAACCCGGCCGACTTCGCACTGCTTGCGCCGCATTTGCACCATCGTGTGCTCGATCTCAAAGCCCCGCTCGAAGTGGCGGGCGAGCCGGTCGCCTCGGTCTGCTTCCTGGAAAGCGGCCTGGCCTCGGTGGTGGCGAGGAACCGGCCGGGCCTCGACACCGAGGTCGGCATTATCGGCCATGAAGGCATGTCGGGTTCCGCTTTGGTGATGGGCGCCGACTGGGCGCCCCATGATTGCTACATGCAGATGCCGGGCGAGGCGGTGTGCATCGATTCCGAGCCGTTCAAGGCAGCGCTGCAGAAAAGCCCGACGCTTCGCGCCTTCCTGCTCCGCTATGCCCATTATCTGCACGGCCAGACCAAATCCACGGCGCTGAGCAATGCCCGCGCCAAGCTCGAGGATCGGCTGGCCAGATGGCTCCTGATGTGTGACGACAGGGTGGTCGGCCACCAGATCCAGATCACGCATGAGTTCCTGTCCGTCATGCTCGGCGTCAGGCGTCCCGGCGTCACCATCGGCCTGCAGATCCTAGAAGGGCGCGGCCTGATCCGGTCGCGGCGCGGCGAGATCGTCATTCGCGACCGGGATGGCCTGATCGCCGTCGCCGACGGCTTCTACGGCCAGGCCGAGGCCGAATACGAACGCCTGCTGGGCTGAGCCTGGCACGGGCTGGAAATGGCCGACGCGAATGCCGGTGAAAGCATGTTGCCAGAGCCGCGCCGGCCATTTGCGGCCGTCTGGGGAGAGGCCGCCCGGCAAATCTAGCATCGGCGCAAAAGCGGGCAACGAACCGCAATCGCTTGGTAAAAACCGTACAATCGAATTGTGTTGAACCTTGGTTCCGCAAGAGTATGAATCTGCTGTCGTCGACCATGTACATGGGGCGCTGGCGCCTGAGGCTTCGACAGGCTCGCGCGCCCGATGTGAACGGGGAAACCCGAAATGGCAGAACTGCTTTTCGATGTATCCGCCTTCGATTGCGACATCCTGCGCGCCGCCTTCATCAAATCGGTGATGGAAGACAATGTCCCGGAAAAGCGGTGGCGCGCGCTCGCCGCCTCCCTGGTTCGCGACCTGACCGACCACGAAGACGTCGAGCCGGATCTGCTCGGCTGGATCACGCGCAAGTAGCAATATCCTGACGGTCCGGCGGCTACCCCAGCCACCACCACAGCGCCGCGATCGCCGCAAGCACCGCCGCCACCGACAGCCCCAGCATGATGTAGCTGCCCTTGATGATGTCGCGGATGATCTTCTTGACGCTTTCGCGGTCATTGAGGTTGGGGAAAGGCTCGTTGGGCAGCGCCACGCCGAGGAAGCCGCAGAGCGGCGCCCAGCCATCGCTGACCTTGAACACCAGAAGCTTCTCCGGCGGCACGGCCGCTATCACCTCCTCGGTATAGGCGTTGTAGCGCGCCACCGCCTTGGCGCGGTCGTCCATCACGCCGGCAAGCGTGCGGCCCCAGATCAGCCTGTGCGACATGTCGCCGAATTTGCGGCCGAACGGCGTCAGCCATTCCAGCACCTTGAACTGCCACAATGTCTCGGTGAAGTGGATGGTGTCGATGGTGCTGTCGTACCAGGCCTCGGCGCCGCGCGGATGCAGGGTGAGCAGCACCTTGGCGTCGGGATAGGCGGCCATTAATTCGCGCCACACGCAGCATCCCGGATTGTCGACCGTCGCCTTGTAATTGGCAAAGACTCTGGTCCAGTCGTGCTGGCTGCCGGGCGGGCTGTTGGCCACCTTGCGCCAGAAGTCGAGATGGCCCTTGTTGGCCTTGTTGAGGATGACTTCCTGCATGTGGTAGCTGGGAAAGCCCAGCCTGTTCAGCGCGGCAAAGGTCGACCATGTGCCGGTGCGGCCGAATCCGGCCCCGATGAGTTCAAGCGCCATTTTATCCCCCCTGGTTGAGACCGCTTTTCTTTTTATGCCGGTCCGCTCGGAACGAGGTTGCATCCGCGCCCCTCGGCGCGCAACAATTTTCCCTGTGCAGCGGCCAAAATGTGTTTGCTTTTTCGTCTGGGCCACGCGGAATGACGGTCTGGCTATTCCCGCGGGTGAGGGAGCCTGATAATAGGTCAGCCAGATTGACCTAATTCGCATGGCCGGAACGGTCATGCTGGACCAGATGCCGTATCCCGGGAGGTTGGCTCGTGAGTTTGATGGACCTGTTGGCGTCGCGCGCCTCGCGCATGAAAGCGTCGGAAATCCGCGAGCTGCTCAAACTGCTCGACCAGCCCGACATCATCTCCTTTGCCGGCGGCATCCCCGATCCGGCTTTGTTTCCGGCGCAGGCGATCGCCGATGCTTACGCCTCGGTGCTGGGCGGCGCGGAGGCGAGCGCAGCACTTCAGTATCAGGTCTCCGAAGGCTATCTGCCGCTCAGAAAATGGCTGGCCGGCCAGATGGGCAAGCTTGGCATCGCCTGCGACGAGCACAACATCTTCATCACCTCCGGCTCGCAGCAGGCGCTGGATTATCTGGGCAAGCTGTTCCTGTCGCCCGGCGACACAGCGCTCGTGACGTGGCCGACCTATCTCGGCGCGCTCCAGGCCTTCAACGCCTATGAGCCGCGCTACGACCGGCTGACGCCGGATGGCGGCAACATGACGCCGGCCGCCTACCAGGCGGCGGCTGCTGCTGCAGGCGGCGAAGTGAAATTCGCCTATCTCGTGCCGGATTTCGCCAACCCGACCGGCGAGACGCTGAATCGCCAGCAGCGCGAGGCGGTGCTTGACCTCGCCGGCGAGCTCAACATTGCCGTCATCGAGGACGCCGCGTATCGCGCGCTGCGCTATGACGGCGAGGGCCAGCCGCCGATCCTGGCGCTCGACTGCGAACGCTCAGGCGGCATCGAAAACGCCCGCACGCTCTATTGCGGCTCGTTCTCCAAAATCCTGTCGCCGGGCATGCGCGTCGGCTGGGTCTGCGGGCCGCGCCGCGTCGTCGAGCGGCTGGTGCTGATGAAGCAGGCGTCGGATCTGCACAGCCCGTCGATCAACCAGCTGGTCATGCACCGCGTCTCCGAGGCCGTGTATGACAGCCAGGTGGAAAAGCTGATCGGCGCCTATCGCCAGCGCCGCGACGGCTTGCTTGCAGCGCTCGAAGCGGAAATGCCGGATGGCGTCAGCTGGAGCCGACCGGAAGGCGGCATGTTCGTCTGGCTGACGCTGCCTGAAGGTGCGGACGCCACGGCACTGCTCGCCCGCTCGGTCAAGGAAGCCCGCGTCGCCTTCGTGCCGGGCAACGCATTTTATGCCGACGGTTCGGGACGTAACACGATGCGGATGAGCTTTACGCTGGCTGATGAACGCGCCGTGGGTGAGGGCGTGCCGAGGCTGGCGAAATTGATGGGCTAATCTCCCCCCTCGAGGGGGAGATGTCGCCGAAGGCGACAGAGGGGGTCGCCGCGCGTGGAGCGCTAACCTTCATCAGTCGCAGGAGGTCGCGCCCAGTCGAGCCGACCCCCTCTGGCCTGCCGGCCATCTCCCCCTCAAGGGGGGAGATTAGCTCACTCCGCCACCACCAATTTATCCTGCGTCTTCGTTTCGAAATCGCCGGCGTCGTGGCGCTCGTGCAGTTGCATGGCCGGGTCGCCGAAGGCGCGGTTGACCATGCGGCCGCGTTGCACGGTCGGGCGGGCGTCGATCGCCTTGGCCCAGCGTTGTACGTGCTCGTAGTCCTGCACCGACAGGAATTCGGCGGAATCATTGTACATGCGGCCGAGCGCAAGGCCGCCATACCAGGGCCATACCGCCATGTCGGCGATCGAATAGAAGGCGCCGCCGAGATATTCAGTCTCCGCCAGCCGCCGGTCGAGCACGTCGAGCTGGCGCTTGGTCTCCATGGCGAAGCGGTCGATGGCGTATTCGATTTTTTCGGGCGCATAGGCGTAGAAATGGCCGAAGCCGCCGCCGAGATAGGGCGCCGAACCCATCTGCCAGAACAGCCAGGACAAGGTTTCCGCGCGCGCCGGCTGTTCGGTCGGCAGGAACTCGCCGAACTTTTCCGCGAGATAAAGCAGGATCGAGCCGGACTCGAAGACGCGGACAGGCGTCTTGCCGCTGCGGTCGAGCAGCGCCGGGATCTTGGAGTTGGGGTTGACCTCGACAAAGCCCGAGCCGAACTGGTCGCCATCGTTGATGCGGATCAGCCAGGCGTCGTATTCGGCGCCCTTGTGGCCGAGCGCCAGAAGCTCCTCCAGCATGACAGTCACCTTCACCCCGTTCGGCGTCGCCAGGGAATAGAGCTGCAGCGGATGCTTGCCGACCGGCAGCACCTTGTCATGCGTCGGACCGGCAATAGGCCGGTTGATGCTGGCGAACGTACCGCCATTGGCTTTCTTCCAGCTCCAGACTTTCGGCGGGATGTATTCGGTCATGCGGGGAATTCCTTGGGTTTGGCGGGGCGAAAACGACGGCGCGAGACTGATGGCGGAAAAGTCGGCGGAACGTAGATACTGGAACACATAGGTGCAATTCAGAAAGGTTCAACTTGTGTTGAACTATTATCGATGTCAGCGTTGCCTAAGCCCTTGCGCCCTGTGCAGCGCGGCATACCTATAGAGGATACTGCCCACGCATATCTGCCAGGATGAAAGCATGCCCATCGATCCCGTTTCCCCGCTCTTGCGCTCCGTCGTTGGCGTGCGCGCCATGGTTCCCGACGATGCCTTCACGGCCAATGCCTTGGGCACGCGCCGGGAAGGCAGCGGCGTCGTCATCCGCGGCGACGGGCTGGTGCTCACCATAGGCTATCTCATCACCGAGGCCGAGGAGGTCTGGCTGACCGACCAGGACGGCCGTGTCGTGCCGGCACATGCGCTGGCCTATGACCAGGAGACAGGCTTCGGCCTGGTGCAGGCGCTGGCGCCGCTCGGCCTGCCGGCGGTGGCGCTGGGTGACGCCTCAAAGGCCAAGATCGGCGACCCCGTGGTGTTTGCCGACGGCACCGGCCGCTCGGTCAAGGCACACATCGTCACCAAGCAGGAATTCGCCGGCTATTGGGAATATCTGCTCGACGAGGCGATCTTCATTGCCCCGGCGCATCCGTCCTGGGGCGGCGCGGCGCTCATCGGCCAGGATGGCAGCCTGCTCGGCATCGGTTCGCTGCTTTTGCAGATGAGCCGCAACGGCGAGGTCGCCGACATCAACATGGTCGTGCCGATCAACCTTCTGACCCCGATCCTCGACGATCTGCTGACGCGCGGCCAGGTGGCGAAGCCGCCACGCCCATGGCTCGGCGCCTTCTCGGCCGAGTCGAACGGCGCGGTCGTGGTGATGAGCGTCGCCGAAGGCGGCCCCGCCGCCAAGGCCGGCCTGCGCCAGGGCGACATCATCTCCGACGTGCGCGATAGCGAGGTCGACGGGCTCGCCGATTTCTACCGCAAGCTATGGCAGAATCCGGCGGGTTCGGAGATTCCTCTCAGGGTCGTACGCGGCGGCCGCGAAACCTGGCTCAGGGTAAAATCCGCCGACCGCAACAGTTTCTTGAAGAAACCGCATCTGCAGTAAAAGCCAATCTCCCCCCAAGTGGGGGAGATGCCCGGCAGGGCAGAGGGGGGGCGCGAAGGATCGCGACCTCTCGATCTATTTTCTGACAAGAATCGCGGGATAAACGTGGCTGACACTGGCCGGTGCGTTGGCGGGACAGCGGCCCCCCTGCCGGCCATCTCCCCCACGAGGGGGGAGATTGGCTGCCCCCTCAATCCCCGCATACCCTAAAAGGCGTCCCCGTGTCCCACTCCGCGAAGGGCACGACCTGGCCTTCGACAGACACGATACTGTTCACCTTGCTGTCATCATCCTGCGTCTGCATACTTTTGCCCTTGCCGGTCAGCACGTCGTAGTCGCAGCTGCTGTAGACGACAACGGACTGGTATTTGTAATGGTCATAGGCAACGCCGGCGACGACGAAGGCCTCGTTGCGCCAGGCGATGGTCAGCGTCATGTCGGTCCGCTCGCCGGGGCCGATCAGCCCCGGCAGATAGATCTTGATCGAGCCGTTGGGCAGCAAGGTCAACTCCGGTTCGATGCCGGAGCCCTCATAATGCGGCTGGTCGTAGTCGTTCCATTCGCCGTAGACCTGCTCATGCACGACGCCGGCGGGTTTCAGAAAATTGTACTTTTTGTCCCTCAGGAAGAAATGCATGTCCATGGTATCGTCTTCGGGCTCGGTCTCGACGATCATCGCCAGATCGGCGGCGCCGTCCCCATTGAAGTCGCCGGTCAGCGCGGTGATGATCTTCTGGGTTTCGATGGGTTCGGCGAGCGCCGAGGCCGGCAGCAGAAGGATGAGGCCGAGTAACATCGATCGCATGGCATTTCCCCCGAATTGCAGTCTGCCTTGCCCGGCTCGACCAGCCGGGAAACTGCCATGAGCGCCGGCTTGGGCGCAAGCCGGCTCGCAATAGGCTAGGGGGTATCGACGCCGCTGACGGAAACTGGCATCGACAGCCGATACAGCCGGCCCGGCAACAACGAGGTGATGATGGCGCCGTTCAAGGTCGATCCCGACAAGGTTCATGAATTCCCCGATCCCGACAGTTTTTACGCCTGGCTGCGCGAAAATCATGCCGGCGAGAGCGAGGTCTGGATCAAGGTCCACAAGGTCGGCTCGGGCCTCGCCTCGATCACGCCGAAGCAGGCCATCGACGTGGCGCTGTGCTTCGGCTGGATCGACGCCATACGCAAGCCGCTCGACGACAAGAGCTTTCTGCAGCGCTACACGCCGCGCGGCAAGAAGAGCATCTGGAGCAAGATCAACATCGACAATGTCGCCCGCCTGATCGAGGAGGGCCGCATGACCGAACACGGGCTGAAACAGGTCGAGGCGGCCAAGGCCGACGGACGCTGGGACCGCGCCTATGCCTCAGGCAAGGACATGAAGATCCCTGACGATCTGCAGGCCGCCATCGATGCCGAACCCGCGGCAAAAGAGATGCTGGCAAAGCTTTCCGCCCAGAACCGCTTCGCGCTCGCCTTCCGCACCCACAACATGAAGACGGAGGCGGGGCGCAGGAAGAAGATCGGGGCTTTCGTCGCGATGCTGAAGCGCGGCGAGACGATCTATCCGCAGAAGCGGTGAGGCGACGGCAAGCGGCTGCCATGGTGCGCGCAGCTAAAAACCCGCTTGTGAGGTTCTGCCCTCCCTTGCTCGACATAACCTATTGTTTCTTCGGTATTTTCCACTCGTCGCGCGGGTGATAGCTGCGATAGTGGAAATAACATAACAACATATTGTTTAATAAGAGTTTTCCACTATGCTAACGTGATCCTGGCTTAAGAGTGGAAAACGATGCTGAGAGAGTTGACCGGCGAGCAGCGGCGCCAACTCATAGATACGCAACAGGTCTACGAGGCCTGGCAGCATGCTGATGACCAGCGCCAAAGGCGCTTTGCAGGCAGCATGCGCTGGGTTGAGCGCAGCGGTGCTGAATACCTGCTGCGGAAGGTCCGGCAGGTCGAGAATTCACTCGGGCCGAAAAGCAGCCAGACGGAGAAGGCGTTCGCTGCGTTTTCCGAGGGCAGGGTGCAGAACAAGGATCTGCTGGCAGGTCTGGCCGATCGCCTGAACGGCCTGGCGAAAGTCAATGTGGCAATGGGGTTGGGCAGGGTACCGGCCATCGCCGCACGGATATTGCGGCGGTGCGCCGAAACAGACCTGCTGGGCAAGCAGTTGCTGGTCGTCGGCACGAATGCGCTGTTCGCTTACGAGGCTCTGGCGGGCGTCCAGATCACCAGCGGTCTCACGGCAACCGGGGACATCGACCTGCTCTTCGATTCCCGACGTCGCATCAGCTTCGTGACCGGCGAGAGGGTAAGCCAGTCCGGCCTGATAGGCGTGTTGCGTAAAGTGGACAGGTCCTTCAAGCCGCTCCAGCCCCGGGCCTTCAGGGCAGCGAACCGTGATGGCTATCTGGTCGACCTGATCCGTCCGCAGGCAAGACATGTCCTCAAGAACAACGCCACTACCTCGATTACACAGCTTGCCGACGACCTCGACAGCGCACCCATGGAGGGGCTGCAATGGCTCATCAAAGCCCCGAAGGTGGAGGCTGTGGCGATCGATGAGCGTGGCTATCCCGTAAGCATACCGACGGTCGACCCTCGAATGTTCGCTCTGCACAAGGCTTGGCTGGCCACGCGGCCTGATCGGTCTGCGGTCAAGGCAGTGAGAGATCGTGAACAGGCGGAAGCGGCTGCACGCATTGCCACGGGCTATCTTGCGCTTCCGCTGGACAGCGAGCATCTCAAAGGGCTTCCGGGGGCACTGCTGGACGCTGCCGCCGCAACGCTCTCTCTGCCTGGCCCGAGCGGCTTTTCCGAAGACTCTCCAATTGAGCCCGACTGGTAGCGGCCGCGCTAGCACGCCATGCTACGAAAATAGCATTCTCGCCTCGCGAAATGTGATGCTACGGTTCCCGGCGCACCCAGGGCGGAGGGGTTGCCAAGAGGAGAAGTGGCGGGCGCTGGCCCGGATTTCAGCGAGAACCGGACGGAACTGTTGAACCATTGCAAGGCCGCCGCGTTTTCCAGCGTCGGCCACAAGGGAGGAACCACCTGTGAAAGCATCCTATCTCGTCTCAGCCGCGCTGCTTGCGGCGACTGCGATGCCGGCGGCGGCCGGCGAAATTTCCGACGGCAAGGTCAAGATCGGCATCCTCAACGACCAGTCGGGCGTCTATGCCGATTTCGGCGGCAAATGGTCGGTCGAGGCCGCCAAGATGGCGGTCGAGGATTTTGGCGGCAAGGTGCAGGGCGCGCCGATCGAGATCGTCAACGCCGATCACCAGAACAAGCCCGACATTGCCTCCAACATTGCGCGCCAGTGGTACGACACCGAGCAGGTCGACGCGATCATGGAACTGACGACATCCTCGGTGGCGCTCGCCGTCCAGGGGTTGTCCAAGGAAAAGAAGAAGATCGACATCGTTACCGGAGCGGCATCGGCCGACCTGACCGGCAAGCAATGCTCGCCCTACGGTTTCCACTGGGCTTACGATACCCACTCGCAGGCGGTCGGCACCGGCGGCGCGCTGGTGCAGCAGGGCGGCGACAGCTGGTATTTCATCACCGTCGACTATGCCTTCGGCTATTCGCTGAAGGAGCAGACCTCAAAGGTTGTTGAGGCAAGCGGCGGCAAAGTGCTGGGCGAGGTGCGTTACCCCCTCGGCTCCACCGACTATTCCTCCTTCCTGCTGCAGGCGCAGTCCTCCGGCGCCAAGGTTATCGGCCTTGCCAATGCCGGCCTCGACACCTCCAATACCATCAAGCAGGCGGCCGAGTTCGGCATTGTCGCCGGCGGCCAGCGGCTGGCAGCCCTTCTGTTCACCCTTGCCGAGGTGCACGGCCTCGGCCTGCAGGCGGCGCAGGGCGTGGTGCTCACCGAAGGGTTTTACTGGGACCGCGACGACAAGAGCCGCGACTTCGCCGGGCGCTTCTTCAAGCGCACCAACCGCATGCCCAACATGATCCAGGCCGGCACCTATTCGGCGGTGCTGCAATATCTCAAGGCCATCGACAAGGCCGGCACCGACGAAACCGAGGCGGTCGCCAAGCAACTCCATGAAATGCCCGTCGACGACATCATCAACGCCAACGGCAAGGTACAGGCCGACGGCTCGATGGTGCACGACATGTATCTCTATCAGGTCAAGAAGCCCGAGGAGTCGAAGAAGGACTGGGACTACTACACCTACCTTGCGACCATTCCGGGCGACAAGGCCTTCATCAAGGCTGAAGACAGCGGCTGCCCGCTCGTCACCAAGTGACGCTGGCGCAAGCCGTGGCCGTCCAGCCGGACGGTGCCGAAATCAAGCCGCGGGTGGTGCTCTCCGCCCGCGGCCTGCGGCGCGACTTTGCCGGTTTCGTCGCCGTCAACAATGTCGACCTCGACGTCCATCACGGCCAGATCCATGCGCTGATCGGGCCGAACGGCGCCGGCAAGACGACAATCTTCAACCTCTTGACCAAGTTCCTGCAGCCGAGCAGCGGCAGGATCGAACTGTTGGGCAACGACATCACCCGCACCGCGCCGGCCAGGGTAGCGCGCATGGGTCTCGTCCGCTCGTTCCAGATATCGGCGATCTTTCCGCATCTGAGCGTCCTCGACAATGTCCGCGTCGCACTCCAGCGGCCAGGCGGGCTCGGCTTCCAGTTCTGGCGCTCGCTGGCCGCGCTTGACCAACTGACTCCACGGGCGCGCGAGCTGCTTGACATCGTCGGGCTCGACGATGTCGCGCATCGTCCGGCCGGCGATCTCTCCTATGGGAGGAAGCGCGTGCTCGAGATCGCCACCACGCTGGCGCTCGACCCGAAAGTGCTGCTGCTCGACGAGCCGATGGCCGGCATGGGGCACGAGGATGTCGGCGTCATTTCCGGCATCATCCGCTCGCTGGCAACGGACCGCGCCGTGCTGATGGTCGAGCACAATCTCACCGTCGTCGCCGACCTTTGCGACTGGATCACCGTCATGCAGCGCGGCCAGGTGCTCGCCGCCGGCGACTACGCAACGGTGAGCAACGATGAGCGCGTCAGGGTCGCCTACATGGGGACCGAGCAGGGGGACCGAGCATGAGTGAGCCGCTGCTTGCCGTGCGCGATCTCCATGCCTGGTATGGCGAGGGCCATGCGCTGCATGGCGTCAACCTCGACGTTTTTCGCGGTGAGACGGTGACGCTGCTCGGCCGCAACGGTGTCGGCAAGACCACAACGCTGCGCGCCATTATGGGGCTGGTCCGCAAGCGCAGCGGCAGTGTCACCTTCGACGGCAGCGACCTGATGCGCCTGCCGCTGCATCGTGTTGCCCATCGCGGCATCGGCTTCGTGCCGGAGGAACGCGGCATCTTCGCCACGCTCACCGTCGACGAAAACCTGATCCTGCCGCCGGTTGTGGCCAAGGGCGGCATGAGCGTCGAGGAAATCTTCGGTCTCTTTCCCAACCTCAAGGAGCGCCGCAACAGCCCCGGCACCAAACTCTCCGGCGGCGAACAGCAGATGCTGGCCATCGCCCGCATCCTGCGGACGGGCGTGCAGATGCTGCTGCTCGACGAGCCGACCGAGGGCCTGGCGCCGGTCATCGTCCAGCGCATCGGCGAACTGCTGGCGACCTTGAAAAAGCGCGGCATGACCATCCTGCTCGTCGAGCAGAATTTCCGCTTCGCCGCCCGCATCGCCGACCGCTTCTACCTGATGGAGCACGGCAAGGTGGTGGAGGGTTTTGCCGCAAGCGAGCTTGCCGCTCACACGCAACAGCTGCACGAGGTGTTGGGGGTATGATGACGACAGCCCACGGCAGTACCCCCACCCCGCTGCTGCGCAGCGACCCTCCCCACAAGGGGGAGGGTGGAGGGCCACCGCCCTTCCTCTCCCTTGTGGGGAGGTCGGACCGAAGGTCCGGGTGGGGGTACGTGCCGCACAGACGCATCCCGCTTGCAACACCCTCGGTGACGCCATGACCATGATCTTCGGCATCCCCGTCCAGGCCTTACTCGGCCAGATGCTGGTCGGGCTGATCAACGGCTCCTTCTACGCCATGCTGAGCCTCGGCCTGGCCGTCATCTTCGGCCTGCTGCGGATCATCAATTTCGCCCATGGCGCACTCTATATGCTCGGCGCCTTCATCGGTTACCTGCTGCTCGTCCATCTCGGCATCGGCTACTGGCCGGCGCTGCTCCTGGTTCCGCTCATCGTTGGCGTCTTCGGCATGGCAGTCGAGCGCGTGGCGCTGTCGCGGCTCTACCGCCTGGATCCGCTCTACGGGCTGCTGTTCACCTTCGGACTGGCGCTGGTCATCGAAGGCGTGTTCCGTTTCTACTACGGCGTGTCGGGCAACCCTTATGCCGTTCCGGCGCAGCTTGCCGGCGGCACCAATCTCGGCTTCATGTTCCTGCCCAACTATCGCGGCTGGGTGGTGGTGGCCTCGCTCATTATCTGCATCGGCACCTGGCTCCTGATCGAAAAGACCAGGCTCGGCTCCTATCTGCGCGCCGCGACCGAAAATCCCGAGCTGGTGCAGGCCTTCGGCGTCAACGTGCCGCTGCTGCTGACGCTCACCTATGGGCTGGGCGCGGCCCTTGCAGGCCTGGCCGGCATTCTTGCAGCACCCGTCTACCAGGTCAGTCCGCTGATGGGCTCCGATATCATCATCGTCGTCTTTGCCGTCGTCGTGGTCGGCGGCATGGGTTCGATTCTCGGGGCCATCGTCACCGGCTATATGCTCGGCCTCGCCGAGGGCCTGACCAAGGTGTTCTATCCCGAGGCGTCGAACCTCGTGGTCTTCGTCATCATGGCGATCGTGCTGCTCCTGCGCCCCGCCGGCCTGTTCGGAAGGGACGCCTGAGATGAGCGAGGCAGCCCTTCACGACCAGCGCACCGCCGCCTCCGTGCGGCTTGAGCGGGTATTGCTGGCATTGGCCATACTGGCGCTGATAGCCGCGCCCTTCTTCGTCTATCCGATCTTCCTGATGAAGATGCTGTGCTTCGCGCTGTTTGCCTGCGCCTTCAACCTGCTGCTCGGCTACACCGGGCTGTTGTCCTTCGGCCACGCCACCTTCTACGGCGCCGCCGCCTATTTCTGCGCCTACGCCGTCAAGGCATGGGGCTGGCCGCCCGAGGCCGGCATCCTGCTCGGCACCGCCGGAGCGGCCGTGCTCGGCCTGGTCATGGGCTTCCTCGCCATCCGCCGGCAAGGCATCTATTTCTCGATGATCACGCTGGCGCTGGCGCAGATGTTTTATTTCTTCTGCGTCCAGGCGCCGTTCACCGAAGGCGAGGACGGCATACAGGGCGTGCCGCGCGGGCATCTGTTCGGCATCGTCGATCTCAACGTCACGCTCAACATGTATTTCGTCGTGCTTGCCGTATTCCTCATCGGCGTCTTCGCCGTCTGGCGCATCGTCAACTCGCCCTTCGGCATGATCCTGCGTTCGATCCGCGAGAACGAGAACCGTGCCATCTCGCTGGGCTATTCGGTCGGCCGCTACAAGCTCGCCGCCTTCGTCATGTCGGCAGCCCTTGCCGGGCTTGCCGGCGCCACCAAGGCGATCGTCTTCCAGTTCGCGACGCTGACCGACGTCACCTGGCAGATGTCGGGCGAGGTGATCCTGATGACGCTGCTCGGCGGCATCGGCACCATGGTCGGTCCTGTCGTCGGCGCCGGCCTCGTCGTCGGGCTGGAAAACACGCTCGCCACCTCCGGCTTCCCGGTGACCATCGCCACCGGCCTGATCTTCATGATCTGCGTGCTGGTCTTTCGCCGCGGCATCGTCGGCGAGATTTACGCGCGCTGGCTGGCGCCGGCCAACGGCGAGGCGGGCCGCGATCAATAGGTGATGGTCACCACCACCGTGTCGGTGTAGACGCCGGCCGAGGGCGTCGTCTGCGGCGGCACGCGGCCATAGACGGTGAGCGCCTGGGCCGTACCGGTTCCGGTGCCGGCCACCGTGCTTCCCGGCGTTCCGGCGTCACCCCAGGGCTGCGAGCGCGCCAGATCCTTGTAGAGGCCGTAGGTGACCCTCTCGGCGCCCTTCGACATTTTGCGGGTGGTCGGCGTGCCCCCTGTCGTGCCGCCATTGAGGGAAACCGTGTACGCGGTAGACGGGGTGCAGGTGACCGTAACCTGGCCGGTGGCGTCGACATTGGCGTCGAGCACCCCCTTGGGGCCGAAATCGATGTTCTGGGTGGCGACCAGGCAGTTTGCCGCGACCGTGGCGTTGATGGTGAAGGTCGGACTGGTGCCCAAGTTGCCCGCGCCGGTGTCGCAGCTGCTGCTCAACAGGGTTGTCCGGGAGCGGAACTCGAGTTGCCCGCCCGAAAATGTCGACACATAGGTGCCCGGCGGGACGGTCGCCTGGCCGCCGGGAACCCGCCCATAGAGCGTCAGGGTGTCGGTTGAGTTGCCGAAGAGATTGGGGCTCAGCAGCAGCGGTGGCGGGCGCGAGGCATAGGCCCAGTTATGGGTGCCCCAGACAACGGTCATTGCGGGGTCCGAATAGAGTTGATAGTTGAGGCTGTTGACGCCGCTCGCCATCTGCCGGGCCGCCGCCGAGGTTGCACCGCCGGTGCCGGCGGCAATATGCGGACACACCAGGACCGGCAGCAGCAATGGCAAACTGCCGCTGCAAGTCGCGGTGAAGGTGGCTGTCGATGTCGCCGCGGTGCCCGACAGCGTGTCGATGAGGCCGAAATTCAAACTGGTGACGGTGTAACTGCAGCTTTGCGCGCGGGCGAGCGACGGCAGCAGCATAAGGACAATGATGAACGTTGCGCGCAGCACCTGGCGTCGGATGTTCATTGGCACACCACGTCCCCGATCACCACCTGCCGGCCACGCACCGCCTCGAAGGGAAACTCTGCCCGGCATGAACCGCCGTCCGCGCGCTCGACCTGCACGGAATTCTGCTTGCCGAGGCCCTTGATATAGGCCTGCCCGTCATAGCCGACGACAAAGTCTTCAGTGCCGCCATCGACGCGTCCCGACAGTCCGGCTTCGAGCGGCGTTCCGCTCGAGTCGACCAGCGTCACCAGCGCGGCCTGTGCCGCCTCGGACACGCCGAACTTCAGCACGACGCCGTTGCGGTCGGCTGGGACGACGGTCTCCTTGGTAGCCGGGACATCCGCGTCGACTGGTAGATTCTTGGGGTCGATGGAGACCGTGTTCAGCTCATAGGAGTTGAGCCCGGTGACCAGGATGCGGCCTTTGCTGTCGGTCCTGCCTACCGGCCGGTTTTGATGCAAGACCTCGACATCAGGCGTGCCGACATCGACGACGGCAAAGGCATCGTCGATGCGGTTGGTGGCGAACACCCCGCCGCCTGCGACCGCAATGGCGCCGTCCATCTGGCCGGTCACGCGAAAGTCCTTGTCGAATTGCTGGGCGCCGGCCTCGAAACGCGCAAACGGCGCGCGGTAGCTGACCGCTGCCGAACGATTGGGGACCTCGCCCTCCGAGGTGCGCAGCCGCCAGCCGATGCTGCCGTCCTCGGCCCGCTCCGATTTGGCGAGGTCGGCAGTGACATTGAGGCCGTCAGGGCCTTGCTCGACGCCTGTCGACGCCGAGATCTCGTCGTTGAACGGGATCGAAATCCCGGCAAACACGCCATAGCTGCTGTCGTCGTCGAGATCGGCGAAGGCGGTGGCATAGAGCGTGCTGCGCTTGAAGATCGCCTGACTATAGGAGAGGCCGACGATCTGGCTGGTCTCGCCTTCGGCATCCTTGAGGTGGGTATAGGAGAAGTTGAGGCTGGAGAAGTCGATCGGCATCGGCACGCTGAGCGTCACCTGGTCGACCGCCCGCGGCACGCCGGCGCTGAAACGGGTGAAATCATCGGGATCGAGTATGACCGGCTGTGCCGTCACCGAAGCGAGATCTTCAAAGCCGCCGAATGACCGCTGCATGCGGGCGTTGATCGCCCAGCCGTCATAACCGAACTCGGCCCTGGCATCGACCAGCGACCCGGTGCGTCCGTCATGATGGCTGCCGGCGACGGCCAGCGAAGCTGCGCCATATGCCCCGAGCGGGAAGGCAGCACCTATGCCGCCATTGATCAGATCGGCGCCGCCCTCGGCATGGGCTTCCAATGTCAGCCGGTCGGTCACGCCGTAACGCGCGCTGGCGACCCCCATGACGCGGCCGTCATAATCGTCGGAGGAGATGCCGAAATTGCGCCGCGCCATCCCTGCCTCGACGGAAAAGTCGAGCAGTCCCTGGCGCAGCAGCATGCTGGAGGCATAGAACGGCAAGGTGGCCGTGGTCTCGCGGCCCAGGCTGTCGCGCAGCACCACCTGCGCCTGTCCTGCGCCCGTGAACACCGACAGATTGGTGACCTGGAACGGCCCGGGCTGGATGTCGCCGGAATAGCTGCGCACGTTCTGCGTATAGACCTCGAGCGTCGACGGCACAGCCGCCGTGCCGCCGAAGGAGGGCAGGGGCAGCGTCACCAGGTCCGATCGCAGGTGGAAGTTGCGTTGCGCCTGGATGCCGCCGAGATAGACCGGACGCGTCCACGACAATCCACCGGAGATGAAGTCGCCGGCCCGATAGGTCATCAGCCGGTCGGGGTCGGAATAGCTCCATGTCGTGTTGAGCCGCGTGAAGCCGCCCAGCCTGCCGTCGGAATAGCCGGCGATGAAGGATTGGCTGAGCGTTCCATAGGGGCTGAACACGCGCGCATCGAAGCCGCCGGAAACGCCCTGGAACAGCTCGACGTCCTTGTCGAACAATGTGTTGGAGCTGGCAAACAGCGAATAGTTGAGAACCGCGCCCAAGCCCGATTGCGGCGCCGGCCGGTCCTGCAAGCGCAAGCCGAGATCCACCATGCGCGCCTCGCGGCTGTCATTGGCGGCGGTGACGTAGAGGCGCTGGGCTACCTCATCGATCCGAAACGAAACGTCGGCCAACTGGTCGAGCCTGACCAGGCCGCCGGCGTCGGCTATGTCCTCCGGCGGTTTCAGGCCGACCTCCTTCAGCTCTTGGGGCGCCGCCGCCAGCCCACCATCCGGCATCTCGATAAAATTGCCGACCAGCTTGGTCGAAACGTCGTTGATGAACACCTCGAGATAGAGGCTGCGGCCCGCTGGCAAAACGGAAGCCAGCTGTTCGAGGTTCGTCACGGCCGGAAATTCCTGCGAACGCACCGCCAAGCAAGGTGTGAAAGTCGCAACCGCGACGATGACAGCGACGCTACTTGCCCTTGACGGCAACGTTGGCATCGAAGGGTCCAAGATCGCTCTGTGCCTTCAAAAGCACGGAGCCCGCTGACAGTGATTTGCCGCTGCCGATCGGCCACTGCATGGTCGCGCCGCCCAGGACATAACCGACGAGCCCGTTTCGGTTGCCGAGCTTTTTGCCGTTCTGGGTCAGGGATAGGTTGGACAAGCGGAGACGACTTTCACCGGTATTGCTGGCTGTCAGCACAAGACTGCCGCCCTTGCGCGAAACACTCCAGGCGACTGCCGGCGCGGCCGCATCGGCGTCGCGGAAAAACACCGGCACGGAGTAGCGCAGCGCGAGCGCGACCGTACCGGCCTTCTTGCGCGACGGGTCGGGTAACTCGTCGACGATGACGCGGTAGCTTTCCTCGGCCCGCACCGGCGCCTTGCTGACGCGCACGACGCGAACCACGTATTGGGCATTGGGTCCGAGTTTGGTCGATGGCGGGCTGGCGACGACGTCCGTAGTCGGCGTCAGCGTCTCGATCCCGCCAGACTGGCTCCAGGCGAAGACGCGTATCTGCACATTGATCGGCCGCTTGGGGTCATCGTTGCTGAGGTTGAGAACCGCCGAGGCGTCGGGCGAGATCAGCTCGAGACCTGTCGGCGCCACCCTGAGCGAAGCGGCTTGTGAGAGACCGGCGCACAGCAACAGAACAGCCGTGGCTCCGATGCATGAAAGCATGGATCGCATGATCGTCCTCGTGTTGGTATCGATTGTCAGTACGTTATGGTGATCGCAACGGTGTCGGTGTAGAGGCCCGCCGCCGGTGTCGTCTGCGGTGGAACACGCCCGTAGACCGTCAGCGGCTGAATGGCGCCGTTGCCGGTTCCGCCGACCGTGTCGGTGGGGATCGTGGTGCCCCAAAGCTGCGTCCGGGTGCTTTCCCTGTAGATGGTGTAGTCGATCGTCGCCGACGCCGGCCCGGTCATCTTGCGAACAGCAACCGTTGCGCCCGCGCCCGCTCCGGCGCTCAGACCAACATTGTAGGACTTGCCGGTCGTGCATTGCACGTTGATGGTGCTGGTCTGGTCGACATTCGCATCAATGACACCGTGCGAGCCGAAATCGAGATCGCTCGCCGTCTGCACCTTGCATTCGTCGGTAATCGTGATGCGGACATTCATGCTGCCCGTCGCGGTCGCGGCGATCGCGGGCAGGATGGGAAGCAGCGACGCTCCCGCCAGCAGCGCATATTTCAGCAATCTCATGCGTGTTTCCTCCGTCGGGCAGACCGTTCCTCGCAACACAGTCTTGACCCGGATTTCACTCCTACAGCTCCTCCGTTGCATGCTTCGCAAGACATCAACGATACAGTAATGTCAGAAGCGAACTGTGTAATGATTATTACAACTTAGATTCGGATTACGACAGCGAATAACTTCGGTATGTATCGGGTAATTTTGGTTAATATTTGGTTAACAGAGATGAAATGGACATTTTTCCGAAGTGAAAGTTCGTCTGTCGAAAATTTATTTTGCTTCTCGTGCCGAAAAGGCGAAATATCTGGCAAATCATCTTGATTTTGTAGAGTCTCACCTGTCGTCCTTTGTTATCGATATTTCGCGGCGTGCACCGGCGCCAAGCAGCCATCGCCATAGCCGCGCCGGTAGCTGTTCGCGCCTGTCCAAGCCTTGCGGTCGTGCTGACAGGGCCGCATTCGCCAAAACCGTGTTCCGCCCGGCCCAAGCATGGCCGTCCCGGCTGAGATAAATCCACCGCCGTCGGATCGCGGCGAAACACATGCGAATCGTTCTTGCCACGCTGGCCCGGATTTCCTTCGGCGGCGCATCGGCCGGACGGGAGATGCGCCTGTTGTCCCTTGGAGCCATGATCCACGGCCGGCAGCCGCGCGGACCGGCTGCCAGACGTCAGAAAAGGAAGAACGATGAAGAAGATCTATGAAAAGCCACAGCTCGAAAAGCGCCAGAAGCTGTCGCGTGTGACCGCTGTCGCCGGCCCATCAGTGACCAGTGAGAGCTGACGCCGTCGACCGGCATCGAACCACCAGCGGACAAGGAGAGCAGTCATGGATCAGCATGCGAACCCGTCACCCGGCTTCAGGCGCAATCCGGGCAAGGTGATCACCGTCGAGCCCTTCAACGGGCGTGTCGTCGTGTTTGCAAGCGGCAACATCATCGCTTCCTCGGCAAAAGCCAAAATGGTGACTGAGCCGCCCCATCCCTTCTCCTTCTACATCCCGTTCGAGGACATCGACTTCCGCAAGCTCAGGAAGACGGAGCGGTCGACGCTGTGCCCCTACAAGGGCGACGCCAGCTACTGGAACGTGCTGCCGGCGTGTGAAACCGGCAACGATGCGATGTGGGCCTATGAGCAGCCCTTCGACGAGATGGCCGAGATTCGCGCCCACGGCGCCTTCTATCCCGACCGGGTCGCCATCGACGCCACGCCGCGCTAGCGCGTCATGCCTGTCGCCCAAAAGTGCCCAGCGTTTTTGGAGCCGACGACAGGCATGAACAGAGGAATTTTTCAGATCAGCCAAAGCTGTCCTCACCCGGGGGCGCAGCGGTTTTGCGGCAACGGCATGCCGAAACAAAGACAAAATGTCATGGACGAAAAGCAGAGAGCCATTCTCAACGAAATCCCGCGCCTGCGCCGCTATGCGCGCTCGCTGCTGCGCGACCGCGATTCCGCCGACGATCTCGTCCAGGACTGCCTGGAGCGGGCGCTGCTGCGGCTGGACAACTGGCAGACGGGAGAGAGCCCGCGAAAATGGCTGTTCACGATCATGCATCATCTGTTCATTGACCAGATGCGCAAGGTGAACCGGCGTGGCGAGGCCTCGATGCTGCCGCTGGAGGCCGGCGAGGTGCAGGCCTCTCCCGCCGACCAGCTGGAGAACGTCGCTGCGCGCGAGATCATCGACGCGCTGCAGGCGATCAGCCCCGACCGCCGTGCCGCGCTGACCATGGTCGCCATCGAGGGCTTTTCCTACGCCGAGGCCGCCGAGATGCTCGGCGTGCCGGCCGGCACGCTGATGTCGCGCATTGCCCGCGGACGTGAGGAACTGCGCGGCCTGCTCGAGGACAATGCGCGCCGCCGCGCGATAAGGATCGTCGAACCCGGGCCGGGCCGGGCGGCTCCAATCAGGGCGCCCATGGCATGAGGAATCCCGATCGCTTGATGGCGCAACACGGCAGGATACGATCCGATTGCAGGCCTTGTCCGCACTGTGGGCGCGGCGCACCCGGTAACGGTTTCTTCTCTGCTTGCGTGCATAGTGGCGGCGACGGAGTGAGCGAAACCAGGGCATGGCTGAAGAGAAAATACGCAACGGCGAATTCTGGGCGCTTGCGCTCGAACGCGCTCATCTCGGCGTATGGGACTGGGATATTGTGAGCGGCGACTGTTTCTATTCGCCGACCTGGTCGCACATGCTGGGTTATGAGGATGGCGAGCTTGCCAACAGCGACGACCTCTGGCTGAAGCTGACGCATCCCGACGACCGCCAGCGGGCGCTGGCCAGCGGCGAGCGGCACATTTCCGGCCTGACCGCCTCGATCGAGACCGAGCTGCGCCTCAAGCACAAGGACGGCCACTGGATCTGGGTGCTGGACCGCGGCGGCATTGTCGAGCGTGACGAGACGGGCAAGCCGGTCAGGCTGATGGGCGTGCAGACCGACATCAGCCGGCAGAAAGAGGCGGAAGCCGAACTCGAGCGGGTCAATGTGCGCTTTCGCCTGGCGCTGGCGGCCAGTGGCACCGGCATCTGGCATCACGACATCGACGCCAACAAGAGCTATTGGGACGCCCGCACCAGGGAGATATTCGGCCTGGTCGCCGACACCGACGAGGTGGCTGCCGACCTTTGGCATTCCTATCTGCATCTCGACGACAAGGATGCCGCAGAGCGCGCCCATCTGGCGCCGCTTTCGACCGACGGCGTCGTCGCCGCGCAATACCGCATCGTCAGGCGCGACGGCGAAATCCGCCATGTCGAATCGCTGGTGCGCTTTATCGCGGCGCCCGAGACGGCGGGCCAGATTCTCGGCACCGTGCGCGACATCACCGAGGACAAGAAACGCGAGCGGGAACTCGCCTACGCCGCGCACCACGATGCGCTGACCGGCCTGTTTAACCGCGCCGCCTTCGACCGGCTGCTGGCCGAACACATCGCCATGAAGCGGCTTCTGCCGCTGGCGGTGTTCTATGTCGATCTCGACTACTTCAAGGCGCTCAACGACTTTGCCGGCCACGCCGCCGGCGACCTGGCGCTGAAGGGCGTCGCCGCCGGCATATTGGGTTGCCTGCCGTCAACGGCGCGCGCCGCGCGCCTCGGCGGCGACGAGTTCGCGCTGCTGGTGCCCAATTGCCAATCGGCCAAAGCCGAGGCGCTGGCGGGCGCCATCCTTGCGGCGGTCCGTGACGCCGACCTCGGACTGCCGGCGACCTCGCGAAAGCTCGCGGCCAGCATCGGCATCGCCTTCGTCGAGGACACCACCACCACGGTTGCCGATGCGTTGGCCTGCGCCGACGACGCCTGCTATGCCGCCAAGGCGGCCGGGCGCAATCGCTTCGCGGTGTTTTCGGCCGACGCGGCGTCGGGCTCCGGCGGCCTCAACGCGGCGCGTGTCGCCGCCGACACGGTCGACGCCATGGATGACGGGCAGCTGAAACTGTTCGGCCAGGAGATCCATCTTCTGGGCCAGCCTTGGCAGGAGAGCCGCCATGTCGAGGTGCTGGCGCGGCTTGCCGGGCGCAATGGCAAGCTGATCCCACCCAACGAATTCATTCCCGTCGCCGAGCGCTTCGGCATTGCCTCGCGGCTGGACCGCTGGATCATCAAGACAGCGCTTTCGCAGCATGGCGCGGCGATGCGGTCAGGCGCCATCTTGCTCGGCTTCAACCTGTCGGCGCAGACGCTGAGCGATCCGCTGCTATGGGATTTCGTCGACGCCGTCATCGCCGAGACCGGGGCGCCGCATTCCGGCATCGGTTTCGAGATCACCGAGACCGCGGCCGTCACCAATTTCGACGCCGCCGAGCAGTTCGTGCGCAAGGCGCGCGAGCGGCAATGCCGCGTCAGCCTCGACGATTTCGGCGCCGGCATGAGCTCGTTCGAATATTTGCGGCGCTTTCCGGTCGATCAGATCAAGATCGACGGCTCGTTCATCGAGAATATCGCGGAAAGCCGTTTCGATCGCGAGATCGTCTCGGCCATAGCGGGCATCGCCAAAAGTCTCGGCTGCGCGGTGGTGGCCGAAAAGATCGAGCAGCAGGAAGCGCTCGACATTCTGCGCGGCATGGGCGTGGCCTATGGCCAGGGTTTTCTGCTTCACCGGCCGGAGCCGCTCGAGGCGATCGTCGCGCGGGCCGGCGAACAGTCACCGGCCAGCGGACAGTCGCCGGAAAAGCGCTTCGGCTGACGACTTCTCATCGCCTCGGGCTCGCGCGAGTTGTCCGGCTAACCGGCGTCGGCCTTTTCCTGCTTTCGCTGCGCCGCCTCCTTCTTGCGGCGCAACACCTCATCTGTACCGACAAGGTCCTTCGAGGCGCCGGAAATGGCGGTCGAGACGACGGCGGGCGGATCGCTGGCCGGAAAACTATCTTCGAGCCCTGATTGCAACTGCTCCTCGAGCGTCTGCGGGTTCTCGGAGCGGCCTTCGGCGCGGCGCTCGCCAACGGCTTCGACATCGCTCTTGGTGTCGGGGTGAGCGCGGGCTTCCGATATCGTCGACACCACCAGCTCGATGGCGAACTCTTTCATCGCCTCGGCTTGCGGCCCATCGACATCGGAGTCTTCGATCAAACGGATGAGCGACTTTTCCAGGGCGCCCAGTTCCTTGACGCCCTGACACCGCGCCAGACGCTTGGTGAGCGAACCGATCAGCGCCGGGGCAAAGGTCGAATAGGCAAGCCTGCGTGTGTCGTCGACCTGCTCGGGATGAAGCTTTTGCAAGGACATAGATGCCTCCAGTGAATCAGCCGTGCAGCTTCTGCCGCTGGCCCCTCCTTAGGAAACAGAGGGGAGGGCAAGAGGTTCCATACAGTCCTCGACAGGGTCGACGAGTTCAACTCCACAGCGACGCCATGGTCAGCGACGCTTCGAATATCTGCTCCCTGTTCTCGTTCAGCATCTTGACGGTGATCCGCCGGTGGTCGCCCTCCGGTATCTCGTCGCGCGCCACATCGTGCAATATGCGCAGCGCTTCGGCTCCCGCACGCTCCCGGCTGGGAAAAAGCTGCCCCTCTTCATCAATCTGGGTCTCGGCGTTGTACAAGTCGAAGTAGAACCGTTCCATGTGTGCAAGGATCCCTGCGTGAGAACGCTAAGGCGCATCGCGGTTGAAGGACGCAGGCGACGCGCTTCAGGTCTGTGTTTTTATGCATGTCGTTGTCTCAAAATCGGGGCCATTTTTGAGCGACATGGATTAAATCCCAACCCGCACCCATGGTTCCATGCGACTGTGTCCTGAGCAGATTTCCTGCCAGGAGCCGTCGCCGTGCCGGCCGATTGCAACCGCACCCGATCTCCGGCGTTTGGCTAGGCCACGAATGTCCACGAAATCTCGAACTGGATCCTCGATGCTAGAACCGCTTTATCTCAACCTTGGCCAGCATGACGCTTTGTCCGAGCAGGAAAAGGGGCTGCTGGCCGCCGCCATGACCATCGAAATGGATTTTGCCACCGGTCAGGACATCGTTTCCGAGGGATCGAGGCCAGGCTACAGCACGCTCATCATCGAGGGTCTGGCGGCGCGCTACAAGGTGCTGGAGGATGGCGGCCGCCAGTTCACCTCGTTGCAGGTGCCCGGCGATTTTGTCGATTTGCACGCCTTCCTGCTCAAGACAATGGACCATGGCATTATAGCTTTGTCGCCATGCCGGGTGATCGCCGCCGACCACAGTCGGCTAAGGACGATCACCGAACAGGCGCCTCATCTCAGCCGCTTGCTGTGGCTGGACACGCTCGTCGATGGCGCCATTCACCGGGAATGGATCGTGGCCATGGGCCGGCGGTCCAAGACCTCGCACCTGGCGCATCTTGTGTGCGAGCTGTTCGTCCGGCTCCAAGTGGTCAAGCAGACCAACGGCATGAGTTTCCGGCTTCCCCTGTCGCAGGCGGAACTGGCCGATGTGCTTGGGCTTTCGGTGGTCCACATGAACCGGGTCATCGGCGCGCTGCGCAAGATCGGTGTGATCGGCTGGGCGAATTACATGGTGACCATTCTGGACTGGCAGCAGCTGGTGGAAATCGCCGAGTTCGACCCGACTTATCTCAGCATGAATCGCGAGCCGAGATAGGCCATCCGGCGTTCGCCATGACATCGCCGGCAATCCGTCAGCCGGTCTTTCAACGATGCCCATCCAGCGACGCCAATTCGTCGAGCATGGCAAGGGCGGCACTTGGCTTGGCCGGCTTCAGCAAGCCCTGTTGGGCGGCGGCATTCTGGAAAGCGGCAAAGGCGATGTCCGGGCGGCAAATGCCGTTCAACGCGTCGTCCACCAGCCTGTCGGCCGCCTTGTAGGCCGCCGTCTGCTTGTTCTTCCATGTTCCGCCGAGCGCCCTCCTGGCGTCGGCGATCGACGACACCGTCATCGCGCTGCCGTCCACGAATCTGATCGTCAGGGGCAGAAAACGGCTCATGCGCTCACCATCCAAACCATTCGCGCCTCGCCCGGATCGATCTCATCACTTGCCTCCTTGAAAACGGGATCGCCATAAACGAGGAAATCACAAACTGGTTGCAGCCCGGCGAGCTACATGTTGCTTGCCGGCCAGATCGGCCGATGCGGACGATAAGGCGGCCGCGGCGCCGGCTTCAACGGGATGTCGGCGAGCGAGTTGCGGATCGGCCTGAACAGTATCGGCGAAGACGCGGCGCGGCGGTGCAATACCGCGGCCGACAGTTTGGCAATCAGATTTCGAACGTCCATGGGACACCTCGAGCGCGTTGAGAGTCCCCCCATCGCGATCACCTACCACCTCACGCCCAGCATCCGCATTTAACTTTGATATAGGCCGGACGAATACGCGCCGCGCGCAATGTCTGCCGCCGAGATTCTGCCGATCCTCGGCGGCGGCTGTTGAGGGCGGCGCTAGGCTGGCGGTCACGCATCCCAGCAGCGACGTCGCAGACGCTGCTGCAACCGGATGAATTTTCGTGCATTCTTGTGCATGGCCACAATGCTTCGAACCGACACGCCGGCAAAATGCTGCTCCTATTGCGGTTCGCGAGAGCATGACTACGAGGATTGTCCGAAGCGCAAAGCAGAGGCGGAGCGGCAGTGGGAAGGCCAGCCAAAGCCCGGCGCCGAATCCGAGGCGACGGCCGAAGCCTAGCTTGGCTCGAACAGCTCGATCACGTTGCCGGACGGGTCTTCACAAAGAATCTGTCGCCCGCCCGGACCTTCGACGATCTGGTTGCGGAACCCCACGCCGGCCTCGCCCATCTTAGTCACGATTGACGGCAATTGCTCGACCTCGAGCACGAAGCGGTTCCATCCGCCCGGCTCGGGTGTCCGGCCGTCCGGCATCGGCCTGGCTGCCGACGCCAAGGGACCGGCGAGCCAGAGCGAAAGGTCGCCGCGCGTCAGGATGGCCATCGCCGGACCGAATTGCTGCTTCAGCGCGAAGCCCAGATGACTCGTATAAAACGCGATGGACAGATCGACATCGCGGACCAGATATCGGACGGACACCATTCGCAGGCTCCCTCACAAACGCCCTCCCGAGAGATAGCTGGCGGGACAAGTCGGGGCAAGCCCGCGGCGCACGGTTCGGGCGTCTATGGTGCGATTGCGTGGTCGGCCTGTCTCTCTCTCACGAAGGCCGTCAGCAACTCCATTCCCGCCGGCCAGTCGCCCAGCCCGCTATTGCTGTTGATGTGACCAAGCGGCCCGGCGATGTGCAGTTCGCTGCCCCATTGTGCGGCTTTCTCACGGGCATAACCGTTCGGATCATAGGGATCGTCGGTGCTGGCCACGATCAGCGAGGGGAAGCGAAGCGGCCCGCGCGGCGTCTCGGCGAAGGGAATTCCGTAAGCGGGATAGACCGGCGAGGCCGGGTCGGGAACCGCAACCAGAAACGCCCCGCCGATCCGACGGCTCGACACCGCCTGCCAATGCGCGACCAGCAGGCAGCTGAGACTGTGGGCGATGAGCACCGGCGGGGTCTTTGCCTGTGACACCGCGACGTCCAGCGCCGCCACCCAGTCGTCCAAATCCGGCAGCTCCCAGCTTGCCGGGCTGAAGCGGCGCATCGCCGGGTTGGCCTGCTGCCAGCGTGTCTGCCAGTGGGCCTCGCCCGATCCGCCGCTGCCCGGCAGAATGATGAAGTCGGTCATGGAAAATCCTGTTTCTTCGCCGCAGATGATGCCCTAATTCTAGGTCTTCTCCTTGTTCGCGGAATGAGAGATCATCGGAAAGCGACCAAGAATTCCGATGGATTGAAGGTGTTCATGGGAAACGGCGATTACCGGCCACGGCTCGACCCCACCGACATGGCGATCATCGAGATCATGCAGGAGGACGGCCGCATCGGCATTTCCGAACTCAGCCGCCGCGTCGGCCTGTCCCAGCCCGCGACGTCGGAGCGGGTGAAGCGGCTGGAGGAGCGCGGCATCATCGCCGGCTACCGGGCCGCGATCGATCCCACCGCCCTTGGTCTCGGCACCATGGCCATGATCCGCCTGCGCACCACGCATGAGCACATCCAGACCTGCCTGAAGAAATTCGCGGCCATGCCGGAAGTGGTTGAGGTGCTGCGGGTGACCGGCGAGGATTGTTTTCTGGTCAAGGTGGTCGTCCCGTCGCCGCCCGACCTCGAAAGCATCGTCGACGCCATCGGCCGCTACGGCGCGGTGACGACCAATGTGGTGCTTCGGGCCGAGCCGCCGAAGCGGCTGGGGCGGGAGCTGATGGCGAAGCTCTGAGCGGCCACGCGCGGCAAGAGGATTGCAAGCGCCTCCTTTTGCGAGGTCCGGCTTTGCCGGGAAAGAATTTCGGGGGCTGGTGTAGGATCGGAGGCGTGGCGCCCGTCCTTGGGACGAACCCGTTGCAAACCTTTGGAGAACATCATGGAAGCCGTTCAATCGCCGTGGCAGACCGCGGCCATTCTCATCGCCCGCCTGACCCTGGCCGCCATGTTCGCGATGGGGGCAGCCTTCAAGTTCATGGATATGGGCATGACCGCCGGCTACATCGCCGCCGCCGGCTTTCCCTTCCCGCTGTTTCTGGCCTGGTGCGCCGCGATCCTCGAAACGCTGCTGGTGATCGCCTTGCTGACCGGAGCGTTCTTCACGCCGGCCGCCCTGATCGCCGCCGTCTACGTGGTCTTCCTCGGCTTTGCCTTCCACGGTCCGTCGCACTGGGCCGGCAACCAGGCCGAGTTCGGCGCCTTCATGTCCCATTTCCCGTTCGCCGCCGGCCTGCTGTTCGCCGCCGTCCATGGACCGGGCAGCGTGCTGGCATCGAAGCTCGGCCGAGGGTGAGGCCCCGCGTCGGCAGACCGCCTCACATCTGGTCGTTGTAGGGTTCCTTCATCTGGCCGACCATGCGGGCCAGTTTCGAGAAGGACGGCATGTCCGCCTCCGGCTGGCATTGATTGGCCAGTTCCAGCAGTCGGATCGGAAAGTTGACGGCGTCTCGGTTGGACTCCGACATGCCGTCGGACCGCTCCTCGCCGGTTTCGATAGCCTCGGCCTTGCGCAGCGCAATGTCGATATCCTCGACCGTGAGCAGGCCCTTGCGCACCAGCACCTGATTGATCGAAGCGACGGCCATCAGCAGGCCTTCGAGTTGCAGATTGGCGACGTTCATGGCTGTTGCTCCCATTTGGCTCACGCTCAACGCATGAGCCGCTGTTACGATCCGGACGCGGATGCAAGCGATAGGCGTCGGCCGATGGCCTGCGCTACTCTTCCATCCAGCGGCGGCCATATTCGGCCCACAGCGCCTTGACCTCCCGGCTGCCGAGGCGAGGGGCCGAGCCGTCGCCATAGGCGATCGAAACGCCGCTGATGTCGTAGTGGGGGTGGGCGTCGATGACGAAGCGGATCGCCTCGCCGAGCGGCCTTCTGCCGATGACCGGATCGGCCTGGCCTTGGCCGACGCTGCGAACGCCCGAAACAGTGGCTGGCGCTTGCCGCATCCTGAACACGGATGCCATGGCTGGTTTGTCCATCCCGCTCTCCCCCGAGTTGGAGTGGAATGATTCCATAAGAGCCAGCTAATGACCAGTCGGTCGATGCCTGTAGAAGGCTGCGTCTTGTGATCCGCCGCAAGTGCCGGCGATATGCTGCAGCCGGTTGAAGGACTGTTCAGGCCAGCGGATCCGCCGCCGGCGGCCTGGCGGGAAGGCCGAGCCTTGTCCGCTCGCCGTCGGCAAACTCCTCGGCCGCTTCCTGGGCCATGAACAGATGCTGGGTCACCGTGCCATTCTCGGCAACCAGCACCGCCCATTGGCGGCGGTCGACACGTTCCACGCGAACGTCATTGGGCTCTCCGGCCACCACGATCGTCCTCCAGCAGGCGTACGGCACGGAGGGGGCGTGCCTTTACGCCTTGGTCTTGCTCTTGGCCGGCGCCTTGGCGGCCGGGGCCTCGGGTGTCCTGATGCCGAGCCCGAACTCCTTTGCCAGCTCCGAGCGCTTGGCGGCGTAGCTGGGCGCCGTCATCGGATAGTCACCGGGCAGGTCCCATTTGGCGCGATAGGCTTCCGGCGTCATGCCATGGGCGGAGCCGAGATGACGCCGCAGCGACCTGAACTTCTTGCCATCCTCGAGGCAGTAAATGAAATTCGGCGTTACCGAGCGCTTGCGGTTGACCGCGGGCTCAGGCGCAGGTTGCGGCGGAGCAACGGGATTGTCCACGGCCGCGAGCGCTGCATTGACGCTCTCGATCAACGCCGGCAGGCTATCCGGCGGCACAGAATTGTTGCGCACGAATGCCGCGACGATGTCGGCGGTCAGATTTATATTTCGGATTTTGTCCTCAGACATGGCTTCTTTTGCCCCCTTGATGCCAAAGGGCAAGTTATCAGACAACATCCGCCGACGGCATGGCACTTTAGAACATATGCATATGACTTGACGCCGGATGTGGTAGCGCTAGCATCGCCGAGTCTCCGATCGATGTCGATGTAGGAATTCTTTCCTGACATATCTTGGCCGGTGAGGGCAGCTATGCTATGATTTGTCGATGGTGGTGATTTGCGCCACCAACCCGCCGCCGAGGCGGGTTTTTTGTTTCAGGCCGGCTTGGAAGCGATGATGGCCATTGACGCGAGTTTTCCCTCGCTCAGGCTGGTTATGTAGTTTTTTCGCCGCTGCACGAACTCGGCGCCGAGCACGATCGCATTGGCCTGCTGCTGGGCGGGCGAGGGCACGATGCCGGAATTTGCCCGTTTCAACGCCAGCTCGACGTGATCGCCGGTTTCGTCGATGACGTCGTCGACCTGGAATCCGGCTGAAGCAAACAAGACCTTCAGGGTTTCGCGGTCGACGAGATGGCTGACCGCAGCCGACACCGCCCAAGGCAAGGGATAGTGAGGCTCGCCGTCCGCCAGCACCGCCTCGGTCCAGACAAGCCTGGCCTTCGGCTTCAGCACGCGCCACGCTTGCCCAATGACCGCCGCCTTGTCAGCAATATTCATGCCGACATAGAAGCAGATTGCCGCGTCGAATGTGTCGTCCGCAAAAGGCAGCCTTGTCGCATCGGCCTCATGGAAACGCACTTTGTCGCCGAGGCCGCAGAACTCGGTCAGTCGGCGGGACGCCACGACGAACGCCTGCGTCAGGTCGACGCCGTCGACGCTGCACCCATAGGTCTCGGCAAGGAACCGGGCCGGGCCGCCAATGCCGCTGCCGATGTCCAGAACCCGATCGCCGGCGGAGGGCGCAAGACGCGCGGCATGGTCCTGCGTGGCGATCAGCTCGCGGCCATGAAGCTGATCGAACGGATAGAGTTGTTTGGCTGCGAGGCTGCCGGCCCTGGCGTCCGGCACAGCCGACAGGATGCGCTCGACGATGCCGCCGCTGCCATAGTGACTGGTCACATTGCTCATTGCGCTCTCCGACGAGACGCAGCATCCCATCGATGCTGCCCTTGCGCAATGCGCGGCCGCGCCAAGACGCGGCTTTGACCGAAGTAGGAATTAGTTCCTAATTATATACTTGAGAAAGTATGGGAAAATGTCCTATGATTCGAGCCGACAGGCCGGCACTGATCTGAAAGCGCAAATAGAGGCAGGGACGCGGAGCTAGAAGGTGATATCTTCGCGGACACCGCGAAGCGCATCCTCGACCTCGTTCTCAGTGAACAGACCGAACTTCCTGAACATGAACACAGCCAAAGCCAGCGTTAGTTTGGCGCATGATTCGCTGGTCACATGGATGAAACCCATGGTGACCTCCTTGTGTTCTATGGATTCCATGGCTGGTCGTTCGAAGCGCGACAGATTGAAGGGTTGCTCGAAGAGCGTGCCGCCAATCATGGATGCGGTCCCGTGGATGCACCAGTTTCTATCATCCAGGATTCTGAAGGCAGCGTTCGCAAGCTCCTCAGCCCGTGGAACGGCCCCAGCAAGCTCTGGTATTGCTTTGATCGCCTTTTGGAAGAATCGGATTTTTGCCCGCGCATTCAGGGGCAATGTAGTAACTAGCGAGCTAGCGCCTTTCTCATAAAATAGGATAGAAATGCAGTGGTCGAACCCGTGTTCGGCAGCAGCCCAATTGATGGCTAACTTGCCGATGGCGCGTTCAAAATCTTCTCGCTGGATAGGGTCCAATGAAAGAATCAGCCAACCGTGATAGCGACAAAACCAACGATACACGCTTCAACGAGACGGTACAGCGGATGCTGAAGACGCCGCCCAGATCGCACCATGAAGAAAAGCATAAGACAGACCAGAAGACGCAAAGTCCGAAAATAAGGCCGAAAAGCCTGAATAATTGGACTTTTAGCTTGCACTCCTCATATTGAGGCACCATGCCATATGTTGATTCGCGGGCTATAGCCAATTGGTTCATTAAGCGCGCTAGACGCGATGGCGGTCGCGCGCTTTCAAATATGCAGCTTCAAAAGCTGGTCTATTTTGCCCACGGCTGGAACATGGCTCTTCATCGCCATCCACTTATCCGCGACGAGGTGCAGGCGTGGGAGTTTGGTCCCGTCATCCCCACTCTGTATCGCGCTCTAGCGCCGTGGGGGCCTGATCCGGTTACGCAGCCAATTGACGCCCCACGCGAGAATTTGGAGCCGAACGAGCGAGATGTTTTGGAGCAAGTTTACGCGGCATATGCGGATTATCCGGCGTCAACGCTCTCATCCCTGACCCACCGGCGAGGCACACCTTGGGAGAGGGTCTTTGAGCCCGGCCGTCGCGGCGTTGTAATTCCAGACAATGTGATTGCGGACTATTTCAGTGGACTCGCCGAAAAGCGCTAAGCCAGACGCCGATATGAAGGCCCTGGTAAGGGCCGAGGTGGAGTCGTTGCCCGCAGAGACGGACGAGTCTCAGGCGATTTACGAGCTTGAGAAGGCGCGGCTGGAAAATGAGAAGCTGCGCACGCAAATCGACAGCCTAAAAGAAGGCGTGACTGACCAGCGGGCCGACCGAAATCTCAGGCAGGGGTACGCCGACAAAGCATTCCGCTTCCTAATTGTCTTCTCGGCATTCTCAGGGATTATCCTGATCGCACAGGGAATTCCGAGTTGCCCCTTCAAGCTGGACGATAAGGTCGTCATCACTCTTATTGGATCTACAGCGGTGGCTGTCGTGGGCTTGGTGGGCTGGATCGCTCGGGGCCTGTTCAAAGCCCCGAGCTAGAGCCCTTACTACTTCGAATTGCCATCAACCGGCGCGCCTTCTGCTTAGGCGTGACCGGCTTCACCAATCCGCCGATAGGTAAGGCGCTTGCCTTCGATCATTGCAAGCAACTGGTCGTGGCGTTCGGTGTCAGTCACCTTAAGAGCTGTGCGGCGATTGTAGCGGAAATCAAACTCGGCAAGGTAGCGGTGCAAGTGAGCCTCGCCGCAATGCTGGTAGACGCCAACCATGCCGCGCTTGAACACTGAGAACACGCCTTCAATCGTATTGGAGTGGATCGTCTCTGCGCCTTCGTAGCGTACGTATTCGCCAGCGGCGTGATTGTTCGTCTTGTGCGATGCATGTTCATCGCCAGTGCGCGTGTAGAGCGCGACGAGTCGGTATAGAGCGTCGTGTCGCGAGACACGTTGCGGACCAGCACATCGCGCACGGTAGAGGCCGTGGCGTCGTTCAAATGGAACATACGGGCTTTGCCGCCGCGCTCGACCAGACCAACCACAATGCGCTTATGCGCGCCGCCGCCTTTGCCCTTCTTGGTGAAGGGGCGGCCCTTGCGCTGCTCTGAAACGCGAGGCGTCTCACGCTTGCCGATGTAGGTCTCGTCGGCCTCGACGGTCTTGCCTTCGCCGCCAAGCGGCCCGGAAGACTTCACGTCTTCCTTCCGCGAATGCGGTGCGCCATAAACCAAGCGGTCTTGTAGGTGACGCCGAGCATACGGTGTAGCTGGTGAGCGGACATGCCTTTCTTGGATGAGGCATACAGATGCGAAGCCAGCACCCACTTGTGCAGGCCGATCTTGGAACGCTCGAATACAGTGCCGACCGTGACAGAGAACGGCGCACGGCATTCGTTGCATTTGTAGACACCGGGGCGCGTGGACTTGCCCGCCAGTTTGGCAATGCGCTCAGGATTGGCATTGCCGCAATGAGGGCAGAACGGGCCGTGGGGCCAATGGATAGCCTCCAAATGCTCGCGGGCTTGTCGGCGTCGTGGTAAATGGCGTTGGTCAGATCGAACATTGCGATAACTCCTGGATTCGTTATCGCAAATCCGTCTGGTACGTCCAGTATACAGTTAGGAATTATTTCTTATTGGTATTGACGGGTGAGGGCAGCTTTGCTATGATTTGTCCATGGTGCTGATTTGCGCCACCGACCCGCCCACGAGGCGGGTTTTGTTTTCCTGATGCCCACAACGTGCGGTATCGGATGTCGGCGGGACAGCACCCCCCTCTGGCCTGCCGGACGTTCGTCGTTCGGAAAGCCAAGCAATTGGCTTTCCGTCCGCTGCGCGGACCACTCCTCAACCCCCACACGGGGGGAGATCGGACTGCCGCCTTGCTTTCGCCAATCGTCAGCGCTGCAAATTGGTCGCGACCCCGGAGCTGCCAATCTCCCCCCTTGAGGGGGAGATGTCCGGCAGGACAGAGGGGGGCGTGAAGGAACGCTATCCTCGGTTCATTCTGCCTTATCCGCGAGGCCTCCCTTGTCCAACCGCTATGCCACCATCATCACCGACGATGACGGCCGCGAGGTCGTCAGCGCCATTGGCGTGTTCGAGGGCGCTGCCCCGCAGGCGCGCATCGGCCGCATCGAGCCGGTCGTGCCGGGCGTGCTGATCGGCATGGTTCGCGGTGGCCCTGTCGATGCAGTCGGCGGCTTCGGTTTTCCGCGCGGCGCGCACGACGCAAGGGCGATCGGCCTTGCAAGGGCAAGCCTGAAAGCCGTGCCTGCCGGAAAGCGCCACGCGCCGGCCGCTGATGCAGCCCGCAAGGCCGCCCCAAAACGGTCAGGGCCAAAATCGGCACGGCGCAAGTCCGGCAAGATCAAGCGGGCAAGGCCGGCAAAGCAGGCAGCGACCGCCGAGCCCGCCGGGATCTCGGATCATGGCTGACCGGACGGCGCCGCGTTCTCGTCTTGGCCGCAAGGCGACTGCCGCCGCTGCCAAGCCGAAGCGGACGAAGAAGACGCTTGGCGATGATTTCCTCGACGCGGTTCGCGCCGATTTCCGCGCCCATGGCGCCGGCGTGATTGCCGCGGTCCGGGCCGACAAGCCCGACCAGTATCTGAAGATCGTGCAATCGGTGCTGCCCAAAGATCTGGCCAAGGATTTGCATGTTTCATCTGACAATCTGGAAGCCCTGAGCGATGACGAGATCCGCCGCCGCATCCGTGGCCTCGAAGCCGTCCTCGGGCCGTTTGGCGACCAGCCTGAAGACGCGCCGCCACTATCTGGCGCTGCTGCAGGAACTGGACCGCAGGCGCAGGACTAACCAGCTTGCCGCCTACCGGCCTTATCCCAGGCAGGCGCAGTTTCACGCCGCCGGCGCGCAGAACCGGGAACGTCTGTTCATGGCCGGCAACCAGCTGGGCAAGACCAGGGCCGGCGGCGCCGAATGGGCCATGCATCTCACCGGCCGCTATCCCGCGTGGTGGCAGGGCAAGACCTTCGACACCCCCGTCAGGCTATGGGCTGCCGGCGTGACCGGCGAGGGCACGCGAGACAACCCGCAGCGCGTGCTGGTCGGCCCGCCGCAGCAGCAGGCGGCATGGGGCACCGGCATGATCCCGGCCAACGCCATTTTGCACACGACCATGGGCCGCGGCGCCCCGGGCGCGCTCGACAGCATCGTGGTGCGCTGGTGCGGCGGCGGCGGCGTGCAGGCCGATGAATCGGTGCTGTCGTTCAAGAGCTATGAGAAGGGCCGCGAAAAGTGGCAGGGCGAAACCCTGCACGGCGTCTGGTTCGACGAGGAGCCGCCGCTCGATATCTATTCCGAAGGCCTGACCCGCACCAACGCGACGGGCGGCATCACCATCGTGACGTTCACGCCGCTGCTTGGCATGAGCGATGTGGTGCTGCGGTTTTTGACGGGTGAGGTGCGCGCTCTTCCTCCCCTTGTGGGAGAAGGTGGATCGGCGCGATAGCGCCGAGACGGATGAGGGGTGTTCCAGCGGAGTGAGGCGTCGGCGTTCCCTGGAACACCCCTCATCCGTCACCTTCGGCGACACCTTCTCCCACAAGGGGAGAAGGGAAGACCCGCCGCGCTCCGGCCCAAAAATATCGTGCGCGAACAAAGCCATATCACGGCATCCCGAATCAATCCGGCAGGCCCCATGACCCGTCACGTCACCTTCATGACCATCGATGACGCCGAACATTATTCGCCGGACGAGCGAGCCGCGATCATTGCCGCCTATCCCGAGCATGAACGCGAGGCCAGAGCCAAGGGCATTCCGGTGCTGGGCTCCGGCCGCGTCTTTCCGCTTGCCGAGGAGCTGATCGCCTGCGAGCCGTTCCGGCTGCCGCGCTACTGGCCGCGGATCGGCGCCCTCGATTTCGGCTGGGACCATCCGTCGGCCGCGGTCGAGCTGGCCTGGGATACGGAGGCCGATGTCGTCTATATCTCCAAGGCTGCGCGGGCCTCGCAGCAGACGCCGGCCATGCAGGTACTGGCCCTGAAGCCGTGGGGCGAGTGGCTGCCCTGGGCCTGGCCGCGCGACGGCCGCCGCGAGACGCTGGAAGGGGCGGGCACCGCACTTGCCAGACAATATTCCGCGCATGGGCTGAACATGCTGTCGGGCCACGCCCGCTTCGCCGACGGCTCGGTCTCGGTCGAGGCCGGGCTGATGGAGATGCTCGACCGCATGCAGTCCGGCCGCTTCAAGGTGTTTTCGACGCTGCTGCCCTGGTTCGAGGAATTTCGGCTTTACCATCGCAAGGACGGCAAAGTGGTGAAACTGCGCGACGATTTGATGGCCGCGACGCGCTACCGCAAGCTGACGCTCACCTATGTCAGCGGCGCCGGCACTTTGCCAACGACGGCCAACGGCATCTGGCTGATGTTCGACCGTGCCGGCGACAGAGGCGCCGACGGGACGGGAGTAGGAGATTTTTTGGGGCCTGCGTCTTCCGTGACCGACAACATCGTCAGCTTCGCCGGGACCACGGGTAAGGCGGGGAAGGATAGTGGGATAGCGGTGTCCAGCCTGGCGCCGAAGGCCAGCCCGACATTCACCGGGACGCCAACGGGGCCGACCGCAGCGCCTGGAACGAATACCACGCAGTTGGCTACAACGGGGTTCGTCAAGGCTGGGTTGGATCTGAAACTTGATAGCCGTTCCAACCTTGGTGTCGTCGCGCAGACGATCACCGATTGGAACAACGCCCTGGACAATGGCTGGTATATGGCCTCGGCGGCGGCTAATGCGCCGGACGGCGTAAACTGGTTCCTGGGGTTTGTGGAAGCGCACGGCAGCACTGGCTACCGGACGCAGACGGTGCATGATTTCGTCAACGACACTACGGCGGCAGACCAAAAGCTATGGCGGCGCAGGCAGGCTGGCGGTGCCTGGGGAGGATGGATCAAGCTGCAATGGTCGCAGGCCGAACAGGATGCACGCTATGTCCAATCGTCCACGGCGTTGCTTCAGAAGTTTTATGAAAGCGCGCAGCAGACCATCACGAATGCCGGATCACTGACGCTAACGCATGGACTCGGCGTCAAGCCAAAAAACTACTTTGCCGTGCTGCAATGCACTACGGCAGATGCCGGGTATTCCATTGGAGACGAAGTACTGGCTAATCCGGGCGGCGGTACAGGCAACAAAGGTCTATCGCTGGTCCCGGACGCCACCAACATCAATGTGCGGTTTTCGTCCACCGCTGTTGATATCACCGCCAAAGGCACCGGCGCAGGCACCACAATTACCAACAGTAGCTGGAGGCTCGTCGTGCGAGCGTGGGCCTAATTATTAGCGGCTTCTCTCCTGGCCTGCAGCAGATCCTGCTGAGCGCAGTATTTCTCGTAAGGCGACCCCGTATACCGCGAAATGTATATGTCTACGCTTACCGATACAGGCAAAACAGCCAAAAAGAAGCCGCCTGTCGATAGCAGCCATCCGGCACCGCAACATAGGCGCCAAGAGCGACAAGTGCCACCAGTCCAATTTGCAGGGACTGATACCGGTACAGAAGCCACATCTAAAAAGCCCTTTCCAATTTTGAGGCGACACCATGACAAAATACTTCGTTGACGGCAATGGCGCCTATCTCGGCGGCTTTGATGGTGAAGACCTCGAGCTTCCTGAAAATGGCATCGAAGTGCCTGAAGCCCCGGAAGATGCGCGTCAAATATGGGATGGCTAGGCTTGCAGTGCTGCCCCGGCAGTCCGCCACATTGTGCTGAAATCCATAGTGCAAGCCCGCATCATCGACGGCGGCAAGATGCCGCAGGCCTATGGCATGCTCACCGGCAACCCGATCTATTTCGCCCGCTGGTTCGCTCCGGACGATCCCTCTCTCTACAGCGACGATCCTGATGCTGTGAACTTGGTCCGAGCGCTCGGGCTCGATCCGGCGGTAATCCTCGCCCCTAACCCACAACCCCAAAAGAGGCACAAAATGAACCGCAACTTCGCGCGGGCGCTTGCGCTCGTCCTCAAATCCGAAGGTGGCTGGTCCGACAATCCGGCCGATCCCGGCGGCGCAACCATGAAGGGCGTGACGCTGGCCAATTTCCGCCGCTACGTGAAGGCGGATGCGACGAAGGACGACCTTCGCCATATCACGGATACTCAGGTGGCGACGGTCTATCGCCGCTTCTATTGGGATGCCGCTGCGGGCGCAGAGCTTCCCGGCGGTGTCGACTATGCCGTCTTCGACTTCGCCGTGAACAGTGGGCCGGGCAGGGCGGCTAAATATCTGCAGGCGGCAGTTGGCACCGCACAGGACGGCAGGATCGGCCCGGCCACGCTCAAAGCTGTCGGCGCCAGGCCACCGGGCGCAGCCATCGACGATCTTTGCGATGCCCGCCTGGAATTCCTGCGGCGGCTGCCGACCTGGCCGGTTTTCGGCAAGGGTTGGAGCGATCGCATCCGGTCGGTCCGTTCCCAGGCGCTGTTGATGTCGGCACTACAGCCCGCTCCGGCACCTTTGCCGGGCACCCCGCCCCAGCCATCAGCGCTCTCACCGAAGCCCGGCAGTGCGATGCCGCCGGTGTCTCCCGGCGGGCGCGTCAGCCCCGTCGAACGCCTGCCGTTCTGGCGTGCGCTGCTTCAAATCCTGAAATCGATTTTCGCAAGGAGTTCGACATGATCGCCGTCTTCATCCGCATCGGCTTGCGTTACGGCGCCGGTGTTCTGGTCGTGCGTGGCCTGCTCGGCGCCGACGACGCGGCGGCATTTTCTTCCGACCCCGACATTCAAGCTGGTCTGGAGATCGCCGCCGGTCTCGCCATCGCCTCGGTCACCGAGACTTGGCACTGGCTGGCCCGCAAATCCGGCTGGGAGCACTGACATGGAAGGGTTTCAACAACTGCTCATCGCCTATCTCGAAGCCGCGAAACCCTACGCTATCGGCTTTGCCGCCGGGCTTGTCGCCGGGTGGCTGCTGTGAGCGCGCTCCTCGCCGTCCTGCTTGGCAACAAAGCGCTGCTGGGCTTCCTGGCATCGGTCATCGCCGCCCTTTGCTGGGGCGTTCACCAGCGGCTGGCCGGCGCCAGGGCCGAGCGCGGCAAACTGGCGGCCGCTGAGGCCGCGGCGCGCGCGGTCGCTGAGCAGGTGCAGAACGACGTCGGCGCACTGCCGGCGGACGCTGTTCGAAAGGAGCTGAAATCATGGGCAAGGGACTGATGCTTGCGCTGCTTGTGGCGCTTGCCGGGTGCACGACTGCTTCGGGCGGCTTCTGCGCGATTTCGAGCCCGCTGCGCCTTTCGGCCGAAGCCGCCGACGTCCTGTCGGACGCCGAGGCGAGAGCGCTCCTGGCGCACAACCGCAAGGGACAAAAGCTCTGCGGATGGAGGCCTTAGCCGATGCACGACCTATTCGACATGCTCGGCATCAAGGGGCCGGTCGTCGCCGCCGGGCTAGCCGGCGGCGTGCTGCGAGCACTGTCGCGCCATCGCTACAAGCTGCGCGAGATGATTGCCTCGCCGATCTGCGGGGCGCTGGCGGCTGCGTATCTGACGCTGCCTGCCGTCGCCTGGTTCAGGGCAACCGGCATGCCTATCCCCGATCCGGCCGACGATACCACGACGCTCGCCGCCGCCTTTTTGATCGGCGTCTCGGCCATGTGGATTTCCGACATCGTCTTCGAGGTCATCGTGCGGCGGTTCGGCTCGGCCGGCAACGAGTGATGCACTTGAGATGCTGGAAGAAGCCAGCGACAATGCCTACCTAAGGAGCAATCCAATGGAGGTATGATATGGCGACGTCCACCGAACGTGCAGTCCTTGCCGGCGGCTGTTTCTGGGGCATGCAGGATTTGATCCGGCGCTATCTCGGCGTGATCTCTACCCGCGTCGGCTATAGCGGTGGCGATGTGCCCAACGCCACGTATCGCAACCACGGCAGCCATGCCGAAGCCATCGAGATCGTTTTCGATCCGGCCAGGATCAGCTTTCGCACATTGCTCGAATCCTTTTTCCAGATCCACGATCCGACCACCAGGAACCGCCAGGGCAACGATGTCGGAATGAGCTATCGCTCGGCGATCTTCTACACCAGCGACGAGCAGAAGCGCGTCGCCGAAGACACCATCGCCGATGTCGATGCCTCTGGACTGTGGCCGGGCAAGGTCGTCACCGAGCTTGCGCCGGCGGGCGATTTCTGGGAGGCGGAGCCAGAGCATCAGGACTATCTCGAGAAATACCCCAACGGCTATACCTGCCACTTTGTCAGGCCGGGCTGGAAGCTTCCGGTCCGCGAAAAGGCTGTTTCGTAACGCAGCCGCTATCGTCTGCTTATCTGGCGGTCGAACTATTCTTCCGCGCGATCGGTATGCCGGCCGCCTCGTAGAGGTGGCCGTGCTCGGGCTCCCCATAGACGAACGCGCCGTGGACGGGTTTGCCGTCGACCTCAGAGTCTGAGAACGCGACGGCCTCGATCTTCTTTGTTCCGGTCAGGCTCTGGTTTCGAAGATAGGCGAAGGTTCGCACCGCTTCTCCAACAATTCGATCGAGAAACGGTTTTGGCCGCCTCCCGGGCCGTCGCACTAGGCTTGGAAAGCGCTCTCGTCCCGAAACAAAATGGTGCTGTGCGCAAAGCGCCGGCATGATCTGATAGATTCGGTTGAGCGAGCAGGTCATGAATCCTGGGTGAAAAAGAACGAAGTCGACCTCTCCTCTCAGATGCATGGTCCTGCGCAGCAATCTTTGCGCTGCCGATCTGGAGAGGACATAGCCTGCGGCGCCCGCGTGCAGGCCATAAAGTCTGGCAAGCGAAAACCCATCATCGAGAGCGACTTCCTTGCGTTCGACCCTCACTTTGGCAAAATGCGTTTCCAGCTTGATCACATCGGCATCGCGTGGCACCCATCGATCGGAAGCAAGCAGCGAGCCGGCGCCAGCGCCGAAAACGACGTCGTCTTCGAAAACCGCGCCATATTGATCCGCGCCGTTCGCAACGATCTCCCAACACGAGCGGTGGCTCAGGAAACAGCAAACCTCAGCAGCGCTCAGCGGGCTTTTGGCGACAGAGCAGCAATCGGGGCAATCAATGGCGGAGACACGCTCAAATGGTACTCCGATCCGGCCGAACTCGGACGCGACATGCGCCAGCCGATCGCGACAACGATCAAGATTGATCACCAGACACCTCATCAGCGCCCCCTTTGTCCGGTGATCAGTGAATATCACGTTCCCGTGATTGCAAATTTGCTTACGTGCGGGGCAGTGGGTAGCGGCGTACGTGCCGCCGGTTGATTTCGGAGGTTGGGTGGACATTGACTGCATCCCCGGCGAGGCGCGAGGCTTAACCGTGCGCGGGTAGACGAGTCGAGTCGACCTAGAAGCCGAAGAATTGCCGGCCGATCATGTATCCAAGCGCGACGACCACAAGGGGAAACAGGGCGGGCGCCAGCCGACCAAGAGCGGAGGTCTTTGGCTGTTGCCTGGAGATGGTCGTGGGCGCATTGCCGAGATTCTTGGTCATCCGGCATAGTAGCAAGCGCTGATTAACGATTCCGTAACCCAGTCGAGGCCGCCGAGGCTTTTTGCGTTTCTGGCGCGACCTTGACAATGCCCAGCCCGTGACGCAACTGGGCCGTCTTGAGAGCATTGTGAGGCAAGGTCAATGCGGGTGACGCTCGTTTTGAAGGGCGTAATACCCTGCCGAGGTTACGGTGGGATTCAGCGTCAGGTCGAATGGCTGGCCACGGAGATGGTTCGTCTCGGACACGAAGTCGTGGTGATCGCTGGCCCTGGCTCCAGCCACCCGCTCTTCGAAGTCCGGCACGCTTCGACCGATGCCGAATGCCGGGCAGCCATTCCGCGCGACACGCAAATCGTCCACACCCATAGTTGGCCCGTCGAGGTGCCATTTCCAACGCTGAATACGCAGCGCGGCTTTATGCCGGACCAGCCCATGCCAGTTGCGAACTGGAGCTTTATCAGCGCCAATCATGCCCGCCAGCATGGGCGCGAGACATTCGTCTACAATGGCTTTCCGGTGGACGCCTATCGTTTGTCGGCTGCAAAGGGCGACCGCCTGCTATTTCTCGCCGGCATTGCACGATCAAGCAAAGGCCTCAACCGCGCCGTCGATCTCGCCAAAAAATTCGATTTCGGTCTCGATATCGCCGGTGGCTCGCGTTGGAAACTGCTGGGCCGAAGTCAGACCCGCCGCGAAGGGTTGTTTTTCAAGAGCCTTGGCAGGCGATACCGTTTCCACGGAATCGTTGACGGCGAGCCGAAGCTTCGCCTTCTCGGCGAAGCGCGAGCCTTCCTCAACCCCATCGCCTGGGAGGAGCCGTTCGGCAACGCACCGGTCGAAGCCATGTTGTGCGGCACTCCGGTGCTAACGACGACGCGAGGCGCATTGCCCGAGACGGTCGATGCCGACAGCGGGCGCTTCTTTGAGACCGATGAAGAATTTGCGGCCGCTTTCGAGGCCGTCGCCGACCTTACGCCTCAGCAATGCCGCGAATCGGCCGCGACGAGATTTCCCATCCAAAAAGCGGCGCGCGGCTATCTGGATCTCTATGCCCGCATCCTTGACGGCGAAGCGCTTCCTTGACGACCGGCGATCCAATCCTCTTCGTCGGCTTCCCCGCGGTCGGCGACTTCGTCCGTTGCCATTCCGCCATCCAGATCATTGCCGCGCGATTTCCTGATCGCCCCATAGATGTCGTCACCTCGCCCGTTGCAGCGCCGCTGGCGCGCCTGATGCCGCATGTCAGGAAGGGCTGGGCGCTTGCCAAGCGTCATCAGCGCCCCGGTTTTGGCGAGCGCAGCCGCCTGGTTGGCGAGTTGCGCAAGGAAAATTACCGTACGGCCTATCTGATGACCAGCAGCACCAAGGCGGCGCTGATGGCGTTCATGGCCGGAATAGAGGAGCGCATCGGCTATCCGCAGGAGTTGCAATTCGGCCTCCTCAATCGCTTCCCCGCCGGCTGGTTGGCGCATCTATGGGCCTTCGGACCCCGCAAGACGCGGCTCTTCGAGGAGGTCTGCTCGATTGCCTCGCTTGGCGAAAAGCCGGCTGCGGGCGCAGAGTGGCCGGCGCCCCGGCTTGTGGTCGATCCGGCCGAGTTGGACGATTGGCGCCAGCACAAGAAGATCGATGCCGGGCGACCGGCCCTGGCGCTCTATACTGCCGACATTGAGAATTTCCGCTCATGGCCCGTCGAGCGCTTCATTTCGATCGCCAGAGACCATCATGATCGCGGCTGGGCAATCTGGATTGTAGGCGGACCGCGCGAGCACGCCGGTGCCGCAAAAATCCGCGCCGCCATTCCTGAGGCAATCGACTTCACCTCGACCCCGTCGATTGCTGACGCGATGTGCCAGATCGCTGCGTCAACCATGTTCCTCGGGGTTGATGGCGGGATTTCCCACGCCGCCGCTGCCCTGAACGTCCCATGCGCGCTCATCTACGGGCTGAATCGCCCCTATGTGCATGGGCCCGTAAACAACCATGTTCGCTTTATCGAACCGCCGCTTTCGACGCCCAGCTGGGTCAAGGACACGCGCGGCGTCAGCGAAACTCGGGTGAGGGAGGTTCTGGCTGACCTCTCAGCCGGTATTGCCAACTGACCGGTGGCCTCGCCGGCCCCAAGCGTCTGATCAAACGCTCCGTGGGGGCAACCATCGCCCCGTTTCGGGTTTACCCCTTGGCACTACCCCTTGGCCCTGCGGTTTTCGGGCTTGTGATTGCCGACCCAGTGGGCACGGATGCGGTCGCTGGCTTCAAGGTAGGCCATGTCGATGAGGTAGGTCAGAAGCTTCTCGCCGTCGCCTTCGGCTTTCTGCCGAAGCTCCCGCAGTATCCCTTGCGCGAACTGCAGGTTCTCCATTTTGCTCGGCTGGTCCATCGGTGCCCCCCAATGTCTGCGCATGAACTTTGTGCTGACTATGCTTGCATGAAGATTGCCGTGAAGTGGATATTGCACGTGCGGACCGCGATCCTGCGAAGGCGCTGGCTGCATGAAAGCCGCCCCATCCGGATTCAAGATTCGCTACACTATGTGACGGAAAGAAAATAAACAAAGCGTTCTTTTGTACAAGACAGGAAGATTCCTTCAGTTCACACCACGACATACTTGGACAGCATAGTTGACGTAACGATATTGCGTGGTCTTAAGCTCTCGTTTCCAAACAAAACGTAGCATCGTTGCAACCACAAGACGAATTCCAGCTGACCGGGGACGCTCCGTAGTCAATCGCCGGTTACAAACGGCATGGGTCTCAGCCCAGGGCTTTGGCCAATCCATCGTTCCACGGCAGCGCAGGCCGGATGATCTACCGCCCGCCTTGGCTTGACGCCAAGGCGGGCTTTTTTGCGTTTGGCTTCTACCGGGTGAAATGTTGTCGGACCCGGTCCTGTCGGCATCGGGCGGTTTCGAGAATGAATTTCCTGCCTGCCGGCTGTCTGCGCCGCTCGCGCTAGGCCGACTTGCGTTGCGGCAAGCTAGACGGCGTCTCGACACCGTCAGAAATCGGTTCGGCTGTCCGGTTTGTCGGCTCGTCATCGACTCGGTCGTGCTCGAATTGCCGGGCGGCAGGCAAGCGTTGCAACCAGTGCTCACGGCGATTGACCCAGAGTTCATAGCTGGGCTCCAGCCCTTCGGTGGGCACCTCATCCAGGCTGCCAATCGTCACTTCCACCTCATTCTCACGAACCAAAGGGACCCGGCCGCCGCAGGTGGGACAAAAACTTCTGTCGCCGTAGCTGCTGACGATACCCGTCGTTTCGAACGCCTCGAGCGGCCACACTGCAAACGCCGAAAAAGCCGACCCGCTAGCCTTGCGGCAGTCCTTGCAATGGCAAAGGCCAATCCGAAAGGGATCTCCCGTCACCGAAAACTGGATGCCGCCGCACAGGCAGCTGCCGCTCCGCCTTGTATCATTGGGCATGACCGCTCCTCCATCTGGTTGGGCATCACACCGCTACATCTTGCAGCGCCATGCGCACAATCAATTCACCCGCAGCGCAAGGGTTCCATGTCGCCTCGCGCAATGCATTGTCTGGACCCGGCAGCGCCTGGCTACGACCGCCGCAAGGCTGCTGGATGTGTCAGTTCGGGAAATCGAACACCGGTTCCCGGCACCAATAGACACGGCACTGGCCATCACGTGTCGGAACGGAGGCAGCGACCGGCACCTCCGGCCAGTCGCACTCGTTGCCGTATTGGCGGACATAGCGATCGTAAGTATTCCGGCCGGTCGTCAACACCGCCGAGTGATGGCTCTGGATCAGGCGCTGCGTCTCCTCGCAGGTCATCGAACGCGTGTCGGGTCGGGCGTAGGCCGTGCTTGTTGCTGCAAACAACGCCGTTCCGATGATCCATGCCATTGTTTGGGATGTCATGGCGACCCTTATCCTAAAATATGGCCAGGTATTTCAACAGCGAAATAATGCCGATAATGATGACAACGATCTGCGCGATCTGCCTCGTGCGGCCATCGAGCGGCAGACGCTGGATGAGATAGAGCACCAGGATGATCACCAGGAAGGTGATCAGAATGCCGATAAGTGCCGATGAAGCCATGTCCCTCACTCCGATTGGCCATGTCTGAAAAGAGTACGCAGCGGCAAACGCTCTGACCGTTGATTGGTTCCTGTCGATGCGAAGCCGCCGGCGCAACGTAAAGGCTCCGAAACAGCGTTCCGCGGCCTTTGAAGCTGAACGCCGATCAGGGCCTGTTTGCCGCAATGGTTGTCGTTTGCCATCGGCGACACAGTTCCAGGCAACTTGTTGCTGGCGTCAGGCGGGCTAACGGGAGAACGCCTCGGGTTGACGAGCTTCCGACAAAGACGGCCTGAGTTGCGCTTCGTTGTCGACATTTGCGCGAGCCCTGAGATCCGGCGCCGCCCGGCGGGTGATCGCCTTTTCGCAGGAGAACAATTGCCGTCCCAAGGGGACGACGGGAACCGAAACCTCGCACGTGCATCTCAGCTACCGCGGAACGGGCAAATCGAGCAGGTGGGGAATTTGGGGTAGGGGAATACGTCATCCAAACATGCGGGGATTGGAATCCCTGGAATTTGGGGAACAAGGCGTTGTCTGGACGCTCAAGGCGCCGCTGCGCTCGGTCCAAATCTCTCTCGCGGATTTTTGTCGATTGAAAGAGCGGGTCGCGCCTTAGGACAATCCCAGCAGGGGAGCGGTTTGGCCGCCTGTGGTGTCGGAATTGCCGATGCCAGGCAGTTCGTGCTTATCGTCGGCAAGCGAAGTCAATCTCCCCGCCTCGACGGAGGTCAGTCCGTCCAACTCCATCACCGCGCCGTAGAGTTGGGCCGTCTGCATCACAAGCCGCTCGACATCTTCAAGGGCGACGTTCTCGTCCAGGTTACGCAATCGTATGTCCTCGGCAACCACCGCAATATTGACCATTCCGCGCGAGCGCAGCGCGCCCAGGACCCGTGAATTGAGATCCTCCCGTAGCCGAGCCGAATATCCGTAGCGCATGGAAACCTTCCTTTCAGGAGCCGGTTGTCCCGTCGTGGTCAAGATGCGCCAACGACCTTCAGATGGCAAGAAGAAAATAAAGTATTCTCAAGTAAATCAAGTAGTTAGCAGACTGCGCGGGTTGTGCTATCGGCGTGTCTTCCTCATCGTTGGTCTTGTATGTGAGTCACCCATCAGCCTCTCTTGACGCGCTGCACGGGGACCCCTAGCTATACTGCAATTGAGACACATACTAACTCACCATATTTTTTGGTCTTGACGGTTGGAGGCGCGAATGGCCGAGCTGGAACGACCCGAGCGACTGCAGATCATGCTGACAGCCGAGGAATTGGCTGCCTTGGAAAACTGGCGCTTCGAAAAGCGCATGCCAAGCCGGTCCGCGGCGGTGCGGGAACTGCTGCGGCGCGGCCTGGATGCGGATGGATTCCTGACTGCGGGACAAGGAACTAAGTCTCAGGACTTTGGAATTCTGGGCAGCAGTGTGACTGGCGACGGCCAGTCGGGCGAGTAATTCGACGGCGGTTAGCCAACAATCGCTTTTCTGGAGTGCCGCTACCAATTTATTGCGGTGGCGGAAACGCAAAGCGGGTCTGCTCTCGGCAGGGTACTGGTCTCAGCAGGGTACTCTTGGCGTATGGTTGCAAAGCCCGCTCCGGTTCGCCGGAGCGGGCTTTTTGCGTTTTCCGAACAGGAAATAGTCGCGATCGCTTTCAGATAGGCTCAAGGTTCTCTTCGCACTCCATGCACGCGACGCTGTGACCGGGGCAACTGAGCCGGTGTGTTCCTCCGGGGCAGCAATGGCCGTTCGAGCTCGCCCACCGGGCACAGACAAACACCTTGCGGGTTCCGTGGCATTGTGGACATTCCATCGGGCGGGCCAGCAGAGCCTCGTTTTCCGAGACACGGCATTCCCTCTCAAGAACCTGGACCATCTGAAACCCCACGGCCGAAATATAGCTAAGCTATCCATACCCGGAAAGCTTAAATTAGAATTTAATTACATAAGCCACGAGCCTCCCGAGGGGGAAGTTTCGCGGATGGCAATCTCAGGCCACCGGCAGTCCGCCGCGCGTCTCTCATTCCCAATTTCGGCCGTCTCAAGATCAAGCTCCGGTTGCTCCCGGCATCGGTCGACCCGCGATTTTGCCCACCGATTTTCGCATTCGGATCGTTATAGGCTTTCGCTTTGCTGGAGCGGCGTTAAAGCTGCCCGGCAAATGCCTGAGCGGGAACAGTCCGTTCCTGCGTCGGTTCGTTTGGACAAGGATGTCTGCCAATGACATTGATGGGCGCAGCGGCACTTTTGATCCTTGTCCTGACTTATGCCGGCGTCGCAATCGGGCGTATTCCAGGCCTCCGTCTCGACCGGGCAGGGATCGCCTTGCTGGGGGGTGCGGCGATGATCGCCATCGGCGCACTCAGTATGGAAGATGCCTATCGCGCCATCAATTTCGACACCATTACGCTGCTGCTCGGCATGATGATCGTGGTGGCGCATCTGAAGGTGTCCGGCGCCTTCCGGGCGCTTGGCGCCTACGCTATCGAGCATGCACACGCGCCTTTCGTGCTGCTGGTCATGGTGACGCTGTTGACCGGCGTGCTGTCGGCGTTCCTGGTCAACGACGCCATCTGCCTGGTCATGGCGCCGATCGTCGTCCACGTTACCCGTGTCATCAACCGCAATCCCATTCCCTATCTGATCGCCACCGCCACCGCGTCCAACTGCGGCAGCGTCGCCACCATCACCGGCAACCCGCAGAACATGGTCATCGGCGCGCTGTCGGGAATTTCCTACCCAGCCTTTTCGGCCGCCCTGGCGCCGGTTGCCCTCTTCGGCCTCGTCGCGGTCGTCGTCATCGTGCGCATCGTCTACCGCGCCGAATTCGCCCGCACCGCCGATCTCAACCCGGAAGTCTATCGCGGCCGCATGCTGCCGGGACAGGTGCTGAAGGCGGTGGTTGTCTGCATTGGCCTGGCCATCGCCTTCTTCGCCGGCGTTCCGGTTGCCAAGGCAGCGCTCATCGGCGGCGCCATCCTGCTGCTCACCCGCGCCATCAAGCCGGCACGCATTTACCGCGAGATCGACGGCCCGCTGCTGTTCATGTTCGCCGGCCTGTTCATCGTTGTCGCCGGCGCCGAAAAGACGCTGCTGACGCCCGACATCATCGCCTCGGCCAAGAACCTCGGGCTGGACGACGTCTGGCGTCTATCGGGCTTCACCGCGGTGCTCTCCAACTTCATGAGCAATGTTCCGGCCGTGCTGGCGCTGCGGCCATTCATACCCGGCCTTGAAAACCCCGGGCGTGCCTGGCTGGTGGTGGCGATGAGTTCGACGCTGGCCGGCAACTTCACCTTGCTTGGCTCGGTCGCCAACCTGATCATCGCCGAACAGGCGCGGGCGGCCGGCACGCAGCTGTCCTTCTCAGCCTTCTTCAAGGTCGGCCTGCCGCTGACGCTGCTGACCCTTGCCGTCGGCACGGCATGGCTGGCGGCTGGATTCTAGAGCAATTCCAGGAAAAAGTGTGAAGCGGTTTTTCGGTCCGGAATTGCGTCAAAACAAAGAGATAGCGTGTTTCGCCGTCTCCATTAAACGGTGAACGCTCTAGCGGATAGTCGCCGACCCTGACCTTGCCCGAACCAGCGTTGCAGCTGCATGTCCGGCGGCCTCGACATAGTCGGGGTTGCGGTGGATCAGCATGATCGAGAACGCGCCGTCCATCAAAAGCACGATTTCGCGCGCCAGGGTCCGCGGCTCGTCGACACCGTGGCCTGAGAGTTCGCCGGCCAGCCAGGTCTCGAAATTCTGCTTATGCCGCGCCCCCGCTTTAACGGCCGGGTGTCCGGGCATGGAAGCGAGTTCGGCTGCCGTGCGCAGGAAGCCGCAGCCTCTCCATTTCGGGTGCTTCGCCACGCGTGCCAGATTGGTGAAAATCGCCTCGACCTTGCGCTCGACACCGCCTTCGGCCATCTCGAACCAGCCGGCCATCTGCTTGAGGTTCGGCTGGTCGCGACCGTCGAGATAGGCGGCGATCAGATCGTCCTTGCTCTTGAAGTGATAGTAGAGCGTGCGCTTGGTCAGCCCGGCTTTTTCCGCCACTGCATCGACGCTGACGCGGCCGATCCCCTCGGCATAGAACAGCTTCGTTGCGGCATCGACAATGCGTTTGCGGGTGGGGTTCGGTGCTTCGCTCATAGGGCAAGTATACCGACTAGTGAATATACATACAACCGAAAGCCTGATCCTCTCCGGTCGACAAACACAGGGAAGGAAAAGACATGACCGAGCTTGTGCTCACCGAGGCCCGCGACGGGATCGCCATCCTCACACTTAATCGGCCGGAAAAGCTCAACGCCTTGAACTATGCGCTGATTGATCGCCTGCTTGCGCTCCTCGATGCCGCCGAGACCGACGATGCCATCCGCGCCATCATCCTCACTGGAGCAGGAGCGCGCGCCTTCTCCGCCGGCGCCGACATCCTTGAATTCTCAGGCAGCGTGGCCATCGGCGTCGACGTTGCCCTGCGCGACTTCGTCATGCGCGGACAGCGGCTGACTGCAAGGCTGGAGGCATTCCGCAAGCCCGTCATCGCCGCCGTCAACGGCATCGCCTTCGGCGGCGGCTGCGAGATCACCGAAGCCGTGCCGCTCGCTATCGCCAGCGACCGCGCCTTGTTCGCCAAGCCTGAGATCAACCTTGCAATGCCGCCTGCTTTCGGCGGCACGCAGCGGCTTCCGAGGCTGGCAGGGCGCAAGCGGGCGCTCGAGCTGCTGTTGACCGGCGATTGGTTCCCGCCGCCGCGCGCCCTCGAACTCGGCCTCGTCAATCAGGTGGTGCCGCATGAGGAGCTGATGCCCGCCGCAATTGATCTCGCCCGGCGCGTGACCAGGCATTCTCCTGCAGCAATTGCCTCGATCCTCACAGCAGTGGCGCGCGGCCTGAACCAGAGCATCGCGGATGGCTTGGCTGTCGAGGCCGAGCAGTTCGCCCGCATGGCTCCGACCGCTGATCTGCGCGAAGGGCTGGATGCCTGGATCGCACGCCGCCAGCCGGGCTGTCACGGCTCGTGGACGCACATCACCCGGCCGGATGAAGCCAGGCGAGCCTCAACGCAGCAGGACGGGCTTGCGGACCGCGATCAAGGCGCCGTCACGGCCAGATGACCTTTCATGTTGGGGTGGAAGCGGCAGAAATAGTCGACCGCTTCCGCCTTCTGCAGGGTCAGGCTCGCTGTTGACTTCGGCGGGATCATCACTTCCCAGCCGCCCTTGACGGTAGCCGTGTGGGCGAACACGTCATTGTTCACCCACTTGATCGTGTCGCCGACCTTCGCCTCGACGGTGGTCGGCGAAAAGACAAGCTTGTCGATGGTGACCTGGATGGTTTCGGCCTGCACGGGTGAGGTCCCGAAGACCAGCGCCAGTGCAATCCATAGCAGCCGTTTCGACATGGCCTGGTCCTTACTTCAGCATACCTGCAACATGCTCGGCGTGCTGTTCATGGCCCTGGAAAATCTTCAGGCCGGTCTGCAGCAGGCTCTTCAACTCGGCATTGCTGGCCGATGGGATCAAAAGGGTTTCAAGCGCGCCGTCGACCTGTTTGTGGTAGGCGATCTCGTTGTCGACATAGGCTTTGTCAAAGGCTGCGCCGTCGAGTTTGGCGAGCTTCGCCCGCTCCTCGGCCGCAGCCTTGGTCAGCGCCTGGCTGGTTGCGTTGTCTTCCGGCGTCACCTTCAGCTTCTTTACCAGTTCCAGTGCCTGCGCGTTGACCGCTTCGTGGTCGCGCACCATGTCGTTGGCGAAATCCACGACCTCCTTGGTCTTCGATTTCTTGATCGCCTGCTTGGCGGCTTCCACATCGATGACGCCTGCCGTGTAGGCGATGTGGGCGATCTGCGGGTCCGTCGGCTTGTCGGCGGCTTGTGCGAGCGGGGCAGCGCCAAGCAGCAGCAAGGCAGCGAGGGCGGCGGTGTGTCGGGTAAGCATGGCATCTCCTTCGCCCGGACGCGGGATCGCGCCGGGCCATGTTTTTCAGTTGACGGTCATTGGATGCGCAGCGGCGGCAAACGTTCCCGGGGAAATCGGCCAAATCAGCCGATGATCAGCTCTCCAGGCCGAGCCGCTGCATGACGGCGCTGGTCAGCCTGTCGCAGCGCCGGCCGGCAAACGGGAAGGCGTCGAGCAGCACCGGCCCGATCTGGTCGTCGAGTGCCTTGCGTACCAGGGCGCGGGCGCGGTGTAGCCTTGTCTTGACGGTTTCCGGCCGCACGCCAAGCAGCTCGGCGGTCTCCTCGATACTGAGCCCCTCGATAACCCGCGCCACGAACACCGTCCGATAAACATCGGGCAGGCTGTCGGTCGCCCGTTCCACCAACTCGAGGATCTGCCGCTGCGCCATCGTCCGCTCCGGATCGTCGCTGGGATTGAGGGGGAACTGGATGATTTCGGCTTGCGGGTTTTTCGCCACCGTCCGCCGCCTTTTGCGCAGACGGCCGAGCGCCTCGTTGATGACGATGCGCGACAGCCAGGTGGCCAATGAGGACTCCCCGCGAAAGGCATCGAGATGGGCAAAGGCTCTGACATAGGCCTCCTGGACGATGTCCTCGGCTTCGGCATCGTTGCGCACCACCCCGCGAGCGATGCGATAGAGCCGCTGATTATGGGTCTTCATGATGATGCAGAAGGCGTTGCCCTCGCGTGCCAGCGCGCGGCGCACGAGAAGCATCTCGCTTGAAGCAGCCGTGGGCATTGGTACAGATATAGCAGGCATGGCCAGTTCCTCGATCCAATCCCCGTCCGAAACCTCGATCAAGACATTGGATGACATCGCCGGCAAAAGGTTCCCGGCCATTTTCGCCCGGCTCCGACGGCGCCTAGAATACTGCTTCCGCCAGCGGCTTGTCAGCAGCCTGCACTCGCGCCGTGGCCGCAAGCAGGTCGGTCTGCGTGATCAGGCCAAGGATGCGGCTGTCCCCGTCCACGATGATGACTGCATGGGTGCGGCCGTCGGTGAGCACCGGTAGCAGGGCCATGGCGGGCGTACCGGCGGCGGCGGTCGACGCTGTCGACGTAACGCTTCCGACGGCTTCGTCGGCTCGCGCCAATTCCCTCAATCCAACGGTGCCGACCAACCTGGCGTCCTTGTCGACAACCGGCAGCGTGCGGATATTGTGGTCGAGCAGCAGATGACGCGCCCGATCGGCGGACGCGTGTTCATCGACCGAAATCACGTCGCGGGACATGATGTCCTCGCACAACATGGTTCGGTGTGCGCGCATCGTCGCTTGCAGTTCGACCTGTCGCAGCAGCTGTTCGAGATCGTTGCGGTCGATGTCGAAGGTCTCGTCGAGCGCAGCCAGCGCGGCATCGATGTCCTCGGCCCGGAAGCCGATGCGCTCCTGAGCCGGCGGATCGATGGTTCCGTGCGTGCTTTTCGGGGCAGGGGCCGGCACATGCGGGTAGCTGCGTCGCGACAGCCTGTGGAAAGCATAGCCGAGCGCGACCAGCATCATGGAGTTCAGCGCCACCGGCACGAACGGAAACAGGAAGCCCGCACCGATCACGGCCGGCCCGCCGAGCACGGCGGTCAGTGCGGCGGCTCCGCCCGGCGGATGCAGGCAGCGCGAGAACGACATGGCGGCGATCGCCATCGCCACGGCAATGCCCGTGGCGAGAACGGGCTGATGGACGAAATGGGCCACGATCACGCCGACCAGCGCCGATATTGTATTGCCGCCGATGATCGACCATGGCTGCGCCAGCGGGCTTGCAGGCACCGCAAACAGCAGCACCGCCGACGCCCCCATCGGCGCCACCAGCAGCGGCACATGCGGGCCATTGCCAAGCACCAGCGCGCCGATCGCGCCGGTCAGCGCAATGCCGATCATCGCCCCGATGCAGGCGATGAGGCGCTCGCGCAGCGTCGCGCCGGCGAGAATGGGGACAAAGAGACGAAAGGCCATGGCAAGCTCAGTCCGGCTGGAATTGTGCGCGCAGCGCCTGCAATGGCGTTGGACCGACGATTTTGAAAGTCAAACCGATCCGAAAAAGCGCGCATTGCGGAAATAACATTGCGCTTGGTCGACCCATGAGCGGCTTTGCGACGTCGATCGCCTGCGAAAGTCGCTCGCCAATCCTTTCAACGGGTTGGGCGGACCAGCGGAATCAGCTTCGCAAGTTTGCTGGTGTCATGCCGCAGCGGCCGCTTCCAGCCCGCGCAGGATATCGGCCTTGAGGTCCTCGACATCCTCGAGTCCGATCTGCAGCCGGATCAGCGGGCCGTCATAGGGGCCCTTGGCGACGGTACGGTCGCCGAGGAAGACCGGCACGGCGAGGCTCTCATAGCCGCCCCAGGAATAGCCGAGACCGAAGATTTTCAACGCATCGAGGAAGGCATGCTGCTGTCTCTGGCCGCCGCCTTTGAGCACGATGGAAAAGATGCCGCTAGAGCCGGAAAAATCGCGCTTCCACACCGCGTGGTCGGGGTGGCTGGGAAGCGCCGGGTGCAGCACGCGGGCCACGCCGGGCTGGCCTTCAAGCCAGACGGCAATGGCAAGCGCGCTCTTTTGATGGTGATCCAGCCGAACGCCCATCGTGCGCAGGCCGCGCAGGACTTGGTAGACGTCGTCGGGGCCGGCGCAGCAGCCCATCGTGTAGAACGTCTCGCAAAGCTGCTTCCAGCAGTTGGCATTGGCAGACACTGTGCCCAGCAGCACGTCCGAATGCCCGGCCGGATATTTCGTCGCCGCATGGATCGAGATATCGACGCCGTGGTCGAGCGGACGGAAATAGAGCGGCGTTGCCCAGGTGTTGTCCATCATGACGATGGCGCCCGTTTCATGCGCGGCCTTGGCGATCGCCGGAACGTCCTGCACCTCGAAGGTGTTGGAGGCCGGTGATTCCGTAAACACGACTTTGGTGTTCGGCTTGATTAAGCTGGCGATGCCGGCGCCGGCATGCGGAGCGTAATACTCGACCTCGACACCCAGCCGCTTCAGCATCGTGTCGGCGAAATTGCGGGTCGGATGGTAGACGGAATCGACAATCAGGATGTGATCGCCTGCCGAGAGAAACGCCAGCAACGGGACGGTCACCGCCGCCAGGCCCGACGGCACGATTATGGTGCCGGCGGAGCCTTCCAGCGCGTCGATCGCATGCGCCAACGCATCGGTGGTCGGCGTGCCGCGTGTGCCATAGGTGTATTTCTGGCTGCGCGCCGCCATCGCCGACGCATTGGGATAGAGCACGGTCGAGGCATGCACGATTGGCGGATTGACGAAGCCGAAATAGTCGTGCGGATTGTTGCCCGAATGGGCAAGCCGCGTGTTGATACCCATTTCGTTGCCGTCAGTCGCCATTGCTCTTCGCCTTGTGGTGAAAGCGCTAGCCATAGAGCGGCGGCATTGGCCGTGCAACAGCGGGCGCCCGCCAGGCGGTGCCCTTTGCATAGGCCAATTCCCCCATGAATAGTCTGGAATGCGCGGCGATCCAGAGCCGCGGATTTCATGAGTGGATGTGTATTAGCGTCGACGGACTTTGCCGGTTTTATTTGCGGGGCTTGCTGCTTTCCTGATGCTGTTGTCTGCAATTCAGGCATTTGCGGCAATTGGTTTTCAAAGCTGTCGTGAAACGGTCATTTCCCTTGACCTCACAGAGATAATCGCCTTCGATGCAGTTCGTGAATGGGAGGGGCCGGGCGTCGGTTACGACGCGGGGTTCCGGGAATGAGCCGGATGGGAGCCGGGTTCACGCGGGAAAAGATCAGGATTTGCCTGAGGATCAGGGTTTACCTGAAAACAGAAAAGGGTCTGTGGGTTATGAAACACATTGCAATTGGCATTCTCGGCGCCGCTGCGCTTGGATGGATGGCTTCGGCCGCGTCGGCGAGCACGCTCGACGACGTCAAGGCGAAAGGCTTCATCCAGTGCGGTACCAACACAGGTCTTGCCGGCTTCGCTGCGCCTGACGACAAGGGTGAATGGAAAGGCATCGATGTGGATTTCTGCCGCGCGGTCGCGGCCGCCGTCTTCGGCGACGGCACCAAGGTCAAGTTCACGCCGCTCAGCGCCAAGGAGCGCTTCACCGCACTGCAGTCGGGCGAAGTCGACATCCTGTCGCGCAACACCACCTGGACCATCAATCGCGATACGGCACTTGGCCTGAACTTTGTCGGCGTCACCTATTATGACGGCCAGGGCTTCATGATCAACGCCAAGAAGCTGCCGGGCGTCAATTCGGCGCTGCAGCTTTCGGGTGCGGCAGTCTGCGTGCAGAGCGGCACCACGACCGAGCTCAACCTCGCCGACTACTTCAAGGCGAACAAGATGGAGTACAACCCGGTCGTCTTCGAAAAGCTTGAAGAGGTCAACGCCGCCTACGACGCGGGCCGTTGCGATGTCTACACCACCGACCAGTCGGGTCTCTACGGCATCCGCCTGACGCTCAGCGCGCCGGCAGACCATGTCGTGTTGCCCGAGATCATCTCCAAGGAACCGCTCGGCCCGGCCGTGCGCCAGGGGGACGACCAGTGGTACCACATTGTCAAGTGGACCTATTTCGCGCTGCTGCAGGCAGAGGAACTGGGCATCACCCAGGCCAATGTCGACGAGATGAAGACCTCGGACAACCCGGAGATCAAGCGCGTGCTCGGCCAGGAACCCGAAACCAAGATCGGCACCGATCTCGGCGTTAGCAATGACTGGGTCGTCAACATCGTCAAGGCAGTCGGCAATTACGGTGAGATGTTCGAGCGCAATGTCGGCACCGGCAGCCCGCTGAAGATCGCGCGCGGCATCAATGCGCTGTGGACCAAGGGCGGCCTGCAATACGCGCCACCGATCCGCTGATCGAAATGCGATCCGGAAGGCAGATTGTCTGCCTTCCGGTTTCTCTTTGCAGGGGATGGGCAATGGCGTCGCAGGAAGTCCTACGCGAGGAGCCGAGCCGCGGTTCCTTCATCAACGATCCAAAAGTCCGTGGAGTTGTCTTCCAGGCGGTGGTTGTCGTCTTGCTGGTGGCGAGCGTCTGGTGGATTGTCCACAACGTCATCGACAATCTGCAGCGCCTGCACATTTCTTCCGGGTTCGGCTACCTGAAAAGCCGTGCCGGCTTCGATATCTCAGTCAGCGCCATCCCCTACAACTCGGACGATACCTATGGCAAAGCCATTGTCGTCGGGCTGATCAACACCCTCATCGTCGCCGTTGCCGGCATCATCACCGCAACCATCATCGGCTTCATCGTCGGCATCGGCCGCTTGTCGCACAACTGGCTGATCCGCAAGATCTGCACGGTCTATGTCGAGATTTTCCGCAACATCCCGCCGCTGCTGGTGATCTTCTTCTGGTATTCGGGCGTGCTGGCGGTCTTGCCCGTGGTGCGTGAAAGCATCAACCTGCCATTCGGCTCGTTTCTCAACCAGCGCGGCTTCTATCTTCCTCGTGCAATCTGGGGTGATGGCTCCTGGCTGATCTTTGTCGCCTTGCTTGTCGGCATCGCCATGGCATGGTTCGTCGCCCGCACGGCGCGCCAGCGGCAGATGGCGACCGGTCAGCAGTTTCCCGTATTCTGGACGTCCCTGGCGCTGATCGTCGGCCTGCCGATTCTGGCCTATGCGCTGAGCGGCTTTCCCCTGACCTTCGATTTTCCGAAGCAATCGACCTTCAACCTGGCCGGCGGTTTCCACATCGGGCCGGAATTCCTGTCGCTCTATCTGGCGCTGTCCTGCTACACAGCCTCCTTCATCGCCGAGATCGTGCGTGCCGGCATTCTCGGCGTCTCGAAGGGCCAGTCGGAAGCGGCTGGCGCTCTGGGGCTGCGGCCGGGATCGATCCTGCGGCTAGTCGTCGTGCCGCAAGCCATGCGCATCGTCATCCCGCCGCTGACCAGCCAGTATTTGAACCTGACCAAGAACTCGTCGCTGGCCATCGCTATTGCTTACCCGGACCTGACGGCGACCGCCGGCACAGTGCTCAACCAGACGGGGCAGGCGGTCGAAAACGTGCTGATCATGATGGTCGTCTATCTCGTCATCAGCCTGGTGACGTCGGCGGTCATGAATGTGGTCAACGCCAGGATGGCGCTGGTGGAGAGGTAAGGCCATGCAGGAACATGATACCGCTTGGGTGCGGACCGAAATGGCACTGGCGCAACAGGCGCCGGCCGGCGTGCGGGGGCCTATCGCCTGGGTCCGCAAGAACCTGATCGGTTCGGTGGGCGACACCATCCTGACCGTACTGGGCATCGCACTGGTGGTGATGATCCTGCCGCCAATCATCAACTGGGCCTTCATCAGCGCCCAGTGGGTAGGGTCCGATCGCTCGGTATGCGCCACGGCGGCGCAAGGCGGGGTTCAGCCGGATGGCTGGTCCGGCGCTTGCTGGGCGTTCGTCAACGCCAAGTTCGGCCAATTCATGCTCGGCCGCTATCCTATTGAGGAGCGCTGGCGGCCGATCCTGGTCGCCATACTGTTCGTGGCGCTGCTGGTGCCGCTGCTGATCCCGCGCGTGCCGCGCAAGGGGCTGAACGCGATCCTGCTTTTCCTGGTGCTGCCGATCGTCGCTTTCGTGCTGCTGGTCGGCGGCATGTTCGGCCTGCCGCATGTCGAGACGCAGCTATGGGGCGGCCTGCTGGTGACGCTCAGCCTGGCCTTTGTCGGCATTGCAGTGTCGCTGCCGTTCGGCATCGTGCTGGCGCTTGGTCGGCGCTCGAAGATGCCGATAGTCAAGATGCTGTGCGTCATCTTCATCGAATTCGTTCGCGGCATCCCGCTGATCACCGTTCTGTTCTTTGCCAGCGTCATGCTGCCGCTGTTCCTGCCCCCCGGCGTTTCCTTCGACAAGTTCCTCAGGGCGCTGATCGGCTTCTCGTTGTTTGCCGCCGCCTACATGGCGGAGGTGGTGCGCGGCGGTCTGCAGGCGATCCCCAAGGGCCAGTATGAGGGGGCGGATTCGCTTGGTCTCGGTTACTGGCAGAAGATGAACCTGATCGTGCTGCCGCAAGCGCTGAAGCTGGTCATACCCGGCATCGTCAACACCTTCATCGGCATGTTGAAAGACACAAGCCTGGTTATCATCATCTCGATGTTCGACCTACTCGGTGTCGTCAAGCAGAACTTCTCCGATCCCAACTGGGCGACGCCGCAGACCACCAAGTCCGGCCTGATTTTCGCTGCCTTCGTCTTCTGGCTGTTCTGCTTCGGCATGTCGCGCTATTCGATGTATACGGAACGCCGGCTCGACACCGGCCACAAACGTTGATGCATGTCGCCCAAAAGTGTTTAGCGGTTTTGGGACAACGACATGCATCATAGCTAAAAGACAGAACAAAAAGGGGAACCTGCCATGGTCATAGAAAACGCCGTCAGCGCCGAAGAGATCAAGGTCGATGCCAAGAAGATGCACATCTCGACCACCGATGTCGCAATCGACATCATCGGCATGCACAAATGGTATGGCGAGTTCCATGTGCTGAAGGACATCAACCTCAAAGTGATGCGCGGCGAGCGCATCGTCATCTGCGGTCCTTCGGGCTCGGGCAAATCGACCATGATCCGCTGCATCAACCGGCTGGAAGAGCACCAGAAGGGCAAGATCATCGTCGACGGCAAGGAACTCACCAACGATCTCAAGAAGATCGACGAGGTGCGCCGCGAGGTCGGCATGGTGTTCCAGCACTTCAACCTGTTCCCGCATCTGACCATCCTGGAGAACTGCACGCTGGCGCCGATCTGGGTGCGCAAGACGCCGAAGAAGCAGGCCGAGGAAATCGCCATGCACTTCCTCAAGCGCGTCAAGATCCCCGAACAGGCCAACAAATATCCGGGCCAGCTGTCGGGCGGCCAGCAGCAGCGCGTGGCGATAGCGCGTTCGCTGTGCATGAACCCGCGCATCATGCTGTTCGATGAGCCGACCTCGGCGCTCGATCCCGAAATGATCAAGGAAGTGCTGGAGACGATGGTGGGCCTGGCCGAGGAAGGCATGACCATGCTGTGCGTCACTCACGAAATGGGCTTTGCCCGCAAAGTCGCCAACCGGGTGATCTTCATGGATCAGGGCCAGATCGTCGAACAGAACACGCCGGCCGAGTTCTTCGACCATCCGCGCCACGAGCGCACGAAGCTGTTTCTGTCGCAGATCCTGCACTGAGCATTTTCATGCGAAGCAAAAGAGCCCTGCCGTAATGCGGCCGGGCTCTTTTGCTATCTGGGGTCGGGGTTGATCTTCTCCATTGAAACACAAAGCCGCCGCCGCATGAGAAAAGCCCTGCGTTTCGTGGCCATGCTGATTATCGTGGTCGCGCTCGCTGCCACGCTCGGCACGCTGGTGCCGCGTCCGCTGTGGCCGGCGTCAGCGGCGGGTGAGGGCACGCGCCATATTCTGGTGCTGGAGAATCCGATCCACACCGACATCGCCATTCCCGTCGATGACGAGGTGCGCCGGCGCTTCCATTTCCTGGTCGCTGCCGGCATCCCTGTCGACGCCCCGGAAGTGCGCTACATCGTCTTTGGCTGGGGCGGCCGGGCCTTCTATCTGGAGACGCCGAGCTGGTCGCAGCTGAAGACAGTGCCCGTCCTCAAGGCGCTGACACTGGACGCCTCGGTCATGCATGTCGATATCGCCGGGGCCATCGCCGAGCCGCACCCTGCTGTCACCGGTTTCGACATCGATGAGGAACGTTTTGCAGCGCTGCTCGACTATATCGACGCGAGTTTCCAGCAAGGGCCGAATGGTCCGATCGTCATCGAGAACGCCGCCTATTCCAGCTTCGACCGCTTCTTCGAGGCGAACGGCCATTTCAACGCGCTTGTCGGCTGCAACACCTGGACAGCCGCCGGCCTGCGCACCGCCGGCCTGCGCACCGGCTGGTGGAACCCGCTGCCGGCCTCGCTGGGCTTGTCGATGCGGTTTTATAACTAGCAGTCCTTCATCGCACCGCGACAGTGTTGGATCTTTTGAAGTCAGCGGGACAGCACTCCCCTCTGGCCTGCCGGCCATCTCCCCCGCAAGAGGGAGATCAGCCGTTTTGCCCGCGCTCCTGCTGCAACGCCGGCGATTTTGGCGAAGGCGACGGCGACATCCAATCTCCCCCCTTGCGTGGGAGATGTCCGGCAGGACAGAGGGGAGTGGGAAGGATCGCTACGTCGACGATCTAGACTGCCGAGTGTCCGCTCGCCATCCATAGAGCCAGTCGAGGTCGGCGGCGAGCTTGTCGGGCGAGCGCATGGCCAGGAACAGATTGCGGGCGATCGCCACCGGGCCGGCAGCATGCCAGGCGAGGCGGTTTACGGCCCCACGACGCGCGGCCTTGGCGACACGCGGCCGCCGAAGATTTTCCCAGATTCGAAAACTTCTGGGCAGATCGCCAGGGAAATCGGCGATAGCGTCGGCAAGCGTGATGGCATCCTCGATCGCCATTGCCGCGCCCTGCGCGGCAAACGGCGTCATCGCGTGCGCGGCGTCGCCGATCAGCGCGACGCCCTGCGGGCTCGTCCACCGCTTCTGTTCGACGGTGTGGATCGGAAAGGCCGTCCATGGGCCGGCCAGTGCCACAAGCTTCGTCAGGCCCGGCGCGGTGCCGCGCAGGGCAGCCGTGAGGATCGCGGGATCGGCATGGCCCGACCAACCTTCGGCCATGCGCTCACCCTTGGTGAAGGCGGCGAGATTGAAGGCCTGGCCTTTGCTGACGGGGTAGGCGACCATGTGGAAGCCAGGATGCAGGAACGTGGTGACGCAGTCGGCGGCGCCGATCGCGGCAAAGGCTTCTCCGGCCGCACCGTCGGCTGCGATTGTAGCCCGCCAGGCGAGTTCGCCCGAAAAACGGCTTTTGACGAAGTCCTCGCCTGCGAGTTGCGCCCGGACCGCCGACCAGACGCCGTCGGCGCCGACCAGCAGTTTGCCGCGTGCCTCGATCTCGCGGCCGTCCACTTCGGCGGTCACGGCGACATATTGCGCGTCTTTGACGATGCCGGTCACGCGGGCGCCGGTGATGAGCTCAATCTCTGGCCGTTCGGCCATTTGCCCCAGCAGCGCTGCCTGCAGATCTGCGCGATGGGCGACAAGATAGGGCGACTGCCAGCGCGCTTCGGCGGCGTGCCCGAGCGGTACCCGCGCCAGTTCGCGCAGCGTCCCGGCGTCCTTGAGCACGACCGCTTCCGGCCGCAACGCTGCGGGCAGCAGTCGGTCGAGCACGCCGAGTTTTCCAAGAATGCGTGTTGCGTTGGGCGAAAGCTGGATGCCGGCGCCGGCCGCTTCGAGGTGCTGTGCCTGTTCGATAAGCTTTACCGGATAACCCCGTCCAGCGAAGGCAAGGGCAGCGGTCAGCCCGGCGATGCCGGCCCCGGCGATTATGACCTGCCGGGACCTGATGTCTTCCATCGGGCTTGTCGCGGAAGGATCAGGCGGCCTGGTCGATATAAAGGCAACCAGCCGGCAGCGTTTCCGTCGCCCTCAGCTTCGCCGAATAGCGGTAGAGCGTCGAGCAATACGGGCAGACCTTTTCATTGTCGTCGCCCATGTCGAGGAACACATGTGGGTGGTCGAAGGGCGGGTTGGCGCCGGTGCACATGAATTCCTTGACGCCGATGTCGATTGCCGGATGGCCCGCATCGTTCTGGAAATGGGGAATGGAACCGCCTGCCATCGTCGTCTCCTTGATCTCGTCGAAAAGCATCTGGAACATAACAGGCCTGTTTGCAAGATCGATGAAATGAAACTGTCGCAAAAGCCTGTCAGAGGATACGGTGAGCCGGTTAAGTGCATGTCCCTGAAATCGGAATGGTTTTCGCCGAAGGGCCATGCGTCACAAAAGCGTGTTAGAGGCATGGCACGTCCAGCGGCGCTCCAAGGGACGGTTGGCGGGGAAGAGCAGGAACCATGAACGAACTGAAGCCGGTGCAGAGCGAATTCATCAATGTCGAGGTGGCGAGCCCCGAGGGCGGCAACCCCGATCGGTTCGTCAACCGTGAGTTCTCCTGGCTGCAGTTCAACCGGCGTGTGCTCGAGGAATCACAGAACGAGCACCATCCGCTGCTCGAACGCGTCCGTTTCCTGTCGATTTCGGCCGCCAATCTCGATGAATTCTTCATGGTCCGCGTCGCCGGCCTTGCGGGCCAGGTGCGCGAAGGCATTGCGCTCAAGAGCCCCGACGGCCGCACGCCGGAGCAGCAGCTGGAACAATTGCTGCGCGAGGTCGAGCGGCTGCAGGAGGACCAGCAGAACAGCCTTTCGGCGCTGATGTTGCTGCTCAACAAGGAAGGCATTGAGAGCATCACCCGCGATGCACTGACCAAGGATGAAAAAGTCTGGCTGGAAGACCATTTCCAGGACCAGGTTTTCCCGGTGCTGACTCCACTGTCGATCGACCCGGCGCATCCGTTTCCGTTCATTCCCAATCTCGGCTTCTCGATGGCGCTGCAATTGCGCCATCGCAAGAATGGCGAGGAGATGAGCGCGCTTCTGCGCCTGCCGGTGGCGCTGAAGCGCTTCATCCGCCTGCCCGACCGCAAGCAGCACGTTCGCTTCATCCCACTGGAGGAGGCTGTCGGCCTCTATATCGGCAAGCTGTTCCCCGGCTATGAGGTCAAGGGTTCCGGCACCTTCCGCATCATCCGGGACAGCGATATCGAGGTCGAGGAAGAGTCGGAAGATCTCGTGCGCCTGTTCGAGACGGCGCTGAAGCGGCGCCGCCGCGGTTCGGTCATCCGCATCGAATTCGACAAGTCGATGCCCGGTGAATTGCGCGAGTTCGTCGCCGGCGAGCTTGGCGTCTCTTCGAGCCGCATCAGCGTTCTGACCGGCCCGCTGGCGCTCAGCCAGATTTCCGAGATCGTCGCCGTGCCGCGCGACGACCTGAAGTTCACCCCCTACAATCCGCGCTTTCCCGAGCGCATCCGCGAGCATGGCGGCGATTGTTTCGCGGCCATCCGCGAGAAGGACATCGTCGTCCACCACCCCTATGAATCCTTCGACGTGGTGGTCCAGTTCCTGCGCCAGGCAATGGCCGACCCGGAGGTGGTGGCAATCAAGCAGACGCTCTACCGCACCTCCAACGACAGCCCGATCGTGCGCGCCTTGGTCGACGCGGCCGAGGCCGGCAAGTCGGTGACCGCCCTGGTCGAGCTCAAGGCGCGCTTCGACGAGGAAGCCAACATCCGCTGGGCGCGCGACCTCGAACGCGCCGGCGTCCAGGTCGTGTTCGGCTTCCTCGAACTGAAAACCCATGCGAAAATGTCGCTCGTGGTGCGGCGTGAGGACGGCAAGCTGCGCAACTATGTACATCTCGGCACCGGCAACTACCATCCGGTGACCGCGCGCATCTACACCGACCTGTCCTTCTTCACCACCGATCCGACGATCGCGCGCGATGTCGCCCAGCTGTTCAACTTCATCACCGGCTACGCCGAGCCGACCGATGAGATGCGGATCGCCATCTCGCCGTTTACGCTGCGCAGCCGTATCCTCAAGCACATTGCCGACGAGGTCGCCTACGCGCTGGCTGGCCGTCCGGCGCGCATCTGGATGAAGATGAACGCGCTCGTCGATCCCAACATCATCGACGCGCTCTATGACGCCAGCCGTGCCGGCGTCGAGATCGATCTCGTCGTGCGGGGCATCTGCTGCCTGCGGCCGCAGGTGCCCGGCCTGTCGGAAAACATCAGGGTCAAGTCGATCGTCGGCCGCTTCCTCGAACACAGCCGCATCTACTGCTTCGGCAACGGCCATGGCCTGCCGTCGGACGAGGCGATCGTCTACATCGCCTCGGCCGACTTGATGCCACGCAATCTCGACCGCCGCGTCGAGACTATGGTGCCGATCACTAATCCGACGGTGCATGAACAGATCCTTGGCCAGATCATGCTGGGCAACATCATGGACAACCAGCAAAGTTTCGACGTATTGGCTGACGGAACCTCCCGGCGCGTCGTGCTGGAGGAGGGTGAGGAACCGTTCAACGCGCAGGAATATTTCATGACCAATCCGAGCCTGTCGGGACGGGGTGACGCGCTGAAGTCGCATGCGCCCAAGCGCATCGCGCAGTTCAAGCGTCGCAAGAAGAACACCGGCTGATGATTTCAACGTCCCAAGGCCGGCTGCAGGATCGCCGGCCGCTGTCCATCATCGACATCGGCTCGAACTCGATCCGCCTTGTCGTCTATGAAGGGCTGGCGCGCTCGCCTACCTTGCTGTTTAACGAAAAGATGCTGGCCGGTCTCGGCCGCGGCATCGTTTCGACCGGCAAGCTCGATCCCGAGGCGGTGACGCGCTCGATGGAGGAGTTCCGCCGTTTCCGCGCGCTCTCCGACCAGGCGGGTGCGGAGCACATGTTTGTGCTGGCAACGGCCGCGGCCCGCGAAGCGATCAACGGACCCGACTTCATCCACCGCGCCCAGGATGTGCTCAAGACCGAGATCCGCGTGCTCACTGGCCGGCAGGAGGCGCATTATTCAGCGCTTGGCGTCATTTCGGGCTTCCACCCCGCCAATGGCATTGCCGGCGATCTTGGCGGCGGCAGCCTGGAGCTTATCGACATCAATGGCGAGGCGATCGGCGACGGCATCACGCTGCCGCTGGGTGGCCTGCGGCTGCAGGACATGGCCAGGAATTCGCTCGCCCAGGCGGCAAAGATCACCCGCGACGAACTGGCGCGCGCCAAATTGTTGAAGGGCGGGCTGGGACGGCCCTTTTACGCCGTTGGCGGCACCTGGCGAAACCTTGCCCGGCTGCACATGGAAATGACCAACTACCCGCTTGGCGTCATGCACCACTATGAGATCGGTGTCGAAAGCGCCGCCAATTTCCTGAAGCAGGTGGCGAAAGGCGAGATCGAGAAGGTCAAGGGCATCGAAGGTGTGTCGAAGAACCGCCGTTCGCTGCTGCCCTATGGCGCGGTCGTGCTGCAGGAGATCATGGCGGCGATGCAGCCGTCGAAGATCATCGTCTCGGCATTGGGCGTGCGCGAAGGGTTTCTCTATTCGCTGCTCGACCCTGCCGAGCAGAAGGCCGATCCGCTGGTCTCCGCTTCGGAGGAACTGGCGCGGCTGCGGTCGCGCTCGGTCACCCATGCGCATGAGCTTGTCGAATGGACGGACAAGACCTTTGCCGCCTTCGGCATCGACGAGACGGAGGATGAGGCGCGCTATCGCCACGCTGCCTGTCTGCTGGCCGATATAGGCTGGCGCGCACACCCGGAATATCGCGGCAAGCAGTCGCTCAACATCATTGCCCACGCCTCCTTCATTGGCGTCGATCACCCCGGCCGTGCCTTCCTGGCGCTGGTCGGCCTGTTCCGCCACGAAGGCGTGTTCAACGATGCGGCGCCGGAAATCCGCGGCCTGGCGACGCCGCGCTATCTCGAGCGCGCCCGCATCCTGGCGGCGGTGCTGCGCGTCGTCTATCTGCTGACTGCGGCCATGCCCGGCGTCATGCCGCGGCTGAAATGGGAAAACCGCGGCAATGGCACGTTGGCGCTGGTGCTGCCGGCCTCACTTTCCGATCTTTACGGCGAACGCCCGGCCGGACGGCTGGCGCAACTGGCGCGGATCACCAACCGCCGGCTGGTGCTGGCGGTCGAGGGTGGGCAGAGCGTGTCGGTGAAGTAGGCGCGGCCTGACAGCAAAACCATGTCGTCGTCGAACTCGCGTTCGAGGACCGGCTTCCTCAGTCCGTCGCTGCTTCGCAGCGCCACCTTCCCCTCCGGAGGGAAAGGAAGGGAGCCTCGTTGGAAAGCGTTGGCGGCAATAGGCTCGCGCCCTTCCTCTACCCCGTCGATCGGGGGAGAGGTGGCTCGGCGAAGCCGAGACGGAGTGGGGGTCGACCTGCCTCGGGCATCGATGGTTCAACCGGGACGATATTTGACGATATCAGACCGCGGCGCGGCGCCCGTCGATCGACCAGGCCCCGGCGCCGGCCATGGCTAGCGCCAGGAATCCACCGGCGATAGCAATATCCTTCATCAGCATCTGCTGGTGCAGGAAGGTGAGCATCGGGTCATCGCCGCCCTGGCCGTAGTGGCCGATGGAGCCCGCAACGATGCAGAAAGCGGCAAGAAGTATCGCAACGACCGGCGTCTGAAAGCCGACCAGTATCAAGAGACCGGCAATCAACTCGAACAGCCCGGTGCCCCAGGCGGCAAGCGTCGGCAATGGCATGCCGAGGCCGGCGAAATAGCCGGTCGTCCCGGCAATGTCGGCGAGCGCGTGGTAGCCGGAGGGAACGAGCAGGGCGGCGAGCAGCAGCCGGGAAATCAGAAGCAATGCATCGCGGGGCATGGTGATCTCCGTTGTCTGTCCGCCGGCTGTTTCGAGACCGATCCTAGCAGGGATGGGACGAGCGTGCGCTTGGGCAGACAACGAAAAAGCGGCGTGGAAAATTCCACGCCGCTTTTTTCAGGCTTGGGAAGGGAAAGCTCAGCCGCGCTTGGCATCGATCGAGTAGGCGCCAGGGCCCGAGGAAGCCAGCAGCAGGAAACCGCCGGTGATGGCGACGTTCTTCAGGAAATGGATCATCTGGTTCTGGTCGGCCCAGCCGGTATGGGCGACAAAGGCCGAGGCGATGGTGAAGACCGCGAGCACCCAGGCGGCGATGCGGGTCTGAAAGCCAACGAGCACGGCAAGGCCGCCGAGCAATTCGATCAGGCCGACGACAATGGCCGTTACGGTCGGCACCGGCAGGCCCATGGCGCCGAAATAGCCGGCGGTGCCCGAAATGGCGGTGAGCTTGCCGAAGCCGGAAAGCAGGAAGATGGCGGCGAGCAGGATGCGGCCGAGCAGGATGGTGGTGGAACTGTTGGACGCGATGCCGGCGCCGGCAGCGGAAGTGTTGATGGACATGGTGGCTCTCCGAAAAGGGTTGATGTCCCGTCAGATAGACCAAGCCGACTGTTCACCAAAGCCGCCAGTCCGGCGACACATTGTTCACAGGACGTACATTTCGGGATCGTTCGACCGACGCAAAATTCTTGTCGCGGCCAGCAGCGGCGGGAGCAAATTGTCCCGCCACAAATTCGGATTTCTAGTTGACGCAATCCCCAAGAAGAGGGCTGCGCGCTTCCCGAGGAAACGCAAGGCACTTTCCCTGGAATGGCTTAACCCGGATGCGTCATGTCCTCCGGCCGCACCAGCCGGTCGTAGTCTGCCTCGCTGACCAGCCCAGTGGCCAGTGCTTCCTCGCGCAAGGTGGTGCCCTTCTTGTGCGCGGTCTTGGCGATCTTGGCGGCATTGTCGTACCCGATCGTCGGCGCCAGCGCGGTCACCAGCATCAGCGAGCGGTCGAGCGCGGCTTTGATGTTGTCTTCGCGAGCCTCGATGCCGACGACGCAATTGTCGGTGAAGGAGATCGAGGCGTCGGCCAACAACTGCACCGACTGCAGGAAGTTGTAGGCCATCAGCGGGTTGTAGACGTTGAGCTCGAAATGGCCCTGGCTGCCGGCGAAGGTCAGCGAGGCGTTGTTGCCGAACACCTGCACGCAGACCTGCGTCAGAGCCTCGCATTGGGTCGGGTTGACCTTGCCCGGCATGATCGAGGAACCCGGCTCGTTTTCCGGCAGCGACAGTTCGCCGAGGCCCGAGCGCGGGCCGGAGCCGAGGAAGCGGATGTCGTTGGCGATCTTGAAGAGGGCGGCGGCCGCCGCGTTGATGGCGCCATGCGAGAACACCATGGAATCGTGCGCGGCGAGCGCCTCGAACTTGTTCGGCGCGGTGACGAAGGCAATGCCGGTAATGTCGGCGATGCGCGCCGCCACCTTTTCCGCAAAGCCGACCGGCGCGTTGAGGCCGGTGCCGACGGCGGTGCCGCCCTGCGCCAGTTCCTGCAGGCCGGGCAGCGTCATCTCGATGCGCTTGATCGAAGAGGCCACCTGCGCGGCGTAGCCGGAAAATTCCTGGCCCAGCGTGAGGGGTGTCGCGTCCTGCGTATGGGTGCGGCCGATCTTGATGATGTGGGCGAAGGCCTTCGTCTTGACCTCGAGCGCAGCGTGCAGATGCTTCAGCGCCGGCAGCAGATCGTGCACGATGCGCTCGGCGCACGCGATGTGCATGGCTGTCGGGTAGGTGTCGTTCGACGACTGGCTCATATTGACGTGGTCGTTAGGGTGCACCGGCTTCTTCGAGCCCATGACGCCGCCCAGAAGTTCGATGGCCCGGTTGGAGATCACCTCGTTGGCGTTCATGTTGGACTGCGTGCCCGAGCCGGTCTGCCAGACGACCAGCGGGAAATGATCGTTCAGCTTGCCGTCGATCACCTCTTGCGCCGCCTCGATGATCGCCTTGCCGACTGCCGGATCGAGCCGCTTCAACTCCATATTGGCTTCCGCCGCCGCTCGCTTGACGATGCCGAGCGCACGCACGATCGAGGCCGGCTGCTTTTCCCAGCCTATCCTGAAATTGCCGAGGGAACGCTGCGCCTGCGCGCCCCAGTAACGGTCGGCGGCAACCTCGATGGGGCCGAACGTGTCGGTTTCGGTTCTGGTCCTGGCAGCGGTCACTTGTCTCTCCGACGATCGAATTCGGCAACGGCGTATCGCGTTGCACAATGGCCTTCAAGCAGAGATTGCGGCCGGCAGGCAGTAAATCGGTTGAAGCAGTAGCGCCGCCCTTCGGAATCCTGCACCCTCCACTTTCGTGTGAAGGAAATTGCTCCTCAGTGCGGCTTGATCCCATAAAGTGGACGGAAACTTGCGGATTTAGCTCGATGAGATCATGTCGAGCTGGCGGATTGCTTTACGCAAACTTCCCCCATCAGCAATGCGCAATTCACGTCTACCTACGAGCGACGCTGCCACACAAACTACCATCCGTGCCGGCGTCTCACTGGCAACAGCAGCGATGAGGTAGCTTATGCACTTGTCCTTCTGTTCAGTTTCCGTCCAAAATCCGGCATCGCATCCGGATCGAGCTTCGGATCGCGAAGCCGAGAATTTCAAGTCCACCCTGGGAGCGCCTCCACATGGCCTCGGAGTTTTCCAAGATGCATGGCGGCAAGGTCGAAGCCGTCTCGACGTCGCAAGTGACGCTCTTTGTCCTCCGTATTTTGCTGAAACGCGCCTGATCGCGGACCGTCAGCTCGGAACCTTTTTCCTCCAACGGCGCAGCTTTGTCCTGAGATAGGATCTATAGCCGAACGGAAGTGTTCGCCGTCCGGAAGGCGTGCTTGTCCGCGCCTCCAGACGCTGGCGCACGACGCTCATCAGTCTGCAGAACGCGGGTGTTTCCAATGATTGCACCCGTTTGACGAGATTGTCGGGCAATGGCTTTGAGCGCCAGTCGAAATAAGCCTCGTAGTCTTGCGGCGTTGCGATCAGGTGCTGGAGATAGGCTGCAAGATCGCTGGCGCTGGCGAAGGCACTGGCGTCAATAAAGGAGTGCTCCGGAACGAACTCGTCCACATTGGGAGCGCCAAGGTAGATCGGCACCGTGCCCGCCATGAACGCGTCATAGATTTTCTCGGTGACATAGTCGGCCTCGATCGAGTTCTCCATGGCCAGGCAGAATTTGTGCCGCGCAATGGTTTCGATCTTGGTCTTCGAGCCCAGATCGGGGCCAGAGACCGATCGGTTGTGGCGATATCGGCCATAAGAATCGATCTTGATGTGGCGCGCCAGTTCGTTCGCCAAATCGACACGGCCGCTATAATTCAGGCCGGCCGACTGGAAGAGTGCGACCGGCGCTTCTTCCGTTTTCGGCACGATTGGTCTGGCCAGCGCATCTTTCCACCACACCGCACGCGGAAGGTAGGGTACCCAGACATCGGACCGGGATTCATGCGTCATGATGATATCGAAGTGCCGCATGAATTTGGGGTCGGCAAGTCGCTTGTAGTTTTGGCCGCATTCCATCGACCAGGCGACCCAATATTGACCAGGGTATTTGTAGGCATCGCCAACTTCGCGAAAGTTCGGAATATGGAAGACGACTGCCGCGGCCTCGGAAATCCGTCGTTTGTCCAGTGTCCACCGCCCGGGCATTTCGCACTGTATCGACGCGATATCGACGGGTTTGCTGAAGAACGTTGTGTAGAAGAGGATCAGTGGATCGATAGACGGCATGGCACCACGAATGTCTGAAGCATTGCTCAATCTGCAGACAGACGCGGTATCGGAAGTTTGGTCAAGTGCTCCGCTTGTTCGAGGCCGAGGGCCGTCCAAACGGTCACCCCGCCGTATACCCGCCATCGATCGCGAAAATGCCGCCGCTGGTCCACGCCGCCTCGTCGCTGGCCAGATAGACGGCGATGCCGGCAAGATCGCTGGTCTGGCCGATGCGGCCGAGCGGGTAGCTGCGCTCGACATAGGTTTTCAGCTCGGCTTGCGCTGCCGCCGGCAGGTTGTCGATCGACTTGCGCCGCATGGCGGTGTCGACCGTGCCGGGCGCAATCGCATTGACCCTGATGCCGCGCGGACCAAGCTCGAAGGCCAGCGACTTGGTCAGCGAATTCAGCGCGCCCTTGGACAAGGAATACAGGCTCGACGGCCGCTTCGGGATCATCTTGTCGGCGAAGTAGGACGAGATGTTGATGACGGAGGCGTTGGCGCCGAGATGCGGCAGCAGCCGCTGGGTAAGGAAGAACGCCGCCGTCACATTGAGCGCGAAGGATTGCTGGAATTGGTGCTCGGTGACGGTCTCGAAAGGCACCAGATAAGCGACGCCGGCATTGTTGACGAGGATGTCGAGCGGGCCGGTTGCTTTCGCGCGATCGACCACGGCATCGATGCCGGAAGAGGTCGAGAGATCGGCCGACTGGGTGCCGACGTTGCCCGCCGCCGCAAGTGTCTCGCGGGCGGTCTCGAGCTTGCTGGTGTCGCGGCCGATGATCAGCACGTCGGCGCCCTCGCGCAAGAAAGCTTCCGATATGGCCAGGCCGATGCCGTCCGAGCCGCCGGTCACCAGTGCTCGCTTGCCAGAAAGTCTCATTGAAGGCCAAGTCGCATCGAATGCTCTCGCTGTTGCCCGCGTCACGAAGCAATGCCGATCGGCGAGGGCGGTCAAGCCGCCGGCCTATCGCTCAGTATGAACTTCGGTTGGCCGCGTGCCGATCCGGTTACCGCAGCAGCGACTGCGACGTCGGCGTCAGGCGCAAGGTTTCGGTCCGCCACGTCACATCGGCCGCTTGCCATTGGGGCGAAGCGGCAACTGCGGCTTCGTAACTGGCATGCGCCTCGGGACTGTCGAAACCCGTCACCGCGATAAAGACGTTTTCGCTCAAGCGCACCGGCAGGCGGGGAAAACTGTTTTCAGCGTGCTCGGTGATGAAGGCGCCAAGCAACCGTCCGCCAGCGCCGATAAGGACCGGAACGGCATCCGTTTCGAAATTGCCGGCGAAATCGGCTTCGGCGCCAGACCGCAGATGATGAATCTGGATGACAACAACACCGGTCAAGCCATTGTCTGCGCTTGGCTTTCCATCCGCCGGCATGGCGCCTCGCTGCGAGCCTGACAGATCGAAGCCGGCGCCTGGCCATGCCGGCTTCAAGAGCAGTACATCGTCGGAATCGATCATCGTCGCATTGGCGGCGTCGCGGTGCGCCGTCCACACCGGCCCGTCATAGAAGGCGGTGAGCGCCTGCTTCCGCGCTTCCATGCCATCGAAGCCGCGCAGCCAGACGAACATGTCGGGGCGGTCGAGGTCGCGGAACTGTCCGATGATGGTCATGCCGGCGTGTTCCTGGCCTTCGATGAACCGACTGTCGAAGATGTCGATCAGCGTCTCGCGCCGGCCCGGCTTCAGCGTGTACTGCCGCAACTCGACGACAGGCGAAGCGAGCAGTTTTGCCGCCGCAGGCGCATTCAGGGGTACGGTCATTGTGTCGTCTCCAAAAAACAGGATGATCATCCGGTTTATAAAACAGACCGGTTGTCCTGTTTTGTCAATCTGCTATCGTTGGCAAATGTCAGCAGAGATTGCTCGGGCTCCGAAAGGGCCGCCGCGAAAACGCACCAACGATCCCGAAGGGCTGCGCAACAAGGTGCTCGATATCGCCGAAGCGTCGTTCCAGGCGCGTGGCTATCATGCATCCGCCCTTGGCGAGCTGATGACGACCGCAGGCGTCAGCGGCGGCGCGCTGCATCATCATTTCCCGACGAAGAAGGCGCTCGCTCTGGCGGTGATCGAGGAGCGCGTGGCAGCGGCCCTCGATGAAACCTGGATCAACCCTGTACGGGCGGCAGGCTCGGCGCGCGAAGGCGTGCGCGCGGTGTTCGAGGCGGTGGCGACCGAGCTTGAGCAGCAAGGCTTCGTGCGCGGCTGTCCGCTCAACAATCTGGCGCATGAACTGTCGCTCGCTGACCCGGATTTCCGCGCCGCTCTGGACGATATCTTTGCCGGATGGCGTCAGGCGGTTGCCGACAAGGTGCGAGCCGACCAGCAGTCGGGGAGGGAGCAGGGCACCGACCCCGAGCGCTTTGCGGCACTCGCCATCGCCGCCTATTCCGGCGCCATGTCGATGGCCAAGGCGGCACAGGATGCCAGCGTGCTGCGCGATTGCCTGGCCGAACTTCAGCGCAGCTCAACGCCGCCATTCCCGAGCAGAGCGAAGCGGCGTCGCAGGATCCTGCTGCGGCCGGGAAAACCTTGAGGCCGGAACTGCGCTGTTCTAGTCGGAAAGCGGCTTGATCGTCTCGTAACCGTTCACCGATTCCGCGCTGGTCCCTTCGTCGTAGCGCCGGGCGAGGGACGCATGCAGATCGGGCGCATAAAGCGCGGTGAATGTGTCCAGCGTTTCGCCGGCGCCGTTCTTGAAGGTCTCCGTGACGGCCAGCACGTTGTATTTGCAGCCGCCGACACTGAACGTCTCCTTGCCCTTGACGACCAGGCTCAGCGTCTTGGTGCTCTTCGGCTGCTTGTTCGGCGACAGCTCGACGAATTCGATCGTGCTCTTGGCTCCCGTCTTCAGTGGAAACAGTTTTCGCAGATCGGAAAACGGGATCGTCGCCACCCGTCCGGTATCGCTGTCGCGAAACACTTCGACCAGGCCGGCAAACAGGAACTGTGTCTGCGGCGATTGCGATTCGTAGGTGTTGGCAACGGAGACCATGCCGCCGGCCACCGGCCGAAACTCGCTGCGGACGCCGGGCATTTCCAGAACGAAGCCGGCCTTGGCCGATTTTGCGTCGACACAATCGGCGGCATGCACCGCAGCCGCCGGCAGCAACCCAGCCAGCACCACGCCTATCGAAACGGCTCTCATGAAATCCTCCCCCTCTGCTTGTATTTGCTGCGCGCCAGCATGACCCAAGAAATGCCAGAGCCTCAGTGCCGTGTCGACCTGCCATTCCTGGCAACTGGACGGTGGGGCGCCGGCTGTGCTGAATTTCAGGTCATGAATCGCAAGCTCGTCCTCTCCCGTCGCAATTTCCTCGCACAGGCAGCCGGCCTTACCATGGCTGGCATGCTGCCGCGCGCCGCGCTTGGCCAGACCGGCAAGCGCATCCAGCCCATCGACGCCACCTTTCTGTTCATCGCCGATGTCCATGCCTGCCGCATGTCGAGCGGCCTCAGCCCCAACTGCCTGGAGGAAGGCAAGACCGATGCCGCGCTGTTGCGCAATGTCGCTGTCCTCAATGGCTTGGCCGGCCGGCAATGGCCAGTCGAGATCGATGGCGTTGCAACCCGCCTGCGTTCGGCCGGCAGCCGCATCGATGCGCCGCTCGGCCTCGTTGTCGGCGGCGACATCACCGACGATGGCGGCGGCCAGATCACCGAGCCCAGCGAAGGCACGCAACTGTTGCAGTTCAGCCAGCGCTATCAACAAGGCGTCGGCCCGGACCGCGTGCACATGCCGGTCTATGTCGGCCTCGGCAACCACGATCTCGACCAGAACGGCTCGCCGCCCCATGTCGACTGGTATCGGCGTGAACTGCGCGACTATGTCGAGGTCAACCACCGCCCCGGCGTGTTCTTCAAGCCCCCGGTGCCGGCCACCGAATACGATGTCGACACCGACTGCTATTCCTGGGACTGGGGCGGCCTGCATCTCGTCCAGACCCACCGGTTTGCCGGCGACACCGGCCACGGCGCGGTGAGCAGCCTGCCGTGGCTGAAGCAGGATCTGGCGACCTACGCGGCGGATGGCCGTCCCGTCATCCTGTTCCAGCACTATGGCTGGGACACTTTCTCGGTCGAGCGCTGGGACCCGGCCAAGCGCACCTATGACGATGACGGCGCAGGCGCGCCGCATTGGTGGAGCGAGGCCGACCGCCAGGCGCTGCTGGCGGCGCTGAAGGGCTACAATGTCATCGCCATCTTCCATGGCCATCAGCACGAAGTGCCGATGATCTACAAAAGCGATGGCCTCGACCTGTTCAAGCCGAAGGCCGCCTATATGGGCGGCTTCGCGCTGGTGAGGGTAACCGGGGACAGCATGGACGTAGTGCTGGGCGAGGCGGCCGGCGACCACGGCGAGGTCAAGTTCACCAGCGCCTTCAGCAAGAGCCTCAGCCTCTGACAAGAAAAAGGCGGCCTTGAGCCGCCTTCCTCATTGCCTGCGAGATCGGGTCAGAGCGCCTTTTTGATCTTGTCCTTCACGTCGCCATAGACCTTCTGCACCTTGCCGGCGGTCTTGTCTGCAGTGCCTTCGGCCTGAGTTTGCCTGTTGCCGGTCGCCTTGCCGCCGGCCTCCTTGACCGAGCCCTTGGCCTGCTTGGCCACGCCGGCAACCTGATCCTTGTTCACCATCTTTACATCTCCTAGGATTTCTGGGGATTCCTTCGCAGGAGGCAAACGGGCCGGCTTGGCTTAGGTTCCCTGGGCGGCCGATCATCGTCGCATCTGGTCGCTTATAGGTCGCCGAAACGCTTTGCCGCGTCGTATCGTGTGACTAGTGTGACGAAATTTTGGGGAGACCGCCTTGGCTGAATTTACGCTCATCATCGCCAACAAGTGCTTTTCGTCCTGGTCGCTGAGGCCATGGGTGGCGATGAAGCATCTGGAGATCCCGTTCGAGGAAGGTTTCGTGCGCCTGCGCACGCCCGAGACTTTTGCCGCTCTGGCGAAAGTCTCGCCCACCGGCCTTGTGCCAGTGTTGAATCACAATGGCAGGATTGTCTGGGAAACCCTTGCCATCCTTGAATATCTGGCCGACCTGTTTCCGGAGAAAAAACTTTGGCCGCAGGATATCGGCGCCCGCGCCTTGGCTCGCTCGGTGGCGACCGAGATGCATTCCGGCTTTCGCGAGGTGCGCTATGGCTGGCCGATGAATTTGCGCCGGCCGAAGGGCCACAAGCCGCTCGACGCCGAAGGCGAAATGCAGCGCGCGCGCATCGAAACGATCTGGCGCCAGTGCCGGGAACAATACGGCAAAGGCGGCCCCTTCCTGTTCGGTCATTTCACCGCGGCCGATGCCATGTATGCACCTGTCGTCACCCGCTTCGACACCTATGGCGGCAAGCTCGCGCCCGACACGCGCGCCTACGTCGACGCTGTGTTGGCAACGCCGGCGATGCGGCACTGGTATGCGGAAGCAGCGAAGGAGACTTGGCCGGAACCCGGCCCGGACGAATAGGACCACTAATGACATCACGGTGAGTGACCGATGGCCAGCAATGATGGACCGCGTGAGACTACCGCGCCAACAATCTTCCACTGCCGGCTGATCCCGCCTCGGCCGGACTTCGCCTTCACCCTGACGGAGGAGGAGAGGGAGTTGATGGGCCGGCATGCCGACTATCTGCGCGGCAAGCTTGCCGAGGGCACCATGATCCTGGCCGGGCCGGTCGCCGACCCGGCCGGCCCTTGGGGTCTGCTGATCCTGCGTGTCGGCAGCGAAGCCGAGGCAAGAGCGGTCACCGACGGCGATCCGGTGTCGAGCTCCGGCCACGGTTTCCACTACGATCCTGCCGCTGATCAGCGCGATCCTGTAGGCGAGCGTAAGTTTATGGATGTGAAACGGTTTTCACTTGGGAATTGTGTCAGACAACGGCACATACAAGAACGCCTCTCGCACCGTTTAATGTGCGGGAGGCGTTCTTTTGCCAGCATTACCGAGATTGTTCTCTGAATGCTGACATCACGGAAATGCGCCGGCTTGCGATTGGTTCCGGGGCGTGGAATATTTTTTGGAACGCCTTGCGCTCCGCCACCTCGTCAGTTGAGGCTTATGCCTCAGGCACCCTCAGGTTGAATTTGGGCTCCGGCCAAACCAGAAATTGACTGGGCGCTAAAAGAAGTCTATAAGAAACATGTCGATATTTGTTTGACCGACTTTTGTTATCCGCGCATGATGCGCGCCTTTGACGAACTTCCCCATCAAAAATCGAGACAAAACGCTGTTGTGCAGTCGCACGATGGTGAACGAATATTTGCCAGGGAAAGGGTTCTTCATGGCCACCGGCACAGTGAAATGGTTCAACGCCACCAAAGGTTTTGGTTTTATTCAGCCTGACGACGGCTCCGCCGACGTTTTTGTCCACATCTCGGCCGTAGAGCGCGCCGGCATGCGTGACATCGTCGAGGGCCAGAAGCTCGGCTACGAGATGACCCGCGACAACAAGTCAGGCAAGATGTCCGCCGACCAGTTGAAGGCGGCCTGATAAGGAATTCGGCCTTCCGGTGACCACGGATGTACTGGCACCGATGAAAGGCTGAAAGGAGCGCCTTGCGCATCCAACTGGATGCGCGGCGCTTTCATGGAAGGTCAGGCGGTGCCTGGCCTTTTTCATTTTGTGCGTCGTGCCGCTAAAAGTGCGCCGCACGCCGGCCGGAACGTGCTAAGGGACGCTCCAGCAATCTGAACCGCCCATACTGCCCCGCTGCCGTATTGCTTTGGTCGAAATCGAAGACCGCTCTCGCTCTATCGGCACCAGGCTCCCGACAGGAGAAAGTTTTGACCACTCAATCCAAGACCGCCGACCAGGCCGGCTCGCTGTTCAGCAAGACGCAAACCCAGTCGATGTCACTCAACCGCATCCTGTCCGAGCGTGATGCCGTCAGCGAGGCGCGCGAAGCCAAGACCGCGCGCTTGCGCGAACTGCGCAAGGAAAAGGAAGCCGACGACATGGCAGCGGCCGCAGTCCTTGCGGCGCTGCCAAAGCGGGCAGGCAAACGCTGATGGCCACCAAGCGCGTACCGCCGACGCCGATCGATGCCGATGCGACCATCGCGTCCATGGTCCCGGGCCTGGACAAGCCGGTCGAATATGTCCGCCGTGTGCTGGAAAAGCTCGAGCGCTGCAAGCGCGCGCATGGCGATGCCCAGGTGCGCGTCGGCGTGCGCGGCCGTGCCGAAGCTCCGAACTATCTGGTCGAATATGTCCGCGAGGACAAAAAGACCCAGGAGCGCGTGACCTACCAGGATGCCGCCTATAGCGGCAGCACGCATCGCGAACTGGCGGCGCACCACATTGCCGAGGCGAGGAACTGGTCGCCCGAGGAAATGAACATCACGGCGGTCTCGGCGCTGATCGGCCGCTTGCGCAATCCGCGCGCACCATCATCCCGCTTTTCCGACGAGGACTGACATGGCCATAAAGTTTTCCACCAAGGACCAGCCGGCAGCGCCGGCTGCTGCCACTGCAAAGCAGGCCAAGCCCGCTGCCGCGCCGAAGGCCGCCGAACCGTCGGCAACCGATCTGTTCGAGGCGCCAGCCGCCACGCCCAAGGGCAAGGCAGGCAAGAAGAAATAGCGCCTTGCCGCACCAAGCCGATCGCAATCTCGCAGCGCCTGGGCTGGTCGCGTTGGCCGCCAGGGATATCCGGTCGTCAAAACAGGACGGCCAGCCGGTTTTCGATTGCCAGAGCTGCGGCGCCTGCTGCTCCTACTCGGCCGAATGGCCGCGCTTCTCGACCGAGGACGATGCGCAACTTGACCGGATTCCGGAAAAGTTCGTGTCCGCCGACCTGTCCGGGATGCGCTGCGAGGGCGTCCGCTGTTCGGCGCTTACGGGCGAGATCGGCAAGCACACGGCCTGCGGCATCTACGAGATCCGCCCGGACGTCTGCCACGCCTGCATGCCTGGCGGCGACGATTGCCTGATGGCGCGCAAGGCGCACGGGATGCCAACGATCTAGCCGACGCCCACCTTGCCTCATCCCACATCCCCCGATAGCTTCCACTACGGGCAGGGCGTTGGAGGAACCATGAGCATCGAATTCCTGTTGACGTCGCTGATCGTCGTGGCTTCGCCCGGCACCGGCGTTCTCTACACGCTGAGCGCCGGGCTTTCGCGAGGCGCGCGCGCCTCGATCACTGCTGCATTCGGCTGCACGCTTGGCATCATCCCGCATATGGCCGCCGCCATCACCGGCTTGGCGGCGCTGCTGCACACAAGTGCTGTCGCCTTCGAGACGCTGAAATATCTCGGCGTCGCCTATCTCCTCTACATGGCCTGGAACACGCTGAACGAGAAGGGCGGCCTGAGCGTCGATGAAAACGCGGCACCCCGCTCGGCAGCCAAGGTCATCACCTCCGGTATCCTGATCAACATCCTGAACCCGAAGCTGTCGATCTTCTTCTTTGCCTTCCTGCCGCAATTCGTCAGCACGACCGAACCGAACGCATTTGCCAAGATGCTCGAACTCTCGAGCGTCTTCATGCTACTGACCTTCGTCGTCTTCGTCGCTTACGGCATCTTTGCGGCCTCGATCCGCAGCCATGTCGTGTCGCGGCCGATGGTGCTGACCTGGATGCGCCGCACCTTCGCTGGCGCCTTTGTCATGCTTGGCGCCAAGCTGGCGCTGGCTGATCGATAGAACAGGAGCTGCCAGGCCTCGGCCTACTCTTCGTCGGTTCCGGATCCGGTCCGGATGCCTAGACGCCAGGCCGAGGGCGGAAGGCCGATCATCTTCTTGAAGGCGCGGCTGAACGCTGCCTCGGATTCGTAGCCGATTTCAGCGGCAATGCTGGCCATGTTACTGGTGCCGGCGCTGAGCAGCTCCGAGGCGATCTGCATGCGCCATTTGGCGAGATAATGCATTGGCGGCATGCCGACCAGCCTGGTGAAGCGTTCGGCGAGCACGCTGCGCGACAGCGCGGAGTCCTTCGCCAGCGCCTCCACCGTCCAGTTATGCGCCGGCCGGTCGTGGATCAGCGCCAGTGCCCTCGCCAGGTTTGGATCGCGCAGGCCAGCCAGCCATCCCGTGGTTTGTGGCGGCAGCGATTCCAAGTAACGGCGCAACACGTCGACAAACATCAGTTCGCTCAGTTTGGTGAGCACCGTTTCACTGCCTGCGCGCTTTTGCGCCACCTCCGTGACAGCCAGGTTGATGAACTGGCTGAGCCAGCCGCCATCGCCTTTGGCATCTCCGGCCTTGATCACCGGCGGCAAAGCCTCGAGCAGGGGATTGAATGGCTGTGCATCACAGGCGAGATAGCCGCAAACCAGCCTGGCCGAGGTCGCGCCGTCGCCGGCGCAGTTGATGTAAAACGGCATCCGGCTGGATGTTGCGATGTCGAGAACGTCGGCTGTCGGCGGATCGGCGCGCAGCGCCGGATTGCTGGACATAATATGCGGGTCGCTCCTGGTGAAGACGACGACTTCGCCTGCCTCCAGCGCGATCGCTTCCTGGCCGACGATGCGCGCGAAGCAGCGACCGGCCGTTACCACATGGTAGGAGATCAGATGGTCCGCACCGGGCAGGATCTTCGGCAGGATGGACGATGGCGCCGGCGAGCAGACGGCCCACGGCTCGTGGCCCTCAATGTCAAAAAACGTCGCGCCGGTAAGGCGTACCGTCCTCAACAGGTCAGACAGAGCATCCCCGGCCATTCCGTTTCGTCCCGCACCCGGCTAGCCGGCCAGCCATCCCTTTCGAGTTCCGGACGCGCTGTCAAGCGAGGCAGACGCCGTATCATTCCGTTCGCGGCCAGAACTCCTAAACCTGCACCGGTGCTCAAGCGCTGCCGAGAGTGGGCGCTGAGTGCTGTCGAAACCAACCAGGGACAAATATCATGACGGTACATAAGGGCGGGTGTTTTTGCGGCGCTGTGGAAATCGAAGTGCACGGAGCCGCCGAGGCAATGGGCTATTGCCATTGCGGTTCGTGTCGATCGTGGTCGGCGTCTCCCGTGAACGCATTCACGCTGTGGAAGCCTCAGAACGTCAAGGTCACCGGGGGCGCGGAGTTCCTGTCCGGGTTCGAGAAGACCGAAATGAGCGATCGCCAGTTCTGCACGAAATGCGGTGGTCATCTGATGACCGATCATCCGCCGCTCGGCCTGGTCGATGTCTATGCGGCAACGATACCGGGCGTGAAATTCACGCCTGGGGTTCACGTCAACTACGCTGAGACCGTGCTGCCGATGAAGGATGGGCTGCCCAAGCTCAGGGACTTTCCGGCTGAGCTCGGCGGCTCCGGCATCGCGGTGCCGGAATAAGGCCCGGCCACTGCTCGCCATTTTTGACAACGACAATTCAAGACAGGAGATTGTTCATGGAAATCGCAACATTTCGCGCCACGCAGGAGCCGATCAAGGATCTCTATCGCAGGGATGCGAAGGCCGCGTTCCTCACCTTGAAGGCCAAAGGCGTCGCCGACGCGTCCACCGTGACCTGCAAGGTCGAGACCGGACGCGGGCTGGCGCTTGCCGGCATTCATCCGATGGCCGGGGGCAGCGGCCAGGAACTGTGCTCCGGCGACATGCTGCTGGAGGCGCTGATCGCATGCGCCGGTGTCTCGATGCGCGCGGCGGCGGCCGTGCTCGAAATTCCGATCAGGTCCGCCGAAGTTTCCGCGGAAGGTGACGTCGATCTTCGCGGCACGCTCGGCGTGACTGCGGGTGTTCCAGTCGGCTTCAAGGAAATCCGCTTGCGGTTCGACATCGACACCGACGCTCCCCAAAGTCAGCTCGACCAACTGCTCGAACTCACGGATCGCTATTGCGTGATCTTCCAGACCATCCAGAACAGTCCCAGCACCACGGTGAAGCTGCACCGCGTCATCCAGTGACCAGAAAACCGGCCCGGAAACTCGACTTGAGCGAGATTCCGGGCTGGGAACGGGAGTGCCGGGCAACGCTTCTATCCTTTGACGTAACCCATCGCCTCGACGATCAGCTCGTCCGCGACACGCATCAGGTTGACGCCGCGGATGGAGTTGCCGTCGGCCATGAAGTAGCGCCAGCGGATCGTCGCCCGTTCACCGGCGACGAAGGTTTCCTCGAGGTCGAAGCGCGTGCCGGGCTGGGTGGCGATCGCCGACCATAGGTCAATGCATGCCTCTTTGCCGGCATGGCGGGCGCCGTCCGGCGCCGGCACGGTGTTTTCGATAACGCAATCCTGCGCCACCAACTCGGCAAGCGCGGACGGATCGTGCAACTGGAACACATCGTTGAAGCGACGCATGATCTCGGCCGTCTGGCTAGAGTGGTCGCCCGGATGAATGCTCGTGATGCTGTCCTGGCCCATCTCATACCTCCTGGTTTTCATTGTTCCGTGGCAGTGGTGGCGGCCAGCTCGGCCTTGAGGGTGATGGTTGTAACGCCGGCCAAAGCGCGAGAGACAAAGCAGGTCGTCTTCGCCGTCTCCGCCATACGCTGGAATTCGGCAGGCTGAAGGCCGGGAATCTCTGCTCCGTTTCGAGCTCGATGCGGGTGATCGTCGGCCCGGCGGCGGTCGCGCCGAGATGCACCTTGGCGACGGTGCGGATGGTGCGGGCGACGTGGCCTTCCTGGCCGAGGATGAAGGTCAGCGCCATCGAGAAGCAGCCGGCATGTGCTGCCCCGATCAGCTCTTCGGGATTGGTGCCCGGACCGTCCTCGAACCGCGACGGAAAGGAATAGGCGCCTTCGAAGACGCCGCTGCCAAGCCGCAGACGGCCGCCGCCTTCCTTCAGCGTGCCTTGCCATTCTGCGGAAGCTTCACGGATGGTCATGGTCGTTCTCCTGATTCGGGGTTGAAAAGCGGGCAATTGGGTCAGGCGCAGTCGATGACAACCTTCCCGAACACGTCGCCCTGCTGGAAGTGGCGGTACGCTTCGGGGGCTTCGGCAAAGGGGAAGACCCTGTCGATAACGGGCTTGAGGCGATGCTGCGACACGGCGCGCAGCATGGCCTCAAGATTGCTGCGGCTGCCGACGAACAGGCGGCTGATGGTGGCGAGGCTGCGCTGATAAAGCGCTGCCGGCATCTCGATCGATCTGCCACTGGCGTCCTGCAGCGTCAGCAGCACGATGTGTCCATAAAGCGTGCTGGCAATCAGCGACTGCGCGAAGGTGGCCGGGCCGCCGGTTTCGACGACGAGGTCGACTCCGCCTGTCTGCTCGCGCGCCCAGCCGCCCCATTCCGGTATGTCGGTGCTGGAGACAACGAGGTCGGCGCCCAGCGCCCGCAGCCTGTCGGCCTTCTCCGCGCGCGATGTGATGGCGACAACCCGGCAGCCGAGCAACTTGGCGAACTGCAGAGCAAACAGCGAAACGCCACCCGAACCGATGGTGAGAACCCATTGACCGGGCTTCGGAATCCGGGTCCGGGTCACCGCGTTCCAGGCCGTCACGCCGGCGCAGGTCAGCGTCGCCGCTTCGTGCCAGCTCAGATGATCGGGCAGTCGCGCCGCCCATTGTTCGTCGAGCACGGCAAACTCAGTCAGCATGCCGTCCAGCGTACAGCCGAGCTGGTCGATCAGACCGGCATTGATGCGGCCATCGATCCAGCGGGCGAAGTAGCTGCCGGTGACGCGGTCGCCGACGGCAAAACGGGTAACGGCATCGCCGATTGCGACGACGTCACCGGCGCCGTCGCTCAGCGGCACGATGCCTTGCCGCGGCGGCAACGGATAGGTGCCGCCAAGGATCATCGTGTCGCGCCGATTGAGCGAGGCGGCGCGGACTCGCACCACGATCTCATGCGGTTTCGGTTCCGTCCGCGCCTCCTCGCGCATCGCCAGGGATTCGGTTCCACCAAACCCTTCAAGACGGTAGCTGCGCATGTCACTCTCCTTAATAATATATAGACCGATCTACATATTATATAGACCGATTGTCATATTTTTGGCAAGGCCTATAATGTGTCACTGCTGACAGAGGTTGACATGGCCAACGACACCCGCACCCGCATACTCGAGACCACAGGCCTGTTGCTCAGGCAGCGCGGCTATCACGGCACCTCGCTCAACGACATTCTGGGCGCCAGCGGGGCGCCGCGCGGCTCGCTCTATTTTCATTTCCCGGGCGGCAAGGACCAACTGGTCATCGAGGTGACGCGCAACAGCGTTGCCGACGTCACGAAAAGGCTGGGCGAAGCACTGGCAGCCGAAAGCGATCCTGCAGTGGCCGTCCATCACATCTACCAGTCGGTCGGGCGCATGCTGGAGGACAATGATTTTTCGCTGGGTTGCCCCATCGCGCCGGTGGTGCTGGATTCACCCACCGATGTGCCGGAACTGGCGGAACTCTGCCGATCGGCTTTCGAGCAATGGATCGGCTTGCTGCGACAGGCCTTCGTCAGGGCAGGGGTGCCCGAACGCCGCGCGCACGCTTTGGCGCTGCTGATCGAATCGTCGCTGGAAGGGCTTATGGTGATTGCGCGGGCCACCCGCGACCGTGCACCGGTGCTGGTGGTGGCCGACGAGGTGGCGGCACTTGTCGAGCAGGCGGTGCTTGCAGGCAAGGTTGCGCGGCAGGCGGACAGCGCCGCCTAACCATCCGCTTTCCAAAACAAAAAAGGGCGCCTCTCGGCGCCCTTTCCGTATGCATAAGCCAGATAGCTTGGATTAGAAATCCATGCCGCCACTCAAGCCCGCTTGCGGGCTTGAGCAACTTTAGCTCATGGGCGGCTTTATGGATTCTTAGAAATCCATGCCGCCACTCAAGCCCGCTTGCGGGCTTGAGCAACTTTAGCTCATGGGCGGCTTTATGGATTCTTAGAAATCCATGCCGCCCATGCCGCCCATGCCGCCGCCGCCCATGCCGCCAGGCATGCCGCCGCCAGCCGACTCCTTCTTGGGAGCCTCCGCGATCATGGCTTCGGTGGTGACGAGCAGGCCGGCGACCGAAGCCGCGTCCTGGAGAGCGGTGCGAACGACCTTGACCGGGTCGACGATGCCCATGGCGATCATGTCGCCATACTCGCCGGTCTGGGCGTTGTAGCCGTAGGTCGCGCCCTTGTTGTCGAGGATCTTGCCGGCAACGATCGAAGCTTCAGCACCTGCGTTCGAAGCGATCTGACGGGCCGGAGCCTGCAGTGCACGACGAACGATGTTGATGCCGGCAGCCTGGTCGGCATTGACGCCGGTGACCTTGATGTTGGCCGAAGCGCGCAGCAGTGCGACGCCGCCGCCTGCAACGATGCCTTCTTCCACGGCCGCGCGGGTCGCGTTGAGGGCGTCATCGACGCGGTCCTTCTTTTCCTTGACTTCCACTTCCGTCGCGCCGCCGACACGGATCACCGCAACGCCGCCCGCCAGCTTGGCGAGACGTTCCTGCAGCTTCTCCTTGTCGTAGTCCGACGTGGTCTCTTCGATCTGCTGCTTGATCTGGGCAACGCGGCCCTGGATCTCGGCCTTCTTGCCGGCGCCGTCGACGATGGTGGTGTTCTCCTTGGAGATCGACACCTTCTTGGCGCGGCCGAGCATGTTGAGGCCGACGTTCTCGAGCTTGATGCCGAGGTCTTCCGAGATGACCTGGCCACCGGTGAGGATGGCGATGTCTTCCAGCATGGCCTTGCGGCGATCACCGAAGCCCGGCGCCTTGACGGCGGCGATCTTCAGGCCGCCACGCAGCTTGTTGACGACCAGCGTGGCCAGAGCCTCGCCTTCGACGTCTTCCGAGATGATGAGCAGCGGCTTGGAGGTCTGCACGACGGCTTCGAGAACCGGCAGCATGGCCTGGAGGTTGGAGAGCTTCTTCTCGTGCAGGAGGATGTAGACGTCCTCGAGCTCGGCAACCATCTTGTCGGCGTTGGTGACGAAGTAGGGCGAGAGATAGCCGCGGTCGAACTGCATGCCTTCGACGACTTCCAGCTCGGTCTCGGCGGTCTTGGCTTCTTCAACCGTGATGACCCCTTCATTGCCGACCTTCTGCATCGCTTCGGCGATCATGGCGCCGACCGACTCGTCGCCATTGGCCGAGATCGTGCCGACCTGGGCAACTTCCTCGGAGGTCTTGATCTTCTTGGCAGCCTTGCCGAGAGCCGCGACGACTTCGGTCACGGCCAGGTCGATGCCGCGCTTCAGATCCATCGGGTTCATGCCGGCGGCAACGGCCTTGTGGCCTTCCTGGACGATCGACTGCGCCAGAACGGTCGCGGTCGTGGTGCCGTCGCCGGCGATGTCGTTGGTCTTCGAAGCAACTTCGCGGACCATCTGCGCGCCCATGTTTTCGAACTTGTCTTCAAGCTCGATTTCCTTGGCGACGGTGACGCCGTCCTTGGTGATGCGCGGTGCTCCGAACGACTTGTCGATGACGACGTTGCGGCCCTTGGGGCCGAGCGTGACCTTCACTGCGTCGGCGAGGATGTTGACGCCGCGCAGCATGCGCTCGCGGGCGTCGCGGGAGAATTTTACGTCTTTAGCAGCCATTTTTTAGCTCCTGGCAGGGGGCTTGCGATCAAGCCCGAAATTAGTTGACGGTGAGGCCGATGATCAGCCGATGATGCCCATAATGTCGGATTCCTTCATGATCAGAAGGTCTTCGCCATTGAGCTTGACTTCGGTGCCCGACCACTTGCCGAACAGGATGCGGTCGCCGGCCTTGACGTCCAGCGGGACCAGCTTGCCGGCTTCGTCGCGAGCGCCGGAGCCGACAGCGATGATCTCGCCTTCCTGCGGCTTTTCCTTTGCCGTATCCGGGATGATGATCCCGCCGGCGGTCTTGGATTCGGATTCGACCCGGCGTACGACCACGCGGTCATGAAGCGGGCGGAACTTCGACTTTGCCATTTTTTCTTCCTCGAATGAGAACGGTGAGAGCTGTTCCTCGATCCGGCGGTGCCGGATGTGCGTTAGCACTCTCCTGGGGAGAGTGCTAACGTCGCGCTGAAATAAGCGCGTGGCTTTCGAGAGTCAAGGCGCGCGGGAAGGGGCAATAGCGCGAAATTTATCCAAAGTTGCCTCACGATTCCGGAAAACCCGGCTCGCTGCCTGAACGCAGGCCCGAATGCCGTCCTGTCGATGGGAACTCAATGTCCGAGGCGCAGGCCGATCTCGCGCGTTTCAAAATCCAGCAACAGGCTATTCTTCTCGAAGTAGCGGATGCCGACGATGTTATGCTCAAGCCCGGGAACGATCTCCACCTCGGGATTGTAGGTGGTCTTGAAATTCCAATCGTCCTGTCCGTCGGCTTTTACCAGGACTTTCGTGCCTCGGTTCAGCGACGAATACGGCGCCGAGGCGTCGGTGGGGACCATGATCGTTGAGTTGCCCGTATCGTAAAGCGTTGGCCGGCACGTCGGTTCAAATCCCCATGAGATACAGGCGTCGATCGTGGGAAAATTGTATCGCAAGCTGGCCACTTTCCAGCTTTGCACCCTGAAGTCGTTTTTTACGTCTTTCGGCACGCCAATATGGAGCCCTTCCACTTGCGGGCAGTTGCCGTCCTCGTTTGTGCAGACCTTCCATTTGGCGCCGATCGGCGAGAGGTAATAGCCTTTGTGGAGGCCGGGCCCAAAGTTCACATAGGCAAGCGGAGATTTGATGACCCGGTCTGGTCCGCCTCCGCCAACGGGAGAGATACCGAAAGTGCCTTTGGCCCAAAGCGGGCCACCAACGATTTCGCCGGTACTTCGCCTGACTACTTTGTAGCGGATGAGGAACGGGATTGCAGTGATGGTGGCGACCGGGGATTTCGGCGACCCGAAAGCCACGCGAGCATAGGCAACGTTGCCGTACTCATCGTAAGTTCCATACGTCATCACCGCCTGTTGCGTGGTCACCATGATGCCGTCGATCTGCTGATCCTTCGTGATCTTTATTCCTGTGTCCGAACAGAGTTCGGCCGACAGCACCGATTGGCACTCGATCGTCATTCCGCTCGATCCGGTATCGAGCAGCAAAGGCTGGTTTACTGTGTGATCGCCGAGCGAAAGGATTTTCACATAAAGCATGCGAATGTTCCTTGGCTCTCCGGGATACTCCAATTTGATCAAAGGCACGATCAACGAGTGTGCATCTTCGCATTGGGCCGGTGGCAATGTGGCCCCGAGTGCCGCGGCAATTGCCATCAGGCGTGCAAACCATTGAAAGCGAATCCCCAATGCATCCCTCCCGCAGAGCTGAACTACTGGAGGAAAGTCTAGTTTCCGCATGCCAAAGTAAAGCTCTGAAGCTGGCCGACTCCGCAAATTGCGGCGAACCAAGGCCAGATGGTCATGCCGCCCTAGACTTCGACAGGCTTCGCCCACCGAGTGTCAAGCGGCAACAGCGTGCCGAAGAAATCTACCGGCGCCGCGGCGATTCAAGCACCAGAAGCGGGCATCGTTCCGCCAGCCCATAACCCCCTGTCGGCGCGAGGCGGACACTGTCAAAAAACCGGCTCGCCTCTTCGACCAGCGTCGCCGCCGGGGCGAAACTGTAGACAGTCTGCGAATTCGCATAGACATCGATGGTGCCGATGACCGGCATCTCCCATCCGGTCGTCGCGGCAAGGGCCTCCCGGTCGGCAAACAGCGCATCGAAGGCGTCGAGGATCGCCCGCACCGGAATGGCGCGGTCGGGATCGCCGCCGGCACAAGCCATGGCAATGCGCCATTTGAGTTCGTGGAAGGTCGCGACACCACCGGACAGCGTCAGCGCCCGGACCTCCTGCAGATCGTCCGGCACCTGAGGGCTTGCATAGGCGCGCAATGCAGCCCGCCCACCGGACTTCAGCACACGCGCGATCTCGGCAAGCAGCGCCTGCCGTGCAACCGAGGAGTCCAGCGCCGACAGGCAGCCGTCGCCGATCACCGCCCCGGCGCTTTCGTCGCCCAGCGGCAACTCCAGCCAGTTGCCGATCACCGCCTTGCGTGAGGCGGTATCGCCCGGCCAGATGCCCGATATCATGGCAGTGGACTCGTCGATCGCGAGCATGGTCCTTCCGAGGCCGGCAAGCTCCGGCGTGACCCCGAGCAGCACCACATCGACTGATTGCAGGCTAAGTTCGCGCTCATAGGCGGCGACAGCTTCCGGGGGCGGACACAGCGGCGACCCGAGAAGCCGCCAATGACGGCGAATTGCGTCCCAATGCTCAGTCATGCGGAACGGTTTGGGGAAAGGCTGGACATATTTCCTTCCAGGCTGTTGGTTGCCTTTTGCGAGTTACCTCATGCAGGAAAGGCCATGGCCCGCATTGCCGTCATAACGCATGAATTTGACCGCTTCCAGAGCCGGCGGGGCCTCCTGCTGCGCCAGGACAGCCCCTACATGCTGTTCGACGTCCTGGCGGAACTGAAACGGCGCGGTCACTCCGTGCAGATCATGCGTGGACCCTCGGCAAGTCATAACGCCGATATTGCCGTCCTGCATGTCGACGCGACAGTGACGCCATCGGACTATGTCGACTACGCGCGCGGATTTCCGATTTGTCTCAATCTTGGTGCAACCGACATTTCCAAGCGCCGCATCAGCGGTGCGATCCTCGATGAGGGTGCCAACTGGAGCGGCCAGGTCATCGTCAAGAGCAACCTCAATCATTGGGGGACGCCCGAGGAGCAGCTCAACCGAAAATCCGTTCGCGCCGGCAAGGCAGTGCCTTTCCCGGGCGCGCAGACCTTCGACCGTTATCAGGTGCATGCCTCGCTGGCCGATGTGGCGCCGGAGATTTTCAGGCGTGCCGACCTGATCGTGGAAAAATTCATTCCCGAAATCGAGCCCGACGGGTTTGCGGCGCGGTTCTGGATATTCTGCGGCGATCGGGAGCGCTGCACCCGCTATGTCTCGCCGCAGCGCCTGGTCAAGGGCGACGACACCGTCCGCCGGCAGCCGGTTGCGGTTCCCGACGAACTGCGCGCCTTGCGTCGGAAGCTGGGCTTCGACTATGGCAAATTCGACTTTGTCGTGCATGAGGGCAGGGCCGTGCTGCTCGATGCCAACAAGACCCCAGGTCGCGCCAGGAACCTGTCGAAGATTGTTGCCGCCGGCACCGCCAACCTGGCCGACGGCTTCGAAAACCTCATACACCAGACCGGACGGGGTCGAATCGGACGCTAGAGAAACAGTCCCAACTGCGTATGGATGATCGACCGGTAGTCCTCGATGGTGTGGCGGCTTTCCTCCTGGTCCTGGGTCAGCGCCATGCGCACGACGCCGCCGGCCAGTTGGAAGATCAGGAAAACCATACGGCCGAACTCATTGCGTCGCTCTTGCGCGAGAAAGGGGCCGACATGGTCGCAGAACATCGTCGCCTGGCGCCGGGTTTCGGCGATGTCGAGATTCTTCAGCGCCTTGTCAGCCTGGATGGCGTTTTGCAGGTCCTGAATGGCGGGGTCGCCGGCGACGCGCTCATAGTAGTCGTCGAGCAGCCGGTCGGCCGCCGCGATGACGTCGCCCAGCCCGCCAATGTCGGCAACGATCGCGGCAAGCCGGGCGCGGCTCACTTCGGAGAACCGCTCGTAGAGCATCGCCAGGATCGCCGACTTGTTGGGGAAGTAATGATAGACGGTGGCGATCGGCCCGCCGGCCTGTGCGCCGACTTCCTTCATGGTGACGGCGTCGATGCCTTTCTCGCCGATCAGCCGCATGGTCGTCGACAGGATGGCGTCGATGCGCTCGCGGCTGCGCTCCTGTTTGGGCCTGCGCCTCGGTTCGGTCGTCATCTGCACTGCTTCGTTCATGCCGCCATCCTCTCGATCGCCCAGACCATTCGATCGCCAAGACCATCCCCAGCCTTGTTGGTGCCAAGTCCCGCTACTGATTGACAAACGAATATGATCGAGTATCAGTTTCTAAATGCTGACAGACTGTCAGTTTTTTTGCCGTCAGGCAAGGACGTTGGGAGGCGACCGTGACTTCTGCTGGTAACGCGGATGCCGGGAACGGCGACTGGCTGGTCGGCAACCCCACTGGGGCGCAACTCGCCTCGGCATTGTGGATCGGCTCGGTCGGCCTGCTCATTCTCGGGCTGCAGCCGGTGCTTCTCGGCGCGCTCTACACCGAAGGGCATGTCAGCGGTGACGAACTCGCGCTGGTCGCCACGGCGGAGATGATCGCCATCGGCATCGGATCGGCGGCCATCGCCATGATGCTGTCCGCCCACAATATGCGCTTGAAAAGTGCCGTCCTTCTGCTCTTGCTGGCGCTGGCGAACGGGGCGACCGCCTATGCGCTGACCTCGACCTCGCTGATTGCCGCCCGCGCGGTGGCGGGCCTCGCCGAGGGTGGGCTGGTGGCGGTCGCCACGGAACTGATCGCCCGTTCGCGCCGGGCCGAGCGCATCGGCGGCTTCTTCGTCACCCTTCAGACCCTGGCGCAATGCGCCCTTGCCCTGCTGCTGGCGCTTTACGTCATCCCGGCCGCCGGATCGGCAGGCGGCTTCATCGTCCTTGCCGTCGTCTGCATCGCTTCGGTGGCGGTCGCCTTCATCGTTCCCGATAGCTATGCCGACCTGCCCAAGGAGGAACAGTTCAGCAATGTGCTGAGCGTTCCTTCGCTTGCCGCTTTGCTGTGCGTCTTCTGCTACTTTATGTTCTTCGGCTCGGTCTGGGCGTTTCTCGAGCCGCTTGGCGCACAATACGGCATCGATGGCCGCAGCGTCGGCCTGATCGTCTCGGCCAGCCTGGCATTGCAGGTGCTGGGCGCAATGACGGCTACCGTCTTCGAGGCGCGTATCGACTACCGCTTCGCCATCGTGGCGATCGGCGTGGTCGCCGTCGCCAGTTCCGTGGTGCTCGCCGGCAGCCCCGGCCTGACGGTTTTCTGGGTCGCGGCCTTGATCATGGGCTTCATCCTTCTGTTCATCGTGCCCTATCAGATCCGGCTGGCGATCACCGCCGACGAGACGCGCACGGCCGTGCTTCTGGTGCCGGCGGCCCAGCTTTTCGGTCTGGCGATCGGCCCGGTCGCGGCATCGCTGCTGATCGACGGCAAGGATTTTCGGCCGGTGCCGGAATTTGCCGCCGCCAGTGCTGCGGCCAGCGTCGTGCTGCTCGGCCTGTTCGTCCTGATCGCACGGCGCCGCCGCGCCATCGCCTGAGACACGACCGGGGGAGCATCTCCTCGATACTTGACTAAGTCAAATAAATGACCGATCGTTGATGGGCAGGAGGCTTCCCATGACGATCCATCATCAACCCGGCAAGGAACGCATCGACGCGGTGCGGGCTTTCAACCGCTTCTACACCCGCCAGATAGGTCTGCTCGACGAAGGCCTGCTGAAAAGCGCCTTCTCGCTGACCGAGGCGCGGGTGCTCTACGAACTGGCGCATCGCGATGGCCTGACCGCCAGCGATCTCATCCGCGATCTCGGCCTCGACGCCGGTTATGTCAGCCGGCTCCTGAAGAAGTTCGAGCACCTGCAGCTGATTGCACGCGCGCCGCTGGCGTCGGATGCGCGGCAGTCGTCGATCACGCTGACGCCGGTGGGGCGGCAGGCCTTCGCGCCGCTGAACCGGGCTTCGCACGACCAGGTCGCGGCCTTGCTGGAGCGGCTTCCTGCTGCCGAACAGGACCGGCTGGTCAAGGCCATGCAGACGGTGCAGCAACTCCTGGGCGACAGCCCGGAGTCCAAAGTGCCGTATATGCTGCGCCCCTTGCAGGTCGGCGACATCGGCTGGGTGGTGCGCCGCCAAGGACAGATCTACGCACAGGACTATGGCTGGGACGAAACCTACGAGGCGCTGGTCGCCGAAATCCTCGGCGCCTTCGTAAAATCCTTCGATCCAGAATGGGAACGCAGCTGGATTGCCGAGCGGCAAGAGGAGGTAGTCGGCTCGGTCTTCGTCGTGCGCAAGTCCGACGAGGTGGCAAAATTGCGCCTGCTCTATGTCGAGCCTTCGGCGCGCGGCCTCGGCATCGGCAAACGGCTGGTCGAGGAGTGCATCGGCTTCGCCCGCGCCAGGGGCTACAAGACGCTGACCCTGTGGACCAACGACATTTTGACCGCCGCCCGGCACATCTATGAGAGTGCGGGCTTCAGGCTGGTGGACGAAGAGCGCCATCACGCCTTCGGCAAGGATCTGGTCGGCCAGAACTGGAACCTGGAGCTGTAGCGCCTTTTCACCGGAAGAAGGCAAGATCGCGCGCAAACGCTCTCACACTCTAACCGGAATCCATATCTCCAGCCCGCCATTGCCACTGCGCGGATCGAACTCCGGGCCGTAGCGTTCGAATTCGGGGCCGTCGGCTATATCGTGCCCCGAGGCCGGCAGCCATTTGTTCCAGATCGTGTTGACGGTGCGGCGGATCGTGGAGATGTGCTCGGCATGGGTGAACACGGCGTATTTCTGCGCCGGCACCCGCACCCGCGAAAGCACCTTCGGCAGGTCCGAGAAATCCGAAACTTCGACGCCGGCGATATAGTCGAAATTGCCGGCATCGTCGCCGTTGACGCAGACGCCATAGGCGACGTCGCCGGTCTCGCCCGGAATGTTGCCGATATAGGGACCGAAGCGCTGCCACTGCATCGGAATAGCCGCGCTGGTTTCGCAGCTGTAGCGCTCGCCGAGGCCGGCAATGAGGAAGGGACGGCCGGTCTCGAAGCGCGGCGGCGGCAGTGAGGCGAGGAAGGACTGGTCCATCAGGATCGGCTCCACCAGGTCGAGATTGCTGAGGCTGCCCTGCGCGCGCACCAGTTCCGGCGTCGTGCCGAACTGATCGCGGAAGGCGCGGGTGAAGGCTTCGTGCGAGGCGTAGCCGGCATCGAGCGCGACCGCGAGGATGTCAGGCGCGCCGGAAGCCAGCTTGCGCGCCGCTTCGGTCAGCCGGCGCGCGCGCATATAGCCCATCACCGAACGGCCGGTGGCGGCGCCAAAGGCGCGCGTCACATGAAAGCGCGAGACGCCGCTGCTTTGCGCGACATCCTCAAGCGAGATCGCTTCCGGCAAATGGCTCTCGACAAACCACAGCGCTTTCTCGGTCGGGTTCATGAGTCTCCTCGCATTTGGCCACACCATGCTGCCGGCTTTTTGCGAGGCCAGTTTGATCGAAATTGCGCCTGTCGTAAAATCGAAGGGCGCTGGTCGACTGTGGCAGGTCACCATCGTGGAAAGCCGCTGCTGGGCGGCCTCGGCCTGGCTCGCTGGGACAATATCTGGGCGCGCTGGGTGCGGGCACCATCCTTGCCTATGCCCTGTGGAACCACCGCCGGCTCGATGCCTTCCCCGCCGGCGAAAATGCCGCCGAAAGCCTAGGTGTGCCGGTGGCGGGGACGCGCATGACGACCTTTCTCCTCGCGGCGTTCTCGACGGCAATTCACGTCACGGTCGGGAGGTCATCCGCAACCGTCATTGACAGCGCCGTGACCGCATCTGCATGGCTGCCATCCCTTTTTTTTGGCTCTGGCGCAATGCGGCGCCTTGAATGGTAAGCACGCTTATAATATATACCGCTCATGGTTTCCGACGGCATAGATAGATTGGGCTTTTTGATCCACGACGTGCAGCGCCTCATGCGCAAGCGCTTCGAGGCGCGCGCCAGCGGTCTTGGCCTTTCCTCGGCACAATGGCGGCTTCTGGTTCGCGTCGCCAAGGAGGCCGGTGTCGCCCAGGCTCGCCTCGCCGAACTTCTCGAAATCGAGCCGATCAGCGTTTCGCGCCTCGTCGACCGGATGGAGGAGGGCGGCTGGATCGAACGGCGCTCCGACGCAACTGACCGGCGCGTGCGCATGATCTTCCCGACCGCCAAGGCGAACGCGGCCTATGCCGAGGTCAAAAGCCTTGCCGGCGAAGTTTATGAGGAATCGCTGGTCGGCGTTTCGCCGGACGACCGCCGCGTCCTGATCCGGGCGCTGGACACCATCGTGCAAAACCTGGCGGACGGCGAGACGTCGTCCTTGAAGAGTACGGAAGGGGCAGCAGCATGAACGCGGCAGCCAAGCTAGACGAGAATGTAACCAAGATCGAGACGCCGGCACAGCCGGCTGCCGAAGCGCCCGCGCAGCCGGCCGCGGCACCTGTCGCTGTGGCTCCCCCGGTGCAGCCCGCTCCGGCTCCGGTCAAGAAGCGCCGCCTCGGCCGCCTGCTGCTGATGGTCGCCCTGCCGGCGGCACTGGCCATTGGCGGGGGCTACGTCTGGGTGACCGGCGGCCGCTATCAGGAGACCGAAAACGCCAATTTGCAGCAGGCCAAGGTGTCGATCGCCTCGGACACGGCCGGCCGCATCGTTCAGGTCGGCATCTCGGACAATCAGCAGGTCAAGCAGGGCGATGTGCTGTTTGCCGTCGACCCCGAGCCCTACCGGATCGCGTTGGCGCAGGCCGACGCGGCGGTCGCAGTCGCACGCGTCGGTATCGAACAGCTGCGCGCCGCCTACAGCCAGGCGCTGGCGCAGGAAAAGTCCGATGCCAGCCAGGTCGACTACGCGCAGTCGCAGTATGACCGCGCCGCCGACCTTGCCCAGAAGGGCATCAACGCCAAATCGTCGCTGGACGAGGCCAAGAACGATCTCGACAAGGCCAGGCAGCAACTGGCCGTTGCCGAGCAAGGCATCATCAGCGCCAAGGCGGCTCTCGCCGGCAATCCCGATATCGAGACCGACAAGCATCCGACGGTGATGGCCGCACTCGCCGCGCGCGACAAGGCCGCCTACGATCTGGCGCAGACCACGGTCAAGGCGCCGGCCGACGGCGTCATCAGCCAGGCCTCCTCGTTCAAGGTCGGCCAGTATGTCGGTTCCGGCACGCCGCTGTTTGCGTTGGTCGAGACCGGCGACACCTGGATCGATGCCAATTTCAAGGAAACCCAGCTTACCCACATGAAGCCTGGCCAGAAGGCCGAGATCGTCGTCGACACCTATCCGGGCAGAACTTTCGAGGCCACCGTCAAGGCGATCGGCGCCGGCACCGGCGCGGAGTTTTCGCTGCTGCCAGCTCAAAACGCCACCGGCAACTGGGTCAAGGTCACGCAGCGCATTCCGGTGCGCCTGGAGCTGACCGATGCCGACGCCAAAATGGCGCTGCGCACCGGTATGAGCGCCTCGGTTACGGTGGATACCGGCGTTGCCCGCGGGTTCCCCGCTATCTTCGGCCACGCCACCGCAGGCGAAGCACAATAGACTGTGAATGGACCGTGATCTCGAAAAGCAGGATCACGGCCCGGCAGAACGCCCGCCGCAGGCGAGGTGAAGTTGAGATGACAGGATCGGTCCGACGGCAGGTTGAACGAGGGGTGGATTGGACCGGGCCGCATGGCGGCCTGCCCAGAACCTGGACCACTTCGGCGCCGTCTTCGGACCTTGGCTTTCCGGGCGGCAAGCGCCTGATGTGTCGAGACCTTCGATCGATGTAACCCCCACATCGATAGATCGCGTCCCACCGCGATGAGGGTCTCTTCACCAGAGAAGGCCTCGCCGCCCGGAAACCTAATGTACACGTTTTTGTTACCTGTCGGAAGTTCCGCATCATGACCACACCAGAACCTTTCAAGGAAGTGCCGCATCGCGGCCTGATCACCGTGGCGCTGATGCTGGCGACGGTCATGCAGGCGCTCGACACCACGATCGCCAATGTCGCGCTGCCGACCATGACCGGCGACCTCGGCGCGTCGCCCGACAACATCAACTGGGTGTTGACCTCCTACATCGTTGCCGCCGCCATCATGACGCCGGTGACCGGCTGGCTGGCCGACCGCTTCGGCCGCAAGGAACTGTTCCTGGCGGCGGTTGTCGGCTTCACCGTGTTCTCGATGCTGTGCGGCATTGCCTGGAGCCTGGAGAGCATTGTGTTCTTCCGGCTGATGCAGGGCGTGTTCGGCGCAGCCATCGTGCCGCTGTCGCAGACCTTCCTGCTCGACATCAACCCCAGGGAACGCCACGGCCAGGCGATGGCCATCTGGGGCGCCGGCATCATGCTGGGGCCGATCCTGGGTCCGACGCTGGGCGGTTGGCTGACCGAGAATTTCAACTGGCGCTGGGTGTTCTTCATCAATTTGCCGGTCGGCATCATCGCCTTCCTCGGCATGGCAGCCTATTTGCCGGTCATTGCCCGGCGGATACGCAGCTTCGATTTCTTCGGTTTCGCCATGATTTCGCTCGGCGTCGGCGCACTGCAGCTGCTGCTCGACCGCGGCGGCGAGGTCGACTGGTTTTCCTCGGTCGAAATCTGGATCGAGCTTGCTCTTTCGATCACCGGCTTCTGGGTGTTCATCATCCACACACTGACGGCGGAACGTCCTTTCATCGACCCCAAGATCTTCCTCGACCGCAATTTCGTCACCGGTCTGGCCTTCATCTTCGTCATGGGCGTGCTGATCCTGGCCTCGATGTCGCTGCTGCCGCCGATGCTGTCGACCATCTTCGGCTATCCGACCGTGACCATCGGCGTCGTCCTGGGGCCGCGCGGTGTCGGCACGATGATTTCGATGCTTGTCGTTGGGCGGCTCATGAGCAGGATCGACGCCCGCATCCTCGTCGTCATCGGCTTTCTGCTCACCGCGCAGTCGCTCTACACCATGTCCTCCTTCACGCCGCAGATGGACAATTGGCTGATCCTCAGCTCCGGCGTCATCCAGGGCCTGGGCATGGGCATGGTGTTCGTGCCGCTGTCCACGGTGGCCTTCGCCACGCTCGACGTGCGCTTCCGCACCGACGCCACGGCCCTGTTCAGCCTGGTTCGAAATCTCGGTTCGTCGATCGGTGTGTCGGTGGTGACGGTTCTCATGGTGCGCAACACGCAGGTCAATCACACCGAACTGTCGGCTTTCATCAACCCGTTCAACCCCAATTTGTGGGCGGCCTCGCCGGCGGCAGCAGGCGGCGATCCGACGGCACTTTCGCAGGTGGACCGCATGGTAAACATCCAGGCGATGATGATCTCCTACGTCAACGACTTCAAACTGCTGATGGTGATGACGCTGGTTGCCATTCCGTTTGTCTTCCTGCTGCGCAAGCCGAAGACCGCTCCGGCCGGCGCGGCCGCTCCTGCCGCGCATATGGATTGAGGCGGGCGCCGGTAGCGCTGGCAGCAAGCTGGTTGCCCCTGATGATTTGTCGCTCGGATGATCGTCAAAACCCGCGTGTGCAAAAGAATATCGATAATGAGCCGTTGGAAGTTGATTTGAAATGACATTTGCACCTTTGGTATCTGGTTGCTGACGCCTCCAATTCCGTTACAGTTCATCTTGAATTAGCACATCCGTAACATTGTCAGTCGACTTTCGTCTGGCACGACAGAGGCCCTTTCTTGTTTCAGGTGCCAAACCGGAGGAGGTCTGTTTGGTCACGAAGTCATCCAGAAGATCCGTCGGGGCGCGCGGGCCGGTGGGCGTAGCCGCATTGGCAAGACTGGCTGACGTTTCCTACGATACGCTCGAGGGAGAACTTCGCACGACCATTGCGGGTCTCGAAGGGCAGACCCTGCGCTTCGAGACTGCGATCGAGAATATTTCGCAAGGCATCTGCTTTTTCGATGCCGATGAACGGCTGATCCTGAGCAACCGGCGCTATGCGGAAATCTACCGCATTGCGCCCGAGGAATTGCGGCCTGGCGTGACACTGAGCGAAATAGTCGAACGCCGCGTCGCCGCCGGCACGGCGGCGACGGCTGCCGACACCTATCTCGCAACGGCTCGCTCGATCAATTCGGGCAAGGCTTCGCGGCTGTGGACCGCCAAACTTGTCGATGGTCGCACAATCCAGATCCGTAACCAGCCCATGCCCGATGGCAGTTGGATCGCCACGCATGAGGACATCACTGAACTCCTCGCCAATCGGCAGATCGTCGACGAGCGCATTTCGCTGCAGGCGCTGATCGACTGGGTGCCCGATTATCTCTGGGTCAAGGATACGCAAAGCCGTTTCGTCGTGGTCAACAGCGCCCTTGCGACCGATAGCGGCCGCAACAAGACCAGCGACATGATCGGTTTGACCGATTTTGATCTCCACCCCCCGGAAGTTGCGCGGAAATTTCGCCTGGTCGAGCAGCGCCTGCTCAAGAGCGGACAACCAATGATCGACGCGGAAGAGTTTGTCGTCGATGCGTCGGGGAACGGCAAATGGCTTTCGTCGACGAAGGTGCCGTTGCGCAATCGCCAAAATGAAATCTTCGGCCTGGTTGGCATCGCCCACGACATCACCGCCCGCAAGCAGGCGGATGTCCTTCGCAGCGGGCAGGCGCAGATCCTCGAAATGATTGCCACGAGCGCGCCGCTGGAGGACGTGCTCGACCGCCTCATGCGCTTCGTCGAGGCTCAGTTGAAGGGGATATTCGGTTCCGTCCTGCTGCTCGACAAGGACGGCATTCATTTGCGTCACGGTGCGGCGCCGGGCCTGGCGAAAGCCTATACGAGCGCCATCGATGGGGCGGCCATCGGTCCCAAGGTGGGATCCTGCGGAACCGCCATCTACCGGCGGGAACCGGTCATTGTTACCGATATTCTGCAGGATCCGCTTTGGGACGATTACCGCGAACTGGCGGCACCCCATGGCTATCGTTCGTGCTGGTCAACCCCGATCCTGTCGCATCGGGGCGTCGTGTTGGGCGCCTTTGCCATGTATTCGATGACCGTGCGCGAACCCACCCATGCCGAGACCCGCCTGATCGAATTCACCACACACATTGCCGGCATCGCGATCGAGCGCAAACTGGCGGAAGAACAGATCCACTTCATGGCCAACCATGATGCGCTGACCGGCCTGCCCAATCGCGCTTTGCTGGAGGATCGGCTTTCCCAGGCGGTCCTCTACGCGCAGCGATACAATCGCTGGATGACGGTGGTGTTCATCGATCTCGACAATTTCAAACTGGTGAACGATACGTTTGGCCACAATGCCGGCGACGAACTCCTCAAGACCGTCGCCAGCCGTTTGGTTGGATGCGTGAAGGCCACCGACACCGTCGTGCGGCTTGGCGGCGACGAATTTGTCATCGTCCTGTTCGACCAAACCACCAATGTCGATGTGGTCTCGGAAACCCTGCAGACGATCAGGGATGCGATCGCGGAACCGGTTCTTGTCGGAGAGCATCGGCTGAGAACGACGGCCAGCATCGGCATCGCAAATTACCCGAAGGACGGGACCAGCCCGGATACGCTGTTGGCCAATGCCGACGCCGCCATGTATCGCGCCAAGGAATTCGGCCGCGACAATTTCCAGTTCTATGCCCCGGAGTTCAACTCAACGGCACATGAAAAATTCCTGCTTCAGGAGGAATTGCGAAACGCGCTCGCCCGGTCGGAATTCGCTCTGCATTATCAGCCACAGGTGGATCTGCGATCGGGGCAGGTTTTCGCCGTCGAAGCGCTGGTGCGCTGGAACCACCCGACGCGAGGCCTGGTTTCGCCGGCGATGTTCATCCCGACCGCCGAGGAGACCGGGCTGATCGTGCCGCTCGGCGACTGGATCCTGCACGAAGCCTGCCGGCAGAACAAAGCCTGGCAGCGCGCCGGTCTGTCGCCCGTAACCGTCTGCGTCAACGTGTCGGCGCGGCAGTTCCGGGAGAAGAACCTGATCGACCGCGTCGTCAACGCATTGAAGGAAAGCGGCCTGGAGGCGAGGTATCTCGAGCTCGAAGTGACGGAAAGCCTGATCATGCAGGATTTCGAGCTGGCGGTCGCAACGATGAACGGACTGCAAAAGCTCGGCGTGCAGATATCGATCGACGATTTCGGAACAGGCTATTCCAGTCTCAGCGCTCTCAAGACGTTTCCGGTGGCGCGGCTGAAGATCGACAAGTCCTTCATCAACGATCTCGCGACCGACGAGAACGATCAGGCGGTCACTGGCGCCGTGATTTCCCTGGGGCAGAAGTTGAACCTTCGGGTGCTGGCCGAAGGTGTCGAAACGGAAGACCAGGTCGCCTTCCTGCGCAAGAACAATTGTGACGAGGTGCAGGGCAATTATTTCAGCAAACCCCTGTCGGCTGGCGATATCGGCAAGCTGATCGCGAAAGGCTGACGGCTGGCTCGCGCCTTAACCGCTGGCTGCTATTTTCCGAGCACCAGGCTCCAGTAGCGGATGGCGCTGTCGCGTCCGTCGCGTACATAGGCGAGGCCGAAGCGGCTGAAATCCGGATCGAGCATGTTGCGGCGGTGGCCGGCCGAATGCATCCAGATGTCGAACAGTTTCTGCTGGTCGAAGCGGCCCTCCGCGATGTTCTCGGCGGCGGCGCCCCGCACGCCATTGTCCTTCATCCGCGACGCGAAATCCTTTCCCCAGCCAGTCGTGTGGCTCATGCGTTCGCGTGAGGCCATATAGCCGGCCTGCTGCCGAGCGGCCTGCTCGAGCTGGGCGTCCGGCACCAGCGCCGGCAGTCCGGCCGAAGCTCGGATGCCGGCCAGCGTCGCGGTGGCGGAGGACGAGACACCGGCGCCTTCGCCGGTCGGCACCGAGACCGTGCTGCAAGCAGCGAGGCCGGCCATGGCTGCAAGGCCGATCAGCAGTAGGCGCCTGTTTGGTTTTGGACTTGCTGCGCCAGAGCGGGTTTGCGCGAGCGGGTGATTGGTGGTGCAGATCATTGTCATGCCTGCCTGACTTAGCGGCGATCATGGCTTTTGCCGGGCAGGGCCGCGAAAATCTCAATCGCGGGCCTCCGTGCAGGTTCGGCCGGCCGATTCGAATGGGAAGGTTGGCGGCCGATGTAGTCTCGGCGCGTTGCGTCCGATCAGCGTTGCGCGTCGGTCGCCATTTTAAGCGCCAGCGCGGCGAGCACCGTCCCCATCATCCAGCGCTGGATGACCATCCATAGCGGCCGTCCGGCAAGAAAGGTGGCGATCGAACCGGCCGTTACCGCGATGATGGCATTGACCGTCAGGCTGATCGAGATCTGCGTGGCGCCGAGCACCAGAAGCTGCGACAGCACATGGCCCTTGCCCAGCGAGATGAATTGCGGCAGCAGCGACAGATAAAGCACCGCCACCTTGGGGTTGAGGAGATTGGTCATCAGGCCCATCGCGAACAGCTTGCGCGGCCTGTCCCTCGGCAGTTCGCGCACCTGGAACGGCGAGCGCCCGCCGGGCCGCACCGCTTGCCAGGCGAGCCATAGTAGATAGAGCGCGCCGGCAATGCGCAGTGCGTCGTAGGCAAACGGCACGGCAAGCAGCAGCGCGGTGATGCCCAGCGCAGCCGATACGACATAGAACAGAAAGCCGACCGCCACGCCGCCGAGCGAGATCAGCCCGGCCTTGGGGCCTTGCGACAGCGAGCGCGAGATCAGGTAGATCATGTTCGGCCCGGGCGTCAGCACCATGCCCAGGCAGACCAGCGCGAAGGCGAGATGGTTGGCGGTTTCGGGCACGAGCGATCTCCGGGAAGCGGTGACGATACCCATCACGCGTTTTGACTCACCGCAAGAGCATGATGGCCGGAGCCTTTGCGCCAGCGTCGAAAATGACGAAAGCGGCGAAGCCGCCAATTTCCCCCGCAAGGTGGGGAAGATCAGCAGCTTCAACCCTCAGCTCACCACGCGCAGGTTCGAGAGCTCGTTGGCGATTTCCTTGAAATTGTCGGACAGCGTGGCGCCGGTCGCGTTCCAGAACAGTTTTGCAGGCTTGCTCGGGTTGGTCGGATCCTTGCGGAAGCGCGAGTCCGACGAGCACGTCTTCAGTGCCTCCATCGCGCTCTTGTCGCCGGCGTCGGTCGTCGACATGTCGAGCGCTACCGTCATCACCATGATGTTGGCCGCCTTGGCGTTGTTGCACAGCGTCGCCATCTGCTCGTTAAGGGCGGCGGTGTAGTTGCTCGACGAATAGTTGAGCTGGCCGATGGCGCTCGACGTGCCGCCAAACAGGCGGGTGACCGCAGTGCCGTTGTAGCCGACGCCGGTATAGCCATAGCCGGCATAGGTCGACTTGTTGCCGGCCGGGTCGCTGTTCACCGTCGAATAGGTGTTCTCGCCGTCGGTGAGCACGATGACCACCTTGTCGTTGCCGCGCTCGGTCTCCGGGCGGCCCTCGGTGAAGGGCTCGGTGCTGGAGACGGTGCGCCAGCCCCAGGCCATGCCTTCCGGCACATTGGTGTTGCCGTTGGGGGCCATCAGGTCGATTGCGGCCTTGATCTTGGTCAGCCCGGCGGCGTTGGCGACGTCGGTCAGCGGTGTGATCGGCGTGGTGGTGCAGCTGTAATTCGGACCGGCACCCGTCCCCAGCACCGGCGCGTTCATCGGCCGTGGCTGGAAATATTTGGCCATGTTGGATTGCCTGGTCTTGCCGGTGGTGCTCGCCGGATCGTCGTTCCACCAGCTGTTGGCCGCGCCATAGGTCTTAGGGGCCACCTCGTCGGGGTCCTGCGTTATGTACCAATGATTGCCCGGCTCGTCCGGCGCGAACATCGGCACGAACTCGGTCGCGGGATCGCCGACGCCGGTGCCGGTGTTGTTCGGTCCGCCGGAGGCCGGCGCGTCGGTGACATTATAGGGGTAGGGACGGACCTCGACGCAGCCCTGCCAGCTGGCGAACGGTCCGTATGTGTCGTTGTAGTCGTATTCGTTGTGGCTGTCCGAGCATGTATGATTGGCACGATATTTGTCGCAGACCACGCGTTTGCTGCCGACGATGCGCTCGTGGCTGGTGACCACCTTCATGTCGCGGTAGAGCGAGAAGCGGGTCAGCATCTGCCCCTCCTGCTCACCCCAGCCAGTGCCTTTCTTGTACCAGATGCCGCCGATCTTCTGGGCATATTTGTCGGCTGCGTTAAGCGTCGACCAGGCGAAATTCTCGTTGTGGATGGGCGACAGCCCGTAGGCGTCGATCCATGACGCGTTGTCGTTGCTGGCGCCGACATTGACCGAGGCGGCGAACGGCACCAGGCTGAACTGGACCGGCTTGTCGATCTGCTTGATCATCGCGGCCTGCAACGCAAGCGTGTCGACGAGCTGCTTGGCGGCTTGCTTGAGAAGGTCGATGCGCTTTTGTCCGGCACCCGTGCCCGTGTTCGACATCGACCCCGAATTGTCGAGCACCATGGCCACTTCCAGCGTGTTCTTCAGCCGGACTTGCGAACACACGGAGTACGTGACGTTTTCCGACGTCCTGCCGATCAGCATCGCCGCTGCCGGCAGAAAATAGGGCTTGTAGACCAGGCTGGCGCACAGCTTGACGATGCCGCCGCCGGTCGTGCTGCTGGGCAGCGTAACGCTGAGCGTCGTGTCGGCGGGATCGACGTCGTTGAGGTTTGCCTTGAAGAAGTCGAGCGCATAGGCCCGCAACTGGTCGTCGGTGGCGCCTTCCACCAGCCGGCGCGCGGTGGCGAAGTTGGCGGCGTCGAGTGCGTTGACCACCCTCTGCTTCTCGCTGACCACGCCGGTGTAGTCGACGGCCATGGCCACGCCGCCCATCAGTGGCACCATCGCCACAACGGTCATCAGAGCGTAATTGCCGCGGCGGTCACGCCAGAAGTCACGCCGGAATGTGCGCCAGAGTTCACGCATGTGATGTAAGCGGCCCCGCCTGCGGATTCTTCAATGCCGCCACAGTTTCACAAAACGTTGAAGGATGGGTTTGGGAAACTGCTCGATTGCGCGGATAGCGCTTCACCAGGCGCTAACCAAATGCACGGACACGTGAGCAACGCCGCAACAAAACGCCCCGCCGAGGCGGAGCGCCGTGTTCAAAAGATCGCGCCGATCAGCTGACGATGCGCAGGTTCGACAGTTCGTCGGCGATTTCCTTGAAACTTTGCGACAAGGTGGCGCCGGTCGCGTTCCAGTACAGCTTCGCCGGTTTGCTCGGGTCGGTCGGATCCTTGCGGAAGCGCGAATCCGAGGAGCATTTCTTGAGCGCGTCTATGGCAGTCTTTTCCGCCGGCTTGGTGGTAACCAGGTCAAGCGAGACCGTCATCAAGAGAATGTTCGAATTCTTCGCATTGGTGCAAAGCGTTTGCATCTGCTGGTCAAGCGCGGTTGTGTAGTTGGCCGCCGTATAAGTTGTCTTGGGGACGGTCGTGTTGACGAAAAGGCGGGTCGCGGTTTCCCCCGTTTTCGGGCCGGTATAACCATAGGCGGCGTAGGTCGATCCGTCCTTAGCATAGCTGCTGGTCATGTCGTTTGTGGGGCCGATGCTGTAGGTGTTGGCGCCGTCGGTCAGCACGATGACGACTTTGTCGTTGCCCCTTTCGGTGTTCGGCCGGCCTTCTGTGAATGGCTCGTTGCTCGACACCGTCCGCCAGCCCCAGGCCAGCCCTTCCGGCACGTTGGTGTTGCCGGTCGGCGCCATGGCATTGATGGCGTCCGTCAGGATTTTCTTGCCGGCCGTGGTGGTTATGTCCTGCAACGGCGTGATCGCGGCGGTCGTGCATGCCGCATTGGGTCCATCATCAGAGCCTGCGGCCGCTGCGTCCCAGGGCTTTGTCAGAAAATACTTTCGCATATCCGCTTGGCGTTTGGGGACAGTCAGCGTGTCGGAATAATCGATCCACCAATTGTTGGCGTAACCCCATGTCGATGTGCTGGTGCGAGTTGTGTCGAGCCAGAAATTGCCGGCTTCGTCCGGGGCGAACATCGGCACGAACATGGTGGCGGGCGTGCTCGTGGTCGGCGATGTGTCGTCGTCATTATAGGGATACGGCCTCGCCTCCACGCAGCCCTTCCAGGCTTCGTATTGGGCGGTCACAGAGGTCTTGCAACTGCCGTTCGAGTTCTTTTTCGTACAGCTCGTGGCCTTCATGTCGTTTGCAAAGAGACTGAACCGCGTCGCCGTGGTATTTTGGCCGTATTGCCCGGTGCCCCAGCCACTGCCGCGCTTCCAGTAAGCACTGCCAACCTTTTCAATGTATTTATTCGAGTCATAACCAGATGACGCGTTCTTGTACATGAACTGCCAATCAAAGTTCTCGTGATGGATTGGCGAAATGCCGGTCGTATCCATCCAGGTTGCGTCCTTGTTGGCTGGGCCAACATTGACCGACGCAGAAAACGGGACCAGCGAGAACTGCACCGGCCTGGTGACCTGCCTCATTTGTGCGGCCTGGAGCGCCATCGTATTGACAAGCTCGGTAGCGGCCTTCTTGAGCAAATCTATTCGCGGCTGGCCGGTGCCGGAGCCGTTGATGCTCATGGAGCCGGAATTGTCGAGCACGAGAGACACTTCCAGCGTGTTCTTGAGGCGGATCTCGGAGCACGCGGAGGTTTTGGCATCGGTGGACGTTCTTCCGATCAGCATGGCCGCCACCGGCAGGAAATAGGGGTGGAACGTCAAACTGGCGCACAGCTTCAGCGTGCCGCCACCTGCGTTGTTGTTGGGCAGCGTCACCGTCAGGGCCGTATTGGCCGAGCTGACCTTTCCGAGATTGGCTTCGAAGAAATCCTTCGCATAGGCCTTGACTGCCGTGTCGGTCGCCCCGGTGACGATCTGCTGTGCCGTGGCAATCCCGGCGGCATCCAGCGCGTTCAGCATGTTCTGCTTTTGGCGCAAGAGGTCGGTGTAGTCGATGGCAAGCGCCAGCGCGCCCATCAAGGGCACCATGGTGATCACTGTCATCAAGGCATAGTTGCCGCGTCTGTCGTTCAGAAATCTGCGGATCATGCCTTCAGCACCCCTGCCAGGACCCAATATCGGTCCGAAGATGCCCACAAAATCGTTAAATTTCAGGTTGCTGAAATACATTCAACATCGGCCCATCTTTTCAAGGCTCGTTAACCACTCGGCCCTGGTGATCAGCGATGCGACATTGTTTCGATCGACCGAAGCTCGGAGAAGGGTGGTTCCTGCCCGTTGCAACCCTTTGATCAGCCCGTTGCGCAACAGCCTCGCAAGTGCCGAAAAGCTGGTGACAGGATGAAACGCTTCGGTTAATGCGGGGCCGGTTGCGGCGGACCGTCGGCTGCAGCTCTCGCAATGATCGTCACAGCAGGAAAACGGCATGGCGGATTCGCCTGACATCATCGGCTCGCTCGCGGATTTGTCGGGCGCCTACTCGGCCATCCTGTGCGATGTCTGGGGGGTGATCCACAATGGCGAATGGCATTTTCCGGCGGCTGCCGAAGCGCTCGCCGCCGCGCGTGCGGCGAAGGTCCCGGTCGTCCTGATCACCAATTCGCCGCGCCGCAATGCCGATGTGGTGGCGCAGATGAATGCGATCGGCGTTCCCGCCGCCGCCTACGATCGCGTCGTCACCTCAGGCGATGTGACCCGCGACCTTATCGCCGAAGGCCCGCGAACAATCTTCCATATCGGCGCCGACCGCGACTTCACCCTCTATGACGGCCTCGACGTCGAGCTCGTCGAGGAGTTCGAGGCTTCCGGCGTGGTCTGCACCGGGCTGTTCGACGACGAGGTGGAAACGCCTGAGGACTACGCCGATCTGCTGCGCCGGCTGCGCGCCAGGAACCTGCCTTTCATCTGCGCCAATCCCGACATCGTGGTCGAACGCGGCGAGCGCATGATCTGGTGCGCCGGCGCCTTGGCGCGTGACTATGCCCAGCTTGGCGGTCGCACGCTGATCGCCGGAAAACCCTATGCGCCAGTCTATGACGTAGCGCTGCGGGAGGTTGCCGTGCTTCTCGGCCGCGACGTCGCGCGCTCCGAGGTGCTGGCCATCGGCGACGGCATGATGACCGACGTCAAGGGCGCCGCCGACAACGGCATCGATGTTCTTTACGTCTCAGGCGGCATTCACGCGCGCGACTATGGCGATCCCATGCAGCCGGACCCCGCCAGGCTTGCAGCCTTTCTGCAAAAGCACGGCTACCGGCCGGTCGCCGTCATTCCGAGACTGCGGTAGGATTGCTGCATGAGAGCAGCTTTCGAACACATTTCAGCAACCGCGCCGCTGCCGCCGCATTTGCGCCGCGGCGTGGTGGCGATCGGCAATTTCGACGGCGTCCATCGCGGCCACCAGGCGGTGCTCGATCGCGCGCTTGCCGAAGCCAGGCGGCGCGGCGTGCCGGCGCTGGTGCTGACCTTCGAGCCGCATCCGCGCAAGGTATTCAGGCCCGATATGCCGCTGTTCGTGTTGACGCCGCCGCCGATGAAGGCGCGGCTGTTGTCGCATCTGGGCTTTGCGGCACTCGTCGAACAGCCGTTCACGCGCGCCTTTGCCGGCCTGTCTGCAGAAGCTTTCGTGACCGACGTGCTGGAAAGGAATCTCGGCATCACCCATGCCGTCACCGGCTTCGATTTCCACTTTGGCAAGGACCGGCAAGGCGGCCCGGCCTTTCTGATGGTGGCAGGCGAGCGCCACGGGTTCGGGGTCACCCTGGTCGACGCTTTTCGCGACGAGGGCGCCGAGGTGGTGTCGTCGAGTCGTATCCGCGCGCTGCTCTGCGAGGGCGAGGTGGCCGAAGCCGCCGGCCTGCTCGGCTATCGCTTCACTGTCGAAAGCGAAGTCATCGGTGGCCAGCAACTCGGCCGCACGCTCGGCTTCCCGACAGCCAACATGAGGCTTTCGCTGGAAACGACTCTGAAGGAAGGGATTTATGCCGTCCGCTTTCGCCGCGGCGACGGCACGCTGCATGATGGTGTCGCCAGCTTCGGGCGTCGCCCGACTGTCGACGACAATGGCGCGCCGCTGCTCGAAACCTTCGTCTTCGACTTTGCCGGCGATCTCTATGGTGAGATCTGCGACGTATCGTTCTTCGGCTTTTTGCGCCCCGAGGTGAAGTTCGATGGGCTCGATGGGCTGGTGGCACAAATGAAGCGCGACGAGGCGGAGGCGCGCGCGCTGCTGGCCGGCGTCAGGCCGCTTTCGGATCTGGACGGCGCCATCGCTTTTTGAGCCTTCCGGCCGCTTACCTCTTCAAGCCCCTACTTCTTCAACGCCAGTCCGAGAGCGATGAAGCTCCAGCCCTGGAAGATCAGGTCGATGGCCAGGAACAGGCCGAGCACCCACAGGCTGTTGACCGGCCAGCCCATGGCGATGGTCAGCCCCGCCAGCACGCTGATCAGGCCCGCCGCGACGACCCAGCCCCAGCCCTTTTCCGGTCGGTGGCTATAGCCGACCCAGGCCCTGAGCGCGCCTGAAGCGACCAGCGCCACCGCCAGCAGCAAGGTCAGCACCGTCGAGGCCAGCAGCGGATTGTCGAAGGCAAAGAAACCGGCAACGGCATAAAGCAGGCCGCTGAGCAGCCAATAGAAGAAGCGACTCCAGGTCTTCACGCCGAAGGCATGCACGATCTCGATGATGCCGGCCATCAGCATCAGCCAGCCCACGACATAGACCGAGGCGACGGTGGCGATGAACAGATTGCCGAAGGCAATGCCGCCGAAGATGAGCAGCAGCACGCCGAGCGCGACGAACCACCCCCATTTGTCCCGTGTCCGGCCGATCGCATCTTTCAGGGTATCACCGTGCAGGGTCATGGCTGCATCTCCTCGAAATCGCCTGGCACCTTGCCGGGAGGTTAGCCCCGGCTGTAGGGACGTCCAGCCGATGGCGACGGCTAGCAAACAAAAAAAGCGTCGGTGGCTTGAGGTTCGCGCGTACGTGTCAATTTATGGCAGCCCACCCAGTCACAAGGACGAGGACAAGCGTGACGATCGCTCCAGAGACGTAGACGATCGTTCTGACACTGCCACCCTTGGCGGCATTGCCGCCGCGTAGGTAAACCCCCAGGTGAAGCAGGCGTATCGCCACATGAACCCAGACAATGGTCGCCAACGTGGCCGACCCAACGCCAACCATCATGGCCAGCACCGCCGGGACGACAAAAGGCGCCAGCGCCTCGACCGAGTTCATATGCACGCGGTCGATCCTGTAGAGGAGATTGGCGTCGTCGGCCGGGATCACCGGACCGGAAAGCGCTCCGGCAAATCCCTTGGACGAACCCGAGTAAACCGCCAGCGCGACTGACAAAAGACAGAGGATCAGTACACCGAGGATGCTTAGCCAATAGGGTTCCATAATTGTGCTCCTTCAGGTCACCTTGCTGGCAAAAAGATCTTGGAATCGCCTGAGATACAGCGGCCAGCCTCGATCACCGTCAATCCCAAAGCGCACGCCTTCCCAGCCTTCGCCATGACGTTCGAGATTGCGATGCTCGATCTCGACGCGGGTCCGGCTATTCGTCTCCGCCGTAAACCGGACTTCCCACTCGCTGGTCCTGTCCGGATTGGTCTCGATCTGCCATTGAGGGCTGATATCCCAACTCAGAAGCAGTCGGTTCGGCGGCTCGTAGGCCAGCACCCGTGCCCAGCGGCACTCGCTGCCATCCACACCGCGGTCGTAGACGTGACCGCCAACGCGGGGTTCGAAGATCGTCTCCGCGATCGGCACCGCAAGCAGGTTATGCTCTTTGGGTTTGAAACTGCCGAAGTGCTCGGTGAAGACCTTGAAGGCATGTGCGATCGGAGCCTCGACAAGGATGGAGTGCCTCACGGGCGGTTGATGTGTGCTCATTCCTGCTCCTTCAAGGGCTGTTCGACGACCACTTTGTAGGCCGCCAAGGTCTTGCTCCAGAACCGGTCGAGTTCGGCGCGCAGGCTGGCCAAGCCTTCCGGTTCGACCCGGTAGATGCGTTGCTTGCCTAGCCGTGTGTTGGCCACGAGGCCGGCGTCCTTGAGCACCTTCAGGTGCTGCGAGACCGCCGGCCGGGTGACAGGAAGCGCACGAGCCAATTCCCCGACCGAACAGGGTTGTTCGACCAGCAGTTCGAAGATCGTCCGCCTGGTCGGGTCGCCAAGCGCTGTCCATCTGTTCATGTTAGTCTGCACTAACGCGAATTTAGGCAACCTCGCTATTTCTGCCAACTCGCCACAGGCCCGGCGGCGCCCTGTTCAAATGGGCCACAGCGCAAAAAACAGGGTCGCAGTTGCCGCCACTGCTGTAGATTTTAAGTCAAATTTTACCGAACCGGCGCCATGGCTTTGGCTGCCGGGTGTTCTCTCCGTTTTGTTTCGCGTATGGGGTGATGATGCGTATTGTCTGGACGATTCCGCTGTTTCTCGCCTCGGCGCTGCTCACTGTGTCCACCGCCAATGCGGGCGAGGGTGCCTTCGGCTGGATGTCCGGCGACTGGTACCTGACGCTTGGCGCCACCGGCATGGTCGCGCCGAAATTCGAGGGCTCCAACAGCTATCTGCTCAGCGCATCGCCGATCATCTCGCTGGGCAAGGCCGGCCCGGCCGCGCGCTTTACCTCGCGCAACGACAACATCTCGCTGGCGCTGGTCGACGATGGCGGCGTCCGCGCCGGCCTGACCGGAAAGTTCCTGTTTTCACGCGACAGCAAGGATGAACTCAAGGGCCTCGGCCCGGTGCGCTGGGGCGGTGAGGTCGGCGGCTTCTTCGAATTCTACCCGACGGATTGGTTGCGCGCCCGCGCCGAATTGCGCCACGGCATTCGTGCCCATAATGGCTTTGTCGCCGACATCGCCGCCGATGCCTTCTACGATATCACGCCGACGGTCAGGATTTCGGGAGGCCCGCGCGTGTCCTTTGCCTCATCGAGCTATTTCGACTCCTATTATGGCGTCAACGCCAAGGAGGCTGTGGCCTCGGGCCTGAGCGAATACCATCCTGGCGGCGGCCTGAAATCGACCGGACTCGGCGGCGCCATCACCTGGAAGGTCACCGACCCGATGACCGCCAGCCTGTTCGGCGAATATGCGCGCCTGATAGGCCCGGCCGCCGATTCCAGCCTGGTCAAGGAGCGCGGCGACCGTAACCAGTTCACGGTCGGCGTCTCGACCACCTATCGCTTCGACTTCGCGATGTAAGTGAATCGAACAAGAGACGCTTTATTCCTACGGCTTTCTCCGCTAAAAGCCCGGGAATGACGAGCTTTTCACGCGTTCGCGCGCTGACGATACGAATTACAGGCCCGGTGTTCCGGGCGGCCTGAGCGCCGCCGGAGCCGCCGGGAGTTTTGCGCGCCCCCTCGCGCTTTTCCAATCATGATAGTTCACGCCCGAGCTTTTACGCCCGCCGGGCAATGCATATGGCAGACCAATGACCGACACTGTTGAAACGATCGACTATTCCAAGACGCTTTATCTGCCGCAGACGGATTTCCCGATGCGCGCCGGCTTGCCTGAAAAAGAGCCGCTGCTGGTCAAGCGCTGGCAGGATATGGACCTTTACGCCAAGCTGCGCGAGGCGGCCGCCGGCCGCGAAAAATACGTGCTGCATGACGGCCCGCCCTACGCCAATGGCAACATCCATATCGGCCACGCGCTGAACAAGATCCTCAAGGACGTCATCACCCGTTCGTTCCAGATGCGCGGCTATGACTCCAATTACGTGCCCGGCTGGGACTGCCACGGCCTGCCGATCGAATGGAAGATCGAGGAACAGTACCGCGCCAAGGGCAAGAACAAGGACGAGGTGCCGGTCAACGAGTTCCGCAAGGAATGCCGCGACTTCGCCGCGAACTGGATCACGGTGCAGGGCGGCGAGTTCCAGCGGCTCGGCGTCGTAGGCGATTTCAAGAACCCCTATACGACGATGGCTTTCCACTCGGAGTCGCGCATCGCCGGGGAGTTGTTGAAGTTCGCCATGTCCGGCCAGCTCTATCGCGGCTCCAAGCCGGTGATGTGGAGCGTGGTCGAGCGCACCGCACTGGCCGAGGCCGAGATCGAATACCAGGACTATGAGTCCGACACGATCTGGGTGAAGTTTCCAGTTGTGTCAGGATTTTGGAGCGTTGAGCACTTTGCATCAGACGCTGCACCGTCCATGCGCGTTCCGGAAAGCGTTGCACTTTTGGACAACGCCCACGTCGTCATCTGGACGACAACCCCGTGGACGATCCCCGGCAACCGTGCCGTCAACTATTCGTCACGGATCGGCTACGGCCTTTATGAAGTTACAGCAGCCGAAAATTCGTTCGGTCCACAGCCCGGTGAAAAGCTGATCTTTGCAGATGCGCTTGCCGAAGACTCCTCGGCCAAGGCCAAGGTCACCTTGAATCGGCTTCGCAGCGTTTCGGTCGAAGAGCTTGGAAGCCTTACACTTTCACATCCCTTCAAAGGTCTCGGCGGCGGCTACGAATTCGCCGTGCCGATGCTGGCCGGCGATCATGTCACCGACGACGCCGGCACCGGCTTCGTCCACACCGCGCCCGGCCATGGCCGCGAGGACTTTGATGCCTGGATGGATGCAGCATCGGATTTGCGCGCACGTGGCATCGACCCTGCCATCCCCTTCACTGTAGACGACGCCGGCTTCTTCACCAGAGACGCGCCAGGCTTCGGCCCGGACCGTGAAGGTGGCGCCGCGCGCGTCATCGACGACAACGGCAAGAAGGGCAATGCCAACCAGGCGGTTATCGACGAACTGATCAAGCGCAACGCGCTGTTTGCGCGCGGCCGGCTGAAGCACAGCTATCCGCACTCGTGGCGGTCGAAGAAGCCGATCATCTTCCGCAACACGCCGCAATGGTTCGTCTATATGGACAAGGACCTCGGCGACGGCACGACGCTGCGCAGCCGTGCGCTGAAGGCGATCGATGACACACGCTTCGTGCCGGCGGCCGGCCAGAACCGTATCCGCGCCATGATCGAGGAACGCCCGGATTGGGTCTTGTCGCGCCAGCGCGCCTGGGGCGTGCCGATCGCCGTCTTTGCCGACGAGGACGGCAATGTGCTGAAGGACGAAGCCGTCAACCAGCGCATCATGGACGCATTCGAGAGGGAAGGCGCCGACGCCTGGTTCGCTGCCGGCGCCAAGGAGCGTTTCCTCGGCAATCACGATGCCTCCAAATGGAAGCAGGTGATGGACATCCTTGACGTCTGGTTCGATTCGGGCTCGACGCATGTCTTCACGCTGGAAGACCGTCCGGACCTGAAATGGCCGGCCGACGTCTATCTCGAAGGTTCCGACCAGCACCGCGGCTGGTTCCACTCCTCGCTGCTCGAAAGCTGCGGCACCAGGGGCAGGGCACCTTACGACACCGTCGTCACCCATGGCTTCACCATGGATGAGGAGGGGCGAAAGATGTCGAAATCGCTCGGCAACACCGTCGTGCCGCAAGACGTCATCAAGCAGTCCGGCGCCGACATTCTGCGGCTATGGGTGGTGACGACGGATTATTGGGAAGACCAGCGTCTCGGCAAGAACGTGCTGCAGACCAACATCGACGCCTACCGCAAGCTTCGCAACACCATCCGCTGGATGCTGGGCACGCTCGCCCATGACGATGGCGAGGAGGTGCCGCTGGACAAGATGCCGGAACTGGAGCGGCTGATGCTGCATCGGCTGGCCGAGCTCGATGAGGTCGTGCGCTCGGGCTACGACGCGTTCGAGTTCAAACGCATCACCCGCACTTCGCTCGACTTCATGGTGGTCGAGCTGTCGGCCTTCTATTTCGACATCAGGAAGGACGCGCTCTATTGCGAGGGACCCGCCAGCGTGAAGCGCAAGGCCTCGGTACAAGTGGTGCGCCACCTCTTCGACTGCCTGGTGAAATGGCTGGCGCCGATGCTGCCCTTCACCACGGAAGAAGCCTGGCTCGACCGTCATCCGGATGCTGTCTCGCTGCATCTCGACCAGTTCCCCGACATTCCGGCCGACTGGAAGAACGAGGCACTGGCTGAGAAATGGCGCAAGGTGCGGCAGGTTCGCCGAGTCGTCACCGGCGCGCTCGAGATCGCACGCGCTCAGAAGGTCATCGGTGCCTCGCTGGAAGCCGTGCCGGTCGTGACCCTCGACGATGCCGCGCTTGAAGCCGCGATCGCCGATGTCGACATGGCCGAAATGGCGATCACCAGCGATCTCGTCATCGCCCATGGCAAGGCGCCGGAAGGCGCCTTTGCGCTCGACGACGTCAAGGGTGTCGCGGTGGTGGTCGAAAAGGCCGAGGACCGCGGCTTGGTCAAATGCGCGCGTTCGTGGCGCTATACCGCCGATGTCGGGCAGGACGTGGAATTCCCCGACGTGTCTGCCCGCGATGCCGCCGTCCTGCATGAACTCAAGGCTCTGGGACGTTTGTGACTGCTCATAAGCCGGTGCACAAATGCCACGCCGCGTGGGCGAAAACCGCCCGCGCGTTGCCCTTAACGAGTGGTTGAGGTAAACACGCGAAACTCCGGAAGACAAATTGTCGCCGGAATTCCGTCGCAAGAGCGTGGACGATGGGGACCGGGCCTTTGGCCGGTGACGATCGAGAGGCTGTCTAGAGTGGGACTTTTTGGCATGATCGACAGAACTTCCGTGCGCGTTGCGCTGCTGGCGCCGCTTGTCGCGTCCGGCCTCGCTCTGTCCGGTTGCATGGGCTCGCCTACCTACGGCACCGACAAGACGGCTGGCGAGCAGCTTGCCGGAGACCTTTCCGGCGCCTTCGCGATCACGCCCAAGCACAAGGAACAGATCGACTACAGGCCGCGTCCGGAGCTGGTAAAGCCGGCGCCGGGGCAGAAGGAAGTGCTGCCGCCGCCGCAGGAAAGCATCGAGACGGCGAGCACCGATTGGCCCGAATCGCCCGAGCAGCGCCGCGCCCGCCTGCGTGCCGACGCCACTGCCCACCAGGACGACCCGTCCTATCAGTCGGGGATCGTCGATGACGTGCAGACCGATCCGGCTTCCGTGAAGAAGGCGCTGGCGGATTCGGGCTCCAGCCACCCGCCGGCCTGGTCGCCGAAGGATTCAGACAAGGGCCGCGCCGCCGAGATCCAGCGCCGCACCGCAGAGCAAAAGCAGGGCGACCCCAACACTCGCAGATATCTGAGCGAGCCGCCTCTGGCCTATCGAGCTGCCTCCGACACGGCGCCGCAGGGCGAACTCGGCGAGGATGAATACAAGAAGGAACGCCGCCTCAAGAAGGAAGCGGCCGCCAAGGGCAAGAGCGGCGGGCTCTTCGACTGGCTGCCCTCCTGGTAGGAACCGTCGCCTTCGGTAGCTGAAGGCTCTACGTTTCGCGTCTTTCCCGAAAGAATTCCCTGAGCAGCAGCGCCGCGTCGGCCTCGGCCATGCCCGGATAGATGTCGGGCGTATGGTGGCAGGTCGGCGAGGCGAAGAAGCGCACGCCGTTGACCACCGCGCCGCCCTTCTCGTCGGCCGCGCCGAAATAGAGCCGGCGCAGCCTGGCGAAGGAAATGGCGCCTGCGCACATGGCGCAGGGTTCCAGCGTCACATAGAGGTCGTGGCCGGTCAGCCGCTCGCTGGAGAGCGTTTGGCAGGCCGCGCGGATGGCCAGCATTTCGGCATGCGCCGTCGGATCGGCAAGTTCGCGGGTGCGGTTACCGGCGGATGCCACCACCGTGTCGCCGCTGGCGATGACGGCGCCAACCGGAACTTCTCCGCGCAAGGCGGCGGCTTGCGCCTCTTTCAGCGCCAGCGCCATGAAATCCGGCCGCTTCACGCGGTTTCCATTCCGATTATCTCCTCGCCACTTGGCGGTGATCCTGTTATGGAGCGCGTCAACCCGAATATCGGAACAGATTTTCGGAAATGATCATGCGCCAAATCAAAGTGCTATAGCGTCCTTTGCGCGTCCGAAAGGATGCGCCACGCTGTAGCAGCGCAACAAGGCAAAGGCCACATGGACGACAACGACAAGAAATCTCCGCGCCACAAAGGCCCGGGCAAAAGCGGCCCTGGAGCCGCAGGGCCGCGCCGCGATGGCGCCGCCGGCAAAAGCGGCAAACCCTCCTTCGGGGCCAAGAAACCCTATTCACCGCGAGGCGCCCGGCCCGCAGCGGCTGAGGGCGAGCGGCCCAAGCGCGATTTCAAAAGTGGCGACCGGCCATTCAGCAAAGGTCCGCGTTCCGAAGGCAAGCCCTTCGAAAAGCGCGAGGGACCGCGCAAGCCATATGCACCACGCGGTGACCGGCCGATGGCAGCCGAAGGCGAGCGCAAGCCGTATGAAAAGCGCGAAGGGCCGCGCAAACCCTATGCGCCGCGTGGGGATCGCCCTATGGCGGCCGAGGGTGAACGCAAGCCGTATGAAAAGCGCGAGGGGCCGCGCAAGCCTTATGCACCGCGCGGCGATCGGCCGGTTGCGGCCGATGGCGAGCGGCCAAAGCGCGATTTCAAGGGCGGCGATCGGCCATTCAGCAAGGGGCCGCGTCCCGAAGGCAAGCCTTTCGAAAAACGTGAAGGGCCGCGCAAGCCCTACGCACCGCGTGGCGATCGGCCTGCTTCCGCCGAGGGCGAAAAGCGTTTTGACCGGCCAAAGCGCGATTTTGGCGATCACCCGCAGCGCGACGCCGGAGATCGTCCCAAGCGTGACTTCAGCGATCGCCCCAAGCGCGATTTCGGTGGTGACCGGCCGCAAGCATCTGGCGGCGCCTTCAAGCCGCGCCCGCGTCCGGCAGATGCGGAAGAAGCCGGCGAGCGTATCGCCAAGCGGTTGGCCCGCGCTGGCCTGGCGTCGCGCCGCGACGCCGAAGACCTGATCGCGGCGGGCCGTGTCAAGGTCAACAACCGGGCTTTGACCTCGCCGGCCTTCAACGTCATGCCGGGCGACATCATCCATCTCGACGGCATGGAGATCCCGCCGATCGAGCGCACCCGCCTGTTCCTGTTTCACAAGCCGGCCGGCGTCGTTACCACCAACCGCGACCCCGAGGGCCGCAAGACCGTGTTCGACGTGCTGCCGGCCGAATTGCCGCGGCTGATGACCATCGGCCGCCTCGACATCAACACCGAAGGCCTGCTGCTGCTCACCAATGATGGCGGTCTGTCGCGCGTGCTCGAACTGCCTGCCACTGGCTGGCTGCGCCGTTACCGCGTGCGCGTCCATGGCAAGGTCGAGGAAAGCATGCTCGCAGGCCTGCGTGAAGGCATTGCCGTCGACGGCGTCTTCTACGGCGCCATCGAAGCGACGCTCGACCGTGAGCAAGGCACCAACGCCTGGCTGACGATCGGCCTGCGCGAAGGCAAGAACCGCGAAGTGAAGAACATCCTTGGATCGCTCGGCCTCGACGTGACGCGGCTGATCCGCATCTCCTACGGACCGTTCCAGCTCGACGATCTCGCCGAAGGCCATGTGCTGGAGATCAAGGGCCGCGTCTTGCGCGACCAGCTCGGCGAGCGACTGGTCGAGGAATCCGGCGCCAATTTCGACGCCGAGATCATCAAGCCGTTTTCCAACCAGCCGGTGCGGCGAGAGCGTGACGCGGAGCCGGAACGGCCGAAAGTCACCCGCGAGGGTGACCATCGGCCGATCGGCGAGGGCGGTCTGATCAAGAACCGCAAGCGCCGCGAAGGCAGCCGCGACGAAGCGCTCGGCAAGCTGTCGACCAGTCCCGAAAGGGGCGCGAGGCCGGAAAAGAGCTTTGGCGAACGCGGCCCGAGACCCGAGCGCAGCGAGTTTTCGGACAAGCCGCGCAGCGAGTTTCGCGAAAAGCCGCGCGGCGATTTTGGCGACAAGCCCCGTGGAGGCTTCGGCGACAAGCCGCGCGGCGCCTTTGGTGACAAACCGCGCGGCGGCAAGAAGCCCGAGCGCGAGCAGCGGCCGATCGATCCGCCGGGCCAGCGCAAGGCTAATGTCTGGATGGCGCCGGGCGCGCGTCCGATCGGCAAGGGCAGGGCGGAAGCCGATGCCGCCAAGGCGGCCGAGGCCAAGGCGCGCAAGGCGTCATTCAAGCCGGGCTATGGCAAGCCCGCCTATGGCAAGCCAGGCGGCGCCAAGCCGTTCGGCAAGCCGGGTGGCGAGCGTCCGGATGGCGGTCGGGGCGGCGAGCGGCCACGCAACGGTCCCAAGGGCCCGAGGACCAGATGATGCCGGGACTTAAATGAGATCCGGCCTTAAATGAGACCCGGGCATAAATGAGAATCGTCGGCGGCCAATTTCGCGGGCGTCCGCTGGCGACGCCGCGCGACCATGCCATCCGCCCGACGACCGACCGCGCCCGCGAGGCCGTCTTCAACGTGCTGGCGCACCGCTTTGCCGACAAGCTCGAGGGCGCGCGTGTGCTCGACCTTTTCGCCGGCACCGGCGCTCTCGGCCTCGAAGCGCTGTCGCGCGGGGCTTCCTATGGCGTCTTTATCGAAGAATCGGCCGAAGGGCGCGGCCTGATCCGCACCAATGTCGAAGCTTTTGGCCTTACCGGCCGCACCAAGATCTTCCGCCGCGACGCGACCGCCCTGGGTGAGGCCGGTACGCTTGCGGCATTCGGCCTGGTCTTCGCCGATCCGCCCTATGGCAAGGGCCTTGGCGAGCGCGCCCTGCGCTCGGCCAGGGATGGCGGCTGGCTGCTGCCAGGCGCGCTGTGCGTGGTCGAGGAAGCCGCCTCGGCGCCCTTCGAGATTGGGCCGGAATTCTCGGTGCTTGATGAACGAAACTACGGCGAGACGGTGATCCGGTTCGTCGAGCTTGCGTAAGGGTGGGGCGATCGGCGCCTTCAAAATGACGCACAATTCACTTTGCCTCCCCGGCTAACCTTGCCTATCGTCGCGCGATAACAACCGGAGCCATCAATGACATTTCATACTGAATGGCTGCGGAGAGCCTTGCTCGCCACCGCGCTGACCATGGCCGGCCCGGCCCTGGCCGCGGATGATGGCAAGGTGGCCAACTTCCTGCTCGACAATGGCATGGAGGTGGTGGTCATTCCCGATCATCGCGCCCCCATCGTCACCCATATGGTGTGGTACAAGATCGGCAGCGCCGACGAGCCGCCAGGCAAGTCCGGCATAGCGCACTTCTTCGAACACCTGATGTTCAAGGCCACGACCAACCACGCCGCGGGCGAGTTCGACCGCGCCATATCGGCCATCGGCGGCTCCAACAACGCCTTCACCTCATATGACTACACTGCCTTCCACGAGACGGTGGCGCCCTCGGCACTTGGTGAGATGATGAGCTTCGAGGCCGATCGCATGCGCAACCTCATCTTGACCGACGAGGTCATCAAGACCGAGCGCGACGTGATCCTGGAAGAGCGCCGCTCGCGCATCGACAGCAATCCGCAGGCGGTGCTCGACGAAGAGGTCGACGCGACGCTCTGGCAGAACCAGCCCTACCGCATTCCGGTGATCGGCTGGATGCAGGAGATGGAGCAGTTGAACCGCACCGATGCGGTTGCCTTCTATGACAAATACTACCGCCCCAACAATGCGGTGCTGATCGTGGCCGGCGATGTCGAGCCGGAGGTCGTGAAGGCGCTGGCCGAAAAAACCTATGGCAAGGTCGCGCGGGGTCCCGACCTGCCCCCGCGCATCCGCCCGGTCGAGCCGGAGCAGAACACCAAGCGCACGGTGACGCTCACCGATGGGCGCGTTTCGGTGCCGAGCTTTTCGACGCAATGGGTGGTTCCGTCCTACCACACGGCAAAACCGGGCGAGGCCGAGGCGCTCGACCTGCTGGGAGAGATCCTTGGCGGCGGCAGCCGCAGCCGGCTCTACCAGCAGCTCGTGGTCAAGCAAGGCATCGCATCGGCGACCGGCGCCTTCTTCCAGGGTACGATGCTCGACGCCACCAATTTCACCGTCTATGGCGCGCCGCGCGGCGACGCCAAGCTGAGCGACGTCGAGGCGGCCGTCGAGGCCGAGATCGCCCGCATCGTCAAGGACGGCGTCACCGCGGACGAGCTGGAGAAGGCCAAGGCCCGCTATATCAGGGCCATGATCTTCGCCCGCGACAAGCAGGACGAGATGGCCAATCTCTACGGCGCCGAGCTCGCCACCGGCGGCAACGTCAGGGATATCGAGGAATGGCCGGACCGCATTCGCAAGGTCACCGCCGATGAGATCAAGGCGGTCGCCGCACGCTATCTGCTGCTCGATCGTACGACGACCGGCTATCTCTTGCCGCAGCAACAGGCGGGGAATTGATGATGACGAGATTGAGCGTTAGCGCTGCCCCTCACCTGCCTGCCGGCATCCTCTCCCCCTATAGTGACGGGGAGAGGGTCGCTGTCATCGTCGATTTCGCCAACCATCAGCGTCGTAAGAAGAGCGCCAGCGTCGCGGCGAGACCCCTTCTCCCCGTCACTATACGGGGAGAAGTGCCCGGCAGGGCGATGAGGGGCGGAGCTGACCTTGGCGATCAATGGCCTGATGCGATTGCTCATAGGCGCATCGCGGTTCTCCACGCCCTCGCCACACTGTTCCTCGGCATCTTCTTCCTCATCCTGCCGGCGCTTGCCGCGCACGCGATGGACATCCAACCGGTGACCTCGTCAAAGGGCGTCAATGCCTGGCTGGTCGAGGACCACTCCATTCCGATCATCGCCATCCGCTTCGTCTTCGATGGCGGCTCGACGCAGGATCCGGCGGGGCGGGAAGGGTTGGTCAATCTGATGACCGGCCTGTTCGACGAGGGCGCCGGCGACCTCGACAGCGAGGCCTTCCAGATCAAGCTTGACGATGCCGGCGCAGAGATGGGCTTCGAAGCGGCGCGCGACGGCACCTATGGCGCGATGCGGATGCTGGCCGAGCAGAAGGACGCGGCCTTCGACCTGCTCAGGCTGGCGGTCACCAGCCCGCGCTTCGACCAGGCGCCGATCGACCGCATCCGCGCCCAGATCCTGTCCGGCATCATCGCCAGTGAGCGTGACCCCAACACCGTCGCGCAAACCAAATGGCTGCGCGCGATCTATGGCGAACATCCGTATTCCAGGCCCGACCAGGGCACCAAGGACAGCATCGCCACCATCACGGCAGCGGATCTGGCTGCCTTCCACAAGGCCAATTTCGCCCGCAGCGGCCTGCATGTTGCGGTGGTCGGCGACATAGATGCCGCGACGCTGAAACGGAAGCTCGATGAGGTCTTCGGCGATCTGCCGGAAAAGCAGGTGCTGCAACCGGTTGCCGATACGGAGCTGAAGCTCGGCCAGCAGCTCGAGGTCGACTACGACCTGCCGCAGACCTCGCTGCAGTTTGCCTATCCCGGTGTGAAGCGCGATGCGCCGGATTTCTTCCCCGCCGTGCTGATGAACCAGATTCTCGGCGGCGGCACCTTCACCTCGCGCCTCTATGACGAGGTGCGGGAAAAGCGCGGCCTGGCCTATTCCGTCGATTCCAACCTGGTCGACCACCAGCATTCCAATGCGCTGATCATCACCACCGCGACGCGTTCCGACCGCGCCGCCGAGACGCTCGGGATCGTCAAGGAGGTGGTCAAGAAGATGGCCGAGGAGGGGCCGACCGAGGCCGAACTGGACGCCACCAAGAAATACTTGGTCGGCTCCTATGCCATCAGCAATCTGGATTCTTCCAGCGCCATTGCTGCGACCCTGGTGGAATTGCAGCTCGACAATCTCGGCATCGACTACGTGCAGCGCCGCGCGGCGCTCATCAACGGCGTGACGCTCGATCAGGTCAAGGCAGCGGCGAAGAAGCTGCTGACGCCGGCGCCCGCGATCATGAGCATCGGGCCGAAGCTGGAGGCCAAATGACAGGTCCGACTTTCGGTATCGCCTTTGGCGGCGGCGGCGCGCGCGGCCTCGCCCATATCCACATCGTCGAGGCGCTGGACGAGCTCGGCATCAAGCCCGTGGCCATCGCCGGCTCCTCGATCGGCGCCATCATGGGCGCCGGCATGGCCTCGGGCATGAGCGGCAAGGACATCGAGGACTACGCCCGCTCGATCCTCGGCCGCCGCGCCGAGGTGGCGGCGCGCATGTGGCGCTCGCGTCCCGGCACCATCGCCGAGGCGATGCAGGGCGGCATCCGCGTCAGCCAGTTCAACATAGAGCGCATCTTGAAGGCGTTCCTGCCGGAAGCCATCCCGGAAACCTTCGCCGAGCTGATGATCCCGCTCAAGGTGACGGCGACGGACTATTTCGGTCACAAGCTGGCCGTCTTCGACGAGGGCGACCTGCATTCGGCGCTCGCCGCCTCGGCTGCCATTCCCGCCGTGTTCCGCCCGGTGACGCGCGACGACCGCGTGCTGATCGACGGCGGCATCTACAATCCGGTGCCGTTCGACCTCATCGAAAACGCCGCCGACATCATCATCGCGATCGACGTCGTCGGTGCGCCGAGCGAGGCCGAGCGCAAGCACCCGACCACGGTCGACCTGATGTACGGCGCCACGCAATTGATGATGCAGTCGATCATCGCCCACAAGCTGAACCAGCGCCCCCCCGACATACTGATCCGCCCGCCGGTGTCGAAATACCGCGTGCTCGATTTCATGAAGATCGACACGCTGCTTGCCGAGACGCAGGAGGTCAAGGACGAACTGAAGCGCGAGGTGGAAAGAGTGGTCGAGGCGCGTGCCAAGGGCAAGCGGGGGAAGAAAGTAGGGTGAGCTGCCGATCTCCCCCCTCGAGGGGGAGATGGCCGGCAGGCCAGAGGGGGTCGTCTCGCGTGAAGCTAGACCTCCTACTGTCGATAGGAGGTTGCGTCAGGACGGACCGACCGCCTCTGTCGCCTTCGGCGACATCTCCCCTCACGGGGAGATTACCCCACCAGCGTCTCACACCCTCCCAGCCGCATATTCCAGCGCCACCACGCCATTGCTGAACTGTACGGTCGAGATCGGCTCCAACGCCACCGGCATATCGGGCGGGAACAGCTTCTTGCCCTCCCCGACGGAGCCAGGGTAGCTCAGCAGCCTGACGCGATCGACCAGACCATGGCGCAGCAATTCCCGCGCGACGCTCAGGCTGCCATGCACATAGATGTTGCCGCCGCTGCCTTGCTTCAGCGCCCGAACCGCTTCCGGCAACGCACCCTTCAGCAACTCGGCCGGTTTCCAGTCGAGTGCCTTCGGGCTTGTCGACGCGACATATTTCGGCAGCGCATTGAACCGGTCGGCGAAGTCTCCGGTTTCCTTGGGCCAAGAGCCGGCAAAAATCTCGTAGGTCGTGCGCCCCAGAAGCATGGCCCCGCTGTCGGCAAGCTCGTCCTCCTTGAACCTTTGCATCTCATCGTTCCAGGTCACGCTGGGCAGATTCTCGACCTCGGCGATGCCATCGATGCTGATGAACTCGGTGATAATAAGGTTTCTCATGGCGCTCTCCTTCTTCTGTCAAAGGACGAACCGCGTGAGCCTTTTGCGACCGCTCTGCGAAAAAAATGCGCTTTGTTGAGCAGCTGTCGGGCGCTGGCCCATTCGCGCTTAAAGGGGGGCGCTTCGGACACCATCGACAAACGCCAGAACGACCACGCACGGAGCAAGGCAGTAAACCAGTCTCGCTCTGCGGCCCGTCTTCGTCACAGCGTCGCCTGCGTCGAGATCGACGGTGATGTCCTCATAGCCCAGCACTTCGCGATCAAGCGGGTAGGCGGCCTTGTAGACAGCTTCCTTGGCGGCAAAAAGGATGCGACCGGCAAGATACGGGTCGGTTGCGTCGATCCGGTCAGCGGGGACTGCAACCAGCGCGAAGATGTCGTCGGGCAGGGGCAAAGCGGGCTCGATATCGATGCCGAGCGAGGCGACGTGGGAGAGCGGCGCGACGGCCGCCACGGCTATCTCGTCGTCGTGAGCCAGCGACCCCGTTACTCCATGAGGCCATACCGGTGCGCCGGAGGAGCCGCGGAGGATAGCGACGTCGTTCAAGCCCATATCCGCCAGCAGCTCGTGCGCGATCCACCGCGCCGCGCCACTCGCCCGCCGCATCAGCGGCAGGCGTGACGGGATGGAGCGTGCTTCCTGCGGCAGCAAATGGTTCTCATCGCCTTCGCGGATCGTGCGGCATCCGATCTGAACGCCGGCCGGTGCCATGGCGGCCATCGCCGCCAGCAACTGCGCCGACAGGCTGCCACCGGCATCGAGCGGGCGCGTCATGGCTGGCCGCCCCGCAGAGCGAGGTCGGCGATCATTTCCCCGTCCTCGTCGGGCCCTTCTTCGACGAAACCGGCAGCGCGATAGAGGCGGCGTGCCGCTTCATTCCTAGGTTCGTAGCAGATCGAAACGTGGCTGATGTGGCCGAGCCGCATGATTTCATCCAGCACTTCGCGCAAAGCGGCCTTGCCGTAGCCTTGGCCCTGATGGACGCGATCGATCATGAAGCGGTAGATCCGCGCCTCGTCGTCGTCCTCCGGCGCCTCGTACATCAGGAAACCGACGACGCGATCCCCTGCCATGACGACGCGCGGCCGTGCGTCCCCGTCGGTTTCGGCTTCGTCCAGCGACTCCGCATTGCTGGCGACAAAATCGATCTGATCCGCGGCCAGTTGCAGGGCCGCGACCAAGGCCCGGTTGGCCGCAGTCAGCGAAACGAGACGGACGTCTGCGCCCATCAAGCCGTTGCCTTGACGCTATCCTCCGGCACCGGCTCGACGAAGCGATGCAGCTTGGCCGGGTTGCCCCGCCAGATCGAGTTGGGCTCCAGCTCTTCGCCCTTCATCACGAAGGAGTCCGCGTCGACCATCGAGCCTTTGCCCATCACTACGCCGTAGTGGACAAAGGCGGAAGGTCCGAGCGTGCAACCATCGCCGATGCGGATGAAATCGGACTTGAACGCGCCTTCTTCCAGCGAGTGGGCCTGAATGACGCAGCCCTCGTTGAGCGTGACGTCGTCGCCGATCTCGACCAGCGAGCGCTCGGTCAGGTTGCTGCCGCCATCATAGACCCGGCTGCCGACCTTGACGCCGAGCAGGCGCAGGATCATCGGCCGGAACGGCGTGCCGGCGAACAGGCGCACGATCGGCGAATCCGCCAGCTTCCAGTGGCGTTCGTGGCGCCAGAAGGCGACGTCGTAGATCGTCGTCATCTGCGGCTTCAGCCGGCTAAAGCCAAGGCTTGCCCGCTCGACCAGAATGTAGAACGGAATGGTGATCGCCGAGGTCAAAAGCACAGCGGCGAACAGGGCGACCTCCGCCCATTCCGTATAGTAGTTCAGCGCCCGGTCCCAGATCGCCAGCGTGACGAACAGCATGACCCATTGCGTTGCCAGGAACAAAAGGATGGTCACCAGATTGTGCCGGTTCTTGTGCGGGATGCGCCGGCGCCGGTCGGTCTCGTCGACGCCGGCGATAAGCTCCTTGTCGCGGTTCACCATGCGCGGGATTTCAAAGGCAGGCGAACCGAGAAGGCCGACATTCTGGCGCACCGGCCCGTCGATGGGGATCATCACCTTGGTGCCGAGCAGCACGTTGTCGCCGGTGCGGCCGTCCGGGGGATAATAGATGTTGTTGCCGAGATAGTTGCGTTCGCCGATGCGCGTCGGCTCGAGCCTGAAGGCCGAGGCGGACTTGTGCATGTTGATCATGAACAGCCCGTCCGAGACCATGGTCTCGGTGCCGATCTCGCACAGAAGCGGATTTTCGTGCTGCTGGTTGGAGCCGAAATTGGAGCCGGTCTGCACCACTCTGTTTAGGTTCCAGCCGATGGCGCGCATGTAGTGCACGATGGCCGAGCTGTCGCCGGCCAGGAGCCCGAGCACGCGGGAATTGCTGGCGAATTCGGCGACGGTCTGCAGCCAGTAGCGGAAACCGTAAAGCGTGTAGGTGCGGCCCGGCTTCAAGATGAGGCTGGTCAGGCGCGGCACCAGCGTCGCTGCCAGGAAAGCCGCCGCGATATAGCCGAAAAGCGTGACCGTGGTGCCGATTGCGACAAGGCCGATCGTCTCCTGATAGTCGTCGCCGACATATTCCCAGTAGCTGTGGAACAGGAGCGGCAGCGGGGTGACGAGGCCAAACAGGCCGACCAGCTGCAGCGCTTCATAGAGGAAGCGCCGGACCTGGTAAGGATTGACATTGCGCACCTTGCAATAGTCCGCCGTGGTCGGCACTGCCGGCGATCCATGCCAGTGCTCGCCGTCCGGAATGCTTTGCCCGCGATGCAGCGAGGACGAATGGCCGAGCTGGGCACGGTCGCCGATGCTGGTGTCGATGTCGAGCGTGGAGCCGACGCCGACGAAGGCATCGCGGCCGATGGTAAGCGGTCCGGTATGGATGTAGCCGGCCTCGGCCCTGAAGCCTAGGATCATCGATTCCTTGCGCAAGATGGTGTTGGCGCCGACCGAGATGAGATCCGTGCAGACGGGCACGGACTTCGATTCGATGACGGCGTTTTTCCCGAGTTTGGTGCCGAGCAGCTGCAGATAGAGGCTGTAGAGCGGGCTGCCGCGGAACAGCACGACGGGCGCGGTGCGGATCAATGTCTTGACCACCCAGAAGCGGAAGTAGCGCACGCCCCAGATCGGAAACGCCTCGGCCTTCCACCGGCCGATGAGCACCCATTTCGCAAGGACGGCAAAGCCCGACATGCCGAAGAACACGGCGGCCGAGAGCGCCACGCACCGGATATAGAGCTGCAGCGGATCGTCGAGCGCGTCATACATCCAGTTGAGGCCGTCATTGATCGCCCAGAGCGCCACGTAGCTGTAGAGGCCGTAGAACGAAAGCTGCGCCGCGCCGCAGGTCCAGTAGGCGAAATTCGAGGCCCGGCGGGTGAGGACCGGCTCGTTGGTTGCCGTCGTCATCTCCTCCGCTACCCCCAGATGCAGCGCCAGGCGCGCCACTGTAGGATAGAGATAGATGTCGCGCATCGACGTAGTCGCCCATTCCTTCCTGGTGCGCACGCGCGCACAGAAATGGGCCATCAGCAGCGAGTTGGCGCCGAGATCGTCGAAGAAGTGGTCCTCGATCGACACCGCGTCGAATTTCAGCACCGTGGCCAGCGCTTCCGCCAGGAATCGCTCGTCCTCATTGCCGGGCGGCACCATCGTGCGATCGGCCGAAAGCCGGACGCTCGTCGGCTTCGGCAGTTGGCGCAGGTCTACCTTGTTGGAGACGGTCATCGGGATGGCGGGCAGCTCCTCCAGATAGGCGGGCACCATATAGTCCGGCAGCCGCCGCTTCATCGTCTGGGCGAGATCTCCTCGGGAAATCGCCGCTACGCCGGTTTTAAGCGCGTAATAGGCAACCAGTTCGACGCGGCCGGGCTCGATCTCCCAGGTGGTGACGGCGGCCTGCGCGATCTCGGGCTGGTCGAGCAGCACCGCCTCGATCTCGCCGAGCTCGATGCGATATCCGCGAATCTTCACCTGCGTGTCGATGCGCCCGGCATACTCGATCTCGCCGCTATCGTTGATCCGGCCAAGATCGCCGGTGCGGTAGATGCGCTGCGACGGGTTGTTCGGCAGGCCGACGAAATCGGCGATGAATTTCTGGTCGGTCAGGTCCGGCCTGTTGAGATAGCCGACGGCGAGCCCGATGCCGGCAATGCCGATCTCGCCCAGTTCACCGGGCTCGGCAAGCTGCGGCAGCGAAGCGTCGAGAATGACGATCGAGTAGGTTGGCAGCGGCGCGCCGATGGTCACCGGACGGTCCGGCGTCAGCGCTCCCATCGTCGCGGTGACGGTCGCCTCGGTCGGCCCGTAGGTGTTGAGGATCTGCCGGCCCGGCTTCGACCAGCGCACCACCAGATTGTGGGGGCAGGCCTCGCCGCCCACCAAAAGCGTGCGCAGGCTGGGCACATCCGATGTCATCGATGACAACAATGTCGGGCTGCAGGCCATGCAGGTGATGTCATGGAGGCGCAGGAAATCCGCCAGTTCCTCGCCCACCAGCGGCATCTGGCCAGGTGCCGGCACCACCGTCGCGCCGGCGACGAACGGCACCCAGATCTCTTCGGAGGAAAAGTCGAAGGCAATGGTCATGCCCTGATACACCCGGTCGCCCGGCCGGTAGCCATAGGAGGCGGCGGCGACGTGTATGAAATTGACGAAACTCTGGTGCGTGATGACCACGCCCTTGGGCTTGCCGGTGGTGCCCGAGGTATAGAGGATGTAGCAGATGTCGTCGTTCGCCTGCTGCTTCAGCGGCGCGGGCGACTGTGCTGAGATTTCGGCGGCGGCGCTGTCGATCAGTACATGGGGAACGGGCAGTTGACCGGCGCGCGACGCATAGGCGGCGATGGTGACGATCATGCTGACGGCGGCGTCTTCGATGATCAGCGCCATCCGCTCCTGCGGAAACGCGGTGGCCAGCGGCACGAAGGCAGCCCCCGCCTTCATCACCGCCAGCAACGCCACATAGGTCTCCGCCGAGCGGTCGAGGATGAGCCCGACCCGGTGGCCCGGCCGCACGCCGTGCTTGATCAGCATGCGGGCGAACCGGTTGGCGCGGCTGTTCAGCTCCTGATAGGTCCACACGCGCCCTTCGGAGATCACCGCCGGCAGTGCGGCAAACGTTACGGCGAGCTGCTCGAACACCGTATCGAGCCGCTCACCCGGCTGCCGGGCAAAGTCGGCGCCCGTCAGGACCTGGCCGTTCCTTGCCGGGCCGCGAGCGATCCGTGCCAGCGCATCGATGCCTGGCAGGCCGCCGATCGGTGTTGCCGCGTCGCTGTCCAGTTCGGCGATATCGTAGTCCATGTCCATACTTTCTCGTCCTCGCCGGGCATTGCCCGGCTGTTCATGCCGCCGCTGGAGCAGGCACTGCGCCGCCGCTGCGATTTTGTTGGTGGAGGGCTTCCAAAAAGGAAGTGCCCGGAATCCCGACGGGGAAGCTTATGCCACCCGATCTTTTCGCCGGTTTTTCCGAACTGTTGAATTTTGTTTCTGGAGTGTGTCTGGGCGGGGATTTGCCGGGCCCCGTCGACCCTTGCGGGGCAGGGGTTCAGCCTCAGTGGCGACCCGGAAAGAGACTATGAGCGAACCTCATGCGGACGGCGCCGGCGAACTGTCTACAATGGAGCGTTACGGCGACCCAGCAGCAGAGCGATGCCCAACGCCGGAAGCGTTGCCGCCGCAACGGCGAAGAAGACGAATTGCAGCCCGGTCGACGCGGCGACCAGGCCGAGCGCCGGACTGCCGAAGCCGAGCGCCACGTCGAGGAAGACGGTGTAGAGTCCCATGGCCAGGCCGCGGCTGCGCGACGGAAGACGGCTTACGGCCTCGGCGCCGAGGCCGGGATAGACCAGCGAGTAGCCGAGGCCAGTCAGGCCCGCTCCGATCGCGGCGACAACAGGCCCGGTCGCAAGCCAGATCAGCATCAGCCCTGCCGCCTCGACCACAACGAAGATCACAGCGACGCGTGCGCCCCCAAGCCTGTCGGGCAGGTGGCCGAAGCACAGCCTTGCCACGATCAGCGACGCGGCATAGGCCGTGAACGGAAGCCATACCGGCTGCCAGCCCCGCTCGGCGAAGAGCAGGGCGCCGAAGCCCAGAATAGCACCATAGCCGAGGCTGCTGAAAGCAGCTCCGACGCCAGGAAGCCAGACCGCTTTCGCCACGCTCCTCCATGACTGCGGCACGCTGCCCGCGGCGGCGCCGGTGCCGCGCATCGGCAGGATGGCAAGCAGCGTCGCCAGCGGCAGGAGGATCGTCGCGAGCGCGATCGCGGTGAAACCGCTCGCTGCATAAAGCGCAGATCCGACCGGCGCCCCCAGCGCGAGCGCCGCAAACATCGCCGTGCCCACCCAGGCTATGACTTTTCCGGAGTTCTGTCCGCCCGCAACGGAGAGGCCCCAGGCGACGCCGCCGGTGATGATGAAGCTCTCGGACGCGCCCAGCACCGCCCGTCCGGCGAACAGCGCCGATGCGGACGCTACCGGCCGGTCGAGCAATGCCAGCGAGCCGAGGTAAAATAGCCCGGCAAGGGCAGCGGCAATGAGGCCGACGACGACGGCGCGCTTGCCGCCGCGCCCATCGGCATAGTTGCCAGCCCCGATGCGCGACAGCATCGAGGCGACGAACTGGCTGCCCGTCACCAGTCCCACTGCGAAGGGGCCGAAGCCAAGCTGCTGGTGAAGATGCAGCGGCAGGACGGGTAGCGCCAGGCCGATCAGCAGGAAGCCGGCGAAGACAGCCGCCATGATCGGCGCCAGTTCCGCCATGACGCCATTTCGGCCTGATATCCGCGCCATTTTGGTCAATCGGTAATCCAACTGTTCGGATCAGTAGCGTTCGTAGGTTACGCGCCAGCCTTCGGCCGGGTTGTCAGGCGTGAGGACCAGTTTGTTGCCCGAGACCTCGAATTTGCGTTTCATGCTCTTGCCGACAAGGTTGCGGACCAGGGAGGACTCGATCGTGATGACGAAGGTCTTGTCCTGGTCGTTGATGGCGACCGGCCCGTAATAGGCTTCGTAGCCATTCGCCGTGTAAGGCGTGTCCGGCGCCTTGGGGTCGGGGTTCTGCGCCTGCACAGAGAGGGTGCCGGCCTCGGTGAAGATGACCTGGCCGGAATAGGACACGGGCTTGAGGTTTCCCTCGGCGCCGGCCTCGAGCGAAATCATGCGCCATGCGCCGATGATCGCGGATTCTTGCGAGAAAGCCGGCGTGGCGACCGAAAGCGCAAGCGCAAGCGCGGCAATCTTCAATCTCATAGTCATATGTCGTTGTTCCTTTTCTGAGTTGTGGGTACGCACAGGCGGTCCTCGATCTTTGCTCACACCGAAAGCATGACCTTGATGGCGCGACGCTCGTCCATGGCGCGGTAGCCTTCAGCGACCTCGGCCAGCGGCAGCTTGAGGTCGAAGACCTTGCCGGGCTTGATCCGACCTTGCAGCACACGGTCCATCAGGTCGGGCAGGAAGCGGCGCACCGGCGCCGGGCCGCCCAGCATGCGTTTCTGGCCGAAGAATAGTTTTTGGCCGTCGAAGTTCACGCCATGCGGCACGCCGACATAGCCGATGGTGCCGCCGGGGCGGGAGCAGGCCAGCGCCTGGTCGAAGGATTCTCCCGTGCCGACGCATTCCAGCACGGAGTCCGCGCCGACGCCCTTGGTGAGTTCCTTGATGAGGGCCACGCCTTCCTCGCCGCGCTCAGCAACGATGTCGGTGGCGCCGAAGTCGCGGGCGAGCTTTTGGCGGCTGGCGTGCCGGCTCATGGCGATGATGCGCTCGGCGCCCATTTCCTTGGCCGCAAGCACGCCCATCAGGCCGACCGCACCATCGCCGACCACGACCACCGTCGATCCTTCGCGGACCTCGGCTGCGTCGGCCGCATACCAGCCGGTGCCGAGCACATCGGACACCGCCAGCAGGTCAGGGATGAGGTCGGCCGGCGGCACTTCGGCGGTGGCGACCAGTGTGCCATCGGCCAGGGGCACGCGGGCATAAGGCGCCTGCGCGCCCGACATGAACTCGCGCTGCACACAAGACGACTGGAAGCCGAAGCGGCAATGCGGGCAGGTGTTGTCCGAGAGGCAGAACGACCCGACGACGAACTGGCCGGGGCGGACCGTGCGCACCTCTGCGCCGACCTCGACGACGATGCCGCAATATTCGTGGCCCATATGCATCGGCCCGGCGACCGGCTGCAGCCCGCGATAGGGCCACAGGTCCGAGCCGCAGATGCAGCTTGCCGACAGCTTGATGATGGCGTCCGTCGGCCGCATGATTTTCGGATCGGCGATTTCCTCGCAGCGTATGTCGCCCGGTTTGTGAAGAACGGTTGCAAGCATGTTGGTTCCTTTCGAGGGGAGAAGATCAGGTGCCGTAGTCGGCGTCGCTGACATGTTCCAGCCAGTCCACGACCTTGCCGTCCTTGACCTCCTGGAGGGCGATGTGGGTCATGGCGGTCTGAGGCGACGCGCCGTGCCAGTGCTTTTCGCCGGGCGCGAACCAGACGACGTCGCCCGGATGGATTTCCTCGACCGGGCCACCTTCGCGCTGCACGCGGCCCAGGCCGGAGACGACGATCAGCGTCTGGCCGAGCGGATGCGTGTGCCAGGCGGTGCGGGCGCCGGGCTCGAAGGTCACCTGTGCGCCTTGAACCCGCTCGGCGTCGAAGGGATTGAAGAGCGGATCGATCCGCACCGTTCCGGTGAACCAGTCAGGCGGTCCCTTGCCGGAAGGCCTGGTGCCGGCGCGAAGAATGTCCATGGTGATCTCCTTTGCGTCCTCAAATGCGCTCGATGCGAAGCGGGAATTTGCCGCGAATGTGCAGGGCCTGCTCGCCCTCGTCGAAGCGGCCAAGCCTGATCAGCCCGGGATGGCGGTAGTCGGCGTAGAACATGGCCAGGTTGCCCCAGGGCATGAAATAGCACAGGTCATAGGGCTGCTCGTCGGCGAACGGGCCGCTTCCCTCCTCGGTCAGCTTGCGTGGCAGATAGGCGATCTTCTCGTTATGGGCGTAGTCATCGATCTCGAGGTCGAGCGGCAGCATGGAGAAGAAGTCGCGCGCCGAGGGATTGTCGTAGAGCGTGGCGGTCATGATGCGGCCGTTGAAAACCATCCTGATCTTCATTTCGGTGGGCTCCTGGCTGACGGGAGATTGGCTTTCCTGGCTGGCGGCTGTGCGAGGCAGGGCCGCCACCGCGAGCGCGACGCCGAGCAATGTCCGGCGGCTGAGCGGCGCACGTTCGATCGTCATGGCAAAGACCTCCGGGCCATATGCGCTGCGGCGAGGGCGGCGAGCGCCGATCCGCAGAGCAGCAGCGCGCCCAGAGTGAACGGTGCCCACCAGCCGACCGTATCGAACAGCGTGCCGCCGATCGCCGCGCCGCCGGTGATGGCGAGCTGGATCACGGCTACCTGCAACCCGCCGCCGGCCTCCGCGTCGTTCGGCAACGTTCGGCTGAGCCACGTGCCCCAACCGACCGGCGCGGCCATGCCGAAGAAGCCCCAGGCAACGAGCAGCAGCGCTGTGGGACCCGGGAGTGCACCGAAGGCGATGAGCGCGGCGGCCAGCGCAGCCATGACCAGCGGGATGACGGTGAGGATGCTGAACAGACGCGTGCGCAAGAGCCGGCCGACGCACCATGTGCCGAGCACCCCGGCCAGCCCCATCGCCAGCAGGACCGCCGAGAGGGCGGCGATGTCGAGCCGCGTGACGTTCTCGAGGAAGGGCCGCAGATAGGTGAAGAGCGCGAACTGGCCCATGAACAGCATCATGATCGACGCCATGCCGGTGGCGACGGGAAGACGGCCGAGCAGCGCCAGCGGATTGCCGGCACGATTCCTGCGGCGCGGCGGCAGCGGCGGCAGGCTTGTCCATTGCCAGGCCAGCGCCAGGAGACCAAACGGCACGACGAGGAAGAAAGCGCCGCGCCAGCCGACATAGGCGCCAAGAAAACTGCCCAGCGGCGCGGCGATGGTGGCCGCAATGGCATTGCCGGCGTTCAGCATGGCGAGACCCTTCGGAACCATGTCTTGCGGCACGAGGCGCATGACGATCGCGGTCGACATCGACCAGAACCCGCCGATCGCGATGCCGAGCAGCGCCCGGCCGACCATGAGCAACGCGTAGTTCGGCGCGAAGGTGACAGCCAGACCGGACACGATGAGGAGGAGGGTGAAGCCGGTCACGACCAGTCGGCGGTCGATGTGGCGCGTGAGGCCGGCGACCAGCAGGCTGGTCACGACGGCGAAAGCGCCCGAAATCGAGATCGCCTGTCCCGCCCGGCCCTCGGTGATGCCGAGATCGGCCGCTAGCGGCGACAGCAGGCTGACCGGCATGAATTCCGATGCGATGAGCACGAAAACACATAGCGCCATCGACAACACCGCGCCCCATGCGGCGCGGTTTTCAACAAGCCTTGTGTCGTATGTGGTTTCCATGATTGGCATCCTGGCAAAGCGCCGGACGGATCAGCCGCAAATTCCCGTCGCTGCCAGAAGATATTGCAGGGGAACCCATTTAAGTAGACTAAGCAATCCGCATGGACTTATCTGCTCATGATATGAATGTCCGATGGGAGGTGCCCTATGCAGCGCGATGGCATGAAGGATCTGCTCTGGTTCGTGGCGGTCGCCCGGGAGCGCAGTTTCACCAGGGCGGCGGCAAAGCTCGGAACCTCGCAGTCGACCCTGAGTTCGACAATCAAGGAGCTTGAAGCTCGTCTTGGCGTCCGCCTGCTGACGCGTACGACGCGGAGCGTCTCTCCGACCGAGGCCGGCGAGCGACTTTTCCAATCTCTCGTTCCCCGCTTCGAGGAAATCGAATCCGACCTCGCAAGCCTGGTGGCCTTTCGCGACAAGCCCTCCGGAACGGTCCGCATCACACTGTCCGACCATGCGCTCCAGACGACCGTCTGGCCGAAGCTCCAGCCCTTGCTCAACGACAATCCCGACGTGCGCGTCGAGCTCTACAGCGACAACGGCATGAAGAACATTGTGGAGGAGCGCTTCGACGCAGGTGTGCGGCTCGGCGAGAGCATCGACAGGGATATGATCGCAGTGCGCATCGGGCCGGATTGGAGGCTCGTGGCCGTGGCTTCGCCGGACTATTTTTCCCGCCATCCGGTTCCGACCGCGCCCCAGGACCTGGTTGATCATGACTGCATCAATATGCGGCAGGCGACGTTCGGCGGACTGTATGCCTGGGAATTCGCCAGGGATGGCCGCGACCTTCGTGTGCGGGTGGAAGGCCAACTCACCTTCAATTCGTCCATTCCCATGATCGAGGCTGCGACAAGCGGCTTCGGCATCGCCTATGTCCCGGAAAACCTCGTCAGCCACCACATCGCCGATGGACGCCTCAGGCTCGTGCTTGACGACTGGAGCCCGCCTTTTGCCGGCTATCACCTCTATTATCCGAGCAGGCGACAGCTCTCCCCTGCCATGGCGGTGATCATCGACGCGCTCCGCCATCGCATCTGACCCCGAGACTGTTGTGGATCATGAAGCTGACCTTGCTGAATGGCAGGTTCTGCCCCCAGGCATCCTCAATGCCTGCGATTTGGCCGATCGGCGTTGCCGCGTCGCTGTCCAGTCCGGCGATATCGTAGTCCATGTCCATACTCTCTCGTCCTGGCCGGGCATCGCCCGGCTGTTCATGCCGCCGCTGGAGCAGGCACTGCGCCGCCGCTGCGATTTGACCGTTGTTTGTGGAGGACCGACGCTGCCAAAAAGGGAAGAATCCGGAATCCCGACCGGGAAGCTTATGCCACCCGAACTTTTCGCCGGTTTTTCCGAACTGTTGAATTTTGTTTCTGGAGTGTGTCTGGGGGCGCTCGTCTGACCCGTCCCCTTGTTGGCATTTGGGGGCGTGCTGCGCTCGCGGGAGGGATCAACCCTCGCCAGCGCGCCGAGCCGGAAAATGCGAAGCTCTCTTGACGATGAAAAGGTTCCGTCCTATCTCACGTGAGTAACGTGAGTTAGGTGATGACCATGAGATACCAAATGCTGCGCTCTGATCAGGAGCCCGTGCTTGCAGGAGCCTTGAATGGGAAAATCGCATTCGCGCGCATGATACAGGGCATCGACGTCAATCCAGAGACTGCTGCTCCGCTCTTCCTGGACTTTCGCGATGTACAGGTCGCGACTGCAAGCTACCTTCGCGAGTCCGTATTCTCGTTCAAGTCTTACCTACGGTTGACAGATTCAAAGTTCTACGCAGTCGCAGCAAATGTGAATGAATCAGTTTATGATGAATTTCAGATGGTTGCAGATGCGAAGAATGATGCCATCCTAAGCTGTCAGCTGAGCGAGGACGGCCATGTTTTCGATATTGGCCTTGTTGGCAAACTTGACCCAAAACAACAGATTACATTTGACCTAGTTAATAGACTCCGTGAGGCCGACGCAAACACCTTGAAAGAGCGCTTCGGCGAAACCGAGAAGACCACCGCTTGGAACAACCGACTCGCTGGACTGGCCGCTCGTGGCCTTATCCGCGAGTTTTCAAAGGGACGTGCCAAATATTACCGGCCCGTCGTGGAGGTAGGGAACAATGGGCGTTGAGTTTCTGAGCCGGACAAAGAAAACGATCCGCAAGACCATCGACATCCAGCGGGTGGCTTTGGCGACGCCTCATCTGTTCTCGGCGGTTCCTGGGGAGAAGCCCCAGGTCTATCTTGGAACGATCCGCTCCGGCGTCGCGGTCGCGGCAGGCGAGTCGTTCATCGTGGAATCTAGGAACTCCGGTTCAATCACATTCAGGCGTGGCAACGACACCGTTGGCTCGATGGACAATCCGTCAACGCAGATAGTCTCCTCCATCCAACAGTCAGGAGGGGTTGCTCGCGCGGTTGTTCAGCGCGTCCACACCATCTCAGGCAAAGTGGATGTCACGCTGTGCTGACCCACGCAACCAAGAGTACTGAACTCCAGACGCGCATGCTCACGGACAACCCTTACGCAAATACGATGTGCCTGGGTTGCGGGATCTGCCCGGAGCGACGAGTTTGTGGTGGCCTAAGCTTGGAGGCGCAGATTGTCGATTGCCTGCATCATTGCTGCGGCACGCCCGAGTTCTGCACAAAGGTATGCGCTAACAACACCGTGCTGTTCCCCCAGCAGTCGCGGGAAATCGGAGGTTTCGACCTGAACATCACGCCCCGCGCGCCTATTCGATCCATCACGCTTAAGGGGGATATCGTGGAACTGATCTATCACGGCAGCCGTCGCTCGCAGGCACTGGACGCGGATATCGTGGCGCTGAGGTTGGCGGATGTCGTGGACTTCCGTCGCAAACGGCCCAAGCATTCCAGCGCGGAGCAACTTCGTGAGGCGTTTCGCCTGATGCCGGATTGCAAGATCATCCTGACCGGCGTGGATCACGACAACAGGATTGAGTCCTGGTGGTCGCTCGGTTCCGCCCGTCCGGCGATCATTAGGGGGCTGGTTGCGCTCGGCATCCACATGGTCACCACGCCGAATTTCAGCCTCGTCCTAGATCATCCTCGCTGGGACGATCTTCACGCCATGAAACGTATAGCGCTGGTCTTCGCCGAGTTCCAAGAGAACGGTCTAGCGTGCGCATTGCATCCGAATGGGCGAACTTTTCAGGATTTCGAACGCTGGATGTCCTTCGTCGTCGAGCGTCCAGAGGTGCAGGCGCTTGCTTACGAATTCATCACCGGACCAGATCGGACTGGGCGACGGCAATTTCATCTCGATCGCCTCGCCGAACTCGCCGCCGCTGTAAATCGTCCGCTCGACATCATCATCCGCGGCAACCCACAGGTCATTCCTTTCCTGCGCGGGCATTTCCGCGAGGTCATTTATATCGACACGACGGCCTTTATGAAGACGCAGAAGCGTCGCATCGCCGAAAGAGTCGCGAATAGTGCTCTTGAGTGGGTCCCTTTCAAAACGCTACCCAAAGCCTTCCTCGATCCATTGCTAAGGATCAATCTAGAGGAGCAGGTGGCTTACCTTCGAGCCGCCTACTATAGCCTGCCGCCGCTGGCAGCCAGAGCAGGCTGAGGTGCGCCATAGATAGTCTGACCTTCGAACTGGTTGACGATATTGGGCTGGCCGCCTCAAGTGGACCGGGATGGGCAGCACGAATTCCGCCGCAAACCGGTCACGAGCTTGGTCCTCTACTGGAGCTTTGGCGTCTCGGCTATTTGCCGGACGCCCTTGGTCGATGGCTTGAGGCGCCAGGATTTAGGGAGCAACTCGCAAACGTCATCGCGATGACGGATTGGTTTAGGGCCGACGGACAGCAAGGTGTCATCACGGTTCGTAGTGTCGTCAAGAATGCCATGAATTGGCATGATTTCTCGATCAGGGCCAAAAACGCGGCTACCAGAGTGGGCGTGGGGCAGCAAGAATCCTGGCAACTCGTCGCGAGCCTCGAGGAAATTTACACCAACACCATCGAACACAGCGAACGCGCGGATACGGGCGTGGTCGCGTATGCCGCCCGGCGGGGCAGTTTCGAATATGTGGTATGCGATAATGGGATCGGGGTTCTGCGAAGTCTTCGCAAGAACCCCCTCTATGCCGGAGTGTTGGACTCGTGCACCGCATTGGAACTGGCGCTTAGCGAGGGGATCTCAGCAAAAGCCGAGCAGGGCCGTGGAATGGGTTTTCGTCCCATCTTTGTCGGCCTCGCCAATATTAGCCGAGTAGTGCGTTTCAGGTCCGGCGACGGGGCGCGTATACTGGCGCGCCAAACAGATGGAACACTGCCCTCTACCACCTTGCAGAGGGCTTGGATCGACGGACTCTTCTGTTCGGTCAAGATCGACGCTCAAGCACCAGGAGCACCATAAATGCAGTTCAGGGTGATCTCGGCTTTAGTTGTATTCTTGGGGTCTTACCTACCCTTGAGCCTCATACTTCTCGCACAGGACTTCGAGTACGCTTTTCTAGACCGCCCGCTTTGCTGGAAGGTGTGGGAGAGCGCCTGCTCGATACCGTTGAAAAATCCGGTCTTCGCCATTGGCATTTTTGTGGCCTGCTTAATTTGTTTCGTGCTGACCTTATGGGCACTTGCCGTGGTCAAGCCGAAGGACGAGATCGTCGTGCAGGAAGCAAAACACGTGCCCACCGACCTTATGAACTATACGCTTCCCTATGTCGTTTCTTTTATGAGCATCGACTATCAGGATATTGGGAAGCACATCGGAGTGGTCATCTTCCTAGGGTGGATGTTCTGGATTAGCTACAAGTCCGGCCAGATCATTCTGAATCCTGTGCTGATCGTCTTCGGCTGGAAGCTATACGACATCTCCTATAACCACGCCGCGTCGAAGCAGGTGCATAGCGCCAATGCCCTTGCTCACGGAAACATCAAACCAGGCGCGCGATATCGCCAGATTCCGGTTCAGGACATCCTGGTGATCAAATCCAGCACGGGAGGAGACTGACCATGCCGTTGCCGCAAAGCCTGGCCAATTTCGACATACATAATTCTACGGTTTCGGTGTGGCTCTTCAAGAAGTCCATCGCGCCGGGAGGTGCGCCGCGGTTCACGGGACGTCGCGTCGATACGGACGAAGAGCTCGACAACGCCTTAAAGGTGGCCCTCGCTCAGGCGCGGGACTCGATTCAGGACGTTACTCCCTACACACTCTTGGCGGCGGCGCAGGATGGGATTGCTCTCAGGATCGACGCCTTGGAGACCCACGCCGACGCAATCACTGCGCAGATGGCGGATCCACTTGCCGAAAAGAAAGTGAGATCGTTGAAGGAGGTACAAAACACCAAGTTCTATGTCGTGAAGCTAACCCATGGCGACAGCGCGATCTACGCGGTCCGAAGCACGGATAATTCTTGGCAGTCCAGGCAGGTTCGGAGCGCCATTTCCGTTATATTCAAGGACGAACAACTTGGACTCAATGAAGAGCCAGCCTTCAGCATATCCCGCCATGTTGATTTCTTCATCGCTGGCGAGGACATCATCATGTTGAGCAAGCCATCATTTGAAAAGGTGCTGAGCTACAAGCAGGCTCATGCCGAGGATTTCGTGGCCTTGCAGGCGGAACCGGCTTTCGCCGCCATTTTCTCCGATGTCGCTCCACTCGTGACATTCGTGGGGGAGAACAAAATCCATCTGCGCCGCGCCTGCGTCATCCGCCAGAAGGGCCATTATCTGGATGCGCAGTTTATGCAGCGGCTGCGCGACAATTTCCAGAAGTGCGGACTGAACTTGGTGTTTGGCCAAGACGGCAAGCTGGTCGCGACGCCGGAGACTTGCGCGGATATTGTTCGCGCCTTGCTTGACCACCGGTTGTCGTCAATATTTTCCGAACAGAACTATGACGTGCCCGATGCTACCGCCGTAGCTTGATATCTTGAGCAGGCCAGTCACGGTCGCCATTCCCCGTTCATGATCTGGCGCCTCCCGTGCTTCTGGGCGAAACATCATAACCGGAGCATCGCGGCGCGTAGAAGAGGAGCCGTCCACAAGGCGACATCAGAATATTTGCTCGTCAATGACCGCCTCTGGTGCAAAGCGGCTATCACGATCAACCGGATCGTGTCGCATCCCGCTATACCCTCTTGCCATCCCCAAATTCTCATCCTAGTCTCGTCTGAGAAAACGTTTTCCCAAACTCGCAGCATCCGCCACCCACCCACATCAACACGCCAGAGACCCACAAAGAGAAAACCTTTTCCCAGCCCGAGGACTTACACCCCAACAATGGCCTCCGACACGCCATCACCCGCCAAACAACCCGTCACCCTGCGTGAAGTCGCGGCGATGGCTGGTGTCAGTGTGGCCACGGCCTCGAAGGCGCTGAACGGGCAGGGGCGGATGACCGCCGAGACGCGGCAGCGCATTCGCGAGACGGCGCAGCGGCTCGGCTTTCGCCCCAACAGCCTGGCGCAGAGCCTGCTGCGGCGTCGCTCCTTTACCGTCGGGCTGTTGACCAACGACACCTATGGCCGCTTTTCGCTGCCCGTCATGTCGGGCATTTCCGACGCGCTGGTCGATGCCGGCGTGTCGGTGTTCATGTGCAATGTCGAGGACGATCCGCGGCTGGCGCAGTTGCATGTCGAGGCGATGCTGGACAAGCGCATCGACGGCATAATCGCCAGCGGCAAGCGCATCGACCGCCATTTGCCGGTCGACCTCGCCAATCTCGGCGTGCCCGTCATCTACGCCTTCAGCCAGCCCGATCCCGATGCCATCGCCTTCGTCTCCGACGATGCCGGCGGGGCGCGGCTGGCGGTCGAGCATCTTTGCCGGCTCGGGCGGCGGCGCATCGCCCATGTCAGCGGTCCCGCCAGTTTTGCCGTGGTGAATGAGCGGGCGCAGGCTTTTCGCGATGTGCTGGCCGCGCACGGCCTGCCGGTGAGCGAGCCCTTGCTCGGCTCGTGGTCGGAAGCCTGGGGGCATGAAGCCGTCGGAAAGCTGTTCGACGGCCCAACGCTCTTCAACAAGAAGGGGGAGAAACCCGATGCCGTGTTCTGCGGCAACGACCAGATCGCGCGCGGCGTCATCGATGCGCTGCGCGAGCGCGGCTTAGGCGTGCCTGGCGATGTCGGCGTCATCGGCTTCGACAATTGGGAGATCGTGGCCGAGGCAACCCGCCCGCCGCTGACCTCGGTCGACATGAACCTGGCAGCGCTCGGCCGCGAGGCCGGCCTCACTCTGCTTTCGCTCGTCGGCGGCCAACCCGCCGCGCCGGGCATTCGAAAACTGCCGTGCCGGCTGGTGGTGCGTCAGTCATGCGGCCGTCCGCCGGGCGGCTAGGAGAACGCGCGGCGCGATCTGGGAGAGCGCCGCAACAGGGAGGAGGAGAAAACCATGAGGAGGAAAACCATGAAGACCATGATTACCGGGTTCGCGCTCGCCGCGAGCATCATTGCCTTGCCTGCGATGGCCGCCGATACCGCCAACATCTGGGTGCGCGCCGACGGCTCGAACTTCATGCCGCGCATCGTCGATGCCTTCAACAAGGGCCATGAGAACCAGGTCAAGCTGGACATCATTCCCAATGCCGAGATCATCCCGAAATATGGCGCCGCCGCCGCCGGCGGCACGGCGCCCGACGCGCTGTCGCTCGACCTGATCTACACGCCATCCTTTGCCGCCGCCGGCCAGCTCGAAGACATCACCGACTGGGCGAAATCGCTGCCCTATTTCGCCAGCCTGTCGCCGGCGCATGTCAAGACCGGCACCTACAAGGACCACATTTACGGGCTGCCGTTCTCGGCCGACGCCTCGGTGCTGATCTGGAACAAGAAGCTGTTCAAGCAGGCGGGGCTCGATCCCGACAAGGGGCCGGCCAACTGGGCCGAGATCGAGGCCGATGCCGAAAAGGTCAACGCGCTCGGCGGCGACATCAAGGGCTTCTACTTCTCCGGCAATTGCGGCGGCTGCAATATCTTCACGTTCACGCCGCTGATCTGGGCCTCGGGCGGCGACATCCTCTCCGAGGACGGCTCGAAGGCGACGCTGGACAGCCCGCAGCTGCGCGGCGCCATCGACCTCTACCGCTCGATGGTCAAGAAGGATCTGGTGCCGGCCGGCGCGCAGACCGACACCGGCGCCAACTTCTTTGCCGCCTTCGCCACCGGCAATATAGGCATTTCGCCGTCCGGCGCCTTCGCCATCGGCGCGCTCAACACGCAGTATCCGGATATCGACTATGGCGTCACCTTCCTGCCGGGCAAGGACAGCGGCTGGTCTTCGTTTGCCGGCGGCGACAATTTCGTCGTCACCAAGGGCACCAAGAAGCTCGCCGTGGTGAAGGAGTTTCTCGACTTCGCCTATTCGCTCGAAGGCCAGACCATCCTGGCCAAATACGGCAGCCTGCCGGTGCGCGGCGACATCGCCAAGGAGGCGCTGAAAGATCTCGATCCGCGCTACCAGATCGCCGCCGAAGCCATGGCCAAGGGCCGCACGCCCTATTCCGTGGTGTTCAACGACCTGATCAACTCGGCCAACGGTCCGTGGACGCAGATGATCAACGAGGTCGTCTTCGGCGACGACGTCGATGGCGCCATCGCCAATGCACAAGAGACCATGCAGTCGATCATCGACCAGGCGCAGAAATAAGGACTGGCCGGCGGCGAGGGCGGTGCAACGCCCTTGCCGTCGCGGGTCCTGATCCGGCCGCCCGGTCCGTCTCCCTGGACGGGCGGCCGGCGCTCCTTACCCTCCCCCTTGTGGGGAGGGTCGCTGCGAAGCAGCGGGGTGGGGGAGGTGTGTCCCACCGCCCTACGAGATCCAACGGAAGAGCAGGCATGACCCCTGGCATTCGCAATCATGGCACCGACGCCCTACCTCCCCCTTGCGGCGAGGTCGGACCGCAGGTTCGGGTGGGGGGCCGGCGCCGCACCCCCACCCCGCTGCTGCGCAGCGACCCTCCCCACAAGGGGGAGGGTAAATGACCATCACCACCACCACCCCGCCACGCGCCAGAAAACTCGTCGGCGCCGGCCGCCGGCAGTGGATCGGCCTGCTCTATGTCGCGCCGGCCGTGGCGCTGGTCGTCGTCTTCTTCATCATTCCCCTCGGCATGACCGCCTGGATGTCGCTGCACAACTGGCCGCTGATGGGCGAGCATTTTTATATCGGCTTCGACAATTACCGGGCGATCCTGCGCGACAACCGTTTTTGGAACGCGCTGAGCTTCACCGCCTACTACACCGTGATCGTCACCATCGTGATCTTCGCCGTCGCCTTTCCGCTGGCGCTGTTCATCGAAAAGCCCAGGCGGCTGACCGGCTTTTACCGGACATCCTTCTTCATGCCGGCGGTCGTCGGTTTCGCTTCTGCCAGCCTGCTCTGGTCGTGGCTGCTCAATGTCGATTCCGGCCTGTTCAGCCCGGCCGCCTACGATTTCGGCCTGACGGCGAAAAAGTTCAACCTTCTGGCGACCTTCCAGCCGGCCTTCTGGTCGATCATCGCCATGGTCGTCTGGAAGGTGGCGGGCTTCACCATGATCATCCTGATGACCGGCCTGCAGTCGATCCCGACCGATCTGCAGGAAGCCGCGATGATCGACGGGGCAGGGCCGTTCGCGCGCTTTCGCGCCATCACCCTGCCGCTGATGCGACGCACGCTGGCGCTGGCGCTGATCCTGTCGATCGCCGGTTCGATCCTGGCCTTCGACCAGTTCTACATCATCCTGCGCGGCGGCCCGCGCAACCAGACGCTGACCGCCGTCTACTGGATTTTCAACCAGTCCTTCGTCTCGTTCAAGCTCGGCTATGGCGCGGCGCTGTCGATGATCCTGCTGGCCATATTGGTGGCGCTCAGCCTGGTTCAGCTGTGGCTGCTGCGCAAGCCGGAGGGCATCGACTGATGGCGCAGGCAAGAAGCCGCAGCAGCCGCCGCTGGCTCAGGATCGCCGAGCATTCGACCGGCATGATCGCCTCAGTGCTGTTCATCGCGCCGATCGTCTGGGCCGTGCTGTCGACCTTCAAGCCGGCGCAGGAGGCGCGCCAGCCGCCGCTGCCGCCATGGCCGACGACCGGCTTCTCGGTCGAGAACTACCGCACGCTCGACACCTTTGGCGACGGCCTCTGGCTGCCGGCGCAAAACAGCCTCTATGTCGCCTCGATGACGGTGATCCTGTCGGTGATCGTCAGCGTGCTGGCCGGCTACGGCTTTTCGCGCTTCCGCTTTCCGATGAAGGATGTGCTCTTCATTGTCATCCTGTCGACGATCATGATCCCGTTCCAGTCGATCCTGACGCCGATCTTCCTGGTGCTGACCAAGGTCGGCCTGCACAACACGCTGACCGGCCTGGTCCTGGTCTACGTCACGCTGCAGCTGCCGTTCTCGATCTTCATGATGCGCAACGCCTTCGACGCGGTGCCGCGCGAGATCGAGGAGGCCGCGCGCATGGACGGCGCCAACAACGTCACCATGCTCTTGAAGGTGATGCTGCCTTTGGTCTGGCCCGGCATCGTCACCATCGCGCTGTTCGCCTTCCTCGGCGCCTGGAACGAATTCCTGGCCGCACTCGTGCTGATGACCGACCAGTCCAAATTCACGCTGCCGATCATGATGACCGCACTTCAGTCCGGCCGCTTCGGCGCCATCGACTGGGGCGCCGTGCAGGCGGGCGTCACCGTGATGATGGTGCCGTGCCTGGTGCTCTTCCTGCTGCTGCAGCGCTTCTACATCCGCGGCCTGATGGCCGGCGCGGTGAAATGACCCGCCGTGAAATGACCAATATCCAACGGAGTGACACGATGACCGTCCAACCAACCGCCAAGCCCGGCAAACTCGCCTTCCGCCCGCTGCCGGTGCCGCAGGTCGATGTCCGCGGCTTCTGGGGCGACCGTGTCGATGCCGTGGCGTCGCGCACCGCCGACATCCTCTACGAGCGCTGCGCCGAGGCGCGCATGCTGGAGCAGATCGACCCGGACCGGCCCTCGCCGGGCGTCGTCATTCCGTTCCATTCGCCGTCGCCCGACGAGGCTGCCAGCCCCGGCTTCACCGGCTCGACGGTGACCACGCAGATGTTCTGGGACTCCGATTGGGGCAAGACCATCGAGACCGCGGCCTATTCGCTCTACCGGCGCAAGAACGCGGCACTCGAGAAGAAGATCGATGCCGTCATCGACCTCTACGGCAGACTGCAGCAGGAAGACGGTTATCTCTCCAGCTGGTACCAGCGCATCCAGCCCGGCAAGCGCTGGACCAATCTGCGCGATTGCCACGAGCTCTATTGCGCCGGCCATCTGATCGAAGGCGCGGTCGCCTACTACCAGGCCACCGGCAAGCGCAAGCTGCTGGATATCATGTGCCGCTATGTCGACCATATCGCCGACACCTTCGGTCCGGAGCCGGGCAAGAAGAAGGGCTATTGCGGCCATGAGGAGATCGAGCTGGCGCTGGTCAAGCTGGCGCGGGCGACCGGCGAGCAGAAATACATGGACCTGGCCAGGTATTTCATCGACCAGCGCGGGCAACAGCCGCATTATTTCGACGAGGAGGCGCGTGCGCGCGGCGCCGATCCGAAGGCCTATCATTTCAAGACTTATGAGTACAACCAGTCGCACAAGCCGGTGCGCGAGCAGGACAAGGTCGTCGGCCATGCGGTCAGGGCGATGTACCTCTATTCCGGCATGGCCGACATCGCCACCGAATATGGCGACGACACGCTCAGGGTAGCGCTCGACCGTCTGTGGAACGATCTCACCACCAAAAACCTCTATATCACCGGCGGCCTCGGGCCATCGGCGCACAATGAGGGCTTTACCAGCGACTACGACCTGCCCAACGAAACCGCCTATGCCGAGACCTGTGCCTCGGTCGGCCTGGTGTTCTGGGCCAGCCGCATGCTCGGCATGGGTCCCAACGCCCGCTACGCCGACATGATGGAGCGGGCGCTCTACAACGGCTCGATCTCCGGCCTGTCGCTCGACGGCTCGCTGTTCTTCTACGAGAACCCGTTGGAGAGCCGGGGCAGGCACAATCGCTGGAAATGGCATCGCTGCCCCTGTTGCCCGCCGAATATCGGCCGCATGGTCGCCTCCATCGGCAGCTATTTCTACAGCCTGTCGGACGACGCGCTGGCCGTTCATCTCTACGGCGACAGCACCGCGCGCTTCGACATATCGAACCGGGCGGTCAGTCTGATTCAGACCAGCAATTATCCCTGGGATGGCGCGGTCTCGATCCGGATCGAAGCCGACGCTCCGGTGGAATTCACCTTGCACCTGCGCGTCCCGTCCTGGTGCGGCAAGGCGGCGCTCAAGATCAACGGCGCCGCGGTCGATCTGGACGGCATCACCAGCGACGGCTATGCCGCGATCCGGCGCGAGTGGCGCCAGGGCGACCGGGTCGAACTCGATCTCGAAATGTCGATCGCCCGTCTGTTCGCCAATCCGGAGGTGCGTCAGGACATCGGCCGCGTCGCACTTGCGCGCGGTCCGCTGATCTATTGCGTCGAGGAGACCGACAATGCCGGCCAGTTGCATCGGATCGCTCTGCCGCGAACGGCAACAATCGAGGCGCATGCCGAGCCGAACCTGCTCGGCGGCATCGTCACGCTTTCGGCACTTGCCAGCAAGGAAGCCCAGGAAAACTGGGAAACCGGGCTCTATCGCACCGATCCGCCGGCGGTGAGCGAAACGAAAATCACCGCCGTCCCGTACTTTGCCTGGGACAACCGTGAACCCGGTGAGATGCTGGTCTGGCTGCGGGACGGATGAGTTACAGGCTGACGAACGCCGTCAGCGGCAAATGATCCGACGCAACCCGCGACAGCGGCGTGTCATGGGCTTCCACCGACGAGACCATGCCGTGCCGGTTGGCCATGATCCGGTCGAGCGCCAGCACCGGCAGGCCTGAGGGGAAAGTCGGCACCGCCGCCGGCGTGAAACCAAAGGTGGCGTGCAGCGTCTTGAGCGCCGAGCGGTTGCCCAGCCGCCATTCGTTGAGGTCGCCGAGCAGCAAGGTCGGCCTTTCATCCTGGTTGCTCATGATGTCGAGCACGACGCGGGCCTGCTCCGAACGCGAGCGGCGCAACAGGCCGAGATGCGCGGCGATGACGCGCAGAGTGCGCGTTTCGTCGAGGTCGATCTCGGCAACCAGCGCGCCGCGGGGCTCCAGTCCCGGAAGCTTGATCTGATGGACGTCGCGCACGGTGCCGCGCTTGAACAAAAGCACATTGCCGCGCCAGCCATGGCCCTTGCCGCTTCCGGAAACCGGCACCGGCACAAGCCCGGTTTCGTGTTCGATCCGGGCAAGATCGAGCAGCCCGGCGCGATCGCCGAAGCGGTTGTCGGCCTCCTGCAGCGCGATGACGTCGGGGCCGATCTCGCGGATGACGCGGGCGGTCCGTTCGGGGTCGAACCTGCGGTCGGTGCCGATGCATTTGTGGACGTTGTAGGAGGCGACCACCATCTGGGCGCCTTCAATGTGCTTGCGCGGCGTCGCGTTCGCCTTGCGCGCTTTCCTGCCGCGGATCGACAGGAGCACTGTTTCAGGAAGGCTGCGTCCGTTTATGTCCATAGGCCTGCGTTCAATCTGTCCTGATTCTAAAGATAGGGCGATCCCAGCCATAACAACCGGTCAAAGACCCGGATGACAAATGGCCGCGCTCTTAGGGTTGCGAGTGTGACGGGTTTGGCGGAAGCGATTGCCGCTCCGATGCGCCCCTCGATCTCGGCGGCAAAGCCGGTATCCAGCACCTCCAGGTCGATTTCGAAATTCAGCCGCAGCGACCGGGCGTCGAGGTTGGAGGAGCCGACATAGGCCCAGACGCCATCGACCGACAACAGCTTCGAATGGTCGAACGACCCCTCATGCCGCCAGACGCGGCAATAGTGCTTCAGCACCTGGTCGTACTGCGCCGTCATGGCGCGGCCGACCAGGAAGAGATTGTTGACCGCGGGCACGACGATGTCGATCTCGACGCCGCGCCGGGCCGCCGTGACCAGCGCGCTGACAAATTCCCGGTCCGGCAGGAAATAGGGCGACATGATGCGGATCGATTTGCGGGCGACGGAAAATGCCCCCGTCAGCAATTTATGGTTGGTTTCGATGCTGGCGTCCGGCCCCGACGCCACCGCCCGCACCAGGATCGGCTGACCGGGAGGCGGCGAGGGCTTTGCCACGTGCCAGACCTCGTCCTTGAGGGCCTCGTTGCCGGCAAAACGCCAGTCCTCGGCGGCAACCGCGAACAGGTCGGCCACGACCGGCCCCGTGACCTGGAAATGCGTATCCGCCGAGCTGGCAGTGCCAGCGAATTCAGCCGAGAACCCCTTGCGGATGTTCATGCCTCCGGTGAATGCCACCGCGCCGTCGACGATCAGGATTTTCCTGTGCGTCCTCAAATTCGCATAGGGAAGTCTCAGGCCCATGACGATGTTGCCGTTGAACAGATCGACGGTGACGCCGGCTTCCCGGAGTGTCCCAAGAATGCTGGGCACGGAATAGCGCACGCCCACCGCATCGATCAGCACGCGAACCGTCACACCGCGCCGGACCGCTCCGGCCAGCGATCCGACAAAACGTCGTCCGATCTCGTCATTGTCGAAGATGTAGGTCTCGAGCAGAATGCTGCGCTGTGCACTGTCTATCGCCCGGCACATTGCTGCGTAAGCTTCGTCGCCGGTCCTGAGGATCGTGATCGCGTTTGCCGACGTCAGTGCGCGCCGCGCCACCCTGTCGCCTAGCGTCTTCAGGCCGGCAAAGCGCTGGCCGAATTCGGCTGAAATGAGTGCTTCGAGCGCAATGTCGTGGTCGTGTTTGGCTGTCTCGGCTTCACCGGCGACGGGCCGCATGGCGCTGATGGTGGCGCGGCGGATGCGGTTGATGCCGGCAATGGCATAGATGATCGCGCCAAGGAACGGCGACAAGATCATCACGCCGACCCAGCCGGTGGCGGCGCGCACGTCTTCCTTGGTCATGATCGCGTGGACGATGCCGATGGCGGCCATCAGCATCGGAATGATCACAAGGATCAGAGGCCAGTAGGTCACAAAGGTCTGCCACATCGGCAGGACTATCGAGCCAGCGGCCGCAGAAGGCAATGCAACGGATCAACCAGGACGGAGGCGCTCGCGCCTCAGTCCTTCGCCCGCTCCACATAAGCGCCATCGGCCGTCATCACCACCACGCGGGTGCCCGGCGCGATGTGCGGCGGCACCAGCGTGCGCACGCCGTTGGAAAGCACGGCCGGCTTGTAGGACGAGGACGCCGTCTGGCCTTTGGTCGTCGGCTCCGTCTCGACCACTTCGAAAGTAGCGCGCTGCGGCAGCACCAGGGCTATGGCGATGCCGTTGAACTGCGAGATCTGCACCGCCATGCCTTCGAGCAGGTAGGGCGCCATGTCGCCGACCACGCTTTCCGGCACCGCGACCTGGTCGTAGCTTTCCGGGTTCATGAAGTGATACCCCTCGGCGTCGGCGTAGAGGAAGGTGTGCTCGCGCTCCTCGACATAGGCGCGCTCGACCTGCTCGGTGGTGCGGTAGCGCTCCGAAACCTTCACCCCGTCGGAGATGCGGCGCATGTCGAGCTGGGTGACCGGCGTACCCTTGCCAGGGTGGATGTTTTCGGCAAAGAGGATGACGTAAAGCTTGCCGTCCTTGTCGACGACATTGCCTTTACGGAGCGAACTGGCGATGACCTTCACCACGGTTTTCAATCCTAGACTTCGTTGGCCTGAAACGATCGTTCGGCGCAAATCGGCTGCGAGAGCCGTCGCCGTAGCGCATCTTGGCCCGAACCGCCAGCCCTGTCAGCAATTCCGTTGCCCTGCAAACCCATGACTGGCGCTTCGCCCTGGTGGACGCCGGATGTTCACGCCGACCGCCGGCCGCGGCTGATGGCCCGCAACGCCATAGCTGCCGCAATGCGCGGCTGGTTTGGCGAGCGCGACTTCATCGAGGTCGAGACGGCGGCGTTGCAGATTTCGCCCGGCAACGAGGCGCATCTCTCAGCCTTCGCCACCGAGGCGATCGGCGCCGACGGCGCGCGCCGGCCGCTTTATCTCCACACCTCGCCGGAGTTCGCCTGCAAGAAGCTGCTGGCCGCCGGTGAGCGGCGCATCTTCAGCCTGGGCGCCGTCTGGCGCAACCGCGAGCGCGGCCCCTTGCACCATCCCGAATTCACCATGCTCGAATGGTATCGGGTCGGCGAAACCTATGACAGCCTGATGGCCGATTGCGCCGAACTGCTGAAGCTGGCAGCCGAGCGGGCCGGCGCCAAAACCTTCCGCTTTCGCGGCCGCGAGGCCGATCCGTTTGCCGAGCCGGAACGCGTGAGCGTGGCGGAAGCTTTTGCGCGTTACGCCGGCATCGATCTTCTTGCCACCGTTTCTGCCGATGGCGGCACAGACCGCGCCGCACTTCATGATGCTCTGGTCAAGGCCGGCCTGCGCACGGCCGACGATGACAACTGGGCCGATTTGTTCAGCCGCGTGATGGTCGAGAAGGTCGAACCGATGCTGGGGCAGGGACGGGCCACAATCCTCTATGGCTATCCGATCTCCGAGGCCGCCTTGGCCCGGCCGAGTGCGGAGGACCAACGCGTGGCCGAGCGCTTCGAGCTCTATTGCTGCGGCGTCGAGCTCGCCAATGCTTTTGGCGAACTGACCGATCCGGCCGAGCAGCGCCGGCGCTTTGCCGCCGAGATGGACGAGAAGGAGCGCGTCTATGGCGAGCGCTATCCGCTGGATGAGGATTTTCTCGCCGCCCTCGCCATCATGCCGCAAGCCAGCGGCTCGGCGCTTGGCTTCGACCGGCTGGTGATGCTGGCAACGGGCGCGACGAGGATCGATGACGTGATCTGGACGCCGGTCGCCACTCCTTGACGGAAATCGGCCTCGGTTAAACTCACAAACCGGTCAAGCCGCGCGTCTGTGGCGCCGCCGCGGATGGGCTTTGCGGGCCGCTTGGGCGCTATGCCGCAGCGGGACAATTGCCCGTGCGCCATTGCACAAGCCGCATTGGGACAATAGATGGTGCAGCAGCCGCTACCGCCCGGCGCGGCTTCAGCCAGGACCACGCGCATGACCGATACATCAGAGGCAGCGAAATTGACCGACCGCGTCGCGGCACTGGTCGAGGCTGCCAAGCGGGCCGGCGCCGACGCCGCCGACGCGGTTGCCGTGCGCGGCCGCTCGATCGGCGTGTCGGTGCGGCTGGGAAAGGTCGAGAACACCGAAGCGTCCGAGGGCGACGATGTCTCGCTGCGCGTCTTCGTCGGCAACCGGGTGGCGAGCGTCTCGGCGACGGCGGCATCGGACCCCAAGGCGCTGGCTGAGCGCGCCGTGGCCATGGCCAAAGTCTCGCCCGAGGACCCTTATCAGGGTCTCGCCGATCCGGCTTTGCTGGTCGGCAAGGTGCGCGACCTCGATCTGTTCGACGCCACCGAGGTTTCGGCCGATCAGTTGAAGGAAGCGGCCCTTGCCGCCGAGGAAGCGGCCCTTGCAGTCAAGGGCGTCACCAATTCGGCCGGCAGCGGCGCCAGCGCCGGTCTTGGCGGGCTGGTGCTGGCCACGTCGAACGGCTTCGTCGGCCACTATGTCGCATCGCGCTTTTCGCGTTCGGCCAGCGTTATTGCGGGCGAAGGCACCGGCATGGAGCGCGACTACGAATACTCCTCGAACCAGCATTTTTCCGATCTCGACGCGCCGGAGCTGATCGGCCGCAAGGCCGGCGAGCGCGCCGTGCGCCGCCTCGGCGCCCGCAAGGCGGCGACCGGTCCGGTCAACGTTGTGTTCGATCCGCGCGTCGCGCGCGGCATTGCCGGCCATCTCGCCGGCGCCATCAACGGCGCTTCGGTGGCGCGCAAGACCAGTTTCTTGCGCGAGATGATGGGCAAGCAGGTTGCGTCGGCTGCCATCACCGTCACCGACGAGCCGCTACGGCGTCGCGGCCAGGCCTCGCGCCCGTTCGACGGCGAAGGCGTCGAGGGCGAAAAGCTGTTGATGGTCGAGAACGGCGTGCTGAAGCACTGGTTCCTGTCGACGTCCGCCGCGCGGGAATTGGGGCTGACCACCAACGGACGCGGCGCGCGCAGCGGCTCGTCGGTATCGCCGTCTTCGACCAATCTCGCCATCGAGCCGGGCGACAGGACGCCGGAAGACCTGATCAGGTCGCTGAAATCCGGCTTTTATGTCGCCGAAGTGTTCGGCCAGGGCGTCGACATGGTGACGGGCGAATACAGCCGTGGCGCATCCGGCTTCTGGATCGACAATGGTGAGCTTGCCTATCCGGTGGCCGAGGTGACCATCGCCTCCAATTTGAAGACGATGTTCCTCAACATGGTGCCGGCGAGCGATCTTGACCGCGATTTCGGCACCGCCGCACCGACGCTGCTGATCGAAGGAATGACCCTTGCCGGAGCGTGACCCGGTCATATCGGCCGGGGCCTCGGACAACCTCGATCTGCTGCGCGACGCCGCCCGCGAGGCGGGCGCGATCGCCATGCGCTATTTCGGCAAGAACCCGCAAGTGTGGATGAAGGGCGGCACCTCGCCGGTCAGCGAAGCCGACCACGCGGCGGACGCCTATCTGCGCGAGACCCTGCTTGCGGCGCGGCCGGACTATGGCTGGCTATCAGAGGAAACGACTGACGATCCGGCGCGGCTTCTGGCGCGGCGCACCTTTGTCGTCGACCCCATAGACGGCACCCGCGGCTTCCTCGAAGGTCTGCGCTCGTGGTGCGTCAGCGTCGCGGTGGTCGAGAACGGCCGCACGCTCACCGGTGTGCTCGAATGTCCGGCCAAGGGCGAAACCTATTGGGCGTTGCCTGGCCATGGAGCTTTCTGCAACGGCAAGCCGATTGCCGTGCGCGGCCTGGGTAAGACGGTCGAGATCGGCGGGCTGAAGCAGTTGATCGACCTGATGCCGCCGCAATGGCAGGGCCGGGTGCGGCGGGCGGCGCACATCCCCTCGCTCGCCTACCGGCTGGCGATGGTCGCCAACGGCACGCTCGACGCAACCTTGGTCAAGCCCAACGCGCATGACTGGGATATCGCCGCCGCCGATCTCATCTTGCGCGAGGCTGGCGGCGCCGTGCTCGACGGCCATGGCCGCGCGCCGCTTTATGCCGGGGAGATCATCCGTCACGGCGCGCTGGTCGCCGGCAGCGGGCAGTTGCTGACCGTGCTTGCCGGCGTCATTGCCGATACGGAAGCGTGATCGAAGGTTCCAAAGTCGGCAGCTTTGGGCTAGACCTGTCGCAAACTCACAATATGTGAAGGACCGAAATGGCCGCGGAAGACGGAAAGAAACAGCTTTTGCACCTGGTGTTCGGCGGCGAGCTGAAGAAGCTGGGAGGCACCGAGTTCCGCGATCTCGACGCGCTCGACATCGTTGGCGTTTATCCGGACTATCAAACCGCGCACACCGCGTGGAAGGCCAAGGCGCAAGCCAGCGTGGACAATGCCCATATGCGCTATTTCGTCGTCCATCTGCACCGGCTGCTCGACCCTGAAAGCAAGGCCGCCGGTTGACAGCGATGGAGCATGAAGCGGTGAAAGGGCAGCCCACCGGCGCCGCGGTCCGAAGAAGACGCGGCGGCAGTTCGAAGACATTCTGGCGCAAGATCCGCGAGCCGTTGGCGCAGTCGCGAATCGTCAAGAGCATGATCGTCAGCCTGCTCGCCCAGTTCGTCCGCCTGGTGCGCCTGACCAACCGCGTGGTCGAAGGCTCGGCTAAATTTTCAGGCGGCGACTACGCCGAATTCGAACCCGGCATCATCGCGCTCTGGCATGGCCAGCATCTGCTGACCCCAGCCTATTATCCCAAGGGACGGCCGCTGGTCGCCATGGTCTCGCGCAGCGCCGACGCCGAACTCAACGCGCTGATGATCGAAAAATTCGGCATCGAGGCGGTGCGCGGCTCCGGCGGGCGTGAAAGCACGAAGCATCTCGACAAGGGCGGCGCCAAGGCGCTCATCGCCCTGAAAAAGTCACTCGTCGCCGGCAAGAACGTCGCCATGATCGCCGACATTCCCCACGGCACGCCGCGCGACGCGGGGCTTGGTATCGTTCTGCTGGCACGCCTTTCCGGCCGGCCGATCATGCCTGCCGCCATCGCCACCAGCCGCCGCAAGGTGCTGGAAAGGAGCTGGGACAAGACCACCATCAACCTGCCGTTCGGCCGCTCCTCGATCGTCATCGGAACGCCGGTTTTCGTGCCGGCCAATGCCGACGAGGCCGAGATGGAGCGCAAGCGCCAGGAAGTCACGGCCGCGCTCAATGCCGCAACCGCCGAGGCCTATCGGCTCGTGGACGGCAGGCCATGAGCGTCGGCTGGGCGCGCGCCTTCCTGGCGGCCTACCGCCTTGCCGGTGCAGCCGCCTATCCGCTGATGGGTCCCTATGTCGCCTGGCGCACATCGCAGGGCAAGGAAGACCGCAGCCGCAGCCGTGAGCGCTACGGCGTTGCCGGGCGGCCGCGCCCCGAAGGGCCGGTGATCTGGATCCATGCGGCAAGCGTCGGCGAGACCCTTGCGGTCGTGCCGCTGGTGCAAAGCATCCTCGACTACGGTGTCAACATCGTGCTGACGACGGGAACAGTGACCTCGGCGCAGGTTGCCGACGAACGGCTGGGCGACCGCATCATCCACCAATATGTTCCGCTCGACCTCAAGCCGGCCGTCAGCCGCTTTCTCGATCACTGGCGGCCGGACCTGGCTATCATCGCCGAATCCGAGATATGGCCGATGACGATCCTCGAGCTCGGCGCCCGCCACGTGCCGCAGGTGCTGGTCAACGGCCGGCTCTCCGACCGTTCGTTCAAATCCTGGAAGAAGCGCGCCAACATCGCCGAGGCGCTGTTCGAGAACCTTGCACATGTCGTTGCCCAGTCGGATGTCGACGGCGAACGGTTTCGCGCGCTTGGCGCCCGGCCGGTCACCGTGTCCGGCAACCTCAAGGTCGACACCTTGCCGCCGCCCGTCGACGAACGGGCGCTGGCGACGCTGAAGCGCCAGATCGCCGGCCGCCCGACCTGGGCGGCAATTTCGACCCATGACGGCGAGGAGGTGGTCGCGGCGGAAGTCCACGCCACGCTCTACAAGCGCCACCATGGCCTGCTGACGATCATCGTCCCGCGCCATCCCGACCGCGCCGAAGCGCTGGCCGCACAGATTTCCGGCATGGGCCTGAAGCTGGCGCGGCGCAGCAAGGGCGACCGGATCACCGCCGACAGCGATATCCTGCTCGGCGATACGATCGGCGAGATGGGGCTTTATCTCCGGCTGACGGAAATCGCCTTTGTCGGCCGCTCGCTGACCTCGGAAGGCGGCCAGAATCCGCTGGAGCCGGCCATGCTCGACACCGCTGTGCTGGCCGGCCGCAACGTCCAGAATTTTCGCGAGGCCTATCAGCGCCTGCTCGACAGCGGCGGCGCCAAGCTGGTGCGCGACCGCGACATGCTGGCCGGCGCCGTCAATTTCCTGCTGAGCAATGAAGTTGCGCGCCACGAGATGATGGCGGCCGGTGCCGCCACAGTCGACCAGATGCGCGGTGCGCTGGCGCACACGCTGAAGTCGCTCGAGCCTTATATCCAGCCATTGATCGTCAAGTCGCGCCTGAAGGGCGCCGACGGGCGATAGGTGGCGTCGGAAGCACCACCTTTCTGGTGGGAAGCGCCGGACTGGCGGGTCTTTGCGCTGTCGCCGCTATCAGCCGTCTATGGCATCGTCGCCGGCCGCCGCATGCATCGGGCGGTACGTGAAAAGATCGACGCGCCAGTGCTTTGCGTCGGCAACTTCACCGTCGGCGGCAGCGGCAAGACGCCGGTCGCCATCGCGCTGGCCAAGCAGGCCAGGCGCATGCAGCTCAATCCCGGATTCCTGTCGCGCGGCCATGGCGGCTCGTTTGCGCAGCCGCATGTCGTCGATGCCAGTCACGACGCCGCCAAGCATGTCGGCGACGAGCCGCTGCTTCTGGCCGAGCATGCGCCGGTTGCGGTAAGCCCGAACCGCGCCGCCGGCGCCAAGCTGCTCATGGAAGCCCATGGCTGCGATTTCCTGATCATGGATGACGGTTTTCAGAGCGCGCGCATCCATATTGATTATGCGCTGGTCGTCGTCGACGCCCGCTACGGCATCGGCAATGGCCGCGTCATTCCGGGTGGGCCGCTGCGCGCCAACGTCGTCGACCAACTGGTGTTCACCGATGGGCTGTTGAAGATGGGCGAGGGCACCGCCGCCGACCAGGTCGTGCGCCAGGCGGCGCGCGCCGGCCGGCCGATCTTCGAGGCGCATGCTGAACCGGGCGGCAAGGAGCGGTTCGCCGGCCGGCGGTTCCTCGCCTTTGCCGGCATCGGCCATCCCGAAAAATTCTTCGAGACGCTGCGCGGCACGGGCGCGGAAGTGGCGCTGAGCCGGTCGTTTCCGGACCATCATTTTTATGCCCCCGACGAACTCGCCGAACTGGCGGCAACCGCGCGCCGTGAGGGACTGGGCCTCGTGACCACCGCCAAGGACGCAGCCCGGCTGCGCCATGGCGCAGCCTCGGCTGAATTCCTTGGTCAACTCGACGTGCTGGAGATAGACGCCACGTTCGAGCTCGACAATGTGCCGGAGCGGATCATCGATGAGACGCTGGATGCCTGGAGACAGCGCCGGCTGCGAGGGTAGGGCGCTCCCGCGTTGACACAGGATATTTCTCGCCGCTTATCACAATTATAAGTCAGACCGGCTTCAGCGCGGGGGGTGGAATGGTTAGGTTGCGGGCACTCTTTGTGGGCTTTGTTCTTGTGGCGATGGCGAACCCATCTTCGGCGCAGGCACCCACCGCGACCGACAGCGAATTTCTGGTCTCGGTCACCGAAGCGGACGGTGCTACCCACGTTCGGCCCTCAAACATTGTACCGCTTATCCCCGATAGCGCCTGCTTTGAATGGCGCGTACGTCTGGCGCAAGGCGACAGACTGGTATCGGTCACCGAGGTGTTCGCGCTTCCCGCGGAGCCCAGGCAGTGGGGTGGTATCGACGGAAACGAATACAGCTTGAGCAAGCTATCGGGCGATCGAAGGGTCTCCGAGACCACCATGTTCTACAAACCGCAGGACGGATGGATCTCGCATGGGTGGTGCATGGCCGAGGGTGATCCGATCGGGCCGTATTCCATCAAAGTGCTTGTCGGAGATCGGCTTGTTCATAAATTCGACTTTTCGGTCGAAAACGCGCCGGCATCCTCAAAGCCATAGTCCTGCAGGCGTTCCAGGAAAATCAGATCGACGGTGAGCCTTGCTTTCCGGTGTGCCGATCTAGCCCCGGCTGCGCAGGTCCGGATGCGTTTCGATCTCGCGGCGCAGCGAGGCGGCGGCGCTGACATAGGGCTCCTGCCTGGCGACGCTCCAATATTTGAGCTCGTCCAGCGGAATGCTCTCACCGGTCACAGCGCAGCGCACGAATGCGCCGGGGCTGATGACCTGGAAGTCGCCGTCGAGATAGCGGATCCGGGCTTCCTTGCCGCCAGGGCCTTCGAAGCGGTTCATCATGGGGTGGTGCCAGAGTTCATGCTGATTTCATCGCCATAAATTGCCGGCAAGGTCAAGCTTGACGCAATGCTGAGGCGCTATTGTCGGCTCCAAACCATTCTTATGGGCCCGGCATGGACATTTCATCCGCCCGCCTGACTGCGCTGCTGCGCGAGGCCATGATATTGGCAGCGGTGCCGTCGGCGAAGGCCGATCCGGCGAAAGCAGCACTTATAAAGGCGCTGGTGCAGCCGCCGACGCCATCCGGCGCGCCTTTGCAGCCGGCAGCGGCGCCGGCGCTGCAGGCGCTGTTGTCCGCAGCCACCGCAAAGGGGCAGCAGACGGGTTCTGCCGAGGTCCTGCAAGCCTATCTGGCCCTTGCTGAACCTGGCGTCGAGGCGCCCGACGTTTCCGGGCCAATAGCGGCTGCGATAGGCAAGGCGACGCCAGCCAACGACGATGCACAGCGCGGTCTGCCGCTGCCGTCGGCCAAGGCCGAAGATGGCGCTGCCGCAAAGCCCGCAGGACTGCCCTGGTTTGCGCTTCTCGCACCCGTGGTTTCGCCGCAGCGCCGCGCTGCCACCACCGATATGCCAATGAAGCGGGAGCAGGCGACGTCTGGGCCGAATGATGCGGCCCAGCCGCAAGGCCGACGGCAGACGCGTGTCGGTCTGATGGCGCTGGCAACCGGGTTTCTGGCCGTCGCCATTGTCGGGCTAGCCCTGCTGGTGCTTCGCTGAGCACCGAACGATCGCCGCTATCGCTCGGCTTCGAGGAATGCTTCCATCTTGTCCATCGCCAGCCCCGCCTCGACAGCGATACGGCGTGAAAGTTCGGCGGCAGCCGTGCGTGGCCGCCCCAGCGGCCGGTCGAGCCAGTACGACACCGGGTTCAGCGCCGTGCGCTCGTCAACGGCGACGATGCGGCCTGCCTCCAACTGGTGTCCGGTCAGCGGTGGCCGCGCCAGCGCGATGCCGAGCCCGTAAGCTGCGGCGTCGAGCACCAGATTGTAGTCCTCGAAGCGGCGATCCTGCGGGCGCGGGCGGTAGTCCATCCCTTGCGCGGCAAACCAGGCACGCCACCCCGAAGCGTCGGAATCGTTGATCAGCGGAAATTTGAGCAGCCGGGCCGGGTCGCCGCGACCGATCTCGTGGGCAAGGCCGGGCGCGGCGACGGGAAAGACATGTTCCTCGAACAGCTTCACCGAGATGCGGCCCGGAATGCCGCCGCGGCCGCAGCGGACCGACAGGTCGATGCCTTCATCGGCAAGGTCGGCCTGGCGGATGTCGACGTCGAGGACGATGCGCAGCTTGGTGGGATTGTTCTCCAGCGCCGCCATGCGTGGCATCAGCCACAGCCCGCTGACGGAGGGTATCGAGGTCAGCCGCACCACGGCGGTTCCGCGCGGCTCGACCCAGCGGTCGGAATGGCTGGAGATCAGCGCAAAGGCTTCCGCCGTGCGCAGATGCAGGCGGTTGCCCTCGATGGTCAGCGAGACGCCGCGCGCGCCGCGGTCGAACACTTTCAGGCCCAGCCAGTCTTCCAGCTTGGCGATCTGCCGGCTGACGGCGCCGTGGGTGATGTTGAGCTTCTCGGCCGCGGCCGAAAAGCTCCCCGTTCGCGCCGCCGCATCGAAGGCGCGCAGGGTCTCGAGCGGCACCATTGTGTCTGAGCTGTGATCCACAGTCACAGGTGATCCTCGATTTGATCGTTTGTCAACCGCGCCGAAAAGGCGCTTTCTGCCTTTCAACACTCTGGGAACCCGAGGACAGGCAGATGAGCGCAACGACCAGCACGTCGAATCCGACACAGCGGATGGACACCACGGCGGCCATCGCCGTGGCGTTGACGGTGGTCGGCTGGGCCTCGGCCTTTCCGGCGATCCGTGCCGGCCTCGCCGCTTTCGGGCCGCTGGAACTCGGTGCGCTGCGCTTTGCCATTGCCGCGGTGCCGGCGGCGATCTTTCTTGCCGTCAAGCGCCCGGCGCTGCCGAGGCTCGACGAAGTGTGGCGCCTGGTCTTTGGCGGCGCCATCTTCGTCGCGCTCTACACTGTCATGCTCAATTTCGGCGAACTGACCGTGTCGGCGGGTGCCGCCGGTTTCATCATCAATGTCAGCCCGATCTTCACCGCCATCATGGCAATGGCATTGCTGGGCGAGCGCTTCTCAAGCTGGGCCTGGTTTGGCACGGCGATTTCTTTCGCCGGCATCGGCATCATCGCCGTGGCCGACGGCAATGGCTTGAGTTTCGACACCGGCGCGCTGCTGGTTCTTGGCTCCGCGCTGTGCTCGGCCATCAACACGATCGTCCAGAAGCCGCTCTTTGCCCGCCATCACCCGCTGACCATTTCGGCCTCCAACATGATCCTTGGCGCGCTTTGCCTGGCACCCTTTCTGCCAAGCGGCTTTGCGCAGGCCGCGGCCGCCAACACGGCCGGTATCGGCGCCGTGATCTTTCTTGGCATCGTGCCCAGCCTGATCGCCTATGCCGCATGGGCAACCGCACTGTCGCGCCTCCCGGCAGCGCGCGCGTCGAACTTCCTCTATCTGGTCTCGCCCATGTCGGCCCTGATCGGCTTCTTCTGGCTGGGCGAAGTGCCGACGCTACTTGGTATCCTCGGCGGCGCCCTGGCGCTGGGCGGCGTGATCGTGGTGAATTTAAAGCGTTAAAACAAATGATTTGAGCTGTTTTCGGACTCAAACCGAGAACCGCTTCCATCAGAATGCAGACACCCAGAGGAAGGACAGCTATGGTACGCTGCCTTCACTGGGGGACGGAATGGGAAGACTGTTCATATCGGCAATTTTTTTGCGTTTTGCTGCTGACCGGGAAAGCCGCCGCGGGCTGGTATCAGGTCGAAAACTACGAAGGCTCCATCGGACCTAACCCCGTCCACCTATCGCTGCAGAGATATGACAGTTTCGGCAGCGGGATTACCGTCGAGGGGAGCTATTTCCACGACGCGAAGCAAAGCCCGATAGCGGTGTACGGCAAGATCAGTGGCACCAGCGTCTTCCTTTGCGAGATTGCGGACGACAGGGAGTTCGACCGGGTGCTGGTCATGGGATCGAAAACGCCCGTTGGCACCACCGGATGTCCGTTTTCTCTCGACCTTGGCGAAAGCGGCGCAACAGGGACTTGGAGCAAGGGCTCGGACAAGTTCCCGATCACGCTGAAGAAGGTCGCAAACCTCGACGATACCGGTGAGGCGAAGGTTGACGGCACCGTCGAGATTCCCTTCTGGGCGCAGACAGCAACCCACAGATTTGCCGGGGTCTACGAGAAAGCGGGCTTTCTCGTCTGCATGAATAAGCTGCGGGTCATCGATAAGAAGAAAAAGAAGGTCGTTCAGGCAATCGCTTTCGATGACGACGATTGCGATGCCGGCATGCTGATGACTCCCATCTACATGAATGTTCAAAACAGGTTGGGAGAAGCTTCGAGATAATCTCCGTGAATTTTCGCGGCGGTAGCGCCGGTTACTCAAGGGATTACGTTTTCTCTCATAGGTTCAAGGATTATCGCCTGTTGGTGAATTGAGCGTGTGGCCTGACCTGGCTTGTGCTCACCGCCGCCCAAACAGCCGCTCTATGTCGGCGAGCTTGAGTTCGATATAGGTCGGGCGGCCGTGGTTGCAGGTGCCGGAGCCGGGAGTCGCCTCCATCTGTCGCAGCAGTGCGTTCATCTCCTCGGCCTTGAGCAGCCGGCCGGAGCGCACCGAGCCATGGCAGGCCATGGTGGCGGCGATCTTGTCCAGCCGCTCTTTCAGCGTCTCGACGGTATCGTTGTCGGCGATCTCATCGGCAAGGTCGCGCACCAATTGCTGGACATTGGTTTCGCCGAGCATGGACGGCGTCTCGCGCACCGCCACCGCGCCGGGACCGAAACGCTCAATGCCGAGGCCGAACCGGGCCAGCGTTTCGGAATGCACGGCCAGCCGCTCGGCGTCCTCCTCCGGCAGGTCGACGATCTCCGGCAAGAGCAGCATCTGCGAGGGCACCGCGCGCGAGTGCAGGGCATTCTTCAACGCCTCGTAGACCAGCCGCTCATGCGCCGCGTGCTGGTCGACGATGACAAGCGAATCCCTCGTCTGGGCGACGATGTAGTTCTCGTGGACCTGCGCGCGGGCGGCGCCCAGCGCGGTGCCGAGCAGCGTCTCGGCCGGCTCGGCTGAGCCGGCACGCGTATCGGCGCTGGCGAGCGGACCGGCGTCGAATGCAGCCTGGTCGTTTTCGCGGAAGCCGGCGCCGTCAAATCCCATATCCAGCGGCCGCTGTGGCGAGCGGTCAAAGCCCGAAAAGCCCGAGGCCCGGTAGGCCGCGTCATAACTGCGATGACCGTTGGCAGGACCCGCATGGGCGTATGAGGCGGCTCCCGGCCGGAACGCCGCCATCATTCCGGCGGCACCGCTGGTGGCGGCGCGTATTCCGGCATTGGCCAGAGCCTCGCGGATGGCGCCGACGATCAGCCCGCGCACCAGGCCGGGGTCGCGAAAGCGCACATCGGCCTTGGCCGGGTGGACGTTGACGTCGACGGTCGCCGGATCGAGCGTCAGGAACAGCACGGTCACCGCGTGCCGGTCGCGCGGCAGCACATCGGCGAAAGCGCCGCGAATGGCGCCGGCAATCAGCTTGTCGCGCACCGGACGGCCGTTGACATAGGCATATTGCTGCAGCGCGTTGGCGCGGGTGAAGGACGGGATCGAGACGTGGCCGGTCAGGTGCACGCCGTCCCGGCTGGCGTCGATAGCGATGGAATTGTCGGGAAACTCGGCGCCCATCACCTGGGCGACGCGGCGCAGGCTGCCCTCGGTACTGTCATCGGTCGCCGGCAATTCCAGCGTCGAGCGGTCCGAGCCGGCCAGCGTGAAGCGCACGGCGGGGAAGGCGATGGCGATGCGCTTGACCACGTCGCTGGTGGCCGAGCTTTCGGCCCGCTCGCCCTTCATGAATTTGAGCCGCGCCGGCGTGGCAAAGAACAGGTCGCGCACCTCGACCGTTGTGCCGCGATTGGCCGCCGCCGGTTTGACCGCCGAAACGCGGCCGCCTTCGATGGCGATCTCGGCGGCAGCGACGCCTGCGGTCGTGCGCGAACGGATCGACAGCCGCGCCACCGAACCGATCGACGGCAGCGCCTCGCCACGGAAGCCGAGCGAGCGGATATCATGAATGTTGTCGGCAAGTTTCGAGGTGCAGTGGCGCGCAATGGCCAGCGCCAGTTCCTGTTCGGGGATACCGGAGCCGTCATCGGTGACGCGGATCAGGTTCAGCCCGCCGCCGGCAGTGACGACCTCGACGCGGGAGGCGCCGGCGTCGAGCGCGTTTTCGACCAGTTCCTTCACCACGCTCGCCGGACGCTCGATGACTTCGCCGGCGGCGATCTGGTTGATCATCGTTTCGGAAAGCTGGCGAATGGGCATGGGGGTATTATAGGCGGATTCGAAGGGTGTGCGGAAGGCTTCAATGAATGCCGGACATTGGAGACGCCAGCGGGACAGCACCCCCCTCTGGCCTGCCGGCCATCTCCCCCGCAAGGAGGGAGATCAGATGTCACGACGGCTTTCGCCAATCTCCAATGCTTGAAGGGTGACGCGACATATGAACTGCCAATCTCCCCCCTTGCGGGGGAGATGTCCGGCAGGACAGAGGGGGGTGTGAAGGAACTCCGCGATAGTGACTACGCTGCAACCGATTTCAAGCCTGCGCCGCCAGCCAGTCCCTGACTTTCCGCGCATTCTCGCTCAACTCCCGGTTCTTCGGCCAAACCACATAGAACGCCTTGCCGGTTCTCAGCACATGGTCGGTCACCGGCACCAGCAGCCCCGACGCCAGGAGCCGTTCGGCCAGATGCCGCCAGCCGAGCGCGATGCCCTGGCCCTCCATGACGCCCTGGATCACGAGGCCGTAATCGTTGATGCGCAGGCCGCGCGCGGTGTTGTCGAGCCTGCCGCCCGCAGACTGGAACCATTCGTCCCAGCTAGCCGCCTCGCGGTAGGGCTCCTCGAGGTGGATCAGGCGATGCGTCGCCAGCTCCGCGACGCTCCTTGGCATGCCGAATTTCGCGAGATAGCTGGCGCCAACCACCGGAAAAATCTCCTCGTCGGCCAGCGGCAGCGAATGATAATCGGCCCAGTCGCGCGGTTCGCCGCCGCGAACGGCGAGCGGGATGCCCTCGGCGATGATGTCGAGATCGCGGTCGGCGGTCTGGATGCGCAAGTCGATGCCCGGCAGTTCGTCGCGGAACTGCTGCAGGCGCGGCATCATCCAGAACGAGCCGAAGGCGGTCGACGCCGCCAGCGTGACATGGCCGCCGCTCGCCTGCAGGCGCAGATCCTCGGCCGATTTGCGGATATGCGACAGGCCGAGCGAGACGTCGGCATGGAAGCGTTCGCCCGCTTCTGTCAGGACGACCTGGCGGTGGCGGCGCTGGAACAGCTGCGCGCTAAGCTGTTCCTCCAACCCGCGCACCGCATAAGAGACGGCGGCCTGCGTCATGCCGAGCTCGCGCCCGGCAGCGGTGAAGCTCGACAGCCGGCCCGCCGCCTCGAAGACGATCAGGCTGCCGGCCGAGGGCAGGAGGTGGCGCAGGCTCCGCATAAGCTGAGCTTATACAAGAGATCAGGATTTTCCAGCATCACATCCATATTTCCTCTCGCTAACTTGGTTGGACGGAATGAGGAGGCTCCATGAACGCACCGGCCACTGAACTGACCGAGCAAACCCACCGCCGCGGCGGCGGTCGCCTCGGACGCAAGGCGCTGAGGAGCGCCCCCGTCACCTCGTTCCCGACGCTGGTCCGCGAGATCCCCACCTACCAGATGGTCCCGGACGAGGCGGTGGAACTGATCCACCAGGAGTCACTCGCCATCCTCGAAGAGGTCGGTTGCGAGTTCCGCGACGACGAGGCGATCGCCATGTGGAAGGCGGCGGGCGCCGACGTGTCCGAGACACGCGTCCGCATCGACCGCGGCCTGTTGATGGAACTGGTCGCGAAAGTTCCGTCCGAATTCACCCTCAATGCGCGTAATCCCGAGCGCACCGTGAGCGTCGGCGGCAAGAACTCCATCTTCGCGCCGATGTATGGCGCGCCTTACGTGCGCGACCTCGACAACAACCGGCGTTATGGCACGCTTGAAGACCTCAACAATTTCCACAAGCTCGCCTACATGGCCCCGGCGCTGCATTCGTCGAGTTCGATCATCTGCGAGTCGATGGAGATCGCGGTGCCGAAACGGCATCTGCACATCATCCATTCGGCGCTGAAGCACTCCGACAAGCCGTTCATGGGCATCGTTACTTCCAAAGATCGCGCCGAAGACACGATGGCGATGGCGGGCATCGTCTTTGGCGAAGATTTCGTTCGCGACAATCCGGTGCTGGTGTCGATCACCAACTGCAACTCGCCGCTGGTGTGGGACGCCACCATGCTGGACGCGATGAAGGTCTATGCGCGCAGCAATCAGCCGCTGATCCTGGCGCCCTTTGCGCTGTGCGGCGCATCGACTTCGGCCTCGGCCGTCGGCGCGGTGGCGCAGGTCAATGCCGAAGCATTGGCCGGCGTCGCTTTCACCCAACTGCTGCGCCCGGGTTCGCCGCAAATCTACGGCCAGTTCATGGTGACGGTCGACATGAAGACCGGCGCGCCGATGGGCGGCACACCGGAAGCCGCCCAGATGATGTATCTGATGGGCGCGCTGGCGCGGAAATACAAACTGCCCTGGCGAACCTCCGGCTTCCATGTCGGCTCCAAGCTCAACGACGCCCAGGCCGGCTATGAATCCAACATGCTGATGCATGCCGCCATCCTCGCCGGCGCCAATTATATTTGGCACTCCGCCGGCTGGTTGGAGGCCGGGCTGACCTGCGGCTATTCGAAATTCGCCACCGACTGCGAGCAGCTTGTCGGCTGGTACAAATATGCCGGCGGCCTGCCGTTCGACGACTTCAAGGAGGCCATGGCGGCGATCCGCGAGGTCGGGCCGCAGGGCCATTTCCTCGGCACCCAGCACACGCTCGATCATTACGAGTCGGCATTCTTCATGCCCACCATCATGGATTTCAACTCCTACGAACAATGGAAGGCTGGAGGGGCGAAGGACCACGACACGCGCGGCCGCGAGAAAGCCCGCAACATGCTGGCCGACTATGAAGAGCCGAAACTCGATGAGGGCGTTGCCGAGGGCCTCAGGGACTTTATCGCGCAGCGCGAAGAGAAGCTGCCCGACAGCGTTAGCTAAGAGAACGACGAATGAGTTGATAACGGGCGAAGACCCGATGGGAACCGCAAGGGAGAAAGACATGACACTTTTCAAAAGCAATGGCGATCGCGTGCCAACGGCCATCGAGGCGATGGCGCAAGAGACGCGTGCTGGCCGTATGGACCGGCGCGAGTTTCTTGCATTGGCAAGTGCGTTCGGCGCATCGACGGCGCTGGCCTACGGCATGATCGGCCTTGCCGCGCCGGGACAGGCTTTTGCCGAGGAGCCGAAGAAGGGCGGCACGCTGCACATATCGATGTCGGTCAAGGCCCAAAAAGATCCGCGCACCTATGACTGGGTGGAACTCGCCAACATCTCGCGCTGCTGGCTGGAGCCGCTGGTCCGCTACACCAGGGAATTCACCTTCGAGCCAGTGCTGCTCGAAAGCTGGGACATCAATGACGACGCCACGGAATACACGTTGCATGTGCGCAAGGGCATCACCTGGAACAATGGCGATGCTTTCAACGCCGATGACGTGGTCTTCAATGTTACCCGCTGGTGCGAGAAGAAGGTCGCCGGCAACTCCATGGCCGCTCGCGTCGGCGGGCTGATCGACGAAAAGTCGGGCAAGGCCAGGGAAGGCGCGATCGCCAAGGTCGACGACAATACGGTCAAGCTGACGCTCAGCGCGCCCGACATTTCGCTGATCCCGAACCTCACCGATTATCCCGCGCTCGTCGTCCACCGCAATTTCGACGCCGAAGGCGCCGACCCGGTCAAGAAGCCGATCGGCACGGGCCCGTTCGAACTGGTCTCCTACGATGTCGGCCAGAAGGCGGTGGTCAAGCGTCGTGAAAACGGCAAGTGGTGGGGTGGTGAAGCGCCGCTCGACAGCGTCGAGTTCATCGACTACGGCACCGACTTCAACGCTTCGATCAACGCCTTCGAATCCGGCGAGATAGACCTCAATTTCGAGACGCCGGCCGACTTCATCGACATCCTGGATAAGATGGGGCTGGAGAAGTCCGAGGTTGCGACGGCAACCACGCTGGTTGCCCGCACGAACGTTACCCACAAGCCCTATGACGACCAGCGGGTGCGCAACGCGCTGCAGATGGCGGTCGACAACAATGCGGTGCTGGAACTCGGCTATGCCGGGCGAGGGACGGTCGGTGAAAACCACCATGTCAGCCCTATCCATCCTGAATATTTCGCGCTGCCCAAGAAGACGCGCGACGCGGCCGGCGCCAAGAAACTGATGGCCGACGCTGGGCAGGCCGATTTCGAGCACGAGCTGATCACCGTCGAGGACGATTGGCAGAAGAACACCGGCGACGCGATTGCCGGCCAACTGCGCGACGCCGGCATCAAGGTCAAGCGCACGGTGCTGCCGGGCTCGACCTTCTGGAACGACTGGACGAAATATCCCTATTCGATGACCATCTGGTACATGCGCCCGCTTGGCGTCCAGGTCCTGGCGCTTGGTTATCGCACCGGCGAGGCCTGGAATGAATTGGCCTATTCCAACCCGGACTTCGACGCCAAGCTGAAGCAGGCGCTGTCGCTGATCGATGTGGAGAAGCGGCGTGAGGTGATGAAGGATGTCGAGCAGATCCTGCAGGATTCCGGCGTCATCATTCAACCCTTCTGGCAGAAGCTCTACAGCCACATGAACAAGAAGGTGAAGAACTACGGCGTCCACCAGACCTTCGAGATGGACCTGCAGAACGTCTGGCTTGATGGCTGAGACGGTGCAGCCGGGGCTTCATGAGCCGCAAAAAAACCGATATGCAGGATGTCTGGTATTGCACCTTGCCGCCAAACGTCCGGAGATCCTGCATGAAACCGATAGTGCTTGCCGCTGTCTTTTCGATTGCCTTGCCAGCGACAGTGCTGGCCGGGCCGGCTTCCAACGCCGTCAAGTTCTTTTATGTGCCTGAAGTGAAATTCGAGGGAGACGCAAAGTACCGCGACCGCTTCACCGAGCCGGTGACCAAGCTGTTCGATCTCAACGACCAGGCAACGAAGAACAAGCCCGACGAAGTCGCCTGCCTCGACTTCGATCCCGGCCTTGACGCCCAGGATTTCGACCAGAAGTCGATTGCCAAGACATTGAAGCTGGCCGAGACCGTCAATGGCGATACGGCCGAAGTCACCGCCACCTTCAGCCTTTTTGCGGAAGGCGATGATTCCAAACGCGAAATGCTGTGGTCGCTGAAGAAAATCGACGGCAAATGGAAGGTCGCCGACATTACCTCCAAGACCAGCAGCTGGACGCTGAGCGCGCTGGAATGCATGCCCGACAAAGCGCCGGAGTGATCCCGTGCTCCGCCGTCTTGCCTTGGCGCTGTCGCCCATGTGCGTGCTGTCGGTGGGTATGAGCGCAGCCGCAGCACAAGGCCTGTTGGGCCCGCCGCCAGCCAATGCGCCGGCCGTGACGGCACCGGCCGGCGCAGCACCGCCCGCAAATCCACCCGGGACAGCGGTGGAACCGGCGACACCGCCGGTTGGGTGGCCGCCGGCCGACGCCCCACCGGCCGCACCCATTCTGCCGGGATCCCCGACGGCGGTGGTGCGGCCATTTTACGATCAGGTGGGACTGGAGATCGATCCGGCGCAGCGCAGCCACTTCATCGACCCGGCAAAAACCGTTCTCGACAAGAGCGACGCGTTGCGCACATCCGGGCAGGGAGAATGTCTCGACCCCAACATGGCGCTCGACAATGCCGACTATGACAAGACCGAGATCGATAAGAGCCTGAAGACGCTCGAAGCGATCAATGGCGACCAGGCCAAGGTCATTGTCGCCTTCGTCGTCGCCGGCAATCCACATCGCCTTGAATGGAAGTTCAGGAAGGTCGACGGCGACTGGAAGATATCCGATCTGCTTTCGGTGACCGGTGAATGGGCGCTCAGCCAGTACCAGTGCGAATAATGTTGATTGAGGATCAGCGCCTGCGATCCTTCGCGCCCCTCTCTGTCCTGCCGGACATCTCCCCCACGGGTGGGGAGATCAGCAGTTCCAACGTCTCGCCCGCTCCGCATCATTTGAGATTAGCTAAAGCCGGCGTAGCGGCCAATCTCCCCCCGTGTGGGGGAGATGTCCGGCAGGACAGAGGGGGGCGCTGTCCCGCTAAAGTTCCGCAAAATAGCTTCAGCCCCTTCCGCGATAGGGGGCAACGCCGGTGTCGGGCAACCAGGCGCCTTCGGGCGGAGCGCCGGTCTGCCAGAAGACGTCGATCGGAATGCCGCCGCGCGGATACCAATAGCCGCCTATGCGCAACCACAGCGGCTTCGTTGCCGCCACAATGCGGCGGCCGATCATCACCGTGCAGTCTTCATGGAAAGCGCCATGGTTGCGAAACGAGGTCATGAACAGTTTGAGCGACTTCGATTCCACGAGCGTGGCATCGGGTGCGTAATCGATGACGATATGAGCGAAATCCGGCTGTCCGGTTACCGGGCAGAGCGAGGTGAATTCCGGGCAGGTGAAGCGCACGATCGCCGGCGGTCCGTCGCCGCGCTGGAACGGCACGGTCTCCAGGAACGCGGTTTCCGGGCTCTGTGGCGTCTCGACGTGGGCGCCGAGCTGGGTGAGGGTTTTGGTATCGATCATCGCGGTTTTCCTGGGGATTTTCCGCGCTCATTAGCATCGGATCGAAAAGTGTGCAGCGATTTTCGGATAAATTCGATGCTTAAGACAAGAACTGGAGCAGCGCGCGCTGCTCCGACACAAACTGGAATGGCAGGAAGATGATGACCAGCAACGACCCGCTTCTCCAGCCTTACCAGCTCAAACACCTGACGCTGAAGAACAGGGTGATGTCGACCAGCCACGAGCCGGCCTATTCAGAGGACGGCATGCCGAAACAGCGCTACCGGCTCTACCATGCCGAAAAGGCCAAGGGCGGCATGGCGCTGACCATGACGGCGGGCTCGGCGATCGTCTCGCGCGACAGCCCGGCCGCCTTTGGCAATCTGCATGTCTATGACGACCGCATCGTGCCGTGGCTGGCCGAACTGGCGGACGCCTGCCACGAGCATGACTGCAAGGTGATGATCCAGATCACCCATCTTGGTCGCCGCACCGGCTGGAACAAGGCCGACTGGCTGCCGGTGCTGTCGGCCTCGCCGGTGCGTGAGCCGGCGCACCGCGCGTTTCCGAAAACTATCGAGGACTGGGACATCGAGCGCATCGTGGCCGACTATGCGTCCGCTGCGCAGCGCTGCCAGGCGGCCGGCCTCGACGGCATCGAGTTCGAATCCTACGGCCATCTGATGGACGGCTTCTGGTCGCCGGCCACAAACCATCGCGACGACGAGTTCGGCGGTTCGCTCGACAACCGGCTGCGCTTCACCGACATGGTGCTGGATGCCGTGCGGGCTGCCGTCGGTGAAAAGTTCATCGTCGGCATCCGCATGGTCGCCGATGAGGACTTTGACAAAGGCCTGTCGAAGGCCGAGGGCGTCGAGATCGCGAGACGGCTAGCCAATTCTGGCAAGGTCGATTTCCTGAACATCATCCGCGGCTCGATCGAAAGCGACGCGGCGCTCACCAAGGTTATCCCGGTGACCGGCATGCGCTCTTCGCCGCATCTCGATTTCGCCGGCGAGGTGAGGGCGGCAACGAAGTTCCCGACCTTCCATGCGGCGCGGATTTCCGATGTCGCCACGGCGCGCCACGCCATCGCGACCGGCAAGCTCGACATGGTCGGCATGACCCGCGCCCATATCGCCGACCCGCACATCATCAAGAAGGTCATGGAAGGTCGCGAGCACGAGATCCGGCCTTGCGTCGGCGCCACCTATTGCCTCGATCGTATCTATGAAGGCGGCGAGGCGCTGTGCGTCCACAATGCCGCGACCGGCCGCGAGGCCGAGATTCCGCATATCATCCTGAAGACCGAAGGGCCCAGGCGGAACGTCGTCGTCGTTGGCGCTGGCGCTGGCGGGCTCGAGGCAGCTCGCGTCATGGCCGAACGTGGCCATCATGTCACGGTGCTTGAAGCCTCCGGTCAGGCCGGCGGCCAGGTCCGGCTCGCGACGCAGAACCCGCGCCGCAAGGAACTGATCGGCATCATCGACTGGCGGCTGGCCGAACTCGACCGGCTCGGCGTCGGGATCCGCTACGATACATGGGCCGAGCAGGACGATGTGCTGGCGCTGTCGCCCGATGTGGTGGTGATCGCCACCGGCGGCCTGCCGCAGAACCCGCCGCTGACATCAGGCGACAATCTCGTCACGTCGAGCTGGGACATCATGGCCGGCAGCGTCAAGCCGGCGGAGAACGTGCTGCTCTTCGACGACAATGGCGGCCATCAGGGCATGGGCGCGGCGGAGCTGATCGCCAATGCCGGTTCGAAGCTGGAGCTGGTTTCGCCGGAGCGCTTCTTCGCCCCCGAAATGGGCGGCATGAACCACGTGCCCTATATGCGCGCCTTCCAGGAGAAGGGCGTCACCATCACCATCAACACCAGGCTGCGCTCGGTACGGCGCGAGGGCAACCAGCTGGTCGCCGAACTCGCCTCCGACTTTGCCGACGGCTGGCGCGGCGAGAGGCGGGTCGACCAGGTGGTGGTCGAGCACGGCACGGCGCCGCTCGACGATCTCTATCTCCAGCTGAAACCGCTGTCGAAGAATGGTGGCGCGGTCGACTATGAGCGGCTGGTCGGCGGCGGCGATATTTTTCCTTCACGCAATCCCGAAGGCGGCTTCGTGCTGTTGCGCATCGGCGATGCAGTCGCCTCGCGCAACATCCATGCCGCCATCTATGACGGCATCAGGTTCGGCTTGCGGGTTTGAGCCTACAAGCCGGCCTACGGCTTGTTCCAAAGCTCGATCTCACCCTTCCGGCGGGCGCAACTCGATCGATCAAAGTGATGGGTGGCGCGCAGCCAAACCTCTGTGCGGAGAGCCACCTTGCACATCCGTCCGAACTGCGCGCCGCGTACGCCACCAGCCGAGAGCCAGGCGACGCACGATGCGGAATGGTCTTCAACCGGGAGGCGACGTGCGGCAGGGCTCAAATCATCCTGGCGGTCGCCATGCAAAGCACGGTGAGCACCAGCAGCCAGGCGGCGATGCGCTCGCCGCGGGCCATTTTGGTGCGCAGCGCCGCTTCCGTTGCGACGTCCGCGCCGGCAAGCTGCCGGCTGGTCTTGCGGACGACGACGCTGAGAACGCCGGCAGCGGCGAAGGCGGCCAGGATGCCTAGCGCCAGCACCATTTCCATCGAGCCGAAATAGGCGCCGTGGAAGAAATACCAGAGCAGGGCGCCGGTCACGAACACCATGCCGGCCGAGCCCATTTGCGGTCCGATAAAGCGCTCCGCCCTGATCTCGGGGTCGCGGGCAAGCGTGATGGTGGTGCCGGCCCAGAACACACCGGCCATGACGTGAAGGCCGATAATGACGATGTAGACATATTGCATGACCGCTTCCTCCTTGCCCGCCGCCCGTCCTCGGATCCCTGTCGAATGCAGGATGATACGAACTCGGTAGATCGACACGCATGATAGTTAGGTATCAAATGGTTCGATGTCAATGTATAATGCCGCGTTCCATCGCTCGGCGCCTTGTTCTACTGTCGGCGCATGACTCCCTTTGACCGTCCGCCAATCGGCATGAATCTCGCGCGCACCTCCAAGCTGGTGGCGCAGGCCTTTGACGCCGCTTTGGTCGAGGCCGGCGGCACGCTGCCGGTGTGGCTGACCTTGCTTTCGGTCAAGTCGAGCGAGCTTGCCAACCAGCGCGAACTTGCCGGCATGATCGGCATCCAGGGCGCCACGCTCACCCACCATCTCAACGCCATGGAGGCGCAAGGCTTGCTGACGCGCCGCCGCGATCCGGACAACCGCCGGGTTCATCTGGTCGAGCTGACGCAGGCGGGCGAAACGATGTTCCTGAAGCTGCGGGCGGCGGCTCTCATCTTCGACAAGCGGCTGCGCGCGGGATTGCCGGACGACAGGCTGGCGGAGTTCGCCGAGGTGCTGGCGGCATTGCGGGCGAATGTCGCGCCGGCCAAATGACCGGCACCGGTGGGCAATAGTCTAGGCTAAATTGCCCTGAAGCACCTTCAGCTTGGCTTTCTTCGGGCTGCGCGCCAGCAGCCATTCGCGCGCTTTGTCCTGCGGCATCGGGAAGGCGATGGAATAGCCCTGCACCTGATCGCAGCCGATTGCCATCAGCGAATCGAGTTCGGCTTCGGTTTCCGCGCCCTCGGCGACGATCGAAATGCCGAGACCGCGCGCCAGCTCGGTGATGGCGCGCACGATCTTGGTGTTGTCGCCATTCTCGTTGATGTTCTGGACGAAGCGGCGGTCGATCTTCAGCCGGTCGATCTCGTTGGGATTGACGTGGCTGAGCGAGGCATAGCCGGTGCCGAAATCGTCGAGCTCAAGATGGACGCCGGCAGCGCGGATGTGGCGCAGCTTCGCCGCGATGCCCGTCTTCTCGTCGTCGAGAATGACGGATTCGACGATTTCCAGCGACAGTTTCTGCGGAGCAAGGCCGGCCTTTTCCAGCGTCGCGAACAGGAAGCGGTCGAAGTCGGGTTCGCGCAGCTCGGTGCCGGACACGTTGACGGCAAGCCGGCCGAAAGCGATGCCGGCGCGATCCCATTCGGCTGCTTGCTCGATCGCCTTGGTAAAGACGATGCGGCCGATCTCGGGCATGAAGCCGCATTTTTCGGCGACCGGAATGAACTCGCCCGGCGCAATCATGCCGCGCTCGGCATGCTTCCAGCGCACCAGCGCCTCGATGCCGCTGATGGCGCCGTTGCTCAGCGACACCTGCGGCTGGAAATAGACTTGGAAGGCGTTCTCCGAAATCGCGACCTTGATGTCGTGCTCGAGTTGCTTGCGGTAGTCTAGCTCGCGCCTGAGTTCCTCGGAGAAGAACGAGAAGCTGCCGCCGCCGAGCTTTTTGGCGGAATAGAGCGCGAGGTCGGCGTGGACGAGCAGATCCTCGGCATTGTCGGCGTCGATGGGATAGACGGCAATGCCGGCGCTGGCCCCTGGAAGGATGGTCGTGCCCTGGAAGGTAATCGGCTCGTTGATCTCCTCCAGGATGCGCCGGGCCAGCATGTTGATGTCCTCGGGGCCGCCGGCGCCATTGAGGATCATCACGAATTCGTCGCCGCCAAGGCGCGCGCAGAGATCCGACGCACGGCAGGAATCGCGCATGCGCTGCGCGGTGACGACCAGCACATAGTCGCCGGCGGCGTGGCCGAGTGTGTCGTTGATCTGCTTGAACCGGTCGAGGTCGAGCTGGATGACCGCCAGCCTCTCGCGCCGGCGATGCGCGCCCTTGATCAGCGTTTCGAAGTGGTCGGTCAGGAAGGTGCGGTTGTGCAGGCCGGTCAGCCCGTCATGTACGGCGATGAAGGCCATCGAGTTGCGGGCATCGACAAGCTCGTGCGTCTTGCGCAGGATCGCCTTCGACATCGGCCGGAAGATGAAAAGCGCCACCAGGACGATGACGCCGATGGTGGCGTAGAACAAGGTGCGATGGAGATCGAGGAGCTTTTCCGACCGCTCGTCTGCGAATGCGGCGATGCGTTGGCCGAGCGCGGCATAACCCGACAGCGTCGCATTGGCGACGGAAGCATCGAGATTGACGCGCTCGCCGCCGCCCTTGTAGGCGGCATTGCCGGAGAGCTGGGATTCGAAGGACGAGATCAGCCTTTCGCCATTGGCGACCAGCCCGACCGAGAAATAGTCGAGGTGGAACGGCTTGCCGTAAAGGACGCTCTCGATCGACTTTAGGTCGGACAATGCCGGCGACAGCGGGTCGGCTCCCGTCTGTTTGAGGAGCAGGTCGTAGTTCGCCTCGAACTCGGCGGTCGCCTGTTTCAGCGCGGCAACCAGGGCCGGCTGCTTGTCACGCGCGGCGGAGCCGGTTGCGCTGGTCAAAAAGACGATGCGCTGCGACAGCGCCTTCTGGGTGCTGACGATGTCGAGCAGAGTATGGTTGTGCTGTTGCGCCGCCATCATCTGCTGCAGCAGGATGAAGGAAGCCATCACCATGGCGGCGATGATCAGCAGCGCCAGCCAGTAGCCGCTCTTGATCAGCAGGATGAGTTTGCCCGAGACGGTTTGCGCCGGCTGCTGCGACATATTCTAGGTGACCCCTCGGTCGACGGATTTCTGCCACCGATTCGTGGCAAGAACACCATTGCCTTGAAAGGGTTAACAGGTTTGGAAGCCGGCGGAACTGTTGCTTCCGCAGAAAACGAAAGCTGCTGAAATGGTTATCATGTTCTTTCGCGGCACGGCCGTATTCGCGTGCCTGCTACTCCAGCATGCTGGCCATGCGATCGGATCGCGCCAGGGTTGAGCCCGCCGTGCCACCGAAACGGTCGCTTTTGCGATGGATTTTTAGTGCGCGTAGCGCGACAGTCGCGCCAATCTCAACAGGACTTGATCATGAGCGCGGCATTCCTCTCCCATATCGACAACGAACTGCAAGGGCTGAAATCCGCCGGGCTCTACAAATCCGAGCGGGTGATCACCTCGACCCAGTCGGCTGAGATCGAAGTCGGCGGCGACAAGGTGCTGAACTTCTGCGCCAACAACTATCTCGGCCTCGCCGACAGCGCCGAATTGCGTAACGCAGCCAAAGGCGCGCTGGACCGCTATGGCTACGGCATGGCTTCGGTGCGTTTCATCTGCGGCACGCAGGAAGAGCACAAGCAGCTTGAATCAACGATTTCATCATTCCTCGGCATGGACGACACCATCCTTTACGGCTCCTGCTTCGACGCCAATGGCGGCCTGTTCGAGACACTGCTCGGCGAGGAGGATGCGATCATTTCCGATGCGCTGAACCATGCCTCGATCATCGACGGCGTGCGACTGTCGAAGGCCAAGCGTTTCCGCTACGCCAACAACGACATGGCCGATCTCGAAGCCCGGCTGAAGGAGGCGAAAGACAGCCGCTTCCGGCTGATCGCCACCGACGGCGTGTTCTCCATGGACGGCATCATCGCCAATCTGAAAGGCGTCTGCGACCTCGCCGACAAATACGACGCCATGGTGATGGTCGACGACAGCCATGCCGTCGGCTTCGTCGGCAAAAACGGCCGCGGCTCGGCCGAGCATTGCGGCGTCGAGGGCAGGGTGGACGTCATCACCGGCACGCTCGGCAAGGCGCTGGGCGGCGCGTCGGGCGGCTACACCTCGGGCAAAAGCCAGGTGGTCGACTGGCTGCGCCAGCGCTCGCGGCCCTATCTCTTCTCCAACACGCTGATGCCGGCGATCGCCGGCGCCTCGATCAAGGTGTTCGAGCTGATCCGAAATGGCGACGCCTTGCGCAAGCGCCTCTATGCCAATGCGGCGCGCTTCCGGTCCGAGATGGGCAAGCTCGGCTTCACGTTGGCCGGCGCCGATCACCCGATCATCCCGGTGATGCTGGGCGATGCAAGCCTGGCGCAGGAAATGGGGGTGCGCATGCTGAAGCGCGGCATCTATGTCATCGGCTTTTCGTTCCCGGTGGTGCCGAAAGGCCAAGCGCGCATCCGCACCCAGATGTCGGCGGCGCATTCCACCGCCGACATCGACCGCGCCGTGGCGGCATTCGCGGCGGTCGGCAAGGAATTGGGCGTCATTTCCTGATCGCCAAAAGCGATTCCGGATCAAGGGATTCAAGGGGCAAAAGCATGTCGAACATGATGAAGGCGCTGGTGAAGGCCAAGGCCGAACCGGGCATCTGGATGGAAGAGGTGCCGGTGCCGGAGATCGGCCCCAACGACGTGCTGATCAAGGTAAAGAAGACGGCGATCTGCGGCACCGACGTGCACATCTACAATTGGGACCAGTGGGCGCAGAAGACGGTGCCGGTGCCGATGGTGACCGGCCATGAATTCGTCGGCACGGTTGCCGACTTTGGTGCTGCGGTCACCGAATACAAGGTCGGCCAGCGCGTCTCCGGCGAAGGCCACATCGTTTGCGGCCATTGCCGTAACTGCCGCGCGGGCAGGGGCCATCTGTGCCGCAACACGCTCGGCCTCGGCGTCAACCGTCCCGGCGCCTTCGGTGAGTATCTGGCGGTCCCGCAGCACAATGTCGTGCCCATCCCCGGCGATGTGCCCGACGAGATCGCCGCGATCTTCGATCCCTTGGGCAATGCGGTCCACACCGCTCTGTCCTTCGATCTGGTCGGCGAGGACGTGCTGGTCACCGGCGCCGGTCCGATCGGCATCATGGGCGCGCTGGTGGCGCAATGTGTGGGCGCGCGAAAAGTCGTCATCACCGACATCAACCCGGTGCGGCTGGCGCTGGCCAAAAAGCTCGGCGTCCAGCATGTCGTCGACGCCTCGAAGGAAAAGCTTAGGGATGTCATGCCGGCGCTCGGCATGACCGAAGGTTTTGATGTCGGCCTGGAAATGTCGGGCGCCGCGCCCGCCTTTCGCGACATGATCGACACCATGAACAATGGCGGCAAGATCGCCATTCTGGGCATCGCGCCGACCGGCTTTGAGATCGACTGGAACAAGGTCATCTTCAAGATGCTGCACTTGAAGGGCATTTACGGCCGCGAGATGTTCGAGACTTGGTACAAGATGATCGCCTTGGTGCAAGGCCCGCTGGATGTCAGCGGCCTGATCACGCATCGGATCGGTATCGATGATTTTCAGGCGGGGTTCGATGCGATGAGGAGCGGCAGTTCGGGTAAGGTGGTGATGGATTGGTGAGGGTGCGGCTGAGCGCTATCCGCTGGAAATGTCGGCGCGAGGCACCCCCCTCTGGCCTGCCGGCCATCTCCCCCGCAAGGAGGGAGATTGGCAGCTTTGACGGCTCGCCAACCTCTGCAACATTGGAGATTGGCGAAAGCCTTCGCGACATCTGATCTCCCCCCTTGCGGGGGAGATGTCCGGCAGGACAGAGGGGGGTGTGAAGGATCACGGCGGAGCAGATTCTTTATTCACCCAACGCTCCCTCCAGCGCCGCCACGCCGCTCACAATCGCTGTCCGCTCCTCTGTGCTCAGCCTCTCCAGCAACTCCCGTTCAAACGCCTTCGCCAGCGGCACCATTTCGCCATAGGCCGCCAGCCCCGCCTTCGTCAGCGCCAGATGCTCTACACGTCGATCATTCTCGTCGGTTGTGCGTACCAGCCAGCGTCGCCGCTCGAGCTCGGCCACGGCGCGCGACACCTTGGTCTTGTGCATGGCCGACTGTTCGCCAAGCGCTGTCGCCGTCATGGTGCCGCGCTGTCCGAGCCCTGACAGCGTGCGCCATTCCGGCCGCGTCAGGCCGTGGCGGTCGCGGTAGATTTTTGAAAATTCGCGGCTGACGGCGTCGGCCAGCCGGTAGAGCCGATAGGGCAGGAAGCTTTCGAGTTCGAGGATTTCCATCTGCACCATGGATGCGGCATTCGCCCGTTGATAGTTACATTTTCGATGGTTACAAATGAAACCAGTTTGGTCAACATCGCCGGCAAGCAGCGCTTCGCGGGGCCGGGTTCAGGGAGGATCGGATGAGCTTTTCCTACATGCCGGGCTTCGGCAACGACTTCGAAACCGAGACGCTGCCCGGCTCGCTGCCGCAGGGGCGGAACTCGCCGCAACGGCCGGCTTACGGGCTCTATGCCGAACAGCTCTCGGGCTCGCCCTTCACCGCGCCGCGCGGCACCAATGAGCGCTCCTGGCTCTATCGCATCCGGCCGAGCGTAAAACACACCGGCCGCTTCAAGGCGGTGAGCTATCCCTTGTGGAAGACCGCCCCCAATGTCGGCGACCACGAACTGGCGCTCGGGCAGTATCGCTGGAGCCCGGTGCCGATGCCGAGTGAGCCGACCGACTTCATCGCCGGCATGCGCACCATCACCACTGCCGGAGATGTGCTGGGCCAAAGCGGCATGGCCGCGCATGTCTATGTCGCCAACCGATCGATGGTCGACGATCATTTCTTCAATGCCGATGGCGAGTTGCTGATCGTCCCCCAGGTCGGCACCTTGCGCTTCGTCACCGAGATGGGTGTCATCGAGCTGCGGCCCGGCGAGATCGCCGTGCTGCCGCGCGGGCTGGTGTTCAAGGTCGAGCTCATCGACAAGGAAGTGCGCGGCTATATCTGCGAAAACTACGGCGCCAAGCTGACGCTGCCGGACCGCGGCCCGATCGGCGCCAACTGCCTGGCCAACCCACGCGACTTCAAGACGCCCAGCGCCTGGTTCGAGGAGAAGGAGACGCCGTGCCGGCTGACGGTGAAATGGTGCGGCAATTTCAACGTCACCGAGATCGGCCATTCGCCGCTCGACGTCGTCGCCTGGCACGGCAACTATGCGCCCTACAAATATGATCTGGCGACGTTTTCTCCGGTCGGCGCCATCCTGTTCGACCATCCCGATCCGTCGATCTTCACCGTGCTGACGGCGCCGAGCGGCGAGGAGGGCACCGCCAACATCGACTTCGTCATCTTCCCGCCGCGCTGGCTGGTGGCGGAGGATACGTTCCGCCCGCCCTGGTACCACCGAAACATCATGAGCGAGTTCATGGGCCTGATCCACGGCCAGTACGACGCCAAGGAAGAAGGTTTTGTCCCGGGCGGCATCAGCCTGCACAATCTGATGCTGGCCCACGGCCCAGACGCGCCTGGCTTCGAAAAGGCCTCGCGCTCGGAGCTGAAACCGGTCAAGCTCGACAACACCATGGCCTTCATGTTCGAGACCCGATTCCCGCAAATGCTCACCCGCTACGGCGCCGAGCTTGAAACGAGGCAGGACAATTACATCGATTGCTGGACCGATCTGAAGAAGCGTTTCAACGGCACGCCGGAGGGCGACTGGTCTTGAGATCAGCCCAATGAACGACCGGCTGGTGCTTCTCGGCTCCAAGGGCGGCCCTGCGCTGCGGCCGGGCGGGCCGTGGCCGAGTTCGTCGCTGCTGGAACTGGGCGGGCGAACCATCGTCGTCGATTGCGGGCTCGGCGTCACACGCGGCCTGGTCGATTCCGCCGTCAGCCTGAAGGCGCTCGACCTGGTCTTCATCACCCATCTGCATTCCGACCATGTGCTGGAACTGGGCCCGTTGCTCCACACCGCCTGGACCGCCGGGCTCGCCAGCCCGGTGACGCTGTTCGGACCGCCCGGCACCGGCCAATACTGGCGCCGTTTCTGCCAGGCGATCGAGTTCGACATCGAAATTCGCATCGTCGATGAGGGCAGGCCGGACATTCGCGAAATGGTTTCGATCGTGGAATTCGGCGAGGGCGAGATTTTTGCGCAGCGCGGCCTGAAGGTCTCGGCACTGCGCGTCGACCATCCGCCGGTGACCGACTGTTTCGCGCTGCGCTTCGAGCATGGTGCGAATAGCGTCGTGTTCTCGGCCGACACAGCCTTCTTTCCGCCGCTCGCAGGCTTTGCCCGAAATGCCGACATTCTCGTCCATGAGGCCATGCTGGAAGAAGGCATCGAGCGGCTGGTCGCCAGGACCGGCAATGGCGCGCGGCTGAAAGAGCATCTGCTTGCCAGCCACTCATTTGCCGAGCAGGCAGGCCGCATCGCCAGCGATGCCGGGGTGAAGAGGCTGGTGCTCAACCACCTCATTCCGGCCGATGATCCCGAGATCGGCGAGGCCGACTGGGAGGCTGCTGTTAGGAAATCGTGGGTGGGTGACTTGACGATTGCCCGCGACGGCCTTGTTGTGAACTTAGACGGCGCCAAAGCCGCATCAGGAGAGGAAACCGCATGAAGCTTGCCACATTGAGGGACGGGACGCGCGACGGAAAGCTTGTCGTCGTCTCGCGCGACCTGACGCGCTTCACCGACGCCTCGTTCCTGGCGCGCACGCTGCAGGCCGCACTCGACGACTGGCAGCGGATTTCGCCGCACCTGGCGACGATCGCCGAATCGCTGGAGAACAATGCGGTGCCGTCGGCACGCTTCCATGAGCATGACGCCCAATCGCCGCTGCCGCGCGCCTATCAATGGGCCGATGGTTCAGCCTATGTGAACCATGTCGAGCTGGTGCGCAAAGCCCGCGGCGCCGAGATGCCGGCAAGCTTCTGGACCGATCCGCTGATCTACCAGGGCGGCTCGGATTCCTTTATCGCGCCGCGCGATCCGATCCGCGCGGCGGACGAAGCCTTCGGCATCGACATGGAGGCGGAAGTTGCCGTCATCGTCGACGACGTGCCGATGGGCGCCAGCCTCGACCAGGCGCGCGCCGCCATCCGGCTGGTCATGCTGGTCAATGATGTGACGCTGCGCGCGCTCACCGGACCCGAGCTCGCCAAGGGGTTTGGCTTCTTCCAGTCGAAGCCGTCCTCGGCTTTTTCGCCGGTGGCGGTGACGCCGGACGAACTCGGCGACGCCTGGGATGGCGGCAAGGTCAACCTGCCTCTGCTCGCCGACGTCAACGGCAAGCCGTTCGGCCGTGCCAATGCCGGCGTCGACATGACCTTCGACTTCCCGGCGCTGATTGCCCATGCCGCAAAGACACGGCCGCTGGTTGCCGGCACCATCATCGGTTCCGGCACCGTCTCCAACAAGCTGGATGGCGGGCCGGGCAAACCGGTGGCGGCCGGCGGCGCCGGCTATTCCTGCATCGCTGAACTGCGCATGATCGAGACCATTGAGTCTGGCGAGCCCAAGACGCCGTTCCTACGCTTTGGCGATACGGTGCGTATCGAGATGAAGAATAAAAGCGGAAACTCGATCTTCGGCGCCATCGAGCAGAAGGTCGAGAAGTCCCAGGCATAAGAGGGGGCAATAGTGACGGGAGAGGCGTTCTACCTGCTGGCCGGCGTCTGGGCGCTGGCCATTCTGGTGGTCTTCATCCAGGCGATCCGGCTGAGCTACCGCATCGAGGCGCGCTCGCCCGATCTGACCAACCGCAGTGGCTACCCGCGCAAGTCGATGATGTTCCACACCATCACCAACACCAATGTGGCGCGGGACGAGGAGACGCAGGCGATGCGGCGGCGCATGAACCGGCTGCTGCTGATCGTTGTCGCCGGCTTCGCGGTGATGGCGGCTGGCATTGGCCTGATCAGACGAATGAACGCGTGACCCTGCTAGAGCATTTCAGCCGCATGGCCGGCAACAATCTCTGGTCGAACGACCGGCTCTATCGCGCCGTGCTTGCGCTGAAGCCCGGCGAATTCGAAGCCGAGCGCACAAGCTTCTTCCCGTCGATCAAGGCGACGCTCAACCACATCCTCGCGGTCGATCATCTCTATCTCGATTTTCTCCAAGAAGGCGGCGTCGGTGCGGCCGCTTATGACGACTACGTGCCGTTCGATGTGCCGCAGGCGCTGTTTGCCGCTCAGGTCGCGGCCGACTGGCGCCTGATCGCCTTTTGCGAGAAGCTGTCGGAGGCGGATCTCGACCGTCAGGTCATCACGGACCGGCGCGAGGACGGCATGATCCCCGAAAAGATCGGCGACATTCTCGCCCATGTCTTCCTGCACGACATCCACCATCGCGGCCAGGTTCACGCGATGCTCTCGGGCAGCTCGGTCGCGCCGCCGCAGCTGGACGAGTTTTTGCTCGATTATGATTTGAAGGTGAGGAAAGAAGAGGTCGAGCGGTTGGGCCTCTGACCTTTATCTGGTGTACTCGTTCCATTCAGGGCCGAGTTTGTCGAACGTCAGAAATCCAAATCTTGCCCTTCAGGGCACCTATGCGCGACAACAAGTCTTCTCGAACTGGTGGCACGAGCCGCGCCGCGATCTTGCCGTGATGAGTGATGACTATCTCCTCGCCGGCCTCCGCGCGGCCGACGAGTTCCGTTAGTTTGGCCTTTGCTTCGGTTATGGAGACGTTCACGGCTTGACCCCTTTTATCGAAACTTAGATCAAGGCCCATCGAGCCGCAAACGGGGGTTCAGGCCGCCTTGCCGTCGACCTTGATCACGCCGCGCTTGATCTGGTCCTGCTCGATCGACTCGAACAGCGCGCGGAAATTGCCTTCGCCAAAACCTTCGTCGCCCTTCCTCTGGATGAATTCGAAGAAGATCGGGCCGATCACGGTTTTGGAGAATATCTGCAGCAGGATCTTGGTCATGCCGCCGTCGACCACGCCTTCACCGTCGATCAGGATGCCGTGCTTCTTCATCCGCTCGATCGGCTCGTCATGCCCGTTCACCCTGTTGTACGACATGTCGTAGTAGGTCTCCGGCGGACCGGGCATGAACTTCAGCCCATTGTCGGCAAGCTTGTCGGTGGCGGCGTAGATGTCGTCGGTCCCGACGGCGATATGCTGGATGCCTTCGCCATTGTACTTCTTCAGATACTCGGCGATCTGGCTGGTGTCGTCCTTGGACTCGTTCAGCGGGATACGGATCTTGCCGCAGGGCGAGGTGATGGCGCGGCTGACGAGGCCGGTGATCTTGCCGTCGATGTCGAAGAAATGGATCTGCTTGAAGCCGAACAATTCGCGATAAAAGTCCCACCATTTGTCCATCTGGCCGCGATAGACATTGTGGGTGAGGTGGTCGAGGAAATAGAAGCCGACGCCTTGCGGCCGCGGGTCGCGTTCGCCCAGCCACTCGAACTCGGCATCATAGGCCGGGCCCTTCTTGCCATAGGCTTCGATGAAATAGAGCAGCGAGCCGCCAATGCCGACAACGGCCGGCACGTCGAGCGCCTTGTCGTTGCCGTCGTAGGGCGTGGCGCCTTTCGATACCGCGTGCTCGAACGCATGCTTTGCATCGACCACGCGCCAGGCCATCGAGGCGGCGCAGGGGCCGTGCTTGTCGACGAACTTCATCGCGTGCGAGCCGGGCTCGGCATTGACGACATAGTTGATGTCGCCCTGGCGCCAGACGGTGATGTCTTTCCTGCGGTGCTTGGCCACCGCGACATAGCCCATGCGGGTGAACAGTTCGGCGAGCTTCTGCGGCTCCGCATGCGCGAACTCGACGAACTCGAAACCGTCGGTGCCGGCGGGGTTTTCCTTGCTGATCTTTGCGGGCGGGGCGTCGTGCGGGAAGGGACCCATGGCATTCCTCCAAACGGATGGTGGCCGCATCGGACCACAACATATCAATCATAGCGCGAAGCGGCCGCACGGTGCTTGCATTCAAACGCTTGAAATGATCATCTCGTGCGTAGTTCATGCATGATTGGAGGTGAATCCATGAATGACGTGCGCATCGACCAGTTCGACCGCAAGATAATGGCTCTTTTGCAGGGGGACGCGCGGCTTACCAACAACGATCTGTCCGAGAGGGTGAACCTGTCGGCATCGCAGTGCTCGCGCCGCCGCCAGCGGCTGGAGGAAGACGGCTTCATCAAGGGCTATCGCGCCGTGCTCGACCGCGACAAGCTTGGATTCTCGCTGGTCAACGTCATCTCGGTGACGCTCGCCACCCACAACCGCGACAATGCGCGGCGCTTCGGCGAATTGCTGGCGCGGCTGCCGGAAGTGCAGGAGGCGCACGCGCTGACCGGTGAGATGGACTACATCTTGAAAGTGGTGACCCCCGATCTCAAATCATTGTCGGAATTCGTCAACGGCGTGCTCCTGCCGCACGAATCCGTGCAGCATGTGAAGACGGCGATCGTGTTGGAGACGCTGAAGGAGACCGGCGCGCTGCCGATCTAGTTTGAGAGAGTTTCAGTTGATACGTCGGCGGGACAGCACCCCCCTCTGGCCTGCCGGCCATCTCCCCCGCAAGGAGGGAGATCAGCAGCTTTGTCGATAGCGCTCATCCTGCAACGTCGGCGATTGGCGAAAAGCGAAGGCGACATCCGATCTCCCCCCTTGCGGGGGAGATGATGTCCGGCAGGACAGAGGGGGGGTGAGGGATCGCCAGCGCCTCAGATGCTCACCCCTTGGACTGCTGAATCAGCCCGTAGAGGTTGGTGCAGCGCGCGCCGGAGCGGCAATAAGCAAACACCGGTCCCTCAAGCGCGTCAAGCGCCTCGGCCTGGTCCTCGACATTCTCGGCCGTGATCTGGCCGCTGATCACCGGGATGTAGCGGAAGGCCAGCCCCGCGGCTTCGACCGCCGCCTTGACGCTGTCGGCTGAGGGTTGGCCGGGCTGCTCGTCATCCGGCCGGTTGCAGATCACGCTCTTGAAGCCGGCTTCCTTGATGGCGGCGGCGTCTTCGGGCTGGATCTGGCCCGAGACCGAATAGTCCTCGCTGATTTCGCGATATTCCATGGCTCTCATCCTCGCAATCTGGTTTGGCGCAATGTCTTGCCACTCTCACACGAGGTCGGCAATCCGCGCCGGAAAGAAATCCCTCGGCGCAGATAGACATTTGCGGCCCAAGATCCAACCCAGGCTCAAGAGGTTTCGCGCTGTTGGCCTTGCCCGGAGGCGGCAGCGACTCTAAACAGGCGCACCGACAAACGAAGGAACCATCCCATGAGCATTCGTCGCATCGATGTTGGCCCGCGCATGAGCCAGATCGTCATCCACGGCAACACCGTCTATCTCGCCGGCCAGGTCGGAACGCCCGGCGCCAGCGTTGGCGAACAGACCAGGTCGATCCTCGCATCTATCGACGAACTGCTGGCCAAGGCCGGCACCGACAAGACCAAGATCCTGCAGGCGATCATCTGGCTGGCCGATATGGGCACCTTCGCCGAGATGAACAAGGAATGGGACAAGTGGGTCCCGCAAGGCAACACGCCCGCCCGCGCCACGGGTGAGGCCAAGCTTGCAGGGCCGGAATACACTGTCGAGATTATTGTTACGGCGGCGATTTAGAGCGCGGCGCCTTACCCTCCCCCTCGAGGGGAGGGTCGGCGAGTAGTCGAAGCGAAGCGGAGACTGCGAGACGGGGTGGGGTCGGCGAGGCTGCACCGACCCCACCCCGCGTCACCAGTGCCGCCTTTTGCGGCACTTGCTCCGCGACCCTCCCCTCGAGGGGGAGGGTAATCACCCCTGCGAAGGCCTGAACCTCGCCACCAACGTGTGGCTCTCCGCGGCGTAGGTGAACCTCACCTGCGTCACCGGGTGCTCGGCGCTCCAGGTTCGGCGCTCGACCACCAGGCAGGGCGCGCCGGTTGCGATGTCGAGCGCTTCGGCAATATGTCTGTCTGCCGCGACCGCGCGGATACGGTGCTCTGCCTCGCTCCATGGCACGCGGCCAATCAGCCAAGGGCCGGGGGCGATGTCGAGAAACTCCTCCTCGGCGGCTTCCGCGACGGCGGCGAGATTGATCAGCCGCTGTTCGTGCGCGAACGGCCGCTTGCCGGCAAAATGCCGGCATTCAAGCGCCAGCACCTGTCCGGCTGCGTCCAGTTCCAGCAAGGCGCGATCCTCGGCGCTGCTGCGCCTTTTCTGCCGCGCCAAGCGCTCGTAACGATAAGCCAGGCCAAGCGACTCAACCTCGATCCTGATGTCGTGGATTTCCAGCACCGCGGCCTGCGACTGCGGCTGGCGGACAAAGCTGCCCGAACGGCGGCGGCGCTCGATCAGCCCGGCCTTGGCCAGTTGCGACAGCGCCTTGTTCACCGTCATGCGCGAGCAATTGTATTCGGCCGTCAACTCGTGCTCGAACGGGATGCGGTGACCCGGCGCCCAGGCGCCGGACATTATTTTCTCGCTGATGTCGGACAGGATGCGCTGGTGCAGCGAACCGCCGCCTTCCACCGCCGCTGTCTCTGATATGCTCATGCCGAAAGCGCCGTCATCACATGGCGAAAGCGCTCGGCGATCGTCTCACGCGCTGCATGCCGGCCGCCGCTGACTTGTTTTTTTCCGTGCACCCAGACGCAATCGACCTTGCCGCCATTGGCAAAGATCCAGGCGTCGAGGATCGCATCGCCACTTTTTCCGGCCAGCGAAGGATGGTTTTCGTCGAGGGAGACGAAATCAGCCGCGGCGCCGGCGGCGATCCGCGACGGGCCGGCGCCGAGTGCGGTGCTGCCGCCATCGAGGGCGGCGTCGAACAGAGCCCGCCCGGTCGAGCCGCCGGCCACCGCCAGCACATTGCGGGCGCGGTGTGCGAGGCGCTGCGAATATTCGAGCTGGCGCAATTCATCCGGCAGGCCGATCAGCACGTTGGAATCCGAGCCGACGCCGAAGCGGCCGCCATGTTCGATGAACAGAGGTGCTGAAAAGGTGCCGTCGCCGAGATTGGCCTCGGTGATCGGGCAAAGCCCGGCAATGGCGCCGCTTCTGGCCATGCCGGTTGTCTCAGCCTCGGTCATGTGGGTGGCGTGGATCAGGCACCAACGCTTGTCGATCCCGGCATTGGCGAGCAGCCATTCGACCGGTCGCGCACCCGACCACGCCAGGCAATCCTCGGCCTCCTTCACCTGCTCGGCGACGTGGATGTGGATCGGTCCGTCCGGCGCAATGGCGGCAACAGCGCTGAGTTCCTCCGGCGTCGCGGCGCGCAGGCTGTGCGGGGCGACGCCGACGACAGCCTGATTCAACGCACGAACCGATTCGCGGCTTTTCTCAAGCAAGCGTTCGAACCGATTTACATCGTTGATGAATCGCCGCTGGCCTTCATTGGGCGCAGCGCCGCCGAAGGAGGAATGGGCATAAAACACCGGCAGCAGCGTCAGGCCGATCCCGGTTTCGCCGGCGGCCGCGGCAATACGTTCGGCCATCTCGGCAAGGTTGGCATAGGGTTTTCCGTCGCGATCGTGGTGGAGATAATGAAATTCGCCGACGCGCGAGAATCCGGCCTCCAGCATCTCGACGTAAAGCTGTGCGGCGACCGCCTCGACCTGGTCCGGCGTCATCGACAGCGCAAAGCGGTACATCACCTCGCGCCAGCTCCAGAAGCTGTCGGCGGAGGGACCGCGCAGTTCGGCAAGCCCGGCCATGCCGCGCTGGAAGGCGTGGCTGTGCAGGTTCGGCATGCCGGGGACCAGAATGGCGTGGCGTTCGTCGTCGGCTTGCTGCGAAGAGCCCGGCTCGACTGCCGTGATGCGACTATCGTTCAACGAAATCCGCACCTTGTCGTGCCAGCCATCGGCCAGCAGCGCCTGTTCCGCAAAGATCGCCGTCACGTTTTTCTCCGCGTTCCATGAACAATGCACTTGCAGTGCGTTTCAATATGTATATACATAATCGCCATCCAAGCAACGGAAAAAGATGATGGCGGCACAGAACAAAAGCCGGGCACGGGGCCTTCAGCTTTGGCGCAATGCGCGCCTGGCAACCATGGCCGAAGGCGATGCCGGACTGGGCCTCGTCGAAAAGGGCGCGATCGTCGCCCGTGACGGCGTCATCGTCTATGCCGGTCCGGAAGCCGACATGCCGTCAGCGTTGGCTCAGGGCGGCGAGACTACCGATTGCGAAGGCCGCTGGATCACGCCCGGCCTGATCGACTGCCACACCCATCTCATCCATGCCGGCAACCGTGCCAACGAGTTCGAGATGCGGCTGGCCGGCGCCACCTATGAAGAGGTCGCCAGAGCCGGCGGTGGCATCGTCTCGACGGTCAAAGCCACGCGTGCAGCGCACGAGGATGAATTGGTCCGGCAGAGCCTGCCGCGCCTCGACGCTTTGATTGCCGAGGGCGTGACGACCGTCGAAATCAAGTCGGGCTACGGCCTTAGCCATATGCATGAGAGATGGTCGCTACGTGCGGCGCGGCGGCTGGGCACAATGCGGGATGTGTCCGTGGTCACCACTTTTCTCGGCGCACACACACTACCGCAGAATCTGGGCGATCTTTCCGTGCCGTCGGAGCCCTATCGCGACAAGGACGAATACATCGACAATATCGTCGACAATATTCTGCCCGCCATCGCCGTCGAGGGCCTGGCGGATGCCGTTGATGGGTTCTGCGAAGGCATTGCCTTCTCGCCGGAGCAAATCGCCCGCGTGTTCGACAAGGCCAAGGCGCTTGGCCTGCCGGTAAAGCTCCATGCCGACCAGCTGTCGAACCTGCATGGCGCCGAACTCGCCGCCCGCTATGGCGCGCTGTCGGCCGACCATCTCGAATACACCGATGAAGCAGGTGCCGCAGCCATGGCCAAGGCCGGCACCGTGGCGACGATCCTACCCGGCGCCTACTATTTCATCCGCGAAACCAGGAAGCCGCCGATCGGCCTGTTTCGCCAGCACGGCGTCAAGATGGCGGTCGCCACCGACAACAATCCCGGGACGTCGCCGCTGACCTCGCTGCTTCTGACCATGAACATGGCCGCGACGCTTTTCGGCCTGACCGTCGAGGAGTGCCTGGCCGGCACCACTCGCGAGGCTGCCCGTGCGCTGGGATTGCTCGGCCAGACCGGCACGCTTGAAGCAGGGAAATCCGCCGACCTGGCGATCTGGGACATCGAGCGTCCGGCCGAACTCGTCTACCGCATGGGCTTCAACCCGCTCCATGCCCGCATCTGGAGAGGACAATGACCGAACTTAACCTGAAGCCCGGCAATGCGACGCTGGCCGACTGGCGCGCTATCTATCGTGGCGCCGTGCCGAAGCTCGACGCTGCCTGCCGTCCGAAGATCAAGGCCAGCGCCGAGGCTGTCGCCCGCATCGTCGCCAAGGGTGAGCCGGTCTACGGCATCAACACCGGCTTTGGCAAACTGGCCAGCGTCCGCATTCCGGCCGAGGATCTAGAGACCCTGCAACGCAACATCGTTTTGTCGCATGCCGCCGGCGTCGGCGAGCCGATGCCGGTCGCTGTGGTTCGGTTGATGATGGCGCTGAAGCTGGCCAGCCTGGCGCAGGGCGCGTCGGGCGTGCGGCCGCAAACCATCGAATTGCTGGAAGCGATGCTGGCCAACGACGTCATCCCCGTCGTGCCGGCGCAGGGCTCGGTCGGCGCCTCCGGAGATCTCGCGCCGCTGTCGCACATGACGGCGGTGATGATCGGCGTCGGCGAATGCTTTACACCGCATGGCCGCTTCCCGGCCAAGGTCGCTTTCGTCTCGCACGGCCTGGAGCCCGTGACGCTCGGCGCCAAGGAAGGTCTGGCGCTGCTCAACGGCACGCAGTTTTCCACCGCCTACGCGCTGGCCGCTCTGTTCGAGGCCGAAGTGCTGTATCAGTCGGCGCTGGTCGCCGGGGCGCTGTCGACCGACGCTGCCAAGGGCTCGGATGCACCCTTCGATCCGCGCATCCATCTCCTCAGAAAACACCCGGGCCAGATCGAGACGGCGGCAGCGCTGCGCAATCTGATGTCCGGCAGCGCCATCCGTGAATCGCACCGCGTCGGCGATGAGCGCGTGCAGGATCCGTACTGCCTGCGCTGCCAGCCGCAGGTGATGGGTGCGGCGCTCAGCGTGCTGCGCCAGGCCGCCGATACGCTCGGCACCGAGGCCAATGGCGTCACCGACAATCCGCTGATCTTCGCCGAGGACGATACTGCGCTTTCAGGCGGCAATTTCCACGCCGAGCCGGTGGCTTTCGCCGCCGACATGATCGCGCTTGCCGTCTGCGAGATCGGCTCGCTGTCGGAGCGCCGCATCGCCATGCTGGTAGACCCCGCGCTGTCCGGCATGCCGGCCTTCCTGACGCCGAAGCCCGGCCTGAACTCCGGCTTCATGATCCCGCAGGTGACGGCGGCGGCGCTCGTCTCTGAGAACAAGCAGAAGGCCTATCCGGCAAGTGTCGATTCCATCCCGACCTCGGCCAACCAGGAAGACCATGTCTCGATGGCCGCACACGGCGCTCGCCGGCTGATCGGCATGATCGAAAACGCCACGGCCGTCATCGGCATCGAACTCTTGGCCGCCGCGCAAGGCTGCGATTTCCATGCGCCGCTGGCGTCGAGTGCAGCTCTGGAAGCGGTTCGCAAGCTGGTCCGCGCCGAGGTGCCGCATCTCGACAATGACCGGCATTTCCACCCTGACATGGAAAAAGCCATCGCCATGGTGCGCAGCGGCGCTGCCATCAAGGCTGCGAGCGCGGTGACATTGCCTTCGATCTCGGGAGTCTGACATGACCGACTGGCTGACAGTGACCGAAGGCACGGCACCCCTGTTGGTGTCGATCCCGCACACGGGTATCGATCTCGCCGGCATCGACAATCGGCTGGTCTCGCCCTGGCACGGCCGCCGCGATTGCGACTGGTGGATCGACAATCTCTACGATTTCGCCGCCGGCCTTGGCGCGACGATTGTGCATACGTCGATCTCGCGCACCGTCATCGACGTCAACCGCGATCCTTCCGGCGCCTCGCTCTATCCCGGGCAGACGACAACGACGCTATGCCCGACCGAGACCTTCGACGGCGATCCGCTGTATCTGCCCGGCGCGGAACCGACGCCGTCGGAGATAGACCAACGCCGCATAGCGTATTTCGTGCCTTACCATGAAATGCTGGCGGCCCAGGCCGTCAGGCTGCGCGGCCTGCATGAGAAGGTCGTCATTTACGATTGCCACTCGATCCCGTCGGTGCTGCCGCGCCTGTTCTACGGCACGCTGCCGGTGTTCAATCTCGGCACCAATGACGGCCAGACCGCGGATCCTACGCTGCAGGCGCTGGTTGGCCAGATCATGGCCGAGAGCGGTGAAAGCAATGTCATCAACGGCCGTTTCAAGGGTGGCTGGATCACCCGCTATTTCGGCAATCCGCAAGGCGGCTACCATGCGCTGCAGATGGAACTTGCCGATCGCGGCTATTTGCGCGAGCCCGAGGGCAAGGGCGAACCGGACAATTGGCCGGTGCCTTATGATGCCGAGTTCGCCGCGCCGATGCGCGCCATACTGACGAAAATCCTCCAATCCGCCATTGACTGGGCCGGGCGCTGAGACGCCGCCTTACTCCAAAGGGACAATGATGAATAATCCTCGCCACAACATCCGCGAAGTGCGCGCGCCCCGCGGCGACAAGCTCAACGCCAAATACTGGACGACCGAAGCGCCGCTGCGCATGCTGATGAACAACCTCGATCCCGATGTCGCCGAAAACCCCAATGAGCTCGTCGTCTATGGCGGCATCGGCCGGGCCGCGCGCACCTGGAACGATTTCGACAGCATCGTCGCCTCGTTGAAGACCCTCAATGAAGACGAGACGCTGCTGGTCCAGTCCGGCAAGCCGGTCGGCGTCTTCCGGACGCACACCGATGCGCCGCGCGTGCTGATCGCCAACTCCAACCTGGTGCCGCATTGGGCGACCTGGGACAAATTCAACGAGCTCGATAAAAAAGGCCTGATGATGTACGGCCAGATGACGGCCGGCTCCTGGATCTACATCGGCACGCAAGGCATCGTGCAGGGCACTTATGAGACCTTCGTCGAGGCCGGACGCCAGCACCACAATGGCAATCTTAGGGGCAAATGGATCCTGACCGGTGGCCTCGGCGGCATGGGCGGCGCCCAGCCGCTTGCCGCCGTCATGGCCGGCGCCTGCTGCCTGGCCATCGAATGCAATCCGGACTCGATCGATTTCCGGCTGCGCACCCGCTATGTCGACGACAAGGCCGAGACGCTCGACGAAGCGATGGAAATGATCGAGCGCTGGACCAAGGCCGGCGAGGCGAAGTCGGTCGGCCTGCTCGGCAATGCGGCCGACATCGTGCCGGAAATGTTCAAGCGGGGCATCCGCCCCGACATGGTCACCGACCAGACCTCGGCGCATGACCCGATCAACGGCTATCTGCCCAAGGGCTGGACGATGGCTGAGTGGCGCGAGAAGCGCGTCTCCGATCCCAAGGCTGTCGAGAAGGCCGCCCGCGCCTCGATGCGCGAGCATGTCGAGGCGATGGTGGATTTCTGGAACGCCGGCGTGCCGACGCTCGACTATGGCAACAACATCCGCCAGGTCGCCAAGGACGAAGGCTTCGAGAACGCCTTTGCCTTTCCGGGCTTCGTGCCGGCCTATATAAGGCCGCTGTTCTGCCGGGGCATCGGCCCGTTCCGCTGGGCCGCCCTTTCGGGCGATCCCGAGGACATCTACAAGACCGACGCCAAAGTGCGCGAACTCACCCCCGGCAACACCCATCTGCACAACTGGCTGGACATGGCACGTGAGCGCATCGCCTTTCAGGGCCTGCCGGCGCGCATCTGCTGGGTCGGCCTCGGCGACCGCCACAGGCTGGGGCTCGCCTTCAACGAGATGGTGGCCAGGGGCGAACTCAAGGCGCCCGTCGTCATCGGCCGCGACCACCTTGATTCCGGCTCGGTGGCTTCGCCCAACCGCGAGACGGAAGCGATGAAGGACGGCTCCGACGCCGTCTCCGACTGGCCGCTGCTCAATGCGTTGCTCAACACCGCGTCGGGCGCGACCTGGGTGTCGCTGCATCATGGCGGCGGCGTCGGCATGGGCTTCTCGCAGCATGCCGGCATGGTCATCGTCGCCGACGGCACGCCGGACGCCGCAAGGCGCCTGGAGCGCGTGTTGTGGAACGATCCGGCGACAGGCGTTATGCGCCACGCCGATGCCGGCTACGACATCGCCATCGAGTGCGCGAAGGAGCACCAGCTCAATCTGCCCGGTATTTTAGGCTGATTGGCTTAAATGATGCGCATCCTACGGGCCGCCGACTACCGGGTCATGCCGTGGAAGAATGGCGGCGGCACGACCACCGAGATCGCCGTCTCGCCGGACGGCGCCGGGCTCGACGATTTCGACTGGCGCGTTTCGATGGCGCGAGTCGAGGATAGCGGGCCGTTCTCGGGCTTTGCCGGCGTCGACCGCACGCTGGCCGTGCTGGAAGGCGAGGGGATCGTCCTTGACATTGCTGGCCGGCGGCCGGCCGAAGTGACGGCGGCTTCCGCCCCGCTGTCCTTCCCGGCCGATGTGCCGACCACGGCCGCGCTGATCTCCGGTCCGATCACCGACCTCAACGTCATGACCCGCCGCGGGCGGGCAACGCACTCGGTCCAGCCTCTGATGGTTTCGGTTCCGACCGATATCCGGCCGACCAGCGCTATGACCCTGATCCTGCCGTTCGACGGCGAGGTCGGCCTCAGCGGCCCGACATCGTCTCGTCTTGGACCCCTCGACACGCTGTTGCTCGGTCCGCAGGCAAAACTACGGGTTGAACCGGTACGGCCGACGACCGTGTTCGTCATCCGGATAGCCAGGCTGGGCCAGCCGCACCGCCAGCACAACGATTAACGCCTGTTGCCAAACATGATCGCACGCCGGAGAAATCTGGCGTAAGCTGTTGTCTGGATCACGAAAAAGCCCGAATCCTTCCGTCGTTCCAAGGCGGACGGGAGGGCGGGGGTGCTCGTCCTTGAGTTGTCGAAAGCCCCACTTAAAATGTCGAAGGGATAACGCCTCTGGCGTGGTGCGAAGCAAAACTTTCGGCCAGTGTAATCATGCAACCAATTGCATTTGAATCGGTTTTAGGGACATTGCCGTGGCGGTGGCGCCGCATCGCGTCCCCCATGCGGAATTTTCAATGAATATCCAGACAAATCCTGCCCAAATCGAAAAGTCCAGCGCCGGCTTCCCGGTCATCACCGAAGAGCCGATACGCTCCAATTTCCTGCCCGAAGAGCGGCTGCGCGCGCTGGGCGAAAGCCTCGCCAACGGCGACATCAAGGACCTGTTCGGCCTGACGCCGTTCGATTTCCAGGCCCGCATCCGCGACAGCGCCAAGAAAATCCTCGAAGTCTACCGCTCGACCAATGCCGCCCAGGCCAAGGGCGAAACCATCACGCCTGCCGCGCAATGGCTGCTCGACAACAATTATCTCGTCGAGGAGACCATTTTTCAGGTGAAGCGCGACCTGCCGCGCCGTTTCTACCGGCAGTTGCCGACCCTGGAAGTGGCCGATCGCGCCGCGGTGCCGCGCGCGCTGGCCCTGGCCTGGAGCTATGTCGCCCATTCCGACAGTTCGGTTTCGGCGACCATGTTCAAATCCATCGTCGAGGGTTTTCAGTCGGTCGAGCCGCTCAAGATCGGCGAGCTCTGGGCGCTGCCGTCGCTGCTGCGCTTCGTTTTGATCGAGAATCTGCGCCGCATCGCCGTGCGCGTCGACCGCACCAGGCAGATGCGCCATATCGCCAACGAGGTCGCCGACCGCGTGCTGGCGACCGACGACAATGCAGACCGCCGGAAGATCCTGTCGGGCTACGGCGCGCATGCGCAGGACACCACCTTCGCCACCCAGTTGCTCTACCGCCTGCGCGACGGCTCGCAGAATGCCGGCAGGGCGCTGGAATGGCTGGAGGTCGAGCTCGAGAAAACCGGCTCCGACGCCGAGGAAATCATCATTTCCGAGCATCGCACGCTGTCCAGCGGCAATGTCACCACCGGCAACATCATCCGCGGCCTGCGCCTCATCAACGACGTCGACTGGACGGTGTGGTTCGAGGGCGTCAGCCGCATCGACACGCTGTTGCGCGAGCGCACCGATTTCGCCGCGCTCGATTTCTTTTCGCGCGACCAGTACCGCACGTCAATCGAGCAACTGGCGCGCCGCTCCGACCTGTCCGAATTCCGTGTCGCCGAAAAGGCCATCGAGCTGGCCAGCCATGTCCCCGGCGTCACCGATGCCTCCGGCGTGCCGGATGCATCAGCCGATCCGGCCATGCATACCGATGTCGGCTTCTTCCTGGTCGGCCCGCGCCGGCCGGATCTGGAAGAGGCGATCGGCTACCGGCCGCCCTTCCATGTGACCTTCAAGCGCGCCTTCACCGCCACGGGCTGGCTCGGCATCGTTGTGCCGGTCTTCCTGCTGACGGTGCTGCTGCTGGTTGTCTCCGGCAATGCGCTTGCCCATCTCGGCCTGTCGGTGGAATCCATCACGCTGATGCTGGCGCTGTTTGCGGTGCCTGCCAGCGAAGGCGCGCTCGCCTTCTTCAACACCGTTGTTTCACTGTTCCTGAAGCCGACGCGGCTCGTCGGCTATGATTACAAGCACGGCATTCCAGCGGCATCACGCACCTTGGTCGTGGTGCCGTCGCTGATCGGCTCGCGCGATGATGTCGAGGAAAACATCCGCAACATCGAGGTGCATCACCTCGCCAACACGGCCGAAGAAATCCATTTCGCGCTGCTGTCCGACTGGCCGGATTCCAAGACCGAGATCGACGCCGCCGACATCGAGATCCTGCAATATGCGCGCGACGAGATCGCCAGGCTCAATGCCCGTTATCCCTCGGAAGGCGCGCCGCGTTTCTATATCCTGCATCGCCGCCGGCTCTACAACCAGGCGCAGGGCGCCTGGATGGGCTGGGAGCGTAAGCGCGGCAAGCTGCATGAGCTGAACCTTCTCTTGCGCGGCGACAGCGACACCACCTTCCTGCCGCTCGACGTGCCGCTGCCGGAAAAGGTCGTCTATGTCATGACGCTCGACGCCGACACGCGCACCACGCGCGACGCCGTGTCGTCACTGGTCGGCAAGCTCGCCCATCCGCTCAACCGCCCGCATTTCGACGCGACAAAGCGCGTCGTTACCGCCGGCTACACCATTCTGCAGCCGCGCATCACAGCCTCGCTCACCAGCGGCGACGACGCTTCTTTCTTCCAGCGCGTCTTCTCGTCCAACAGCGGTCTCGATCCTTACGTCTTTGCCGTTTCGGACCTCTACCAGGACGTCTTCAGCGACGGCTCCTTCACCGGCAAGGGCCTTTATCACGTCGACGCTTTCGAGGCGGCGCTGCAGGGCCGCATCGAGGAAAACACCGTCCTCAGCCACGATCTGCTCGAAGGTGCGTTGGCGCGCGCAGCACTTGTCACCGATGTCGAACTGGTCGAGGACTATCCTACCCGCTACTCGGTCGACGCCTCGCGCCACCACCGCTGGGCGCGCGGCGACTGGCAGCTGCTGCGCTTCATCTTCTCGCCGCGTTCCGGCGTGCCGGCGCTGTCGCGCTGGAAGATGGTCGACAATCTGCGCCGCTCGCTGACCCCGATCTTCTGGGTGATGGCGGCGATCGCCGGCTGGACGCTGCTGCCCTTCACGCAGGCCGCGCAGTGGCAGGCGCTGCTGATCCTGTCGCTGTTCATGGCGCCGACCTTCGATGTCGTCAACGCCGTCCTGCCCAAGAGCGGCGACCAGACGCCGCGCGGCCATTTCTCCGCGCTGGCGCACGACACCGTCTTCGGCACGGCCCTTGTGGCGCTGAAAGTGCTGTTGATGGCGCACAATGCCTGGATGATGGGCGACGCCATCGTGCGCACGCTCTACCGCCTGTTCGTCAGCCGCCAGAACCTGCTGGAATGGCGCACCGCGTCGCAGGCGCACAAGGGCGGCGACAACGATATCGGCTCCTATTACAGCATGATGTATGGCGCCGTGATCATCGGCGTCGTCGGTCTCGCTATCCCCGTGCTGGCCGATTCCACCGGTGCCTTCGTCGCCTTCTTCTTCGCTCTGTTCTGGATCGGTTCGCCGGCGGTTGCCTGCTGGATCAGCCGCTCGGCCGAGACCGAGGACCGCCTGCGCATATCGCAGGCCGACATCCACGCGCTGCGCACCGTGGCGCGCCGCACCTGGCATTATTTCGAAACCTTCGTCACGGCCGAGCACCACAATCTGCCGCCCGACAATTTCCAGGAAAGCCCGGCTCCGGTTGTAGCGCCGCGGACGTCGCCGACCAATATCGGCGTCTACCTGCTGTCGGTGGTGTCGGCACGCGATTTCGGCTGGATTGCGCTCTCCGACGCCATCACCCGGATCGACGCCACGATGACGACCATCGAGAGCATGCCGCGCAACCGTGGCCACCTCTTCAACTGGTACGACACGACGACGCTCAAGCCGCTCTATCCGCTTTACATCTCGGCCGTCGACAGCGGCAATCTCGCCGGACATCTGGTCGCGGTGGCGGCTGCCTGCGCCGAATGGGCGGAAGCCCCGTCCGTTCACCTGCAGGGCGATTTCGAAGGCGTCCTCGACACGGTGAGCATCCTTGACGAGAGCCTCGAGGAATTGCCTGACGACCGCCGGCAACTGCGGCCGTTGCGCCAGCGTCTGGCCGATCGCCTCGATGGCATGCGGCGCGCCGTCATGACCATCAAGGCGCAGCCGGAGATGGCCTCGATCCGCACCATTAACCTGGCCGTGCTTGCCGGCGAGATCCGCAAGCTCGCCACCGCCATCCACACCGAGGCCGGATCGCAGCGCAGCGACATTATCGCCGACTGGGCGGCACGGCTGGAAGCGACCTGCGAGGCGCATGTGCATGACTCGCACAGCGACGAAAACGCCGTCGAAGCCTTGCGCGCCAAGCTGCTGGCGCTGCGCGAACGCTGCCGCCGCTATGCCTTCGAGATGGATTTCTCTTTCCTGATGCGTCAGGAGCGCAAACTGCTCTCGATCGGCTACCGGGTCGAGGAGCACCAGCTCGATGAGAGCTGCTACGATCTGCTCGCCTCCGAGGCGCGGCTGACCAGCCTGTTCGCCATCGCCAAGGGTGACCTGCCCACGGAGCATTGGTTCCGGCTTGGAAGGCCGATCGTCGAGATCGGCTTCCAGGGTGCGCTGATGTCCTGGTCGGGCTCGATGTTCGAGTATCTGATGCCGCCACTGGTGATGAAGGAACCGCAGGGCTCGATCCTCAACCAGACCAGCAAGCTGATCATCAAGCGTCAGATCCAGTACGCGCGTTCGAAGAACGTGCCCTGGGGCATTTCGGAAGCGGCCTACAATGCCCGCGACCGCGAACTGACCTACCAGTATACCAATTTCGGCGTGCCCGGACTTGGCCTCAAGCGCGGCCTTGGCCAGAACACGGTGATCGCCCCTTACGCCACGATCCTCGCGGCGCAGTTCACACCGCGCGAATCCGTCCAGAATCTGGCTAGGCTGCGCTCCATCGGCGCTCTCGGCCGGCATGGCTTTTACGACGCCGTCGACTTCACGCCGCAGCGCGTGCCGGAAGGCACCGACCACGCTGTTGTCCTGAACTACATGGCGCATCACTCCGGCATGTCGATCGCCGCCGTTGCCGACGCCATCTTCGAGGGCCGGCTGCGCGACCGCTTCCACAGCGATCCGGTGATCGAGTCTGCCGAACTCCTGCTGCAGGAGAGGGCGCCGCGCGACATCCCGACCGCCACGGTCAGGACCGAAGCCGACGAGCGCTCGAAGGACGAGACCGAGGTCGAGAGCCCGGATTCGCGCATCGTCCTCGACCCGCTGAGGGCGTTGCGCGCCACCAGCGTCATGTCCAATGGCCGCTACTCCGTCATGGTCTCGGCCACCGGTTCCGGTTACAGCCGCTGGGGCGAACTCGCCGTCACCCGTTGGCAGCCCGACCCGACCGAAGACCGGCTCGGCTCCTACATCTTCCTGCGCGACGCCGGCAGCGGCGACTGGTGGTCGGCCACCGCGGAGCCGAAGCAGGCGACCGGCGAGAGAGTGCAGACGCTGTTTTCCGACGACAAGGCGAGCTTCGTCAAAACAGTGGGCTCGCTTCGTTCGGAGGTCGAATGCATCGTCATCTCGGAAGGCAATGGCGAGGGACGGCGCGTCACGCTCTACAACGACGGCGCCACTGACCGGCATATCGAGGTGACCTCCTTTGCCGAGCTGGTGCTGGGCAACGAAGCCTCCGACAATGCCCATCCTGCGTTCTCGAAAATGTTTATCGAGACCGAGATCGCTGCCAATAACGGCGCCATCTTTGCCACCAGGCGCAAGCGCGAGAAGAACGAGCCTGACGTCACCATGGTGCATTTCGTCACCGATCCGTCCGGGTCGGCGCGCGATGCCGAGGCCGAAACCGACCGCCGTGCCTTCATCGGCCGTGGCCGTACCATCGCGGAAGCGGCGGCCTTCGATCCCGGCGCCAAGCTTGGCGGTCACCACGGCTTCACCCTCGATCCGGTAGCGGCCCTGCGCCGCCAGGTGCGGGTGCCGGCCAACAAGAAGATATCGCTGACCTTCTGGACCGCCGTCGGCGCCAACCGCGCCGAACTGGACGAGGCCATCGCCAGGCTCGACCATCCCGAAAGTTTTGCTCGCCAGGCGATGCTTGCCTGGACGCGTTCGCAGGTGCAGACCCGCCATCTTGGTCTCAGCCTGACCGACGCCGCCAACGTGCAGAAGCTGGCGCGCTTCCTGATCTATCCCGATCCGTTCCTGCGCCTGCCCGGCGAATCCATCGCTTCGGGGCTGGGCAAGCAGTCCAGCCTGTGGCCGACCAGCATTTCGGGCGATTTCCCGATCTTCCTGGTCCGCATCGGCGACGTGGCCGACCTCGAAATTGTCGCCCAGGCGCTGCGCTTCCAGGAGTATATGCGCGCCCGCGGCATGATGATCGACTTCGTGGTCGTCAACGAGCAGGCATCGTCCTATGTCCAGGACCTGCAGCGCGCGGTCGAAACGCTGTGCGAAAACAGCCGCCTGCGCGGCAAGGAACTCGGGCCGCGCCAGCACATCTTCGCCGTGCGCCGCGACCTGATGGACGAGGCGACGTACAAGACGCTGCTGGCGGTTGCCCGCGTGGTTCTGCACACGCGCAACGGCACCATCTTCGACCAGATCGAACGCGCCGAGGCGGCAGCCTTGCAAGCACGCGATGGCCTGCAGCCGGCGGCCCCCGCGTCACTGCGCGAGCCGTCTCTGCCGGTGCCGGCGGCGCCTGCATACCATGCCGCGTCCGACAGCAGCGCCGACGGCAGCGGCCTCAGCCAGTGGAACGGCTTCGGCGGTTTCGAAGGCGATGGCCGTCACTATGTCACGCGTCTCACCGGCCGGCGCACGACTCCGCAGCCCTGGATCAACGTCGTCTCGAACGCCTCGTTCGGATTCCATGTCTCGGCCGAAGGCGCTGCCTTCACCTGGAGCCGCAACAGCCGCGATTACCAACTGACGCCATGGTCGAACGATCCGGTCACCAACCGGCCGGGCGAGGGCATCTACATCTACGATCAGGCCAGCGGCAAGGCATTCTCGCCGCTGGCTGCCGTGGTCCGCGATCCCTCGATGACCTATGAGACATGGCACGGCCAGGGCTTCTCGACCTTCCGATCCAAACGCGGCCCGCTGTCAATGGATCTGACGCACGTCGTCGATCCCGTCGATCCAGTGAAGATCACGCGGCTGCGCATCCAGAACTCGGGCTCGGCGCCGGCGCGGCTGCGCATCTATGCCTATGCCGAATGGGTTCTCGGCAGCCATCGCTCGAGCACGGCTGCGACCATCATCCCGTCCAGGGATCCAGCGACCGGCGCGCTTCTGGCGCAAAACCCCTACGGTCTCGATTTCGGCGACCGGGTGGCCTTCCTGGCCGCCACCGGTCCGGTGCATTCGGTGACAGCCGATCGTGGCGAGTTCATCGGCAGGCAGGGCACCAGCGCCTTCCCGCACACTGTCGTCAGCGGCGCCGGCCTGTCGGGCCGCGTCGAGGCCGGCGACGATCCGTGCGCAGCTGTCGCCAGCGACATCGACATCCCTGCCGGCGGCGACGTCACGCTGGTCTGGCTGCTTGGCGACGCCGCTACATCAGCCGAAGCGAGCGCGTTGGTGCAGACCCATTCGGGCAAGGATTTCGACCAGCGGCTGGCCGATAATGAACGCGTCTGGCGCGGCTTCCTCGACACCATCCAGGTCGAGACGCCCGACAAGGCGCTCGACGCCATGGTCAATCACTGGCTGCCCTATCAGAGCCTGGCCTGCCGCATCCGCGCCCGCTCGGCCTTTTATCAGGCAAGCGGCGCCTTCGGCTTCCGCGACCAGCTACAGGACACGCTGGCCCTGCTTGCGCATGATCCGAAACTGGCGCGCAACCAGATCCTCAATGCGGCGCGCCGGCAGTTCCCCGAAGGCGACGTCCAGCATTGGTGGTTGCCGCGCACCGACGCCGGCGTGCGCACTATGATCTCCGACGATGTGGTCTGGCTGGCGCATGCCACCAATCGCTACATCGAGGTGACCGGCGATACAGGGATCCTGAAGGAGCAGCTGCCTTTCATCGACGGGCAGGTGTTGGGCGAGGGCGAGCACGACGCCTTCTTCACGCCGGAAATCTCCAAGACGAGCGCTTCGCTTTACGACCATTGCGCGCGCGCGCTCGACCTTGCGGTCAAGCGCAGCAGCCCGGCCGGGCTGCCGCTGATCCTCGGCGGCGACTGGAACGACGGCATGAACCGCGTCGGCGAAGCCGGCAAGGGGGAGAGTGTCTGGCTCGGCTGGTTCCTTTTGAAGACGCTGGGCGACTTTACCACCGTGGCCAAGGGGCAGGGCGACACCAAGCGGGCGCAGGCCTGGACAAAACACGCCGATGTGCTGAAGCGGGCGCTGGAAAGCACCGCCTGGGACGGCCAGTGGTATCGCCGCGGCAGCTACGATGACGGCACGCCGCTTGGCTCGCACAATTCGGACGAGTGCAAGATCGACTCCATCGCGCAGTCGTGGAGCGTGCTCTCCGGCGAGGGCGACCCCGCGCGCTCGACCACGGCGATGCAGCAGGCGACGAACCTGCTGGTCGACGACAAGCTCAAGATCGTCAAACTGTTTACCCCGGCCTTCCAGAACACGAGAAAGGACCCTGGTTACATCAAGAGTTATCCGCCGGGCGTGCGCGAGAACGGCGGCCAGTACACCCATGCGGCGACCTGGTTCGTGATCGCGCTCGCCGAAATGGGCCGCACCGACGATGCCTATCGCTGCTTCTCGATGCTGAACCCGGTCAACCATGCGCTCGACGATGCATCGGCCGAGCATTATCGCGTCGAGCCGTACGTCGTCGCCGCCGACATCTATTCCGGTGAGGACAAGGGCGGTCGCGGCGGCTGGACCTGGTATACGGGCTCAGCGGGATGGCTCTACCGTGCTGCGGTCGAAGGCATTCTGGGCATTGAGCGGCGGGGCAAGCAGATCACGTTCCGGCCGAAACTGCCCAGCCATTGGGACGGCTATTCTGCCACGCTGAAGATGCTGGGGTCGGAGATCAAGGTTCGCGTCATCCGCGACAAAAAGGCCAAATCCATCTCGCTCGAAGTCAATGGAACCAAGACAAAATCTTCCGGTTTTCAGCCGAAAGCCGGCGACAAGACCGAGGTGGTCGTCAAGATACCCTCGTAAAATCAAAGGCTTCAGGTTATTGACGCGCGCCTTTCGAGGCGCGCGTTTTCTACTTCGGCATGCTCCTGGCGCAGAACGGCGTGCCTTCCCGATAACGGCGGTCCAAGCGTGCAGTGACTAAAAATGTGGCAGGGCCAGCTGCTGCCATGATTTTGCCGCAAGACTGACATTTCACCTTTTATCTCAAACCGTTAGGTGATCACGGCAGATTTCGCAACGTCGTCATCTTTTGTTCGCAGAATGGGAACGGAAGAGGTAGACGGGCATTGTTTTGCGACCCGTTAACCGGTACGTGTCAAGAAATGGTGCGGTGCACAATAATGTTTTGGGCGGAGTAGCTGAAGTGTCACTTCTGCAAATCTACTGGAGAGCGCTGGGTTATCTCGCAGCCGACAGGAAGCGCGTTGCGTTTATCTGCGGTGCGAATGTCGCGCTCGCCATTATCGCCATCCTCGAGCCGATCATGTTCGGCCGGGTAATCGACGCCATCTCCGATAAGGGTTCGGTGTTTTCGACGCTGGCGCTGTGGGCCGGTCTCGGCGCCTTTAACATCGTCGCCTTCGTGCTGGTGGCGCGCGGCGCCGACCGTTTTGCCCACAAGCGGCGCAGCGAGGTGCTGTGCCAGTCGTTCGAGCGCGTGATCACCATGCCGCTCGCCTGGCACCACCAGCGCGGCACCTCCAACGCGCTGCACACGCTGCTGCGCGCCGTCGAGACGCTGTTCAGCCTGTGGCTTGAATTCATGCGCCAGCATCTGTCGACGGCTGTTGCGCTGGCTCTGCTGATTCCGACAGCTATAAGCATGGATCTTCGCATGTCGCTGGTGCTGATGGCGCTGGGCGTTCTCTATGTCGGCATCGGCCGGCTTGTGATGAAGCGCACCAAGGCGGGCCAGGCCGCGGTCGAGCGCCACTACCATCAGGTGTTCGCGCATGTGACCGACTCGGTCAGCAATGTCGCCGTGCTGCAGAGCTACAACCGTCTCGGCCACGAGGCCGATACGCTGCGCCGCTATGTCAAGAACCTGCTCGACGCGCAGAACCCGGTGCTCGACTGGTGGGCGATGGCCAATGCGCTGCACCGCCTGTCGTCGACCATTTCGATGATGGTTGTGCTTTTGATCGGCGCCTATCTGGTCACCCATGGCCAGCTCAAGATCGGCGACGTCATCGCCTTCACCGGCTTTGCCACGCTGCTGATTGCCCGCCTCGACCAGATGTCGGCTTTCGCCAACCAGATTTCCGAAGCCCGCGCCAAGCTCGAGGACTTCTATCACCTCGAGGATTCGGCCGCCGACTCCGCCGAGCCGGACGGCTTGCGCGACCTCACCAACGTCACCGGCCATGTCCGCTTCGAGAATGTCGGCTTCGAGTTTGCCAATTCGCGGCAGGGCGTCGACGACGTCTCCTTCGAGGTCCAGGCCGGGCAGACGGTTGCCATCGTCGGCCCGACCGGCGCCGGCAAGACGACGCTGATCAACCTCTTGCAGCGCGTCTTCTCGCCGTCTCATGGCCGTATCCTGATCGACGGCATCGACACCCGCACGGTGACCCGCAAGTCGCTGCGTCATTCGATCGCCACCGTCTTCCAGGATGCCGGCCTGCTCAACCGCTCGATCGAGGACAACATCCGCGTCGGTCGTGCCGAGGCGACTTATGACGAGGTTCACGCCGCCGCCAACGCGGCTGCCGCGCAGGATTTCATCCTTGCCAAGAGCGCCGGTTACGACACCGTCGTTGGCGAGCGCGGCGGCCAGCTTTCGGGCGGCGAGCGTCAGCGCATCGCCATTGCCCGCGCCGTGCTCAAGGACGCACCGATCCTGGTGCTCGACGAGGCGACGAGCGCGCTCGACGTCGAGACCGAGGACCGCGTCAAGGAAGCCATCGACGAACTGAGGCGCAACCGCACCACCTTCATCATCGCCCACCGCCTGACCACCGTTCGCGACGCCGACCTGGTCGTGTTCATGGACAAGGGCAAGGTGGTCGAGATGGGCGGCTTCGCCGAACTGTCGCTGCGCAATGGCCGTTTCGCCAGCCTGTTGCGCGCCGGCGGCCTGCTCAACGACGAGGAAGTCCGCCGTCTCAGCCGCACGGTGAATATCGAAGCGGCGTAGGCTTTTTTACCTCCCCCATGTGGGGAGGTCGGACCCGTAGGGTCCGGGTGGAGGTAGTGCCCCACCACCCCCACCCCGCTGCTTTGCAGCGACCTCCCCACAAGGGAGAGGGTAAGCACTGCGACAACCGCTCGATTGCCCCGAACGCGCCGCCGGTCTATCTAGACCTTATGAGCGACACCTCCTCACGCCTCGCCGGCTGGACCGACCTCGCCAACCCGACGCGCTTTGTCGGGCTGGCCGACAGGCTGGTGCCGTGGCTGGCGTCGATCGCCGCGATCCTGCTAGCCATCGGTCTCTATATGAGCTTTGCCGCGCCTGAGGATTTCCAGCAGGGCATCACGGTGCGCATCATGTACATCCACGTGCCTTTCGCCTGGCTCGCCATGATGTGCTACACGGTGATGGCGGTCGCCGCGCTCGGTACGCTGGTCTGGCGCCATCCGCTGGCCGACGTCGCGCTGAAATCTGCAGCCCCGATCGGCGCCACCTTCACCGCGCTTGCGCTGGTCACCGGCTCCATCTGGGGCAAGCCGATGTGGGGCACCTGGTGGGTGTGGGATGCCCGCCTGACCTCAGTCTTCATCCTCTTCCTGATGTATCTCGGCATCATCGCGCTGACGCGCGCGCTGGATGACGCCAGCCGTGCCGCCTGGGCCGCCGCCATCATCACGCTGGTCGGCTTCATCAACATCCCGATCATCAAATTCTCGGTCGACTGGTGGAACACGCTGCACCAGCCGGCCTCGGTGTTCCGGCTCGGCGGACCGACGATCGATCCCAGCCTGCTATGGCCGCTGCTGGTGATGGCGCTCGGCTTCACCGTGCTGTTCTTCGCGCTGCACCTGACGGTGATGCGCACCGAGATCCGCCGCCGGCGGGTGATCTCCATGCGCAGGGTGGCGGCAAGGCAGGCCGACTAGCGCGATTTCAAACGGAAGGGACAGCCATGCGCCTGCCGCCAGAAACATTAGCATGCGCTGCTATGTTGCGGTGCGGCAACAAGAATTCTCAAAAGATCGTTCCCGACCTCGCTTTGCTCCTTGATCTCGTTTGCGTTCTTGACAGCTCGGCCGCCAAGCAAGAGTGATATTAGTCACTAGTTGTTGCGAGGGGATTCGACGATGAAACTGTGCCTGCTGGCTGGCGTTTCGACATTTGCATTGGCGCTTGGCTGGAGTTCGGCCTACGCCGCAGACGCGCTTGTCGACGTGCCGAGGGCGGAGGATCTCTGGTACGTCACGCTCTTCGGCGGCGCCAGCTTTGCCAACAATGTGAAGACGGACTACGATAGTGGTCGGTATTCCGTGGATCTTGACAGTGGGTTCGTGATCGGCGGCGCTGTCGGTCGGCGGATCAACGACACGTTCCGCGTGGAAGGCGAACTGTCCTACGCGCGCTACAAGGCAAGCGAGTACAGCTTCAGCTTCCCTCCTGCCGACCAAGGTTCCGGCCCAGCTTCCGGCAATCTGTCGGCCACCTATCTTCTCGCCAACGTCTGGGCCGATGTTGCGCATTTTGGTGATGCCAAACTCTATGTCGGCGGCGGTCTCGGCGCGGCCTATGTTACCGCCGATACTCATTTTGATGGCCACGCCTATGGATACGGGCCTGGCGGCTGGGGTTTCGCCGGCCAGGTGGGCGCCGGTGTTACCTACGCGGTAACGCAGAATGTCGACCTCGATTTCGGTTACCGCTTCAAGGCCGTGACAAGCGTGGATCTAGACGACAATGATGGCGGCGGCACATACGAGAACGCCAAATTGTACTCCCACAATCTCCAGCTTGGCGTTACCCTGAAGTTCTGATTGGTTCGTCGCAGGTCGCGACCGGGATCTGACGGATGCCGCTCTTGCCACGCCGGCAACCCCTGGGTCTGCCGGCAATGATCTCAGCCTCGCTGCCGACCGCCGGTGAGCCGGCGGAAAAGACATTGCAGCGCGGCATCGACCTGCAACGGCGCAAGCGTTTTCGCGAGGCCGAGTTCTGCTACCAGACGGTGCTTCGCACGCAGCCCAAAAATGCCATGGCGCTGAACCTGATGGGCACGCTCGCCATCGAGGCCGAGCATCATGACGCCGCCATTGCCTATATGGAAAGGGCGGTCAAGCTCGAACCGGACAACGCCATCTTCCGCAACAATCTCGGCAATGCCTACAATGTCACCGGCAACGTCGACAAGGCGCGCAGACATCTGAGAAAGGCGATCGAGCTCGACGGAGGGCTCATCGAAGCGCTGTGCAATCTCGGCCGCTCCTATCGTAGCCAGCTCGAGGGCGACATTGCCGAAGGGTTCTATCGCCAGGCGCTGGCTATCGACGGCCAGTCGGTGATGGCACTTGCCGGTATGGGCGATTTGCTCACCGACATTGGCCGGCCGGCCGAGGCGGTCGAATGCTTCAGCAAGGCCCTTGCCATCGACCCGGGCCATGTCGAGGCGCTGGCTGGAATGGCGCTTGCGCGCCGGGCGGTCAAGGACGATCCGACGTTGCCTTTGGTGCTGAAACGCCTGGAATTGCCGACAACCACCGATCGCGAGCGGGTAGTGCTGCACCACGCCGCCGGCAAGATGCTCAACGATCAGCGCGAGTATGGCCCGGCCATCCGCCATTTCGCGAGGGCCAAGGCGATTTCCGGCAATGATTTCGACATCGACCGGCACACCCAGCTTTACGACAGCTTCATCGACACTTTCGACGCTGGCTTCTTCAAGACGCGAGCCAGTTTGGGAAATCCATCCAGGCGCCCGGTCTTCATCGTCGGCATGCCCCGGTCGGGAACGACGCTGACCGAGCAGATATGCGCCAGCCATCGCGATATCTATGGCGCCGGCGAGTTGTCGACCATTCGTTCACTTGCCGGCGAACTTGGGTTCGACAAGCTCGACCCAGCCATTTTCACCAAGGGCATGGCGGCGCTCACTGCGGCCAAGGCCAAGGAGCTTGGATCGAAGTATCTCGACGATCTCAGCAGACGCAACAGCAAGGCGCGGCTTGTCGTCGACAAGATGCCGCATAATTTCGAGCTGCTGGCCTTCATCAGCCTGATCTTGCCGAACGCCCGCATCATCCATTGCCGGCGTGACCCGATGGACAATTGCGCGTCCTGTTTCATGCATAATTTTTCCGAGGCGCACGGCTATAATGCCGATCTGACCAAGCTTGGGCAGTATTACCGGCAGTATGACCGCCTGATGCGCCATTGGGCCAAGGTCATCCCGCTGGATATCCACGACATGCCCTACGAAGAAACGGTCGCCGATTTCGAAAATCGCGCCCGCGGATTGATCGGATTCCTCGGGATCGAGTGGGACGATGCCTGCCTGCGTTTCAACGAGACCGAGCGCACCGTGCGGACGCCGAGCCGCTGGCAGGTGCGCCAGCCGATCTATTCATCCTCGGTCGAGCGCTGGAAGCTGTATGGCGACGCGCTGGATCCGCTGAAGGCGGCGCTGGGTCCGGTTTATCAGTCCTGATTTCAGTTGGCCCGAACGACCTCGCGCTCGACGCGCGCTGGCGTAGATTAGACCTGAGTTGCATCGTGCTTTGGGGCCAAATGAAAGCCGAATGCTTTCATGACCGCCAGTGTGGTTTCCAGCGTAGGATTACCGTTTTCGCTGAGCGAGGTATAAAGATGCTCGCGAGCCAAGCCGGTCTTTCTGGCAATGTTGCTCATCCCCTTGGCGCGGGCAACGACACCGAGGGCGGACGCGACGAATTTGGCGTCTCCGGTTTCCATTGCCTCTGCCAGAAACGCCTCGATTGCCGTATCGGAATCGAGCATTTCGGCGGGATCGAAATCATAGATTTTTTCAACCATTGTCGTCACTCCATTCTACGGCCAGGCGCTTTGCTGTCCGTATGTCGGTTTCTTGTGAACTTTTATCCCCGCCGCACAGGAGCAGGATGACCGTTTCACCGCGCTTGTGAAATAAACGCGATAGCCGGGCCCATAGTGAATGCGCAATTCACTGATGCCTTCACCCACTGGGGCCACGTCGCCGGGATTTCCTACAATCAAACGTTGCAGCCGAACGGCAATTGCCGCCTTGGCTCTTCCGTCTTTCAGCTTTTGGTGCCACCTCCGAAAGGTGGCTGTCTGCTTCAGGATTGCCATGGTGACTAGTAAGTTATAAATTACAATTCGTCAATGTCGAAATAGGGCGAGCCTCCAAAACGAAAAGCCTCACCCCATCCGCCCACGCGCTTCCACCTTCAGCGTTTCCAGCACCTTGTCACCGTCGATCAGATGCACCTGGTCGAACAGGTTGGTCACGACGCAGCAATGATCAGGCACCACGCGCACGCGCTCGCCAATGCGAAGCTTCGCACCATTTCCAAGCGTGACCGTGCCATGTTCCTCGCTCAAGCTGGTGACGCGGGCGCCGGGCATGCCGAGCAGCTCGCCAAAATCGGCGAGCCCCAGCGTGTCGCTGGACAGCGCCTTGCTGCCGCTGTCCAGGATGGCGCGGGCCGGCGTCGGATGGCTGACCACGGTGGCGAGCACCGTCAGCGCACAATCGTCGAGCGTGCCGACGCCTTTGGCGACCTGGTAGCGGTCGAGGTAGATGTAGGTGCCGGGGCGGTATTCGGTCACCACGCTGTCCTCGCCCGAGCGCCACATGTCAGGCGTGCCGCCGCTGGAGATGCGTTCACAGGCGAGACCCGAGGCCGCGAGCGTTTGTTTGGCGCCGGCCAGCCACGATTCAGCCTCGGCGGCGCGGCCGGCCGCGGGGTAGGTCATCAGCCCGCCGAAGGTGAGCCCCTTGGCTTGGTCGATCAACTTCGCCAGTGCCAGCGCCTCGGCGGCGCTTTGCACACCACAACGGCCCATGCCGGTGTCGCATTCGACCAGGACGGGCAGGGGGTGCCCTGCATCGGTGAAGGTGGCGGCGAGCCCCTCCAGCGTTTCGAGGCTGTCGGCCGTCACTGACAGTGTCACACGGCCATGCAGGGCCTTGAGCCGCTCCAGCTTGGCGCGCCCAAGGATGTTGTAGGGCAGGAAAATATCGGTCAGCCCGGCATCGGCCATCACCTCGGCTTCGCCGATCTTCTGGCAGGTGATGCCGACCGCGCCGGCCGCCACCTGCTTCTTCGCCCAATAAGGCAGCTTGTGCGTCTTGATGTGCGGCCTGAGTTTCAGCCCGTGGCGGTCGGCATGCGCCTGCGCTCGTGTGATGTTGGCTTCGGCGCGGGCCGCGTCGATGAGGATCGCCGGCGTGTCGAGGTCGTCTATGCCTTGCATGAATATCACCCTGGGAAATCTGGCTGGACTTATGACCCCGATCCGCATGGATGTCATGGGGCCAGCATGCAGTTTGCGTCGACACCGCAGCGCTGTTCGGCTATGCGCTTCAGATAACTCCAGGGAACGCGACGCGAAGGGATCACGATCATGAAACGCTCCACCGTCAACGACATCATCCGCGATGCAGACGCCTTCATCCGCTCGTTCGGCTACATCATGCCGCCCTTCGCCTACTGGAGCCCGGAAGAGATGAAGGCGCGCAAGGCCGACTCCGCCGCCATTTTCACCTCGCGGCTCGGTTGGGACATCACCGATTACGGCCAGGAAAAATTCGACGAACTCGGCCTGTTCCTGTTCACCGTTCGCAACGGCGTCTACGCCGACATGAAGAAGGGCATGGGCATGCTCTATGCCGAGAAGATCATGATCTCGCGCAAGGATCAGCTGTCGCCGATGCACCGCCACAACATCAAGGCCGAGGACATCATCAACCGCGGCGGCGGCAAGCTCGTGCTGGAACTGTTCATGCACGATCGCGACGGCGGCATCGATCCGAAGGCCGAAGTGACGGTGCCGGTCGACGGCACCATCCACAGGCTGCCGGCAGGCGGGCTCCTGAAGCTCGACCCGGGCCAGAGCGTCACGCTGCTGCCCGGCGTTTGGCACGCCTTCTGGGCCGAGGGCAAGGATGTGCTGATCGGCGAAGTATCGACCGTCAATGACGATCTCACCGACAACGTCTTCCGCGAGCCGATCGGCCGCTTCTCCAACATCGACGAGGATGTCGCGCCGGTGCACCTGCTGGTGTCCGACTATGAGAAGTGGGTGGGGTAGGCGAGGGCCTAATCGCCCCAATTCAGCTGCTGAAAGAACGTCCAGATGCTGATCGTGCTGTCATCCCGATCGCTCGTGCTGTGCAGCGTCAGGACAATATCCACCGTGGGCGGCGCCTTGCTCAAGACTGTGATCAGGCGCGCGCTGCCGTCAGGCACGATACCTATGCCTGACGTCATTTCCCAATTTCCATCGGCTTGCTGAAGTCGGGAAGAAGAATCTCCGAATTGCTTCCTCATCGATGCATCGTTTAGAAACGGTTCGTCGGTGAGTTCTGCAAATTCCTTCCAGGATCCGGAGACTGCCGCCTGAATGGCGCGTTCTATTCTGGCTTTTTCCGCTTCGCTAACTTGAGCCGGCATCCCGAACTCCGATCTACAGCTGATACTTATCTGCCTTGCGGGTGCCGAGCAAAAGCTTCCGCTCAAGCTGTGCCCGCAGCTCGCCGTAATAGGCGGTGAGGAAGGCCCTGGAATCGACCGGCTCGATCGTCATGCCGATCTTGCGTCCGATCGTTTCGGCCACGGCTTTCAGCGCGAAATAGTCGTCGCGGCGCAGCACTTCCTCCAGCTTGTGCAGTTCGGCGATGCCATAGGCATCGAGCTGCGCCTGGGTGAAGCGGAATGCGCGGGTGGTGGTGTCCTGGCGTTGCGACAGGTCTTCGACCAGCGCCAGTTTCGGCGCCTCGACAACCCACGTTCCGGCCAAAAGGTCGCCGATGCGCATGCGGTCGCGGTTGAACAGCGGGAAGAGCGCAAACAGCAGCGTCCACACCAGTCCGAAGATCGTCGTCAGCGTGTCGGCGAGCCCCATCTCGCTGCGGCCGAGGATGATCGACAGCGGCAGGAAGATCTCGATCTCGCGCATCAGGTTGCGGGCAATGACCTGATCGACTGACAGGCCGGCGCCGCTGCGCGACGCCACCCGGATGCCGAGCATCCGTTTGCCGGGCGTGGCGGCGCGGCGGCCGGCTTCGAAGACGATGAAATAGGCGTTGCGCAGGAAGAAGATCAGGATGATCCAGACGATGAACAGCGGCTGCGCGCCTTCGCCTTTGAGGCCGGCCAGCCCGAACAGTGCAACGATCGAGATCACGATCGCCGTGACGATGATGATGACAAAGTCGAGCAGGAAGGCGGCGGCGCGGGTGCCGGCATCGGCGAGCTTGATCCGGAGATCGACCCCTTCCGGCGTGATCAGCGGCCGTATCGTCGAGACGGCAGCGCGCCTAGCGGTCGCCATGCCGCACCACCCTGAACACATAGAAATAGCAAAGCCACAGCGTCAGCATGACGCCGCCAATGGCATAGCGTGTCACGTCGCTGGTGATCACCTGCCTGCCGATGCCTTCGAGCAGGCCGGCAAACAAAAGCATGATCGTCACCCCGACCATGGTGGTGGCGGCCACGCGCCCGGCATCGGCAGCAGCCGTCATCCGCGTCAGTTCGCCGGGGAAGGCGATGCGCGTGCCGATGCGCATGCCGGCGGCGCCCGCCAAGGCGATCGCGAACATCTCGGTGGTGCCATGGATGGACAGCCATCCGCCCAGCTCCAGCCCAAGCCCCTTGGCGACGTAGATCTGGAACATCGCGCCAAGCAGGCAGCCATTCATCAGGATCAAGAGCACGCTCGGCACCGCGAAGGCAAAGCCCAGCGCGAAGGCCAGGATCGCCACCTGGACATTGTGCGTGAACAGATAGGCGGCGAAGCCCGACAGGAAATTGCTGTCGGCGCCGTCATAAAGCACCTGTCGCAGGACTTCGACTGAGGCGTCCGGGTTGCGCCCGCCGGCCAGGCTCGGCGGAATGATGGCGTCGAACCAGCCCTTGTCTTTGGCCACCAGCCAGTAGCCGGCGCCGGCGCCGACAAAGGTCAGGACGACCGACAGCAAGGTCTCGCGCCACAAATCGCGAATGGCATGCGGCCAGTCATGCAGGAAGAAGTCGCCGATGCGCTGCCGCAAGCCGCGACGTGCGCCATAGAGGTAGAAGTAGCCGCGCAGGCAAAGCGCTTCGAGATAGCTGACCAGCGCATTGTCGAGCGACGTCGCCCGCGCCACCGAAAGCGAGGACAGCGCCGAGCGGTAGAGCAGCGGCAGCGACAGCAGTTCGTCTTCCGATAGCGTGCGTGGCGCACGTTTCTCGACCCGGGCAAGCAGCGCCTCGAACGCCTTCCAGTCGGCCTCGCGCTCCGAACGGAAGCTCGCCAGCGACTGGCGCACCGCATCCTTGCCGACCAGCGCGTTCACAACAGATCCTCTCGCTTGAGCTCGAGATAGCGCTCGACCAGCGCCGGCCCGAGCCTCTGATGGTCGGCTTCGATGACATGCGCGCCGAGCAGCCTGAGCCTGCCGATGACGACCTGCCTTTCGCGCAGCAGCCCGCCGGCGACGACGGAGCGCGCCACATCCTCCGGTGCGTCCGGCGGCATGTCGGCCAGTGTCTCCAGTTCGACATCCTTCATCATCATGAACAGCACCAGATGCCGTTCGGTGAGCCGGCCGACGGTGCGCAGCATCAGTTCGGCGCTGATCGGATCGACGAAGTCGGTGAAGATGATCACCAGCGAACGCCGGTCGAGCCGCGCCGCCAGCGTCGTCAGCGCCAGGGTGAAATTGGTCTCTTCGGTGGAATAGTCGATTTCCGCCGCCCGCTTCTGGATCATGGCGAAGCTGGCGGAGCCGCGCACGGCGCCGCTGGAAACGCGCGGCCGCGCGTCGAAGCCGAACAGCGAGACCATGTCACCGCCCTTCAGTGCGATGAACGCCGACAGCAAGGCGGCGGTGACGGCACGGTCCACCTTCGGCACGCCGTCGACGGGCTCGCACATCAGCCGGCCGCTATCGATGGCCAGCACGATGTTGTTGTTCTCCTCGATGCGGAACTCGCGCGCCAGAAGCCTGCCGTGGCGGGCGCTGCGCTTCCAGTCGATCATCCGCCGGCCCATGCCGGGCTGGTAGTCCTTCAGCGCCTCGAACTCGCGGCCCTGGCCGGCGCGGCGTTGCGCATGGCCGTCGGGCAGCGACTGGCGCTGTAGAAGCGTGATTGCCTCGTCGCGGGCGCTGCGGATATCGGGCAGTATCGCGACCTTGTTGTCCATTGGCAGTACGACCTGGTTCCAGACCAAGCCGAACGGCCCGGGCCAGCGCACCCACAAGCGGTCGAACCTGGCAATGCCGCGCCGCAGCGCCTGAAAATTGAGATCGAGCGATGCGCTGCCGGCCTCGGCGGTCCATGCGCCGCCGGTGCCGCCCAGCGGGGCCAGCCGCTCGTCATGGCCGAGGCGCGCCTGCACCGCGCGCGACCGTCCCCTGAGCCCGGCGGTGACATGGACGGTGAACTTGCCGCCGACGCTGACTTGCGGCGGGGCATGGATGCTGGCATCCAGGGAAGCGCGTCCGCGCCCGGCGGCCGCGTCCACGGCCAGGAAAGCAAGCAGCACGCAGATCCACAACAGGCCGAGATACCACAGCGACGGCAGCGCGAGCGCGATCAGGAAGGCCGGTATTGCACCTGCCGCACCTGCCCAGACTAACCGGCCGCTCGGATAGATCAACGTGGCGCTTCCGTCTGGTCGACCAAGTCGGTGACGATCTGCTCGACCAGGCGGCCGTCGATCTGCGCCGCCGGCGACAGGATCACGCGATGGCGCAGCGCCGGCACCGCAAGCGCCTTGACGTCGTCGGGGATGACATAGGCGCGCCCGTCGAGCGCTGCCCGGGCGCGTGCGGCTCTCGCCAGCATGGCGCCCGCACGCGGGCTGGCACCGACTTCCAGATCGGGGCTGGCGCGCGTGGCCCGCACCAGCCTTGCGATATAGTCCACGACGTCGTCGACAAGCGTGACCTCGCCGACGGTCGCCAACGCCTTTTCCAGCGTCTTGCGGTCGGCCTGGGCGGTGATGCCGTATTGCTTGATATCGTGCGAGGCGGTGCCGCCGCCATGGTGGATGATGATCGCCTTTTCCTCTTGCGCGCCGGGGTAGCTCACCCGGTGCTTGAACAGGAAACGGTCGAGCTGGGCCTCGGGCAGGGGATAGACGCCCTGATGCTCGATCGGGTTCTGCGTCGCCACCACCATGAAATTCTGGCCGAGCGCATGGGTGGTGCCGTCGAAGGTGACGGCATGTTCCTGCATCGCCTCCAAAAGGGCGGCCTGGGTCTTGGGCGGCGTGCGGTTGATTTCGTCGGCGAGCAAAAGGTCGCAGAAGATCGGGCCGCGCGTCAGCGTGAATTGCCCGGTCTGGAAATTGTAGATGTTGGAACCGACGATATCGCCGGGCATCAGGTCGGGCGTGAACTGGATACGGCCATAGGCGACCCCCAGCGCCTGGGCAAAGCAGCGCGCCGTCATCGTCTTGGCCGTGCCCGGCGGTCCTTCGAGCAATATATGCCCGCCGGCGAACAATGCCGTCAGCATCAGATCGACCGTATCGTGTTGCCCGGTGATGGCCTTGGCCACCTCTTCCCTGATCTGTGTCGCCAGGGCCTTCACATCATCGACGTTCACCGAGCCTCCTTGCCGTCCAGTCGTGCAGCTTTTCGGCTGCATCATGCATTTGTGTCAGGGTCTTTGCCGCGTTCGCAGCTTGCAGGCGGGTCGTGAAACCGCCGGCTTCGTCCTTGTCGCGGGAATCGAGCCAGCGGTCGAGCGCTTCGCCCTGCAAACCGTGCGGCGCGCCGAGCAGCGCGCCGGCGCGCACGCGTGCCAGTGCTCCATAGCGGTCGCCCAGTTCCTCCAGCCGGCCAGCGCGGCGCAACAGCATCGCCGTGGTATCGACCAGCGCGCGCTTGCCGAAGGCGATGGCGCGCTGATCGGCCCGCGGCGGCCCGAACCGGCCAAGGCCATGCAGGAAGGCAAGTGCCGCCGCCGCCAGGATGGTCAGCGTCAGCGCCAGGAAGGGCGGCTCGACCAGAAGCTTGGCGAGATCGTATTTTCGCCCGACGCCATGCAGCGTCAGGTCGAACATGACGGCACCCTTTTCGGGCTGGAGGAGCTCGATCAGCTTGAGCGCCGCCGCCGCCTTGTCGGGATCTTTCAAGCCAGCGTTATTGATGAGATCGGGGTCCGTCAGAATGTAGAACCGCTCGTCTTCGATCTCGGTCAGCACGGCCTTGCCGTTGCCGGCGGCAATCAGCGGGTGTTCGTCGGCCACCCATTGCAACTGGTCGGGAACGCTGACCACTTGCCCTGAGACGTCGAGTTGCTTGACCGTGGTCTCACCTTCGCCGAGCTTGGCCTTGGCGATGCGGCCGAGCCAGTCGTTGACCACCACATCCGGCAGTCGCTGGATCTTCATCTCCCAGCCCTCATGCTGGAACAGCGGCAAGGTCGCCCATTTGGGCAGAACGAACAGCGTATCCAGGCCCTTTCGAAGCTTGATGATGTTGGCAAGCGCATCCGGGTCGCTGTCGGGTGAAATGGTGACGATCAGCAGCATTTCGGTCTCGAGATCGCTGTCGGACCGCGCCATGTCGGGCGCTTCGCCGGTCAGCTTCAGCCATTGCGCCAGACCGGCATAGCCGATGCCGCTCTTCGACAGCGGGGTTGCGCCACCGACGCTCGGCTGGCGAAAGTCGGGCGCATAGGTGGACAACAGGAAGAAGCCTGCGGCCGCGAGCAGGCTGGCGAAAATGCCCCAGAACAGCGTCCTGCGGCTGAACGGCTCCTGCTGGGCGATGTCGGCTGTCGCGTCACTCACGTCCAGGCATCCCTGAAGACGAATCGCTCATAGGCGCTGCGCGCCTCCTGCCAGCCCTCGGGCCCGACCGGCCGGCGCGCGAACAACGCCGCCTCGACGATGCGCGCGATCTGGGTAAAGGCGCCACGCGCCCGCGTTGGCAGCGACGCCGCTCCCGCGATATCGCGCGCGGTCAGCGACGGGCGCAGGAAGTCGGGCAGGCGGCCGGCAATGTCGGCAACGCTGCGGCGCAGCAGGAGATGCACCGCCTCGTCATACTCGCCCCGGGCGGCCAGCGCATCGGCTTCCGACAGCAGGACCTGCGCGGCGCCAACGTCGGGGTGCCATGTCGCTTCCGCCTCGGTCACGCTCTTTTGGCGCCACCAGGGCAGGCGCCAGGCGACGCCTTTCACCTCAAGGAAAATCAGCAGCAGAATGATTGCGGCACCTGTGATCACGGCCCCCCAGAACAGATAGATCATGTAAGGGCCGAGCTGTGCCAGGAATTCGACCAGCGGCTTTAGCCACTCAGGCGTCTTGGGCTGTACGTAGGCCGGCAGGTCGAACTGGATCGAATCGTCCGACAGCAACTGCTTGTGCAGTTTGGCCAGCCATTCGGCTTGCGCAGCGTCCGGCTGTGCAGCAGTCACCTTTTCGCCCCCATGCAACCTGCGGTTCGCGGGCCGACACTGGCAATACGCCAAGGCAATTGCAAGCGGCGGCAACCGCAAGTATCAATATCGGTGATTTATACTTTCTGATTTTGGGTATCCATTAGTCGGGGGGAATGTAACATGACGTCAATCGCGAGCGAGCGGCCGGAACGGTTCAGCGTCGGCAGGGCTTTCAGCAATACGTTTTCGGTAATCGGACGCAGCTTCGTCCCACTTGCCGCCATCGTCGGCCTTTTTTCGACGCTGCCTGCGCTGCTGTACAACATCTGGAGCTTTAGACAGATTGCAAAGATAGCAGTACCTGGGGCGAGCTTCGAGCAATCGGCTATGGCGGGCTATGGTGCCGTTTCGATGATTGCCGGCCTGGTGCTCCTGATCTTGGCCTTTCTGGCGCAGGCGGCGCTGGTACGAGCGACAATCGAAGATTTGAACGGCAAGCGCCCGTCGATTGGCGATTGCATTCAGATAGCCCTGCGCAGCTTCCTCCCCACGCTCGGAATTGGTCTTGTGATCATCGTGGCAATGTTTCTGGTGGCGATGATATTAACGGTCATCACCATGGCCATCCCCATCGTCGGCGGTGTGATTGCACTTCTGTCGCTCATCCCCATAGCCATGTGGCTGATCAGCATATCGGTGGCTGTGCCCGTCGCAGTTCAGGAAAGGCCTGGCGTCTTCGCCTCGATTTCGCGAAGCAGGGCGCTGACGAAGGGAAGCCGCTGGCGGATATTCGCGCTGTTTCTGGTCCTCGGCATTGTTGCGATAGGGCTACAAGTGGTTTTCACCTTGCTGTTTCAGGCTGCTATTGCGAGCGGCGGGATCAGCACGACCGGTCTCATTGCCGCTGCCATCGGAAGCAGCCTGCTGTCGACAATCGTTTCGGCGGTGATTTCGGTGGCGATTGCCGTCACCTATGTCGAGCTGCGCCAGGTCAGGGAAGGCACCAGCGTCGACGAACTGGCGGAGATCTTCTCGTAACGAAGGTTTTGGCCCGAGAACAGCCAGTCATGTTGGCGCGATTGGCCGGGATCTAGCTCGGGCCGGAAGGGGTAATCGTGGCATCGACGGCGTCGGCGCGGCTTGAGAAGTTCCAGATCGGCAGGGTTTTCAACAACACCTTCGCCGTGATCGACCGCAATCCCGGTCTGATGATTGCTTTGGCGGCGCTTTTCCTGGTCCTCCCAGCAGTTGCGCTCAATCTGTCGACCACTGGAATGGCGGCCCCAACGGCTACATCGCCGCACCTCCACTCGGCGCGAAGTGGGTCATTATGAGCAGCTCGTTCTTATCGCTCGTTTTAAGCCTGATCTATTTCGTTTGCGCGCTGTTGTTCCAGTCCTCGCTGGTGCAAGCGACGGTAGAGGACCTGAACGGCAAGCGCCCGGCGATCGGCGACTGCATCCAGATAGCCTTGCGCAGCATATTCCCGACGCTGGGGGTGGGGCTGATTGTCTTTTTGGCCATGATCCTTGGCCTCATCGTGATGGGCATCGCCGGAATGTTGGTGCCGATCTTCGGAGCGATCATTGCCTTCGTGGTGTTGCTCGTTGCCGGCATCAGGTGGCTGCTCGGCATATCGGTTTCCGTGCCGGTGCTGATGCAGGAGCGGCTTGGCATGTTTGGCGCGATGTCGCGCAGCCGTGCTCTGACAAAGGGCAGCCGCTGGCCGATGTTCGGTGTCTTTCTGATCCTGTGTTTGGCGGCGCTTGCCTTCCAGATGATGTTTGCCTTGCTGATCGGCCTGATTTTCGCTTTCTTCAGCGGCCTCTCGACGGTCGCCCTGATTTTCGGCGCTATCGGAAGCGTCCTTATCGCGACGGTCGTGTCCACGGTGGCATCGGTGGCCATTGCGGTCGCCTATGTTGAACTGCGCCAGGTTAGGGAAGGCAACAGCGTAGACGAACTGGCGGAGATTTTCTCTTAGAAGGCGAAGCCAACTCGGCTGGTCGGGCGGCGGGGATTTCAGTGACAACAGCTTGGCCCCGCCTCCGCGCTCGTCCGACACAGGCACGACGAGGTGATCGCCACATCCCGCGCGAGCTGGACATGGTCGAAGCAGCGTTTGGCCGCACGGTCTGCCTCGTCCTTGCCGTGCTCGTTCCAGGTGAGGTTGTAAAAAGGCCCGGCGGCAGAGGCGATGCCCCAATGCACGAAGGCGCAATCAGGATCTGTCTCCAGCGCCTTCTCGAAGCACTTTATGCCTTCCTCATGGTTGAAGCCGTAGCACCAGTTCAGCCCGATATCGAACCAGCGCTGCGTCTCGGCCGAGGCGGTGGAGATTGGACGGCGATAGGTGCCGAGGTCGAAGTGGTCCATGCGTTCTCGTGCAAAATATCGCGGCCAAAGTGTATCAGGCCTTGAACTCAATCTTGGGGTGCTGACCTAGGTAAAGTGCGAAGCAATCTGTTCGACAGGGTCCTTGTCTGGGCGCACCAAAAGCCAGAAGATCAGCCCTGTAGCGCCACCGAGTATCCCTATGAAGGAGCATGCATAGAGAACTCCGCCGATTCCCAATGGAGGACTCCACTTACTGAGGCCGAAGACAAACGCTGGAACAAAAACTGCCAGAAAGCCAACGACGACGTATACCCAAAAAAACTGCCAGCGCCGTCGGGTCAGGACATAGAAGGCCGGAATTCCTACCACCGCCTCCACAACATAGAAAACAAGGGTTACGAAGATGAAGCCCGACAACGGCCCCGTCTCAGGGTGGTTCGCATGCCAATTGTAGCCGGGCAGGATCGCCGGAATAATGGGTGCAAGAATGAAAGCCCAACGGGCGCGCATGTGTATTCTCCGGAATGACGCGAGCCCACAGCGGCGCCTCGTCGACACACCAGACCGATCCACGGTCGCCGCGTCAAGACAGACACCGTCGTAAATGCTCGGAGTGCGCTGCAGGTATCTACCTGAGCGACATACCGCTCAGGTGCCAGCCGGTATGCGGCGTCCCCGAAGGATCACCCCTCCAGCCACACCTTCTCAAAATGCTGTTCCAGCGACTGGTGCTGTTCGCAGCCTTGCACGCCCTTGCGGTAGGTGCGGTAGACCGAGCGCCAGTAGGGCTGGATGATGATGCCGGCATCGCGCAGATTCTGCTCGATCTTGGCCATGATCTCCTTGCGCTGGGCAGCATCCGGCGTTGCCAGCGCCTTGTCGAGGAGTTCGTCGAACTCTTTGTTGGCGTAAGCGCTTTCGTTCCAGGCGGCGCCCGATTTATAGGCGAGCGCCAGCACCTGGACGCCGAGCGGGCGGCCCAGCCATTCGGTGGTGGAGAAGGGGTATTTGCTCCAGTCGTTCCAGAAGGTCGCCGCCGGCAGCACGGTGCGCTTGATCTTCAGGCCGGCCTCGCGCATCTGCGCGGCGATCGCATCGCCGGTGCTTTTTTGCCATTCGACATCGACCGAGATGAGCTCGAATTCGTGGTCGGCCTTGCCGGCCTCGGCGAGCAGTTTCTTCGCCTGATCCATATCTCGCTTGGCCGGACCGATATCGGCGTACTCCGGATGCATCGGACCGACATGGTGGTTGTCGGCGGGCTTGCCGCGGCCGCCGAGGCCGAGCGCCAGCACGGCGGAATTGTCGACGGCAAGCTGGGCGGCGCGGCGCACCTTGACGTCGTCATAGGGTGCGTTGCCGACATTGAAACGGGCAACGATGGTCGATCCGGTGGCGATCTCGGAATTCAGCAAGCCCATCTGCTCGGTCTGCGACACGGCGTCGGACGCGGTTTCGTGGTCGGTGTCGATCTCACCGGATTCGAACGCCGACAGCATGGCGTTGGGGTCGGAGCCGTAATCGACCCATTTGATGCCATCGAGATGGAAGTCGCCTTTCCACCAGGGCTTGTCCTTGCGCTTCACCTCAGCACTTGTCTCGGCATTCCAGCTGACCAGTTCGCAGGGTCCGGTGGTGATCGCCAGCGCCTTCATCGGATCGTCGCCGCCCTCATAGGAGCGGTGCATGATCAAAGCCGGATAGTCGGCCATACCGGCGATCAGGGAAATGTCGGGCTTCGGCAGATTGAGTTTGACGGTGAAGTCGTCGACCTTCTCGATGCCGCCGTCGACCGGTTTCTTGGTGTCGGCATTGATCAGCGCACCCATGCGCGCGGCGACCGAGTTGCCGGCGACGGAAGCATCGCACCAGCGGGTGAGATTGTGGATGACGTCGTCGGCGTTGAAGGTGTCGCCATTCGACCAGGCGATGCCCTTGCGCACATGCAGCGTCAGCGTCTTGGCGTCGTCGCTGGTTTCCCAGCTTTCGAGCAGCCACGGCTCGAAGGTGAAGTCGCGGTTCCAGCGCACCAGATATTCGTTGCAGTGGCGCGCCACATTGGACATCTCGACACCGTCGAAGGTGCGCGGATCCTTGAAACCCTTGACGTTCATGGCGACGCGCAAGGTGCCGCCGCGCTTCGGCTCCTCTGCCCGGGCGGGCGACGCGCTGAGGCCGCCCAATGCCAGTGCTCCGGCCGCGCTGACGCCGAAGCCGGCCATGATGGCGAGATATTCGCGCCGGTTGACGCCGCCTTTCCTGAAATCATCGGCAACGGGCTTCGCCTGCGGGTGCAAATTGCGGTCGGTCAGCATGAATTTCATCGTTGTTCCCTCTTTTGTCGGGCGCCCCGACGGTCCGCCTCCGCTGGGGGGCGGATGCGATCATCGGGCGCCGTTGCCTGAGCCGGTGATGATAAAGCGGGCCGATCCCGGGAAATGTTCTCATTTCCGCAATTCTTGTGCGCCACTCCGCAGAGGTAGACGGCCAATCTCCCCCCTTGTGGGGGAGATGTCCGGCAGGACAGAGGGGGGCGCTGTCCCGCCATCCCGTCTGCCGACTGGAGTATCTTCACAGATAATCGTTGCGTTGATTTAGGATACTGAAGGGCCGCGATCCTTCGCGCCCCCCTCTGGCCTGCCGGCTTTCGTCGTTCGGAAAGCCAAGCAATTGGCTTTCCATCCGCTAAGCGGACCACTCCTCAACCCCCACGAGGGGGAGATCAGCGCTTCGCCGCCTCAATACGGCCAGTCCTTCTTGCCGAGCACGGCGACGGCGGCGATGGCTGCAAGCGTGCACACGAACGCCTCGCCGGCGCGCGGAACATTTTTGCGGGCGCGCAGAAAACTGTGCACGAGGCGGTTCTCCTCATACCACCAGGCGCGGCCGCCGGCGGCAACGACACGGTCGCGATAGGTCTCGCCGTCCGACGACAGCGGATCGCACTGGGCAGTGATGATGACAGTCGGCGGCAGGCCGGAGAAGTCGTTGTCTTTCAGCGGAGAAAAAGTCGGGTCGTCGGGCGACTGTGCCGGGGCAGCGCGAATGGTGCGGTAGAACGCGATGTCGCGCAGCGTCAGCAACGGTGCCTCGGCATGTTCGACATAGGAGCCGGCACTCTCGTCGCCGCCGAGGCCGGGATAGATCAGCACCTGGCCGGCCGCCCGGCGCAGGTGGCGGCGAGACGCGTGCGCGACCGCGGCGGCAAGGTTGCCGCCGGCGCTTTCGCCGACGAGCACGATCGGCAGGTCCGTTGTCACCGCCGCCCATTCGAACACGGTCAGCGCGTCGTCGAAGGCGGCCGGGTGGGGATGTTCCGGCGCCAACCGGTAGTCGGCCGAGACAACGTCGAAACCGGTGCCGGCGCAGATCTCGGCGCAGATGTCGTCATGGCTGTCGAGCCCGCCAAGCACAAAGCCGCCGCCATGATAGTAGACGATGACGGCGCGCAGGGGCTTGCCCGCCATCCGATAGTAGCGGATCGGGATGGCGTGCCCTGCATCGGCGGCGATGATGCCGCCGCTGGCCGAAACCCCTTTGGGATAACCCTGATGGAAGGCGCGGCACATCGCATCATAGACCGACCTTTGCTCGGCGATCGGAAGTTCGGCGATTTCTGGCGGGAACCAGTCATTGACCAGGTCGATATACTCCCACAGCGCCGGATCGAGCAGGGTGGCGTATTTCCCCCGCCTGGCGATCTTGAGCTTGTGGACCGTGCCCATCTCTCAGAGCTCGCCGTAGAGCCGTTCGGCGTTTTCAAAGGTGAAGCGCAGCGGCACCGAGCCCTCGACCCGCCATGCATCGACGGTGTCGCCCGCCATCAGCCGGCACGCGTCTATCGTGTTGGTGACGGCGCCGCCATAGAGCCGGTTGGCAAGGTTGAGGATGGCGGTCTGGTGCATGGCGGCACTGCCGCTGCCGCAGGCATCCTTGACCAGAAGCACACGAAAGCCGGATGCGACCGCGTCCTTCACGGTGGCGTCGATGCAGGCCTCGGTCCAGACGCCGGCGACGATCAGCCATTCGATGCCGCGCGCCTTGAGTTCGGTTGCGCCAGGTCCGGCGCCGAAGGCGCTGGCCTGCGTCTTGACCAGCATCGTCTCGCCGGCCGCGGGCGCCACCTCATGGCAAATCTCCGTCAGCGGATCGGTCTTGTCGGAAAAGGCAGACTTGCCGTCGGCGTCGAGCGGATGGAACGGACGCGCCTTGGCGGTATCGACGATATAGGCCCAGTGATACAGCGGCACGAAGTTGCGCCGCGCCGCCGCCTGCAGGCGCTGGACGTTGGCAAGCACCTCGCCAAAACCTTCGACCAGATAGCGCTTGTCCTGCCGATGCTCTTCCTGGAGGTCGATGAACGCCGCGGCGACCGTGCCGCGTTTGATCGAGATGGGGCTTTTCATGTGGACGGGCCTGGGTTCGCGACCGCCGCCGCCGTTCTTCTCGCAAGGGCAGCGCAAGCGATGAAGATTGGTCGGCGTCCTCCGAACTTCGTCATCCCAGGGCGAAGCAGCCGCGCAGCGGCGTCGCGGAGACCCTGGGATCCATTCCGTGACGTCGACCGTGGAGTGCAACTGTGCAGGATCTGCACACTTGCGGCGCTCTGGAGTCCATGCCGTGACATTGGCCAAGGAATGCGGCGGAGCAGAACTTGCTCCGTTGCGGCGCGGAGGAGTCCCGGCATGGATCCTAGGGTCTGCGCCGCGTCGCTGCGCTCCTTGCTTCGCCCTAGGATGACGACGGGATTGGCGTTCACGCTGGTTGCCAAGGGATGCGAAACGACCATCAAACCTGCTTCTCCAGAAACTCATCCTCGTAGGGAAAGCGCGACAGAAGCTCGGTGCCGGTGTCGGTGATCAGGATTTCGTCCTCCAGCTTGACGCCCTCGCGGCCGCCTTTCTCGCCGATATAGCTTTCCACGCTCACCACCATGCCGGGCACGACAACACCGTCGCGGCCATAGGTCTCATAGTCCATGGCATGCGCGATGAACGGCGTCTCGCCATGCATGCCCACGCCATGCATCACCGAGGTATAGCGCTGGTCGACGAAACGGTCCGGGATTTTCCACGCTCTTTCGGCGATCTCGCGAAACGCCATGCCAGGTTTGACAATCGAAATGTTGTGCTGAACCTGGTCGTGCGCCATGCGGTAGAGCGATTTCTGATAGCCGGTCGGCTTGCCCGGCCCGCAGCGGAAGGTGCGCGAAAAATCGGAATAATAGCCATAGCAGCCGATCGTATCGGTATCGAGCGCCAGAAGCTCGCCCGGCCGGATCTTGCGGCCGCTGGCCTCGTTGAACCACGGATTGGTGCGCTGTCCCGAGGTGAGGAGCCGCGTCTCGATGAACTCGCCGCCCTGGCGGATCACCTCGCCATACATGATGGCGAACAGCTCATTTTCGGAGACGCCGGGTTTTATCGCCTCGCGCACGGCGTAGACGGCGGCTTCCGCACCCGCCATCGACACCTGCAGGCATTTGACTTCCTCGGGCGTCTTGACCGCCCGCACCGCCAGGATTTCGCCCTGGCAATCCCTGACGTCGCAGCCGCGCTTTTCCAGTGCCAGCGCCTGCAAATGGCTGCAGCGGTCGAGCCCGAGCTTCATCGAGCCGCCGCCGTGCTTCGTCAAAAGCTCGGCGATCTCGTTGGCGAAGGGGCCGGCGGTTTCGTCGTCGCGGCCCGACACCGAAGACCATACCAGCTTGGACGGCCGCGCCTCGTCGATCGTGTCGAGCACCATCGAGACATGGTAGCTCTGCGGGTATTCGAACAGCACGATCGGCCCGTCGGTCGGGATGAAGAAATACCGCGTCGAGTTGCGCAGGAAATAGCCGAACATGTTGCGCGAGCCGGTGGCATAGCGCTGGTTGTAGGGGTCGAACAAAACGACGCCCCCATAGCCCGCCTCGCGCATCCAGCCGCGCAGTTTCGCCAGCCGACCCTTGCGCAGCGCGTCGGCATCGATGAAGGACGGCTCGGTGTCCGACAGCCACATGCCACCGGCCGAGTCAGCCGCGACCGGGTGGCGCATGCGGTCCTTGAAATCCACATCCTCGGTGCTGTCGGGGTCGAAAACGACGATGCTCATTGGGTGCGCCTCCTGAAGGGCTAGACCATAGCCATGCGCCGAAAAATGTCTGTGCGAGAATCCGCAGGTGTCGTGCGAAATGCCGCAAGAAGGGCATGGATACAAAGGGCAATGTTGCGATCCTTCGCGCCCCCCTCTGTCCTGCCGGACATCTCCCCCACAAGGAGGGAGATTAGCAGCTTTCGCGTCCCGCTCGCCCTGCAACGTTGGTGATTGGCGAAAGCCGAGGCGACATCTGATCTCCCCCCGTGTGGGGGAGATGTCCGGCAGGACAGAGGGGGGCGCTGTCCCGCCAGCATCTCACCGCGTTAGCGCGCAGCGCCCTCTAATGCCGCCGCATCGCCTTCGGCGCGTGCCCATGCTCCTCGCGAAACGCTCGGGCAAAACTTGACATGGACGCGAAGCCGCAGGCCAGCGCCACGTCTCGCACCATCAGCGTCGAATGCGCCAGAAGGTCGGCGGCGCGCCGCAGCCTGAGGCGACGGTAGTAGCCGTTGGGCGAAATGCTGAGCTCGGTGCGGAAATTGCGCTCCAGCTTGTCGGAGGAGACACCGAGCCTTGCCGCCAGCTCCGTCATGCCGAGCCGCTCTTCCACCGCATCCTCCATGATGGCGATGGCCGACAGCACCAGTTCGTTCTGGACGCCGGTGCGCAGCCTGAGCGGCATCAGCTTGCGGTCGACGCTCGAACGCAAGGGGCTGTGCACGAACCATTCGGCAACGCCCGCCGCGAGCTCGCCGCCATAATCGTTGGTGATGATCTCCAGCATCATGTCGAGGCTGCCGACGCCACCGGCCGAGGTGAAGCGCTTGCGGTCGATGACGTAGAGATCGCGCCGGAGCTCGATATCCGGGAAGGCCTCGGTGAATGCCGCCTGGCTGGTCCAGTGCAAGGTGCAGGCATGGCCGTCGAGCAGGCCGGCCCTGGCGAGGAAGAAGGCGGCGTCGGCCACCGCGCCTATGTGAGCGCCGGCGCGCAGGCTCTTGCGCATCCAGGCAACCGCATCGTCGGCGACAAGCAGGTCCGCATTGCCGCCCGAGCAGACGACGATGCGATCGACCTTCGGCGCGCCGAACGCTGAGAATCCCGGTTGTATGACAACCCCATTGGATGCCTCGACCGTGCCCTGGTCGGCGCCGACGATCACCCAGCGATAGCATTCGCGCTTGGCCAGCACGTTGGCGGCGCGCAATGGCTCGATCACCGAACTGAACGCCATCATCGGAAAGCCGGGAAAGACCAGAACGGCGAAGGTGAGGGGACCTTCGCTCGCTGCGGGTTGCGCCCGGTCGTGTGTTTGGCTGGCACGGTCGGTATTCACAATTGTGTATTTCCTGGGAGCGTCATTGGTGGCAGACAGGAAATGTAACGGGCTTTTTGGCCCGCCGGCAATGGAGACGACGCCATGTTTGCGGCCCAGACCATCGACAGCACCGACAAGCCGGCCTTCTACCGCGAACTGGCCACCCAGTTGAAGGCGCTGCTGGAAGGCGAGAGCGACTCCGTCGCTAACGCCGCCAACACATCGGCGCTGATCTTCCAGATGGTGCCCGATCTCAACTGGGCCGGCTTCTATTTCCTGGCGTCGGACGAGGAGCTGGTGCTTGGACCGTTCCAGGGCAAGCCGGCCTGCGTGCGCATCGCCGTCGGCAAGGGCGTGTGCGGCACCGCGATCGATCTCGAAATGTCGATGCTGGTCAAGGATGTGCACGAGTTTGCCGGCCACATCGCCTGCGACGCCGACTCGCGCTCGGAACTCGTCGTGCTGCTGAGGGACAGTGACGGCGTCTTCGGCCTGATCGACCTCGACAGCCCGACGCCCGGCCGCTTCGACAAGGACGACCAGGCCGGCATCGAGGCGCTTGCCGCGATCTATGTCGCGGCGAGTTCGTTCGAGGACTAAGCGAACTTCACCAGCATCAGGCTGAAGCCGCCGATGAACAGGAAGGCGCAGAAGGCGAGCGCCAGCGGGCGAAGGCCGCGCGAGCGCAGTTGCGAAATGTTGGCCTGCAGACCCATGGCGGCGAGCCCCATGGTCAGCATGATGGTGGTAGCGAACGCCATGGCCGACTTCACTTCGGCCGGCACGGCAACCAGGCTGTTCAGCGCCACGACGGCGATGAAAGCGGCGACGAACCACGGCATCGGCGGCCGCGCACCGGATTGGTCGCTTGGGCGATCGCCATTGCTCTTGCGGCGCGCCATCAGGCCGAGCGCGATGACCATCGGCGCCAGCAGGGCGACGCGGGTCAGCTTGGCGACGGTGGCGATCTCGCCGGACTGGGCGCCGTTCTGGAAGCCGGCGCCGATGACCTGTGCCACCTCGTGGATCGAGGCGCCGGCCCACAGGCCGAATGCGTGCTGGTCGAGGCCGAGCACCGGCGCCAGCAGCGGAAAGCCGAGCATGGCGACGGTGCCGAACAGCGTGATCGAGGCGACGGCATAAGTGACGTCCTCGTCGCGCGCATCGGTGACGATGTTGGTGGCAACGATCGCCGAAGCGCCGCAGATCGAGGTGCCGGCGGCAATCAGCTGCGCCAGCTTGGCGTCGACGCCGATCAGCCGGCCAAGCGTAATGGTGAAGACGAAGGTCGCTCCAAGGGTCAGCGCCACGATGCCGACGCCGCCGGCGCCGATGGAGACGACCTGGCCAAGCGTCAGCTGGAAGCCGAGCAGCACGACGGCAAAGCGCAGCAGGCGCTTCTGCGAGAATGCAATGCCGGCCTTGGCGTGGGCGGGCGTGCCGAGCACGTTGGAATAGATCATGCCGGCGACGACGGCGAGGATCATCGGGCTGAACAGCGCGAAGCCGGAGACATTATGGGCCGAGAAGGCCACAGCCGTGATCATCGCCACCAGCACGATCCCGGGGATGACGCCATTCCACACGGAACCGAGCCGCTTCCGGCCCACGGCCAGATCGGCGGAAATCATGCTGATCGGAATATCGTTCGCTAGCTGGGCGGCGGAAGACAATGCAATTCTCCACACAAGTACCTCAGGAGAATGTCATTCCAGAATCGATCTTTCCAACGAATTGTTTTTGTTGAAATGATCGGTTTTTGTGAACGTTTAGGGCGGCCGAGGTCAGAATGAGAAAGAGCGGCCGGGCGAAACCTGGAGCCGCCCTAGATCATGATGAATTCCCATCACGATCTAACCCCACTTTTTGGGATCATGCCCTAGTATTTCATCCCAATTCGCGCGGCGATCGTATGGTCCTGGCTGTCGCCGTTGCTGCCGACCGCGGTGCTGTAGTTCAGCCCGAAGGCAATACCGCCGATTTGCGCATCGACGCCGAGCCCGATTGACAAATAGTCGTTGGAAAAGGCATCTGCGTCCAGCGCGTAGGGCGTGGTGCCGATATCGGCATAGCCGAGGCTGACGCGGCTGGAGCCGGCAAAGTCGTGCGTATACTCAAAGCGCGCGCGCGGTGTGAGCAGACCCCAGCTGGTAGGAATGTTGTTCTCGATGCGCAGGCCAAGGGTGCCCGACAGCGTGTCGACGGTCTGCTTGCCGAAGGTCAGATTATAGATGTCGCCACCCGTCTCGGTGAAGCCGTCAAGCGTGGAGTGGGACCCCGACAGACGTCCATAGGGTGATATCAGAGAGTCCGGCCGGCGAAATTCGTAGCCCGCCGTCAGCGACCCGAAGACCTGGCTTCCGTCGCGCGTTCCAGACGCGAAATCGCCGGTATCGGTCACATAGCGCTCACTGTCGAAATTGAGGGCGCCATAGCCGGCAAGGCCATCGACAAAAAAACCTGGCGCCGGGCGGTAGCTGCTATAGGCGGCGACCGAGATGGTATGGGCGCGGCTTTCGGTGCCGTTGCTCCCGACGTCGGTGACGTCATGGCCATAGCCAAACCCGAGACCGGCGGTGAAGGTCGGGGAAAAGCGGTAGTCGGCACCGACGCTCACGCCGACCAGCGTATGGTCGAGCTTGATGGCCCCATCGTCATCTGTGCCGAAATTGACGTAGCCGCTGCTCCAGAAGGCCAGTTCGCCAAATGGGTTCTCGGCCGGCAGTGACGACGTCTGGGTGTCCACGTCCGTGCCAGTTGAAGACTGTCCGGTCTTCATCGGCGACGCGCCGGTCGAAGTCCCGTCCTGCTTTGCGTTGGCGTTGGGCTGAATGCGCTCCGGATTGGGCGCTCCGTAAGTGGACTGCGACGATGCCGTGGCGATTGCGGCGAGCGCCGGATCGTTCGCTGCATTCTGCTGCTGAGCGTATGCGTCGGGATTGTCCGACGATTGCTGGACGGCAACGCTGAGGCCTATCGAATTGTGGCGCTGGTCGCCCTCATTGTGGAGCTGTTCCAGCCTCTGTCCAAATCCCTGGATCTGAATGTCGGCGAAGTGCTTTGCCGCCTCCACCTGTGCCCGAATCAGGCCGATCACTTCCGGATCGCGCGAGGGGTCGGGCCGCGCCGTGACGTTGATGGTCACGGTTGCCGGAGGTGACGTTCCGTCGGCATTCGAGAGCGTGTAGGTCAGGCTGGTTGTGCCGGCAAAGGTGGCTGCCGCGACAAACTGCAGGATATAAGCGCCGCCATCGGGCACAATGGAAGCCGTGCCCGCTTCGCCCGGCGGCGGCGAGGCAATCGTGGCGCTGGTAAACGGCCCATTCGTCGCCCCTTGCGTCAGGTCGAGGGACCCGGTCGTTCCGGCCATCACGTCCAGCGTGTGGTCCTGTGCCGACGGCAAGTAGATCTCGACGGCCACAGTGTAGTCACGTTGGCCCGTAACGCCGTTGCTGTCCGTGGCCCGCACCGTAAAATCGTAATTGGCCGCGACAGTGGGTGTGCCAGCCAGCGTACCTCCAGGCGAGAGCGCGAGGCCGGGAGGCACTGAGCCGGAAATCACGGTGAAGGTGTAGGGTGCGGCGCCGCCATTGGGGCTGCTTGCCGTGATGGTCTGGCTGTACGGCGTGCCAATATGCGCATTCGGCAATGTTGCCGGCGACAGCTCCACCGTGACCGTGGTGCAGGACAGGACAAGATTGGTCACGTCGGCTCCCGCCACCGTGCCCGAGGCCGTCGTAACCGTGCATGTCTGGTCGGCCGGCTTGGCAGTAACCTCAACGCTCCAGTTGGAGCCGGTCAGCAGGCCATCCGCAAAGGCAAAGGTGATATCGCCGACATTCACGTCCCTGGTTTGCGTCCCTGCCGGCGAGCTTGATGTCAATTTCAAACTCACCGTCCCGGTCTGACCGCTCGCTGTGCCGCTGATCACATAGAGCGGCTCATCAAAACAGATCAATGCGGACCCATCGCCGGAATTGACGCCTTCCGCCACCGCAGCCGATTGCAGCGAGCCGGCATCCGATGATCCGCCGCCGCCGCCGCCGCCGGCGCCGTTCCAGTTCTGCTGGCACGAGGTCGTGCCGACGCCTGCGCCGCCACCACCGCCGCCGACAGTAGCCCCGCCACCGCCACCACCAGCATATCCGGCGCCCAGGAAAGACCCTGAGAAATTTCGTGCAGTTCCGCCTTGGCCATTTGCCTGACCGGCCGTGCCAGGAAAACTATCGCACCCAGCGCCGATCGCGCCACCGGCACCTACAGTGCCACCTTCACCGCCGAAGGGGCCAAGGCCGCCCGAAACATCGGTTCCTGCCGAGCCGGATCCCCCGCTCTTGCCACCGGCGCCACCAGCTATCGAATTTGTAGTGTGCCAGCCCCCGTTGCCACCGCCGCCACCGCCGCCAGCAATTGCCAGGCGGGTTCCGCCCAGCCGCAGGTCGGTCGCCCCTCCACCATTGCCGCCGTCGGGAGTACCGCTCGCGCCACCGGGATTGACCGCGAGCGAGCCACGGCCGCCAACGCCGACAGAAAGGATGTCACCCGGCGCGACAGTCAAGGAACCGCTCACCTGGCCGCCGAGCCCGCCGGCGCCGCCTGGGCTCAATGGGCTGCCCCCGATGGTGCCGGCGCCGCTCTTGCCAACCCCGCCTTGCGCTCCCTTGAGGTATACTGTGGCGGAATGGGTGTTGCCAGGAACCGAGATGGACTGGTCGGCGCCAGTAAAGCTAAAAGCATGAGCTGTCTGTGTGGGACTACAAGACTGCCCGAGCGCTGACGTCGTGCCCGCGAGCGCGTAGACGACCGTCATCGCGCCTAACAAACGTGAGATTGTACGCTTTGCCAGCCCTCGATGCATGGCCCCCCCCCGTCAGCCCGTCCAGTGCTTCTCCGCTTATATTATGATGCCAAGACTAGATCAAATAGAAATTTGAACCAGTGGTAGGTTGAATGTCCAACAATATTAGCTGTTGCTGTTTTTTTGTACGCGTACGAGAGCCCTACTCGACGGCAGCAGTTTAGGGCGAGCAACCACCGCGCAAGGTGACGACTGGCGTTGCCTGGCAGTACACTTATGGCCTTGCCGGCGCCGGCCGCTCTGCCGCGCGGGTCAACTCGGAGGCTGGGCCAACGCCAAAATCTTGACAGCGCCGCGCTTCCTGCTCCAGCGTGGCGTCATGTTCGTTTTCTCGTTCGCCATCGCCAAGCGACGCCGTTCCTGCACCACGCAGTGTGGCAAGCTGTTTGCGCGACGAAAAGGACCGGCCCAATAAAATTCCGGTTCGTTCGTTCCAGCCCCGCCCGCGATGTCTGCCGGCGGGGTTTTCATGTCTGGAGCCTTTGCCATGTCCAATTCTTCCATCCTGTTTCGGCCGGCTGAGCCGGCAGACGCGGCCGCCGTCCGGGACATTGTGCGTGCCGCCTATGCCAAATGGGTGCCTCTGATCGGCCGCGAGCCGCTGCCGATGCGCGCCGACTATGACAAGGCGGTCGCCGAACATCCGTTCGATCTCGCCATCGAAAATGGCCGCATCGTCGGCATGATCGAGACCATGCTGGCCGACGATCATCTCTGGATCGAGAATGTCTGCGTCGCGCCAGAGGCGCAGGGCAGGGGAATCGGCCGGCTGCTGCTGGAACGGGCGGAGCAGAAGGCGCTAGAGGCCAGTTGCTTCGAGCTGCGCCTGCTGACCAATGGCGCCTTCATGGCCAATGTGTTGTTGTACAAACGGCATGGCTATACGATCGACCGGGAGGAGCCGTTCATGAACGGCATCACGGTCTATATGAGCAAGAAACTGGGGTAATGGCCGATAACAGGGAGGATCGGATGGCAGTCAGGGTCCGGTTGAAGCCGCTCTCGGGGCGGTATGCCGTTTCGCGCCTCGAAGCAAAAGACAGCATTCCCGGCTGGGCGGACGGGCCGGGCTTCGTCAGCATTACCAGGACCGACGACGAGCTTTCGGTTGTCTGCCTGCAGGATCGGGTGCCGGACGGGGTGAAGCATGACAGGGACTGGGTCGCCCTGAAACTCCAAGGTCCCTTTGCCTTCGACGAAACAGGCATCGTCCTGTCGGTGATAAAACCATTGTCGGAAAACGAACTCGGCATTTTTCTGGTATCCACCTTCGATGGTGACCATCTGCTCGTCAAAGCCAAGGATGAAGCCGCGGCAAGGGGGCTTCTGGTCGCGGCGGGGCACACGCTTCTGTAGCCGTAGGCTCAATCGCCCGCCCTTGCGTTTGACATCGCTCTTGCCCCATCGCTATTCCTGAACCGATACGACGATCCGGCGATCGCCCCCCATCAATTCAGAAATCCCCCGAGGAGAAGCCCGTGTCACACAATCTGCAGTTCTATATCGACGGCGTGTGGGTCGATCCTGTCGTGCCCAGCACACTCGACGTCATCGACCCGTCAAACGAAGATGCTTTCGCGCAGATTTCGCTCGGCTCAAAGGCCGATGTCGACAAGGCGGTTGCGGCCGCCAAGCGCGCCTTTGAGACATTCGGCTTCACTTCGGTCGAGGAGCGCCTGGATATCCTCAACCGCATAATCGAGGTCTACAAGAAGCGCAGCGCCGATCTGGCGCTGGCCGTATCGCGCGAGATGGGCGCGCCGCGCCAGATGGCACTCGACAGCCAGGTCGGCATCGGCCTGGCACATCTGCGGAAGATGGCCGAGGTGCTGAAGTCGTTCGAATTTCGCCAAGTCAAGGGCTCGTCGCTGATCGTCAAGGAGCCGATCGGGGTCGTCGGCCTGATCACGCCGTGGAACTGGCCGCTGAACCAGATCACCTGCAAGGTCGGTCCTGCGCTCGCCGCCGGCTGCACCATGGTGCTGAAGCCCTCGGAAATCGCGCCGCTCGACGCCATCATCTTTGCCGAAATCATCGACGAGGCCGGCGTTCCCAAGGGCGCCTTCAACCTCGTCAATGGCGACGGCCCGGGCGTCGGCCAGGCGCTGTCCAGCCATCCCGATGTCTACATGATGTCGTTCACCGGTTCGACCCGCGCCGGCATCCTGGTTGCCAAGGCGGCCGCCGAGACGGTCAAGCGCGTGCATCAGGAACTCGGCGGCAAGTCGGCCAACATCCTGTTTCCCGATGTCGATCTTGAAAAGGCGGTGAGCAAGGGCGTCGCCGGCTGCTTCAGCAACTCAGGCCAGTCCTGCAACGCGCCAACCCGCATGTTCGTGCCGCGCGACCGCCATGATGAGGCGACCGGCTACGCCAAGACGGCGGCCGAAAAATTGACCGTCGGCCCGGCCGATGCGGCCGGTACCAAGCTCGGCCCGGTGGTCAGCCAGATCCAGTTCGACAAGATCCAGGACCTGATCCAGGCCGGCATAGATGAAGGCGCGACGCTCGTTGCCGGTGGCCCCGGCCGTCCGGCCGAACTCAACCGCGGCTACTATGTCCGCCCGACCGTGTTCGGCGATGTCACATCAGACATGCGCATCGCACGCGAGGAAATCTTCGGACCGGTGCTGGCGATCATGCCGTATGACACAGTGGAAGAGGCGATCGGCACCGCCAACGACACTGTCTATGGGCTGGCGTCCTACATCCAGGCCAAGGACATCCAGAAGGCCCGCGAAGTCGCCGCCCGCATGCGCACCGGCAATGTCTACATCAACTATCCGCAATGGGACGCCGGCCTGCCATTCGGCGGCTACAAGCAATCCGGCAACGGCCGCGAATACGCCGAATACGGGCTGGAGGATTTCCTCGAGATCAAGGGCATCGCCGGCTACGAGGCGGCGGAGTAGGCCTAACCCTTGGGGACCGGCAACCAGCCGGTCTCGAGGCTTCAGCTCTCAAAGGTGCGGCTTCATTCTTCGCGGAAGGCTTTCTGGATCTGATCCGACAGCGGCTTCACCAGATAGGAAAGCATCGTCCGGTCGCCCGTCGGGAAGAACACCTCGGCCGGCATGCCCGGCGCCAGCGCCAGCCCCCGCAGCTTGGCGACCTCGGTTTTCGGAAGCGTCACCCGCGCCACATAGAAGGCTGCCCCGGTACGCTCTTCGATGGTGAGATCCGCCGAGATCCGCGACAGCGTCCCGGTCAGCTCCGGCGTGGTTTGCCGATTGAACGCCGACAGGCGCAAAATCGCATTCTGGCCCATCGTCACCTGGTCGATATCCTGCGGTGCGATATGCGCTTCAACGGTCAGGTCGTCCGTCACCGGTACGATCTGCATCACCTGTTCGCCGGGGGTGATCACCCCGCCGATCGTATGCACGGCCAACTGCAGCACCACGCCATCCTGCGGGCTGCGCAGATCGATGCGCTTCAACTGGTCCTCGGCCGCCACCTTGCGTTCGACGAACTCGGAGATCTTCCCTTGGGTTTCGCGTAAGTCGGTTGCGACCTCGCTGCGAAGGTCCTGGTCGATCTGGATAATCTGCAGTTCGATCTCGGACGCCTTGCCTTTCACCTGGGCAATTCCGGCGGTCAACTGGCCATGCTCGCCTTCGAGCCGCACCGCGTCCCGTTCCAGCGCCGTCATCCGCTCGATCCCTATCAGCTTGCGACGCCAGAGCGACCGCACCCCTTCCAGCTCGATCCCTATCAGCTCGATCTCGCGGCGTTTCGCCTGCCGCTGCTCGGTCAGGCCGGCGGTCTCCTGCGTCAACTGGGCGATCCGTTCGCGCAATTGAGATCGCTGGCCGGATCGCGCCTGGTGCCGGAAATCGAACAGCGATTGTTCTCCGGCCATCGATGCGGCGACACCGGCTTCGTCGCGCCGCGATGTTAAAACGTCCGGAAAGCTGATCGTGTCCTTGCCGTCACGCTCCGCCTCCAGGCGCGCCAACCGTGCATAAAACTCATCCAGACCTTTTGAGACGATCGCCAGATTGGCGCGCGTTGTCGTCTCGTCCAGCCGCACCAGAATATCGCCCGCCTTGACCCGGTCGCCTTCACGCACCCTGATCTCGCCGACCACGCCGCCCGTCGGATGCTGAACCTTCTTTACATTGGAATCGACCACCAGCCGGCCAGCTGCGATCACCGCACCCGACATCTTGGTCACTGCCGCCAGGCCGCCAACACCTCCGACAAGCAGCAGACAGGTAGCAACGCCAGCCACGAGATAGCGGCGGACCTGCCGGTGATGCAAAGCGCTTCTGTCCTCGCTCATGCCGGAACGCCTCGCTCCGTGGCGGCAACGACCTTGAGCGGCGCTGCCGATCGGAAGACCTTGTTCAGCACCTCGTCCTTCGGACCGAAGGCCTGCACATGGCCATTGGCCATCACCAGCACCGTATCGACATTGGCCAGCACACTTGACCGGTGCGCGACGACGATAACGATGCCGCCGCGGTCCCTGATGCCCTGGATCGCTGCGGACAAGGCCACTTCACCCTCCGAGTCGAGATTGGAATTCGGCTCGTCCAGGATGACCAGGAACGGATCGCCATAGAGAGAGCGGGCAAGGGCGACACGCTGCCGTTGCCCCGCCGACAGCGAGGCGCCGGCTTCGCCAACCTTCGTGTCGTAACCGTCGGCCAGATGCACGACGAGATCATGCACGCCGGCGGCCTTGGCTGCCGCAAGCACCATGTCGGATGACGCATCCGGGTCGAAGCGGGCGATGTTCTGCGCAATCGTGCCGTCGAACAACTGCACATCCTGCGGCAGGTAGCCGATATGTTTGCCCAACTCGTCGGCCGGCCACTGGTCAAGCGTCGCTCCGTCCAGCCGCACGGCGCCGCGCGCCGGCAGCCAGACACCTGCAAGCGTACGCACCAGCGATGATTTGCCGGAAGCACTCGGGCCGATGACCCCCAGGCCTGCTCCCTTGGCCAGTGAAAAACTTGCATCCCACACCACCGGCGTGCGTTCGCCCGGCGGCGCGACACTGACATTCTCGACCGCCAGCGCGCTGACAGGCGCGGGCAGGGTCACGCCGGTTGCGCCTTCCGGCAGCGCGGACAGAAGCTGCTTCAGGCGTGCCCAGCTTTGCCGCGCCGAAATGAAACCCTTCCAATGCGCTATCGCCAGTTCGATCGGAGCCAGCGCCCTGCCCATCATGATCGAGCTTGCGATCATGATGCCGCCGGTCGCCTCTTGCTTGATGACCAGATAAGCGCCGATCGCCAGCATTGCCGATTGCAGCATCAACCGCAGGATCTTGGAAATCGTGCCAAGCGTTCCCGCGACATCGCTGGCCGCCGCATGGGCGTTCAGGTACTCGGCATTGACGGCAGACCACCGCTCGGCGATACGCCCGCCAAAACCCATGGCCTGCATGGCTTCGGCATTGCGCCTTGTCGCCTCGGCCAACGTGCTGCGAACGGCCGCGTGCTGTCCGGCGATCCTTGTCGGGCCGCGGGTCCGGAACTCGGCCAGAAGCGTCAGTGCAAACAGGACAACGGCGCCGGCAAGCGCGGTAACGCCGATCCAGAAATGAAAAATGAAACAGATGCCGATATAGAGCGGCATCCATGGCAGGTCGAACAAAGCGGTCGGTCCGGCACTGCCGATAAAGGAGCGGACCTGATCGAGATCCCGTAGGGGTTGCAGCCCGTCGCCGGAAGGCTTGGCGCGCAGCGGCAGGCGCATCAGCGCCGAATAGACCGACGGGCTCAGCTTTGCGTCCAACCCCTGTCCCAGCCGCACCATGAGGCGAGAGCGGATCAGCTCCAGCACTCCCTGAAACACGAACAATGTTCCCGCAAGCACCGCCAGGCCGACCAGCGTCGGCACGCTGCGACCCGGAACGACGCGGTCATAGACTTGCAACATGAAGAACGAGCCGGTCAGGGTCAGCACGTTGACGACCCCGCTCATCAGGACGATGCCCGAAAACGCACGTCGAAAGGACGCCAGGATTCCGACCAGCGTAAGCGGCGTCGATGGCGTCAGCTGCATGCAGGCTCGCAATCAGGATATGGCATCTCGTCCTTCAATAGATAACTGCCTTGAGTGTGACATGGACGGGCAAGCCCGCCTCGAACTGCGCGCTGCCCCGCGCCACCAGCCAGCCGTCCGCACGCTCCAGGCGCACAACGACCTGCAGCGTTGGTGAAGCGGTCGAGCTTGCGGGCAGGGGCAAGGAAAATTCTATCGTCTTTGAGCCGCCCTCGCTCTTGAGGCTGGTTTTGGCGGCGCGGCGTCGCCCACTGTCCTGAATGGCGGGATCCTCAAGATAGATCTCGAGATGACCTTCCGGGATAGCCTTGCCGCCCACAAAGGTGACGGCGCCGCGAATATCTGTTGCGCGAATATCTGGCGCGCGAATATCTGGCGATTGCGCTGCCGCTGCCCCGGTGGCCGCGGCGACTGCCGCAACTCCGGCGGCCATTAACACTGTGCGGCGGTCGGTCATCGCGTCCTCTCCCTTTTCACTGCGCTGGGGTATGCGGGAGGGGAGCCTGACGGCACCCCTCCCGGCAACGCGTTAAATGACGATGAAGTCTGCAGCCGAAAGATCCAGATTTGTGTTCAGGTGTGCAAACTGAACGGCCGCTCCCTGTCCGGAACCATCGGCGTCGTAAGACAATATTCCACTGTCGGTGTCGTAGATGATGCGGTCGTCGGCATCATGAGCAGCGCCGGCTGCGCTCTTGTAGAATGAGCCCAAAGCGAGGGCGCCGTCGCCGCCAACGCTGGCAAAGATGAGGTTGTCCAGCAGGATCGTATCGTCGGCGACCTTGAAGTCCTTGATCCAGTCGATATTGCCGTTCCCGAGTTCTGTCGAGAAGCGGAAATAGTCGTCGCCGGCGCCGCCGGTCAGCGTATCGGCAGCCAGCTCGCCATCCAAAAGGTCGCTGCCGCCGCCGCCGTTTAGCGTATCGGCGCCCGCAACGCCCGGCTGAGCTGGTGCCGGCGGGAATTCGACCGACACGTTCAGCTTGTAAGTCGAGCCCTCCGGCACGGATTCGACCCAGCCATCGCCAGGAGCCGAGTCCGACCATTCGCCCTCCACAATATAGTAGGTTCCGGTTTCCTGAACGATGAAGCTGGTGCTCGAATCGCGGCCGTTGTTGGAGCCGGGGTCGTTGCCGCCATCGTCGTTCTGGGCGACGATATTGCCATCGCTGTCCAGCACCCTGACGATGCTGTCATGGACATTGGGGTCGGCAATGCCATCGATGTCGATGGTGATGATCGTGCCGGCCGCCAGGTTGATGCTGTAATATCCGCCCAAGCCGTTTCCGGTGGCATTGACGGTGGTGTGAAGGGTGGTCGTCGAATCGAAGATGTCGGGGTCGGCGGTCAGCGAGAAGTTGTTCGAGATGTCGAAGGCGGTCGAGACCGAATTGTTGGTCGCGTCCGGTCCGAGCGTGGCGTAGCCGGTGCCCATGCCCGGGCGTGGCGGAGCATCGCCCTGATAGGCGAAATCGCCGAGCAGGGTGTCATCGCCGCCGCCGCCGTCGATCTTGTCGGCGCCGCCCTGGCCGGTCAGCACATTGGCCGCGCCATCGCCGGTCAGGTGATCGTTGAAGCCCGAGCCAGCCAGATTTTCGATCGAGATATAGGTGTCGCCGCCGGATTTGCCGCCACCCAGCTTGAGGTTTTGCCCGCTGGCCGCGTCGGCGTAGTCCGCCGTGTCGCTGCCGGCGCCGCCATTCAATATATCGGCGCCGCCACCGCCGGTCAGCGTGTCGTTGCCGGCGCCGCCGGAAAGTTTGTTGGCCTGGGCGTTGCCGATGAGATGGTCGTCGAAGAACGACCCGACGGCGTTTTCGAAGCCGACCAGGATGTCGTGCCGGATAACGGTGCCGCGCCCGACGATCTGCACCGGGCCATCGCCGTCGCCGCCATTGGCCGTGCCATTGGCGAGGTCGATCGTCACGCCGGCGGAGCTGCCTTCGTAGACGACCGTATCAATGCCGGCGCCGCCATCCAGATAGTCTTGGCCGGCGCCGCCGATGATCGTGTCGTTGCCGGCTTCACCGTACAGGATGTCGCCGTCATTGCCGCCATCCAGTATGTCGTTGCCGCCGCCGCCGTTGAAATAGTCGCCGCCGCCCCGGCCCCAGAAATGATTTGCCGCCGACGTACCGATGAAACGGTCGATGCGGTCATCGGAGCCGATCAGGTTCTCGATGCTGTAGAAGGTGTCGCCCGTGGCGGTTCCGCCGCTGGCCACGTTCGTCTCGAGGTTGACGAGCAGTTGGAAGGGGCTCTCCTTGCTGAAGTCGACCGTGTCGACGCCGGCGCCGCCCCTGAATATATCGACGCCATCCTGGCCGCTCAGCGTATCGTCGCCGTCGCCGCCGTCGAGGATGTCGTTGCCCTGGCCGCCGAGGATCGTGTCGTTGCCGCGGCCGCCATAGAGCGTGTCATTGCCGTCGTCGCTCTCGGTCTGGTCTGGAAGGTCGGCGACATCGATGGTGTTGTTGATGTCGCGGCTGGCGAGCGAGTCGCGGCCGCCGATGATGAGATCATCGCCGCCCTGGCCGAAGATCGTGTCGTCGCCGGCGCCGCCGTCGAGCGTATTGTTGCCATTGTCGCCGAAGATGACGCTGGTCATCGTGTTGTCGCCGATGGTCGGTGCGGTTTCGGTGCCGCCGTCTCCAGGCTGGAGTGTCGACTCGTCGGCGTAGATGATGTGTTCGACGTTGGCGATTTTCCGGATATTCAAGTTCCGGTTCAGCAGAACGACCGTGTCATTCCCGCCATTCGCTTCCTCGCGCACGATGTCGTCGAGGGAATCGACGAAGTAGGTGTCGTCGCCGCCATTGCCGGCCATGCGGTCGCCGCCGCCGCGGCCATCCAGCACGTTGGCTCCGTCATTGCCAATCAGGACGTCATCATAGCTGCTGCCGATGCCGTTCTCGATGTAATAATCGGTGCCATCGGCGTTGTGCCCGGCAAAGATCGACACATTGTTGCTGTGGCCGTTGACGCTGGAGAACTGTCCGGCGCGCAAATCGAGGATCGTGCCGGCCGTCGAGCCGGAGAAGTCGATCGTGTCGGTTCCGCCGGTGTCATGGATGACAAAACCGATATCGTGCTGCATGCCCGAGGAGGTCAGCCGGTAGCCGTCCACGGCACTGCCGAAGCCGTAGACGTTGTCGCCCGTGTTGAGATCGATATGCTGATAGGTGCGCACGCCGTTCTCGTCGACGGTGGAGAAAAAGCGGCGGATGACAGCCTCGATGTCGGCCATCATCGGCGTTGACGCCGACCAGCGGCTGGTTTCACCGACATCGATCCCGTCGAAATAGGACATGACGCTGTATTGCTGACGGTCGTAGGTCCAGGTTGCATTGTTCAGATAATTGATCTGTACGCCGCCGGGGCCGCTGTAATTGTAGAGCCCGGGGTGGTTCAGGCCGAACTCATGACCGAATTCATGGATGAAGGAATCGAAGACATAGCCGCCAATATCCGTCTTGTTGACCTCGGTGTCGTGGAAACGCTGGCCGATGCTGACATAGCGGTCGTTGGAATAGGCGCTGCCGTCGTCCTCTTCGCCCAGTTCGGGGCTGACAACCTGCATCCAGTCCGTTGCGCTGTTGTATGGTGCATTGTCGACGATTTCGAACTTCAAAGGGGTGACACTGGCCCACATCTGCAAGGCGCCGATCGCGGCGGCCTTGTACTCGGGGTGGTCATTGAGCTCAGTGACATTGATCCTCAGCGTTCCCGCCGCGATCGCCGGCGTTATCGACCGGTCCAGCGCTCCAAGGTAGGTGAGGAAGGCCCCGTAATCTTCGCTTTTGCCGTACGGGTTGTCCGGCGTCTGGTCGTTGACCCACCATTGATCGCTGGTTTGGCTTGGGTTCGGCATCCTTGGGACTCCTTGGTCTCGCAGCCGTGGCAATTACGGCTGTATGGTTTAGCAGTTGCCAACCACCGACAAGCATCGTTTGCGCTTGCCGGTCGAGCCCCGTCCCAGTGCCAACAATGCTATTGGAATCTTCACTTGTCTAGCCTCAGTTCGCGCTCGGTACATATGAAGGTTCTTGGGCGCGCTTGTACCGGCGGGTTTTGAGATACTGGTTTGGTGTTAATTGAGCTATCGCTAATCTATGGTCGTACCTCGCCCGTAGGCACGAGGGGCTGAATGCGCAAGCGTGCTTCAGGAACCCGTCCGGCGCGCGAAATGTTCATATGTCACGCGCCAGGGGTCGCTCTCCGCTCGTCTCTCCTCACCGATCCAGTGAAAGCTGGCGGCGGTGATCTCGGTGAACCGCCACCGCGCCTGCAGGCCGCGCGAGTCGGCGCCCATCTGGACGATGTCCTTGCCTTCGGCCCGCCCGATCTGGCGCGAGTAATCCTGGTTGAGCGGATCGCTCCAGATAATGTGCCAGCCACCGATCCCGGGATCGAAGACGCGCAAGGTCGTGCCATACATGGTGGACGGGGCAGGGCGCCTGGGCCTGATCCAGATGTCCTGAATGGCGCGGCCTTCGAGCACCCAGCCAAAGTGACACTCGCCATCCGATTTCTGGATTGTGCCGTCGTTGCGGTGGTGAACCGTCTCCATGTCCCAGCTGCCAATCAACCATCCATAGAGGTCCATGTCTTTCGCCCGGTCGGCTGGCGGACCTTCGGATGCGAGAGCGGTGAGAAACGTCGTCATGATTGTCTCCAGGGCAAGCCTCGCGGAAACGCTGGGCGCCACAACCCTTGCAGCGTTGCGGGCCCGGGTCTTGGGAAAAATTGCTGTAGTGCCGCGGCTGCCGACCTTCCGCGTTCGCGCCATATCGCATCTATGCACCAATGCTAATGTAGCGTCGGCGGGTACCCCAATGCCCGCCTGGCCGGCGCCTCCTCAGGCAATCTCTTGGATGAGCGGCGCCGGCCGCTGGCTTGGGCGCAACCAAACTCCTGCCGGAGAACGCCAGCTGCCCAATCGCGCAGTTCTGGAGAAGCATCGCCCGATTTCATGATCGACACGGCCAGCGCCGCCATGTCTGCAGGCGGCTTGTTGTGCGAGGTCACATAGGTGAAATAGCCGGCCATGATGAAATGACCGGCGGGACGATCTGGAGTGCCGCCAAAGCTATTGCGCGCCAGCGTTTGGGCGGGCCGGGTGCTGGAACGTCATCCTTGTCCACGAAATCGACCATTCTGCTCTGTCCAAAAGCCGGGAGAACACAATCCGAAAGGATGATCTACATTAGTTAAAATGCGGATAAATCCTTATGGGAGATGCTGTCGCTGCCCTAGTCGGTCCCTTCCGGCGGCGCCTCATCTTGCCAGCCGGCCAGCTCCGGCAGGTCGTCCAGCCAGCTTTTCTCCGTCATCAAGATTTCGCCGGCCTGTGGTGCCGCCTCAGTGGCGTTTTGAATAAGCCAGTCCATCCACTTTCGATAAGCGGCTGGGGCCAGTTCGGGCGGCAGCACCTTGGCCTTGGCCAGCATGCGTTTACGGAAGCTGAGCTGCCTGCGCAGTTTGGTCGTCGTGAATTTTGTCGCCTTGCCCTGGTATTCCACTGTCCAGCGCCCATCGCCGTGGCTGGTCAGCCTGTCGATGGCAAAACCGGCATCGACCGGCCTGTCCCGCCAGGGAAGCTCGATGGCGTTCCGCCTCAGATCGAGAGCCCATCGCCTATAGTCCGCCCCGGCACGCTGCGGCGGCAGAACGCCGGCCTGTTCGAGGATTTTCCTGCGAAAGGTAGGCTGCTTCTTGATCTGGCCGGTTGTCAGCTCGATGCGATGCCCACGGAACTCGACATGCCAGCGGATTCTCCCGTTGCCGACATATTTTGCCAGCCTGTCGATGGCGAACTCGTCGTCGGACAACTCCACGCATCCCTGGCGGATGCGTTCGAGGATGTACTGGCTGTCAGTGGGCATGACGTGCCTTGGCTGGGGAACCTGGATTCGAACCAGGACTAACGGAGTCAGAGTCCGTGGGTCTACCGTTAACCTATTCCCCAGCAGGCGCTGTCGCGCTGGTGGGCCGCCGAAGCAGCCGCGCGTGCCTTGTAGCCGCCGCCGGAAAATAGTCAAGCCTAAGCTGCATTTCAATCACAGCGTTTCATAGGGGCAATTACGCCCGGGTGGCGCGCCGCACCCAATGATCCTCAGCTCTCCGTCCGGCTGTATTGCGAATGTTCGAAGAACAGCACCACGCCGAGCGCGATCAGCAGCGGGATGATCAGGTAAAACAGCCGGAACACCAGAAGTGCCGCCAACACGCCGACCGGGTCCATATCAGACAGGCCCGCGAGGAACACGACCTCGAACACGCCGAGCCCGCCCGGCGCATGCGAGATCTGCGCCACCGAGAACGAGACCAGGAACACGCCGAGGATGACGAAAAAGCCGGGATTTCCGGCCGCCGGCAGAGCAAAGAAGATGATCGCCGCTGCTGCCAGAAGCTCGATCGGGCCGATCAGCAATTGCCGCGCCACGATCGGCAGCGCCGGATAGTGCAGCTGGAAGCCGGCGATTTTCAGCGGCTTCAGATGCAGCCAGCTGCCGAAGATGTAGGCGCTGATCAGGATCAGCAAAGCGATGCCGGCGGCGATCGCCAGGCCGTGGTGCGGGGCGCCGGAAAAGCGGTCGATGATCGCAGGCTCGAACACCAGCACCAGGCCGCCGACCAGAATGCTGGAGAGCACGAAGGTGATCCAGCAGATCGCCACCAGAATGCCGACATCCTGGCCGGTCAGCCCCCTGGTGCCATAGGCGCGATAGCGGATCACGGCGCCCGAAAACACCGAGCCGCCAATGTTGTGCGACAGCGCATAGGTGGTGAAGGAGCAGAAGGTGACGAACAGCCACGAGACCTTTTTGCCGATATGCAAGAGCGCTATGTGGTCGTAGCCGGCAAGCGAGGCGTAGGCGACCACCGAGCTCAGCGCCGCCAGCACCCAGCCGCGCGTCGGGATGGCTGATATGCCGTCCCAGACATCGTCGATCGAGATGCCGCGCAACTCATGCCACAGCAACAACAGCGACCCGATGACCGCCGCGACACCGATGACCGGCCACAGATAGCGCTTCCAATTCGTGCCCCCCCAATTCATGGAGTTGTCGTCATGTGTTGCTGCCCATCGCCCAGGCGGGCGTTAAAACGTCCGCGATTCACCAATTCCCCCTCATTTCAGAAATGCCTCATTGAAGCCGGCTATTCAACCGGCAAGGGTGAGCAGCCGGTTCGCCAACGGCGAATTCGTCGTGCCAGTGGCAAGATGAAAAGGCTAGCGAACGCCGGGACGCTGCAAAGCAGCGGGGACGTGGCAGGACGCAGCCGGCAAAATTTGGCCCCTTGCTCTTGGTGATCCGGTCCGGCGCTGCTACTCTGGCGGCAACTTAAAATTTTTAAGCGCCTGCTGCGTCCGGTTTTCCGGTTCGCGCGGCGCCGGAAGGAACTGAAGTGGAAGACCACGACACCGGCGCTGGCGCGCCGGAAGTGGGCGTGTCCAGGGCTTCGCCGCCGTCAGGCGGGCCAAGCCCATCCGCCGGGCGGCCCCGCCAGGCGGGGCCTCAGTCCGGTAACGGACAGGCCGGCGAAGCCCAGCATCAGCGAGGCAAGGCGAGAAAGCGGCGCAAGCGCCGGCGTGGGCGCAAGGTTTTTGCGCGCGACGACAGCCCTCTCGCAACGGCCGAAGCGGTTAGTGCGCCGGCCTCAGTCGGCCCGGCCGCTCCAGCGCCGGTGCCTTTGCCCTCGGCGCCACAATCCCGACCGGAACAGCCAATGCATCGTCCGCCGATGCAGGAACTGCCGGTGTTTGCCGCGCTCGATCTCGGCACCAACAATTGCCGGCTTTTGGTCGCGGTGCCGCAGCGCCATGGCCAGTTCCGCGTCATCGACGCCTTCTCGCGCATCGTCAGGCTGGGCGAGGGGCTGACGGCGAATGGGCACCTGAGCCAGGCGGCGATGGACCGCGCCGTCGAGGCGCTGAAGATCTGCGGCGACAAATTGCGCAACCGCAAGATCCGCAAGGCACGGCTGATCGCCACCGAGGCCTGCCGCACCGCCGACAATGGCGTGGAATTCCTGCAGCGCGTCGAACGAGAGGCGGGGTTGAAGCTGGAAATCATCGATCGCCAGACCGAGGCGCGGCTTGCTGTATCCGGCTGCGGCTCGCTGGTCGAGCGCGACACGCAAGGCGTGGTCCTGTTCGACATCGGCGGCGGCTCGTCCGAAATCGCGCTGATCGACCTCACCGGCCAGCGCTCGCCGCGGCTTGCCAACCACATCGTGTCGTGGACGTCGCTTCCGGTCGGCGTTGTCTCGCTGGCCGAGCGTTTTGGCGGCCGCACGGTGACGCGCGAGATCTTTGCCGCCATGGTCGACGACGTCGCGGTGCGGCTAAAATCCTTTGATGGTCGCGACCGGTTGAGCCACGTGCTGACCAGCCCGAAATTCCATCTGCTGGGCACATCCGGCACGGTGACGACGCTGGCCGGCGTCCATCTCGACCTCGAACGCTACGACCGGCGCCGCGTCGACGGGCTGTGGATGGACCGCGACAGCGTCGACCGCATGGTCGAAAAACTGGTCGGCTGGGATTTCCAGCAGCGCTGCGCCAACCCGTGCATCGGTACGGACCGCGCCGACCTGGTGCTGGCCGGCTGTGCTATCCTGGAAGCCATCCGTGCGGTGTGGCCGTCGGAGCGGCTGCGCGTCGCCGACCGGGGCTTACGCGAAGGGATTTTGAGCGAGCTGATGGCCGATGACGGCGTCTGGCGCAACAGTGGGCGGGGCCGAGCATGATCCGCATTGCTTTGGTGAACGGTCGACCCCCACTCCGTCGAGCTTCGCTCGACACCTCTCCCCCGATCGACGGGGTAGAGGAAGGGCGCGAACTTATGCAGACCAGCGCCTTTCCTCTCCCTCCGGAGGGGGGAGAGGTGGCGCCGCGAAGCGGCGACGGAGTGGGGGAAGCCCTTCGCGAAACGCGAAGCCGCCGAAAAACGGCGGCAACTCGGCGAGTGCAAAAACTCAAACAAGAAAAAAAGTCATGACCAAGAAGCCGGAAAAGCCGGGCTCCGCCAGCATTCGTGTCCTCAAAACGCGGATCAAGAAGAAGTCGGGCCTGAAAGAATCGTCGCGCCGCTGGCTGCAACGCCACATCAACGATCCCTACGTTCAGCGCTCCAAGGCCGATGGCTATCGCTCGCGCGCGGCTTACAAGCTGATCGAGATCGACGACAAGCATCATCTGCTGAAACCCGGCATGAAGGTCATCGACCTCGGTGCGGCCCCCGGCGGCTGGTGCCAGGTGGCGGCCGCGAGGACCAAGTCGACGGCAGAAAATCCGCATGTCATCGGCATCGACTATCTCGAAATGCCCGCCGTGCCCGGCGCGCCGGTGCTGCTGATGGACTTCCTTAACCCCGAGGCGCCGCAAAAGCTCGCCGAAGCGCTGGGCGGCGACCCCGATGTCGTGCTGTCCGACATGGCGGCGCCGACCACCGGCCACAAGCGAACCGACCACATCCGCACCATGCATCTGTGCGAAGTGGCCGCCGATTTCGCGCTGTCGGTGCTGAAGCCGGGCGGGCACTTTCTGGCCAAGACGTTTCAGGGCGGCGCGGAGAACGAGCTGCTGTCGATGCTCAAGAAGAACTTCCGCTCAGTGCATCACGTCAAGCCGCCGGCGTCGCGCGATGAGTCGGTGGAGTTGTATCTGCTGGCGAAGGATTTTAAGGGCAGAGACGGCACGGCGTGAAAGACGCTTCGTAGCGTTCCGTCCCTCTGTCCTGCCGGACATCTCCCCCGCAAGCGGGGAGATTGGCAGTTGCGACCGCCCCCGCCTCGCCGTTCCTTCAAAGTTGCAAGATTGGCGAAAGCCGCGTGATATCCGATCTCCCCCCTTGCGGGGGAGATGGCCGGCAGGCCAGAGGGGGGGTGTGAAGGATCGCCGACGTCGACGATTTTCGTCGCGCCGCCCCTTACTTCCCAGTCGTGCTCACCGGCTCCAGTGTCTTCGGCGTCGTCATCCGGCCATGACCCGACACGGCGTTGCCGGCATCCGGCGCCAGCCGCATGAACGATACCGACGCCGCCGCTGACACTGCCGCCACGATGAAGAAGGCAATGTGGAAATCGCCGAGCATCAGCGGGCCGCCATGGATCGAGGTCGAGACTTCCAGGATGCCGCCGGCCAGCGCCACGCCGAGCGCGATCGACAACTGCTGGAACACCGCCGTGATCGGCGTTGCCTTGCTGGTGTCTTCGGCCGACACCTCGGCATAGGAGAGCGCGTTGACGCCGGTGAAGAACATCGAGCGGATGAAGCCGCCGACCAGCAATATGGCCAGCATCAGCGCGTAAGGCGTCTCCGGCGTGAACAGGCCGTATATGGCGATCGATGCCGCGGCGATCAGCGAGCCCCAGATCAGCACCCGGCGGAACCCCGCAAGCCGGAAGATCAGCGCGGTAACGAATTTCATGCCGATGGCGCCGATAGCCGAGACGAAGGTGATCATGCCCGACTGGAACGGCGTCAGCCCGAAGCCGATCTGGAACATGAGGGGCAACAGGAACGGCACCGCCCCGATGCCGATGCGAAACAGCGAGCCGCCGAGCACCGAGGAGCGGAACACCGGGTTGCGGAACAGTTCCAGCGCCAGCAGCGGGTTCTTGGCGCGCCGCGCATGCAGGAGATAGAGCACGCCGGAAATCAGCCCGACCGCCACGGTGATGAGGCCGGTCGCCGGCGGCAGATAGGGCAGGCTGACCACCGACAGGCCGAAGATGACGCCGGAGGCCGCCAGCCCGCTCAGTACGAAACCGACGAAATCGAGCGGCGGCGTCTCCATCGAGTCGGTTTGCGGCAGGAAGCGCGTCGCCAGCCAGATGCCGATCAGGCCGATCGGCACGTTGATCAGGAAGATCCAATGCCAGGTGAAATAGGTGGTGATGAAGCCGCCGATCGGTGGTCCCACAAGCGGGCCGACCAGCGCCGGCACCGTCAGCCACGACATCGCCGCGACCAGCTCGCTCTTCGGCGTCGCGCGCACCAGGACCAGCCGGCCGACCGGCGTCATCATGGCGCCGCCTATGCCTTGCAGGAAGCGCGAGACGACAAAGGCCGGCAGCGAGTTGGAGACGGCGCAGCAGACCGAGCCGACGATGAACACGCCGATCGCGGCGCGAAAAATGGTCTTGGCGCCGAACCGGTCGGCCATCCAGCCGCTGATCGGAATGAAGATCGCCAGCGCCACCAGATAGGCGGTCAGCGCCAGCTTGAGCGCGATCGGGCTGGTGTGGATGTCGACGGCAATCGCCGGCAGCGATGTCGCGATGACGGTCGAATCCATGTTTTCCATGAACAAGGCGACCGCCAGAATGAGCGGAATGATGCGGTTCAACGAACGCGTCCGAACTGGTCTAAATGTGCCTGCCGGCCAATCCAAACAATGAAAAGGCGGGCAAGCCGATACAAACGGGCGGTTATCACGCCTCAGGCGCGATGTCGCATTAATTTGCTGTCACTTTTGTGCGACCATGGGCGGACAAGAGGCGTCGCTGCGTTTCGCCACATTGAATGAACTTGCGAAAATTGACCGGGTTCACTATGCTGTAGTGAATATAACTACTATATGGACAATGCCATGGAAGAAGCCGTTTCCGCAGCCGACGCCAACCGCAAATTCTCGCTCCTCCTGCGCGGTGTCCGCGAAGGACAGAGCTATGTCGTGACCAGCCATGGGCGCCCCGTGGCGCGGATCGTGCCTGCAGGGCAGCCCGACCCTGCAGCGTCTCGTTCGCGCACAGCGCTGCTGTCGCGCCTCGAACGCCAGCCTGTTGTAGAACCCGGGCGCTGGAGCCGCGACGAGCTTTACGAGGACGAGCGGTGAAGGTCGCGCTCGATACCAACATCCTTGTTTATGCCGAGGGGATCAACGGAGCCGAGAAGCGCGACATCGTTTTCGGCCTGCTGCACGACATTGCGCAAGAGGCAGCCGTCATTCCAGTCCAAGTGCTCGGCGAATTGTTCACCGTTCTCACACGCAAGGCCGGACGATCACGTGCACAAGCGCGCGACGCCCTGTTGAGCTGGCGCGACGCGTTTCCGGTTGTCGGCACGACGCCGGAGGTGATGACGGTCGCGGCTGATCTTGCGACCGATCACCATTTCGGCATCTGGGATGCGACCATCCTGTCTGTTGCCTCGCAAACCGGTTGCCGGCTGCTGCTGTCGGAAGATCTGCAGGACGGCTTCACCTGGGGCGGCGTAACGGTCGTCAATCCTTTCGCGTCACCGCGCCATGTCTTGCTCGATGCCCTGTTGGGCAAGTCCGCCGAATAGGCCACGACCGGCTTTTCATCGGCGCCGCGACGTGTTACCAGCCAGCGCCAATCCTGAAAGGGAAGAAACGAGTCGGCGCTGTCCATTTCGGTCCAGCGCTTTTTTGTATTCTCCCAGCGCTTTTCGTATCCGAGGACTGGCCATGGCAAAAATCATCGAAACGTCCACCGGCGCGCTGGCGCTGACCTTTGACGACGTGCTGTTGCAGCCCGGTCATTCCGAGGTCATGCCCGGTGAGACCGACATCCGCACCCGCATCGCCACCGACATCGACCTCAACGTGCCGATCCTGTCGGCCGCCATGGACACCGTCACCGAGGCGCGGCTCGCCATCGCCATGGCGCAGGCCGGCGGCATCGGCGTCATCCACCGCAATTTCTCGCCGGCCGAACAGGCCGAGCAGGTGCGTCAGGTCAAGAAGTTCGAATCGGGCATGGTCATCAATCCGGTCACCATCGGCCCCGACGCCACGCTCGCCGACGCGCTGGCGCTGATGCGCACCTATTCCATCTCGGGCATTCCGGTTGTCGAGAATGGCGGCACCGGGGGCCAGAAGATCGGCCGCCTGGTCGGCATCCTGACCAACCGCGACGTGCGCTTCGCCTCCGATCCGGGGCAGAAAGTCTACGAATTGATGACCCGTGAGAACCTGATCACGGTCAAGGAGAATGTCGACCAGGACGAGGCCAAGCGGCTGCTGCATCAGCACCGCATCGAAAAGCTCGTCGTCGTGGACAAGTCCGGCAATTGCGTCGGCCTGATCACCGTCAAGGACATCGAGAAGTCGCAGCTCAACCCGCACGCCACCAAGGATGCGCAGGGGCGCCTGCGGGCGGCGGCCGCCACCAGCGTCGGCGATGACGGCTTCGAGCGCGCCGAGCGGTTGATCGATGCCGGTGTCGACCTCCTGGTCATCGACACCGCGCATGGCCATTCGCAGCGCGTGCTCGATGCGGTGACGCGGGCCAAGAAGCTTTCCAATTCCGTCCGCATCCTGGCCGGCAACGTCGCCACCGCCGAAGGCACGCAGGCGCTGATCGACGCCGGCGCCGATGCCGTCAAGGTCGGCATCGGCCCGGGCTCGATCTGCACCACGCGCATCGTCGCCGGCGTCGGCGTGCCGCAGCTTTCGGCGATCATGTCGGCGGTCGAGACGGCGCATAGATCAGGCGTGTCGGTCATCGCCGACGGCGGTATCAAATATTCGGGTGACCTGGCCAAGGCGCTTGCCGCGGGCGCCAGTGCGGCCATGATCGGTTCGCTGCTGGCCGGCACCGACGAAAGCCCGGGCGAGGTCTATCTGCATCAGGGCCGCTCCTTCAAGGCCTATCGCGGCATGGGCTCTGTCGGCGCCATGGCGCGCGGCTCGGCCGATCGCTACTTCCAGGCCGAGGTTCGCGACACGCTGAAACTGGTCCCGGAAGGCATTGAAGGGCAGGTGCCCTACAAGGGACCTGTGTCTGGCGTGCTGCACCAGCTTGCGGGCGGGCTAAAAGCCGCTATGGGTTATGTCGGTGGCCGCGACCTTGCCGATTTTCGCGAACGCGCCACCTTTGTGCGCATATCCAACGCCGGACTTCGTGAAAGCCACGCCCATGACGTCACGATTACCCGCGAAAGCCCGAACTATCCTGGCGGAGCCTGACCGGCAGCCAGAGCGGTACATGCTCTGGCGCCACCAGGCGACGATCGTGCTGCGGCTGGCGCGCCATGCCGGCGCGCTGTGCTTTGCCGCCGCGGCGGTTTTCATCATCATGACGCTGCTGGAATTCTTCTATTTCCGCCGGCTGAGCGGTGGCCTGCCGTCGCTCGACGTGCGCCTTGGCGGGTTCACGCCCGACGAGGGCATGGCCTGGCTGACGGCACTCGGCCGACGCGGCAGCGAGATCATCCTGGTCTGGCACTATTTGACTTTCGACCTTCTCTTCCCGGCGCTGCTGTCGCTGACCATGGTCAGCCTGATCCTGGCAACCGGGCGGCGGCTGAAGAATTTTCGTGCCATGCCGGTGCAGCTTCAGGCGCTGTTCGCGCTGGTCATCGTGCTGCCCTACACATGCGCCGACTATGCCCAGAACATTGCGGTGGCGCGGCTTCTGTCCGATGCGCTGTCGGCCAATCCGGATTCGCTCTCCTTGGCCTCGTCGCTAATCGTCACCAAATTCGCGTTTCTGGCGATACCTGTCGCCGTCATCGCGGTCTTGATCCTTGCCGCCCAGCGGCGTCCACAGGCATGAACCACAGAGCAGGGGCAACGCCATGAGCCAGACCGCGATTTTCTGGCCGATGCTGGCGCAGGTGTTGCTCGTCTATATCGTCTATGTCGTGATGGGCCGGCGCCGCTACGGCGCGGTCAAATCGGGCGAGGCCAAGGTCGGTCAATACAAGGTGCGCACGACCGAGCCCGGGTCGAGCGTCACGGTTGCCAACAATCTCATCAACCAGTTCGAACTGCCGGTGCTGTTCTATGTGCTGTGTCTGGCGCTGCACGCGACCAATGGCGTCAATTATCTGACCCTGGCCTTGATGTGGATTTTCGTGATTTCCCGCTATGGCCACGCCTGGGTCCACCTCACCAGCAACAATCTGCGGTTTCGCAGCCGCGCCTTCTACGTCGGCGCGATCATTCTCTTGCTGGCATGGATCTGGTTCGCGCTGCACCTGCTCGGAGCGGTGTAGGGCAGTTGTTTACCCTCCCCCTTGTGGGGAGGGTCGCTCCGCGCAGCGGAGCGGGGTGGGGGTCTACAAATCGAACACCGCGATCTTGCGCTTGTCAAACTTGATGCCGATTTCGCCGCGCACCAGCTTCAGTGCGGCTTCGCCGAACACGGCGCGTCGCCAGCCCTGCAGGGCCGGCACGTCGGCATCCTCGCCCTCGGCGGCGATGCGGTCGATGTCGTCGCTGGACGCCAGCACTTTCGAGGCGACGCCTTCCTTCTCGGCGACGATCCGCAACAGCACTTTCAACAGCTCGGAGGCGGCATTGGAGCCCTCGGGCGGCTGAAAGCTCTTGGGCAGCTTCGGCATCTCTTCGCGGGGCAAAGCGAGCGCCGTGTTGACCGCGCCGAGCAATGCGGTAGCCGTCGACGAACGCTCCCAGCCTTTCGGCGTCGTGCGCAGCTTGCCAAGGGCTGCCGCATCGCGCGGCGCCTGCTGGGCGACCTCGTATATGGCGTCGTCCTTGAGCACCCGGCCGCGCGGCACGTCACGCTCGCGCGCCTCGCGTTCGCGCCATGCCGCCACCGTCTGCACGATCGCCAGCTCCTGCGGCTTGCGCAGCCGCATCTTCAGCCGCTTCCAGGCGTCTTCGGGGTGCGGATCGTAGGTTTCGCGCGAAGTCAGCACCTCCATTTCCTCGTTCAGCCAATGGGCGCGGTTTTCCCGCTCCAGTTCGGCGCTGAGATGCTTGTAGACGTCGATCAGATGGGTGACGTCGGCCAAGGCATAATCGAGCTGCTTGTCGGACAGCGGCCGGTGGCGCCAGTCGGTGAAACGCGATGACTTGTCGAGCCGTGCGCCGGTGATGCGCTGCACCAGCTGATCGTAGGAGACGCTGTCGCCGAAGCCGCAGACCATGGCCGCGACCTGGGTGTCGAACACCGGATGCGGCACCAGATCGCCGAGATGGACGATGATTTCAATGTCCTGGCGCGCGGCATGGAAAACCTTGACCACCGCCTCATTGGCCATCAGCCGGAAGAACGGGGCGAGGTTGATGTCGGGCGCCAGCGGGTCGATCAGCGCGGTGACGCCGGGCGCCGCCATCTGGATCAGGCACAGAATCGGCCAGAATGTCGTTTCGCGGATGAATTCGGTGTCGACGGTGACGAAATCCGACTTTTCAAAAGCGGCGAGAACGGACTCGAGCTCATTTTGGGTGGTGATGACGTGCATCAAATCGCTTTTTAGTAACGGGTAAGGTTCTCTTTCAATTTCAGCCATGGGCGCTTTCGTCAAGCCGCCCTTCGGTCAAGTATCAGCCGATCCGTCGGAATCGCCATTTCTGCGCGCCAGCCGCGCGAAGACGGTTGATGTGCGCAGCAGCGCCGTGAAGCGGCTGCGCTTGCCCGCCGGCACGCTGCCGCGCACCTGCATGCGGTAGAGAATGACGGCGATGAGGGTAGCGTAGACGACTGCGCTGAAGACAAACAGGGCGCCCGGTCCGAAATGTTGCATCACTGCGGACGCCGCGAAGGGGCCACCAATGGCGCCGAAGGAATAGAACAGCATCAAGGCGGCGTTGATCAGCACGAACTCGCCCTTGTCGGCGCGGTCGTTGGAATGCGCCGCCGACAGCGAATAGAGCGGCATGGCGAAGCTGCCGAAGATGAAGACGATGATCAAATTGAGGGTCGGATCGGCGCCGGCGACGAAGACCAGCGCCAGCGCCGCGAACATGGCGCCGCATGTCGTGGCCAAAAGCACCGCGCGCCGATCCCAGCGGTCGGAGAGGTAGCCCAGCGGATACTGGATGAGGGCGCCGCCGAAGATGCCGACGCTGACGAAGGTGACGACATCGGCCACCGACATGCCGATCTGCTCGGCATAGACCGGCGACAGCGTGCGGAACGCGCTGTTGGTGACGCCGACGCAGATGCAGCCGAAGCAGCCGAGCGGCGAAATCCGCCAGACGCGGGCGAGATCGAGCTTGACGTCTTCCGGCGGCGTCGGGTTGGAGCGGTCACCGAGCGACACCGGAACCAGCGACAGCGTGATCATCATCGACATGATGGCGAAGATGGCAAAGCCGCCGGGGCCGAAGATCGGGATCAGGAACTGCGCGCCGGTTACCGAGCCGATATCGACCATGCGGTAGATGGCGAGCACCCGCGCACGATCCTTGTTTTCGACGCCGGAGTTCAGCCAGGCTTCCATGACGGTGAACAGGCCGGCAAAGCAGAAACCGCCGGCAAAGCGCACCGCGCACCACATCACCGGATCGATCACCAGCACCAGGAGCAGCGTACTGGCCGCGGCGATGGCGGCCAGCGCTGAAAACGTCCGGACATGGCCGACTGCCTTGAGGATGCGGGTGACTGCGAGGCAACCAAGCAGGAAGCCGGCGAAATAGAACGTGCCCATCAGGCCGATGTCGGAGGCCGAAAACCCTTCCTGCGCGCCGCGCAACGCGATCAGCGTGCCCTGCAGCCCGTTGCCGCCAAGCAGGATGCCGGCGGCGATGAGGAGCGGGATCAGCGGGCGGATGGAGGACATACGGAACCGTTGCTTAGGTGGCTCCACAGTTCTGAACCATCGGTGTGGCCAATGCCAGTGGCTTGTCCCGCCGCCAACAGGTGTGTGGCTTCAGGTGCGGCCGTTCAAGCTCCGTCGGCCCTCGCCAAAGCTTCGCTCGCCGGCGCAGGCTTGCCCCGGGCAGCCCTTCGGCCAAGCGAGCCGGCGGTCAGCAGGCTGAGCATGATGAACGGGATGCCGATACCGAAGGCCGAGCGGATGCCCCAATGGTCGGAGACGAAACCGAGCAGCGGCGGGCCGAGCAGGAAGGCGACGAAGGAAATCTGCGACAGCGCCGCGACATTGATCGTCGCGGAGCGGTCCGTCCGCTGGGCTGCCGCCGAGATCGCCAGCGGAAAGAGCACGCTGCTGCCGATGCCCAGCAAGGCAAAGCCCAGCATCGATACGAGCGGGGCAGGCGAGAAGAAGACAAGCAGCACGCCGACCGCCATCGTCGCCAGCAGCACCCGCGCCACGACGCTCGGCGAGTGGCGGTCGACAAAGGAGTCGGCAAAGAAGCGCGTGCTCGCTTGCGAGAATGCAAACAGCGCCACTGTGAAGCCGGCGACGAAAGGGCCCGCATCGAACACGGTGCGCATGTAGATCGCCGACCAGTCGATGCTGGCGCCTTCCATCAGCATCGCCGACAGCGTCACCGCGACGAGGACGAGGATAGGCAGCGTCGGCCGCGCCAGCCTTGGCGCCGTCTCGTCATTGCCGGCGAAGCGGCTCGGCGCCGGTTCGTAACCGCCGAGAAACAGCGCTATTCCTGTCGCCACCATCGGTACGACGATCGCCAGGTGCAGTTGCGGCGATATGCCGAGATGCGCAAGTGCGGCGCCGAACAGGCCGGCGCCGAAAAAGCCGATGCTCCAGAACGAATGCGCCCGGTTCATGATCCGGCGCTTGAGCAGGAATTCGGTTCTGTCGGCCTCGACATTGAGAATGATCTCGACGCTGCCGATCATCAGGCCGACCGGAAACAGCATCAGGAACAGCGCAAGCGGCCCAGGCGCATGCACGGCAATGGCAAAGACAACCGACAAGAGCGGCACCAGCCCGAGCAGCGCGCGGCGGAAGCCGACGCGCTCCAGGATCGGCGCCGCCAGCGTCAGCGCGGTCAAGGTGCCGATGGGCGTCCCGATCAGGCTGAGCCCGAGCGTGCCGTCTCCTATGCCCATGGCATGCTTGATGTCGGGCAGCCGCGGGAAGATTTGGCCCATGGCGAACGAATAGATCGCAAAGCCGGCGTAGACCCGGTGTTGCGGAGCGAGGCGGAGGCCAAAGGTCATGACGATGCTTTCAAGGCAAGAGAGTCGACGGTTGTCACTGTTTGATATCCCTACATCTTGCACAAACATGCAAATCGTGCAAGAACGTGCATGAAGAAAACAGGATCATGCAATGCTGACCGATGAGCGGCATCAAATTATTCGCGATCGCCTGGCCGTCGAGGGAAGGGTGCTGGCCGGCGAGCTGGCAGGCCGCTTCGGCGTTTCGGAAGACACGGTTCGCCGCGACCTCAGGGAGTTGGCCAAGGCCGGGCAGTGCCGCCGCGTCTATGGCGGCGCGGTCGCGGCCGCACCCTTCGCGGCCACGCCGGTCGGCCTGCGCGCCGGCCATGCGGTCGAAGAAAAGACGCGGCTGGCCCGCGCGACCGTGGCACTGCTTTCGCGCGGACAGACCCTGTTCATCGACAGCGGCTCGACCAATGCCGCGATCGCCAGGGCCATCCCGCGCGACATCGATCTGACCGTCGCCACCAATTCGCTCGAAATTGCCTCCGTCCTGTCAGACAACGCTTTGGTCGAACTGATTGTGCTGGGCGGGCGGTTCGACCGCCATCTCGGCGCCTGCGTCGGCGCCGACACGCTTGCCGCTGTCGCGCAACTTGGCGCGGACCTGTTTGTTCTCGGCTCCTGCGGCCTCGATGCGTCGCGCGGCGTCACGGCCTTCGATTCGGCTGAGGCCGAGGTAAAGCGGGCGATGGCCAAGAACAGCGCAGGCATCGTCATCGCTGTAACCAACGACAAGCTAGCCACAGCCGCACCCTACCGGGTCGCCAGGCCAGAGGCGATCCGCCATCTCGTGGTCGAAAAGACCGCGCCGGCCGCAATCCTCGCCGACTTCGAGCGTCAGGGCGCCGAAATCCACTTCGCTTGAACAATGGGCCTGCGCCCGATCGCCCGGCTTGCCTTGACAAATCCGGCCTCCCATGCGCTTTTCGCGCAAATTTTGGACCGTGCTTTGATGCTCGGGCCACAACCCAGCACCCCGGAATTTTGACATGACAATGCATCGTTACCGCAGCCACACCTGTGCCCAGTTGAGAAAGAGCGATGTCGGCTCTTCGGTTCGCCTGTCGGGCTGGGTGCATCGCGTGCGCGATCATGGCGGCCTGCTGTTCATCGATCTGCGCGACCATTACGGCCTGACCCAGATCGTCGCCGATCCGGATTCGCCCGCCTTCAAGGTGGCCGAGACGCTGCGTGGCGAATGGGTGATCCGCGTCGACGGCGAGGTCAAGGCGCGCCTGCCGGACACCACCAACGCCAACCTGCCGACCGGCGAGATCGAGATTTTTGCGCGCGAGATCGAGGTGCTGTCGGCAGCCAAGGAATTGCCGCTGCCGGTGTTCGGCGAGCCCGACTATCCCGAAGACATCCGCCTGAAGTACCGTTTCCTGGACCTGCGCCGCGAGACGCTGCACAGGAACATCGTGGCGCGCACGAAAATCATCGCCGAGATGCGCAAGCGTATGACCGATGTCGGCTTCACCGAATTCTCGACGCCGATCCTGACGGCCTCGTCGCCGGAAGGTGCGCGCGACTTCCTGGTGCCGTCGCGCATCCATCCCGGCACCTTTTACGCGCTGCCGCAGGCGCCGCAGCAGTACAAGCAGCTGATCATGGTTTCGGGCTTCGACCGCTATTTCCAGATCGCGCCCTGCTTCCGCGACGAGGACCCGCGCGCCGACCGTCTGCCCGGCGAATTCTACCAACTCGACCTCGAAATGAGCTTCGTCGAGCAGGACGACGTGCTGTCGACCATGGAACCGGTGATGCGGGGCGTCTTCGAGACTTTCGCCAACGGCAAGCCGGTGACGCAGACATTCCAGCGCATCCCGTACGATGTCGCGATGCGCAAATACGGCTCCGACAAGCCGGACCTGCGCAACCCGATCGAGATGCAGGCCGTCTCCGACCATTTCCGCGATTCCGGCTTCAAGGTCTTCGCCAACATCCTGGCCAACGATCCGAAGGCCGAAGTATGGGGCATTCCGGCCAAGACCGGCGGCAGCCGCGCCTTCTGCGACCGCATGAACTCGTGGGCGCAGGGCGAGGGCCAGCCGGGACTGGGTTACATCTTCTGGCGCAAGGAAGGCGACAAGCTTGAAGGCGCCGGTCCGCTGGCCAAGAACATCGGCGAGGAGCGCACCGAGGCGATCCGTCAGCAGCTCGGCCTTGCCGATGGCGACGCCGCCTTCTTCGTCGCCGGCGATCCGAAGAAGTTCGTCACCTTCGCCGGTGCCGCGCGTACGCGTGCCGGCGAAGAACTGAACCTTGTCGACCGCGAGCGCTTCGAATTGTGCTGGATCGTCGACTTCCCGTTCTTCGAATGGAGCGAGGAGGAGAAGAAGATCGACTTCGCCCACAACCCGTTCTCGATGCCGCAAGGCGGTATCGACGCGCTCAACGGCGACGACCTGCTCGGCATCAAGGCCTTCCAGTACGACATGGTCTGCAACGGCTTCGAGATCGCCTCTGGCGGTATCCGCAACCATTTGCCGGAAACCATGGTCAAGGCGTTCGAGACGGTTGGCCTCGACCGCGCCACGGTGGAAGAACGCTTTGGTGGCCTTTACCGCGCCTTCCAGTATGGCGCCCCGCCGCATGGCGGCATGGCGGCCGGCGTCGACCGTGTCGTCATGCTGCTGGTCGGCGCCAAGAACCTGCGAGAGATCACCATGTTCCCGATGAACCAGCAGGCCTACGATTTGTTGATGAACGCGCCTTCGGAAGCCTCGCCGCAGCAGTTGCGTGATCTGTCGCTGCGTGTCGCGGCAGTGAAGAAGGACTGACGGCAGCGTTGAAGCTGCCCTTTCTCCCCGTCTCTATACGGGGAGAAATGTCCGGCAGGACAATGAGGGGCAGCACGCATGCAGGCGATTGGCGAACGGCCTTAGCAGTTGGCGCCTTCTGACAATCGGTTCAGCATCGAACTACAATTTGCAGGCGTTGGCGCCGCCCCTCATCCGCCTGCCGGCACCTTCTCCCCGTATAGTGACGGGGAGAAGGGGGCGAACTTCGATCAGTCTTCGTTGGCCTTGACGTGGACGCCCAGCGTCTTGGTCAGGTCGGCCGGGTTGGACATGGCGCCGGCCATGATCAGCGCGAACGGCACCGCTGCGGGCGGCTCGGCCGAAATCTCGAGGCTCTTCGGATCGTCGAGATACTTGCTCACCGCGGCCGTCACTTCGGCGGTCAGTTCGGGATTGTTGAGCTGCGCCATGCCGAACGGCACGATCGCCTTGGCCTGGTTGGCGATGTCCTTGCCCGACATGCCCTGCTGCTTGCCGACATACTCAAGCACTTTGCCGGTGAGCGAATCGTCGTCGAAGCGGATCGATGCGCTGTTGAAGGAGAGCTGCTGCAATAGTCCGAGCAGGGCCATGCCTTGCGCCGAATTGTCGGCGCCTTCCGGCTGCGCCGCCATCTTCTTCTGCATCTCCTGCAGCGACTTGACGAAGTCGACCGTGTAGCCGCCGAGGCCGAAGGTCATGCCGAGCGTGCCGGCATTCTCGACCGAGATGTCGTATTTCGACAGGTCCATCTTGCCGTCGCTCGGCTGCCAGGTGCCGCCGATTTCGATATTGCCCGAGATGTTCTGGTAGCCGAGGGCCTCGATGGCTTCCTTGGATTTCGCATCGTCGACCAGGGTCAGGTCGGCGTTGAACTTTTCCGTGGTGGCGGAAAACTCCATCGCCTTGCCGTCGGCCGGCGGCGTGATCTGGACAGCAAGCCCATCCACCGAGAAGGCGGTCTTGTCGGCAACCTTGACCGTCAGGTTTTCGAGTTCGGCCGACTTGTAGATCATCATCGAGCCGAGCGGGCCTGTAGCGCCCTCAGCCGGGATGTTGGCGTCGTGGATGACGAAGGGGGTGAGGTTGAGCGTGACGCCGTCCTTGCTGTGCTGGAAGGCCGAAGTCGTGATGGTCGCGACATCGAAGCCGCCATTGGCTTCGGTCACGCCTTCGAGCTTGACGTCGCCGATCGGCAGCGCCTCCTTTTCGGCCGCCGGTTTGACCGACACGCCCTGCAGCACCATGCTGGAATTGTCGCCGGTAACGCCGGTCCAGGTGATATCGACGCCCTGGACGGCAAGTGCGGCCTTCAGTCGGTCGGCAACCGCCGTGTCTTGCGCAAAGGCGGCATTCAGCGGCAGCGTCAGCAAAAAGGTCGAAAAAGCAAGTTTCTTGAGTGTCGAACGTTGGATTGTCATCGCGAGTTCCCTGAGAGAGTCCTGAAAAAGTGTTTTCTCAATTCTACGCCATCACCATTCCGTGACGAACTGGACGGGAAAAAGGCGCTTTCCCGCAGAGTTGTCGAAAATCACGGCGAAAGGCAAATCGGAGCGGGAGCCTTCGCCCGATGCGGTGAATATGTCATGAAGGTCGGGCTCCCCTGCGTACCGTCTCCTGCCTTAGAGAGGGCGTGTAACAGATTGATGTTGGTTGGCAACAGCACTGCTACCGCTGCTGTTGCACAGGGACGGCAAGGGGGGACATGAAGTCCGTCACATCCATTGTCGGACCTTGAGCCGCCCTCGTCAGCCCAAAGGCTGCAAAGTGCGGATTTCCGCAGCCCCGCCTTGCCGCGAATCACCCGCTCGGCTAGTCCAGCCGCATGGGAAAAAGGATTTTGCCGCCTGAAAATGGCGGCGGTGACCACATCGAACCGGTCGATCTGAAGAAGGCGCTGGAAGAGCGCTATCTCGCCTATGCGCTGTCGACCATCATGCACCGGGCGCTGCCTGACGTGCGCGACGGGCTGAAGCCTGTGCATCGCCGCATCATGCATGCGATGCGGCTGCTCAGGCTCAACCCCGACCAGGGCTTTGCCAAATGCGCCCGCATCGTCGGCGACGTGATGGGCAAGTTCCATCCGCATGGCGACCAGTCGATCTACGACGCGCTGGTGCGCCTGGCGCAGGATTTCTCCATGCGCTATCCCCTCGTCGACGGGCAGGGCAATTTCGGCAATATCGACGGCGATAATGCCGCCGCCATGCGCTATACCGAGGCGCGCATGACCGAGGTGGCGAGCGATTTGCTTGCCGGCATCACCGAGGACGCCGTCGATTTCCGGCCAACCTACAACGAGGAGGACGAGGAGCCCGTAGTGCTTCCCGGCGCCTTCCCGAATCTGCTCGCCAACGGTTCCTCCGGCATTGCGGTTGGCATGGCCACGTCCATCCCGCCGCACAATGCCGCCGAGCTTTGCAACGCAGCGCTGCAGCTGATCGAGCAGCCGGACGCGCCGGTGACAAAGCTGATGGAGTTCGTCCAGGGGCCGGATTTCCCGACCGGCGGCATCATCGTCGACAGCCGCGCATCCATCCTGGAGGCCTATGAGACCGGCCGCGGCGGTTTTCGCGTGCGCGCCAAATGGGGCCAGGAGGATCAGGGCAGGGGCACCTGGAGCATCGTCGTCACTGAAATCCCCTACGGCATCCAGAAGGCCAGGCTGATCGAGAAGATCGCCGAGCTTTTGATCGCGCGCAAATTGCCGCTGGTTGAGGATGTCAGGGATGAAAGCGCCGAGGACGTCCGCATTGTGCTCGTACCGAAGAGCCGTTCGGTCGATCCCGGCATTCTGATGGAATCGCTGTTCAAGCTGACCGAGCTCGAAAGCCGGTTTCCCCTCAACATGAACGTTTTGTCGCGGGGCAAGGTGCCTAACGTCCTGTCGCTGAAGGGCGTGCTGAAGGAGTGGCTCGACCATCGGCGCGATGTGCTGATCCGCCGCTCGAAGCATCGGCTTGGCGAGATCGAGAAGCGGCTGGAAATCCTTGCCGGCTACCTGATCGCCTATCTCAACATCGACGAGGTCATCAGGATCATCCGCGAGGAGGATGAGCCCAAGCAGGTGATGATGGCCCGTTGGTCGCTCACCGACACCCAGGCCGAAGCCATCCTCAACATGCGGCTGCGGGCCCTGCGCAAGCTGGAAGAGTTCGAGATCCGCAAGGAGTTCGACGGTCTCACCACCGAGAAGAAGCAGATCGAGGCATTGCTCGCATCCGACGCCAAGCAATGGTCGACGATCAAATGGGAAGTCACGCAGGTGCGCGACAAGTTCGGCCCCGAGACCGAACTCGGCAAGCGCCGCACCCAGTTCGCCGACGCGCCGGAGCACGATCTGACCGACATCGCGCACGCCATGATCGAGCGCGAGCCGGTCACCGTGGTGGTCTCGGAAAAGGGCTGGCTGCGGGCGATGAAAGGCCATCTGGCCGACCATTCCACGCTCACCTTCAAGGAAGGCGACAGCCTCAAGCTCGCCTTCCATGCCCAGACCACCGACAAGATCCTGGTCTTCACCACCGGCGGAAAATTCTACACCATCGGCGCCGACCGGCTGCCGGGCGGCCGCGGCCATGGCGAACCGATCCGCATCATCGTCGACATGGACAACGACCAGGACATCGTCACCGCCTTCGTCCACGACCCGAAGCGCAAGCTGCTGCTCGTCTCCTACGATGCCAATGGTTTCGTCGTGCCGGAGGAGGAGGTCGTCGCCAATACCCGAAAGGGCAAGCAGGTGATGAACGTCAAGGCGCCCGACGAGGCCAAGGCCTGCGTCCCCGTGTCAGGCGATCATCTCGCCATTGTCGGCGAGAACCGCAAGATGCTGGTGTTTGCGCTCTCCGAAATTCCGGAGATGGGCCGCGGCAAGGGCGTTCGCCTGCAGAAATACAAGGATGGCGGTCTGCTCGACCTGAAACCTTTCACGCTGGAGAGCGGCCTGTCCTGGCAGGATTCCGCTGACCGCACCTTCGTCAGGTCGCGCGAAGAGCTGGCCGAGTGGATCGGCGCGAGAGCGTCGGCCGGACGGATGGTGCCGAAGGGATTCCCGCGGACGGGGAAATTTGGTTGAAGCTGCTGATCTCCCCCCAAGTGGGGGAGATGGCCGGCAGGCCAGAGGGGGGCGCTGTCCCGCCAGCGCATCAAATGGTCATGGCTCGCCACTCGGTCGCAACTCTTGGGTCTTCAATGTCGGGTGCCAGGCTGGCGATCCTTCGCGCCCCCCTCTGTCCTGCCGGACATCTCCCCCACAAGGGGGGAGATTGGCAGCTTCACCAGCCATTTGGACTATCGTCACGATTGCGGCACTATGACAGTCCACAAACGCTGTGTAGGCCGGGGAGAATTGACCGTTTGAAGGAAGCGAAGATCCAGAAGCCGGCACGTCAGCAGCGCCTGTTCGGCCTGTCGACACCGCTCAGAGCCGCCGTCATTCCGCCGCTGTCGGCGGCGCGCTGGCTGTTGGTGCTGATCGTTGCCGCCGGCGTCTATTTCTTCCACGGGTTCCTGTTTCCCGTGCTGGCAGCCCTCGTCATTGCTTTTGCCAGCTGGCCGCTCTACCGCCGGCTGCTTGCCGGTGTCGGAGGCAACCGCACGGTCGCCGCGACGCTCGCCATCCTGTTCATCCTCGCCTTCCTGGTGGTGCCGATAGCGCTTGCCGGCACCTACGCCATCAACGAGGTCCGCGAATGGGTCGGCTGGGCGATCGAAACCAACAGGCACGGTGCGGTCACACCGCACTGGATCACCTCGCTGCCGGTCGTCGGCGAGTGGCTGAACGAACAGTGGATCGACAATTTCGGCCATCCCGGCGGCATCGGCGAGCTGATCCAGCTGGTCAGCGGCGCCAATATCGGCAGCATCTATCGCGGCGTGCTGGCTGCCGGCGGCAGCGCCTTCGGTCTGTTGCTGACGCTGCTGTTCATGATGATCGCGCTGTTCTTCGCCTATCGCGACGGCGCACACTTTGCCGGTCAGATCGACCGCCTCGGCGAACGCATCCTGCCGGCACGCTGGGAGCGGATTTCGCGCGTCGTACCGGCAACGATCTCGTCCACCGTCACCGGCATGACCGTGATCGCCATCGGCGAGGGGCTGGTGCTGGGCATCGCCTACTGGCTGGCCGGGGTGCCGTCGCCGGTGACGCTGGGCGCATTGACCGGCGTGATGGCGCTGATCCCCGGTGGCGCGCCGCTGTCGTTTACGCTTGTGTCGATCTACCTCGCCGCCAGCGGCTCGCCGATGGCGGGTCTGGCGCTGTTCATCTGGGGCGCGGTGGAACTGTTCATCGTCGACAAGACCTTGCGCCCGAAGCTGGTCGGCGGACCGATCAAATTGCCCTTCCTGCCGACCTTTTTCGGCCTGATCGGCGGCGTAAAGACAATGGGCTTTCTCGGCCTGTTCATCGGCCCGGTGCTGATGGCGCTGCTGGTCGCGATCTGGCGCGAATGGCTGCGCGAGGTGGAACTGGCCGAAGACACCGTTCCCGACGCGGCGGCCGAGCTCGAAGGCGGGCCGCCGCAGATCGAGATTGTCGCCGGCCCGGCGAAGAAAAGTCAGGCTGGGTAAGCGACGGCGAGCGCTGCCCGGCGCTTGCGCCCTTCATGCAACTGCCACAGGGAATGGGCAACCAGCGTGACGATCAGGATCACGCCGCCGATCAAGCTGTTGCGCGACGGCGTCTCGGCAAAGATCATCCATATCCAGACCGGCGCCAAAACCGTTTCCAGGAGATAGAACATCGCCACTTCCGGGCCTGAAATGTATTTCGGCCCGTTGGCTAGGCAGAAGAAGGCGAACGGCATGATGACGGCGCCGTTGAAAACGATCCACCATGGCGCCTCCACCTGAAAACCGGTCTTGGAGACCATGAGCGCCGCCAGCCCGAACGGCAGCAGGACGCCGGTCAGCGCGGTGAATCCCATATCCCTGCCGCTGGCGCGTGAAACGGTGATGGCGCAGGCAATCGCCAAGGCCGAACACAGCGCCATCACATCGCCGAACAGATTTCCCGTGCCGACGGAATCGCCGACGATGATCGCGATGCCGACGATCATCAGCGCCATTGCCGCAAGCGTCAGCGGCTGCGGTCGCTCCTTCAGGAACAGCCACGACAGCAGCGCCGAGAACATGGTGGAGAAGGCGAGGATGAAAACCAGATTGGCGGTCGAGGTGTTGTAGACGGCGGTGATGAAGGCGATTGCGCCGAGCCCGTAGAGTGTGGCGACCACGAGCCCCGACCAGCCGGGTATCAGCTGCGGAGCATTCTTGCTGAACGAGCGCCAGATGGCCCATACGATCAGCCCTGCCACGAAGGTGCAGCCGGTGCGCAGCAAAAGGATCGTCCAGGCTTCGCCATGGGCGAGCCGGATCAGGGGAATGTCGATGGTCAGCGCCAGCCCGCCAAGCGCGGTGAGCAGGAGTCCTTTGGTGTGGGCATTGTGAGAGGACATGCAACGGCTTTCGCAATGATTTGAGCAGATGCCGGTCGGCGCAATCGCCCCGCCAACGGGCGGAAGACCAGCATCGTCTCGGCTGAAAATGTTTAGATCAGGATCTGGTAAGAAGAAAAATCAGCGCGTGACCGCTTCGTGGTCGTAGCGTTCCCAGCCCTTCGGGCCGAGATGCTCCTGCGGCATGAAGCGCATTTTATAGTTCATCTTGCGCGAGCCGTTGACCCAGTAGCCGAGATAGACATGGGGCAAGCCCATGGCCCGGGCGCGGGCGATATGGTCGAGGATCATGAAGGTGCCGAGCGAACGGTCCTCGAACTCGGGATTGAAGTAGGAATAGACCATCGACAGGCCATCGGCCATCTTGTCGGTCAGCGCCACGGCGATCAGCTCGCCCTGGCCCTTGCCGGTGATGAATGTGTCGGGGCCGCGGCGCCGGTATTCGATCACCTTGGTGTCGACATGGGTATCCTCGACCATCATGGCGTAGTCGAGCACCGTCATGTCGGACATGCCGCCGCGGCGATGGCGAGCGTCGAGATAGCCGCGAAACAGCGAATACTGCTCGGTCGACGGCTGCGCGTCGTGCATGGCGCCGATCAGATCGGAATTGCGCTGGATCACCCGCTTCATGTTGCGGCTGGCGGTGAACTCCTGCGCCAGGATGCGCACCGAGACGCAGGCGCGGCAGGTCTCGCAGGCGGGACGGTAAGCGATGTTCTGCGAGCGCCGGAAACCGCCTTGCGTCAACAGGTCGTTCATCTCCGGCGCCTTGTCGCCGACCAGATGCGTGAACACCTTGCGTTCGAACTGGCCCTCGAGATACGGGCACGGCGATGGCGCGGTCAGGAAGAACTGCGGCGACTGGGTCGGATGGTGCGTCATCGAACCTTGGGAACACTCCTGCGAATCGCTCTACCTTTGGCTTGGCTGGCGAAAAATTCAACAGGATTGTGAAGGCGGGGTTGAACGGACCCCTTCACATTTGCGCACAAATGCCTGTTGGCGTCGGTTGGACGCCGGTTCAACGGTCGCTGCGGCTGACGACCGTGCCAAGCAGCAGGTCGTGCAGTGTGCGCTTGCGATCGGAAAACAGCGTCACCAGGAGGACGAGCGGCGTCAGGATGACCGTGCTCGCCCAGAACAGCACCGAATGGACAACGGCGGTGAGGCCGTCGATACGGCTGCCGTCGAGACGATCGAGCCGAATGCCCATCATCTTCATGCCTGATGTGGCCTGGTTGCGACCGCCCAGCGTGTTCCAGATGTAGAGAATGGCGACCGCCGGCACGAGGATGGAATACAGCGCCCAGCCAAGACCGAATGTCAAAAGGCCAAGCACGGCCACCAGGATCGCGAACGGAATGGTGAGCAGCGCCACGATGCAATAGTCGATGATGAAGGCCAGGATCCGCCGCGTGCGCACACCGTCATAGGCCCTGACGTCGTCGAGCCTGCTGGTGATGATTTCGCCGTCAAGTACGCGCGCGTTCATGTCATGTCCTCGCAACAGGCGCCACGCTAGGGTGCGCCGCCACTGAAATGGTGAAGACCGCGGGCGGAATCAAGATCGGTTCGTCCATCCGGTCCTGCTCGGCAGTGTGACGCGGTTGAGCCGATTGAATTTGGTGGACGGATGGCGTTAGCTTGCTGCGGCGCAACAAGACGCCGAGGGGACGGGGTTACATGGATTACGACATGCTGGTCATCGGCAGCGGCCCTTCCGGGCGCCGCGCGGCGGTGCAATCGGCCAAGCTCGGCAAATCGGTGCTGGTGGTCGACAGGGGCCGGCGCCTCGGCGGCGTCTCGGTGCACACCGGCACCATCCCGTCGAAGACGCTGCGCGAGACGGTGCTGAACCTGTCCGGCTGGCGCGAGCGGGGCTTTTACGGCCGCGGCTACCGGGTCAAGCAGGACATCTCCATCGCCGACCTGGTCGAGCGGCTGCACAAGACGCTCGACCACGAGGTCGAGGTGCTGCAGCACCAGTTTATGCGCAACGCCGTCAAAAGCGTGCGCGCCATGGCGAAATTCGTCGGCCCAAACAAGGTCAGCCTGACGGCAGACAATGGCGACTACTCGGAGGTTGGTTTCACCAATGCGCTGATCGCGGTCGGCACCAGGCCGCACCGGCCGCGCGACGTGCCTTTCGACAAGATCCGCGTCTTCGACAGCGATGAGATGCTGGAACTCGACCATCTGCCGCGCACGCTGACGGTGATCGGCGCCGGCGTCATCGGCGTTGAATATGCGACGATCTTTTCGGCGCTCGACGTGCCGGTGACGCTGGTGGAGCCGCGCAACACCATCCTCGATTTCGTCGACCGCGAGATCGTCGACGACTTCATCCACCAGATGCGCGACCGCGGCATGACCATTCGCCTCGGCAGTACGGTCAAGGAAATCGTCTCAAAACCCGACTATGCCGAAGTGACGCTCGCCGATGGCCGCACCATCCGCTCCGAGATCGTGCTTTACGCCGCCGGCCGCAGCGGCAATCTCGGCAGCCTCGGCCTCGACGTGGTCGGCATCGAGGCCGATTCCCGGGGCCGCATCAAGGTCGATCCGCAGACCTTCCAGACCAGTGCGCCCAACATCTATGCCACCGGCGACGTCATCGGTTTCCCCAGCCTTGCCTCGACATCGATGGAGCAAGGCAGGGTGGCCGCCTGCCACGCCTTCGGCGTGCAACTGCCACCGCCGCCGGAAACCTTCCCCTATGGCATCTACGCCGTGCCGGAAATCTCCACCGTTGGTCAGTCGGAGGAGCAGGTGCGTGAGAGCGGCGCTGCTTATGAAGTCGGTCTGGCGCGGTTCCGCGAAACCTCGCGCGGCCACATCATGGGCGTCAACTCCGGCTTTCTGAAGCTGCTGTTCTCGGTCGAAACGCGCCGCCTGCTCGGCGCCCACATCGTCGGCGAAGGCGCCACCGAACTGATCCATATCGGCCAGGCGGTGATCAACCTCGGCGGCACGGTTGATTTCTTCGTCAACAACACCTTCAACTATCCGACGCTGGCCGAAGCCTACAAGATCGCCGGGCTCGATGCCTGGAACCGGATGGGACAGGGCTAGGCGACGAGCATCTGCTCAGCCGTTCCGCCGGGCGCCGATGCGGTCTACCAAGGTCTCCTAGCCTGCCTGGCGTGCGACCAATGCTGGTCCCGCAAGCCATTGCCGGACGATGGCGGCATCCGGGTCGCCGATTTCGTGACCTGAAGGCACGATGCGCGCATCGACCTCGGCGCCATGTTTGTTGAGCAGCGTCACCAGTGGCGGCGCAAACGGCCCGTAGGTCTCGTCGGCGGCACCGGCGACAATCAGGACGCGCGTTCCGGTCAGATTGGTTGCCGGCGCATCGTCAAGCACGGGCATTGCTCTCAGCAACGCCGCTTTTCGGACGAGGCCGGAGTTGAGCAGCATCAGGCTGGAAACCAGATTGGCGCCGTTGGAATAGCCGAGGAAAGTCGCCCGGGCGAGGTCGAGCCCGTGGCGCTTTGCGGCCTCGCTTGCGAAGGCGGCAAAGTACGATGTTTCGGCACGGATGCTCGCCTGTTCGAAACTGGTCGGCGTGATCCGCTCGAACCAGCGGAAGCCGTCTTCTTGGCGGATGCGGCCACGCACCGCGACCAGCGTGGCGTTAGGGGCGATCTGCCTCGCAATCGGGACCATCGTCGTTTCGTCGACACCCGATCCGTGCAGTAAAAACAGGCTCTCGCCGCCGGCATTCTCCGGCTTGAGGAGGCGGTAGGGAAAGGCCAGATCCTGGTGCAGAAAGGCGTTCTCGTCGCTATATCGATGCACGCTCATATCTCGTTGTTTTCACGGAGACATTGGTCCTTTGCCAGCTTCAAAACGGAATATTTTCACGCTCCGCCAAATGTGATTGCAACAGGCTCATTTCAGACCGTTTCTGCGCCGATATGCTCCCTGCGGGAGGAATCGAAGCGGTGTGCGCCGATGGTCGCATCCCGGCATGAACAACGCGAGCATCCTTGCTCTCCTTTGAGGCCTTTTGTCGATGACCCTGCCAGTCCCGCCCGATCGCGCCCCGCGTATCGCCGATCGCGCTCCGCGTATCGCCGATCGCGCTCCGCGTATCCCCGATCGCGACACGCGCATTGACGTGTTCCGTGCGCTCGCACTCCTGACCATCTATATCGACCACGTGCCGGGCACCGTCTTCGAAACGCTGACCTACAAGAATTTCGGATTCTCGGACGCGGCGGAAGCCTTCGTGCTGATTTCCGGCATGTCGGTCGCACTCGCCTATGGCAACAAGTTCCAGCCGGGCGGCCGGCTACTGGCGACGTTGAAGATGTGGCGCCGGGCCGGCGTGCTTTACAGCGCCCACATCGTCACCACCATGGTTGTGATGGCGTTATTCTGCGCCGCGGCGGTGTTCGGCCGGCGGCCGGAACTGCTCAAGCTGATCAACATCGAGCCGCTGATGAAGAACACGCCGGAGGTCATGATCGGCATTGTCACGCTCGGCCACCAGCTTGGCTACAACAACATCCTGCCGGTCTATGCGGCGCTGCTGTTGATGGCGCCGCTCTTCCTGCTCTTCGTCAGCTACCGGCCGCTGCCGGCGCTGGTCTTTTCCGGCGCGCTGTGGCTCGTCGCCGGCCTCTGGCAGATCGCGCCGCCGAACTATCCCGAGCCCGGCTTCTGGTTCCTCAACCCGCTGTCCTGGCAATTCCTGTTCAACATCGGCCTTGCCGGCATGCTGCATGTCAGGCGCGGCGGCACAATTCCCGTCAATCGTTGGCTGGTGGGCGCCGCGGCGACCTATGTCGCGGCAGCGGCGGTCTGGGTGCACAGCCCGCTCTGGGGCGAGATAACGTGGTTTAACCTGCCCGTGGTGATCGGCGGCTTCGACAAGACGTTCCTGTCGCTGCCGCGGCTCCTGCACATATTGGCGGTGAGCTATCTGATCGTCGCCCTGCCGGCTTTCTCGAACCTGTTCCGTCTCAGCCCGGACCATCCGCTTGCCCTGCTCGGCAAGCGCTCCTTGCCGGTGTTCCTCGCCGGCACGCTGATCGCCATGGCGGCGCAGGTGATGAAGCTGATCAATCCGGGCGGCTTTGCCTATGACGTCTTGCTGATTTCGGCCGGCATCGCCATGCAATTCGCGCTCGCCTTCTATCTTGAGTGGCTGTCCGGCATCGGCTTGGGCAAAAAGCCGGTTCGCAAAGAAGCGCCAGCCGTTCACCAGACCTTCGGCATGCCCGCGATGCCAAGGCTAAGCCGGTGATCCCACATCAGCCGCCTAGCTAGCAGGCGAGGGGCCGGACGACCCCCGCACCACAAGATCGACCGGCAGCAATTGCCGGTGCTGCGAGCCGTCATTTTCGAGGATCGCCTTGACGGCCAGCCGGCCCATCTCGGCGATCGGCTGGGCGACAGTGGTTAGTGGCGGCTCGGAGTCGGCGCCTTCCGGCACGCCGTCGAAGCCGACGATTGACACATCGCCCGGCACGGCAATGTTACGCTCGCGCAGCCAGTCGAGCGCATGCAGCGCGATCTTGTCCGACATGGCCAGGATTGCCGTCGGCGTCTGCGGCAGCGCGAAAATATGATCGAGGCCGGCCCGCACGCTCGCCTCGTCATTGAGGGTTTCGTAGATTGGCACTTGCGAGACGTCGATGCCGAAGCGGGAGAGCTCGCCGAAATAGCCACGCAGACGGTCGCGTGTGCCCGAGTAGAGGGATGTCGTCTCGACTTGCTCCTGCGTGACGGGACCAAAGCCAGCGTCGGCAGATTCCAGGGCGAGCACGGCAAAGCTGCGATGGCCGAACTCGGCCAGATGGCGCGCCGCCAGACCCGCGCCGGCGACGTTGTCGACGCCGATCGCAGCGACCGCCTCATTTTCCGAATCGAGATCAAGCGCCACGAAAGGCAGTTTGCGTTCGCGCGCCAGTTCGACCAGCCGCGACCCACCCTCGATGCAGAACACGATGAAGCCGTCGACCAGGGCGCTCTGGATGTTCCAGGCGAGCTGCTCGCTGTTGGCGGCCGAGACCAGCGAAATTCCGGCGCCGGTGGCGTCGCAGGCCTGCGAAATGCTGGCCATCATGACGCGGGCAAAGGGATCGTCGAAGAAATAGGACAATGGTTCCGCCGTTGCCACGCCGATGGCGTTGACCTTGCCGGCGCGCAGCAGCCGGCCCTTGGGATCCGGGCCGGCATAGCCCATCGCTTCCGCCGCCGCCTTGACCCGCTCGCGGACCTCTTCGCGCACGATTTCCGGGCGAGCGAACACGTTGGACGCGGTACCGTGCGAGACCCCGGCCGCCTTGGCGATGTCGGCAAGCCGCACTGGTCTCGTCTTGCCGGAGGTCAATGCCGTCATTTTCGTCTCCTGAACCGGAGCCTGTTTAGCACTTTCGTTGGATCGGTTCAAATTTTCCCTTGATCGGACGGCGGAGAGAGTCTATATTTGAATCGATCCAAGGGATTCACCAAGTACAACTTGGATCGATTCAAGAGGAGGGTGCCATGCATCCCGTGAATTATCTGTTCGAAGACATCTATGGCAATGATTGGGGCATAGTCTCCGACGCCGCCACCCGCAGGCGCCGCGACAAGGTCGGGCCGTGGAGGCGTGACCTGCAATACCTTGTGAAACGCAAGCGCAGCTGATCGGCCAGACATTTTCGTGCCAGCTGATTGGATCGATTCAAGTTCTTGAAGAGGAGAACGAACATGCATCCCGTGAAACATCTGTTCGAAGACATTTATCGCAATTACTGGGGTATCTCGCCTGCCACGGAGCAGCCGCAACGGCGGCGGCCGACCAAGCCTGCCAAGCGCAACCGCGACCTGCTGCCGGAAAACCGGCAGGATTAAGCCTCGTGTGATATCTGATGGGACAGGGTTCTTGGCTCGTCAGGACCGTTGCCGCACGAGCGCCGAGGCCGCGATCACCAGCCAGCCCGCGATGAGCAAGGTGCCGCCGATCGGCGCCGACATCGGGAACAGCCGCGATCCCACGAAATCCCGTGCCAGCAGATCGCCGCAGAACAGAACAAGCCCGACGAGCAGCACCAGGCTGCCGATCCGCAAGATCCGGTTTGCGCCGGCGAGGCCGACGGCCAAAAACACCGGCGCATGCATGAGCAGGAAGGATGCGGCCGTGCCGACGAAGGCGCCGCCGAGATGCGCTGATGCCGCCGACAGCGCCACGCCCGCCGCGCCGGCAATGCCGCCGGCGAAAACGAGGATGCGCGCGCTGTTTGCTGGTGCTGACTCGGCGATGCTCATGTCTCGGGCTCCGTGATTGACGATAGGCGGCGCGACCTGTCTGTCAGGATTTTTCCGATATCGCCAGCATGTCGCGCGTGCGGCGCGCCTGGGCCAGCCAATTATACGCGGCACCGCCCGCCATCAGCAACGACGTGCCGAGAAACACCGCGCGCATGCCGAAATGGCCGCCGACGAAGCCGCCCAGCAGCGGCCCCGCAACCTGGCCGACATATTGCGCCGAGATTGCCAGGCCCAGCACATTGCCGCCGACCCCATCGGGAACATTGTGGCGGATGACGCTGGTGATGCAGGGCAACAGCCCGCCCAGCACCAGACCCATAAGGAACCGCAGCCCGACCAACTGCCAGCTCTCGGTGACGAAGGCCTGCGGTATCAACAGCAGCGCCGAGACGGCCAGCGATGCGACGATGACGTTCCAGTGGCCGATGCTGTCGGCGAGTTTGCCCAGCCGTGACGCCGACAGGATGGCGCCCAGCGCCGCCGCCGACATGACGACACCTGAGACCAGGGTCACCCGGCTTGCCTCCGCGACCAGTTGCTGGACGTAAACGGTGATGATCGGCTCGATCGACATGTTGGCGAAGGTGAACAGCATGCCGGTCGCCAGCATGCCCACGACAGGGCGTTTGTCGGGGATCTGCGCCCAACTTCCCTTTGGTTTCTCCTCGCGTTTTGCCTGTACTGGCGGGCGAGGCATCTCCTTTATCAGGAACGTCGTCGCCAGCGCCGCCAGGAAAATGACGCCGCCCGCGATGAGGAAGGTGGCGCGAATACCGATCAATGGCGGCAGCGCGCCGCCAAGCAACGGGCCGACCAGGGAGCCTGCGGTGATGCCGGCCGACAGCACGCCAAGCGCCCAGCCGGAGCGCTCCTTCGGCGTCTGCATGGCGACAAGGATCGTCGAGCCTGAGGAATAACCGCCGGCAAAGCCGATCAACAGGCGCAAAAGCACCAATTGCCAGACGGTCTGCACCATGCCGGTCAGCGACATGCAGATCGCCATGCCGAAACTGGCACGCACCAGCATCACCTTGCGGCCATAACGGTCACCCAGCCGTCCCCACAGTGGCGCGACAAGGGCGGCGGCAAGGAAGGTGGCGCCGAAAGCGATGCCGGACCATTGCACGATCGCCGCGTGGCCCACGGCGCCCAGCTGTTCGACATAGAGCGGCAGGAACGGCAGCAGCAACGTCATCGCCACAAGCGTGCTGAACGATCCGGCAAAGCACACGAACAGGTTGCGCCGCCAATGAATGTTGTAGGTGGAAGGCGCTTCGGCGGCCCGCGCTGCACTGTCCTGCGGCATGTCCTGTCCTGTCCGCTTGCTGCGAATACCATTTTGGGATACCAAGTTGGTACCCTCATGGACGCAAAGCCCGGCTGCTGTCAATCAGGCGCTCTCAATGTGATCGGCAAGACCAACGGGCAAGGCCGATCGCCAGCAATGGAAGCAACTATGTCGCAGATGCACATCGTCGAAAAAGCGCTTCGCGAGATGATCCTTGGCCTCGAGGTCGGTCCTGGCGAGCGGCTGACGGAGCGCTGGATCGAGAGCCGCTTCGGCGCCTCGCGCACGCCGGTCAGGGCAGCCCTGCTGCGGCTGGAGACGGAAGGGCTGATCTGCCGCGACGGGCGCGGTTGGACCGTGTCGCCGATCAACCTTGCCGAACTGGAACAGATCGCGGTGTACCGCGAAGCCGTCGAGGTCGCGGCGGTCAGGCTGACTTCGGCGCTGGCCGACAGGAGCGCAGCCGATGTCATCAAGGCGATGCTGGACTCCTGCGACACTGCCACGCCGCGCGAGGAATGGCACCGCGTCGGCATGGATTTCCATATCGAACTGGCGCGGCTCTCCGGCAACGAGTTCCTGTTCCGGGCCGTGCGCGATGCCATGACGCGCCTGTCGCGGGCGCGCTGGCTGGAGGTGCGCGACGAGGCAGCGCTCGGCCGCGCCTGGAGCGAGCATCACGCCATTCTGGCAGCGGTGCGGGCCGGCGATGCCGATGCGGCGGCGGCGCGACTTTCCGCCCATATCGCCGGCAGCCGCGCCCGCCTGGTGACGTCGCTGCACAATGACCGGCGCGGCCTGCGCGCCAGGGGTTTTGCCGTCGTCGCCGCTTGATACCGGTCACGAAAACGAAAGAACGCCGTCGCGATCCGCTTTCGGCCTCGCTTCGCGGACGCCGATGGCGTAAGAGGCGGCCATGGAAAACAACCGATTTGAAACACCCGTGACCGTTAAGTCGGGCACGGAGGGAAGCACTCAGCTCTTACGTACGGTGCGCGAGGCTTCCGATTACCTGCTCAACAGCTGGCCCGGCAAGCGCAGCCCCAAGCACCGCGAAGCGCTGCAGGCCTGCCATGACGCGCTGGCCGGCGACAAGCCGGCGATGATTGCAAGACGCGCCTTCATCGCCGCCGCGCGCGAGGTCAACGTCTTCGTCAGCGACAAGGCCCCGGCCTGATCACATCGGCCTGATCAGACCGGCATTTTGCCAGGATCCGGCCCGTTTCGCGGGCCGGTGATCCTGTCTTGCCTATTTTTCTGTCTCGGTGTCGGTTTTGGAACTTGCCTCGTTCTCAGGCTCGGCGCGCTCCTTGGCCGCGACCTTGGCGGCGAGCTTCTCCGCCTTCTTGGCGGCCTTCTGCCGGTCGCGCTCTTTGCGTTCCTGACCGTAATTCGGTGGTCGAGCCATATCGTTTCCTTTCGCTGTGCCTGATCCTGCCTAGAAGCATTGGCCGGCAAACACAACAGCGCCGCGAGGGCAGATGCCAGCGGTTCTGGACTTGCGTGATGGCGAACACAATGGTTTAGAAAAGGCTGCGGGACAGTTGCTGGAGCCGCCGCCGACCGATTTCGAATCAAAACGACCGATGGCCACGCTTCAAAGAAACGCACAGAAGCTGATCTACTATGCGCGCAACGCCATGCGCGACATCGCGCCGCCGGTTCTTTTCCGGCGCCGGCTCGGCCGGCTGCTCGATCAGGCCAGGCTTTCCGACGCATCGGTCCGCCAGCGGCTCAATTACTACAACACGCTGCGGGAGCCTTTTAGCCCCAGCCCCGAGGCCGTGCCGGTCAGCCGGCTGCCGTCGGACCGCAGCATGTACTATTACGATCTGAAGGAGTTCACCCGTTATTTCGACCCAGATCTGCGCATCGACCTGGAATTCGGCGACGTCATCGAAGTGCCGAAGATGCCGTCGATCGTCAAGGACCGGCCGATAGCGGGCGACAACGGCAACGGCGTCCTGTTCAAGCTGAACAAGTTCCGTCATTTCTACATGCCGGCCGACGATGTCGCCTTCGCCGACAAGCATCCGCTCGTCGTTTGGCGCGGCGAACTCAACAATCCGATCCGCACCTTGTTGCTGGATGCAGCCCGCAATCTGCCGTTCTGCGATGTCGGCACGCCGAGGGCGACAGCACCTGCGGAATACCGCAAGCCCTATCTCAGCATCGATCAGCAGCGCCGCTACCGCTATATCATCTCGCTCGAAGGCAATGATGTCGCGACCAATCTGAAATGGATCATGAGCTCGAACTCGCTCTGCCTGATGCCGCTGCCGACTTACGAGACCTGGTTCGCCGAGGGGCAGCTCGAGCCCGATGTCCATTATGTGCCGCTGGCGCCCGACTTCAGCGATCTGGCCGAGCGCGTGCACCATCTCGAGAAACATCCGGCCGAGGCCCAGCGCATCGTTGCGGCGGCCAACGCCTATTGCCGCAAATTCGCCGACGAGCGGGCCGAGCAGGCGATCTGCCTGCTCGTGCTCTACAAATATTTCGTGCTCAGCGGCCAGATCGAGCCCGATCCGCAGGTCTGGCGGTTTATCGCGGCCTAGCGGCTTCCGGCGCCCTTAAGTCAGATGACGCTGCGGTCCATAACCAGATCGGCCGGGCCGAAGCGGTCCCTCGCCGTAAACTGCTGGTGCCAGTAGGGATAGAGCACCGGCGGCCGGCTGACGGCATCGAGACGCTGGCGTTCATCAAAGGACAGCGTCAGGCTTGCCGCGGCGAGATTGTCTTTCAACTGCGCCTCGTTGCGTGCGCCAATCACCAGCGAACTGACGGCTGGTCGGCCGAGCAGCCAGGCCAGCGCCACCTGCGCCGCCGAGACGCCGCGTGCCGCACCGATGTCGACCAGCACGTCGACAATCCGCCACAGCCGGTCTTCGTCGCGGATCGGCGGTTCCGACCAGCCGCCGATCTGGCGCGCCGTCGGACTGTCGCGGCGGTATTTTCCCGACAGCAGGCCGCCGGCGAGCGGGCTCCACACCAGCACGCCAAGGCCCTGGTCGACCGAGATCGGCAAGAGCTCATACTCGGCCTCGCGTGCTTCCAGCGTGTAGTGGATCTGCTGGGTGACGAAGCGCGGCTGGTGCTGGCTGTCGCTGATGCCCAGCGCCTTCATGACCTGCCAGCCGGAAAAGTTGGAGCAGCCGACATAGCGGATCTTGCCCTGGGCAACCAGCGTGTCGAGCGCGGCGATGGTTTCCTCGAGCGGCGTCGCGCCGTCCCATTCGTGAAGGAAATAGATGTCGATGACATCGGTCCTGAGGCGCTTCAGGCTCTTCTCGCATTCGCGGATCAGATGATGGCGCGACAGGCCTTCGTCATTGGGGCCCTTGCCGATCCGCATGCGCGCTTTGGAGGCGATCAGCACGTCGTTCTTGCGCTTGCCGCCGAGCGCCTCGCCGATGATCTCTTCCGACAGACCGTTGGAATAGACATTGGCGGTGTCGATGAGATTGATGCCGGCATCGATGCAAGTGTCGATGATGCGCGAGGCCTCCGCGAGATCGGAATTGCCGACGGCAGCGAACGGCCCGCTGCCGCCGAAGGTCATGGTTCCCAAGGTCAGCGCCGAAACTTTCAAGCCGGAACGGCCAAGCGTGCGGTATTCCATGTCTGATCCTCGTAGTTTTGGTGGGGAGGCGGTTTTAGCAGGAAAGGGCGGGGAAGCCCGAACGGGTCCGCTATTTGTAGGACAATTTGAGCGGCTTGTCGCCATGCCAGGGCGCTGGATCGGCAATGCCTCGCTGCTTTGCAGTGAAGACCGGCTGGCCGGCGGCTTGCAATAAAACCGTCATTGCCGGCCTATATCGAGTCGGCTCAGGGTTTCATGTCAGCCGGCAAGCGGAGCAGTGGAAATGAATGAGCTAAAGCAGAATTCTGCGGCCAGGGATTGGCTGGAAGCCGAACTCGCCGACACGCTCGACGAGGACTATGAGCTGGAAATCTCGGAGCCGGCGCTGTCGCTGGAGATCGCCAAGATCTACAAGAACGCGCATCCGCCGTCGATCGATCGCATGCAGTATTTCCGCGACCTGATCGGCTTGCAGTCGGAACTGATCAAGCTGCAGTCCTGGGTTGCCTACCACAAGAAGAAGCTGGTGGTGGTTTTCGAGGGCCGTGATTCCGCCGGCAAGGGCGGCGTCATCAAGCGCATCACCCAGCGCCTCAACCCGCGCATCTGCCGCGTCGTGGCGCTGCCGGCGCCGACCGAGCGCGAAAAGTCACAATGGTATTTCCAGCGCTACGTGCCGCATCTGCCGGCCGGCGGCGAGATCGTGCTGTTCGACCGCTCCTGGTACAACCGCTCCGGCGTCGAGCGGGTGATGGGCTTTGCCGAACCCGATCAGGTCGAAGAGTTCTTCCGCGATGTGCCGGAGTTCGAGCGCATGCTGGTCCGCTCCGGCGTCACGCTGGTCAAATACTGGTTCTCGATCACCGACGAGGAACAGCAGATGCGCTTCATGATGCGCATCCACGATCCGATGAAGCAGTGGAAGCTGTCGCCGATGGACCTGCAGTCGCGCGTGCGCTGGGAGCAGTACACCAAGGCCAAGGAAGAGACGTTTGCCCGCACCAACATCCCAGAGGCACCGTGGTACATCGTCGAAGGCAACGACAAGAAGCGGGCGCGGCTGAACTGCATCGACCATCTCCTCAAACAGCTGCCCTATGAGGACGTGCCGCACGAAGAAATCACGCTGCCCGAGCGGGTGTTCAACCCGGAGTACGAGCGCCAGGTCCTGCCGCGCGAGCTTTACGTGCCGGAGAAGTATTGAGCGTCTTCGCAATTGAAGACACGAGAGGACGGCATTCTTTCGCGCCCCCCTCTGTCCTGCCGGACATCTCCCCCACAAGGGGGGAGATTGGCAGCTTCGCCGATGGCGCCCTTCTTGCTACGTTGATGAGTGGCGAAAGCCGGCGCGACATCCGATCTTCCCCGGCGTGGGGGAGATGTCCGGAAGGACAGAGGGGGCGCGACGGATCGCAATTTTCCCAAATGAGGCTTACACCCGTTTGATCGTCACATGCGTGGCGAGCGCCGTGGCCACCTGCTCGGTGCACTGGTAACCCAGCTTCAGCATATCCAGCCCGGCAAACAGGCTCTCGCCCCTCCCGAGCAACACCGGCGACACCGCCAGATGCAACTCGTCGATGAGCTTCTCTTGCAGATATTGCCGGATGGTGGAAACGCCGCCGCCGACGCGGACATCCTTGCCGCCGGCCGCGGCCTTTGCTTGTTCGAGCGCGGCGTGGATGCCGCCGGTAACGAAGTGGAAAACGGTGCCGCCTTCCATCACAATGGGGTCGCGCTTGTAGTGGGTCAGCACGAAGGTCGGCACGTGATAGGGCGGGTTGTCGCCCCACCAGCCTTTCCAGCTCTCGTCTGGCCATTCGCCGCGGATTGGGCCGAACATGTTGCGGCCGAGGATCCAGGCCCCGACATTGTCGAAGCTGCGGACAGTGAACCGGTCGTCCACATCGGTGGTGCCGCCATCCTTGCCGACCATCTCATGGAAGGTGCGGGTGCCGGTCATCCATTTGTGCAGATATTCGCCACCAACGCCGAGCGGATTTTGCAGGTCCTGGTCAGGACCGGCGCCGAAACCGTCGAGCGACAAGGTGAAGGCATTGACGCGAAGTTTGGACATGGGGACTCCCTTTCGGTGACCAGTTGTGATTTGCAATCAGTATTCAAACTGATTGCATTTTGCAACTAGTATTTTTAGAGGCAAGCCGATCTGTGGAATGCGCAGGGACCTCAAGCCGCCACGCGCTTCGGCATCACCGCAAACGGGCTGAGCCCAAGCCAGATCTGCATCTTGCCGGCGACGTCGAGATCGCCGGTCAGGATGATCTTGTCGCGTTCCTTGTGAACTGTCGTCAGCCCCATCCAGATCGAGGTCATGGTGCACAGATCGGTCGAGACGTAGAGATCGACGTCGAAGCCCGGATCGTACCAGCAAAGATCGACCTCGCCCTGCTTTTCGACGATCAGCCACCACGATCGTTTTGACGCCGGCAGGTCATGGTACAGGAATTGTATCACGGTGCGCCCGTCCGGCAGCGGACTGGGGTTCAGATTGCGCCGCATGTCCCACATCAGCAGCGACGGATCGAGGTTTTTGAGCGACAGCCTGGCCTCAACCCATTTCTGGCCCCAAAACCCCATCGCCTCGACAACCGGGCGCAAATCCCGGCCCGCCTCGGTCAGCCGGTATTCGAACACGCCCTTCTCGGTCGCGATCTCGGTCCGCTCGACGATGCCTCCCGCTTCGAGATCCCTAAGCCGTTGCGACAGAAGGGTTGGCGACATTTTCGGCACGCCGCGGCGCAAATCGTTGAAGCGGGTCGATCCCGCCACCAGTTCGCGCAGCAGCACCATGGTCCAGCGTGTGCAGAGCAGCTCGGCGGCCATGGAGAGCGGGCAGAATTGCTTGTAACCGGCTTGTGTCATGTGGTGAGCTCCAAAAGATGTTGCCGGACCTTATTCAGAAAACCTGAGTTCAGCCAGTACAGAAGCTGTACTGGCACCCCCGGTACAGTTCTGTGACTGGAGCGGTCCGGCGCCGCCATGCGAGGCAGCGGTCACGTCACCGGGCAGTCCGGTGCCGATCCATGAGGAGTTGGACAATGACCGCTTACGTGATCGCAGACATCAAGGTGAAGGACGACAAATGGGTGCCGGCCTATGCCGCTTCGGTGCATGACCTCGTCCACAAGCATGGCGGCAAGTATCTCGCCCGCAGCGGCAATGTGAAGACGCTGGAGGGCAAGCCGCTCGACACCAGCCTGATCGCCATCATGGCGTTTCCGTCGGCAAAGGCAGCCGAGGCCTTCACCAACGATCCGCAATACGCCCCGTTTGTGGCGGAGCGCCGGAAGGGCAGCGACAGCCGCTTCCAGCTGATCGACGATACCGATCTCGCCGGAACGATTCCTTATTTGCCAAAGGCGTGAGGAAAAGCCGGAACCCGGAAAGTCCGGGTTCCGGCTAGCCCTTCAGCATTTGCGCCACTTCGGGCGCGAAGCAGGTGGACGGGTACTCTCACGCGATTTAGTCTTGAACTCGAAAGTCGGTAGACTGAGCAGGCGCGCACGTGACCATTATTTCACTCATTGCAAAACTGTTTGCCAACCGGAACCGCCCGCAGAATAGGCCAGCTCAAGTCCCAGAGCGGGTTTTCCGCAAAGAGGCGAAATTCAAGAAACATGGAAAATTCTTCCAGATCGGACCGACATATCGCGGCGGGTCCCATTGTCTTCAGCTGGAAAACGCCCAAGCTTTGGTGCCGCCATCCCGCATACTGCTCGGGCCGACGGAGTTTGGGGGATACGGCTTTCCTGAGTACCCGGAGACGCCCAGGCTACGGCCTGAAGCGACAGACTATTGCAGGCCACCAAAAGACTTAGAAGATTTTCATTGTTACTGGCTTGTATCCGAGCGCCTGAAGGACGTTCTGCAGTCAGTCGACCCCGATGGGGTCGTGTTTAACGACTGCGACGTATTCTATTTGAGCGGAAAGCCGATCGAACCAAAGCACTACCTTTGCGACATCGTTCGCAAGATTGATGCCGTGGATCTCGAATCGTCGAAGTTTAGGCTTTTGATCGGCGAGAATGGAGGCGTCCACTACGACCGCGCCGGAGGCGCGTGCTTCTATTTCAAGGAGGAGATTGTTGGCGATGCGCATATCTTCAAACAGAAGAACATGGGCATCGTCATTTGCACCGCCAAATTGAGAGAAGCCTGTGTCGAAGCAGGCATCAAGAATCCCGACGTGTTCCAAGACATGTCGGTTTGCGGGCGTGGTCGGCTGGACTTCGAAACAAGAAATGTCAAAGAGAGTTATGTGCTGGAGTGAATTTATCCCTTCAGCATTTGCGCCACTTCCGGCGCGAAGTAGGTCAGAATGCCGTCGCAGCCGGCGCGCTTGAAGGCGAGCAGGCTCTCCAGCATTGCCTTTTCGCCGTCGATCCAGCCATTGGCGGCCGCCGCCTTGATCATCGAATATTCGCCTGACACCTGGTAGGCGAAGGTCGGCATCTGGAACTCGTCCTTCAGCCGGCGGATGATGTCGAGATAGGGCAGGCCGGGCTTGACCATCAGCATGTCGGCGCCCTCGGCGATATCCTGCTCGGCCTCGCGCACCGCTTCGTCGGAATTGGCGTGGTCGAGATAGTAGGTCTTCTTGTCGCCCTTGAGCAGGCCCGCGGTGCCGACCGCCTCGCGGTAGGGGCCGTAGAAGGCGGAGGCGAATTTCGTCGCATAGGACATGATCGCCACATCCGAAAAACCGTTGGCGTCGAGTGCGTCGCGGATGGCGCCGATGCGGCCGTCCATCATGTCGGACGGCGCGATGATGTCGGCGCCGGCCGCTGCCTGGATGACGGCTGCGGCGGTCACCTGTTCCACCGTCTCGTCATTGACGATGATGCCGTCGCGCAAGATGCCGTCATGGCCGTGCGAGGTGAACGGATCGAGCGCGGCATCGGTGATGATGCCGATCTCCGGCACCGCGTCCTTGATGGCGCGGGTTGCGCGGTTGATGATGTTTTCCGGGTCGAGGATGTGCGATCCCGTCAGGTCGCGCAGGCTGAGTTCAACATTGGGGAAGGTGGCGATCGCCGGAATGCCGAGCTTAGCGGCCCGCTCGGCCTCCTTGACGGCGAGGTCCAGCGACAGGCGGAATACGCCGGGCATGGCGGCGATCGGCTCGCGCGTGTTCTTGCCGTCGATGACGAAGATCGGCCAGATCAGATCGTTCACCGTAAGCCGGTTTTCCTGCACCAGGCGGCGCGACCAGTCGGCCTTGCGCATGCGCCGCAAGCGGCGGCTGCCGGTGATCTCGTCGACGCTGCGCGCACCGCCGGGCTTTGCCGGCGCGAATTTGTTGCTCGTCGCGGGGGTGAATTTGTTCATCGCAAAAACTCCGGGTCGAGGCGGCTTTTACCACGAGGCCTTGCCGCTGACCAATGCGACACGATTGTGCCAGTCGATAACGCGCTGCTTACGGCTTCGGCGGCCACGCCAGTTCTGGGCCGGTTTTGAAGAACGACACATTGTTGGTGAAGGTGCTCTCCGGGGCGAGCCGGATCAGGCGCCCGTCCGGATGGCCGATGTCGGCGACATTGTCGATGAACCAGCGGTTCCAGGTCGCCTCCGGGCCGAGATATTTGTGCAGCAGCCGTTTGAAGCGGTTCGGCGCCATCGCTTCTATGGTGGCGACGCCGCGCAGGCCGAGATGCAGCAGGATGCCGGCCTCATTGTCGAAATGGACGATCTCCACGGCGCAGCGCGGGTCACGTTCGAGGTGTTTGACAGCACTTGCGCCGGTCGAGCCGAGTAGCCAGATCGCAGCGTCCTCCCAGATGAACCACATCGGCGCGTTGCGCGGCGCGCCGTCAGCGGTCACGGTCGCCAGATTGGCCATCAGCGGGCGGCTGAGAACATCATCCGGGTCGAACTTTTTCGGCATCTCCCAGCCATGGCTCGGCGCTGCGGTTTCATGCGTCATGCGTTTGTCCCTGCATCAGAAGAAAGGCTGTTTTGCCCGGCAATTTTGCGCGCATTTCTGTCGGAGGCACAGCACGGTCGCGTTGCCTTGCGAAAATCCAAACCGCGCCCGCCGGTTGACGCACCCATGCGCCACCTTTAGCACTTCAGTCCCGCAGGCGCGGGGAGGGGATTCTCTGACGATGGACTTTGGCGGCGGCGACGAGATCCGCTTCGAACGGTTGGGCAAGGCAGGCGTCGTCACGCTGACGCGGCCGCAGGCGCTCAATGCGCTGACACATCGCATGATCAAGGCGCTGGACAAGGCGCTCGACGCTTTTGAACGCGATACCGGCGTCGATGTCGTCGTCGTCAAGGCCGAGGGCAGAGCGTTTTGCGCCGGCGGCGACATCATGCACGTCTACGAGGCCCGCGCCGGGAAGCCGCCGGTCGAGTTCTTCGCCGACGAATACCGGCTCAACGCCCGCATCAACAGTTACAAAAAGCCCTATGTCGCGCTGATCGACGGGATCGTGATGGGCGGGGGCGTCGGCATCTCTTTCCACGGCTCGCAGCGCGTGCTGACCGAGAACGCCCAGTTCGCCATGCCCGAAGTCGGCATCGGTTTCTTCCCCGACGTGGGCGGCAGCCATCTGCTGCCCGACCTTGGCGGCAGCTTCGGCATGTATCTGGCGCTGACCGGCAACCGCATTCGCTATGGCGATGCGCTGTGGTCGGGCCTGGCCACCCACACCATCAAGGCCGCCGACCAGGCTGCCTTTCTCGACCGGCTCTGCGCCAATGGCGATCCGGAATCGGTGCTGCGCGGCTTCTTCGTGCCGGCCCGGCGCGAAACCGCCCAGCCGGTGCTGGAAGCCATCGCCCGGCATTTTTCCCAACCGTCGCTCGCCGAAATCCTTGAGAGCCTGGAGCGGGCGGCAGGCGCCGACGAGTTTGCCGCCAAGACGCTGGCCACCATCCGCACCCGCTCGCCGACCAGCCTCAATGTCGCGTGGCGCCAGATCAGCGCCGGGCTGACGCTGTCGATGGAAGCCTGCATGAAGATGGAGTTCCGTATCCTCAACCGAATGCTGGCCGGCCACGACTTCTATGAAGGCATCCGCGCCGTCCTCGTCGACAAGGGTTCGACGCCGCAGTGGCGGCCGGCAAGCCTGGCCGAGGTCGACGCTGCTTCGGTGGACGCCTATTTCGCGCCGCTCGAACGGGAGCTCGAACTGTGAGCGAGGTCACGTCGCGGCGTATCGTGCTGCAGCCCTCGGGCGTCGAGATCATCTTCGCCTGGTTCCAGCGCGTCATAGCGGGCTACTGCCTGCTGTTCGGCATCCTGTACTGGATCCGGCTGATCGGCTTTTATCCCGGCCCGCTGTGGCGCTTCGACCTGATGCCGGTGCACTGGCAGGTCGTGGCGGTGATGCTGGCCGTGTTCTTCCCCTTCGCCGCCGCCGGCCTCTGGATGCTGGCGTCGTGGGGCCCGGTGATCTGGTTCATCTGCGCGGTGACCGAGACCATCATGTATGCCGGCTTCCCCAATCTGTACGGCCACCGGCCGCTGATCGTCTTCTCGCATGCCGCGGTGGCGCTGCTCTACATCGCCTTCCGCGTCGTTATCTGGATGCGCAAGCGCCCCGCGCGCGCCTGAAACGCCGCCCCGCAGCCATTGGCTAAATCTTTAGGTTAATTATCCTTGCTCGGGTGACCGTTCGTTAAGCGTCTTGCGAAACCTATTACCGGTAAGCTCTTGTTAGCCCTAGCGTTTAAGTCGAATTTTATGAGTATTCGATAGTGTCGCAATCAAGGTGAAAAACAAAAAATCACCAGGGCGACAAACGAGAGGCAAAGACAATGATCAATTCGCGTCCGGCGGCGAAGACCGCCAACGTATCCGACGATCGCCGCGAGGCTATCCGTTCGCTTTACATGGAATCGCTTCAGCTGGTGGAGCGTTTGCATCGCCGTCTGCTTGACGTGATCAAGGACGAGTTCGACCGCAACGGCCGTTCCGACATCAATGCCATCCAGGCGCTGCTTCTGTTCAATATCGGCAATTCCGAACTGACCGCCGGCGAGCTGCGCTCGCGTGGCTACTATCTCGGCTCGAACGTCTCCTACAATCTGAAGAAGCTGGTCGATCTCGGCTTCATCAACCACCAGCGCTCGCGCATCGACCGCCGTTCGGTCCGCGTTTCGCTGACGCCGAAGGGCAATGAAGTGGCGGAAGTCGTCGCCGGTCTCTATGAGCGCCATGTCGGCTCGATCGAACAGGTCGGCGGCATCAACAGCGAAGAGTTCAAGCAGATGAACCGCGCGCTGCAGCGCCTCGACCGCTTCTGGAACGACACCATCGCCTACCGGATGTAATCAGCGGGCCATTGAATAGCAGCTGCGCCGGAAGAAGCGCGGCCGGAGGAAAGTCTCAGCCAACAGGCCGGTGCCGAAAAGCACCGGCCTTTTCTTTTCGAGCCGCCGGCGTTCCAAATTCGGCGCAAAGCCACGTTGCCGCCATATTCGCGGTGGAAGCGAGGGGTGTGGGTATGCGGCGGCGAAAGCTGTTCGCGCGCCTGTAAGGTCGCATCGCCGTCCGGTTTTTACGGCCAGGTGACGCAGGTCATGGTTGGCTAATTCTTAACAATGCCAACTTTAAAGTGCGGGCGATATCGCCCAAAATCGAGCACGTAGCCGAACGCTGCAACAGCCAAACGCTACAAGCCAACACGACAAGAATGTCTGGAACGTCCATGAGAACCAGCCGCCGCTTTTTCCTTTCCGGAGCTTCAGCGCTCGCCGTTGCCATGGTTGCCAATGCCGCCAGCGCGCAGGATGTCATCGACGACATCCTGAAGTCTTCGAACCGTGGCAATTGGGACGACCAGTTCGACGCCCGCGCCTCCGAAGGCGGCAAGGTCGCCTCGACGCTGCCGATCTTCAGCCTACAGACGGTCGCCTTCACCGAACAGGCTGTGGCGCAGTATCAGAACATCGTCGCCCAGGGCGGTTGGGGCGAGGTGCCGGCGACAAAGAAGCTGCAGCTTGGCGTCGACGATCCGGACGTGGTGCCGCTGCGCAAGCGGCTGATGGTTTCGGGCGACCTGGCGCAGAGCGCCGGCATTTCGACGTCGTTCGATTCCTATGTCGACGCCGCGGTCAAGCGCTTCCAGGCGCGCCATGGCCTGCCGGCCGACGGCGCCATGGGCAAATACACCTATGCCGCGATGAACGTTTCGGCGCAGATCCGCCTCGGTCAGCTGCAGACCAATCTGGAGCGCCTGCGCGAAAAGGCCGGCACGCTGGGCAGCCGTTATGTGCTGGTCGATATCCCGGCGGCACAGATCGAGGCGGTCGAGAACGATCGCGTCGTGCTGCGCCACACCGCAATCGTCGGCAAGATCGACCGCCAGACCCCGGTGGTCAATTCCAAGATCAACGAGATCATCGTCAATCCTTACTGGAACGCGCCGGTCTCGATCGTGCGCAAGGACATCATTCCGCTGATGCGGAAGAACCCCGACTATCTCAAGGACAGCCACATCCGCCTGTTTGCGCCGGATGGCAGCGAAGTCGATCCGATGACTGTCGACTGGTCGACGGACGATGCCGCAAAATACCGCTTCCGCCAGGATCCGGGCTCCGGCAACGCCATGGCTTCGGTCAAGATCAACTTCCCCAGCCCCGACGGCGTCTACATGCACGACACGCCGCAGCAGAGCCTGTTCGGCAAGATGATGCGCTTCGATTCCTCGGGCTGCGTGCGTGTCCAGAACGTGCGCGACCTCGTCACATGGATCCTGCGCGACACGCCCGGCTGGGACCGCCAGCATTTCGAGGCGACCATCAAGACCGGCGAGAACACGCCGGTGCAGGTCGTCAACCCGGTCCCGGTCCACTTCCTCTATGTGTCGGCCTGGTCGACGGGTTCGGGAGTCGTGCAGTTCCGCGACGACGTCTACGCGCTCGATGGCGCCAGCGAACTGCAGATCACCTCTTCGCTTTAAGCGGCTGATCTCAGTCAGGAAAGGCCACCGCAAGTGGCCTTTCCGTTCGAAGTCCCACGAGGCGGGGCTGGTGGCGCCGGCCATGCGCCAGGCTTGCCGCCGCCGAGAACATCGTCGCCGGCTACCGGCGCCGCATCGCCACCTCGGACGAGGCCGACGACGCCCGGACGGAGGCCCGCGAAGCCGGGCGGCTGGAGCTCGAAATGCGGCTTGCCGGCATCGAGGCCGAGCGCATCGCCGTGCGCGACATGTTAAGCAGCGGCGCGATCAACGACCATACGGCGCGGGCGCTGTTTACCGAGATCACGCTCACCGAAGCCTTGCTGCAGGGGCGGCAGGAGCGAAAATAGCGGTTCAGGGCCGCTCTGGCGCAATCCGGCCAGCAAATTTCGCGCTGCAAACGTGGCGAGGCGAAAACAACTGTGTTAATGGCGCGGCAATGCATGTCGCCCGGAACCGTGCAGCGGTTTCGGGGCAACGATATGCATAGATAAATGCCCCGAACCGAAGGATTTCAGGCCATGGCAACTGCAGCGGCAGCGTCGAACAAATTCGAATCCTTCTTCGAAACCACGCTGGAAGATGCCGATCCGGAGATCTTCGGCTCGATCCGCAACGAGCTTGGCCGCCAGCGTCACGAGATCGAGCTGATCGCCTCGGAAAACATCGTTTCGCGCGCCGTGCTCGAGGCGCAGGGCTCGATCATGACCAACAAATACGCCGAGGGTTATCCGGGCAAGCGCTATTATGGCGGCTGCCAGTTCGTCGACGTCGCCGAGGAACTCGCTATCGAGCGCGCCAAAAAGCTGTTCGGCTGCAACTTCGCCAATGTCCAGCCGAATTCCGGCAGCCAGATGAACCAGGCGGTCTTCCTGGCGCTCTTGCAGCCCGGCGACACCTTCATGGGCCTCGACCTGAATTCCGGCGGCCACCTGACGCACGGCTCGCCCGTCAACATGAGCGGCAAATGGTTCAAGGTCATTTCCTACGGCGTGCGCAAGGACGACCATCTGCTCGACATGGACGCGATCGAAAAGACCGCGCATGAGACCAAGCCGAAGCTGATCCTGGCCGGCGGCACCGCCTATTCGCGCATCTGGGACTGGAAGCGCTTTCGCGAGATCGCCGATGCGGTCGGCGCCTATCTGATGGTCGACATGGCCCATATCGCCGGCCTGGTTGCCGGCGGCGTGCATCCGTCACCGCTGCCGCACGCCCATGTGGTCACCACAACCACGCACAAGTCGCTGCGCGGCCCGCGCGGCGGCATGATCCTGTGCAATGACGAGGACATCGCCAAGAAGATGAACTCGGCGGTTTTCCCCGGCCTGCAGGGCGGGCCGCTGATGCATGTCATCGCCGCCAAGGCGGTCGCCTTTGGCGAGGCGCTGAAGCCGAGTTTCAAACTCTATGCCGAGAGCGTCGCCGCCAACGCCAAGGCGCTGGCGTCGAGCCTCAAGGAAACCGGCCTCGACATCGTCTCCGGCGGCACCGACAATCATCTGATGCTGGTCGATCTCAGGCCCAAGAACGCCACCGGCAAGCGCGCCGAGGCAGCGCTCGGCCGCGCCAACATCACCTGCAACAAGAACGGCATCCCGTTCGATCCGGAAAAGCCTTTCGTCACCTCTGGCGTGCGTCTGGGCACGCCGGCCGGCACCACGCGCGGCTTCGGCCATGCCGAGTTCCGCGAGATCGGCAAGCTGATCGCCGAAGTGCTGGACGGGCTGAAGGTCGCCAATTCCGACGAAGGCAATGCGGCGGTCGAGGCGGCGGTGAAGGCCAAGGTCGTGGCGCTGACCGATCGTTTCCCGCTCTATCCCTATCTCGGTTGACCGCCAGCGGCGCTTCGTCTTTTATCCCGCGCTCTGCGCCGGTTGCTGTTCGGGCGGCGCGGCCTGTTGGAGATCTGACGATGCGCATGTTCCATCCTGCCGTTCTGGCCTTTCTCGGCTCGCTTGCCGCTGTCGCCGTGTCGGGCGCGATCGCCCAGGAGCAGACGCAGCCGGGCACGGATATCCCGGGCACCAACACCTTTCGCAGGTGGACCACCATCATTGATGCGCTCGACACCGGCCAGGATTCGCACAAGACCTGTGCGGCCTCCACGGCCTTTCTCGACGGCAACGGCAATGCCGGCACGCTGACGCTTTCGATCTCGACTGGCGACGCCCTGCCGCCCGATGCCTATCCGGCGATCATGTTCACGATCGCCAACAAGGACCTGCCGACCGGCAAGAAGATCGCCGCGACCTTTGGCGACCCCGGCGTCAAGGTTTCCGCGACCGTCTATTCCAATGATGCCGGCCGCCCGAGCTGGACCGTCGACAACCAGGTCAAGACCAGTCTCGCTTTGTTGCGGGCCATGCGCCAGGTCATCTCGCTCGATGTGACGTTCGGCAAGCAGGCTGTCGCCAGCATCCCGATGGATGGCTTCACCAAGGCCTACCGCAACCTCGGAACGTCCTGCGGCTTCCCGACCAAGGACGTCGCCCCCTGACATATCTGGCGCGGCTGGCAATTTTCCTCCCGCCTCGCTATCTCTGAGGGCGCGAGCGGCCGTTGCCGAACCTTTGCCGTCCCGGCAAAAACCTCTAAGCCTATCGTTCCGCCAGCAACCTGAAGGCTCTCCATGCGCTGTCCCTATTGCCAGTCCAAAGATACGCAGGTGAAGGATTCGCGCCCCGCCGAGGATGGCGCCGCGATCCGCCGGCGGCGCGTCTGTCCCGATTGCGGTGGCCGTTTCACCACTTTCGAGCGCGTCCAGTTGCGCGACCTCGTGGTGGTGAAGAAGTCCGGCAGAAAGGTGCCGTTCGACCGCGACAAGCTCTTGCGTTCGGTGGAGATCGCGGTGCGCAAGCGCAATGTCGATCCCGAGCGCATCGACCGCGCCGTCACCGGCATCGTGCGCCAGCTCGAAAGCTCCGGCGAGACTGAAATCGCCTCGGGCGAGGTCGGCCGGCTCGTCATGGAAGCGCTGAAGTCGCTCGACGACGTCGCCTATGTCCGCTTCGCCTCTGTCTATCGCAATTTCCGTGAGGCCAAGGATTTCCACGATGTGCTGGGTGAGCTCAAAGGCGACGAGCTCAAGGGCGACGAGCTGAAGAGCGAAGAGGACGCCGGCTGAGCATGGCAACCCAAACGTCAGGGAAGGCCGATCAGCAGGCTCTCGATCGCGGTTTCATGGCGGCAGCGCTGAGGCTCTCGCGCAGAAATGCCGGCCGCACCTCGACCAACCCTTCGGTCGGCACCATCATCGTTCGCGACGATGGCCCCGGCCCGATGATCGTCGGCACAGGGGTCACCGCCGTTGGCGGCCGGCCGCATGCCGAGACCGAGGCGCTGACTGAAGCCGGCGAGTTGGCGCGCGGCGCCACGGCCTATGTCACGCTGGAGCCCTGCGCCCACCATGGCCGCACCCCGCCTTGCGCCAACGCGCTGGTCAATGCCGGAGTGGCGCGGGTGGTGGGCGCCGCCAGCGATCCCGATCCGCGCGTCTCCGGCAAAGGCTATGCCATCCTGCGCGCCGCCGGCATCGAAGTGGTCGAAAAGGTGCTGGCCGAGGAAGCCGCCGAGCAGATGGCCGGCTATTTGATTCGGTCCCTGAAAAAGCGCCCGGAAGTGATTCTGAAGCTTGCGCTTTCCAGCGACGGCAAGATCGGCAGGCATGGCGCCGGCCAGGTCGCGATCACCGGCGATATCGCCCGCCGCGAAGTCTATCTGATGCGCGCCGAAGCCGATGGCATACTGGTCGGCATCGGCACGGCGCTGGAGGATGATCCCGCGCTCACCGTGCGGCTGCCGGGGCTGGAGAACCGCTCGCCGGCGCGCATCGTGCTCGACCGCCAGATCAGGCTGCCGGAAGCCTCGAAGCTGGTCTCCGGCACCGACCGGGTGCCGCTCTATGTCGCCGCGAGCCTGGAGGCTGATCCGCTACGGCGGTCGGTGCTGGAGCGTGCCGGCGTGCGCTTCATCGGCACCGAAACCCATGAAGGCGGCGTGGCCTTGCCGGAACTGCTCGAGGATCTCGGCGCGCTCGGCATGGCCAGCGTTCTGGTCGAAGGCGGCGCCAAGGTGGCCAGCGCCTTCCTCGCCGAAGGACTGATCGACCGCATCGTGCTGTTCCAGGGACCGGAAGCGATCGGCGAGGGCGGCATTGCATCGCCCATCGACGCCAACCATATCCCGGCAGGCTTCCGCAAATTGCGCGAGATGCGCTTCGGGGAAGACAGCTATGCCGAATGGGTGAGAGATATCTGAAATGTTCACTGGAATTGTCACCGATATCGGCACCGTCGCGGCCGTCAAGCCGCTGAGCGAAGGCGTCGGCCTGCGCATCGACACCGCCTATGACCCCGCGACGATCGCCATCGGTGCCTCGATCTCCTGCGGCGGCGTCTGCCTGACGGTGACGGCGCTGCCAGATGGCGGCTCGAACGCCCGCTGGTTCGAGGTCGAAGCCTGGGAAGAGGCACTGAGGCTGACCACGGCGTCGGGCTGGAAATCAGGCACCAAGGTCAATCTCGAGCGGGCACTGAAGATCGGCGACGAACTCGGCGGCCACATCGTGTCGGGTCATGTCGATGGCATGGCCGAAATCGCCGAGCGCAAGGATGAAGGCGATGCCGTTCGCTTCACGCTGGAGGCGCCGCGCGAACTGGCGAAATTCATCGCGCCCAAAGGGTCCGTCGCACTCGACGGCACCTCACTCACCGTCAACAAGGTCGAAGGCGCCCGTTTCGACGTGCTTTTGATCCATCATTCGCTGACCGTGACCACCTGGGGCGAGCGCAAGGTCGGCGACAAGGTCAACCTCGAGATCGACACCATGGCCCGCTACGCCGCGCGGCTGGTCGAGGCCGCGAAGGAAGGTTTGTGATGACAAGAGACGAAATTCACTTCGGGCAGCGGGAAGAGCTCCACACTGAGGACGCGCTCGGCCTCAGTTTGTCGGTCAACGATCGCAAGGTTTTCCCTGAAGCTCTGATCAATGCTCAGCCCATAAACGATCGTCTTCGCGATACAGTGCGTCGGTATCGCGAGGCTACCGGTATCTGACGGCCTCACCTCCAGCAATCTTCCGCTTGCGATCAAACCGGCTTCGGCCTAAGTCACCGGCTACCCCCGGAGACATTCATGGCAGGCACATCCCAACACGGCAAAGCGTTCATTCGCCCGAAGAAGAAGGCCCACCTTCTGATCATCGAGGCGCGCTTTCATGACGATCTTGCCGACGCGCTGCTCGACGGCGCGACGAGCGCGCTCGACGAAGCCGGCGCGACCTATGACGTCATCACCGTTCCCGGTTCGCTGGAAATTCCAGCAGTGATCACTTTTGCGCTCGACGGCATGGGCGAGGGCGGCAAGGACTATGATGGTTTTGTCGCGCTCGGCACCATCATTCGTGGCGACACTTATCATTTCGACATCGTCGCCAATGAATCGAGCCGCGCGCTGATGGATCTCTCGGTGCAGGAAGCGATTGCGATCGGCAACGGCATCCTGACCACCGAGAACGACGCGCAGGCCTGGACGCGCGCCAAGCGCTCGGAGGGCGACAAGGGCGGCTTTGCCGCGCGCGCGGCGCTGACCATGATCGCGCTCAAGGAGAAGCTGGGAGCGCAATCGTGAGCGAACCCGCTTCGCCCGGCCAGCCCGCGACACGCCATGCCAATAAGCGTGGCGCCGCCCGTCTGGCCGCCGTGCAGGCGCTTTACCAGATGGACGTGGCCGGCAGCGGCGTCTTCGAGATCACCGCCGAATACGAGGCGTTCCGGCTCGGCAAGGAAGTCGACGGCGCGCTTTATCGGGAGGCCGACGCGCAGTGGTTCCGCGCCATCCTGGCCGGCGTCGTCGAGAACCAGACGACCATCGATCCGATCATACGCCAGGCGCTGACGGAAGACTGGCCGCTGTCCAGACTCGATTCGACGTTGCGCGCCATCCTGCGCGCTGGCGTCTACGAACTGATGAAGCGCGACGACGTGCCGGTGGCCGTCATCGTTTCGGAATATGTCGACATCGCCAAGGCCTTCTACGAGGAAGACGAGCCGAAGCTGACCAACGCCGTGCTCGACCGTGTGTCGCGCCGGGTGCGGGGCGAGGGGCGCGGCAAGGACGCATTGTGACCGGCACCGTCCCCGGCGCAGCAAGGGAAGCGCGCCGCACGGCGATCATCCTGGCGACGTCGCAGGCGATTATCGGTTCGGCCGCGCCGATTGCCATTTCCATGGGCGGGCTGGCCGGGCAATATCTGCTTGGCCCCGATAAGTCGCTGGCAACGGCGCCAATCACCGGCTTCAACATCGGCGTGGCGCTCGGCGCGTTGCCGGCCGCGGCCATCATCCGCTGGCTCGGCCAGCGCGGCGGCTTCATGACCGGCACCATCGTGACCGCGCTTGGCGGCGTCATCTCCACGCTGGCACTGTTCCACGCCAGCTTCTGGCTGTTCGCTTTCGCGCTGCTGGTGATCGGCGTCGGCGGCGCCTTCGTCCAGCAGTTCCGCTTCGCCGCCGCCGATAATGCTCCGCCCGAATTCAAGGCGCGCGCCATTTCCTTCGTGCTGGCCGGCGGCGTCATCACCGCGATCCTCGGGCCGCAGATCGTCATCTTCACCCGCGAATTGCTGGCGCCGGTGATGTTTGCCGGCTCGTTCGTGGCCATTCCGGTTCTGGCGGCGGCCGGCGCCATCATCCTGTCATTCCTGCGCATCCCGGCCAAGGCTCCCGGCCACGCGGAAGTCGCGTCAAGCGACGCGCGGCCGCTGTCCGAGATCGTCACCCGGCCGCGTTTCGTCGCGGCACTGTTTTGCGCCGTCGGCAGCTATGCGCTGATGAGTTTCGTCATGACCGGCGCGCCGCTGGCCATGGTCGGCTGCGGCCTGTCGACGGACGACGCCACGCTCGGCATTTCCTGGCATGTGATGGCGATGTTTGCGCCGAGCTTCTTCACCGGATCGCTGATCCATCGCTTCGGCGCCGAACGCATCGTCGCAACCGGCCTGGTCCTGCTCATCGGCTGCGCCGCGGTGGCATTGTCCGGCCTGCATCTATGGCAGTTCTGGACGGCGCTGATCCTGCTTGGCCTCGGCTGGAATTTTGCCTTCATCGGCGCCACCTCCATGGTCGCCGACAGCTACCATCCGTCCGAAAAGAGCAAGGTGCAGGGCTTCCACGACTTCGTCCTGTTCGGCTCCGTCGCCTTCGCCTCGCTAATGTCGGGCGCCATCTACAATGCGTGGGGCTGGGAGATGCTGAACTGGCTGGTTTTCCCGGTCGTCGCCCTCTGCTTCGTCGCCCTTGGCGCGCTCAAACTGACCGGATCACGCAAAGCCCGCGCCTGATCCGGTTCTATCTTTGGCTTGGCACGACCTGTCAGCATGGCGTCGGCCGAAATCGCGGCGACCGCACAAAATTATTGCGTCTGTACCCATTGTTATGAAACCGTGTGCCCCGACGGGGCGTTGGAGCCATGCTCATATGCGGCCACCGCATTTCGGTCCAAAGCAAGGGGTTTTCACAATGTTTTCAGTCAAGATTCTGGCCGGGGCGGCGTTGGCGCTCGGCATCACGGCCGCCTCCGCCAATGCCCAGGTGGTCGTCTCCTCGAAGATCGACACCGAGGGCGGCGTGCTCGGCAACATCATCCAGCTTGTGCTCAACGCCAACAACATCAAGACCACCGACCGCATCCAGCTCGGCGGCACGCCGGTCGTACGCAAGGCGATCACTGCCGGCGAGATCGACATCTATCCCGAGTACACCGGCAATGCCGCTTTCTTCTTCGAGAAGGCCGACGATCCGGTCTGGAAGGATGCCGCCAAGGCCTATGAGACCGCCAAGAAGCTCGACTATGATGCCAACAAGATCGTCTGGCTGTCGCCGTCACCGGCCAACAACACCTGGGCGATCGCGCTGCGCAAGGAGGTTGCCGAGACCAACAAGCTGGCGACCCTGACCGACTTCGGCAAATACGTCGCCGGCGGCGGCACGGTGGTTTTGGCGGCGTCGGCTGAGTTCGTCAATTCGGCGGCAGCCCTGCCGGCGTTCCAGACCACTTACGGCTTCACGCTGAAGCCCGAGCAGTTGATCACGCTTTCGGGCGGCGACACCGCCGCGACAATAGGTGCTGCCGCCAACCAGACCAACGGCGCCAACGCCGCCATGGTCTACGGCACCGACGGCGGCATCGCGCCGTCCGGCCTGGTCGTGCTCGCCGACGACAAGGGCGTGCAGCCGGTCTACCAGCCGGCGCCGATCATCCGCGAAGCGGTGCTGAAAGAGCATCCGGAGATCGAGACGCTGTTGAAGCCGGTGTTCGCCAAGCTCGACCTCGTCACGCTGCAGGAACTCAACGGCCGCGTCCAGGTCGGAGGCGAGCCGGTCAAGGGCGTTGCCGAGGACTTTTTGAAGAAGAACGGGTTTTTGAAGTAGTCAGCGCATAGCTGATCGTGACGCTGGTGCGAGACACCCCTCTCTGGAAGCTGCTGATCTCCCCCCTTGCGGGGGAGATGTCCGGCAGGACAGAGGGGGGTGCTGTCCCGCCGACCTCACAACCGGTAGCAGGTGCGTGCCTCGACAGGGTTGCTTCTGAACAGGCCGACGCTCGAAAGCTGGCGATCCTTCACACCCCCCTCTGGCCTGCCGGCCATCTCCCCCGCAAAGGGGGAGATCGGATTTCGCGTCGGCTTTCGCCGATCACCAGCGTAGTCTGCGCAACGTGGAAAATCGCTCCTCATGAGGGGCATCCATGACCCTGCGTTTCGACAAGCTCGGCATGGTTATCGCGGCGATCGTTGCCAATGCGGCGTTTCTGGCCCCGTTCGCCACCTTCCGCGCCAATCGTATCGTCCCCGGTCAGGCGCGCTCGATGCTGGAGGCGTTGCCCGCAACGATCGGGCCGCTGCTGCTGGCAGTCGTCGTCGTGGCCGCAATTGTTGCCTTGCTGAAGACCCCGCTTGTCCTGCGCCTGGCCGCAAGCGTCGTAGCGCTCGCCGCCCTTGCCATCCTGATCGGTGTCGCCGGCACCTTCCTGACGCCGGCCGGCAACACCTTCGCCCGCATCTCGCCGGCTTCCGGGTTCTGGCTGTTGATCTTTGCCTTCACATTGTTGCTCGCCGACGTGCTGACCAGGCTCAACCTGTCGCCACCTGCCCGCATCGGCGTGCTCGTCCTCGCGGCGCTGGCCATCGGCTCGTTGCTGATATCGGGGCAGTGGGACAGCCTGTCGCTCCTCAAGGAATATGCAAACCGCGCCGATAGTTTCTGGGCCGAAGGCTCCAAGCACATCACACTGGCGCTGGGTTCGCTGGCGGCGGCGGTGATCGTCGGCCTGCCGCTCGGCATCCTGTGCCACCGCGTCGAACGGTTGCGGGCCGGCGTGCTCAATGTGCTCAACATCGTCCAGACCATACCCTCGATCGCGCTGTTCGGCCTGCTGATCGCGCCGCTAGGCTGGGTCGCCGCGCATGTTCCGGGTGCCGCAGCGCTCGGTATCAGAGGCATCGGCACCGCGCCCGCCTTCGTGGCTTTGTTCCTCTATTCGCTGCTGCCGGTGGTGGCCAACACCGTGGTCGGGCTTGCCGGCGTACCCCGCGCGGCCAATGATGCAGCGCGCGGCATGGGCATGACCGATGGCCAGCGCCTGTTCGGCGTCGAGTTTCCGCTGGCCTTTCCGGTGATCCTCACCGGCATCCGCATCGTGCTGGTGCAGAACATCGGCCTGGCCACCATCGCCGCACTGATCGGCGGCGGCGGCTTTGGCGTCTTCGTCTTCCAGGGCGTCGGCCAGACCGCAATGGACCTGGTGCTGCTCGGCGCCGTGCCGACGGTAGCGCTGGCCTTCGCCGCGGCCATCATCCTCGACGCAGTGATCGAAATGACCGCCACCAGGCGCAGGGTTGAAACGGCATGATCGAGATCGAAGGCATTACCAAGCGCTATGACGCGACGACCGTGGTCAACGACGTGTCCATGGTCGTCGAGCCGCGTACGGTTTGCGTCATTGTCGGTACCTCCGGTTCCGGCAAGACGACGCTGCTGCGAATGATCAACCGGCTGGTCGAGCCGACCGCCGGCGTCATCAAGCTCGACGGCAACGACAACCGCACGCTGCCCGGCTACGAGCTGCGCCGCAGCATCGGCTACGCTATCCAGGGCCACGGCCTGTTCCCGCACCGCACCGTTGCGCAGAACATCGCCACCGTGCCGGTCCTGCTGGGCTGGGACAAGGACCGCATCAAGGCCCGCGTCGATGAGTTGATGACACTCTACCAGCTCGACCCCGAGGCCTATGGCCCGCGCTACCCGCACGAACTGTCCGGCGGGCAACAGCAGCGTGTCGGCGTCGCCCGCGCGCTCGCCGCCGAGCCCAATGTGCTTCTGATGGACGAACCGTTCGGCGCACTCGACCCGATCATCCGCACCAAGGCGCAGGAGGACCTGCTGGCAATCCAGAAGCGCTTCGGCACCACCATCATCCTCGTTACCCACGACATGGAGGAGGCGGTCCACATGGGCGACAAGATCGCCGTCATGGATGCCGGAAAGCTGGTGCAATACGCCAAGCCGGAAGAGATCCTGGCGCGGCCGGCGAACGCCTTCGTCGAAACCCTGGTCGGCGCCAGCGAAAAGCCGTTCCGGCTCTTGTCGCTCGGCCGCGTGCGCGACGCCGTGGAAAAGGGGACTGCCGAAGGCGAGGCGATCCCAGGCGACGCCAGCCAGCGCGACGCGCTGGCCGAGCTTCTGTGGTCGGGCCGGCCGGCGCTGCCGGTCAAGGGCGAAGACGGCAAGCTGCTCGGCCGCGTCACCGTCGACGGGCTGGTGAAGCGCGCGGCGAGGCCGGCATGAAAGGGGCCGGTCTAAAAGCCTGGCTGCCTTCGCTGCTCAGGCTTGCCCTGGTGGTGCTTCTCATAGCCTTCGTCACCAACCCCGGCTGGTTCGAGCCGCTGTTGAAGCCGCTGACCGAAAACAATGCGCCGGCGATCTACAATCAGGGCAGCCTGCTGACGCTGACCCTGCTGCATCTCAGGACCGTGCTGATCGCTACCGTCGCCGCTGCCATCGTTGCCGTGGCGCTTGCCATCCTGGTGACCAGGCCGGCGGGCGCCGAATTCCTGCCGCTGTCGCGCAGTCTGGTCAATATCGGCCAGACCTTTCCGCCGGTGGCGGTGCTGGCGCTGGCGGTGCCCGCCGTCGGTTTCGGCGAGAAGCCGACGCTGATTGCGCTGTTCCTCTACGGCCTGCTGCCGATCTTCGAGAACGCGCTGACCGGCCTCACAACGCTGCCGGGCAACATCATGGAGGCCGCGCGCGGCGCCGGCATGACGGGCTGGCAAAGACTGGTCAAGGTCGAATTGCCGCTGAGCGCCGCGATCATTCTGGGCGGAATAAGGCTGTCGGTGGTGATCAGCCTGGCCACGGCGACGATCGGCTCGACGGTTGCCGCCAAGACGCTGGGCGAGGTGATCATCGCCGGCCTGCTATCCAACAATCTCGCCTTCGTCCTGCAAGGCGGCCTGATCGTCGCGGCGCTGGCGGTGCTGATCTATGACGGACTGTCCGCCATCGAGCGCTACACCGCGCGCAAGATGGGGCAGGAGACTGGCGACTGACCTTCGCTGGACTGCGGGCAAAGCATTGACTGACGCGGCGTCATTTCAATCGATCTAATAGCAGGGCATCGGCAATGGGAATGTTGTGGCCTAAACCTTTTGGCTGAAAGCGGGGCAAAAACCGAACAATATCTTGACGTTCCGAGCCCTGTTTCGCATACACCGCTGCGAAGGACGGATTCCGCCTAGGCTTATCCGCTCCCCGCACCAACGGCCCAGGGAGGGGTTCTTTTGGGCCATCAATCGAGGAAAATTCGGCAATGACCATCATTTCTGCCGTCATCGCCTGCGGCTTGCTTTCAATTCTTTACGCCATCTGGGCGACACGATCGGTTCTTGCAGCCGATCAGGGCAATGCACGCATGCAGGAAATCTCCGCCGCCATCCGCGAAGGCGCGCAGGCCTATCTGGCGCGCCAGTACACCACCATCGCCATCGTCGGCGTGGTCGTGCTGGTGCTCGCCTGGTGGCTGCTTTCGATCACCGCCGCGGTCGGCTTCCTGATCGGCGCCGTGCTTTCGGGCGCCGCCGGTTTCATCGGCATGCACGTCTCGGTGCGCGCCAATGTGCGCACCGCGCAGGCGGCGTCCAACAGCCTCGCCGCCGGTCTCGACATCGCCTTCAAGTCGGGCGCCATCACCGGTATGCTGGTGGCTGGCCTGGCGCTGCTCGGCGTGTCGATTTACTACTATATTCTGACCGGCCCGATGGGCCTGCAGCCCAATGACCGCATCGTCATCGATGCGCTGGTTTCGCTCGGCTTCGGCGCTTCGCTGATCTCGATCTTCGCCCGTCTGGGCGGCGGCATCTTCACCAAGGGCGCCGACGTCGGCGGCGATCTCGTGGGCAAGGTCGAAGCCGGTATTCCCGAAGACGATCCGCGCAACCCGGCCACCATCGCCGACAATGTCGGCGATAATGTCGGCGACTGCGCCGGCATGGCCGCCGACCTCTTCGAAACCTATGCGGTGACCGTCGTTGCCACCATGGTTCTGGCCGCCATCTTCTTCGGCGGCACCGCGGCTCTGGGTGCGGCGATGCTCTACCCGCTCGCTATCTGCGGTGCCTGCATCCTGACCTCGATCGTCGGCACCTTCTTCGTCAAGCTCGGTTCCAACGGCTCGATCATGGGCGCCCTCTACAAAGGCCTGATCGTCACCGGCCTGCTGTCGATCGTCGGTCTCGGCGTCGCCACCTCGGCAACTGTCGGCTGGGGCGAGGTCGGCGCCGTCGCCGGCATGACCATCATCGGCAAGAACCTGTTCATCTGCGGCCTGATCGGTCTCGTTGTGACCGGTCTCATCGTGGTGATCACCGAATACTATACCGGCACCAACAAGCGCCCGGTGAACTCCATCGCCCAGGCCTCGGTGACCGGTCACGGCACCAACGTCATCCAGGGACTTGCGGTGTCGCTCGAATCGACCGCACTGCCGGCAATCGTCATCGTCGGCGGCATCATCTCGACCTATCAGCTCGCCGGCCTGTTCGGCACGGCGATCGCGGTCACCACCATGCTCGGCCTGGCCGGCATGATCGTCGCCCTCGACGCCTTCGGCCCGGTCACCGACAATGCCGGCGGCATTGCTGAAATGGCCGGCCTGCCCAAGGAAGTGCGCCACTCCACCGACGCGCTCGACGCGGTCGGCAACACCACCAAGGCGGTGACCAAGGGCTATGCCATCGGTTCGGCCGGCCTCGGCGCGCTGGTGCTGTTTGCGGCCTATTCGAACGATTTGAAGTTCTTTGCCGCCAATGGCGACAAATATCCGTACTTCCAGGGCATGGGCGATGTCTCCTTCGACCTCTCCAATCCCTACGTCGTCGCCGGCCTGATCTTCGGCGGTCTGATCCCGTATCTGTTCGGCGGCATCGCCATGACGGCCGTCGGCCGTGCGGCCGGCGCCATCGTCGAGGAAGTGCGCAAGCAGTTCCGCGAGGATCCGGGCATCATGGCCGGCACCTCCAAGCCGAACTATGCGCGCGCCGTCGACCTTCTGACCAAGGCGGCGATCCGCGAAATGATCATCCCCTCGCTGCTGCCGGTGCTGGCGCCGCTCGTCGTCTATTTCGGCGTGCAGCTGATCTCGGGCTCCAAGGCGTCCGCCTTTGCGGCGCTCGGCGCCTCGTTGCTCGGCGTCATCGTCAACGGCCTGTTCGTCGCCATCTCGATGACTTCGGGCGGCGGCGCCTGGGACAATGCCAAGAAGTCGTTCGAGGACGGTTTTGTCGACAAGGACGGCGTCAAGCACCTCAAGGGGTCCGAAGCGCACAAGGCTTCGGTCACCGGCGACACGGTTGGCGATCCCTACAAGGACACCGCCGGCCCGGCGGTCAACCCGGCAATCAAGATCACCAACATCGTGGCGCTTCTGCTGCTGGCCGTGCTCGCGCACGGCTAAGGCAACGCCACTGCTTCAGGAACAAACCCGCGGGAGCGATCCCGCGGTTTTTGTTTGAGATTTACGCTGGTGGCAGTCAACCCTCATCCGGCTCGGTCCCGGCATCGCCGCGCTTGCTGTAGCGATCCAGCAATTCGCTCACGCCAGGTTCGCGCTCAGGCATCGGCGCCAGGCCACGCAGGCGCCGCAGCTTGGCAAGGAAGGCGCCTCGCTTATACTTGCGGCGGAAGGCGCGGGCGCGGGGATGGATGCCAAGAGCCGCCATCAGCCTGCGCCTGAGATAACTCGATGCCGCCAGGCGAATGGGTTCGCCCGCGCAGCCAAGGATTTTCACGCGCAAGGCGTCTGGCGTCTGCATGGCATCCAGAAGATCCTTCTGTTCCTGCGCATTGTCGCCGAGATAGGAACCCTTGCGTATGCCGGAATGCAGCTTGATCACCGTGAGGTGCGGCATCGTCGCGATCACCGCGCCCTTTCGCCATGCCCGAAACAGCCAGTCCTGCGAGCTTTCGCAAAAGCACTGGCTGGCGGGTCGCCAAGGTCCGAGCAGGCTGAACGAAGCGCGGCGAAACATGTGTGCCGAGCCAAATCCTTCCGTCGTGACGGGGTCGTAAAAACCATCCTTGCCGATCCCGAAGATCGAATTGACAGGATTGCCGGCCGCCGACGGCGGCTGGATGACGGCACCGCGCGCCAGCACCACGTCGGCGCCCGAGGCGTCGATCCAGCCGGTCATCGCCGCCAAATGGTCGGGAAACCACAGATCGTCGTGGTTGAGCAAGGCGACGAAGCGGCCACGCGCCCTGGCAAAGCCGATATTGTTGGGACCGGACTGTTCGCCGAAATTGACGGGAAGATCGATGTAGACGATGCGGGCATCGTCAAATTCAGCGACAACGGCCGCCGTATCCGGCCTGCAATCGTCCCCGATGACCAAGGCTTCCCAGTCTTGCAACGTCTGGCGCATGACGCTGGTCAATGCCTGCCGCAGCGCTGCCGGCCGGTTGTGCGTCGCGATCACGATCGAAACCAGCGGTTCGCCGCCGGCCTGATCGCGCTTCGCCGATGCTTCCACGCTACACCAGTCTGTAGGGAATGTGGTCGGTGTCTGGCGGCAGGCGCCAATGGTCGGGCTGATCGTAGGCATAGGCCTTGTCGACGAGATTGAGCAGCACCGCCGTCTCCGCTCCGAGCGAAACAACACCGTGCCATATTCCGGGTGGAATGATGACGACCGCCGGGCGCAACGGGCCGATAATCTTGTGCCAGACGGCGCCGAAGGTCGGCGAGGCCTTGCGTCCGTCAAACAGCGAAATGCGAACGCTGCCGACGCAGCAGAACAGCCGGTCGGTGGTCACCGCGTGTGCATGCCAGCCAGTCACCGCGCCGGCATACAAGGTCCGTTGGAAGACCTGGCCGACCGGCTCCGAATCGAGCTCCCACTCCTCGCGAAAGATCTCGGTCAGATAGCCGGTGGAGGTTGCGACCGGCCTGATCTCCTTGACCCTCACGCCATCGATCGCCACCGGCTCGATGGGTATCCAGTCAGGCGTGACCACCTGGCCGTCAGCCGTTCCGGTCGCCATCCAGCCTGTCGGTTTTGTCCGGGTTTTTTCCGGCACGGATGCTCCTCCCAATTCAGCGTGATGCGCCATTGGCCAGCACGGTCTGATACGAATTTGACCGGTCGCTGGCAAGTACGCGTCAATGTTTGCTGATAGCTTTCGACCTCACGGCACTTGATGTTTCCGACGCAATCGGAGGGCCGCATTGCCCAAAACATCGTTCCATCCTACCCAAGCCCGGACCGTCCGCCTGCTTTAATACCCCGGCCATTGGCCAGGACATTGCAATAGGCGCGGTGTCGGGCTCGCCTCTGCGGCGATTTTGGCCAGGGAAACGACATTCGGACAGGGAAAAGACATGGACATTTTCTTGATGGCGGCTTCGCTTGCGCTGGCTGGAATTATTGCCGGCATCTACGTCTCGGGCGTAATCCACGATTTTCGCATCGATGATCTTACCGCCGGCCAGTACATGGCCATGCATCAGATGCGCGACCGGACGTTTACCCGGGTGATGCCGGTCGTCAGGCTGACGACGCTGGTGCTGATCGCGGCGATGGCGATGTTTGCGGTCGATGCCGGCCTGCCGCGCATCCTGACCATCGTCGCCGCGGCGCTGGTGGTGATCGACATTGGCTTCACCGTCAGCACTCAGGTGCCGCTCAACAAACAGGTGCAGAGCTGGACGCCGGTGACCATCCCCGATGATTGGGCGCAGACCCGCGACAACTGTGCGGCCAACCACAATTTGCGCCTTGTGCTTGGACTGGCCGAATACGCCTGCTTGTTTGCCGCGGTCATCCTGACGCTCAGCCGGTGATTCAGTTTTCGCGGAACGCCGCGGCATGGGTCGGCACTTCTGCCGGCCGCCGCCGTTGAAAACAGGAGTATTGCCATGCTGCACCACGCTTCATTCAACGCCCGCGATCCGCAGGCCGTCGCCAGCGTCCTTGCCGAAATGCTTGTCGCCACCGCGGTTCGTGCGCCGTCGCCGCCATTTCCTGAGGGAGCATGGTTCGTCTGCCTCGGCGACGATTTCGGCTCGCTGATCGAAATCCTGCCGTGCGGCACGGTTCTGGACCAGCAAGCGCCGCTCGGCATCGGCTTCGACCCGAACATGCGCCTGCGCTCCGGCTCGCATGTGCTGCTCAGCACGCCCAATTCGACCGAAACCATCCAGGGCATTGCCGCCCGCATGGGCTGGCATAGCGAGCTGATCGATGCGCGCCTGTTCAAGGTGCTCAAGGTCTGGGTCGAGGACGAAACCCTCGTCGAATTCCTGACGCCCGAGATCGCACAGCTGTACCGCGCGACATTCGCCTGGGGCGGCATGGCGACACTCGACGCCAAGCTGCGCGAGCTGGAGAGCCAGATGGCGGCAGCGCTTGCCGCCAAGGCGGCGAACCAGTCGGGCCGCAAGGATGAGCAAATGGCCGATACGATGAGTCCGTGAGCCCCGACGCCTTCCGATGAGAGCTCCTGGACGGCCGCCGAGGTCAACCGGCGCCGGTGTTGTCGCCGGCTTCCGCCTTCAGCCAGTTGATGAACGATCTGGCAGGCTCCCAGGCGGAGATGGACGGGTGGACGACGACGTAGTGGTTCCAGTTCGTCGGTATGTCCGTGGTTAGGAGGCGCACGAGCCTGCCGGTGCGCAAATCGCTCTCGACCAGCGACTTCCTCGCGATGGCGACGCCCAGACCGCTCGCCGCCGCTTCGACCGCCAACAAGGTGCCATTCAGATTCATGCCGTCGCCAACCGTATCCAGCGGCAGATTGTTTCTCTCGAACCAGTGGCGCCAATTGGCGCCACTCTCGTCATTTTCGGCCGTCGTGTCGAGGATGCGGAACAGTCGCAGCACATCGTGCTGGTCTCTGACCGGGCCGTTGGCGGCGAGATAGTCGGGACTGACGACAGGAAAGATCGCATCTGCCATCAGCCATTCGGTCTCGACGGCCGGATAGTGTCCGCCGCCGAAGCGCAATGCGATGTCGACTGTTCGCTGCGAAAGGTCGACGACTGCAAGATCCGCATTGATGTCGATCTCTGTTTCGGGATGCTTTTTGCGAAACCTGTGCAGGCGCGGGGCCAGCCAGCGTACGGCATGCGAAGGAATGGCAGTGACCCTCAGCCTCGTGCGCTCGTTGCGCGCGACACTCGCGACCGTGCTCTGGATTTCCAGCAGTGCGCGTCGCACGCCCGCGGACAATCGTTCGCCTTCAAGCGTGAGTTCGACGCGGCGGACATGGCGGGTGAACAGAAGCACGCCGAGATCGGCTTCGAGATCGGCGATGCGGTGGCTGAGCGCGCTTGGCGTAACATTCAGCTCATCGCCGGCGCGCTTGAAGCTGCCCAGCCGGGCAATGACCTCGAAAGCACGAATGGATTCCAGTTGTGGAAGCCGTCTTGTCATTTGCCGTTACCCGATCCTGCCCATGGGTTCCTTAGCATGAATGAACAAAGCTCATCCATAGCTTCGTAAATAGTCTTTTGTCCAAGTGCGCAAATCATTGTAGCCATCCAGTGCCCCCCGATTGCCGCCGTCGGATGAGAGGCCGTTCATGGAACGAGCCTCGACTACGAACGATAGTGAAATGAAGACAATCGCTTGGGAGTACCCCATGACTATTCGACCCCCCGAGTTTGCGTATGCGCGCTTTTCGACCGCCATGTGGCCGCGAGCGGAATGGCGAAACGTCTATTGCGACCTGTTGCGCCGGATGGTGACCGACATGGATTTTAACGTCACGGAGGAAAAGCTCTCCGTCGACGCGACCATCCTGCGGCTGCCGGGCGTCGGCATTGCCGATTCGAGGACCACCGCCTTCCGCACCATCCGTTCCAGCGCCATGGCCAAGGGGACCGATGACTACATTTTCTTCATGTGTCTGGAGGGCGCTGCCACCTTCTCGCATCTCGGCCGCGAGGCCAGCATCGAGGCCGGCCAGGCAATCCTTCTGTCCTCCTCTGATCCGCATGTGATCGAGCGGGCGATGTCGCATCATCTCTTCATCACCATCCCCAAGGCAGCGCTCGGGCCCATGGCTGCGAATGCGGATGCCGCCCTGATGACGCCGATGTCATGCGTGGGCGAAAAGTTCTTGCTGCTGACCAGCTATGTCCGTCTGCTGATGCAGGAGCCGAACCTGGCCGCGTCCGAATTGCGCTGGCTTGCCGCCAAGCACATACAGGACCTTGTCGCGGTCGTGGTCGGGGCAACGCAGGACGCCACTGAGGTCGCCGCAAGCCGCGGCATACGCGCCGCGCGGCTGCGCGCCATCAAAGCCGATATCGAAAGCAATCTGGCTTCCGGCGATGTCGGGTCCGACGCGCTGGCCGGGCGCCACCGCGTCAGCGCGCGCTATATCAGAAAGCTGTTCGAGGGTGAGGGTACCTCGCTGTCGCAGTTCGTGCTTGGCCGGCGGCTGGCGCTGGTTTGCAGCAAGCTATCCGACCTGCGCCTGGCACACCGCACCATCGGCGCCATCGCCTTCGACGCCGGCTTCGGCGATCTCTCGACCTTCAACCACGCCTTCCGCCGGCATTTTGGCATGACGCCTTCGGAAGCGCGGCAGAGTGCGGCTGTGCACCGCGCCTCGCTGGAGCCCGGCGGCCGAACAGGCCACGCGCGGCAAAGCGCGACGGGTGTTGCGGCCGCATGACCTCAAAACAAAAGCCCGCAGGATCGCTCCCGCGGGCTTTTGGTCGCCTGAGATGGTGTCGCTTCGGGGGAAGCAAAAATCTAAGGAAGGCGGTCGCTTCTTAGGCGCCGCCGCCAGGAATGGGGGGCGCCAGTTTGCTGGCGCCTTTGATGATCTGGCTGAGGAAGTTCTGGTCCTTGCCGCCGGTCGGCGTGGTGCGCGAGATGAAGTCGAAAATCTTGCCGTCCTTCAGACCGTAATTGGCAATCTGGGTGACGCGCCCGTCCTCGCCAAAATACACCGCGAGCACCTTCTGGTCGACCAGGCGCGGCTTGTCGAAAGCGACATAGCGCTTGCGCGTCTGCGAAATGTAGTAGAACGCCTCATTGTCGAAGGTGGCTTTCGTCGATGGCGTGCCGAGCGCCAGAAGCACCTGTTCGCGGCTGGAGCCCACCGGCACCGAATCGACCGCCTGCTGGTCGATAACATAGCCCTGCGTCAGCGTCTCGCTAGGGTTAAGGTCGCCGAACATCTTGGACGAATTGCAGCCCGACAGCGCGGAAGCCACCAGCACCAGCGAAACCGCGGCGGTGGCCCCAGGCAGAAAAGTCGACTTGAATTTCAGCGCGCGCAACAACAACTCCATTAGCTGGCCGCAACTTGCGCTGGGCGGCAAAACCGGTAAACCAGCTTGCTTGCCGATGCAACAAGGCCCATTCAAACAATCGGTCCCCAGGAGACCACCCTCAATGTTCCAGCGCCTTTTTGGCCGCGAACGCAACGCCAACCGCGCTATCACCGAGGCGCTTTACGCACAAATCGTGGCGGCGGCGCGGCAGACCGTGTTTTATTCCCACTGGAATGTGCCGGATACGCCGCTCGGCCGTTTCGAGATGTTGTCGCTGCACATGTTCCTGTTTCAGCACCGGCTGCGCGGCGAAGAGGGCGTCGCGCAAGAGGTCGCGCAGGTGCTGATCGACGAGTTCTTTCTCGATGTCGAGCATTCGCTGCGGGAACTGGGCGTTGGCGATGTCGGCGTGCCCAAGCGCATGAAGAGGCTGGCCAAAATGTTCTACGGCCGTACCGCCGCCTATGACGACGCGCTGGGACGCAGCGACCGCGACGCGCTTGCTGCCGCCCTGGCGCGCAATGTCAGACCCGATGCCGGCGCCTGGCCGCAAGCCTTGCCGCTGGCGTCCTATGTAATCGATGCCGCCAGGCAGCTTGAAGCACAGCCGTCCGAATCGATCGTTTCCGGTGCCGTGGCGTTTCCCGTCGCGAAAGCGGAGTGAGGAGGGGAGACCAAGATGAAACATGTGGACACGCCTAGCCCGGTCTCATTCGCGGCCAATGTCGGCCGCCTGCCGCACAAAGGTTTGCAGGTGGTGATCGACGCCGACGCCGCGCAGCGCGCAATGCTTGCGCGCGAGCACGAGCTGCTTTCGGTCGAAAACTACCGTGCTGAGCTTTTGGTGGCGCCGTGGAAGCGCAATGGCGTCAAGGTCAGCGGCCGCGTCGAGGCTGATATCACCCAGGCCTGCATCGTCACCCTTGAGCCGGTCGCGGCCCATATCGACGAGGAGGTCGAGGCGCTGTTCCTGCCCGAACAATCCAAACTCGGACGGCAAGGTTTCGAAGGCGGCGGCGAGATCCTGCTCGACGCCGACGGGCCAGACGGCCCGGAAACATTCTCCGGCGACACGATCGACGTCGGCGCGCTCGCCGAACAGTTCTTCGGGCTGGCGATCGATCCCTATCCGCGCAAGGCAGGCGCCTCTCTCGATGCCGCCGGCCCGGACGAGCCCGTCGAGAATGAATTCCAGCAAAAGCTGCGATCCTTGCTTGGAAAATCCTAAAACACGAAGCGATCGGAGAAAAGCCGGTTGTGCGGCAGCCCAAAACCGCTATTTTCGCCGAACCTTCGCGAGCCCCCGAATTTCGCGAGTTTAGTATTTCTTTCGCGGGCCATGTGCCCTGGCCCAAGCTAGTGAGATAAAGACCGCGTGATCAGGATTTCCATCGATGCCATGGGTGGCGATCACGGGCCAAACGTGGTCATCCCGGCACTCATGACGGTCGCCGTCAGGCGTCCCGACATCCGCTTCGTCATATATGGGCGCGAGGAATTGGTGCGCCCCGAACTCGCCAAATTTCCCAAACTGGCCGAGGTCAGCGAGTTCCACCATTGTGAAGTCGCGGTCAGGATGGACGACAAGCCGAGCCAGGCGCTGCGCCACGGCCGCTGGAAGTCGTCGATGTGGAAGGCTGTCGAAGCAGTCAAGAGTGGCAGCGCGCAGGCCTGCATTTCGGCCGGCAATACCGGCGCGCTGATGGCGATGTCGAAATTCTGCCTGCGCACGATGGCGACCATCGACCGTCCGGCGATCGCGGCGATCTGGCCCACGATGCGCGGCGAGAGCGTGGTGCTGGATGTCGGCGCCACCATCGGCGCCGATGCGCACCAACTGATCGACTTTGCCATTCTCGGCACCGGCATGGCGCGCTCGGTGTTCGGCATCGACCGGCCGAAAGTCGGCCTGCTCAATGTCGGCGTCGAGGAGATCAAGGGACAGGAAGAGGTCAAGGAAGCCGGGCGCATGCTGCGCGAGGCCAATATGGCCTCGATGAATTATCATGGCTTCGTCGAGGGTGACGACATCGGCAAGGGCACGGTCGACGTGGTCGTCACCGAGGGCTTCGCCGGCAACATCGCGCTCAAGACGGCAGAAGGCACTGTGCGCCAGATCTCAGGCTATCTGCGCGCCGCGATGAACCGCACGCTGATGGCCAGGATCGGCTATGTCTTCGCCAAGGGCGCTTTTGACCGCCTGCGCGAAAAGCTCGATCCGGGCCGCTCCAATGGCGGTGTTTTCCTGGGTCTGAACGGCATCGTGGTAAAGAGCCATGGCGGCGCCGATTCGGACGGTTTCGCGGCGGCCATCGAGCTTGGCTACGACATGGTGCGCAACAATCTGATCGACCGCATCGAGGCCGATCTCGACCTGTTCCATGCGCGCAACCCGCATGCCCAGGCAAGCAGGAAATCCGACGCCACCGTCGACGAAAAGGAGTAGGAAAGAGCTTTGATCAGATCAGTCGTGCGCGGCACCGGTGCTGCGCTGCCCCGCCGCATCATGAAGAATGCCGATTTCGAAGGCATGGTCGAGACCTCGGACGAGTGGATCGCCCAGCGCACCGGCATCCGCCAGCGTCATATCTCCGCCGATGACGAGACGACGGCGTCGCTGGGCGAGGCGGCGGCGCGCGCAGCGCTCGACAATGCTGGTCTTACGCCTGCCGACATCGACCTGATCGTGCTGGCGACCTCGACGCCCAACAACACCTTTCCGGCGACCGCCGTCGAGATCCAGAACCGGCTCGGCATGCATCACGGCTTTGCCTTCGACCTGCAGGCGGTGTGCTCGGGCTTCGTCTATGCGGTGACCACCGCCGACCTCTACATCAGAGGCGGCCTCGCCAAGCGCGTGCTGGTGATCGGCGCGGAGACCTTTTCCCGCATCCTCGACTGGAGCGACCGCTCGACCTGCGTCTTGTTCGGCGACGGCGCAGGCGCGCTGGTGCTGGAAGCGGATGAGGGCACTGGCGGCATTGCCGACCGTGGCGTGCTGGCGATGAGCCTGCGCTCCGACGGCGCCCACAAGGACAAGCTTTTCGTCGATGGCGGTCCCTCGACCACCGGCACGGTCGGCCATCTCAGGATGGAAGGTCGCGAAGTGTTCAAGCACGCCGTCGGCATGATCACCGACGTCATCGAGGCGACGTTTTCGCAGGCCGGCATAACCGCCGACGACCTCGACTGGTTCGTGCCGCATCAGGCCAATAAACGCATTATTGACGCTTCGGCCAAGAAGCTCGGGATTGCTGAGCAAAAGGTGGTGGTCACCGTCGATTTGCACGGTAACACCTCGGCTGCTTCCGTGCCGCTGGCGCTTTCGGTGGCCGTCGCCGACGGTCGCATCAAGAAGGGTGATCTCGTGCTCCTGGAAGCGATGGGCGGCGGCTTCACCTGGGGCGCGGTTCTCGTTCGCTGGTAAGTGCCGAACGGTCCGGTTTCGGTCCTTGACCTTGCCGGATCAATTACTTAGGCTCTGCCTTTACCTGTATCGATTTATGTTTTTTGAACTGATGGGACGGTCGCATGGGGGGAAAGACACTTACGCGCGCCGACCTTGCCGAAGCTGTTTACCGTAAGGTCGGCTTGTCACGCACTGAATCGGCAGAACTCGTCGAAGCGGTGCTGGACGAAATCTGTGAAGCCATCGTACGCGGCGAGACGGTGAAGCTGTCGTCCTTCGCCACCTTCCACGTCCGTTCCAAGAACGAACGCATCGGCCGCAATCCCAAGACCGGCGAGGAAGTGCCGATCCTGCCGCGCCGGGTGATGACCTTCAAGTCGTCGAACGTGCTGAAAAGCCGTATCCTGCGCTCGCACCAGAACAGCAAGGGCAAGGGCGGCAAATAGGTTCTGCCGCAGGCTTCGGTTGAAAACGCCGGGCCGTTTTGACGCCGGGCTTGAATATTGTTTCATAAACCGCTGAAATGATACCCGATTCGGCAGACTGGGCCGGATCGCCGTCCAGCGTGAGGATTTCGCCCATGGACAAGAGCCCCGACGCTTTCCGCACCATCAGCGAGGTCGCGGAGGATCTCGATCTGCCGCAGCACGTGCTGCGCTTCTGGGAAACCCGTTTCAACCAGATCAAGCCGATGAAGCGCGGCGGCGGCCGCCGCTACTACCGGCCACAGGATGTCGAACTGATCAAGGGCATCCGCCACATGCTCTACGACCAGGGTTACACGATCAAGGGCGTGCAGAAACTGCTGCGCGAGAACGGCAACCATTTCCTGGTCGCCATCGGCAATGGCGACATGGCTGCCGTCGAAGCGATCTCGCAGCGCAGGCAGGCCGATCAGGTGCCGCTGACGCCAGCCGCCCAGCCGCGCGGCATGGATGACGAGATGCTGGTTGGTCAGCCCAAAGTAAAACCCAGCCGCCGCTTTTTCGGCCTGGGCAAGACCGAGGAGGAAGGTCCGGTCCAGCCCGGCGCATCGAAACTGTCGCGCGACAACCGGGCCTTGCTGCAGGAGGCGCTGTTCGACCTCCTGGAGTGCAAGCGCCTGCTCGACCAGGTGCGCTAACCTTTCCGCTGCCCTCGGGCAAGCAGACCGGAACCGGTTCTGCGGCCATGCGTTTGGCCTTCTCTCAAAAGAAGGAAAAACAATCATGGTATCGCTTTCGACCCTCTCCGATCTCGATCTCGAAAAGCAGGTCGCGACCCTTTCCAAAGAGCTCGCCGCGTTGCGCAAAGTCGTGGCCAAACGCGGCGGTGCTTACTACGAGGACGGGCGCGATGCCGCTTCGGACTATTATAGGCAGCTTGCCGACCTTGTCAGCGATGCGCTGCCGGCGATCAGGAAGCAGGGCAGGGCGATCGAAAAGACGGCGCGCGATCGTCCGGCAACAGCCGCTGCTGTTGGGTTGGTCGTGGTTGGCCTTCTCGCCAGCTTGTTGCTCAGCCGGCGCTAAAACAATTCACGAAAACAAAAAGAAAATGGCGGCCGTCCCGCGGACGACCGCCATTTCCCTGATCTGCGGCCGATTACTTGGCGAGCTTGATCTTGGCCTGCGGCGAAACCTGCGCGGTCTGGCTGCACTTGCCATAGACAGTACCATTCTTGTCCGTGGCGTCGGTATAGGTGCCTTTGCACTCGATCGAGAGCACCAGGCAATGACCGGAGCCCTTGCAAACCGCGCCGCCGTCGCCCGTGGGATGCGTGCCGTTGGCGAAAGCCGAGGTCGGAACGGAAGCCGAACCGAAGGCCGAGACGATGAGGGCCGCGGCGAGCGTGATGCGCTTGAAGTTGGTCATTTGAGCATTTCCTTCTCTGGATCGAGGATCGCCACCATGGCGTCCTTCTGTGTTGGGATCGCCTTCTCGGCGTCCATGCCGGTTAGTGCGGCCTCCAAAGCAAAGGTTCATGCGTGGTTCGAATTTTCTTCGCCTTTTTTCGCGACGTCGATTTTTAGCCTTCGCCAACGGACGGCGCCTGGCGGGGCGGGCATCGATCATGCATTACGCGTGAAGGGCGCTGACGTAGCAGCGCGGCATCCCATGCGAAGGTCACACGGTGGCGTGCCCAAATGGCCAGCCAAGACCTAGTCCGCCCCCGGCTCTTGTCAGGTGGCGGCAGCAGTCATTGCCGCCACTTGGCACCGCGCTTTCTGCCACTCCCGGCTGCGACTATAACGCCAGTCCAAAGGTACCGGCGGAGGAGACGGGCGTGGTCGCAAATTACATCGACGAGTTCATCATGTTCTGCGCTGGGTTGTGGATGACAGGCGTTGGTTTTGGGCTGCTCCAAAGTCCTTTTCAGGCCCAGCAAGGTCAGCAGCCATGGTGGCTGCAGGTCGCGAAGCATTTCAAATGGATGGGACCGCTTTTGATTTTGATCGCAATAGTGCTCGCGTTCGCGGCGCCGTCCTAGCGGGTTCCGACAGCATTGAGAGACCCGTGGTGTCCTGCAACTGGCAACCGCTGTGTTGTCGGCCTTGCGCCTGATACGTTCGTTGGGGTGCGCTGTGGTTGCTCGCGTTCTGGCGCATCGGCGCCATCGAATCCTGCCTTCAGCTTTTCCACGTGTCGCCTGGCAAAAACCAACGGGAAGGCGGCCTTGGCGAGGACTCCAGGGCCAGCCTTCCCCGTTGGGCAAGTCGGCCGTGTCAGGCCTTCTTGGCCTCCACCTTCTTGTGGTGGTGGTGGTGGTGGTGGTGATGGTGATGGCGGTGATGCTTGTTGTGATGATGATGATGGTGGTGATGCTTCTTGTGCAGCGGTGCTGCGTCGGCGCTGCTGGCGCCGATGAGCGGCAGAGAGACAGCCAGGGCAAAAGCCAGCCCGAGAGCCGACAGGAGGGACTTCTTCATGACTTCGTTTCCTTTTCTGCGCGGGCTGAATTTGGCCGTCACCGAGCAAGATCGGTGCCGGTGAACCCCGCAGTCATGACTATCGCCTCCGAACTTTTCGACAGTTTTTCCGGACTGTAGAATTTTGTTTCTGGATTGTGTCTGGCGGCTTCGTCGGCAACTTACATCGGCGGAATGACGCCGTTGGTGCCGACAACGACCCGGCCCGCGGTCAGCTTGCCGTCACTGCCGCGCTCGGCGTTGATGAACACCACAGCGCCAGGCTTGAGGTCGGCGGGCGTCGCCGGCGCGAAGGTCACCACCGGCGTCGTCTGCGGGATCGCGATCTGCTTTTTCTGGCCATTGTCGTAGGTCAGCGTCACCGTGCGACCTGCAATCTCGGTGACATCGGCGACCGTGCCGTTGGTCATCCGGCTGTTGGGCTCGAGATCCCACGGGCGGTCGCCTTCGCCGGCGCCCTTCAGCGCGGCCGGGAAGATCACCACCTCAAGCGCGCCGCTGCCGCCATCGGCCTTCGAAACAGAGGCAATGCCGAGGAAATCGCCTTGCTTGATATCCCCGGCATCCGCCTTGGCGACGCCGGAAATCTTCCACCCTTCAGCCAGGGCGATGGCGTCGGTAGCGCCTTCGCGGGTCTTCACCGTCAGCGTCGCTCCGGCAAAGGCGGTCACCGTGCCGCGAATGCGCACGGCCTCGGCGGCTTGCGCCGCGACCATGCTCGCGCCAGCGAGGCCTGAAATCGTGGCGAGCACGATGGCTGATGTCTTGAATGTCATGGATCTGATCCTCTTGGGAAAAGCTGGCCCGATGCGGCTGCCAGCAACATCAGGCTAACGCGCGAGCGGCGCAAAACCGCTGAACACTTCGGCGTGCGGCCCTTCAAAAGAACTTGATTGGGAGATCGGGGCGGAGATCCTATATGTGCCCTGGCGCCTGCGGTTTTGACGCCGGTTCACGATGCTGTGACGGTCGGTTTGGGCCTTGGCAAATCGCCGTCAAGCGGGCATTGTCCCGGCTCTCAGGCAACACCCTATCATTTGATCCAAAACTCTTTAGCCCCATGGAGTTGCCAATGCCCCAAACTGCAAAACACGAACCCTTCTCCAGGCTGGCGGCCGACGTTGCGCTCGAGCACCCCGGCCTCAAAGCCATCCGGGAGACAAAGGGATACAGTATTGAAGAGCTTTCCCTGACCTGCGGTCTGTCGACCAGCGAGATTGCCGACATAGAGAGCGGCAAGGACACCGATCCGACGAAACTTCGCCGGATCGCCGCAGCATTGCAATTGCCGGAAACGGCCCTGATCGATGCCCCGGCGCCCACGGCGCCTGTGGAAAACCGGTCCGTTTCATAAACAACGGCCAAGCGTCGTTCAACAAGCCCGCCATGGTTTGCCCTGGCGGGCTTGTTGCATTCGCCCAACGGCGAATGTCACTTCTTGCTCGGATCGTCCGCCGGGTTGACGTAGGTGATCGCGAACGGCCCCTCGCCATGAACCTGGACGATCGTAGCGCTTGTCGTCCAGGCGTAATGGTTCATTCCCTGTGGGGCTACGCCGAAGCCGCTGGCGGTCAGTTCGATGCCCTTGGTCTCGTCGAGCTTGTCGCCCATGCCGATATGAAAATTGCCGGAAATCACCGTCACATATTCCGAGGTGGGATGGTTGTGCGCGGCAATCCTGTAGCCGGCCGGCAGCTTCAACCGCAGCACGTAGATGCCATCCTTCGAGGGGTCCCCGGCGATGACAGCCATGTCCGCGCCGGCGGGCAAGACAGCAGGAGCAGGGCCCCATTTGATGGCGCCCGCGTTTATCGGCATGTCGTCGGCAAGCAGCGGCGCCGTCCCGATAAGCAGCAGCGCCAGAGCCGAGGCGAACTTGAGCATGATGATCTCTCCGGTTGGTCGTGGGAGCACAGCATCAGCGCCGGCCCTGATCCATTGCGACCTACCAATGCAGCAGCCCGAACACATCTCCCGCACGGGGGATGCGCCTTGTGTTGCTGACATGCGGCGCGACCCGCCCGGCCTGGTACCGCTGCAGCCGTCGAGGGGCGGGGAGGTTGCCGCCGACCGAGCGTGAAGCTATCCAGTGTGAACGCTAACCGTTTTCGAATGGGACAATGCCGAGATGAGCCTTGAATCCGTGCGCGCCTTCCTGGCTGCCCATGCGCCCGATGTCGAAGTGCTCGTCACCGAAGCGAGTTCGGCGACGGTGGCGCTGGCGGCTGAGGCGCACGGCGTGGAGCCGGCGCAGATCGCAAAGACCATCTGCCTGCGCGTCGGCGGTGCGACGATGCTGATCGTGGCCGGCGGCATGTCGAGACTCGACAACCGCAAATTCAAGGACCGCTTCGGCGGCAAGCCGCGCATGCTTGACGCCGACGAGGTTGTCGCGATTACCAGCCATCCCGTCGGCGGCGTCTGCCCATTCGGCCTGCCGGCGCCGCTGCCGGTCTATTGCGACGTCTCGCTGCGCGCCTTCGATGAAGTCGTGCCCGCGGCCGGCGCCACCAACGCCGCTGTAAGGCTCAGCCCGCAGCGCATGGCACAGATTGTCGGGGCCGAATGGGTCGACGTGTGCCAGTAGTAATCGTCGGCTGATTTCAGCAGGAGATTTCTGGGAGCAAAACGACTGCGAGCGCAGCTAGTAGAAGATTGAACGACCCATTATACGTGGCGGAAATGAACGACGTTTTTGGTTACATCGCCTATGGTGAGAACGAGCTTTACCATCGCGGCGCGCTACTCAGCGCCCTCAAGCTTTTGCACCATTGCCCGACCGCCAGAATAGTCGTCGCAACGGACAGGACTGACCTATTTCGCGCTTATCCTGTTGAGACAATGCTCATAACGGCCGAACAGAAAGACCAGTGGTCTTTCGGCGGAAGCTACCATTTCGGTATCAAGGCCGGGGCTATGTGTGAGCTTTTGCAGCGAGCAGATCGGCTCCTTTTCATGGACACCGACATGTACCCGGTGGGTGACCCGTCGAAGGGCTTCCGCTCGATCTCTGCGACCCATTCCACTATGCGCCTGTGCGAAGGGCCGCATCGCATCTATCAGAACGCGCTGCCGGGCAAGAACATCAGCGTCGGCGGCCAGGTCCTGACCGGCCAGGAACCGATGTGGAACAGCGGCATCGTCGGGATCCACCGGGACAACCTCACAGCCATGGTGGACGCCTTCGCCGCTATCAAGGCCGTTCATAAGGTGACCGACACTTGGGCGCCCGAGCAGTTCTGCCTCGGGGTAGCCCTTTCTCAAAACGGCCGAACCATAAGCCCTCATAGCCTGCCGATCCGACACTACAATACCCGAGGCAAAAAGCAGTTCGCTGAGCCGCGTGTTCATGCGTTCTTTAACGCGTACGGCATGGCGCCAGTCGGCCAGCAGGTTGCAAAGGCCAGTCGATATCGTCTATGGCGGACTCCCGCGGATCTCTTGCTCCAGAAGCTTAAGAGGTCACTGTGACGGGCTGGCTGCGCATGAGGAATCTGTTTCGATCCAAGCTGCCCCCAAGCGTGACCGTTGGACGTCACACCTATGGGGTGAGCCGGAAGAAGGTGCTTGGAGCGTCTGCCGCCACTCCGTTGGCCCTTGGGGCGTTCTGTTCGGTCGCCGGCAACGTGAGCTTTGAATGTTCCGGGGGAAGCCACGTGCCTTGGGCTGCAACCACTTTTCCGATCCACAGCCGCATGATGAACGCGACCGATCTCAATTCGCACGGCGGCAAACCCGTCGGCATTACCATCGCCAATGATGTCTGGATCGGCCGCCAAGCGCTGATCATGCCAGGCGTCCACATCGCGGATGGCGCTATTGTTGCGGCCGGCGCCATTGTCACCAGGGATGTGCCGCCATACGCGATCGTCGGCGGAGTCCCGGCCAAGCTTATCCGGTATCGCTTTTCACAGGATGTTATTGCGAAATTGCTGGCGATCCGGTGGTGGGAATGGAGCGACGAGAAGATCAAGCAGGAGGCTGCTTTTCTCACAGGTCCCATCGAACTCTTTATCGAGCGGCACGCCAGCATGACGGCTTAAGAATGCATCTTGTTTGCGGGAAGTCGAAAAGACGGTAGCCACCTTGGGGGAAGCGGCCAACTATTTGTTTGGTCGGAGTGGCCGGATTCGAACCGACGACCCCTTGACCCCCAGTAAAAGGCCATAGGCTAAAGCGGCCTAACAAGTCATAACATCGTTGGACACCGCAGGCCTTGCTTTCCATGGATTTGTTATGCATTGATAGCTCCTGATAATAACACGGGGTAACACGACCTAACACATCGTTTCTGTTACCCCCTGTTACCCCAAAGGAGCTTTTGACCAATGAGCGCTGTAACTGATCAGGGTAACGCCGAGCCTCGAAACCCGTCGAAAGTCCTTACGGCAAAAACTGTTGAGGCGGCGAAGCCTGAGGCGAAGATCCGCCGTGAGATTCCTGACGGTGCTCTGCCGGGTCTTTATCTGGTTGTGCAACCGAGCGGCGTGAAGTCATGGGCGCTGCGATACCGGTTCGGCGGTAAGCCGAAGAAACTCACCATCGGGCCAGTTCTATTGAAAAGGGAAGGGGATGAGATCGAGGGCGCCATGCCTCTTGGTCAGTCAATGACACTTCAGGAGGCCCGCCGGGCCGCGCGCGATGCAATCCAGACGCTCGGAGAAGGGCGCGATCCTGGCACTTTGAAGAAAGAGGCCAAGGCTCATCGAGCAGCCGATAAAAGTGAGGATCGCGATTCAGTCGAGAAACAGGGCGAGCGTTTCATCACTCGCTACTGCAAGCCTCGCAACCGGTCTTGGCCAGAGGTGCAACGCCAGTTCAAAATCGAGATCAACCCTCATTGGGGCAAGAAGCAGGTTCATGACATCACCAAGCGTGATGTGCTGGACCTTCTCGACGCCGTCATCGACAGAGGTTCGCCGGTTACCGCCAACAGGATTTTCGCGACACTGAGGCGATTCTTCGGATGGCTGATTGAACGGGATATCTTGAAGAGTTCGCCCTGTGCCGGCGTGAAGAAACCGACACCGGAAATCTCACGGGAGCGAATCTTGACTAGTGATGAGATCAAACTCTTCTGGATGGCTACGGAAGGATTCGATCATCCGTTCGGCCCTATGTGGCGCCTGCTCTTGCTGACCGGCCAGCGTCGCAACGAGATAGCCGGTATGAAGCGCGGTGAACTCGTCTTGGATGACGACGCGCCGGCCTGGACGATTCCCGGCGCCAGAACAAAGAACGGCAAGGAACATTTCGTTCCATTGGCGCCGATGGCGGCCACGCTCATCAAATCCCTGCCCAGGATAGGGGACAAGGGCTTTGTCTTCACCACTACCGGCGAAACTGCGGTGTCGGGTTTTAGCCGCTCAAAAGGCCGCTTGGATGCGGCCATGGTGGCCATCCTTCGCAACACGGCAGAGAAGGCCGGCGGCGATCCGGAGAAAGTGACTCTTACAGCCTGGACGCTTCACGATTTGCGTAGAACCATGGCATCCGGGATGGCGGCCCTAAACATCAGTCTGCCCGTGGTTGAAAAGGTACTGAACCATACCTCTGGCAGTTTCGCCGGCATCGTCGGGGTCTATCAGCGTTTCGATTTTGCCAAGGAGAAGCGGGCCGCCCTTCTGGTGTGGGCGGATTTCGTTGACACGCTTGTCACCGGCAAGCCGGCCGGGAACGTCATCCCGATGCGGGAGGAGGTAGCTTGACTCATTCGATTACCCCGGCGCTCGCCCTGGCCGCAAAGGGGTGTGCCGATCTGGCCGAAATCGAGCCCGATAGGTTACTGGCAGAAGGCCTGCGCGCGGTCGGCGCTATGTTGGATCACCTTGGGAAAGGTAAGTCTTCAGCGCTCTTTGAAGAATTGTCGAAACGCGTAGTCCAAACCGACAAACGGGAATTGGACGACATCACGGGAACTTTAGCCGTCTACCTTATCCTTTGCGGTCGCGGACAGAATGCTGCCGCGAAATTGGCCGCGCTGAAATGCGGCCATGCCGCTGCATCGACAATCAAGAAGATGCTCCTGCATGGAGCGACGAATGCAGAAAAAGTTAGGTCGATGAAGGCTTGGCCAGAATTCGAAGTGCGGATCAAGTCGGCCGAGAGAAGAGCTTACTACCTAGGGCTCGCGGGCGAGCAGGACACCGCCGACGATTGGGAATCTCGCGTGGTGGATGTGATGGTGCGACAGGCCCGCGAAGTGAAGGCTCGAAGCGCTCAAATATCCCCTGAAAGGTTTTAGGTTATGGCATGGTCTGACCTTCTTTTCTTCTCGCCTGTGATCCTTGGTCTTGGCGGCATGGCGTTGGCCAAGCTCCCCGATCTCCTGGACCTGATCGAAGGCACACCGGGCCAAGCCGATTTCGAAAGGTTCGTTTCAGATGCACACCGGCGCGGCCTGGACTACAGCCAGACCATGCGCGAACTCGATATCCGCACCATCTTCGCCCGGCTCCGGCGCGAGGCGTCGGGCGCCGTCGCCGTCGATGTTCAGAACTGGGCGACGATCCTTGAAGCCGCCGTCCAGAAATGCCTTGCCGACAACCCACAACATGATCGCGAGCTCAAGGCCATGATGCAGGGCCTATCCTACGCGCATATCTTGTACCCAGCGGAGGCCGCCATGGTCGATGATCTGTACAGCCGCTTCCGGCGGCACGGTAGCGGCTTCACCATCGACCAGCAGGCCGCACTGCGAATTTCCCGCTGATCGTTAATACCGGCCAATCGATTCCCAAGTTTTAAAATACGGGTAAGGCGTCAGGGTGGCGGGATCTCTCTTAAAGTCGCCGCTACGGGACGAGCCATCCTCAAAGATCCATTCATGCCCGGCCGCCAACAAGCTAGCCAGGTAGGGCCACAACGTTTCTTCTCTATGAACTCGATAAAGGTTGCGGTGATAGCGGACCGGACCCCTATCGAGAACGCGAAAGAGGAGGCTTATCTGGATCACGGGCAAGCGGTCACCGGTAGGGAAACTGTGCAACGCATAGACGTTGGTCTGAAAATCGGAAATCCAGTCACGCCGCCTTGGCATACTCCGCCCCCTCTCGCGCGGTTAACCTGCCTCAAAATCGTAGCATCAACCATTGTTATATCCATTTTTGCTAAACTATGCGGAACCGATCTTAAGCCTCGGGCTTGAATCGCGGTTTGGTGAGTCATTGCATGCGTCTCAAATTCATTCCGCCGCTCATGCCGACGCTGATGGAAAAGCCTCCTGACGGCGACGCCTGGATTCACGAAATCAAATTCGATGGCTATAGGACTCAGATCATAATCGATGATGATGGAATTCGCCTTCTCACCCGGCGCGGTTTGGATTGGACATCGAAGTATCGTGATCTGGCCAAGGCCGCCGCAGGCCTAAAGGTAGACAGCGCCATCCTCGATGGCGAGGTCATCGTCACCAATGAGGCTGGCCTGTCCGACTTCAGGGCACTGCGCAGCGCAATCACACGGCGCCAGCATGATCTCTATTTCGTCGCCTTCGATCTCCTGCATCTCAATGGTCATGATCTCAGAAACATGCCCCTTCAGGACCGCCGCGAAATCCTGGAAGCCATGATCCCGGCCGGCGGCAGGATTCAGTTCAGCCAAGCCCTTCCCGGTGACGCCAATGCCATCTTCAAGCTTGTCGATGATGCCGGTCTCGAAGGCATGGTCTCGAAGCGGAAAGACAGTGTTTACCGATCCGGCGATTCAACGGCATGGCTGAAGACCAAGGCCTATGCCGTTGATGAATTCGATCTCATCGGCGTCGAACGCGAACAAGGCAAGCCAGCCTTTGCCCTGATGGCGGAACGCGGAACCGGGCGATATGTCGGCGCCGCCTTCATCAACGCCAATCGCGCGATGCGGGAACGGCTATGGGAACGCGTCCAGGCCAATCCGGGGACGCCGCCGAAGGACATGAAGCGGCCGGCGACGAAGTGGGTCAAGCAGGGCCTAGTCGGGCGCGTGAAGCACCTGCGCGGCGAGGAAGACTTGCGTCACGCGTCATTGCAGGATTTCCGGGAAGAGACCTGATGCCCCCCCGGCCTGCTTCGCGCTCGTTCCTGCTGAATGCAACAAGCGTTCTTCCGTTGCGGCATCTCATGACGGGAACCTAATAAACCCGCTGGGCTTATCCTCCCATGAGCAAGCGCGGCATAGAGTTTGGTCGCAGCAGAGCATCTGCCCAACCGCTTCACCGATGATCCGGCCGCTCAACAGCGACCTGGCGCACCAGGAGATGAAGGTCGCCGACAGAAAGGCATCCCCCGGCGACGAGATCGCCGATGCGGTCGGCAGCAGTGTCTTCAGGTTTGCTGACCCATGCAGCCCTGTGAAGGCGGCAGTCCGGCTTCTGCTGCGGCGGCGCCGTTCTTGGCGCGCGGCGGATTCTGGTAAACGGCTTGGCAAGGTCCGCCATGCACTATATCGAGAACAGAGCGATCCGGAATTGGATATTGTAATGTGGAAACCTCTCACACCCAGGCACGCTATCGATACCATGGCTATGGTGGTGACGTTTGGGGAACCGCTCAGCAGTCTGGTTTTTCGCAGAATCATCCGCGAACTTGAGCCAACGACGTTCTCCAAGGGCCTCAATAATCGCCAGCCCATGCAGACTGTGTCAATGAATTTCAGTCCGACGGGTCCACAGATCAAGCCTTCGGTTGCACCCGGCATGCAATTTCAAAAGCTCTCATTGGTCCGCGTCAATGAGGAGATGGTCGCGAATAAAGTGGTTGAAGAGTTAATTTTCGATCCGACGCACATTCTATATCGCAATATGAATTATTCGAGATGGGAAAATGTGTCTGGCACATATTGGGATATGTGCTCGGATGCCCTAAGAGCGATCATAGAAAATGTCCCGATCATTACTATCCGCCTTGAATATCTAGATCGTTTCGTTTTCGAAGGTGATTTGGCTAAAGCCACAGCTCGGGGACTGATCAAAGAAGGCTCCAGTCTTGTCGCCCCGCATATTTTTGATCTGACGGAACTCTGGCACTCACATACCGGGAAACTGGAAAAAACTGATGGCGAGAACCTCAGGCTGTACCAAGTCAACGTTGATATGGTAGATATGGCCAATGCTGACTCTAGCGCAACGCGCTCGATCCAAATCATTAGCGCTGTGGAAGAACGATATGCGGGGAGCGGTATGGAAGGCGGAACCACAAACAGTTTGCGTGTGATATTTGACGACCTACATGAACGAGTGAAAGAGTTGTTCAAAAGTATCGTTGATGCAAAATTGCTCGCGGCAGTAGGGTTAAAAAATGGCTGATCGAACTTCCTTCGCTAAAACCTATATCAGCGTAAGCAATTTCATGAAGTCCACCGCCTTGGTCGCCGGCGAGATCGCTTGTCCGCTTCCGGCCTTGCCTCCGGCCATAGTGAGTTCTTGCCGCCAGAATGTGATGGTCCCAGCTAGTTACCCTGGAATCGTTCAACTTGAGTTGTTCCCCGCTGTTGTAGCGAGGTTGGAAGAACTGCGCGGGCTTGATGAGGACCATGATGGGGAAGGAGCACAGGCGCCGGTCCAGGAAACGCTGGATATTGCCGTTGGATTCGTGCGGGCGCTTCCGTTCTATGCGCCCACGGTGGCCGTGGGCTTATCCCGGGAAGGGTATGCCGTGGCGGAGTTCCATGACGGCGACGAATTTGGTCAGGTCATCTTCCAGCCAGATTGGTCGATCGAAGCCTACCACAATAAAAACGGCAAATCGGTACTGATCGAAGGCGGCATCGGTGAGCAGAAGACGTCCGACGAGTTTCATCGTTCATTTGGATTTCGGTTAGAGGCGTGACGCTGGATTCCTGTGTCGAATGCGCGAAGTTGCTCGATGGAACCGCTTCTGACGACAAGCAAGCCGTTCGGGTGGATGATGCATTTCCGCATTGCCAATGCGAGGCACACTCGGTCGGAGAGGGATCTCCGGGACCGGTAGATTCGAGTGAGTTCATTTATCGAATGGTCGTAAGCCCGGCCTCTGTCGACTGGAACGCCAAAAAGCTCATTGAGGACTCATTTCGGGACACAACCTTGAACGGCTTCAGTGTGTTTCGGGATATTGCCACCGATGACGACATCAACGCTATTGCAATTGATCGATTGTCTCGGAAGTCGACTGCTAAGCCAAGAACCGTACAAGCTCTGATCAGATTCAAGGTCGAAAGTGTGCGTAGCATCGAATCCGAAGATGTTGGCGGCCGCCTTTTCTGCGTTTATGATGAAACGGTTCCTAGACGTGATGAAACGCTCCCACGCGTTCCGACACATGTCACGATCCTCCAGAGGCTTCCTCCGGCCAAGGTCGAAGATCGCAAAAGGCTGATGAAGGACGGCACGCTTGCCTTATACAGGCTCGCAGAGATGGACCTCGTGAAAGTGGAGAACTTTCGAGACGGAATGTTGGTTGACCTAAACAGCCGATCACTAGGCGGTGACTTCGTTCTGCCGGATCCCGTCGCGCAAGCGTGACGTCCAGACGTTAGACTCAGCTCAGCGCAGGGCCGCCTTGAGCCGGTCGACAAGCCTGACAATCAACCTCGCCGTGCTGTCGGCCTGCCTGATTAGCGACAAGACCGCGGGCACCGCTATGCGGGAAGCGGCCTCATCTTCCATCTCGCCGGCAAGCATTCCCTTCAAGATTTTGGCCCTAGCTTTGGCCTCGATTAATTGCCGCACGAGCCCGGCATCGTTGGCTGAAACCGCATCGTTTTCACCGAAAAACTGCCGAATAGCTTCATGATACAGCTTCTTTTCGGCGCCGGTTAGGCCCTTCGCGGCGTCTTGGATTGCCGGTGATTTCAGGGTTTCGGACATGTCGGGAAGCCTTTGCAAATACGTTGTGGCATGGCTGGCGGCAATTAAATCGGCGCATTCGCCCGGCCCCCGAACTTTAAAGTTGCGGCTGAGGCTTCGTGCGGTCCTGTGGCGCCGGTCCTGCGCCGATCCTTTGATACCCCCCGCCAGATCTCTGGTGGGTTGGCGCCGGCCGCGGCGTCACGCTGCCGGCGCCTTGCACTGCTTAGGAGGTGATGATGGCCAGCAGTGCAATTCGTCAGTTCAGTCCGGGCGCAGCCTCAGGATCGGCAACGAACCTTTCGACATCGCCCATCAGGCCCTGTTTCCAGAGCGAGAGGGCCTCGCGCTGATGGGCCATGGCGGATTCGATTTCTTCATCGGTCCCGCCATGTTCGGCCACGATCCTGGCGATCTGTTCCACGGCGTTTTCAATGTGGCGATCCGCCAGCGCCTCTGCGGCCGCGACGGCCTGTTCACCCGTCATCTTCATTGGTTAGTCCTCCTGGTTGCTGCCGGGACGCGAACGCGCTTCTCGGCCTTGGTGGCGTCGCCGACGATGGCCTCGAGCACCATCAGGCGTTGGTGCACCGGCGCTACGGCCTTCTCTATCGCCGCGCGCACGATGTCGCTGATGTCCTCGAGCAATTGCTTCTCTTCCTCATCCATGCGTCGCCTCCCTTAGCTCGACTCTTCCGTGCCCCATTCGGCACCATCGAGGACGGCAACGGCATTGGCGCGAAGGCGTTCGACACCGATCCAGCGCAGGACACGCAGTGCGGCCGCGTTGCTCTGCCAGAGCGACAGGAGGGCAGCAGCGCCGCCGCTTGGCGTGGTCGACATCTGCAAGCTTGCATCCGTAGCGATGTCGGCGACGATCTCGGACCTGTCGGCGGCGATCTGGCTGGCATCGAGGGCGACGACACGGCCGGCGGCGAGTTCCGCGACATAAGCCGGCACACCAAGCAAACGGCCGCCGGTTGGGGTCATTTCCGGGAACGCGGCGGCACCGTCATCCGTAGCCAATCCCGCCAAAGCCTTGGCCAAGTCGCCATTCATCGCGAACGCGTAGTTGCTTTCGGCATCGCCAGCGATGGCGGTGAGAATCGCCGTCAGGTCTTGGCGCGCTTCAAATGCGCGGTTGCCGATGGATGCCAGTGGAGTAAGGCCATCCAAGATGACGCCGAAGAAGGCGCGGTCGGTGGCACGCGTTGCGGCCTTGCGGAGTTCGATATCGATAAGACGCTGTCCGGCAGTCGAAACGGAATTGATAAGCTCGCGGCTCATGACGATCACCGCTTCGACACGGCGCGGTTGCATTTCACCAAGGCCGAATTGCAGCGCGCTAATCGGGGCCGGCACAAACTCGCCCACTTCCGCGCCTTCGATTCCAGCCGTGGAAATCGCGACGCTCTCGCTCATCGGGACAGGCAAAAAGGCGGGGTAAATCGAATCGAAAAAGCCACGGCCGGCGAGGCTGTCCAGGAATGCGCCAGACATGATCTTGTAGGGTTTCAAATTGCCGGCCCAGGCCGGGGCTGAGGTGGTTCCGGCGGCAACGGCGGCCTTCAGAACCGTGATCACGCGTTCATTGGCGCCGCGCGTTTCCGCGATCTGTAGGGCCTGATAGGCATCCTTCGCCGAAGCAAGGTAACGGACATAGACTGAGAAATCGGACGCGGCGCGCTGCGCTTCAAACTGGATGGTAAGGTCTTGAACACGAGTCATTTCGAGATTCCCAAATTGCGATCGGGAACCTAAGAATCTTATCCAGGAGATGAAACCGGCTTAGTGAGTTTGCGAGCCAAACCTCAGCGGCGCTGGATTTGCCATTGCTTCCCCGCCGCCTGATCACCTCCAGTAATTACCGTAAGTCCTTCGATATCCTTTTCTCGGATGCTACTAAGAAATTTTCCGATCTGTCGTGGGTTTGATACCCCACAACCAGCCAGGGCGTCTTTCAACTCGGGTGATGGATGCGCGTCGGCCAACCGCCGGATTTCTGCGGAGGTAAACCATTCGGTTTCCAGGACGGCGAAGATCGCGGCCACCAACCTCGCCGGGGCGCGCTCGGGATCCGCATTAAGCAACAGCGCCTCAAACCGCTCGAACTGAGCAGCCGACTTTGCGCGCCACGTTTTGAACTCGGCAAGGATTTCGGCGCGGTTCATATCAGCACCAATCATCAGCGATGCGGGCGAGCAGCCTGCATTTTATGTAGCGCCTCTCATCGTCGCGAAGCGGGTTATCGTATTCACCTAGCCAATGGTCATTTACCCAATGCATGACCAGCGCATTTTCGGCATGCCCGCGATTCCAGCCCTTCTCCTCCATCAAGCGTTTGATTTCCAAATCGGTGAGCGCAAGCCCGTCGATCAACCACTCCAGGCGGACATCATCGAAGTCTTCAGGCACAGGCACTGACGGTGATGACGGCTCTTCAAAATCAAAATTGGAAAGACCGCCGCTAGGCGGAACCTCTTTTTCTTCTTTCAATTGTCCTTTTTCAAGAGTCTCGTTTTCACAGGTCTCACTGTCCAAGGTAGAGGAAGCGACAACGTCTGACGTTGCCCCCTCAGTTTTGTCACTGCCCTCCCAAGTCTGTCGCTGCTCCCCCAGATTTGTCACTGCGCCGACAGACGTTGTCGCTTCAGCAGCGTCAATTTTCTGAGGGGAATCAGTCGGAAAGCACAGCGTAACAACGCGCTCAACGAGCCGAATTTTCCCATCGACCGTCTCGTAGATCGGCTTGAACCTGGTAAATCCAGCAACCTTCAAATCCTCAAAGGCACGCTGCAACGTCCGCTGATCGATCTCGAATTCGTCAGCGAGAAATTTGTCGGTGCGGTGCATGGATAACGATTTGACCATGAATTGCTCATCGAGAATGCAAGCGCCTTTCAGAGCCCGGCCGCTCAACTTGCGAACGGCGGTCCTCAGCCATTCCGACTTGACCTGGCGGCGCCCGCCAAGGTCTGGAGGCCATACAGCAGGGGTGCCCGCTACCGGGATCACTTCCCTTCCGACGCCCTTGAGCTTATCTGTGATTTGTTCTGACTTGCTTTTCGCCCGGCCGCCCTGGTCGGGCGTTTCTTTTTGCGGCGTGGTGACCAATTCGGATAACGCGGTCAACGCTTTTACTCCTTCAATTTTCCCAGCGTTTTACGAATGATGCACTCGATCAAAATGACCGCTCCGTCGACCGGTCCACCGGTGACGCCGTGCCGCCTTTTGGCGATGCGGCGGAATCCTGAAATTGTCTGTTTGATCGCGGCCTCGCGATCATAGGTTGTAGGCATCTTGGCAATGACTGCCGCTGCGGCGCGGGCGCCGGATATATTGACGATATCGATGCGCGACAGGTCCACGACTTCACCCGGCGCCGCTGGCATCGGCCTGGATGATGGCAAGCGATGGAAGGGAAGAGGCAGAACAATAGCCATCACTCATCGCCCTGCTCTGAGGCCGGATCATAGCCAGCGAGAACGGCCTTCATGATCGGCAGAGCAGCGACGATGGCGTCGAAGATCATTTGTCCCCTCTCTTGCTTTCTGACGATCTCCCAAAAGGCGGCGACGACATCCTCGCCAGTTCCCTCAAAGGCGGCCGTCACCATGATTCCAATGCCTCCTCACGGCGACGCATGGCAAGGTTGCGTTGGTGAGGCGCTGGCGAAGGAGACAGCGCGCGCTGCTGGGCATCGAAATTATCAAGGGCCTCATCCGTCCAGAGGCGGCGCCGGTTCAAAATCATGGGGGGAGGGAAGCGGAGGCTTTTGTCGCGGATCATCCTCCACAAAGTCATATCCGAGCAGCTATAGCGCTGGCAGACTTCGCGCGCGGTGCGATATTGAATTTGCATTGAGAGGCCTCACAACAGCTAACGAGGCCTAACCAAATATGCCGGGACGGGTGGTTCACTCCAGAGGGAAACTGGAACCACCAGAGAATCGAAAAACCAATTTTGGGGGAAAGCGACAGTTTTTTGTTACCCGGACGGGTACCCTGAGAAAACGTTCCGGGCTAGCAGGGTAAGGGACTTTGGGGGTAAGTCCTTGTTTTTGTTTGGTCGGAGTGGCCGGATTCGAACCGACGACCCCTTGACCCCCAGTCAAGTGCGCTACCGGGCTGCGCTACACTCCGGACCGCGCAAAGCCATATATTTTCAAGGGTTATGGTGCAAGCGCTAAAACGGCGCGTTGGACCGGAAAAATCGCGAGGCATCCGGCCTTGTCGGCGCAACGCCAAGACGGTATGGCTCGCCCAATACCGAGACGGTATGGCTCGCCCAATACCGATAAGAAGGATTGCGCGTGGCAAATTCCTGTTTTTTTCTAGCGGCCGACGCCAACTATTTCCCATATGCATGCTTGGCGGCGCGCAGAATTCTGGACGTTTCGGGAGACGCAACGCCAGGCTTCATCCTGCATTTCGGCGCACGCGATGCCGATATGCGTGTTGCTGAACGCCTGCTGAAGAATCGCCTTCGCATAATGGACGTATCGGCGTTGTTTGCGCAGGCCGGTCATACTTTCCGGCCAAGCAATGTCGGCACTTTTGTTCGGCTTTTCGCCGACCAACTGCCTCAGTTCGCGGACTATGACCGCATCGCCCATGTTGATTGTGATGTCCTCTTCAATCGGGATATAGGTGACCTGGTGGGCCAGACACTTCATGCCCCATTGTTGGCCGCCCATGACGATTATATGTACTTCCGCCCAGGCTACCGGCACAAATTGTCGATGCAGCCGGGAGCGCCTTACTTCAATGCCGGTATCATCGTCTTCAACATGCCGCTGGTGCGTGAACAGGGACTTTTGCACCGCGCCAGAGATGTCGCCGTTGCCGGGCAGATGAACGATCAGAACGCGCTGAACATCGTCTTCGAGGGCAAGTGGCAGACGATGCATCCGAACTGGAATTTGATGTCCAACGATACGAAGGAATTTCGGTTCGCCCAAGCCTATGCCCGGCATTTCGCCGGCGGCAAGCCGTGGGGGAGCCAGGTCGACGTGGAACTTGAGGCGCTTGCCGTCTGGCGCGGTCTGGCAAGGGATACGCCTTGGCTCCAGCCCTTCCGGCAGCGCATTCCCTTCGAGCGAGGCGTCATGAGGCGATTCGCTCGCAGATTCGACGGCATCATGGGGATGTTGCCTGCCAAGGATCGGTATCGGCGGCGGGCAAGGTATGATGGAAGCAAGGTGCATAGGATTTATGCCGAGCATGCCCTTGCCGGTGCGATGGCCGTGCAGTTTCCTGAAATACTCGGCGGTTTCGCTTGAGATATTCGCGACTTTGATCCGTAAGGCGCAGGGCAGGAGAATTAGACTGTGTCGCAAAAGCCATGCTTCTTTTTCGCCGCCGATCAAAGGTATTTTCCGTACACCTGCTTGGCGGCGCGCCGTGTGTTGGATTTGTCCGGCGCCGTCGACGGCTTTATTTTGCACACCGGCGTCATTCCCAGTGACGACCGGTCTGCCGGTGAGCGTTTGCTCGAGGGGAGGATCGGCATCATCGACGTAACGAAGTTCATGGAGGCGACGAACTTCAATCGTGGAACGCATCCCACGCTTGCGACCTACATCAGGCTGTTCGCCGATCAATTGCCTCAATTCGAGCCATACGACCGCATCGCCTATTCAGACGCCGATGTGCTTTTCAACCGATCGATAGCAGATCTCTGCAACACCCCGCTCAACGCTCCGCTGCTGGCCGCACACGACGAGCAGACCTATTTCGACGTAAAGTATCGACAGCATTTGCCGATGCAGCCAGGGGCGCCGAAGTTCAATGCCGGCGTGCTGGTGTTCAACATGCCGCTGGTCAGGCAGGAGGGGCTTCTGGAGAGTACCCGACATCTGGCGTCCGAGCATATCTACGGCATGGATCAAGGCGCGATGAACTTGGCCTTCGAGGGCCGGTGGCAGACGATGCACCCGTTCTGGAATGTGATGACCAACTACACCAGCCAGATCCCTTTCAACCGCTGCTACGCCCGCCACTTCGCCTGGGGCAAGCCCTGGGACCGTCCGCCGATCGGTGTCGAGGTCGACGCCATGGCGATCTATCGCGATCTGGCGAGAGGCACGCCCTGGGCCGGCCGTTTCAGCCGCAACTGGCCGATGAAGAGAGGCCTGTTGAAGAACCTCGGCCGCAAGTTCGATGCTGTCAGCGGGATCTTGTTGAACGACGAGAAGCGCAAGAGACGGGCGAGGTTCGATGCCGAAAAGGTCAGCGCCGTTTTTGCCGACCATGCGGATCGTCTGATGATGGCCGTGCAATACCCCGAACGGGTGGCCGGCATCGCGAGATAAAACGAAATCTGCTACCGCAATTGGGTGCGGGTCACCTGGACTCGGCGGTTTTTCTATTGGTTCGGATTGCCGCTGGCCACCGCCCGCAACCCGCGCTGATGCCTGTATTCCAGCGCGATCGCGCCCCAGATCAGGCCGAGCAGCAGGTAGACATGGCGCCAGTGGTCGATGTCGATGAAGGTGCCGAGCCCGATATTGCCGATGAAAGCGACGTAGGCGCAGAGCAGATAGGGCTGCCATGGCCGGTCGCGCAAAAGGATGCGGAAGCCGGCGGCGATCGTCCACAGCGTCAGCGACAGGAACGAGACGAAGCCGAGCCAGCCATAATCCATCAACGTCTTCAGCCAGATGTCGTGCGTGTCTTCGCCAAAAATGGTGCCGAACACCAGCGGGCCGATGCCGAGCGGATATTCGAGCGCCATCTCGAAGCCGATCGTGTAGCGGGCGAAGCGGCCAAGGCGCGCCGTGTCGTAGCTCTGTTCCAGCTGGGCGCGGCTGGAAAACATCTCGCCGACGCCGGGCAGCTGCAGAATGACGATCATGGCGACCACCAGCAGGGTGACGGCGGCAATGGTCATGATGATGACGCGCAGCCGGAACTTGCCGCTGTTGCTTTGCAGGAACAGGGCGCCGGTGAGCAGGATGGCCGAGACGGCGAACATGCCCCAGGCGCCGCGCGAGAACGAAAAGAAGATGCCCGCGGTGATGATCAGCAGCGGCACCGCCAGAAGCGGCATGCGCGCGATTGAGCCGGTCAACAGCAGATAGAGCAGATAGATGCCGGGCAGCACCAGGAACGGCCCGAACACGTTCGGATCCTGGAAGGCGCCCTGGGCGCGGTCGTATCTGGTGAAGATTTCAGCGCCCGGGAAAGCGTGGAAATAGCCGGCAATGCCGAGCAGCGAGGTCACCACCGCGGAGACGACATAGGCGATGAAGATCAGCCGGTAGAGGCCGGGCTGCACCGCCGTCACCGACGAGAAGAACACCGCGGTGAACGCGAGAAACAGCGAGACGGCGAGATAGAGCGGTGTGTTGGCGAGATCGGCCATCTGCGTCATGGCAATCATGCCGCCGATGTTCATCGTGATCAGCAGCACGAGCAGCGGCACGGCGGCGCGCGATATGCGCAGGCCAAACAGCACCCACACCCCGATCAGCCCGAGCATGAAAAGATCGTAGGGCGCCGGTTCGTCGATGACGAAGCCTGACAGGAAGACGCCGAAAAACACCGCGCCGGAGGATATCAGCCCGATCAGCTTGGCATTGACCGCAGCCTGCGGCACATCATGGGAAATCGCGCTCAATAGGCGTTTTCCGTGTTGAGCAGCCGCAGCGGCGTCATGAGCAGGATGCGCAGATCGAACAGCATCGACCAGTTCTCGATGTAATAGAGGTCGTATTCCGTGCGCATGCGGATCTTCTCATTGGTGTCCATCTCGCCGCGCCAGCCATTGATCTGCGCCCAGCCGGTAACGCCGGGCTTGACCTTGTGGCGGGCGAAATAGCCGTCGACCACCTCATTGTAGAGAAGGTTGTGCGACTGCGCGGCAATCGCATGCGGGCGCGGACCGACCAGTGACAGCGTGCCGAACAGCGAGTTGAAGAACTGCGGCAGCTCGTCGATCGAGCTCTTGCGGATGAAGCGGCCGACGCGGGTGACGCGCGGATCGTTCTTGGTCACCGTCTGCTTGGCGGTCGGGTCGGAGCGGTCGGTATACATGGAGCGGAATTTGTAGACTTCGACGATCTCATTGTTGAAGCCGTGCCGCTTCTGCTTGAACAGCACCGGACCCTTGCTGTCGAGCTTGATGGCGATGGCAGTCGCCAGCATCACCGGTGAAAACAGGATGATGCCGATCAGCGAGAAGACGATGTCGAAGGCGCGCTTGGCGACCGAATCCCAGTCGTTGATCGGCCTGTCGAAGATGTCGAGCATCGGCACCGAGCCGATGTAGGAATAGGCGCGCGGGCGAAACTGCAGCGCGTTGGAATGCGCCGAGAGCCGGATGTCGACCGGCAGCACCCACAGCTTCTTCAGCAGTTGCAGCACGCGCGTTTCGGCAGTCAGCGGCAGCGACACGATCAGCATGTCGATGCGCGCGATGCGGGCGAATTCCATCAGCTCCGAAATGGTGCCGAGCTTGGGATAGCCGGCCACGATCGGCGGCGAGCGCTTGTCGCCGCGGTCATCGAAGATGCCGCAGATACGGATGTCGTTGTCTGGCTGCTTCTCGACCGAGCGGATCAGCATCTCGGCCGCCTTGCCGCCGCCGACGATGACGGCGCGGCGTTCCATGCGGCCGTTGCGCGCCCAGCGCCGGATCAGCTTCGACATCACCAGCCTGAGGCCGAACAGCAGAAGCAGGCCGACGACAAACCAGGTGCCGAACAGCAGACGCGAATAATCCTCCGACATTTTCATGATGAAGGCCGTCAGCGCCATCAGCGCGAAGGTGCCGGCCCAGACCATCAGCACGCGGCCGAGATTGGAGATCGGTCGCATCAAGGCGGAGATCTGGTAGCAATCGCTGACGTCGAGCAGCACCACGGCCACGAATGACGCCGAGGCAATGGTCAGCGGATATTGCCAGGCGAGATAGTTGAAGAAGCCGACAAAGTGGAAGTAGAGCGCGAGCCCCGACAGGAACAGCAAGCCGAATTCGCCTATGCGCAATACGCCGCTGACCATGACCGGCGACATCGTATCGCGCCGGTATTGCGAGGCGACCTGGCGGGCAACACTGTTCATGCCGCCGGGCGTGGGGCTCTCGGCAGGACTGTCGAATTTGCGCACCGCATCGGCCGAAAAGCGGCGCGTGGGGTCGGTCTCGTTCATCGGGTTTCCCACAAGCTTCCGCGATGACGATAGCAGAAAGAGAGCTAAAAAAACCTTGAGACAACTTGTGGTTTTGGAGGGTCGTCTATCTGTTAAGCGCGGCGAAATAGGCCTTTTCGATTTCGGCGGCCATCACATCGGCGCCGAATCGCGCCTTGAGGCTGGCCGTATCGGGCATGACGCGCCGGTAGGCGTCGAGATCGCGCAGCGCTTCACCCACCTTGTCGCCGAGTTGGCGCGGATCGGGACGGATCAGGGCAGGGGATCCCTCACCGAAGATTTCGGGAATGCCGCCGACGGCCGTGGCGATCATCGGCCTGCCGGCCGCCAGCGTCTCCAGAACGATATAGGGCATGGCTTCCGCGCGGGAGGGGACGACGACCAGATCGGCCAGCGAAAATGCCTCCCTGGCTGGCATAGGCGGCAAGAAGCGGACCTGTTTTTCGAGGCCCAGCCGTTTCACCTGCGCATGGTAGCGCGGCAGGTCGTCGCCATCGCCGACCATGACCGCGGTCAAGCGGCGCTCAAGCTGGGACCCGGCCAGCACCAGCGCCTCGATGAAAATGTCAGGCCCTTTGAGGTCGCGCATCATGCCGATGTAGAGCAGGTCGGCTGCGTCGGGCTGTGCGACCACCGGTTCGAACTCGGCGGCGCGCAGGCCGTTATAGACCAGCGTGTTCGGGATAGGCGGTTCGCCGACCTTCTTGCGATAGGTGCGCCGCTCATAGTCGGAGACGAACAGCAGGCAGTCGGTGAAGCGCGCCATGAAGCGCTCGAGCGCGAAGAACAGCTTCCCGGTCGTCGTCGTTTCGTCATAGTGGAGGGAGCCGCCATGCGGCGAATAGAGGCGGGCTACGCGAGACCTAGATACCCGCAACAATGAGCCGAACAGACGGGCATAGGCGCCACCTTTGGCGCCGTGCCCGTGCAACACGTCCGGCCGCAATTCCTTGATGATTCGATAGGTACGCCAGGCCGAGGCGAAGTCGCCCGGCCCGACATGGCGCTGCATCGGCGTGCGATGGATGCCGAGCGCCAGGCTGTCCTTCATCTGGTCGAACAGGCGTTCCTCGTATTCGCCGCCGGTGGTCGAATCGCAGACGATGCCGACAACATGTCCGGCGGCGAGCTGGGCCTCCGTCAGGTCGCGCACATGCCGGAAGATCCCGCCGACGGGTGAGCGAAAGCAGTGGACGATCCTGAGCTGGTCCGCCACGTTGATGTCAGAACAGGCGTTCGCGAACGTAGACCGTGTCGCCCGGCAGCAGCGGATCGGAGGTAACCACCCGGCCTGTCATCACCTTGCCGTTGATGTCGCGGGTGATGTCGACGCTTTCCTGGTTGGCGCGCGGCGAGAAACCTCCGGCAATCGCGATGGCCTTCTGCACGGTGAGGCCCGGCACGTAGGAATACTGGCCGGCGGCGCCCACTTCGCCCATGACGAAGATCGGCCGGTAGCGATCGATCTCGACCGACACGTCGGGGTCGCGCAGATAGCCTTGGCGCAGTTTGTCGGCGAGCGCTTTTTCCAGCTGCTGGGCCGTGTGGCCGCGCGCCGGCACCGCGCCGACCAGCGGGAAGGACATGTAGCCGGACTGATCGACACTGTAGGTGTTGGTCAGACCGTCCTGTTCGAACACGGTGACGCGGACACGGTCGCCGGCGCCGAGCCGATAGGGCTGGTCGAGTACCTCGTGGAAGGCCGCCGGCGTCGGCCGGTAGCTGGAGCAGCCGGCGAGCATCGACACGGCCAGCAGAGCGCGAAACAGACCAGCAGCGCTTTTCATGATCGGACACACACCTTCGTCGCTATGGCCGCCAGGACACGGCGGCAAACCTTAAGGATCTGGGTTCGTTATCATCCTGTTAGGGTTAATGGCCGGTAAAGGGACGCGGCCGATTTGGCGGCAATCGACAAAAAGCCGTATAGTTTTGCTGGCTTTGTTTACCGGATGTCAGCAAACCCTAACAGCTGCTTACCGCGATCTTAACGGCTGAGTTACCATAGTTGTTTACGCTACCATCTAGCCTCATGTCCGGAGCAGGAATGCATGTCCGACCAGTCCGCGGCCGCAGATGTCGATGTCGACCTGAGACAGCTCTTCGCCAGCCTGGCGCGGAACTGGCTGCGCATTCTTGTGATCACGCTTCTCGTCACTGGTCTCGCCTTCGCGTTCGCGTGGCTTGCCACGCCACATTATAAGGCCACGACGCAGCTGAAAATCCAGTTGAGCGAATCGGCCTATACGCGGCCTGCCGGCACCAATGAAGACGACAAACCTGTGCTCGATGCGGAAGGTGTAGCAACCGAGGTTCAGGTCATTTCCTCGTCCAACATTCTCAAGCAGGTGGCTGCCGACCTTAAGCTGGGCGACAAGCCCGAGTTCAACTATGCGCTCGGCATGTCGCCGGTCACCCGGCTCCTGGTCATTGCCGGGCTGAAGAGCGATCCGGAAGAAATTCCGCTCGAAGAGCGCGTGCTGACGAAGATGCGCGACAAGCTCAATGTTTATGGCGTGGAAAAGACCCGCGTCATCGCCGTCGAATTTTCCTCTGAAGATCCCCAGCTTGCCGCTGACATTCCGAACGCCATCGCCAAGGCCTACCTGGCCTATCAGGCGGACGCCAAGACCAAGTCGAACGCCGCCGCGACCGCCTTCCTCGGGCCGGAAATCGACGATCTGCAGAAGCAGGTCAGGGATGCAGAGGCCAAGGTCGCGGCCTTCCGTTCCGCCCAGTCGGACCTGTTGATGGGCGGCAACAATTCGGTGCTGGCGACACAGCAATTGTCCGAGCTATCGACCGAACTGTCGCGTGTGCGCGCCAGCCGCGCCTCGGCCGAGGCGACGGCCGAAAGGGTGCGCCAGGCTTTGCAGAATGGCGGTTCGCTGGACGCTGTACCCGAAGTGCTGTCTTCCGATCTGATCCAGCGGCTGCGTGAGCGTCAGATCGAGCTCAGAACCAACATCGCCGATCTTTCCACCACCTTGCTCGACAACCATCCCCGCCTGCGGGCGATGAGGTCGCAGCTTGCCGATCTCGACGGCCAGATCCGCAACGAAGCGCAAAAAATCATGCGCGGGTTGCTGACGCAGGCGCAGACCGCCCAGGCGCGCGAAAACCAGCTGATATCGGACGTCAACAAGCTGAAAGCGGCGTCGTCGCGGGCCGGCGAGGAGCAGGTCCAGCTGGATGCGCTGCAGCGCGAGGCGAACGTCCGGCGCCAGCAGCTTGAATCCTATATGGCGAGCTTCCGCGAAGTGTCCTCGCGCAAGAATTACCTGCCGGTCGATGCCAGCGTGTTTTCCGAGGCGCGCGTGCCGTCGGAACCCTATTTCCCCAAGCTCGTGCCGATCGTCGGCGCCGCCTTAGTCGGCTCGCTGCTGCTGATGTCGGTCATCACGCTGCTGCAGGAGCTGTTTTCCGGCCGCGCCATGCGTCCGGCCCCAGGGGCGCGCTTCGAGCGTATCGAGCAGGTTGCGATGTCGGCAATGTCGGCGCCGGTCGTCCACCCGGAACCGGCTCCTGAGGTCGTGGAAGTGGACGATCAGCCGACGACCGTGGAGTCTGAACTGGTGCCAGAGCCCGAGCCGGCTCCTTCAGTGCTGGAAGGAGCAGCGGCTGCCGGTTCCGAACCGCAAGCCGAACCTGTCCGCTCCAGCCTTGGCGAGATCGATGTCGAGAAGGCGGCGGAAAAGCTGATCGCCAGCGGTGCTGCGCGCGCCATCTTCGTGTCGCCCGAAGGCGATGAGGCGGCTGCATCGGCAGTGCTGGTAGCGCGCGAAGTCTCCGACGCTGGCCTGCGCGTGCTGCTGCTCGATCTCACGGCGTCAGGTGCCGCCTCGCGGCCGATGCTGGACAGCGGACTTTTCCCCGGCATCACCAATCTGCTGGCTTCGGAAGCGCAGTTCAGCGACGTCATCCACGCCGACCTCTATTCGGACTGCCATGTCGTTCCCGTCGGCACCGCCGATCCGGTTCGCGCCATGCGCGCCGCCGACCGGCTGCCGATCATCATGCAGTCGCTGACCACCGCCTATGATCTGGTCATCGTCGAATGCGGACCGGCCGATGCGCAAGGCATCAGCCGACTGGTCGGCGACAGCACCGAGGTCTTCATGTCCATGCTGCAGGCGGACGATGAGGTGGCGCAGGCCGCCGTCGAGCTGATCGAAAGCGGCTATCCCGACCTCACTCTGGTGACGCCGATCGGCCACGAGACGCCGGGTAACCCCGTGCCGGGACGACGTAGCGCCGCCTGAGACATCAGACAATTCGACTTAGGCGGCGCTACTACGGATCGGCTCGTCCATCGCCCGCCGGCTCCCGAAAAACCAAGCCTGTCAGTCGGCGCCGGGATCTACCCCAACTCCAGGGTCGTCACGCCAAATATTCGGCGCGAGTCGACCTTCGGAGGCGGGCCCTTGTACATGCGCGTGGTGGTGAAGGTCGGCCTGAAACCAATTGCTGAAAGCGCCGTGGTGAAATCGAAATTTTCGGCAGGAACGTCGATATGCAGGTCGCCACCTTCGCATGCGGCAGCCAGACTGCCCATGAGCTGCATCGCCGTCTCGGTGTCGTCGGCAAACAGCGGGCCGATCTTGTAACCCGAACGGCAGGGACGAGCCACGGCGTAGCCTATGGTGCCGAGTGAACTGATCGCGGCGAACCCGCAATGCGGCGGCTGCGCCCAGCGGTGCAGGAAGGCTCGTCGAGGCGCGGGGAAACAGCGGGCGTCATAGACGATGATGTCGGGCACGAGTTGCGTGGTTATCATGCGCACCCCTTCGCTTCGGACGGGCGGGGTCGCGATACGGCCGCTGAAGCGGATGGTTTCGTACGCCGAGCTGAATCCCGTGCGGCGATAATTCGCCAGCTGCGCGGCGACCCCGTCGAGGCCGACCGTTCGGCCGGCCAGCCTGGCCATGCCCGCATTCCAGACTGCTTTGCCATGGCCTTTGCCGCGCATGTCTGGTCGGCAGATGTAGAGACCGATGAAACCGAAGTTGCCGCCATAGGCGACAGCCGAGATGGCGGCGGTCATCTCGTTGTCGACAAAAGCGCCGATGAACCCTTCAGGATCGGTTGGCCGGAACGCCGCGGCATCGTCAAGGCCAGGGTTCCAGCCTTCAGCCGCCGCCCAGTCGATGAGAACGGTCAGTTCCGGCGGAGACAATGCGCGGACGGTAGGCTTCATAGCGTTCACTCCGCGGCGACCACCCCCGGCGAGAAGGATTTCAGCACGCCGCGATAGGGCTTGGCCAGCGGACTGGCATAGGAGCCGCGCTTCGAGGTCGACAGGCCCAATGCGATCAGCGCCTCGGCCTGTTTGAGGGCGGCGCCGACGCCGTCGATGACGGGCAGGTCGAACTCTTGCTGCAACCGGTGTGCCAGGTCGGCCATGCCGGCGCAGCCGAGCACGATGGCCTCGGCGCGGTCTTCCGCTATGGCGCGGGCGATCTCGGCGCGCAGTTTCTCGACAGCGCCGGAAGCAGCGTCTTCAAGCGAGAGTACGGGAATGTCGGCGGCGCGCACGCGGGCACGCCCGGCCATGCCATAGCGCTGCACCAGCCCCTCGACAGGGACACGCGAGCGTTCGGTGGTCGTCACCACTGTGAAGCGCTGGGCAATGTAGGAGGCGACACTGAGTGCGGCCTCGCAGATGCCGATGACCGGAATGGAGGCCATGGCGCGTGCCGCATCCAGGCCGGTATCGTCGAAGCAGGCGATGATGGCGGCCTGAGCCCCGGCACGTTCGCCGGCGGCGATCTCCATCAAAAGGCCGGGCACGGCCAATGCCTCGTCATAATAGCCCTCGATCGAGGCCGGGCCCATCGAGGAGGTGACCGCGATCACCTCGGTCCCGGCGCCGGCAACGCCGCGCGCCGCCGCCGCGATCGTCTCGGTCATGCTCGCCGTCGTGTTGGGGTTCACCACCAGTATCTGCACAATCAAACCCTGGCCCGCCTGCGGCCAACATAGAGGATGGCGCCCAGTGTGGCCAGGATCACCAGGAAGGAGAACACGGTGGTCACCGTGCCCAGCGCGTAGAGCACCGGCGTCGTGACATTGGTGGTCATGCCGTAGATCTCGAGCGGCAGCGTGTTGAAGGTGCCCGACGTCATCAGCGTGCGGGCGAACTCGTCATAGGACAGCGTGAAGCCGAACAGGCCGACGCCGATCAGGCTCGGCGCGATCATCGGCAGCACGACATGGGCGAAGGTCTGCCAGGAGTTGGCGCCCAGGTCACGCGCGGCTTCCTCATAGGCGGGCGAGAAGCGGTTGAAGACGGCGAACATGATGAGCACGCCGAAGGGCAAGGTCCAGGTCAGGTGCGCGCCGAAGGCCGATGTGTACCAGGCTGGGCGGAAGCCGACCTGCTGGAAGACGACGCCGATGCCGAGCGAAATGATGATCGAGGGTACTACGAGGCTGGCGACCGCCAGGTAGAACAAAGCGGTGGCGCCACGAAATTTTTGCCGGAAAGCGAGCCCTGCCAGCAGCGACACGACGACGGTGACGATCATCACCATAAGGCCGAGCACGAGCGAGCGCTTGAAGCTGCCGCCGAAATCGCCGACCGCCTGGCGCTCGAACAGATTGGCGAACCAGTGCAGCGACACGCCATTGAGCGGGAAGGTGAGGCCGCCGGTCTCGCCTTGGAAAGAAAGGATCAGGATCGCCGACAGCGGGCCGTAGAGGAACAGCACGAACAGAGTGAAGAAGACCGCAAGCACATAGAATTCTAGGGTGCGTTTTTCGTGGCTCACCTCAAAGCTCCTTGCGGATGTCGACGATGCGCAGGATGCCCGCGACCATCAACAGTACCAACACCAGCAACACTACGGCATTGGCGGCGGCTGCGGGATACTGCAGCAGCGACATCTGGTTCTTCATCATCAGTGCGACCGACGCGCTCTGGCCGCCCGACATCACCTGCACAGTGGAGAAATCGGCCATCACCAGCGTGACGACGAAGATGGTGCCGATCGCCATGCCGGGCTTGGCCAGCGGGATGACGACGTTCCACAAGACCTGCCAGCCGGACGCGCCGGCATCGCGCGCGGCCTCGACCAGCGAGCGGTCGATGCGCATCAACGTGTTGAAGATCGGCGTTACCATGAACAGCGTGTAGAGATGCACCATGGCCAGCACCACGGCGAATTCCGAATAGAGCAGCCATTCGATGGGTTTTGGCACCAGCCCCAATTGCACCAGCGTCGAGTTGATCAACCCGTTGCGGCCAAGCACCGGGATCCACGAGATCATGCGGATGATGTTGGAGGTCAGGAACGGCACCGTGCAGACAAGGAACAGCACCATCTGCATGGCGGTGGTGCGGATATGGAAGGCGAGGAAATAGGCGACCCAGAAGCCGATGAACAAGGTCAGAGCCCAGACGATGGCAGCGAATTTGATGGTGTTGAGATAGGTCTTCCAGGTGACCCATGATCCCAGCACGTCGGAATAGTTCGTCGTCAGGAAATCCGGATACATGGCGGCGAAGTCGTAGTCCCAGAAGGAGACGACGACGATCATGATGATTGGCAAGAGCAGGAACGCACCGAGGATGACCGCCAGCGGCGCCGATTGCAAATAGGGCGTGACGGCGCCAAGGGAGACGCGGCGGCGTCTGGCGGGCTTGGCTGCTGCGATGGCGGGGCGTTCGAGCGCGACTGTCATTGGGAAAATCCTCCGCGTGATCGCGATGACTTGCGATCCTTCGCGCCCCCCTCTGTCCTGCCGGACATCTCCCCCACGAGCGGGGAGATCGAACTCTCATAACGGCCTTCGCCAAACTCCAACGTTGCTAACGAAGAGCCGGCCATGACGCTGCCAATCTCCCCCCAAGTGGGGGAGATGTCCGGCAGGACAGAGGGGGGCGCGAAGGATCGCAACATCACAGTGAACGCGTCCGCTCTACGCCGCGATGAACTCGTTCCAGCGCTTCACCATGTAGCGGTCCTCGTCCATGACCGAGTTCCAGCAGGCGACCTTGCCCATGCGCTCTTCGAACGAGCCGCCGTCGCGCACGGCGCCGGCCTTTTCCATGACGGTGCCGTCCGGCGCCTTGATCTCGCCCTTGGCCGGCTTGCCTTCGATCCAGTAGCCCCATTCGTCGTCGGACATGAACTTCTTGGCCGAGACCATATTGGCGGAATAGTAGCCCTGGCGGTTGAGATAGCCGCCGACCCAGCCCGACGTATACCAGTTGATGTATTCGTAGGCCGCGTCGAGTTCGGCGCCCTTGAGATGGGCGGCAAGGCCAAGGCCGCCGCCCCATGAGCGGTAGCCCTCCTTGAGCGGCTGGAAGCGGCAGGCGATGCCTTTGGAGCGCACGGCAGCGACGGCCGGCGACCACATCGACTGGATGACCACTTCGCCCGATGCCATCAGGTTGACGCTCTCGTCGAACGACTTCCAGAAGGCGCGGAACTGGCCGGCCTGCTTGGCCTTGATGAGGAAGTCGATCGTCTTGTCGATCTCTTCCTTGGTCATGTTGCCCTTGTCGGCATATTTGATGCTGCCTGTGGCCTCCATGATCATGGCCGCATCCATGATACCGATGGACGGGATGTTGAGGATCGCGGTCTTGCCCTTGAAGGCCGGGTCCATGATGTCGGCCCAGGTGGTGATGTCGCGGCCGACGAGGTCGGGCCGGATGCCTAGCGTATCGGCGTTGTAGATCGTCGGCACCATGGTGAACCACTTGGTCGGCGCCTTGGCGAAGGTCTTTGAGTCCTGCGCTTCGACATAGCCGACCGTGTGCGGCGCGGTGCCCTGGGCAATGATGCTGTCGGGCGTCAGCTTGCCGGTTTTGAACAACGGCACCAGCTCGTCGTAGTATTTCAGCTTACTGACATCCATCGGCTGCAGCACGCCGCTCGGGAACACCTTCTTGCAGATCCAGTATTCGATGTCGGCGATGTCATAGCTGTCGGGCTGGGTCACGGCGCGCTGGGCGGCCGCGTCCGAATCGGTCGCCGTCATTTCCAGCGTTATGCCGAGGTCGGCCTTGCACTTGTCGGCGATCGCGTTCAGGTTCGACACGCCGGTGCCGAACTGGCGCAGCGTGATGTTGGACTGCGCCCAGATGGTCGGGAAGCCTGTAATGGCGCCCGAGCCTGCGGCGAGGCCGACGGCGGCCGCACCTGTCTTGAGCAACGAACGGCGCGAAATTCCGGTCTTTGTTTCCACTGTTTTTGTCATTCCTATTCCCCTGTTTTGTTTTGCTTCGTTGAATTCATGAATGAAGGCGGCCGAGGACGATGGCGTCCTCGGAATCCCAGGCGAGCGGTACGGCGTCGCCAAGGGCGACGGGTTTGGCGAAGAAGTCGGAATCGTCGATGATGACCGTGAAATCGTCGATGCCGCCGCCGGTGACCGACAGCTTCACCGTGGCGCCGCGATATTCGATGTTGGAGACGATGCCGGTGAAGCCGAGGCCGGGAGAGGGTGCTTCGCCGATGCGCACATGGTCGGTGCGGATGGCGATGTCGATCGGCGTGCCCACCTCCTGGCCCGCCTCCCGGCCTTGCCCGCGGGCGGCGAGCGAGGCGCCACCATTGACGTCGAAGACGACCATGCCGTCGCGCGCGCCGGTGACCCGGCCGGAGATGACATTGTGGTCGCCCATGAAGCGCGCGACGAAGGCGGTGGCCGGCCTTTCGAACACATCTCGTGGCGGTGCCGCCTGTTCGATGCGGCCGTCATTCATCACCACGATCAGGTCCGCCAAGGCCATGGCCTCCTCCTGACTGTGGGTGACGTGGACAAAGGTGATGCCGAGCGAGGTCTGCAATTTCTTCAGCTCGGCGCGCATGCGTATCTTCAGGAACGGGTCGAGTGCCGACAGCGGCTCGTCGAGCAGCAGCGCCTCGGGATCGGTGATCAGAGCGCGGGCGAGTGCAACACGCTGCTGCTGGCCACCGGAAAGCTGCGCCGGCCGGCGCGTCGCATAGGCCTCCATCTGCATCAGCTTGAGCATGTCGAGCGCCTTGGCACGGCGCTGCTCCTTGTCGACGCCCTTCATCTTCAGGCTGAAGGCGACATTGTCGACAAGGTCGAGATGCGGAAACAGCGCATAGGACTGGAACATCATCGCCGTGCCACGCTTTGCCGGCGGCAGGTCGGTGACGACAATGTTGCCGAGGCGGACATCGCCCGACGAAATGCTTTCGTGGCCGGCGATCATGCGCAGCGTCGAGGTCTTGCCGCAGCCGGAGGGGCCAAGCAAGCAGCAATAGGTGCCTGCCGGTATTTTCAGGCTGATGGCCTCGACGGCAGTCGTCGTTCCGTACACTTTCGAAACGGACACGATGTCGATCTCGGCGGCTTTGGACATTCAGGCTTCCCCGTTTGGTCGCATTACCCAATGCATTATGCGTGCCAATCGGCGGCAACCGGTCCAAGCGTTTGAATCGACAGAAAAATCGGGGTTCTTGCCCACTGCCTAGCCGGTAGGCTATCTTGTGCATTGCACAAATTATGGGCGATTGTGCGCGATCTGCACAAGAATCGTATGCAATCTTTTTTGGCTTCGTGTCCACTTGCCTCTCGTGCGCAGGCGACGAGTTGCGCTAGAAGAGGCTGGGAACCATCATCGCCATGAACATTGCCGATCAGATCCATTCCGCCGACAGCGCCAACCAGGATCGCGCCCAGGCGATTCGCGACAATCTGCGGGACGCCATCGTCGACCGTCGGCTGACGCCCGGCACCAAGCTGTCGGAAGGCGAGGTCGGCACGCTGTTCGACGTCTCGCGCACCGTCGCGCGCGCGGCGCTGCAGATGCTGTCCTTCGAGGGGCTGGTGCGTACCGAGCGCAACCGTGGCGCCTTCGTCGCCAACCCTTCGCCCGAGGAAGCGCGCCAGGTGTTCGCATCGCGCCGGCTGATCGAGCCGGGCATAGCCATTGCCGCCTGTGGGCGGGTCACAGCCACCGATATCGCTGCGTTCCGCGCGCAGCTCGACGAGGAAGGCCGCTTCATCGCCGAGCGCGGCCCAACCGCGCGGCGCTCCGAAATCAAGGCGTCGGGCGATTTCCATCTGCTGCTCGCCTCCGTCGCCGGCAATGCCATCCTGCAGCGCTTCATGGAGGAGCTGGTGGCGCGTTCGTCGCTGGTGATCGCCCTTTACGGACGATCCGGCGTGTCGGCCTGCGGGCACAGTGAGCACACGGAAATGGTCGGCGCGCTGGAGAGCGGCGATTGCGGGTTGGTGAGCCGGCTGATGCTGCACCATATCGACCACATCGAGGCGGATCTCGACCTGCGGGTCAGGGCCGGCCCGGCGCTCCGCGAAGCGCTGAATTTCTGAACGCTAGTTTTCGTCGTCCGTGGGAGCGGGCGCTGCCTGTCCGGCGGCCTTGCGGCGCAGCATCTTGGTCAGCTTCCAGACCGTCGGGTTGTTCTTGATGAAGGCTTTCGCCCGTGCGCCCTGCCGCAGCGCCGACGCCAGGGCGCGTCCCTTCAGCGTCAGGGGCGCCAGCACCTCGAAATGCTGGGTCTCGATATCGCACCAGAGCCGCTTGTAGGGCTCGTCGCCGACCGAGAAATCATAGACATCGAAGCCTGTTTGGCAGGCTTCCTCGATGATGTCGAAGAAAAGGAAATCGCCGGGGCTGGTGTGGCCGAGATCGTCCTCGGCGATGGCGCCGAATTCGCAGATCAGGCGTTTGCCCGAGCGGCTCGAGCCGGTGATTGCACGCAGCTTGCCGGCCACTTCGAGCCCATGCAGCACAAAGGCCGGTTTCTCCTCGGCCAGCGCGCCGGCGAAGAGGGCACGGAAGAAAGCCCGCACCTCCGGCTCGCCGAAGACATTGGCGATGCCCATCTTGGCGAAGCGGAACTCCTTCATCTCGAAGAAAGCGTCGAGCAGCCGGTTCACGTCTTCGGGTGTCTGCGCCTCGATGCGGCGATGAACGCCGACCGCCTCGAACTTGCGTGTCTGCGAACGGTGCTTCTTGCGCTTGCGCTTGCCGCCCACACGCGACAGCAGCACATCGAAACCACCGTCGAGATTGACGGCGAGCGACAGGTTTGGGCTCGGAAAGTTGGAGAACGCCGCCAGCGGATTGGCAACGCCATCGAGGTCGGGGAGCAGCCTTTCCAAGGCAACGAGATCGATGTCGGGGCGCGCCTTGCCGATCGCCGTCACCAGCCTGCGGATCCCCCCGGCATCGGCCTTTGCCAGCCATGCCGGATCGGCGGCGGCGAAATTGCCGTTGGCATGGCGCCCGCCCATGAAGCGGGCGACGCGGAATGGACCAGTTCGCGTGATTTCCAGTGCCAGTGCAAAGACCGGCCTGTCCTCGATTGTCAGCGTGGCGACGACCGCATCGGGATTGGCCTGCGCCGTCCAGGCATGAACCCAGGCCGCGCTTTGCGCCGGCGCAAACAGCGCCGAACGGCAGAATTCGCCGTAAGAGGCGAGCGCGGCAGCATCTGCGATCGACACCGACAGACTGGTCTGGTCGGCAGCCGGCGCACGCGCAGACGCCTTGCTTGCGGCGAGCCGATTGCCGTCAAATGACGCAGTGGCGTCAACCATACCTCAATCCTTAAGGCGTATTCGTCGCGATCAGGAGTTCGCGTCGGCGCGTTCCGTGCTTGGATCGAGCCTAGGCGCAAAAGGTGAATGAATGATCGACGGTGGTGAGGCAGTTCGGAAACTGGCGCTTAATATCGCCCGCTTTACCGGCCTTGCACCGCTGGCCAAGCCGTTCGTCGGCGGCATTGGCGCAATCCTCATGTTGCATCGGGTCACCGCCACGCCGGAGAAGCCGGACGGCGTCAACCGCCACCTCAACATCGCCCCGCGATTCCTCGACGCTCTCGTCGCCGACATGAAGGCGAGGGGCTATGCCTTCGTCACCCTCGACGAGGCGATCGAGCGCATCAAGGCCGGCGGCAAGGACGGCCAGTTCGCCACCATCACCGCCGACGACGCCTATCGCGACAACATGACCGAAGCGCTGCCAGTGCTGGAAAAGCACGACGCGCCGATCACCATCTATGTCGCGCCGGGTCTGATCGACGGCAGCGCCGATTTATGGTGGGACGTGGTCGAGGATATCGTCAACGCGCGGGAGCGTTTGACGCTGGCGACGCCGAAGGGGCCGGTGACCATCGACTGCTCGACCCACGGCAAGAAACTCCACGCCAATGCGCGTCTGCATGCCTATCTGACGCTCGAGGTGCGCGAGGAGGATCAGCGCGCTGTGCTGCGCGATCTGGCGCGCTCGAACGGCATCGACCTCGATGGCTTGCGCCCAAGCACGCTAATGACTTGGGACGATATCCGCGCCGTGGCCGGGCACAGGCTGGTGACGATCGGCGCGCATACGGTCAACCACCGCAATCTGAAGCGGCTCGACGAAGCCGATGCGCGCCATGAAATCGTCGACGTCAGGCGCCAGCTGCAGGCGCAGCTCGGCGAAGACCCCCGTCATCTCGCTTACCCCTATGGTTACGCCAGCGCTGTCGGCTGCCGCGAAGTGGGCTTTGCCCGCGACGCCGGCTACGCCTCGGCGGTGACCACTCGCCACGGCGTGCTGCACGCCGAACATGCCGGCTTCCTGCACGCGCTGCCGCGCATTTCGATCAACGGCCGCTACCAGAGTGTCGCCCATATCCGCACCATGTTGTCGGGCGTGACGACGCCGCTGGCAAATGCCGGCAAAATGGTCGTCACCATCTGACCTGGGTCGGGCGCTTCAGCCTTTCGGCGGCGGCTCCAGGATCAGCCATTTGATGATGCCCATCGCAGGCAGCACCCAGAACAGGCCGCTGAACAGGAAGAACAGGAAATGCACCAGCGGGCTGGATTGCGACAGCTGCGCGACCGCTATGATCGACGCGACCAGCGCATAGATGATGACCAGCGCCACCAGTAGGAAGGTTCCGATCAGCTTTTTCAGGCGGATGGGCATGAGCGTTCTCGTTGATCGCCTCCGCTTAGGCCCAACCGGGGGCGCGTGCAACCCGTGACTTGCGGCGCGACGGCGTGCCGCGCCGTCCGGTCTTGTCAGCCGGGTTGCGATGGTTCACCAATCCGCCACGTCAACCTGCCGGGACCAACCCATGGCCGCCATATCAGCCGCCGCGCCTTACATTGACCGCGATCGCGATCTGCAAAACCGGGCTCTGCTGCGCGGCTGGCTTTATGTCGTGCTTCTGGTGCTGTTTGCGCTGGTGCTGGTCGGCGGCGCCACCAGGCTCACCAATTCCGGCCTGTCGATCACGCAGTGGAAGCCGATCCACGGCGTGATACCGCCGCTCAACGACGCCGAGTGGCAGGAGGAGTTCCAGCTCTACCAGAAGATTCCGCAATATGCCGAGCTCAACAAGGGCATGAGCCTGGACGCCTTCAAATCGATCTTCTGGTGGGAGTGGGCGCACCGTATCCTGGCGCGCAGTGTCGGCCTGGTCTTCGGCCTGCCGCTGCTGGTCTTGTGGGCGACGCGCCGCATCGAGCGCGGCCTTGGGCCAAAGCTGGTCGGTATTCTGCTGCTTGGTGGCCTTCAAGGCGCCATCGGCTGGTGGATGGTGGCCTCCGGCCTGATCGACCGGATCTCCGTCAGCCAGTACCGCCTGGCCACGCATTTGACGCTTGCCGCCCTGATCTTCACCGCCACCATGGTGGTCGCGCGCGGGCTGGCGCCGCATTCGGAGCCTGCCGCCGACCGGCCGACACAAAGGCTGGCCGGCTTCATCGTGCTGCTGGTGCTGGTCCAGATCTATCTCGGCGGCCTGGTCGCAGGGCTCGACGCCGGCCTGAGCTACAACACCTGGCCGCTGATGGACGGCAAGATCATCCCCGGCGAGCTGCTGCTGCTCGAACCGGCCTGGCGCAATTTCTTCGAGAACCCGAAGACGGTGCAGTTCGTCCACCGGCTCGGCGCCTATACGGTCTTTGCCATCGCGCTCTGGCATATGATAGCGACGCGCCGGCGGCTGCCGGGCACGACACACGCACGCCGCGCAACGCTGCTGTTTCTGCTGGTGCTGGTGCAGGCCTCGATCGGCATCGGCACGCTGCTGATGCAGGTGCCGCTGCACATGGCGCTGACCCATCAGGCCTTCGCGCTGGTCCTGCTGGGATTTGCCGCCGCCCACTGGCGCGGCAACAAGGGCGCCTATCCACTGCCAACGCGGCCGCCCATGAACGCAGGTACATCGTCTACGGTGTCTTGGCCGTCGCAATAATCTATTTCGCGAACGAACTGCCTCGCTACGTCTAAAGCGCGAGGCTGCGCCGGTCAGAAGCTGAGCCGCACCTTTCGGATCACTCCCGCAACCGACAGCTCGCGGTTCTCGTCGACCGCATTCTCGTCCTCATGATGCCATGCGGCCGACAGGCAGCCATAGGCGATGGCATGGTCGAGAATGGCAGCCGGCGTCTGGCCGAGTGTCCTGGCGAAGATCTCAGCCATATGCGCGATGCGCTCGGGATCGAGGCAGAGGTCGTCGCGCCCCAGTGGGTTGTAGAACAGATTGGCGGCGTCGAAGCCGGGATCGCCGAGCACGCCCTTCTGGTCGATCGCCAGCCAGCCGCGCGCACCGTGCAAAATGTTGTCGTGATGCAGGTCGCCATGCAGCGGCTTGACCGCATGCGGGGCATCGAGCAGCCGGTCCGCGATTTCGGCGGCCTCGATATAGAGGCTGTGCTCTCCGGCGTCGCGATCGGCTCCGGCCTTTTTGAACAGGCTGGCAAACCGTGTCCGCAGCGGCTGCAGGTCCGGCGGGGCAGGGTGTCTTGAGGGCGAGAACAGTCTCCCCATCAACTCGGCCGCGATTGCGGTCGCGGCGTTGTCGCCTTCTTTGGCCAGAACGTCGGAAAGCAGGGTGTCGCCGGCATATTCGAGCAGCATGCGGTGGCCGTCCCGGCCAAGCAGCCGCACCGCGCCTTCGCCGCGCCGCCATGCGAGATAGTGCTCGCCGCGCAACTCGTCCTCGACATCGTCGAATGGTTTGAGCGCCTTGACGATGGCCGGCGAGCCGTCCTCACGCCGCACCTTCCAGATGCGGCTCGAAAACGTCTCCGCAATGAGCTCGGGCGCGCTGATCTTCCAGCGCTTTGGAAATGCAGGCGCGTCCATTCAGAGCGTGATGCCGAAAAGTGTTAAGCGGTTTTCGGGCAACATGCTCTCTCCAACTGAATTAAAGGCCGAGCATCAGATCCATGTTCTGAACGGCAGCACCCGAGGCGCCCTTTCCGAGATTGTCATAGACCGCAATCAGCAGCGCCTGCGCCCTGTCGTCATTGGCAAAGACATAGACCTTCATGCGGTTGGTGCCGTTATAGACCTCGGGATTGATCTCGGGCAGGCGCTCCACGTGCTCGTAAGGAGCTACCTCGACCACGCCGCCCTTGATGGCGGCAAAATGGTCGGCGATTGCCGCGTGCAGTTCGGCGCCGACCGGCACATGGTCGAGCCCGCCGAGCTGCAGCGGCACCACTGTGATCATGCCTTGGGCGAAATTGCCGACCGCCGGCTGCATGATCGGATCGTGCGACAGCTTCGCATAGGTGCGCAGCTCCGGCACATGCTTGTGCTGCAGGGTCAGCCCATAGACCTGGAATTCAGAGGCATCCTCGCCCTTGGCGACATAGTCCTCGATCATCGGCCGGCCGCCGCCCGAATAGCCCGAAATGCCATTGACGGTGATCGGGAAATCCGCCGGCAGCAGGCCGGCGGCGACCAGCGGCCGCAGTGTCGCGATCGGTCCTTGCGGCCAGCAGCCGGGATTGGCGACGCGTTTTGCATTGGCGATGATCTTGGCCTGGCCCTTTTCCATCTCGGCAAAGCCATATTCCCAGCCCTCGGCTACGCGATGCGCCGTGGAGGCGTCGATCACCTTGGTGGTGTCGTTGGCAATCAGCGATACGCTTTCCTTGGCAGCCGCATCCGGCAGGCACAGGATGGCGACATCGGCTGCATTGAGGAACTCGGCGCGCGCCGCCGTTTCCTTGCGGCGCTCGGCCGGGATCGAGATGATCTCGAGGTCGCCGCGCTCGGCCAGCAGCGCCCGGATCTGCAGGCCGGTGGTGCCGTGTTCGCCATCGATGAAGATTTTCGGTTTCATGTGCCCGTCAATTCCCTGCTAATTCAGGCCTATATGCCCTGGCCATGGTTTGCCGCGCCATGGTTGCCGCTGTTCAGCTCTTCCGCCCGCGCTTTTCGCTCGGCCACCAGGCCGAGATAGTGCATGGCCACCATCGAGCCGGCGATCGCCGTTATATCGGCGTGATCATAGGCCGGCGCAACCTCGACGACGTCGGCGCCGACAATATCGACTTGGCCGAGCTGGCGCAGCGTCGACAGGATTTTCGCCGAGGACGGTCCGCCGGCAACCGGCGTGCCGGTGCCGGGCGCAAAGGCCGGGTCGAGGCAGTCGATGTCGAAGGTGAGATAGGTCTTCCTGCCGCCGGTGCGGTCGACGATCGCATAGGCGATGTCGGAAGCCCGCATCTCCTCGATCTCGCGACCGTAAAGGATCTTGATGCCGAACGTATCGGGGGCATGCGTGCGGATGCCGATCTGGATCGAACGATCAGGATCGATGATGCCCTCATTGACGGCGCGCCCGACGAACGAACCGTGGTCGATGCGCTTGCCATCGTCAGGCCAGGTGTCCTGATGCGCGTCGAACTGCACCAGCGCCAGCGGCCCATGGATGGCGGCATGCGCCTTGAGCAGCGGCCAGGTGACGAAATGGTCGCCGCCGAGCGACAACAGGAAGGCACCCGATTTCAGGATCTTCGCCGCCTCGCGCTCGATCGTGCCTGGTGTCTTCTGGTGATTGCCCGAATCGAGCAGGCAATCGCCATAGTCGATGACGGCGAGATGCTCGAACAGGTCGCGCGAGAACGGATATTGCGGGTCGTTGTCGAGGATCGCCGAGGCGCGGCGGATCGCCTGCGGCCCGAAGCGCGCGCCCGGCCGGTTGGTGACGGCGGCATCGAACGGAATGCCCCACACGACGGCGTCCGCGCCCTTTGCATCCTTGGTGTATTTGCGCCGCATGAACGAGAGCGCGCCGGCATAGGTCGGCTCGAAGGAAGGCCCCGTCTTGGAGCGGGCGGTGAACGCGTTGTCGATGGTCTGGTTCGCCATTACGGGTCCTTCTTTGTTCATCGGGCTGCCACAACTACAGAACCGGCACGCAAGATGCCAGTCACAGCTTGGCGAAGGACTTGTATCGCCAAGGTGCAAGGCCCGGCGGCTTCCTCTCCGGCGGCTGCGGCGATGAACTGGCGGTGCAGGCCGGCATGCCGGCCGAGACCACGGTTTCTGGGCCGAACGCGGCGCCACCATCATCCAGACCGACGAACCGAAGGCTGCCATTGGCTGGCTGGGGGCCAACGGGTTTAGGGTGCCTTATGTGGATGAGGCGAAGCCGGCCGAGCCGCGAATACGGCGAGTATCAATTAGTAATCGTACGTCGGCGCCATCACCCCACCCGGCGCTGCGCGCCGACCTCCCCATCGAGGGGAGGTAGGGCGTTGGCGCTTTAGATTCCGACAGTCGTAGCGATTGCGAGGCATGCAAGGCTGCCGCGACCTCCTACCTCCCCTCGATGGGGAGGTCGCGCCGAAGGCGCGGGTGGGGTGACAGCGCCGCCCGCAAAATCTTCACGCCGCTTTCGCCACCCCATCCAATTCCCTTAGCACATCGGCCGACAGCTCCAGTTCCGCCGCCGCCAGGTTCTCTCTCAAATGCCCGATCGACGACGTCCCCGGGATCAGCAGGATGTTCGGCGAGCGGCGCAGCAGCCAGGCGAGCGCAACCTGCAAGGGTGTGGCGCCGAGCCGCGCGGCCACATCCGACAAGGTCGACGACTGCAGCGGGCTGAAACCGCCGAGCGGGAAGAACGGCGTGTAGGCGATACCGGCGCGCGCCAGTTCATCGATCAACCCGTCGTCGTCGCGATGCGCCAGATTGTACTGGTTCTGCACGCAGACGATCTCGGCGATCCCACGGCCTTCCTCGACCTGCGCTGGGGTGACGTTGCTCAGGCCGATATGGCGCACCAGACCCTTGCGCTGCAGTTCGGCAAGCGCGGTCAACTGCGGCTCGATCGAGCCCTCGGCGGGACCCATCACCCCGAACATGATGCGCAGATTGACGACATCCAGCACCTCAAGACCGAGATTCCTGAGATTATCGTGCACGGCCTGCTCAAGTTCCTTGGCGGAATAGGCAGGCAGCCATGAGCCGTCGCTGCCGCGCCGCGCCCCGATCTTTGTGACGATGACGAGGTCTTGCGGATAGGGCGCCAGCGCTTCGCGGATCAGCTGGTTGGTGACATGCGGGCCATAATAGTCGCTGGTGTCGATGTGGTTGACCCCGGAGGCCACCGCTTCGCGCAGCACTGCAATGGCCGCGTCATGATTCTTCGGCGGACCGAAAACGTGCGGGCCGGCAAGTTGCATGGCGCCGTAGCCGAGCCGTTTCACGGTGTGGCTGCCGAGGGTGAATGTGCCGGATTTTTGGATGGTGGACATGGTCGGTCTCCTTTGAGGAGGCGAAGATAGACGCTGCTCAACCTCGGGATAATAAGGTACAATCCGTACAGCTTGTGCGGAATGGCGAACAATGATGGACCTTGGCGATCTGAACGCTTTCGTGACGGTGGCGCGTGCCGGCGGCTTTCGCGAAGGGGCTCGCGCCGGCGGCGGCAGCGCGTCGGGCCTGAGCGAAGCGGTGCGCCGCCTGGAGACGCAGCTCGGCGTCAGGCTGTTCAACCGCACGACACGCAGCGTCGTTCCGACCGACGCAGGTCTCAGCCTGCTCGGACGGCTTGGCCCGGCGCTGTCGGAGGTGGAGGCGGCCCTCGACGTGGTCAATGGCTTTCGCGACAGGCCGGCTGGTTCGCTGCGCCTCAACGTCCCGGTCAGCGCCGCGCGGCTGATATTGCCCGACATCGTTCCGGGCTTCCTCGCCGCCTATCCCGGCATTCGGCTGGAGGTCATCGCCGATGAGAACTTCGTCGACGTGCTGGCGGCGGGCTGCGACGCCGGCATCCGCTATGACGAGCGACTGGAGCAGGACATGATCGCGGTGCCGATCGGACCGCGCGTCCAGCGCTTCGCCACTGGCGCCAGCCCCGCCTATCTCGAGCGCCATGGGCGGCCGCAGCACCCGAGCGACCTGCTTGGCCATGCTTGTCTGCGCGGTCGTTTTGCCAGCGGTGCGATGCTGCCGTGGGAATTCGAGCGCGACGGCGAGGTGGTGCGTGTCGACACGACGGGGCCGTTGATCGTGCGGATCGGCGGGGCGAGCGATCTTGCCGTCCATGCGGCCATTGCCGGCAGCGGCATCGTCGCTCTCTTCGAGGGCTGGCTTCGCCCTCACTTCGAAAGCGGCGCCCTGGAGCCCGTGCTCGAACCGTGGTGGCAGAGTTTTCCCGGACCATTTCTGTACTATCCCGGACGGCGTCTGGTTCCAGCGCCGCTACGGGCGTTTATCGATTACATCAAGGCCGGAAGTTCTGAGACTTGAACCGAGGCCGGCGCCATCACCCCACCCGGCGCTTCGCGCCGACCTCCCCATCGAGGGGAGGTAGGGTGCCGCGTTTTTATGGTCGAACTGGTTTGCTAGCCGCTGGACCATCGTGGATTGTCCGGGCGGCAAAACTGCCGCGACCTCCTACCTCCCCTCGATGGGGAGGTCGGCGCGAAGCGCCGGGTGGGGTGACTGCCGAGACCCAAAAGAAAAGGCCGCCCGGAGGCGGCCTTTCGATGTCTGGAACGTCGCAGCGCTTAGCGCTTCGAGAACTGGAAGGAACGACGGGCCTTCGCCTTGCCGTACTTCTTGCGCTCGACGACGCGGCTGTCGCGGGTCAGGAAGCCGCCCTTCTTGAGCACGGCGCGCAGTGCCGGCTCATAGTAGGTCAGCGCCTTGGAGATGCCGTGACGAACGGCACCGGCCTGGCCGGACAGGCCGCCGCCGATGACGGTGGCGACGATGTCGTACTGGCCGGCGCGGTTGGAAGCGATGATCGGCTGGTTGAGGATCATCTGCAGGACCGGACGCGCGAAATAGGTCGCGAATTCCTTGTCGTTGACGACGATCTTGCCCGAACCCGGCTTCACCCAGACGCGGGCGATGGCGTTCTTGCGCTTGCCGGTGGCATAGGCGCGGCCCGACTTGTCGAGCTTCTGGACATGGACGGGTGCTGCCGGCTGGGTGTTGGTGTTGCCGGTGGCGGCGCCCAATTCTGCGAGCGAGGAAAGCTCAGCCATCTTATGCAACCTTCTTGTTCTTGGCGTTCAGCGCGCCGACGTCGAGGGTGACGGGCTGCTGGGCGACATGCGGATGTTCCGTGCCTGCATAGACGCGGAGGTTCTTCATCTGACGACGGCCGAGCGGCCCGCGCGGGATCATGCGTTCGACGGCCTTCTCGACGACACGCTCGGGGAAACGGCCCTCGAGCAGCTGGCGCGCGGTGCGCTCCTTGATGCCGCCGGGGTGACCGGTGTGCCAGTAATAGACCTTGTCGGTGAACTTCTTGCCGGTGAACACCACCTTGTCGGCATTGATGACGATGACGTTATCGCCGTCGTCGACATGCGGGGTGAAGGTGGGCTTGTGCTTGCCGCGAAGATGATTGGCGATGACAGTGGCGAGACGGCCGACGACGAGACCCTCGGCGTCGATCAGCACCCACTTCTTCACCACATCCGCAGGCTTCTGCGAAAAGGTTGCCATGGATTTTCTGCTTTCGATTTTGACCTTCCGAAGAAGGCGTTTCTTGTTGCTTGGATTGGCGACAAGGCACTTGCCCGCCGCCAATAACAAAACGGCGGCCTTTGCGGGCCGCTGCTTCGTGACGGCTTATAGGCGAGGGGGTGGTGCACGTCAAGGCGCGGGAAAAGCACGTCTGCTCGTAAAGTGTAATAAAAACAAAGGTTTGATCAAAAGGTATTATTTTACCACATCGGCGGCGCGCTTCGGCGGGATCGAATAGGTGCCGGTCGCATGCGCTACCGTGTGTCCCTTCGGTCCGGCGACGATGTCGATATCGAACACCATCAGGCTCTTGCCCAGCTTCAGGATGCGGCAATGGCCGTCGATCGGCCCGGCTTCGGCCTTGCGGACAAAATTGATGTTGAGGTTGACGGTAACCGAAAGCGCATCCGGCCCGGCATGGCTGAGCACGCAGACATAGCCGCCAATGTCGGCCAGCGTGAACAGCGAGGGCCCGGACACCGTGCCGCCGGGACGCAAATGCCGTTCGCTGGCGTTGAGCCGCACCGTGCAGCCGCCGGGAAACACATCGAGCGCCTCATACGACGTGAACTCGTCGTTGAGCTGGGGGTAGACGCTGGCCATCAGCGCATTGACTTCAGCCGCCGTCAGCACCGGCTTGAGATTGTCCTGGGCGGGCATGTCGGTCTCTCGTTCTATGCCGGGCCTGTATGAACGCAATGATGCGCTTCTGGCAACACCTCTGGCGCAAGCGATGGGTGTTGATGAAACTCGATCCGATATTAGATAGTCTGGCGGCGCCCGGCGGAATCGCGGAGACCCTTGTCATGGCCGAAATCCTTTCGATCAAACCTGTTGCCATAGACGGGCCGGTCATCGCCGGGCTGGACAAGGGCGTGCTGCGCCTGACGCTCGCCAATCCGCCCGCCAATGCCTTGTCGCTTTCCGTCATGGCGGCATTGAGCGCCGAGCTCGACCGTGCCAAGGCCAACAAATCGGTCCGCGTCATCGTCTTGGCGGCCGCCGGGAAAGTCTTCTGCGCCGGTCACGATCTCAAGGAAATGACCGCGCGCCGCGCCGACGCCGACAAGGGCAAGGGGTTTTTCGAGCAGACATTTTCGGCTTGCGCGGCGTTGATGCAGCAGATCGTGCGCCATCCGCTCCCGATCATCGCCGAAGTCGATGGCCTAGCCACCGCTGCGGGGCTGCAACTGGTTTGCAGTTGCGACCTCGCCATTGCCTCGCATGAAGCGACCTTCTGCACGCCGGGCGTCAATATCGGCCTGTTTTGTTCGACGCCGATGGTGGCGCTGTCACGCAACGTGTCTCACAAGCACGCCATGGAAATGCTGCTCACCGGCGAGACCATCGATGCGGCAACCGCCAAGGAATTCGGCCTGGTCAACCGCGTCGTGCCGCGCGAATACCTGAATCAGATCGTCACCAAATACGCGCAAACCATTGCCTCCAAATCATCTCTGGTGGTCAAGACCGGCAAGGAAGCCTTTTACGCGCAGGCCGAGATGGGATTGGCGGACGCGTATGCCTATACCGGCCGCGTCATGGTCGAGAACATGCTGGCCCGCGACGCCGAGGAAGGCATCGGCGCCTTCATCGGCAAGCGCAAACCGGAATGGACGGACGAATAGGTTTTCGATCCATGGAACCGCGCATCTCCATCATCACCATCGCCACCGACGATCTCGAGCGCGCCGTGCGCTTTTACGAAGGCATGGGCTTGAAGCGCCACGCCGGCATCACCGATGGCGTCGCCTTCTTCCAGATGGGCGGCGCCATTCTCGGCCTGTTCCCGAGGCCAAGCGCCGAGGAGGATTCAGGCATTGCCTTCGCCGCAGCACCGTCGGCGGTCTACCTCGCCTACAACACCCGCTCCGATGCCGAAGTCGACGACGTGCTGGCGGCCGCCGAGAATGCCGGCGGCAGGATCGTCAAGCCGGCAGGCCGCGCCTTCTGGGGCGGCTGGTATGGATATTTCGCCGATGCCGACGGCCATGTCTGGGAAGTCGCACACAATCCGGCCTTCCCGATCGCGGATGACGGCACCATCTCGCTGCCGGACTGAGCGTCCGCATGGGCTATCGCAAGCAACTGACCCGGCTTAAGGCGCCTTATCTCAAACGCATCCTGATTGACCCCGAGCGCGTGGAAGATTGGGACAAGTATCCCTGGAACCTGCCGCTTTTTCGCGGCCGTGAATTCGAGCTCGAATTCACCACGCCGATCACCATCATTGTCGGTGAAAACGGCACCGGCAAATCGACACTGCTGGAAGCATCGGCGCGCTGGCCGGTTACGACGAAGCCGGCGGCGGCAAGGGCTACCGGCCGGTCGACCATTCCACTGCCATCGACAAAAGCGGTGCGGCACTGGCGAACACGTTTCGCGGCCACTGGCTGCCAAAAGTCACCGCCGGCTGGTTCTTTCGCGCCGAATCTTTTTACTCCGTCGCCCGCTATCTCGATCAGGCGGCGCTGGAGGACCCGTTCAGGCCACCGCCACCGGACTTTCTATCGTGGTCGCATGGTGAAGGGTTCATCCGCTTCTTCGAGGAGCGCTGCCGCCGGCAAGGCGTCTACATCCTCGACGAGCCCGAAAGCGCGCTGTCGCCATCGCGGCAGATCGAGCTGCTGAAGATGCTGCGGCGCATGGACCGGTCCGGCACGGCGCAAGTAATCATGGCGACGCACTCGCCGCTGCTGATGGCTTGTCCCGGCGCGCGGCTCTTCCGAATCAGCCGTTTCGGCCTCGATCCGACCGATTTCACCGACACCGATCATTTTCGCATGATGCGCGACTTCTGCACGGACCCGCAGTCCTTTATGGAGGAAGCACTGAGGGAGACCGACGAGTGAATCACGATAGCTACGACAATGCCTATATCGGCGGCATCCTCAATTCTGTGAAGACCATCGCCATGGTCGGCGCGTCGGCCAACGATGTCAGGCCGAGCTTTTTCGTGCTGAAATATCTGCTGGCCAAGGGCTTTTCGGTGTTTCCGATCAATCCTGGGCAGGCCGGCAAGGAAATCCTCGGCCGCATGACCTATGCCAGCCTTGCCGATCTGCCGGAGCCGGTCGACATGGTCGACATCTTTCGCGCCTCTGCATCGGTGCCCGGCATTGTCGATGAGGTGCTGAAGCTCGACCCCTTGCCGAAAGTCGTCTGGATGCAGCTTGGCGTGCGCGATGACGAGGCGGCCGCGCGTGCCGAGGCGGCCGGTATCAAGGTGGTGATGAACCGCTGCCCGAAGATCGAATATGGCAAGCTGTCGGGCGAGATCGGCTGGACCGGCGTCAACTCCGGTGTGCTTTCGTCGAAGAAGCCGCTGATGCGGTCGGGATTCCAGAGTTTCGGTGTGCGCCAGAAGTAAGGCAGTGAATGGTGAATGGTGAATAGAAGGATTTTCCTGGAAGCCGGGTAAAGCCGCATATGAGCGGCTTGCAATCAAGGTGGGACTGGCCGACTTTGCGACCACCATTTATCGCTCACCATTCATCATTTCACCATTCACACGTTTACCGCTCAGGGAGGTTTTCGATGACCCGCACGCCCGGTTTCAACACGCTCGCCGTCCATGCCGGCGCCAAGCCCGACCCGGCAACGGGCGCACGCGCCACGCCGATCTACCAGACGACCTCCTTTGTGTTCGACGATGCCGACCATGCCGCCTCGCTGTTCGGGCTGAAGGCCTTCGGCAACATCTACACCCGCATCATGAACCCGACCCAGGCGGTGCTGGAAGAGCGGATCGCGGCGCTCGAAGGCGGCACGGCTGCACTTGCCGTTGCTTCCGGCCATGCCGCACAGGTGATCGTGTTCCACAATCTCATGCGGCCTGGCGATAATTTCGTCGCCGCCACAAGGCTTTACGGTGGTTCGATCAATCAGTTCGGCCATGCCTTCAAGAATTTCGGCTGGGAGGTGCGTTGGGCCGACACCAACGACATCTCCACTTTCGAAAGCCAGATCGATGGCAAGACCAAGGCGATCTTCATCGAGAGCCTGGCCAATCCCGGCGGCACCTTCGTCGACATCGAGAAGATCGGCGACATCGCCCGCAAGCACGGCTTGCCGCTCATCGTCGACAACACGCTGGCCTCGCCCTATCTGGTGCGGCCGATCGAGCATGGCGCCGACATCGTCGTCCATTCGCTGACCAAGTTCATCGGCGGCCACGGCAATTCGATCGGCGGCGCCATCGTCGATGGCGGCACGTTCGACTGGTCGAAATCCGGCAAATATCCGATGCTGTCGGAGCCGCGCCCCGAATATGGCGGCCTTGTCCTGCACGAAACCTTCGGCAATTTCGCCTTCGCCATCGCCGCGCGCGTGCTTGGCCTGCGTGACATCGGCCCGGCCATTTCGCCGTTCAATGCCTTCCTGATCCTGACCGGGCTGGAGACCTTGCCGCTCAGGATGCAACGCCATTGCGACAATGCGATCACCGTAGCCGGCTGGCTGTCCAACCACCCCAAGGTCGCCTGGGTCAACTATCCCGGCCTGCCCAGCGACAAGAACAACGCGCTGCAGAAGAAATACTCGCCGCAAGGCGCCGGTGCTGTCTTCACCTTCGGCCTGAAGGGCGGCTACGAGGCCGGCATCAAGTTCGTCGAGGCGCTCGAACTGTTCTCGCACCTCGCCAATGTCGGCGACACCAAGTCGCTGGTCATCCATCCGGCATCGACCACGCATCGCCAGCTTTCCGACGAGCAGAAGGTCAAGGCGGGTGCGGGACCGGACACGGTCCGGCTTTCCGTCGGCATCGAGGATGTCAACGACATCGTCGCCGACCTGGAACAGGCTTTGGCCAAGGTTTGATTTTTTTAGTGAGTAGTGAGTAGTGAGTAGTAGTCGGTATTCACTAGTTAGCAGTGATTAGTGATCAGCCACCCGCTCAAGGGAGCGCTTTCCGCTCACTACTCACTACTCACTACTCACTACTCACTACTCACTACTCACTACTCACTAGTCACTACTCACTGCACTACTCACTACTCACTAATCTGTTGGAGGCAAACCCTGTCCGCGCATTACCTGGCCATATTGACCGACAGCGTCGACGCCGAACATGGCGCCCCGGCGCCGGATCGTCTGATTGCGGGCGATCCGAAGTTCCGCACCTGGAATGTCGAGGAGCGCGATGGCCGCCTCTATGCCGGCATCTGGGAAGCGACGCCGGGCAAATGGCGCATCGAATATGACGAATGGGAGTTCTGCCACATCCTGTCCGGCGTCTCGGTGGTTGCCGAGGATGGCGGCGAGGCGCGCACGGTGCGCGCCGGCGACAGCTTCGTGCTCAGGCCAGGCTTCAGGGGCAGCTGGGAAGTGCTTGAAACGACCCGCAAGGAGTATGTGATCAAGCTCTGACCGCTCGGTCGCGCTTGGACTTCACAAAAGCCGATCGATGTCAGTGTCGGAAAAGCCGTATCCGCTCATCATCTCCCTGTGCCAGGGACTTCCAAGCAAATCACTGAGACATAAATCGACGCGCTGGAGTAGGGTGGCACTGCCTTTGGCGAGAGCGAAAGCGCCGGGCGCTGGCTGTTTTTCGACTGCCGGGACGTCGACGACGTCGAGAGGCGCGTTGGGTCGCCGGCTCAGATAGCCGCGATGCGCGAGCGCTGCACTCGCATAGGCATGCACCACGCCGGCCGCGACGGCGTTAGCTGCTTCGGCCTGAGTGGCAAATATCCTTAGCCGTTCGGGCTGAATAGCGTTTTGCAGGGCCGTCCGGTGCTGGATCTGGCCCGATATGACGCCGATCAGCGCCGTCCGATCATTGGCGACGGACCGATAGCCATCGAAGGCGCGGGGATTGTCTTTCGCGACCAGCAATCCATCCGCCAGCATCCAGATCGGCCTTGTGAAGTCGACCAGCTTCCGGCGGTCGTCGGAAATGAACAGGCCGGTGGTTATGTCCCACCGATCTTCGGCAAACCCAGGCAGCAGCTCGGCAAACTCGGTCTCGATGGGCAAAAGTTCCAGCCCGAGCGTCAGGCAGACCCTCTTGGCCAGTTGGGCATCGCTGCCGCCCAGACGTCCCGATCCGTCGATAAAGCAGAAGGGTGGTTCCTGTAGAAAGGCGAATCTCATTTTCTCGGGCATGCGTCGGCTCCGCCGTCCTCACAAGCTCACAATGAGCTTTTCCAGCCCATGGAAATGATAGGTGTCGCGGAAGCGCGGCTGCTCCGCAAGATGGAGTTGCGGCTGCCGCTCGAACAGGGTTTTCAGCGACACCTGCAATTCCAGCCGCGCCAGCGGCGCACCAATACAGAAATGGATACCGGCGCCGAACGAGACATTCTTCTGGTCTGGTCGGCCGGGCCGGAAGGCGCCAGGTCCGGCAAAGGCAAGCGGATCATGATTGGCCATGCCGAGCAGCAGGCCGACCGTCTCGCCCGGTTGTACGACAACCCCGGATGTCACCTCGACCTCCTGATAGGCGTAGCGGGTGAACATGTGCAGCGGCGCGTCGAAGCGCAGGCACTCCTCGACCGTCGCAGCGGTTGCTTCCGGCGAGGTGAAGAAACGGCCGGGGTCGCCGCCTTGCGCCAGCAACGTGCGCACGGCGTTGCCGGTTTGATGGACGGTCGCCTCGTGGCCGGCATTGAGCAACAGGATGGCGGACGAGACCAACTCGTCTTCCGACAGCTTCTGGCCATCCTCTTGCGCCGCGATCAGCAGCGATAGCAGGTCGTCGCCAGGCTTCTTGCGCCGCTCGGCGACATAGCCGCGCAAAAAGTCGGAAAAATCGCGCGCGGCGCGATTGGCCGCTTCCTCGGTCTCGCGCGTGCGGCCATGCATGTACATGGCCACCATCCGGTGCGACCAGTCGAGCAGTTGCGGCCCCATTTCGACCGGCACACCGAGCATTTCGGCGATGATGGTGATCGGCAAAGGCGCGGCGAAGCTGGGCATTAGATCGACCTGGCGCGGTTCGAAACGGTCGATCAGTTCATTGGCCAGCGCTTCGACGCGCGGCCGCAGCCGCTCGACCTGGCGCGAGACGAAGGCGCGGTTGACCAGGGTTCTGAGCCTGGTGTGCACCGGCGGCTCCAGCTCCAGCATCGAATTGCTCTCGATGCCGTCGAAAGCGGCCAAATGCGAGCGATCCTCGCCGATGCCGCGGCTGTCGGGAATGCCGGCCGGGTTCTGGCGACCGAAGCGGCGGTCGCGCAACAGCCGGTTGACGTCGTCGAAGCCGCCAAAGCACCAAAAGCCGAATTCCTCCCAGAAGAAGGCATTCGATGCGCCATGCAGGACGGCATAGGCGTCGTAGGGGTTCTGGAAAAACGCCGGTTCGTGCGGATCGAGCTGCAGGCGGCGCGTGGCTGGATCAAAGGCGAGGTAGGGCGGCATGGATGTGGTCATGCCAGACCATTACCGCGGCTTGCCGGCTTGGTGCCAGACCGGATGTTGGCACCCGACGGCCCTATGGATTGAGCCAACCGAGGCGGACCTCGGCGAAGTACCGAAGTCTAATCCTCGCAATGCCTGGCAATATGCACGCGGCGCCAGCTGGTCGAGCCTTCCTGCACCACCACCCGGCGCGCCATCCTCTGGTATGACGGCGCTATCTGGGTGACGTGCCGCCGCTCGGGCCGCACCAGCACTTCATGGGCGACGCTCTCATATTCGGCCGGCAGCACAAGCCGGCGGGTGCGCTCCGGTTCAACCACCACCGTTTCGGCCACACGCGCGTAGCGGGCCTTGCGCCACACCTTGCACAGCACCTTGCGGCCGTGGATGACGCGCCATTCCCAGGCATAGCCGCCATCGTCGACCTGGACCGTGCGGTAAACGGTGCGGGTTCTCGCCGGTACGATGTCATAGGTGACTCGGGGCGGCGCGATCTGCTCGACGCGCTCCATGGTGCCATAGATCGGCGGATCATAGTCGACCAACTGCCCGCCGGGACTGACCATGACGTCTTCATAGACGGTGTCATAGAGCGCCGGCCTGTGCACCGGCTCATAGCATTCGGCGGCCCGGCCGCCGGCAACCGCATCGGACACCATGCCGAGACCGGCAAGGCCGGAGATGGCGAGGCAAGCAGTTTTCCTGATCATGGCACTCCCCTGTTTGAACCCGAAACGTGAGGTTCAATGTTGAATTGTAGGGGAAGGTTCTCCGGGGGAAAGCGGTTTCGCCGCATTTCGTTAAGCGACGCGGTTAAGGAATTGCTACACCGCAAAAACGCCGCTGGCCGCGTTCGGACTTTCCCTTGCGCGGAAACCTTGATTCGACTTAACCAGATGGCTAGGAGGAGGCGGCCTTGCGCTAGGGTGAGCCGGCATCCTATTTACATTCTAACCGTCAAGAACCGATTCTGCCCGATGTTCCGGCGCCGGAATCCCCATCTCCAAAAAGGGTAGTCCATGAAGAACCCCGTCGAAACCTACATGAACCTCGTTCCGATGGTGGTCGAGCAGACCAATCGCGGCGAGCGGGCCTACGACATTTTCTCGCGCCTGCTGAAAGAGCGCATCATTTTCATCACCGGCCCGGTCGAAGACGGTATGGCGACGCTGGTTTGTGCACAGCTTTTGTTCCTCGAGGCCGAGAACCCGAAGAAAGAGATCAATCTCTACATCAACTCGCCGGGCGGCGTGGTGACCTCGGGCATGGCGATCTACGACACCATGCAGTTCATCAAGCCGGCGGTGTCGACGCTGTGCATCGGCCAGGCGGCGTCGATGGGCTCGCTGCTTCTGACCGCCGGCCACAAGGACATGCGTTTTGCCACGCCGAACGCCCGTATCATGGTTCACCAGCCTTCCGGCGGTTTCCAGGGCCAGGCCTCCGACATCGAGCGGCACGCGCAGGACATCATCAAGCTGAAGCGCCGCCTCAACGAGGTCTACGTCAAACACACCGGTAAGAGCTACGAAGACATTGAAAAGACGCTTGACCGCGACCATTTCATGACAGCCGACGAAGCCAAGGATTTCGGCCTCATCGACAAGGTCATTTCGTCGCGCGAGCCGGTCGAAGGCGCTGCGGCATAAGCGCTGCATGGCAGTTGCGTGGCTGGATAACGCGCTTTTGCTGGGATTTGCGGCATTTCGGCCACAATTGGCTGTTCCCTCGGTGGATGGGATTGCCTACGTTAAGGCTATGTTGATTTTCGACGGCTTAGCTTTGTGCAGGGTTGGCGCGAATCATTGCGACGTTTTCTGATTTGTGTTTCGTACGGAATGCGTTGCGGGAGCCGGGACACTGGCGGCGGCGAATTCCCGCGATAGATAGAATATGCGCCCTTTCAGCCAGACCATCGGCGGGCGGCCATGAAAGGACAGGAAAATGAGCAAAGTCGGCAACAACAGCGGTGATTCGAAGAACACGCTTTATTGCTCGTTTTGCGGCAAAAGCCAGCACGAGGTGCGCAAGCTGATCGCCGGCCCAACGGTGTTCATCTGCGACGAGTGCGTAGAGCTGTGCATGGACATCATCCGCGAGGAGAACAAGACCTCGATGGTGAAGTCGCGCGAGGGCGTGCCGACCCCGCAGGAGATCCTGAAGGTTCTCGACGACTATGTCATCGGCCAGCCCTACGCCAAGCGCGTGCTGTCGGTGGCTGTCCACAACCACTACAAGCGCCTGGCGCATGCCGGCAAGAACAACGACGTCGAATTGGCGAAGTCCAACATCCTGCTGATCGGCCCGACCGGCTGCGGCAAGACGCTGCTTGCCCAGACGCTGGCCCGCATCATCGACGTGCCCTTCACCATGGCCGACGCGACGACGCTGACCGAAGCCGGTTACGTCGGCGAGGACGTCGAAAACATCATCCTGAAGCTGCTGCAGTCGGCCGACTACAATGTCGAGCGCGCCCAGCGCGGCATCGTCTACATCGATGAAATCGACAAGATTTCGCGCAAGTCCGACAACCCATCGATCACCCGCGACGTGTCGGGCGAGGGTGTGCAGCAGGCGCTTCTGAAGATCATGGAAGGCACCGTTGCCTCCGTGCCGCCGCAGGGCGGCCGCAAGCATCCGCAGCAGGAGTTCCTGCAGGTCGACACCGCCAACATCCTGTTCATCTGCGGCGGCGCCTTCGCCGGGCTGGACAAGATCATCTCGGATCGCGGCAGGAAGACTTCCATCGGCTTCGGCGCCATCGTCGCTTCGCCCGAGGATCGCCGCACCGGTGACGTGTTCCGCCTGGTCGAGCCCGAGGATCTCTTGAAGTTCGGCCTCATCCCCGAGTTTGTCGGCCGTCTGCCGGTCCTGGCGACGCTGGAAGACCTCGACGAGCCGGCGCTGATCCAGATCCTGACCGAGCCGAAAAACGCGCTGGTCAAGCAGTATCAGCGGCTGTTCGAGATGGAGAGTGTCGACCTGACCTTCCATGAGAATGCGCTGTCGGCGATCGCCAAGCGCGCCATCGAGCGCAAGACCGGCGCCCGTGGCCTCCGCTCGATCATGGAAGCGATCCTGCTCGACACCATGTTCGAACTGCCCGCCCTGGAAGGCGTGCGCGAAGTGGTGATTTCGGAAGAAGTGGTGACCGGCAGCGCCCGGCCGCTCTACATCTATTCCGAGCAGAAGGAAAAGAAGGGCAACGTCAGCGCCTGATCTGGCATCTGGCCTAACCTTTTTATGGAACGGCGCCCGCGGGGCGCCGTTTTGCTGTGGTGAGGTACCGATCCTTGTGACGGAGTGGATGAACGAACGTGTCGACCCTTGATCTTTGCCCCTCGTGCATCCAACTAACATCGGAAGGCCGTGGTGCCGAATTCTGTGCTGTAAAACTCCCGTCACAAACGGTGGTAGGCGGAACGATCCCCGGTCGTTAATATGAGATTCGCGGTTGGCTCAATTAGCGGCCGCGACATGAAAGGTTGGACAATGGCCAAAATATCCAAGGCTCCCAGCGACGGCGTCTTCGCAGTCCTCCCACTGCGCGACATCGTGGTGTTCCCGCACATGATCGTTCCGCTCTTTGTCGGGCGTGAAAAGTCGATCAAGGCGCTGGAAGAGGTTATGGGTCAGGAAAAGCAGATCCTGCTTGCCACCCAGATGAATGCCGCCGATGACGATCCCGAGCCCGATGCGATCTTCGACATCGGCACGCTCGCCAATGTGCTGCAATTGCTGAAGCTGCCCGACGGCACCGTCAAGGTGCTGGTCGAAGGCGCTTCGCGTGCCAAGATCGTCTCGTTCACCGACCGTCCGGACTTCCACGAAGCTACCGCCACGGCGCTGGTCGAGCCGGAGGAGGAAGAGGTCGAGGTCGAGGCGCTCGCCCGTTCGGTCGTCACCGACTTCGAAAACTACGTCAAGCTGAACAAGAAGATCTCGCCTGAAGTGGTGGGCGCCGCCAGCCAGATCGACGACTATTCCAAGCTCGCCGATACGGTTGCCTCGCACCTCGCCATCAAGATCCCCGAGAAGCAGGAGATGCTGGCCACGCTGTCCGTCAAGGAACGGCTGGAAAAGGCGATGGGCTTCATGGAAGCCGAAATCTCCGTCCTGCAGGTGGAGAAGCGCATCCGCTCGCGCGTCAAGCGCCAGATGGAGAAGACGCAGCGCGAATATTACCTCAACGAGCAGATGAAGGCGATCCAGAAGGAGCTCGGCGAAGGCGAGGACGGCCGCGACGAGGCCGCCGAGATCGAGGCGCGCATCAAGAAGACCAAGCTCTCCAAGGAGGCCCGCGAAAAGGCGGAAGCCGAGTTGAAGAAGCTGCGGACGATGTCGCCGATGTCGGCGGAATCGACCGTGGTGCGCAATTATCTCGACTGGATCCTGTCGATCCCGTGGGGCAAGAACTCCAAGGTCAAGCAGGACCTGGCGTTTGCGCAGAACGTGCTCGACACCGATCATTTCGGCCTCGACAAGGTCAAGGACCGCATCGTCGAGTATCTCGCCGTGCAAAGCCGCCAGAAGAAGCTGAAGGGGCCAATCCTGTGCCTCGTCGGCCCTCCCGGCGTCGGCAAGACCTCGCTCGGCAAATCGATCGCCAAGGCGACCGGCCGCGAATTCATCCGCATGGCGCTTGGCGGCGTGCGTGACGAGGCCGAGATCCGTGGTCACCGCCGCACCTATATCGGTTCGATGCCCGGCAAGGTCATCCAGTCGATGAAGAAGGCCAAGAAGTCCAACCCGCTCTTCCTGCTCGACGAGATCGACAAGATGGGCCAGGACTTCCGCGGCGATCCGTCATCGGCCTTGCTCGAGGTGCTCGATCCCGAGCAGAACTCGACGTTCATGGACCATTACCTCGAGGTCGAATACGATCTGTCGAGCGTGATGTTCGTGACGACGGCGAACACGCTGAACATCCCTGCGCCCCTGATGGACCGCATGGAGATCATCCGTATCGCCGGCTACACCGAGGACGAGAAGATCGAGATCGCCAAGCGTCACCTGATGCCCAAGGTGATCCGCGACCATGCCCTGCAGCCGAAGGAATTCTCCGTCGGCGAGGACGCGATCCGCGGCATCATCCAGACCTACACCCGTGAAGCGGGCGTCAGAAGCCTGGAGCGCGAGCTGATGAAACTCGGGCGCAAGGCGGTGACCGAGATCCTGAAGACGAAGAAGAAGACGGTGAGCATCACGGCGGCGAACCTCGCCGATTACCTCGGTGTTCCGCGCTTCCGCTTCGGCCAGGTCGAGGCTGACGATCAGGTCGGTGTCGTCACCGGTCTTGCCTGGACGGAAGTCGGCGGCGAGCTGCTGACGGTCGAAGGCGTCATGATGCCCGGCAAGGGCCGCATGACGGTGACCGGCAATCTGCGCGACGTGATGAAGGAATCGATCTCGGCGGCGGCCTCTTATGTCCGCTCGCGGGCCATCGATTTCGGCATCGAGCCGCCGCTGTTCGACAAGCGTGACATCCACGTCCACTTGCCCGAAGGCGCCACGCCGAAGGACGGTCCGTCTGCAGGTGCTGCCATGGCGACAGCCATCGTGTCTGTCATGACTGGTATTCCGGTCCGGGCCGATGTGGCGATGACTGGCGAGATAACGCTTCGCGGCCGCATCTTGCCGATCGGCGGCCTCAAGGAGAAGCTGCTCGCCGCATTGCGCGGCGGCATCAAGAAGGTGCTGATCCCGGAAGACAACGCCAAGGATCTGGCGGAGATACCGGACAATGTGAAGAACGGTATGGAGATCATTCCGGTCTCACGTGTCGGCGAGGTTCTGAGGCACGCGCTGGTGCGCATGCCGGAGCCGATCGAGTGGGTCGAGCCGGTCAATCCGCCGGCTTCCACCGATACCGTTGACGATGCTGGAAAGTCGCTTGCACATTAGAAACTACTAAAGTTGCAGTGCACAAAGAGAGAGCCGGGCCTTGAGCCCGGCTTTTTCATGTGAAAAACCCACCTTTTCCGGGCTTTTTTCAACTTATTTCCGGCTTTTTGACTTGGGTTTGCGAGCGCTTCTTTCTAAAGTCCCTCTCCTGCCGGATGAGTCGAAAGTTCCGGTTTTCTCATGGAAGGGAATTTTTATGAACAAGAACGAACTGGTTTCCGCTGTCGCTGAATCCGCGAGCATTTCGAAGGGTGACGCACAGTCGGCGGTTGAGGCGGTGTTCTCCGTCATCACTGGCGAACTGAAGAAGGGCGGCGATGTACGGCTCGTCGGCTTCGGAAATTTCACCGTCTCCAAGCGTGCGGCATCGACTGGCCGCAACCCGCAGACTGGCGCGGAAGTGAAGATTCCGGCGCGTACCGTGCCGAAGTTCTCGGCCGGCAAAGGCCTCAAGGACGCGGTCAACTAAAAATTTTTTCAGAGAATGTTGGAAAGCCGGGTTCGCCCGGCTTTTCTTTTGCCTCGATCGCGGCAAGCCGTCAGCCCGCTGAGGCGAGCCTTCAGCCCACCGGCGCATCCGCGCGCATCAGGCCTTCCTGCTTGAGGTCCGCCCACAGCGCCGCGGGCAGCTTGGCATCGAGCAGGGCGCGGTTGCTTTCGACTTCGCTCGGCCGCTGGCCGCCGGGGATGACCGACACCACGGAGGGGTGCAGCAGCGGAAACTGCAGCGCCGCCTCGATCAGCCTGACGCCATGGCGCTGGCAGACGGCCTCGATGCGCCCGACGCGATCCATGATGTCCCTTGGCGCCTCGGAGTAATTGTAATAGGCGCCTGGCTTCGGCCCGGTCGCCAGGATGCCGGAATTGTAAGGACCGCCGAGAACGATGCCGATGCCGCGTTGCTCGCAGAGCGGCAGGAAGGTGGCAAGCGCTTCCTGTTCCAGCAGCGTGTAGCGCCCGGCCAGCAGGAACAGGTCGAAGTCGCCACGCTCCGCCAGCGTCTGGCAAACCTCCCATTCGTTGATGCCGCCGCCGAAGGCCTTGATCACGCCCTGGTCGCGCAGCGCAACCAGTCCGTTGTAGCCCGAGGCCATGAATTCCTCGATGCGCTGGTCTGACGCCTCCTTGCTGCCATGGGTGAAGATGTCGAGGTCATGGACGAAAAGGATGTCGATGCGGTCGACGCCAAGCCGTTCCAGCGACGCCTCGAACGAGCGCATGACGCCGTCATAGCTGTAGTCGTAGACCTCCTTGCGCGTCGGTGTGTCGAAGAACTTGCCGATGCCGGTTCGTTCCTCCGGCGGGCAGGCGCGCAACAGGCGACCGACCTTGCTCGACAGCACATAATCGTCGCGCTTCCTGCCGCGCAGGAAGGCATTGAGCCGTGTTTCGGCAAGGCCCAGGCCATAGAGCGGCGCGGTGTCGTAGTAACGGCAGCCGGTCGCCCACGCCGCCTCCAGCGTCGCGTTGGCATCCGCGTCGGGGACGGCGCGGTAAAGGTTGCCGAGCGGCGCGCTGCCGAAGCCAAGCTCGGTGAAGTCGAGGCCGCCATTGCCGATGCGGTCGAAATGCCGTGTCTTCATGTCGTGCTGATTTCCTGGATTGATTGTCTGACATGACACTATCACGCCGCTGGCTCAGCAAAAGCCGCCATGGCCGTTGGACAGGCATTTTCCCGATGATAGCATGAACAAAAACAAGCCTTTTCCGAAAGCGCGCAACCGGAAATCACCGGCCACAAACCCGGCCCGACAGATGGGACTCTCATGGCGAATGCCGGCTCGGATATGTTTTCGACCGCCCTGCAAGAGCTGGGCGCCGTACTGGCGCGCGTCGACGAAGCCGGCATCGACATCGCCTGCGAAACCCTGGCCCGCGCGCAAAAGATCGGCGTCTATGGCTGCGGCCGCGAAGCGTTGCAGCTCAAGGGTTTCGCCATGCGCCTCTATCACCTTGGGCTTGAGGTGTCGGTGGTCGGCGACATGAACACGCCACCGCTTGGCGCAGCCGATGTCTTCCTGGTCAGTTCCGGCCCGGGCGAGACGACGACGGTGCTCACCTTGATGCAAGTCGCCCGCCAGGCCGGCGCCACCGTGCTTTTGCTCACCGCCGAGGCAGGCAGCAGTGCGGTCGCGCTTGCCGACTTCACCTTGCTGATCCCGGCGCAGACCATGGCGCGTGACCAAGGGCCGCAAAAGACATCGCTGCTGCCGATGGGCTCGGTCTTCGAAGGGGCGCCGTTCCTGCTGTTCGAGGTCATGGTGCTGAAGCTCAAGGCGCTGACCGGCCAGTCGTCCGAGGCCATGCGCGCCCGCCACACCAACATGGAATAGATCATGCGCTACGAACTGATGCTGCCGCACCAGATCCGCAAGGCGATCGCCGAGAACTGGCCGGTCGCTCTCCCGCTCGGCGTGCTCGAATATCACGGCGAGCACATGGCCGTCGGCATGGACACGCTGGCCGTCGTCAAGACGCTGGAGCTCTACGAGAAGGAGGCCGACGTCGTCATCCTGCCGGCTTTCTACTACGGTGCGGCGAGCTATGTGGTGGCAGCACCCGAAGGCAACGGCTCGGTGCAGGTCGGCGGCAACCAGCTGGCGCCGTTCGCCGAAGAATTGTTATACAGCCTGCTGCGCATCGGCTTTCGTAACATCAACGCCATCATCCACCACCAGACCGAGAACTTTGCCGCCGGCATGCCGACCGATCTCGCCTTCAAGGCCGCCGGCCGCCAGGCGATCTTCCGCTTCCTCGAGAAGCAGCGCGGCGAGGGCTGGTGGGGCTCAGACGAGATGGCCGATTATTATTCCGGGCACGCCGCCGGCGAGAATTTCTTCAACTGGGTGCAGGTGCACCCGCTAATGTCGGCTGCCATGAACGGGAAGTATCCGTTCGATCACGCCGGTGTTGGCGAGACATCATTGATGCTGGCACTGTGTCCGGAAGCGGTCGATGCCGGGCGTTTTGGCGAGAATACCGCGTGGTATACGGCCAGTGCGCCGGAGGCCTCGGCGGAGCTGGGGCGAAAGGGTGTGGCGATGATCATGGATCACCTGAGGGCGATATTGGGGCGCTAGCAGACAAAGTCGCTCTGTAGCGATCCTTCACACCCCCCTCTGTCCTGCCGGACATCTCCCCCGCAAGGGGGGAGATCAGATGTCATTTCCGCTTTCGCCAATCACCTACGTCGCAAGAAAAGCGATGCAGCCAAAGCTGCCGATCTCCCTCCTTGCGGGGGAGATGGCCGGCAGGCCAGAGGGGGGTGCTGTCCCGCCGAGGTCAACAGTAGAGGGGCACGCCGCCTCTCGCCTACTTCACCGCCCCCGCCGTCATGCCCATGATCAGATAGCGTTCAAGCGCAATCCCGATGACCGCCAGCGGTGCGATCGCGGCGGTGGCAAGCGCCGCCATCGACCACCAGTTGATGCCTTGCGAGCCGGTCTGGCTCGCCACCATCACCGGAATGGTCTTGGCGTCGGTCGACGTCAGGAGTGCCGCAAAAAAGTACTCGTTCCAGCACAGCACCATCGCCAGGATGAAGGCGGCGACCATGCCCGGCAGCGCAATCGGCATGACGATGCGGAAAAAGGCGCCCCAGATCGACAGGCCGTCGACCAGCGCTGCCTCCTCCAGTTCGACAGGGATCGAATTGAACTGGTCGCGCATGATCCAGATGACGATCGGCAGCACCATGAGCGTGTAGAGCAGGATCAGGCCGATGCGTGTGTCGAGCAGGCCGACCTCGCGGTAGAGCACCAGGAAGGGCAGGGCGAGCACCACCGGCGGCAGGATCAGCTGCGACAGGAAGAAGAAGGAGATGTCCTCGTTCTTGAACCAGGCGAACTGATAGCGGTACCGGGTCAGCCCATAGGCGGCGAGGCTGCCGATGACGATGGCGAGGCTCGATGCGCCGACCGAGGTGATGACCGAATTCATGAAGCGCTTGAAAAACTCCTCCCGCACCGTCGAGGTCTGGAAGATCGAATCCGGCGACAGGCCGAGCGAGCGCCAGCCCTTCCAGTCCGGTTGGAAGTCGACGAACGGGATGAGGTGTCCTTGCGTGACGTCGACCGCAGTCTTGAACGAGGTGGTGATCGTCCAGTAGATCGGGAACAGGCAGATGAAGGCCCAGAACGCCAGCGCGCCATAGATGAAGATGCGATTGGCCAGAAAACCTAGCGGTGAGCGGATTTCCGAGGCAGTATAGTCGGTGGTCTGGACGCTCATTGTGCCTCGTCAGTTCACGTTGCGCACGAAGCGATTGGCCAATTTCAACAGCCAGGTCACGAACACGACGATGATGACGAGATAGGCCATCGCCAGCATGGTGCCGTAGCCGACATTCGAGCGGTCGCGGTATTCGCGGTAGATGAAGCTCGACACCGAATCCGTGGCGCCGCCAGGCCCGCCGGAGGTCACGGTGATGATGATGTCGGCAAGCTTCAGCTTGAAGATGATGCGCAGGATCACCGCCGTCACCGACACCGGCAGCATCAGCGGGAAGGTGACCTGCCAAAAAGTCTGCCATGGCGTGGCGCCGTCGACGCGCGCTGCCTCCAGCACGTCGCGCGACATCGCCTGCAGGCCGGCAAGCAGCATGATCATCATGAACGGGATGAAGGTCCAGGCGTCGAGCACCATGATCGAGATGCGGGCGGTGATCGGGTTGGAGAAGAAGGCGGGGTTCTCCCAGCCGAGATGGCGCGCCAGCGTCGCCGCCGGCCCGAAACGGTATTCCATCAGCGATTTGCCGATCATCCAGGATACCGCGACCGGCGACAGCATCAGCGGCATCAGGAAGACGACTCGGAAGAATTTGCGCGCCCGGATCTGCGCGTTGAGCAGCAGCGCCAGGCCGAAAGCGATGACATATTCGACCAGCACGGCGAGCACATAAAGCACCATGTTGAACAGCGCGTTGCGGTAGTAGGGATCGGCCAGCATCTGCCAGAAATTGTCGAGCCCGTTGAACTTGCGGCCGGAAAAGGACGACAGGTTCCAGTCGGTCAGCGCGATATAGAAGCCGAACAGCGTCGGGAAGATCACCATGGCGATGGTGAACAGCAGCGCCGGCAGCAGGAACAGCGCGCGCTGGCCGTCCTCGCCGCGCGTCAGCACCTGGCCGATGCCGAGCGCCACGCCCCACAGAACATAGGCGTAGACGATCGGACGCCAGGTCTCGAAGCCGAGCGTGGTGATCTCGTTCTTGTAGAGGATCTCAAACGCGATCACCGCCAGCAGGCCAAGCGTGGCGGCCGCCATCAGGGCAAAACCCGCCCGCTTGCGGGCCGGCGAGATCAGATCGGCTGGGCCGGCGTTGGCCGGCCATGCATTGGTGGTCTGGTCTGCCACGCGTCCCCGTCCGTTTAAAAAATCAAGCCTGCGACCGGCCCGAGCCGGTCAGGTCCGGCGGCTTGCACCGCCGGACCTGTTGTCACGATAGGATCAGCCTACACGCCGAGCGAGGCCTTGTAGAGCTTGATCTGGTTTTCGCGGCCGATCTGGTCGGTCAGCTTCTCCCAGGCCGCGGCAATGGCGTCGGCGCCTTCCTGCGCCTTCATCTTGCCGGCGAATGTGTTGGCCAGAATGTCCTCGGCAGCCGAATAATACTGGAAGATGCCGGGGATGCGCGGCTCGATCGCCGCGTTCGGATGGTTGTAGCTGTCGGCTTCCGACTTCAGATACGAGGTGATGAACGCCTCGTCGTAGCCTGCCGCCACCCATTCGGGAATGTCGAAATGCGAGTTGCGGTAGGGCTGGAAGCCGGACGGATACATCGCCGTCCAGATCGACAGGTCCTTGCCGCCGAGATGAGCGGCGGCCGACCATGCCGCTTTTTTCTTCTTTTCGTCCGTATCGACGCGGGCCATGACGTAGACGCCCCAGCCGAGATAGGCGCAGTTCGGCGCATAGTTCGGGCCGCTGGCGAGTTTGTCCCAAGCGCCGGTCTTGGCATTGTAGACGTCGTCGGACCCCGGCAGGATCGAGAAGCCGGTGACGTCGCCGATGACCGAGCTATCGTTGGTCTTGACGTTGGAGCCGACGTCGCCCCACCAGGTGACCATCGAACCGGTGCCGGCCAGGAACTGCTGGAAGGCTGTCGTGTTCGGGTCGGCGTTGATCTGGTCGGCGGGCTCCGACGGCAGCGCGTCGATGACGTCCTGGATGGCGCGCACCCAGGCCGGATTGTTGATGCGCGGCTTCATCGTGTCGGCATCGAACAGCCAGGCCTTGTCGTCGGGATGCTTGGCATAGGCGGTGGCGCGGCTGCCGAGGAAGTAGAAGCCGAAACCGCCCCAGGCCTTGGGCGCATCGAGATAGCCGAAGACGTCCTGGTCCTTGAACTTCTTGCCCTTGAGGAATTTTGTGACGGCCTGGACTTCCTGCCAGGTCTTCGGCACACCCCATTCGGTGGTCGCGCCGCCGTCCTTCCACGCCTTGGCGAGGTCGGCATCGGCAAAAACGTCGGTGCGGTAATTGAAGTTGTGCGCATCGCCATCGACGGTGATCCGGTACTGCTTGCCGTCCCAGGTGCCGACCGGCGGCTGCAGATAGGCCACGACATCCTTCATGTCGATCTGCTCTTTGACCCAGTCGGGCATCTCGGACGTCAGGCCCTTGCCGCAGACATCGCCTTCGAAGGGCGCGCCCATCTCGATGATGTCGAAGTCGACGGTGCCGGTTGCGATCGACTGCTGCAGGCGGGCATTGTAGTCGGCCTGCGCCAGGTCGATCCAGCTGATCTTGGCGCCGGTATAGGCCTCCCACGGCTTCAGGAAGCCGCGGAACAGCACATTGTGCAGGTTCTGGTTGTTGAGGCCCATGAAGGTGAGCTCGACGCCGGCGAATTCGCCTTCCTTGACGTTGGCCTTGGTGGCTTCCAGGCAGAGTTCGCCGACCTTCTGGAAATCGGCATCCGTCGGCTGACCCTTGCCGACGCCGGGGATCTGAAGAATTTTGGAGCGTAGCTCGCTGGCGGCTTCAGCCGGGCGGGTGAAAGCGCCGAGCCCAGCGCCCGATGCGGCGGCGATCGCGGCCATCGAGGCCGCGCCCTTGAGTATGTCACGCCGGGTGGCACCCGCGCGGACGAGTTTTTCGTACAGACCGACTCTCATCTATTCCTCCCAGAACAACAGTCGTGAATTAAAATGCCAATCCCTCCGACGCCGAAACGTCGGCGGTTCTCCTTTATCATACGGGGACGTGGGACCCCACCCTGCGTCGCCTGGAGCTCCGATTTTCGGATAAAAATCCGACTGCCGGATTGGCAACAGCTAATATTTGCGTAATCGATTACCTTGTCAACACGAATGGCTTTTTATCGATAACATACCGACTTGCCCTTGCCGTTGGCAATGGCTAGCTTCACCGCGAGAAAAGGGGGGACGATGGCTCAAGTCGCGATCAGCAATGTGGCCAAGGCGTTCGGAACCGTCAAGGTCCTGCACGAGGTCAGCGTCGATATCGCCGATGGCCAGTTCGTGGTGTTGGTCGGCCCGTCGGGCTGCGGCAAGTCCACGCTGCTCAGGATGGTGGCCGGGCTGGAGACCGTCTCCGGCGGCACGATCGCCATTGGCGAGCGCATCGTCAACAATCTGCCGCCGGCCAAGCGCGACATCGCCATGGTGTTCCAGAACTACGCGCTCTATCCGCACAAGACGGTGGAGCAGAACATGGCGTTTGCGCTGAAGCTGCGCAAGACCGATCCAGCCGTGGTCGCCGAGCGGGTCAAGCGCGCCGCCGACATTCTCGACCTCAATCCGTACCTGAAACGTTATCCGCGCCAGCTCTCCGGTGGCCAGCGCCAGCGCGTCGCCATGGGCCGCGCCATCGTGCGCAATCCGCAGGTCTTCCTGTTCGACGAGCCGCTCTCCAATCTCGACGCCAAGCTGCGCGTGCAGATGCGCACCGAGATCAAGGAACTGCACCAGCGGCTGAAGACCACCACCATCTACGTCACCCACGACCAGATCGAGGCCATGACCATGGCCGACAAGATCGTCGTCATGCGCGACGGCCGCATCGAGCAAGTCGGCGCGCCGTTGGAATTGTTCGACCGGCCGGCCAATCTGTTTGTCGCCGGCTTCATCGGCTCGCCGTCGATGAACCTGCTCAAAGGCGTGGTGCGCAAAGGCGACAAGGTCGAGATAGCAGGCACGCTGTTCCCGATTGCGGCCGGCAGCGCCGCCAAGGAGGGCCAGGCCGTGGTCTATGGCGTGCGGCCCGAGCATCTCGAAATCCATCCCGACGGCGTGCCGGCAAAGATCTCGGTAGTCGAGCCGACCGGTTCCGAAACGCTGGTCTTCGTACGTTTCGGCGAGGGCGAGATGGTGGCGCTGTTTCGCGAGCGCCACGACTTCAAGCCCGGCGACACGCTCAATCTCAAGCCGCGCCTCGACCAGGTCCATCTCTTCGACGCCGAGACCGGCAACCGGCTCTGATTTCCAATCGACTTTGACCAAACCTGTTTGACGAGGACTGCTATGCTCAAAGGGATCAACCCATTGCTCAATGCCGATGTGCTCCAGGCGCTCAGGGCAATGGGACACGGCGACGATCTGATCATCGCCGACACCAATTTCCCCGCCGATTCGGTGGCAAAGCAGACCGTGCTCGGCAAGCTGCTGCACATCGACGCCTCGGCGGCCGATGTGGTCAAGGCGGTGCTGTCGCTCTATCCGCTGGACACTTTCGTCGACGATGCGGCCGCGCGCATGGAGATCGTCGGCAAGCCGGACGAGATCCCGCCGGTGCAAAAAGAGGTGCAGAAGGAGATCGACAAGACGGAAGGCAAGGCCTGGCCGATGATCTCGGTCGAGCGCTATGCCTTCTACGAGCGCGCCAAGAAAGCCTATTGCGTCATCCAGACCGGCGAGCGCCGCTTCTATGGCTGCTTCGCCTTTCGCAAGGGCGTCGTGCCGCCGGACGCCGAGTAGGGCCATGGCGTCGGGCAAGCCTGTCGTCATTCTGGGCGTTTTCGTCGCCGACACCGCTTACCGGGCCGATCGACAGCCGCGCATGGGCGAGACCATTCTTGGTAATTCCTTCAAGCTGGGACCTGGCGGCAAGGGCTCGAACCAGGCGGTGGCGGCAGGCAAGCTCGGCGCCGACATCACTTTCCTGACCCGGCTTGGCGTCGATGCTTTCGCCGACATGGCCAAGGCGACCTGGGCAGAGGCGGGCGTGAAATCCGCCGTCATCGACACGCCGCAAAGCTATACCGGCGCGGCCTACATCTTCATCGAGGAGACGACCGGCAACAACGCCATCATCGTCAGCCCGGGTGCGGCGATGCTGATCTCGTCTGAAGACATCGAGGCCAATGCCGGCCTGATCCGTGGAGCCGGCGTCTTCGTCACCCAGCTCGAACAGCCGATCGACGCGGCACTGCGCGCACTCGAGATCGCGCGCGGGGCAGGGGTGACCACCATTCTCAATCCGGCGCCGGCGGCCAAGCTGCCGGACCGCATCTACACGCTGTGCGACTATGTGACCCCCAACGAAACCGAGGCGGAGGAACTGACCGGCATCAAGGTTTCTTCGATCGACGACGCTCGCCGCGCCGCCGACAGCCTGCTCAAAAAAGGCGTCGGCTCGGTCATCATCACGCTCGGCGAAAAAGGCGCGCTGCTGCACACGGCCGCTCGGTCCGACCATGTCCCGGTGGTCAATGCCGGCGCAGTGGTCGAAACTACCGGTGCGGGCGATGCCTTCAATGGCGGCCTGGCCGCCGCACTCGCCAAAGGCGTGGAGCCGCTGCAAGCCGTCCGCTTCGCCTGCGCCGTCGCCGGCATTTCGGTGACAAGGCCGGGTACGGCGCCCTCCATGCCGACGCTGCAGGAGGTCGAGGCGCTGCTGGCCAAGGGGTGACGTCGTTGCGGGAGAGACCGAATTCAGATCCGACCGGATCTGAATTTCCACATGAAAGACCATGTTCTAGACGATTATGTCACATTTCTCCTGAGGAGAAATGGCGCGAGTGACGGGGCTCGAACCCGCGACCTCCGGCGTGACAGGCCG